>NZ_AUGO01000024.1 GCF_000422705.1 Flavobacterium soli DSM 19725 | reverse complement strand
GCATTCTATGATAAAAAACAAATAAAATATTAAAAATTAACAGGCAAATTTATATGTATTTACATATGGAGTTTGTCTGTTAATTACGCTAAAAACACGACTTATAATTTTACATCTAATGTTGTTTAATACTAGCATCGAATTTTTACCTTCGGCTTTCTTTTTATTATAATATTCTTTTAACTGTGGATCATATTTGATAGCCGTCAATGCACACATGTGAAGCAATGATTTCATCTTTTTGTCTGCTAAATGACTCACCTTGGTCCTGCCTTTTACACTGGTTCCTGATGAATATTCAAAGGGTGCTACTCCCGAATAGCAAGCAAATTGCCTCCAATTTTTGAATGTTTTAAATCCTTTTGTGGTAATGATTATATAGAGAGCGGTCTGTTCACCTATTCCAGGGATACTTTTAATTAATTGGAATTGGTTACTTAGTTCTTCGTTTGGAATAATAATTGCCTTCATTTGTTTTTCAATATCTAACAAATGTTTTCTCAAACCTTTGATGATTTTTGCATTAATCCTCTTGGTTGATTTATAAATTTTCTTAGGAATAAAGATTTCATTTTCAGAGGTCATACCAAATAGTTTTATTGATTTTACAATTTTTTCTCTTTCTGAATGCAAAACCTTAAGCTCTTGAATATTTGCATCGGAAACTTTATACAATTGTAGCTTATCGATATTTCTATAACTATATAAAGCAATATCCTTTGCATCTATTTTATCATTTTTACCTCTGGAAATACCTTTTGAACGTTTGATCTCTATTGCAGGAACTACCCATAAATCGATTTTTTTCAAACTTAAACAATCTGAAAGAATATAAGTGTAAACTCCTGTGTTTTCACAGCAAAAAAGAATGTTGTCTATCTGAACATGTTCTTTTTTTAATGTTACAATAAATTTAGAAATAGCTTCTTTAGAATTTTCAATCTTAAAATGCTTCTGAACTATTTTTTCATCCGGGTTTAATAATACAACATCAAGAGTATTTTTAGAAATGTCAATTCCAACATAATGAGAATAATTTTTCATAACTTTGAGATTAGGTGAAACAAAAGATGTTGAACTTCTTTAGAGCCTTTATTAGACCATAATGTCTATCATTCTATTTGAAGTAATTCAACAGGATTCAAGGAGAAAGCAGAGGACTAATGCGCTAGATAAGTCGTAAGCTTGGCGAGCGTCAAAGTTCACCTCTGTTTTCCTTTGAATAAATTTAATGTTTTTTATCTTATACAAAGTAAAGGCGAG
>NZ_AUGO01000022.1 GCF_000422705.1 Flavobacterium soli DSM 19725 | reverse complement strand
CGTAATTAACAGACAAACTCCATATGTAAATACATATAAATTTGCCTGTTAATTTTTAATATTTTATTTGTTTTTTATCATAGAATGCGTCAGCAGGGAGACGTCGAAGAGCATTACTGCTAATAATATAAACTTCGGATAGCTGGTTTTACTTTATTATTATAGCTTTCAATTCCAAACTATCGGATTTGTCTTGATATTTATCATATTTCCATTTAATATTTCTATCTTTTGGATATTTAGTTATAAACTTTTGATAGTTTCTTGAATGTTCTCCTTTATAGTAAACAACTAATATTTGTGGATATTCAGGGATTTTTTCTATTACAGCTGCTATTTCATTGTGATATTTAATCGCATCTCTAATATTATTAATTTTAATATTCAATAGTTTATTCATAGAACCATATAATCCAAAATCAATGTCTTCACCACAATGATAATCATCCATTCCGCTTTTTCTAAAAGTATGTGTTTCAAATTTCCAATTATTGAATCTATTAATTCTAACATTGATTGTATCTTCAAAACTTGATGGGTAAAATATTGATGATGAAAATCCAATTTGTGTTTTATCCGTAAGTTCTATTTCAGCATTTATTTCTTCAAGAGTTACATCATAGTTGCCAACCCTCACAATAGCACTTTCAACATTTTCTATATTATCAAATTCTTTTTGAACACTATTAAATTCTTTATAGTAGCTATATCTCCAAATAAGATATGTGCAAAAAAAGACTGAAATTATTATCCCTATGGTTACTAAAAATTTTTTCATGTGTATCTTTAAACTTTTGCTAACGATTCTCTGCTCTTCTAAGTATTTTGACTTCGTATTCCAATCTTCTTAAACTCATTCGACAGCTCATTTTTAGTAGTTTCAAAGTCGGGAGACTTATGAACATTACTGTTAATAATGAACACTTTGGATAGCTAGGAATATCGCCATAGTGTGTCAGATTATTTATAATCTTTTCGTGAATTAAAATCTTTTTGGCTAATCTTAATTCTATTTTCACTAAACCAGTCGGCAAAATCATCAAATTTTTTTTCATTTTCAGAACGCCATTCTTGATATTCGGTTGGATTTCCTTGTGAGACTATCCAGTAGGTATATGTTTTAAAGAAACCATTTTTTTGAATCTCTTTTTGGTATTCAAGTAATTTGTTTGGATAATCCTTGTTGAATTTTTTCTTATCAAACCAAAAGTCCAAAAAGTTTTTTCGTGCCTCATAAATCGAAGCAATGTTTATATTATTCTGAAAATGAAGTGCCGAAAGGGCAAAAGTAGATGCGAAAGTCCCTTCAAAAGGCAGAATTCCTTTGTTTATTTTTTTCAAGTCTTTTTTGTCTTGAACAACGATTTGAAATCCTTTTTCGGTCAAATGAAATTGACCAGTGGAATCCGTTAGTACTTCATAACTTTTTTGGTAATTTTCATACAGTAGCTTGCTAATTTCTTTTGTTCTCTCAGTATTAGGCTCTAATAACATAAAATATTCACCATACAATAGCGTCCAAATTCTTTCTTCCGATAATGAAAATACCTTCGAAAGTCTATAGTAATTAGATGAATAGTTGGGATTGGCTTTGATTCCGTCTTCCCAGAATGCAATAGCTTCATTATACTCTTTATTGTGATATTTAATGCTTCCCGATTCTAAATGAAATTTCCCTGAATTCGGGAATTTTAGCATTCCTTTTTGGTAGGTTTCCAAAGCAAGTTCAGGCTTTCCTGAAAAGTCATATGCATTTCCAAGTAACTGATATACAAAATCTGTTACCGCTTTGTGTTCTGTTATGGTGTTTAGTATTTCTATTGCTTTTGGATAATTTTCTTTCTTATAATTTGCATATGCAATTTCATAAGGGTAGTCCATTCTTTCAGGGTCTAATTTTTGAGCTTGTTCTAATAAGCCAATAGACTCGTCAAGTTTTCCATGGTCCATTATTTTAATTGCTTTTTGACCTAACTCTAAGGCTTTTTCTCTGTTGTTTTGCCCAATGGCAAAATTTCCGATTAACACGAATAGAAGGGTAAGCAAAAAGTGTTTCATATTTTATTGTTTTTTATATTATCTCGTTCCAACAAAGATCACATATTTTGCTTAATTCTAGATAGATTTACAAAAAGCGTTAATCAGTATTTACATTAGCGAAAAAAACTACAGTAAAAAGTTCTTGAACCCATCATGTGAGTATTAATCCCTAATCTTGTCATTCCGAAGAACGAGCAATCTCTACAAGTAGCTCTACAAACTTTATGGAGTATACATTAATCACGCAGCATACTTTTGAAAATAAAACTCAAGCAAACTAATATTGGTAACGCAAGCCAAGCAGTAAAAACAAGAACTAATCCGCCATCGCTTTGTCCAAAGCAAATCGTATTTGAAGAAACAAAAAGTTGTCCGATACTGATTTGCAAAAAGCAATATTCTAGAAAGTTAAACAGAAGTAAATTTGCTTGAGTTGGTTTTCGATACTTTTCAAGATATTTGAAATAAAATAATGGAGTAATTATTGCCAAAACACTGGTGATAGCGATTAGTAATTTCCAATAAGTCTCGCAGTCAACGCCAAGTTTGTCAAATAAAGTTTGAAATAGGAAAAATACGATTGCTGTAAATCCAGGAATAAAGATGCCGACTGCCGAAAAAATCATTGTAGGCTTTAAAAAGTTGAATTTCATTGTGGTTTTTTTACGGAATATTGATGCATTACTAGCTAACGTCAGTCTGTGGAAAACCTCTGTTTTTGTTAATTAAATATAACTCAGCTGGTGAGCTTCTAGCTCGTGGCCTCAAACAAAAATACATTTTTAATTTTATGATCTTTGGGTGCACGAGCTAGAAGCTCGCCTTTACTTTGTATAAGATAAAAAACATTAAATTTATTCAAAGGAAAACAGAGGTGAACTTTGACGC
>NZ_AUGO01000021.1 GCF_000422705.1 Flavobacterium soli DSM 19725 | reverse complement strand
CGTTGGGATCTATCACCATAAAGGCACTAGGATAGGTCGTGTAGCCATTGAAGGTAAAGGTTGAAGGGTATACCAACATGCCGTTCTCATACACCCCTATCAAAAGAGGAACTTGATAAAGGCGAATGTTTGGTAAATTTTGTTCGTAAAAACACCCACTACAAACAAACTTTAAAAGTTTTATTCAACGAAAAATTTGAAGTAATGGGGCATATCCAATTTACTATCGAGCCGCGTTGCTCATTAGAAAAAATACCCTTTATTCTTTCTTATGAAAATGGAAAGTTGACCTTGAAAATGGATGGGTGTTAGAATCAATTTGATAATACAAGAAAGCGGACTTTGAGTCCGCCTTCTACACACAACTATTTTTTGAAATTCTATAGCTTTAAAGCTTTTGCCTGTTTAAAAAATAAATCTTCAATACACAAACCAAAACCATCAAACTTTTCCTGAAGCAGATAGTCCTTCTGTTCAATCTTTTAATGTGGGTTCTCAATGTCAGATTATTCCTCTCGATATGATTAGTACCAAAACGTTTCACAGCATGCAATTGCTCCTCTATCAGATACCTGTAGTTTTTCAGCCTGTCGGTAAATATTTTTTTTGCTTCCGATAATTTCAATGTTTCAAGAACACGGCTTAAAGTTTTGTTAGTTCGTTTACCTACATTGAAACTCACAACAGTTTTAGAATCCTTTTCCAAAGCATAGACCAGCCAGATAAAATTTCGCTTGTTTCTGATATAGGTGCACATCTTATCAACTTCATAGATCTTCCCCTTACTGATAATGGGCTGTTGAATTCTCTTGGCAATTAATCCTTTTTAACAATGTGGTAGTCGAAATTTTTAATACCCTTGCAGTACTTCTTATTCCCAATCCTTCCTTGGTTAATTGGATAATGTTCTGATTGAGGTCTGACTTATAAGCATTGTAGCCATAGCAAGACTGTTGCCGCTTTTGACAGATACAACATTTATAACGTTGTTTTCCATTGTTTTGAAATCCATTCTTTATGCATTTACTATTACAAAAATTACATTTTATTTCCATGACCTATTTTGATACATTAAGATACAAGAAAAGCATTTTTAGGCCTTATCCGACCTCAAAAATAGAAGAGGTGACCTGTTGGGTCACCTCTAATTGGTTTGGAATCGCAAAATATATACTGCTCTTCAAGGGGTTAAAGTGATGTTTTCAAAAATACCTAATCTGAAACACTACCCTATATGTTTATTATTTCATCATTTACACATTTAATAACTATTCTTTCATCATAAAATTCAATACTTTCAAAGAAGTCGGGCAAAGAGTATATCTGAATGATTCTAAAATCTATAATGGATAACTTAATAATTTCAAGTTCAGTTATTACATATAATAAGTCTTTATTAATTTTTGTATCATAATAAAAATAATCTAAAGAAAGTTTTAAAAAGATTTCTCCTGTTGTAATTTCAAATATAATGAAATTTAAGTCTATGCCTATTAAACACCGAGAACTATCGATAAAATCTATATGGGGTTTAATAATCGTACTCTGCCAGCCAAATTTGTATTCATTTATTCCATTTGAAAATAAACCGAAAACCCTATCAGTCAATTTATCTTCAAACAAAACGGGAAGTTGTAAGTAGTTATATTCAGATTCCGAAATTTCTTTTGTATCTATGTTCATTTTATTTGAAAATTTTAGGAATTATTGTAGAAACAGCTGGTGTTGCACTCATGTTACCTCCTTCATAGTAAAACCCAACATCAACGCTTCCTTTCTTTCCAATATTTACACTTCTTGTAACTGTGGTGCCAAATTCATTAGTTTTAGTTGATATTACTTTTCCATTTTTAATAGCTCGATTAAAAATTTTGATTAGCTGACTTTCAGTTTTTATCCCAAGTGTTGTTAAATCCTTTAAATTTTGTGCTGATCTATCAATATTGTGTTTAGAACCAGACACGACACGTCCAAAGAAATAATCAAATTTTTTTGGAGCTACGGAAAATGCTGCCCTATTTGCCGCTAGGCCATTAATCAGTTTGCCATTAGTAGACATAGCACTTGTTCCTCCCGTTCCAACAATACTTATAGTACTATCAATGGCATCAGCATTCTGCTGAGAAACTCCAGTAGACTGTATAGCTTGACTTGTAAGAGTAGACTCTTCCTCTCCCGATATTAGCTGCTTCAGACCAGTTCCCGCAACATCAGTTCCATGAATTGCTACTGCACCACCAACAACAGCTCCTATACCAGTCCAGGATGTCGCAGCTCCTCCAGCTGTTCCAGCTATTGCTTCCAGTGTCCCTCCGAGCAACTTTAGTCCGCCTATAAATCGATTCCAACCTTTACCAGGCGGATCACTACTTTCAGGCGACAATCCCGTAGGATCCACCAGATTAATCGGATTCTGCATCGTATAGTTATACGGATTCCAATTAGGGAAGCTTTCCGCTAACGGATCCACACTCAACCAAATACTACTCCTAGAATCATAATACCTGGCTCCAAAATAATGCAGTCCCGTATAGTCATCCTTCTCCTTACCCGTAAACAGGAACGGTGTCTTGTAATAGCTGTTCGGGTTTTGCTCGGCCATCGTCTCCCCGAATGGTAAATTTAGGAAAAATTGATAGGCCACACCATTCAAATCTGTTAAAAATGTACTCGTTCCCAGATGGTCGAGGTGGTAGAAATAAACAGGGGCTATTGCCGCTGCCGCACGCTCCTGCAAGGATGGCGTACCTTCCCCTTCCCCTTCTTCCGCTGCTTCCTGCTGGAGCACCAGCTCCTCTTCCTCATAGGTCGAAGGATTGTAGTCGTCGAAGGTGGCCGTGCCTGCACCTGCACCTGTGAGATACAGCTGGAGGTCAGCAATCTGGCGTTCGCGCAGCTCCTCATCATCAAATGCAGCCGTTTCTTCCGTCCCGGGTTCCGCATCGGTTGCAGACGTCTTCATTGCATTCTCGTTAAAGATATCGGCGTTTTCCTCTCCAAGACGGCTCACGATACGCTGGCTTCCTGCATAGTAATGGTTGCTGTAAATCCCGTTGGGATCTATCACCATAAAGGCACTAGGATAGGTCGTGTAGCCATTGAAGGTAAAGGTTGAAGGGTATACCAACATGCCGTTCTCATACACC
>NZ_AUGO01000020.1 GCF_000422705.1 Flavobacterium soli DSM 19725 | reverse complement strand
CCAGCCAGTCCAGCATGCCTTGCGACACACCTTCAACCCTGCTGGAATGCTCCCCTACCACTTGCAGTAAACTGCAAATCCATAGCTTCGGTAATATGCTTATGCCCGATTATTATCCATGCTCGTCCGCTCGACTAGTGAGCTGTTACGCACTCTTTAAATGAATGGCTGCTTCCAAGCCAACATCCTAGCTGTCTGGGCAGACAAACCTCGTTCTTTCAACTTAGCATATATTTGGGGACCTTAGCTGATGGTCTGGGTTCTTTCCCTCTCGGACTTGGACCTTAGCACCCAAGCCCTCACTGTTATGAAACATTATATAGCATTCGGAGTTTGTCAGGAATTGGTAGGCGGTGAAGCCCCCGCATCCAATCAGTAGCTCTACCTCTATATAACTTTACGCATAACGCTGCACCTAAATGCATTTCGGGGAGTACGAGCTATTTCCGAGTTTGATTGGCCTTTCACCCCTACCCACAGGTCATCCGAAGTCTTTTCAACGACAACCGGTTCGGACCTCCACTATGTGTTACCACAGCTTCATCCTGCCCATGGGTAGATCACACGGTTTCGCGTCTAACACTACTGACTATGGCGCCCTATTCAGACTCGCTTTCGCTACGGATCCATGGCTTAACCACTTATCCTTGCCAGCAACGTTAACTCGTAGGCTCATTATGCAAAAGGCACGCCGTCACCCCACTAAAGGGCTCCGACCGCTTGTAGGCGTATGGTTTCAGGATCTGTTTCACTCCGTTATTCACGGTTCTTTTCACCTTTCCCTCACGGTACTGGTTCACTATCGGTCTCTCAGGAGTATTTAGCCTTAGCGGATGGTCCCGCCAAATTCAGACAGGGTTTCACGTGCCCCGCCCTACTCAGGATACCACTATCCATTACACTCGTTACCCATACGGGGCTATCACCCTCTATGGCCCAGCTTTCCAGCCGGTTCCGGTTCCTTGTGCAGGGAATATCGTGGTCCTACAACCCCAGCACTGCCGTAACAGCACTGGTTTGGGCTAATCCGCGTTCGCTCGCCACTACTTACGGAATCACTTTTGTTTTCTTCTCCTCCGCCTACTTAGATGTTTCAGTTCAGCGGGTTTGCCCCCCTATCGGAGTAATGCATCTTCAATGCATTGGGTTGCCCCATTCAGGTATCTGCGGATCAATCGATGTGTGCTCGTCCCCGCAGCTTTTCGCAGCTTATCACGCCTTTCATCGCCTCTGAGAGCCTAGGCATCCCCCATACGCCCTTATTTTGCTTATTGTACCAATCATAAATCAATTATGACCGTTTTTTTTATTCTTTCCTGCAAGCAGGATCGAATGCTTTCTACTTTTTAATATTTTCTTATCTCAATATGTCAATGAACGGTTTTTCCTTTCGGAACTGTGGAGAATATCGGAGTCGAACCGATGACCTCCTGCGTGCAAGGCAGGCGCTCTAGCCAGCTGAGCTAATCCCCCAATCTTAGTTATGAGTTATTAGTTATGAGTTATGAATTTTTACCTCATAAGGTCTCAACCCTAGAATTTCCTTATTCAAGGATCAAAATAGTAGTCCCGGGCAGACTCGAACTGCCGACCCCTACATTATCAGTGTAGTACTCTAACCAGCTGAGCTACGAGACTCTGTTTTTTGCTTGAATTGTTTTATTTAAATCAACAGCAGAAAGTAAAGCGATCCTTAGACCACATAATCATAAATTGCGTCTTTCTCTAGAAAGGAGGTGTTCCAGCCGCACCTTCCGGTACGGCTACCTTGTTACGACTTAGCCCTAGTTACCAGTTTTACCCTAGGCAGCTCCTTGCGGTCACCGACTTCAGGCACCCCCAGCTTCCATGGCTTGACGGGCGGTGTGTACAAGGCCCGGGAACGTATTCACCGGATCATGGCTGATATCCGATTACTAGCGATTCCAGCTTCACGGAGTCGAGTTGCAGACTCCGATCCGAACTGTGACCGGTTTTATAGATTCGCTCCTGGTCGCCCAGTGGCTGCTCTCTGTACCGGCCATTGTAGCACGTGTGTAGCCCAAGGCGTAAGGGCCGTGATGATTTGACGTCATCCCCACCTTCCTCACAGTTTGCACTGGCAGTCTTGTTAGAGTTCCCGACATGACTCGCTGGCAACTAACAACAGGGGTTGCGCTCGTTATAGGACTTAACCTGACACCTCACGGCACGAGCTGACGACAACCATGCAGCACCTTGTAAATTGTCTTGCGAAAGGCCTGTTTCCAAGCCGGTCAACCTACATTTAAGCCTTGGTAAGGTTCCTCGCGTATCATCGAATTAAACCACATGCTCCACCGCTTGTGCGGGCCCCCGTCAATTCCTTTGAGTTTCAAACTTGCGTTCGTACTCCCCAGGTGGGATACTTATCACTTTCGCTTAGCCACTGAGATTGCTCCCAACAGCTAGTATCCATCGTTTACGGCGTGGACTACCAGGGTATCTAATCCTGTTCGCTACCCACGCTTTCGTCCATCAGCGTCAATCCACCAGTAGCAACCTGCCTTCGCAATTGGTATTCCATGTAATATCTAAGCATTTCACCGCTACACTACATATTCTAGTTGCTTCCTGGAAATTCAAGTCTGGCAGTATCAATGGCCGTTCCACCGTTGAGCGATGGGCTTTCACCACTGACTTACCAGACCGCCTACGGACCCTTTAAACCCAATGATTCCGGATAACGCTTGGATCCTCCGTATTACCGCGGCTGCTGGCACGGAGTTAGCCGATCCTTATTCTTACGGTACCGTCAAGCTCCCTCACGAGGGAGTGTTTCTTCCCGTACAAAAGCAGTTTACAATCCATAGGACCGTCATCCTGCACGCGGCATGGCTGGTTCAGGCTTGCGCCCATTGACCAATATTCCTCACTGCTGCCTCCCGTAGGAGTCTGGTCCGTGTCTCAGTACCAGTGTGGGGGATCTCCCTCTCAGGACCCCTACCCATCGTTGCCATGGTAAGCCGTTACCTTACCATCTAGCTAATGGGACGCATGCCCATCTTGAACCGTTGGAACTTTAATAGTCGAGTGATGCCACTCAAATATACCATGGGGTATTAATCCAAATTTCTCTGGGCTATCCCCCTGTTCAAGGTAGGTTGCATACGCGTTACGCACCCGTGCGCCGGTCTCAAGCTAGCAAGCTAGCTCTACCCCTCGACTTGCATGTGTTAAGCCTGCCGCTAGCGTTCATCCTGAGCCAGGATCAAACTCTTCATCGTATATTGTTCGGACTGAAATAAATCTCTGCCCAGTATTTTCGACGAATCTCTAACATCTGTAAATCTTGCGATTCACCTTACTTTCTTTTTCTTTGTC
>NZ_AUGO01000019.1 GCF_000422705.1 Flavobacterium soli DSM 19725 | reverse complement strand
TCTGAAAAATTCATCGTTATTTCCGGTGACACGCATGCTGTTGTTAAAGATGGCTTCCCCATTGGCTATGCCTTTTACAAAGAAGGCCTGTCCGGTTGCAATAGATCCATTTGGCTCTGTGGTGTTAATAAAGCTACCATCTCCACTAGTGGCAGCTGTTCCTTCGGCAGTACCTGTTCCGCCCGTTCCATTATAGGAAGCATAATCTCCAGTATTATAGCTATAGATTCCATTGTATGAAGGTGTTAGTGCGGTATTGTGGGTCCAGAAATAAAGCGTACCACCTAATAGGTTATTGGTTGTATTGGAAGGATAATCACTGTTTGCATTTAAAAATTCCTCAGCACTGATGGCAGATGGATAGGGATTACCCAGTAGATTCCATTTGTCTGGCCCCGAAACAGGATGTCTTACAATACCATTGTTTGGCTTGCCAATAAAAATACCATCTTGGTATACTATCGGATCCGGATTGCCAATAGATCCTTCTATAGGATATCCTTGAGGTGCTCTCACGATATAGCCTCTTCCGGGAACCATAGCTTCGGTGCCATTTAGAATAGGTTCCCATCCTGATGCCGCCAGGGGAGCTGTGCTACCAGGGGTCCATTTGAAATATTTGTTATATAATGTAAGGGGTGATAAATCGTGTAAGCTAAACTCTCCCGATTGCTTTATGCCGTCTCCGTCTTCAAATACAGGTGAACTCCAGTAGGTGTAATCAAACCGATACAAGGGTTGGGTAAAGCGGTGCATTTGAATTTCTCCCATGTTATTATTAGCCGTTGCATTGTCAACATCAGTAATTTGAACAAGGCTGGCTGTGTCTTTGATTTCTAGGATACCGTTTGGTTCTACACGTACTTCATTCGTTATTGTAAGGGTGCTTCCCGAAGGGATGTTGAGCTGGGCACCGCCTTTAACAGTTAGGGTTTTCCCTGCCACACTTGCATCGGCAGGAATTATCGGCGGAATGACGGTATCCGGGATAATGATAATACAGTTGGCACTTGTTGGTACACCATAAGGTTTCCAATTTTCATCTGCATTCCAATCTGTTCCAGTTCCTGCCCATATTTTTGAATAGTTGGTAAGGGATAGTGGTTGGTTTAAAACACAAGCATTCGTAAGTGTTGTCGTAATACTGATATCAAACGTAGGTTGTTCCAGGAGTGACAGATTAGGGATAATATAAACCTTATTGATTGTAGTGCCTTCGGTATACGGAATTTGTAAAGCAGCATCTTCGAATACCGAAATAGCAGCACCCGACCAAGAGTAGGATGCCAGTAAGGTTTTACTGCCATAAATCTGGATATCATCAATAGCAAGACCATCTGCCCAAATATTTGCATAATAGCGAATCCTGAATTTCAGATTGGTTAGGTTAGTATAACTATCCAAGTTGATTTCCTTTGTTTCAAAGCTACCGGGATTCCCTAAGTCAGTTGTATATACCACAGGTGTTGCCAGTGCAGTATAAGTGGTGCCTCCATTGGTAGAAACCTCAACGGTTACATATTCCATACTGGGATCGACCCCATCAGCTTTGTATCTCGAAAAATAAATCCTGAATTTCATTCTGAGGTTGGTAAATGCTGTAGTGTTGATGGCATTTCGCAATTCAAGTGCATGATCTTTAGTGGAGTTATTGATGTCGGCTGTACTAAAAGCGAATTTATTGGTTCCGAAACCAGACGAAATAGTAGGAAGCCAAGTATCGGCTCCATCTTCTGGTATAAAGGCGCTTGTTTTCTTTTTCCATTGGGTAATATCCGTGTTGGTAGTGCTAATTGCTTTTCTTACAAAAGTAGCAGTCCCCGCGTTGTCTAAATCGCCAGTGCTGTCAAAATTCTCATCTACCAGAAAAACGGTTTCGAAGCTATCTTCGGCAGTCAGTTCTATTGGGGTATGGTCGCCACATGCTACTGGTGTGGCGGGTATGAAAGTAATATTTGGTATTTCTCTCACCGTGGCAGTGACAGCTCTTCTTACTTGGGTTTCGCAACTACCGTTATAGGCTACGACATAAAAGGTTGTAGTTGCAGCAATGGAGGGACTGTTAAAAGTGGTGCTGTTTCCGCTATTTGGGCTAGTGCTATACGTGCCACCTGTTGGTGAGGTATACCATCTAAATTCTGTAACCCCTTCAGAAATAGTACTAGCCTGTAAAACTACCGAACCTGTTCCGCAACGTTCGCCTTTGGTAACCGTTTCAATATCTGCACCACAACGGGCTACGACGGTGAGTAAATAATCTTCGGTTTCTCCGGCATAGCTACTGGGATCTTGAGAATTGATATTGATTCCTGAGCCAGAATCCTCAATTCTGATTCTGATCCTGTAATCTCCGGGAGCTAGGTTAGAGGGAACTTTATAACCAAAGGTAGTGGAGCTTAGTCGGGTTGAACCGGTACTAAAAATTTGCTCGTTGGTGTCAATAAAATCACCATCATTGTTGATGTCAATCCATGCCTTTACTTTTGCCCTTGGGCCATTTGTGGTAACTTTGATGTTTACACCTTCCCCTTGTATTTGGCTGGCGTGAGCCGCTAGACCTGTAAAGTCCTGATATCCGCTCGGATTGGAGGAGAAGGTAGAGCTTGAGGTAATATCGTTTAGAATACCCAAAAATTTCACCTCCGATAAATAGACCGTATTGTTAGGGGTATGTGTAGGTACTACTGCTGCAGTCTCAAGAGCTGGAACGGTATATGGGTTTGTATTCGATAAGGCAATGCCTCTATCTTCTGAGTTGAGGCTATAGTGTCCTCTTATGCTTCCACTTATCATCATGAAGAGCACAACAGCAAAAAACTGCCTGCTTAATCTTGATTTTATTTTACCTAAAGTAATATTGTGGGGGCCAACAATTCCTAAATGTAATTTTATTTCCATAATGTAGTGCGATTGCGTTTTGCTGCAATCTCGGGTTTATAGCTTTAGTAGAAATGGGGTTTTTACGGGCTGTAAGTTGTAAATCTCACTAATTTTTATTGAAAAATCTAACATTTTTTTAATTGTTTACAATGATATAATTCATGTAAAGGCTAATTGATTTTGTATCAAGCACATCCAAATATTGCGACTCATCCAAAAGGTTATCTCACAGAACTATTTTAAGCGAATAGTTAAACTATTAGGGTCATTAGCTTAGGATTTTAAGAAACCTAGTGGGGTATTTGGGTTCAGTTTCTCGTCTAGGTGACAACAGATTCATTCTTAAATTAATGTTCCATCTACGGAAATTGGTTGGTGGAACGGCATAAAAAAGCCCGCATCATTCTAAAACGATGCGGGCTTTTATTAGTGTATTAGAACTTCCTTCTGAAGTTTCGGGATTAGATCTTAATACACAATCTTTTTATTGAGGATCTGTCCGTTTTGAAGCTGAATCTTGACGATCAGAGGTTGTTGTTGGATGACCACGTTTTCGATGGCCCAGTTTAG
>NZ_AUGO01000018.1 GCF_000422705.1 Flavobacterium soli DSM 19725 | reverse complement strand
AATTTGCTTGCTATTCGGGAGTAGCACCCTTTGAATATTCATCAGGAACCAGTGTAAAAGGCAGGACCAAGGTGAGTCATTTAGCAGACAAAAAGATGAAATCATTGCTTCACATGTGTGCATTGACGGCTATCAAATATGATCCACAGTTAAAAGAATATTATAATAAAAAGAAAGCCGAAGGTAAAAATTCGATGCTAGTATTAAACAACATTAGATGTAAAATTATAAGTCGTGTTTTTAGCGTAATTAACAGACAAACTCCATATGTAAATACATATAAATTTGCCTGTTAATTTTTAATATTTTATTTGTTTTTTATCATAGAATGCGTCAGCACGGGGGTGTAGGTGTAGTCAACTTTTTGAAGGCCGTTCGGGATTACCTAGAATTATTCGTTAACTAACTCCAAATACATTTTCCCTCGATTACCATATATGGAAAATACTCTTCACTCCAACTTTCACCATCAGTTGAAATTTTTAAACATAAAGCATCCCTTTTCTCATAAACGCCATCTGCATTTTTAAAATTAGCTGATACATCATAAGCTATAGCTCCAGCTTGAATTTCATTATTAAATATTTTTTTAGAAAAGCTATCGATCAATATATCAATCCATTTAACTCCCTTTGAAACTTCCTCTGCATCATCAAAAATCATGACTGGTTTTATTTCATTTTCCAATAACTCGGAACCAAAAGGACTAAATTCTCCCATATCCTCAATAAACAATGTTGCTCTATAAAAAATATCTTTTTTTAATTCTAACAAATTATTTTCATTCATATAATTTTAATTTTAAGTACATGTAGTGCACTCTTGTTTTGGCTTGGGTTGAGGTGTAACTGCTTTAGGTAAAACAGGTTTTTTAACTGCAGTATTGTCAATAATAGTTGTATTTGTACTTTCATAAGTTTTTATTTCAAATCCAGCTTTTTTCAATGGCTCCGTCAACTTTGCTGTTTGATTTATAATCAATTCAGGTTTAACCCCATTCGCTTCAGATTCAGCTTTTTGCAATCTCAATTGTCTTGTAAGTGACTGATTCTTTACGTCTTTAATCTCGACTGTAGCACCATCAGTTTTTTTTGCATCAGGAATAGTTATTCCCTCTTTTCCTGTCTTAGGGTCAATCCTAGTAACACTTTCAGTATTCTTTTCTAATCCATGTCTTGCCAGTTGTTCAACTTCCGTTGCTCTACCTCGTGAAAAATTTTCGGATGTTTTAGCTCCTACCTCTATGGTATTTCTTGCCATGGTAACCATTGTGCCAGATGTGGGCGTTGTACTGGAAGACTCGAGCATTACCCCTGCAAACGGAGCCCAAAATGGTCCCAACTCTAATCCTTCGAGTTCTCTTCCCATACCAAGTTTATTTTCAGCAAAAGCATAAGGAGAATTATAAGTATAATCTTCAGCTAACGGATCAATGCTCATAAACCTACCAATTGCATAATCATAATTACGCCATTTGAAGCTGTCCCAGTTAAGTCCTAGTTCGTCTTGACGCTCTTGTCCTTGGTACTTATACTGATACTTATTCCTGTGCACCTCGTCTATAACCGCATACCCCGTACCATCAGGATTTACAAGCTGTACTTATGGTAATTCTGGAGGTGGTGGAGGTGGTAATATAACACTCTCAAAAAATTCATGCTTTTTCTGCTTATCAAGCATCTTTACTATGCCTTGAACAAAATTATCTACCTTTTCATATTTATCACATGTATTACTAACAAGAGTGATTTTTTGGTCATTCCGTTTAATAACAAGTACGTAATTCATTCCATCCGCATAATGGTTAGTGGTTGAATCACATGGTATATTATAAATTTGAGAGATTTCATTTTGGATACTTTCAAATTGTACTTTGTTTAAAGTAGACTTGTAGAGCCTTCCCATTTTATCCTTTGTATTTAACAGAATTACTACACTACTATCAACTTTAATTTTATAAGAATTGATTGAATTATTATACATTACACTTAAATCAATACTACTATAAGCTACAGTTGATTTATTTTCCTTATTACATCCTCCAATTAAAGCGAATGCTAATATTATTAATATTTTTTTCATAATTATTACATATGACGACTCATTCCCTTCTTTATTTGTTCTTCTGACTTTTTTGATCCTTGACTTCTAAAATATTGTTTAAGGATTGGCAGGGTTCTCTTTTCGTCAATTTCATCCCTAATACCTTGATTGTGATGAAGATAATTTGTCCTCCATCCTTTATAATGCCTGTTTTCAGACTTATCAAGCCAAGTATCAATATCCCTAACAATATCTTTATCGATATTTGAAGAATTAAGCTTCCTATCATTTAGATAATCCTCACCATATTTTTCAACATGGTAGAAAGCCTCATGGGCTATGTCTTCAATATTTTTGTCAACTCTTGTACCACCGCTCACATTAAGAGTGACTTCCAAATTACCATTCTCAAGTGTATGGGTAGTTAATCCATTTGCTCCCCTTGTCTCACCTCCAAATTTTAAATCGGTATCGTTTTTATCAAACTTACCTGCTTCTTTATACTTGTGTCCTGCAATTGTTTGCCCTTTTGACGCAAAATTTGACAAAAAAGCAATACCCTCTTTTGATTGAGCAAAACTATTAAAAGCCTTAACTAAAGCTGGGTCTTTGTATTCACCATCCTTATTTTTAGCATAAATGTGTGAAGTATCAATATGCCTACCATCTGGGTCTATAAACAGGATAGGATTATTACCTGCATAAGCATAAGGATTAATACCATAATACTTTTCCGCAAGCGGGTCAATGTTCATCCATCTTGATATTGCAGGATCGTAATTTCGTGCACCATAGTCATACCAGTTCAAATCGAACTCATCTTGGAACTCTTTGGAGTTATAACGATACTGATACTTATTCCTGTGCACCTCGTCTATAACCGCATATCCCGTACCATCAGGATTCCGAACATAATCATGCCTCCCATCCCCATAGTTGGCATGCTTCATCCCAAAAGGATAATAATGGTTCTCCTCAAGTATAGAAAGCACCGTGCTTCCCTTTGGCATCGTATAGCTAACCCTTATGTTGCCCAAATGGTCCGTATAGTTGTACACATAGTCAAAATCCTTGCCATTGGTCACGCTCACGTATCCTTCTGCCGTCGGGAAATGCTGCAATATCCCTCCAACATACTGGTAACCGCCCAAATAATCCGTCACCGTGTTCACCTGTTCTGTCGAGGATTGGTGCACCACCTGCTTGGAAACCTTCTGACCCAATGCGTTGTGAATATGTGATTATTTATTTGCTTTTAATAGAGTAAACATTACCCAACATTACCATCAATCCAAATATTTAAAACTTTTAGCTAAATCTAAATACTTGTCAAAATTTTTACTCTTAATATTATATAAAAGGATAGTTACTTTTCCGTCTGAATAAATTTTTGAAGTTCTCCCAAAAATCTCATGTTCTAAATCATCTTCATTATACTTTCTTTTATTCCAATAAGAACTCAAAAAACGATTAATTTCTTCATTATTAATTTCTCTTACCATCCAGTTTCCGTTGTTATCACTATTCCTATATCCAGAATTAATATAGATTATTTCTTTGTTAGCATATTCGAAATAAAATTCATTGTCAGATATAAACCACCCCTTTATATTTTTTGGAAGATTAAGTGAAAAATTTGTCGTGTAATAAACCTCATTATCAGCAACTGCATTTATCTTAGATTTATACACGAACTCATTGTAATTCTTTAAATAAGTGAAATCTACAAAATCTGTATGGATACTTTTTCCACGGTCAACATATGTGCCACAAGAAACGAAAAATATGATTAATATGATTATTAGATACTTTTTCATTGTGTATTTATTGTTTTTATTGTTTCTTTCAATTCTGAAAATGGAATGGTAATAATAGGATTATTCCCTTTATTAGTATCATAAAAAGCCGCTGTTGGAATAATCTCTACTTTAGGAGTTTGCCCAATTTGACTTGTAGATAAATGTTCTGTTTCTTTTTTATACCCGAGAACAACAGAAGGTTCAGTGTAACCCTTATTATTAGCTGGGGCGACATCTGCTCCAGAGCCCATTGCTTTACCAAACTGTTTTATATTTCCTGAACTATCAAATTTATTGGGATGCAAATGTACATCTGAAATAGGAGTACTTCCATTTTCACTTAATTCAGCACGTGCACTAGCCCATTCTTTTGAGCCAATTTCACCAGCCTTTGCACCAGTTACAATTTCCGACTCTCCATTTGTTCCTCTCATAAATCCTTGCTCAGTAAATGATTTATTTTCCGCATCATTATTATATATCTCACTCATTTTATCACTTTCAGAGTCAGAAAACGCACTTACTACCTGTCCTTTATCAATAGCACTTTGCACCTTAGATTCTTTTTCACTTTTTGTTAAGACCATTTTCTTATCCGTCTTGCCATCCTCAATGTGCTTAACATGTTTACCATTCAAATTATAAAAATCAGTCGGAGGTGTTGCAAACATTCCATCTGGGTCGACAAATATCATTGGATTATTATAACAGTATACATATGGAGACCATTTCCTACTTACTTCCGCCAGCGGGTCTATGTTCATCCAACGTCCCAAAGCAGGGTCATAATTTCGTGCCTGATAGTCGTACCAACCAAGCACCAGCTCGTCTTGGAACTCCTTTCCATTGTACTTATACTGGTAGTTGCTCCTCTCAACCGCCTCTTCAACGATACGTTACCCGAAACAACTAATCCGATAGATTAACATAATTAGAATTTATATAATCTTCATTTATAATCTCTTTATATTTATCGGATTCAAAAAAAGGTTCATTAAAACTAAAATTTCCAATAGGTAAATAAACTAAACCTTTATAATTAATCATTTTTTCATCGTTAGAAGATAAATTGCTACAACAAAAATCACCCTTAACTGGTGTTACATATATTGTTATTTTTTCTGTATATCCATTAGTCCATTTTTTAACTACACTCTCAACTTTTTTACGGTTATCCTCGACAATATATTTAAGTTTTTCAATATCAGATTTTATTTTATCACCAATAGTAAAATCTTCTTTTGCAACTAATGTAAATAGAACTAAATCCTTATTTCCTTTACAGTCATTTAAATCATTTTGAGAAAATTCATCAAAATATAATGGGTACTTCTTAAAATCCCTATCCCCTGTTAAAGAATCTATTGGTACTATCCAATAATAATTTCTTGTAGGATGTTGGTCTTTATTTCTATCAATTTCGTACGTGATGATTACATATTCTGATGTTGATTGCTGGCAAAAAACAAAAGAATTAAAAAACAATAAAAACCACAAAATTACCTTTTGACTATTACTTCTTTTCATAACTATCTTCTATTATTCTATCTACTTCTTTAGTGTTAATCTGCCCAGGGGGTGAATCCATTAAACCACCATCACCACCAGGATAATCATCCTCTTTCTTTACTCCTGTCATTAAAGTATGTGCAACTTCATGGGCTGTAGCACCAGGCACACTTGAGTTCACAGTTATTTTTACATTTCCTTGTGTTAAACCTAAAGCCCCGCGAGAACTACCAGTTGTTACAACAGCTGCAGGAGCAACACTATTTGGAGCACCTGTATATGCCGTTTCTCCTGATTCTACTCCATTAGCAATACCAATGTTCACAACATCTCTTGTACTTCCACCATCTGTATTATTAGTTTCCAGTGCAATAACATCAAATTGGAATTCAACGGATTCTCCTGCAGAGTTTTTAGCACCTGCATAAAAGCTTTTTAATTCAGCCTTAACACTATTTACTTTTGCAATATTAGATTCCGCTATTCTTGCGTTTTGTCTTTCTATTCTTGCTGCTCTTTTAGGACTTGCTCCTGCATTAATTGGTCTTGGTGCTTGGGTTAATACAACTACATTCTTTTGTATTACATGTGTTCTAATTCCAGCCCCATCAACTTTTGAAGAATGTATTCCTTCAAGTCCTTCCAATTCAAGGTGGCTTATAACTTTATTTTCCGCAAAATTATATGGTGATTGATAAGTATAATCTTCCGCTAACGGGTCAATACTCATAAATCGACCAATGGCATAATCATAATTTCTATATTTAAAACTGTCCCAGTTCAGTGATAACTCATCCTGACGCTCTTGGCCTTGATATTTATACTGATACTTATTCCTGTGCACCTCGTCTATAACCGCATATCCCGTACCATCAGGATTTCGAACATAATCATGCCTCCCATCCCCATAGTTGGCATGCTTCATCCCAAATGGATAATAATGATTCTCCTCAAGTATAGAAAGCACCGTACTTCCCTTTGGCATCGTATAGCTAACCCTTATATTGCCAAGATGATCCTTATAATTGTAAACATAGTCAAAATCCTTGCCATTGGTCACGCTCACATATCCTTCCGCCGTCGGGAAAAGCTGCAATACTCCCCCCACATACTGGAAGCCCGAGAGGTATTCCGTCACCGTGTTCACCTGTTCCGTCGAGGATTGGTGCACCACCTGCTTGGAAACCTTCTGCCCCACTGCGTTGTAAATATAGGAAATAAATTTCTCACCCTGATCCACCTTGAAGTTAATCCTTGTGGGCAGGTTCAGGTGGTTATAGGCAATCCCATCGATGCCCTTGTTCCAATCATACGTCATGTTGCCGTTGAGGTCATAGCCATAATCAGGCATTGCCACACCGTCAGGATGCTGCCCATCCCGGAAACCGTCAAGGCTGTTGGTGTGGTCGATCACCTTGAGCAGCTTGTTGTGGCTGTATTGGTACTCGAGGTTGTCAATCGGGTAGAGAAAACGCGCCCTACAAAAATTACATTTTATTTCCATGACCTATTTTGATACACTAAGATACAAGAAAAGCATTTTTAGGCCTTATCCGACCTCAAAAATAGAAGAGGTGACCTGTTGGGTCACCTCTAATTGGTTTAGAATCTCAAAATACACATTGTTTTTCAAGGAGTTAGGGTAATGCTTTTCAAAAACACCTAATCTGAAACATTACCAGAATAATTAGCGACAAACACATCTGATAAATTACCAATTTTTAGCACTTTTAATATTTTTGTTTTGATATATATGTTTTATAACTCATTATTTCTTTAGAATATTTGCCATTTTCACGTGTATTTCTATACCCTTCTTTGTAGAAATCAATCCACAAAAAAGCACTTTTGTCAATTGACGTAGAATAATATCCATTACTATCAGTAAATAGTTCAATCTTATCATGACCTAAATATTCGTCATGATTATTATTCCCAAAGTCATCTTCATATCTGTCATTGTTAATTATAACCTTTACTCTTTCAATAGGTTTTTTTGTTGATTCATCAAACACATATCCTTCTAGTTTTAAAATTTTAGTATCTGTTTGAGAATTAAAAAACATCATAACGTAAATAATAAAAGCGACTATAAAAGCTAAAATTAAATATGCTGAAATTTTAATGTATTTTTTCATGTTAGTTTCCATTTATAACTTCATTTATTCGTTTTTGAATATTTTGTTTCGCAACTGTTTGAATATTACCATGGCTTACGTTGCCTCCTGTAATTTTGATATTTTTCACTTCTGCTTTCCCTTCGGATGTATGTGGAAAACCCCTTGAACCCATAACATTCGAACCACCATCACTAGAGCTATCTTCACTTCTATTTGGGTTATCGGAATCACCACTAGATTCACTACCACTTGAATTGCCAGACGCATTAGTCTGAAAAAAATTAAATGCTTGTGCAACATTATCTGGAACACTTGTGTCAACGGTTGTTCCCCTTAAAAGACCGTCCGAACTATCTACAGTAATAAGTCCGTCAATTGGAATACTAGGAACTGCTTCAGCAAGATTAACAGCATTATCACCTCCATAACTATAACCATAAATTAATACCGTATCACCAGATTGATAATTATCATTTAAAAAATCAGCTCCAGTTTGAACACCCATTTCTTGAGTTGCGGCTGGTGCTATAATAACTCCTTCAAATCCCATTCCTTTACTTTCAGCATAGCTTTTTGTTGAATTATAGATATTTCCAGCACCTCCAGCAGCTGCAGCAGTAGTTCTTCCTCCGTTACCATCTGGACCACCATGATAAAATACTGCTAAAACTCTTGGTTCTCTATTAATTACATCTGTGCCACTTGTTGGCTTACCTTCTAGACCTTCTAGCTCAATTTTCCAAACAGGACTGTTATGAGCAAACTGATAGGGAGATATTGACATGTATTCTTCAGTTATTGGGTCAACTCCAAAAAACCTACCTATAGCATAATCATAATTTCTGTGTCGGAATGTGTCCCAGTTAAGCCCCAGCTCGTCTTGACGCTCTTGTCCAAGAAACTTATACTGATACTTGTTCCTGTGCACCTCGTCTATAACCGCATACCCCGTACCATCAGGATTCCGAACATAATCATGCCTCCCATCCCCATAGTTGGCATGCTTCATCCCAAAAGGATAATAATGGTTCTCCTCAAGTATAGAAAGCACCGTGCTTCCCTTTGGCATCGTATAGCTAACCCTTATGTTGCCCAAATGGTCCGTATAGTTGTACACATAGTCAAAATCCTTGCCATTGGTCACGCTAACATAGCCTTCCGTTGTCGGAAAAAGCTGCAATATTCCTCCAACATACTGGTAACCGCCCAAATAATCCGTCACCGTGTTCACCTGTTCCGTCGAGGATTGGTGCACCACCTGCTTGGAAACCTTCTGCCCCAAGGCATTGTAAATATAGGAAATAAATTTCTCTCCCTGATCCACCTTGAAGTTAATCCTTGTAGGCAAATTCAGGTGGTTGTAGACAATTGCATCGATGCCCTTGTTCCAGTCCTGGACCATGTTGCCATTGGCATCATAAAAGTAGTCGGACTCGGTGACCCCGTTTGGATGCTGCCCATCACGGAAACCATCAAGGCTGTTGGTGTGGTCGATCACCTTGAGCAGCTTATTGTGGCTGTATTGGTACTCGAGGTTGTCAATCGGGTAAATGGCACCACCATCGGCATCAAGGTAGCCGTTGCGGTACATGCTCGTGATGTTCCCGTTCCGGTCATAGGCCATCTCCTCGTTATAGGAATTCGTAACCTGCTGGATCACAGGGTTGCCCAGGATCGGCTTCTGGTAGATGGCATCGGTCAGCCTGTTCAGGTTATCATACACATAGCCATATTTCCGCACCACGTTGTCACTGCCCGATTTCCAGTAGGTCTCCGAGATGTTACCGTTGTAGAGCGGTGTCACCGTGTTGCCAATCGAATGGTCCACCGTATTGTAGTTCAGCCTGAAGGCAAAGAGGTCGGTAGGCGAGCCGCTTTCGCTTAGGCTTGCCATGCTGTTGATCTCCTTGAGCCAGCCTCGGATGTTATACGTAAAATCGACCTTCTGGAGCCCTGTTGCCGTACTGGCAAGGCCACCCACTTTCTTGTTCTTGAGCTGTCCAAGTGCGTCATATTCGTTCTTGGCGATCAGCTCCACGGGTCCCGCAGTGCCCTGAAAGGTAATCCTGTGGTTATGGGTCAGGAGCCTGTCCTGTGCCGTATAGGTAAATTCCTCCCTTGTCAGCAGCTCGTCACTGCTTGCCTGACGCTTGTGGCGGGTAAGGGTATAGAGCGGCTTGCCTGTAAAATCCAGCTTGGTATCCGTATAGGTGTAGCCCCCAAGATGGTTGGCAGTATAGGTCCGTATGGGCCTTGACCGCTTGTCATAGAGCGTGTGGGAAGCCTCACCCGAGGTGGAGGAAGCGGTGGTAATCACCCTTGCCCATGATCCCGTTGGCAATCCCCTTGGCTTCTTTGTCGAGTTGTTATAGAATACCGGTTCACCCTCCACCGCCGTGAAGGCAGTAGGGGCGTTGGGAAAGGCATAGTCGTCATAATAGTTCACCGTCAGGAGCTTGAAACCACTTGGATAGGTCGCCGTGGCATACCCTGTCGCAATATTGTCGACGGTCGAGGTGCCCCTTGCAAGGTTGGTGATGGCACCATTGTAGGAAACCTGCAAGGTGTTCCGTGTCGTGGAGCTAACGGTGGCCTGGTACCATCCCGTAATCACGGGGCGGCTGAGGGCATCATAGCGGGTCAGCATCCATCCCGAGGTGCCTGTCCCAAAGGGAGAATAGGCAGGTCCGGTAGCCACCACCCGGTCCAGCTTGTCATAGACGATAAACTCCCATTGCTTGCCGGGAAGCTTCTTCTCCACAAGGCGGTTGCGGGAGTCATATTTATACTGGTAGCAAAGGTCATTGAGCAATCCGCTGATGTTTCCCGTAGCAAGCGGCGGCACCACATAGGTCAGGTTGTCAAACTGGTCATAGATATAGTAGGTGTCATGGGGTGTCACGCTACTGCCCACCAGATTATAGGTACGCTTGAGTACCACCTGTCCCTTCTTGTTCTTGAATTCCTCGGTGGTCGAAAGCTTGATATTGTTGGCCGGAACCGGCTTCCAGTTCTCGTCCTTGGTGATGGTCTTGTAGAGCTGGTTGGCAGGATAGTAAGTGGTCCCTGCACCGTTTACCAATGCAATGTTATACAATGGGGAGGCAAAGGTGGTGTGCAAGGTGGCGTTGGCCTTGAAGAGCTTCACTTCTCCGGCCACGTTGGTCTTGTAGTCAAACTTGATGGTATGGTCAAGGTCGCTTGTAGGGTTTACCATCCAGTCCGCTCCCGGGGCTCCCTGCTCAAGCACCCTGCCAAGTGGCGAGGCCTCCAATCGCTTCTGGCTGTAGGGGTTTGTGGTATTCTCATAGGCTGTCGTATTGTAAAAGGCCGATACGTTGGCTACTGCCGCTGCATCATAGGCCATGGTGGCCGTCTGTGCGGCATAGGGAAGGTAGTCGTGGGTCTGCCTGCCAAAGTTGTCATAGACAATCGGGGTCACAATATCCGTTCCCGTTCCCGATTGCTTGTGGGCAACCTGCTGCATCG
>NZ_AUGO01000017.1 GCF_000422705.1 Flavobacterium soli DSM 19725 | reverse complement strand
ACGTTGATAGGCTACAGATGTAAAGGCAGTAATGTCATAGTCGAGTAGTACTAATAACCCGTAAGCTTATGTACATCCTTTTCCCGGGCCGCAAGGCTCGGGGAGAAACTTTCTAATATATACTTTTCTTTATCTCAGTGTGTTGATAATATAATGTGATCGAATCCGATCGCGTAACGACCTAAGGTGGTTATTGCGGCGGGGCTCACCTCTTCCCATCCCGAACAGAGAAGTTAAGCCCGCCTGCGCAGATGGTACTGCAGTTATGTGGGAGAGTATGTCGTCGCCTTTCTTTTGAAAACCCCTCATCATTCGATGAGGGGTTTTTTGTTTTTATTGATGCAGGGATGCTGGATATAGGGAAAAGCAAAAGAATAGAGTAGTAAATTGCCCTTTTGGAATTGTAGTGAATTAAGTATTCACCTCCAAATCCTCAATATATTCCCGATATTCATAGAAAAAGCGTTCAAAAGCATCCATGTTTTCAAAAAAGAAATCAAAAATTGGAAACCAGGTATTCTTGTTCATTACGCTAATGCCAACTTTTTCAACCCAAATCCTGCTGATTATTTTTCCTGTTTCCAAGTGGAAGTTGCTTTCGAAAATAGCTTCGGGGATAAACTCATCCAATAAAATCTGCTTCAAGGATTCAATTTTCTCGAAATAGATTTTTCTTTTTTCTTCATCTTTAGGTTCAATATCAATCATCACTTGGGCTTTTTTGTTATCGACATAAAACTTAAAAGAAAAGTCTTTGATTTTGGTATCATACAAAAGCCATTTTCGTGGATATTCTTCGGCAAATTGTATCCAAAATTCCCTCTTAATCATTTGTGCTTCGGCTTTACTGAACATTTCTTTCTATTTTTAAACTTTATTTTTGATTTTGGAATCTCAAATTTCCGAACTATCTTTAGTTACTACAAAAATAACCTTTAAATATGAATTTTGATGTCTTTCTGAAATATATTCCGCAAATTCTTGAAGAAAAACTTCCTGGTGATAATGCTCATGTCGAAATGATGCCGCTAGAAAGAATAGCCATTTTTAAGGATTTAGACCTCGAAAAAATAAATCCAAGAGAAGCTTCGGTAATGATGCTGTTCTATCCTAAAAATGAGGAACCTCATCTTGTTATGATTCTTAGAAATTCATATAAAGGTGTTCATTCTTCTCAAATTGGATTTCCAGGAGGAAAGGTTGAAAAATTCGATGTTTCGTTAGCTGACACTGCTTTACGCGAAACATTTGAAGAAATTGGAATTGATAAAGAGTGGATAAACATTGTAAAACCTTTTACGCCATTATATATTCCGCCAAGCAATTTCAAAGTATATCCTTTCTTGGGTTATGCTACACAGGAGTTAATTTTTAATCCTGATGAAAGGGAAGTCTTTGGTATCATAGAAATGCCTTTGTCTGTATTGATGGACGATAGTGCAAAAGTCAGAAAAAAATTGAGTACAAGTTATATGGAAGAAGTAGATGTTCCCGCTTTTAAATTTCAAGAATACTATATCTGGGGAGCTACTTCACAGATGCTTAACGAACTTAAAGAAGTATTAAAAAGCGTATTTTAAACCGTTAGTTTTTGTATGTTTGCGACTTAATTTTGCTAAAAATATGGGATTGTTCAAACGAAATCCTTTCGGTCATATCCTTTTTATAAAAAAATGGTTGATTCGAATTTTTGGAGCCTTAACACATAGACGTTATCGAGGTTTTAACGAGCTCCAAATCGATGGTTCTGAAATCATAAAAGATTTGCCGGAAACCAATGTCCTTTTTATATCCAATCATCAGACTTATTTTGCCGATGTAGTGGCGATGTTTCACGTTTTTAATGCCAGTTTGAGCGGAAGACAGGATCATATTAAAAATATTGGCTATCTCTGGCAACCAAAACTCAATATTTATTATGTTGCGGCAAAAGAAACAATGCGAGAAGGATTACTACCAAGAATCCTATCCTATGTTGGAGCTATAACGGTTGAAAGAACTTGGCGTGCAAAAGGGAAAGACGTTCAAAGAGAAGTTAATCCAAATGATACCGAAAATATCCGAATCGCTCTTGAAGACGGTTGGGTAATTACTTTTCCGCAAGGAACTACAAAATCTTTTAAACCCGTAAGAAAGGGAACTGCACACATTATTAAAACCCACAAGCCAATCGTGGTGCCAATAGTGATTGATGGTTTTCGTCGTTCATTCGATAAGAAAGGATTACGATTAAAAAAGAAAGGCATTCTCCAATCATTTATCATCAAAGAACCTTTGCAAATTGATTATGAAAACGACACAATCGAGCAAATCGTAGAGAAAGTAGAATACGCCATCGAACAGCATCCATCGTTTTTAAAAGTAATTCCTGCTGAAGAAATTCAAATACAAGAAGAACTAAACAAAAAGCGAAAATGGGAATACTAAAAAAATAAAAAGAGGCAATCGCCTCTTTTTTTATAAATCTATTTTCTTCAACTCTTCATAATTTTTATACAATCGTTTCAGCAAAACACCATAAATCAAGCGGTAAAACAGCCAAATCAAACCTACAAACAAGGCCATAAAAACAAACACCATTAAAAAATAAATACCATATATTAAAGTTCCTTTTCCGTCTTGGTCAAATTGATGGATCATTTCAATGATATCCTGATCATGTGTCAATTGGATGTACGTCACAATTATCGAACTTATAATTCCATAAATAATATTAAACCAAACATATTGATATACTTTTTTTCTGGTTTTTATAATATTTGAAATCAAAACCCTAGAATTATCTGTTGCCGAAATTTTTCTATAATTCATAAAAAATTGAAAGAAGAAATAAACCAATACAATATATCCTATTACCGTAAAGGGAAGCATGATATGCTCTACATGATAACTGTTAAATTTCTGCATCACTTCCGAATCTTTCATGCAAAAAGCAATAAGACTCCACAAAGCAAACTCCAGCAAACTGATGATAAAAATCCATTTCACGATAGAGGATGAACTCTTGTGAATCATTTTATAAATCTGAGTTTCCGAAACCTGCTCAAAAGAATTTTCATTCTTTTTCCAGTCTTTCTTTAATAAATCTAAGCCTTCCATATCTTTTTTTTCTCCTTTACGGATTTAAAATTTTCTTCAATTTTCCCTTAATCCTGTTCATTTTTACCCTTGCATTCACTTCGCTGATTCCCAAAGTTTCCGAAATCTCTTCATAATCCTTGTCTTCCAAATACATAAAAACTAATGCTTTTTCGATGTCATTTAACTGATGAACAGCTTTATACATCAGTTTGATCTGTTCTTCCTCTTCATAGTTATAATCCTCCTCCTTAAAAAAATGCTTGGTAGTATCATATTCCATAGTCGAAACCGTCCGAGTGCTCTTGCGATACAAAGTAATCGCCGTGTTCAACGCCACCCTATAGGCCCAAGTCGAGAATTTACTCTCGCCACGAAACTTCGGGAACGCCTTCCAGAGCTGAATCGTAATTTCCTGAAACAAATCCTTATGCTCGTCCTCGCCAGACGTATACAACCTACAAATCTTGTGGATGATGTTCTGGTTCGCCTGCAATTGCTGGACAAAAGATTGTTCTAAATTCGCACTCATATTTACGTTAGTAGTAGTTGTCTAGTTTTTGTTACAGATTTTTTTCAGGAGCGAAAATTATTTTCGTTTTCAGAAACCATTTTCCCGCTTTCCGTTCCAATCTTTTTGTCCCGAACCCCGGGACAAAAAGGATTTCCACTTCAATCGGGGCTAGGGAATAACTTTAGGCATTTCGAGAAACTTTTTAAAACCATAAAGATATTTAAAACTAAATCGGTGAAAATTATTTAATCTGTGGCAGAAAAATTATAATTCCTTCCCCCTGTAATACCCCACCATCAAGTTCACAAACTTACTATAACTTTCCAATCCTTCTTCCTGTTTGTTCATCTTCAGAAAATTATCATAGAAAACCTTGAAACCGTCTTCAATTGGAGTATTGTATTTAATCCAAAAGGCTTCACTTTCTTCATAATTTTTCAAAACTCCAGGACGGATTTTTTGCTGCAATTCCTCCAAAATCTTTTCATCCCGAATTTCCCAATTTCTCAGGCAATACCGCAAAGCATAACTGTATCCGGCATATTGAAAATACAAATCCTTGTTTTTTGTAGTGGATAGAAATCCAATAAAATTAGCCTCACTTTCTGAAGCATAGCCAATTTGATGGGCCATTTCGTGACACACCGTAAATGGAAAATTATACATTGGCAACTTGTCGTTTACCTGAGCTTCGTTGGTAAAAGGATTTAAATAACCACCAAAACCCATATAGGTCAGAGGCAAACTGATGAGCGATTTCTTGATGCTCGGCTCTTCATATTTAAAGAAATCATATTCGGCTGATAAATTTTTATAACCATTCAACGTCATCTTGAAAATCAATTCCTGAGAATATGGATTTGTAATTTTGATGTTTTTATTTTCTTCTAATTCCGAATGGACTTGATTGGTTTTTGCAATTAATTTCTGGGTAAAAGCCATTAAATCAGCATCGCTATATTCCTTTTCAATTTTCATTTTTTCAAAAAGAGGAACCCTGTGATAGTTTGTTGCCCAAAGAAAATGAAACAAAAAATAAAAAATCGAAATACCGCTGACAACCATCAGCAAATTTGATTTCCATTTGGTTTTCCAAGTTTTTCTATTCAATATAAACCATCTCAAAATCATGAAAATCACAATAAAATAGATAATATCTCCAAACGAAAACGGTATCCAACCAAAAATAGCTCTCGATATTTTGGCTATATGAGGATATAATCCATTACTATAATAGGTTTCGATAAATTCTGGAAAAAAGGATAAAATTTGAAGGGAAATGATTTGAACAATCAGAAAAAGCGGCAATATGACTTTCTTGTTTTTCATTAGGGTAATTTTGATTTTGTAAATATAGCAAACCAGTAGCTTTTAAATTCCGTAACTAGTATAGAAGAAGAACAAATTTATTTTACACGAGTTTCATGAATTTTCACAAAATATGCTTTGTGTAAATTTCACAAATTTCTCTTTTAGAGATTGCAATTCTTCAATTCGTGCCAATTGGTGTAATTCGTGTCCAATATTGAATGCAGATTGTTAATTACTTTTTGAAAAAATTAAGCATTAATTTAGAATAGATAAAAATAAAATCACTAAACTTGCAGTGTCTAATCTCAATTGGACAAACGCATTTTCAACGACTTACACAATGGGAAAGAAAGACGCAAAGGAAAAAGTTATTTTATTCTGTGACGGAAAAAAATGTTGCCGTTACAACTCTGAAGTAAAAGAATGCTTTAAGGATTTGGTTAAAGAAGCAGGTTTGAAAGGAACCGTTTCAATCGAAAAAATGAAATGCCAAGGAATGTGCAAGCAAGCTCCTGTAGTTTGCATCCATAAAAACGAATGCGTTGGAAAAGTTTCTAAAAAAGATGCTAAAAAACTTTTTGAAAAGCATATCGCTTAAATTACTCTCCACTTTTTAAATACATCCAAAACTAACTTTGTAACTTTACGGCTTTAAACTTTATAACTATTTAAAGAATGAGCCAAGAAATTCGCAACCTCGAACCAAAACAACTTTGGAATAAATTTGCCGACCTGAATGCTGTTCCTCGTCCTTCAAAAAAAGAGGAAAGAGTAATCGCTTTTATGAAAGACTTCGGAAAAAAACTGGGTCTTGAAACCATTGAAGACGAAGTGGGTAATGTTATCATAAAAAAACCTGCCACTTCAGGATTGGAAAACCGCAAAACCATCGTGATGCAATCGCATTTGGATATGGTACACCAAAAAAATTCGGATACTGTTTTTGATTTCGACACACAAGGAATCGAAATGTATGTGGATGGGGATTGGGTTCGTGCAAAAGGAACAACACTTGGAGCTGATAACGGACTTGGAGTTGCTACCATAATGGCTATCCTTGAATCTACAGATATTCCGCATCCAGCAATCGAAGCCTTGTTTACGATTGATGAAGAAACGGGAATGACGGGTGCAATGGGTTTAAAAGGAGGTTTGCTTCAGGGCGAAATCCTTTTGAACTTAGATACTGAAGAAGATGATGAAATTGACATTGGTTGTGCTGGTGGAATCGATGTAACGGCTACAAGAGGTTACGAACAAGAAGATGTTCCAGACGATTCTGTGGCGTATACCATTACCGTAAAAGGATTAAACGGCGGACATTCAGGAATGGACATTCATAAAGGTTTAGGAAACGCCAATAAAATCATGAACCGTCTTCTTTTTGACGGATTTGAAAATTTCGGATTGCAGATTGCTGAAATCAACGGTGGAAGTTTACGCAATGCCATTCCTCGCGAAAGTGTTGCAACGGTTATTATAGCTGGAATGTATGATGAAGCGTATGTTTTTGACATGCAGGAGATCATCGGCGACATCAAAACAGAATTCAAAACTACCGAGCCTAATTTGGTTATCGATATTCAAAAAGCCGATTTGCCTAAAAAAGTAATGGACTTAGGTGTTCAGGAAGGCCTAGTTCGTGCACTTTACACCGCTCATAATGGCGTTTACAGAATGAGTGCTGATATGGCTGATTTGGTAGAAACATCAAACAATATTGCAAGAGTAATCGTTAAAGACGGTGAAATTACAATCGGATGCTTGACACGTTCTTCTGTAGAAACGTCTAAATATGATTTGGCAAATGCCTTACGTTCGGCTTTCGAATTAATCGGATGCGAGGTGACACTTTCTGGTTCTTACCCAGGTTGGACACCAAATGTAAATTCTCCTATTTTAGATGTTCTAACTGCTATCTATGAAAAACAAAATGGTTCAAAAGCCAATGTTGTAGCGTGTCATGCAGGTTTAGAGTGTGGAATCTTAGGAACAAATTACCCAGATATGGATATGATTTCCTTTGGGCCAACTATCCACGGAGCTCACTCTCCAGACGAAAGAGCTTCAATTTCATCTGCTCAGAAATATTGGAAATTTGTATTGGAAATATTGCAAAATATTCCGGTGAAATAATTTAGAGACGATGTCGTAACTGGCAAAAATATATTTACAAGAACCGCTTAGAAATAAGCGGTTTTTTTATGAAATTATTTAAGTAAATAATATAATTTTAATACGAATTTGCGTTACAATGAAAATCCAGATCCGAATGAAAAAAATAGTGTTTTTAGGGTTGCTTGCTTTGTGTTTCATTTCTTGTAAAAAGGAAAATAAAGTTCAAAATGTAGAAAGGGCATTTTATTATTGGAAAAATGATACCGATCTAAATTATCAAGATGTACAAAAGCTAAATGATTTGCAAGTCAAAAAAATGTATGTCAAATATTTTGAGATTGATTACAATGAAGCGATGGGAAATTTTCCATTTGCAAAGAATAACAGAATAAGCTATCAAGTTGAAGGTATCGAAGGATTAAATATCATCCCAACAATTTATATCAAAAACGAAATCTTTAAGTTCAATTCTGAAAAGGATTTGGATATCTTGGCAGACAATATTGTTTTCTTGGTTGACAAGTACAATAAAGAAATGTCTGAAAAAGCAGTCACGAATGAGGAAGTCCAAATAGATTGTGATTGGACAGCTTCAACAAAGGACAAATATTTTTATTTATTGAAAAAAATAAAAGCCATTTCGCAAAGAGAAATCAGCTGTACCTTGAGATTGTATCCATATAAATATCCTGAAAAAATGGGTATTCCTCCTGTAGATAAAGTCACCTTGATGTGCTATAATTTGATCCAGCCCTTATCTCAAAAAGATAAAAATTCCATTTTGGATTATGATGAACTAAAACTTTATTTGGATAAAGAAAGAACTTATCCGAAGCATATTGATGTTGCATTGCCTATTTTCTTTTGGTCGCATTTATATCAAGGGAATCAATTTACTCAGGTTTTAAAAATGAATTCCAAGGATTTGAAAAGCTTTACAAAACCTTTAAGACCAATGTGGTATGAGGTTACAAAGGATACGGTTATTGATTATTCGAATTACATCAGAAAAGGAGACAAGATAAAATGCGAAGAAGTTTCTCAAGAAACAATAGAAAAAACTATAGCCTTAATCAAGAAAAATGTTATCCTCGACCAAGACATTACAGTAAGTTTCTTTCACATTGACAACGAAGTTTTAAACCAATATCCAAATGAAGAATTATCTAATTTTTACAATTCTTTTACTAAGTAGTAGTAAGCTGTTTTCTTGTGGTTATTCTCCTTATGGCGAAGATATTCGGTATTGTTTGTTCAATCCATCCTATTTTGGCTACAGCCATTACAAGGCATTTTATTATAATGCTGATTTGTTTGGATTTGATTATGATGTAACTTTTGATAATCGGAAACCATTTTATGAAGCAAATGAAATAGATTGGTACAATTATGTAAACCAAAAAGTTTCAATCGAAGCCATAAGTGTGTTTATGAATTCGGCAACTTTCACGGATGTTCATCCACAAAGCGATAATGAATTTTTAAAATATTTATATAAAAATAAAAAGACCAAAGCTCTTCAATATTTGACTTTTGCCAAGAAATGTGAAGCAATCAATTCATTAAATGTTGAAGGCGATGTTTGGGAAAGAAACAAAGGAATAGACACTTCCAAAACGAATTTATTTTTGAATGATTTGGTTAAAGTTACCAAAGCTGAAGCGGATCCTTACTTTAAAAGAAAGTATGCATTTTTAGGTATCAGATTGGCCTATTACACTGGAAATTTTGCAATAATAAAAGACTTATTTCAAAACCAATTCAAGAATTCCACTAAAGATTATTTGTACTATTGGAGCAGTTTTTTCTATGCTTTTGCCAATGAAAACCCAGATAGGATGAATGATGTTGTGGCACTTTTAGAACATTCACCAGAAAAATATTATGCTAGCTACTATTATTTTAAGAATGAATTCAACTTGGCTGAAGCTTTAAAATTTGCCAAAACAAAGGAGGATATTGCTAATTTGTATGGCTATGCATCAATCCAAAAGGTAGACAGGAACTTGAACTATCTAAAAGAGATGTACAAAAACAATCCAAAATCAAAATTATTAAGCTTTTTACTGTTACGAGAAATCAATAAAATTGAGGATTGGGTGTATACCCCATATTATACGAATTATATGCCATCGGTTATAGAAACGGATAACTATTGGTTAGGCTCAGAAGATAACGCTACAACTCTAACTTTGAGAGCTCGATCAGAAAATGACCGCCTTTATGCCAAAGAGGTACTGGATTTCATTCAATCAATTTCGATTTCAAATACTACGGACGCCACTTTATGGAAGGCTTCAGAAATACAATTGCTTTTTATTACAAGAAAATACGACGAATGTTTATCTAAAATAAATCAATTTGAAAGCAACTATAAATCTGAAAAAATATTCGAGCAGATAGAAAAAATAAAAGCATTGTGCATTATTTCACATCAGGATTTTGGCAAGGCCATTATAAAGCCTGAAATTGAACAAATAATTCAGAAGCATGCTAAAGATTATCGCTTCATGTTTGCCTTGGGACGTGAGTTAGAATTCCGAGGAAACCTAACAGATGGCGTTGCACTATTGTCTCTTTGTGAAACATCCTATGATTATGAATTTGCTTATATAGCTGATGTGGAATGGCGAGGAAATCGTTTGGCAAATTCCAACTATATGGAAGTGTTTTATAACTATTTTGATTATCTCGATTTTGTTTATGATGCAAATAGTTTGCAAAAAGTAGTAGATGTAGTTCCATCAAAAAACACTACCGATTTTCAAAAGTTCCTTTACCGTAAGCTTACAGAAGAGTTGAATTATCTAAAGGATTTATTAGGAACAAAATATATCCGTGAAGACCAATTGAATAAAGCATTGGTTACCTTTCGCTCTATCGAGCCTAAATATTGGATTGATAATTATAATGCTTGGGAAAGAGGAAAATATGATGAGAACTATGCATTCGACCAAAATCCATTTAATAAAATTAAGCATACTAAAAGTTTTATCGATACCAAGGAATCTTTCATCGTAAACAAACTCTCGGTTACGGAACATCTCATTAAGTATTTGAATTTAGCTAATAATCCCGCAACAAAAGATAAGGATTACTATTATTTTCTAATTGCCAACTGTTATTATAATATGTCAGATAAGGGAAATTCTTGGATGATGCGTAGGTATTCTAGCTATGAAAATTATAGAGATGCAACCTATTATAATCAATCTTACATCGATGAACGGGAATACAGACAAAATCTAAAGGCAAAAGAGTTTTATACTTTGGCCTATAAAAATGCAAAGACAGATAAGTTTAAAGCTTTATGTTTGAGAATGATTGACTTTGCTGATACCAATTCTACTAGTTTTTTTTTATTGAAGCAGGAATTTCCGATGTATTATAATGACTTGTCCAGTTGTGATAATTTGAATGATTATTTCAAGGCAAGGCGATAAGTAAACCTATTGGTTTAAAAAACAAAACCCCTCGTTATTGAAAAACGAGGGGTTTTGCTTTATGAATCAATTCGATTAGAATTTATATTTCAGCGACGCCAGGACTTGTCTTGGAGCAATCGGATTCACACTATAATTCTCATGAACTGTATAATTCAATTCGTTTGTGATATTGGATAATTTGCACAAAAGCGAAAACTTGTCCCATGTGTAACCTGCCGATACATCAATCGTTGCATATCCATCCAATGGAACCTCTCTATCCCAAATTCCACCTTCTCTATCTGGGTCTATTTGATTGTTCCATCCGCCCACTCTTTTTCCAATATAACTTCCCAATGCTCCAAATGAAACACCTTTCAAGGCTCCTGATTGAAGGGTATAGAAAAAGCTTAAATTTGCTGTATTGGCTGGTGTTCTTGCCAAACGATCTCCTTCAATAAAACTTCCCTTTAATCCAGAAGTTTCGGTATATCGCATGTCATTGTAGCTGTAACCTGCCATAATATTCAAACCATCAATGGGATGTGCGGTAATGTCAAATTCAATTCCCTTGCTTCTGGTTTCTCCACTTAATGTCTTGATGTTGGTATCATTATTAGGACTACCATCTGCTTTAAACTCGGCCATTTGTGCCAAATTACTGTTGGTTATCTGATACACAGTAATGTTTGTTGTAAATAAACCTTTCCAGAATTCTTTCTTTACACCAACTTCATATTGGTCAATAATAGAAGGTTCAATTGCCTCTCCCGATACCGTGATACCGCTGTTTGGAGTAAACGAGTTGGCATAACTTGCAAATAAGGAAACCTCTTTTGTTGGTTGATAGATGAATCCCAATTTTGGCGAAAAAGCAGCATCAGTTAATTTTCCTGCTTCAGTAATTTTTGTAATTGGGGCTGTAAAATCAGTAGTTTTAACCTGTGATTCTTGCCAAGACCAACGTAATCCCGCTAAGATTTTAAACTTTTGAGTGATTGAAATCAAATCTTGTGCATACACACCAAAGCGGTAAGTCTCGGTTTTAGCGATCTTAGTATTCTTTGCATTTGGGATTGCACCACCTTGATCAAAATTTTCAAAATCAAATATATTTCCTTCACCGTAGGTCGTTGGATCAAATACGAAAGTATAGGCTTGAGCAAACGAATTCTCATAATCAACACCCGTAAATAGTTGATGCTTAATCGTACCGGTTTTAAAATTCCCCTGCAAACTCAACTGTTCCGCAATAATTTGTTCTTTATTTTGGGTTTGTCCTAATGGTCTTTTCCAAGCTCCATCTGCAGATGGCTGAATCCTTTCGGTTCCTTTTGAAGCCCTACTATAATCTTGATAAGAAGAATTAAAATTCAATTTCCAATTATCATTGAGTTGATGGCTTACCAATCCAGAAAATGTTCCTTGTTTTGTAGTTCCGTTTGACCATTTTGCTCCCATATATAAATCTCGGGGCAAATCAATGATCTCTTTTCCAATAATTGCAGTACCAAAATCAGGAGTCCAATCGTCGTGCAGGTAATCTCCCTGAACTATAATTTCTGTTTTTTTGCTGATTTTGAAAAACAAGGAAGGGTTCACATAGAAACGTTCTCGTTTGACAACATCACGAAAGCTTTCAGAATTTTCATAACTCCCATTAAATCTATAAGCAATAGAGTTGTTCAATGGTCCATATAAATCAATCGAAGGCTTGTAGAAACTATAGCTTCCCGCCTGCATAGATACTTCTCCACCTTGTGTAAACGATGGTGTTTTTGTAACCATATTTAAAATTCCTCCGGGTGCTACATTTCCATACAAAAGAGCCGAACTTCCTTTCAGGATCTCAATCTTTTCAAGGGATGAAACTTCAGGCATTGAGCCACTATTAAAACGGAAACCATTCTTAAACATATTGTTGGCAGACATGTCGTAGCCTCTTGACCAAAACGATTCTTGTGCACCACCTCGGGCAGAACCAACATAAACACCATTTGCATTTTTGATTACATCGCTAAGACGGATTGGCTGTTGTTGCTCGATTACATCACTTCCAATTACCTGAATACTTTGAGGTAAATCAATAGCTTTGATGCCCGATCTCGATACCGATGCCGGATTTTTATGATTGGTTACAATCACTTCTTGTAAATCTTGTCCTTTGGTTTTAAGGGTGTCAATTGCGGTAGTATTTTCTTGAGCAAAACAAACTGTAGTGGTAAGTAGGGTAAATAATGGAATCGTAAAATATTTGTTCATTTATTTAGAATTGATTAAAATAACGATGCAAATATAATTACGTGAAAAGAAAGAAAAAAGTTTATTTAGAATTATTACAGATAGGATTTAAAGTTTTTTTGTCCTATAGTTTACTCCACTTTTACCATCCTAAAAAACTCATTCTTTTCCTTACCCTGCTTTATTCCTCTAATTTCTGCAACCAAGCTGTCAATTCCAACTTGATTGTAAATAATCTTGTTTGGATAATCATGCTCTGGATTTTCAAATATCCAAGAATTTCCTTCCGTAGAAGTCAGTTCAAATGCAACAGGTTTTGCATCATTCTGATTCGGAACCGTAACCACATACGAAAGTTTCCCGTTTCGTTCTTCCAAGCTCACGCGTTCTGCAAAAACCGTATCGTTTTTAATCACAAAATAGCTTTCGCCAAAAAACGTAGAGTCGTTTTCTTTTTTCCAGATTTCGGATAAATTGCCTTCCGGCGAATTATTTTCCCATCTTCCTAAAAACCAATTCGCTTTTTTAAGTGCCGCAAATTGTTCTTCTTTTTGTTCTGTTTGCTCAATAACCGCTTCCTTTTTGCAGGAAATCGTAGTCATCATTACAATTGCCGATAGATAGAGTACTTTTTTGATCATTTTTTAGAGTTTAAATAATGGTGAAGATAAGGAATAATTCGTCTTTTTTTTCCATGTCTCGAAACTGGATATTGTCGGTTTGATGTCATATTGTTGAAAATCAAGGCAACCAATAAAAGGATCAAAGCACCAACTAGAACTGGAGAAATAACATACCAATAGCCAATACTTTTTAATTCTGCCGAACCCGTAACTGCAATCAAAGCCGTCGCTCCACCCGGAGGATGCAATGTTTTCGTCATCTGCATCAGTACTATTGAAAGGGAAACTGCCAACGGAGCCGTCAGCCAAATAACATCAGGTACAAATTTCTGCACGGTAACACCAACAATTGCCGAAACCAAATGACCACCAATCAAATTGCGAGGTTGTGCCAACGGACTCTGGATAACGCCATACACCAGCACACTGGATGCACCAAAAGACCCAATCAAATACACCACATCCGAAACTGGAAGCGTCAAGGATTGCGAGTAAGCAATAATGCCAATACCAATAAACGAACCCAGAAAAGCCCAAAAATGTTCCTTAAAGTCAACTAAAGTTTCCTTATAAAGAATGTATTTTGTTTTGCGATAACTTCGCTTTATTTTTTTCGTCGGCATCTGATATTATTTTGTTGGAACTGCTGTAAAAGTATAAACTGTATATGGGTAAATCAATTTCGAAGTATATTTAGAAATAAGGCACACCACCAAGATTGGGAAAAACAAAGTATAATCATTCACTAATCCGCAAACTAAAAACAAGGCTGTAAAAGGAGCATGAATACTCGCACTCAGCATCGCTGCCATTCCGATAACCATAAAATTGATCGGTAAAACGCCTGCATTAAAGAAGGTATTCAAGAGCATCGCCACTAGAAATCCGAGGAAAGCACCAATAAATAAGCTTGGAGCAAAAACGCCACCATCGCCACCTGCAGCAAGTGTCACGGAAGTTACGATCGGCTTCAAAATCAAAATCCCAACAACAGTGGCAATCAATGATACTGAAAAGGTATCGCCACCAGAGCGGAAAATAATTTCGCGAATAGCATGATAACCATCACCATAAAGCTGCGGAAACGCCAATAAGGCCGTACTTAAAATTACAGCACCCACCAAGATTTTAGCGTACTGTGTTTCAATGTGCAAGAAAGAAGCCTTGATATACATCACGCATTTGGTAAGATAAACGGAATTAATCCCTGCCAAGATTCCAAGAAGGATAAAATAAGGAATCGCGGCATAATGCCAAGTCGTAATATTGATGGCAAACAAAGGTTCTTCATTCAAAATAAAAACCAATGCAAAAGCAACCGAAACCGCAATGATATTGGTAAGCAAGGACACCTTGTTTACTTTTCTCGAAATAACTTCCAAGGCAAACAAGATTCCAGCAAACGGACTCCCGAATAAAGCCGTAACACCCGCTGCAACCCCTGCACAAATAAGTTCGGTTTTGTATTTTCTAAATAGATTTTCCTTCTGTTGTGCTACCGACCCAATGGTTGCCGTAGCCACAACCGTAGAAACCTCAATCCCTGTCGAACCACCAAAGGCAACCGTAATCAAGCCGTTGATAAAGTGGGACGGAATTTTATAAGTAGGTAAATTTTTAGTCTTAGATTCGGTGCTTTCAAAAATTTCCTTAATGCCCTTGTTTTCCTTCTTCTTAAAAAGATACTGCCTCAAGATATAAATAACCGACAAACCAATTACAGGAAAAAATAGCATATACACCCAATTCGTAACCGTTTTCAGGAAGAAAACATGTTCATAATATTCCGTAATTCTTTTCAAGGAGATGCCCAAAAAGGCAGAAAGAAATCCGATTAGGAGGGAGGCAATTAGTAGTTTTTGAAAGACAATGTAGTTGTAATTCTTCTTGATCTTGGTTATATCGTTCATTATTAAATCTTTGAAATACAAAGTTAGCAAACCCAATCCGTAATGTCTTTTAGAACTAAAAAATTAACGCTTTTCTCCATAAAAAAAGGTACTCAGTTTCCCGAATACCTTTTCAACTTTGAATGATCTAGTTAGTAGTTGTGTTCTTTTTTATAGTCTTCAATATCTTTATTGATGTCGTCCACATTTTTTTGAACTCTTGCTTTAAAGAGGTCCCATTTTTCTTTGGATGTTTCTGTAAAAGCATCCAAATCCTCTTTCAATTCATTGTTTTTAGCCTCAAGCTTGTCAATCTGGGCTTGCCATTCCTTTTTGTTTTCGGCAGTTTCCTGTTTCAATTTTACTTTGAATTCGGCGATTCTGGTTTCGTTTTTAGCGATAATGGCTTTTGTTTCTGCTTTAAGTTTTGCATATTCCGAAGCCGAGTCATTTTTCACTTCATTTAAATTTTCTTCTGCTTCAAGCTCATTTTCTTGAGCGTCAACGACTTCTTCCTGGACATCTTCAATCTTTTCGTTATTCGATTTGCAGCTAATAAAGGTAGCTTCAACAACCAAAAGTGAAGCAACCAATACTCCTAAGGATACTAATACTGTCTTTCTCATTTTGCTTTTTGTTTTGATTTTAATTAATAATCCCAAATGTCCGCCTTTTTTAGTTCCCGGCTGTTACAGCAATTCTATTGAATATTGTAAGATTTACACCTCATAGAATTCTATCGGCAGGCCATCCGGGTCTGCGATAAACGTAAATTTCTTTCCTGTAAATTCATCGATCCTGATGGGTTCAGCCACTATGTTTTTAGAAGTCAGTGATTTAATGGTTTCCAAAACGTTGTCCACCTCAAAAGCCAGATGCCTCAATCCCACAGCCTCAGGACGTGAAACCCTCTTTGGCGGATCAGGAAACGAAAACAACTCGATAGCATAACTTCCATTAACGGCCAGATCCAATTTATATGAATCCCTTTCCTTTCGGTACACTTCCCTCATAATTTCAAACCCTAAAATAACCGTATAGAAATGTTTGGACACTTCATAATCAGAACAGATAATCGCAATATGATGAATCGAATTAATCTTGAGCATACGTGCAAGTGTTTAAGGATGCATTAAATATAAAGAATTATTGTTTCAAAAGCTTTGTCATCCCGAACGAAAGCAGAAATGGTGAAGCAATTTCTTCAAGTAGCTCCACAAACTTTATCGAGATCAAGGTTCTCTACTCACTTCCACGGGGAAGGGATTTGTGAGGTAGCGGGAAAGTATTTTAGTTTATAATTGGTGGCGGTGGCGGAGGAAGCAATCCCTCTACACTTTTAAATTCGAATTCTCTGTTTATTTCGGTTGGTTTCAATTTTATCTTAGTATAATTTATCCAACGTGCGAGAGAATCTAATTCTTTTGGGATTTTATGACTGTGGACAAAAATCTTTTTTTCAAAATTCCCTTTTCTGAATATTAACTGAAATGCACTACCATCGCTGTAATCTTCAAAATATTCGGAGTCCATTTTTTTAAAGTTTATTTTCTGCAATAAGTATCTTAGTTCCTTTCTTTGTTGAGAATTCATTAACGCAAAATAATTCGTTCTCTGTTTGGGAAATTTGCTGTTTTCATCTCTTTCACTATTCCAATGTTCTCTCATAAATACTGTGTCATTATCTGTAAATTTTATGGAAAATACAGTTGAGAAAGTTCCAGCAAATGAATATTCAAAAGAATCAAAATCTTTTTCTTTTTTTGAACAGGATATTAAGAATATCGAAATGCAAATAATTAATATTTTTTGTTTCATTTTAGTCTATTTTCGGGTTTTGAACCACCGGCTACCGCATTCTATGATAAAAAACAAATAAAATATTAAAAATTAACAGGCAAATTTATATGTATTTACATATGGAGTTTGTCTGTTAATTACGCTAAAAACACGACTTATAATTTTACATCTAATGTTGTTTAATACTAGCATCGAATTTTTACCTTCGGCTTTCTTTTTATTATAATATTCTTTTAACTGTGGATCATATTTGATAGCCGTCAATGCACACATGTGAAGCAATGATTTCATCTTTTTGTCTGCTAAATGACTCACCTTGGTCCTGCCTTTTACACTGGTTCCTGATGAATATTCAAAGGGTGCTACTCCCGAATAGCAAGCAAATTGCCTCCAATTTTT
>NZ_AUGO01000016.1 GCF_000422705.1 Flavobacterium soli DSM 19725 | reverse complement strand
GGCTGTCAATTCAATATGTCTATGAACGTGTCTTCTCTATTGTTTCGCTTGTGTCTCAAAGCGGGTGCAAAAGTACGATTCTTTTTTTATCCTGCAAGCCTTTTTTAAATTATTTTCAATTTATTTTTTCAGCCTCCCAAATCTCGAAAAATCCGTTGTTTTGCGGGTGGCAAAGATAAAATCCTTTTCCGAATCTCGCAAATCTTTTTTTAGATTTTTTCCTGATCTTTTTCCAGTGTCTACATAAGAACTTCGCCTTGAATGCGGGTGCAAAAGTACACAAGATTTTCATTCCCGCAAGCTTTATAAACACTTTTTTTTAACCTTTTTTACAATGCATTGGAAACGTGCGGCTTGGAATCGAAAGTTTTTTCAACCACAGCACTCTTGAAATGCCTTACACCTTCCCTTGGCTTGAAAAATAACCGCAAAACATGTTACGAATGAAATAAAACCCGAAGCCAGAAGCAAAATTTAGCAGGCCTGCATACCGTGAAAGCTTCCAAAAATGCCCCCTGTTTGCTAAATAGCCCCGACTGGAGGGAAAATCCTTTTCTTTTTTTCCTTAAAAAAAAGAAAAGATTTGGAAGAAAGGCGGGAATATGGAATTATTCGAAGCCGGAAGATTCGCTTCTAATCGAAACGAATTGCTTTTACAGGAGATATTTTTGTTATTATATAGGAAGGAATTAACAACACAAGTAAACATATTATTATGGTTCCTATATTAAGGAGGAGTATGTACATCCAATTTATATAGACTGGCGCTTCGTTTACATAGTAGTTTTCTGGATTGAGTTTGACGATGCCAAAATACTGTTGGATTAGAATTAAGCTTATTCCAATTGCATTACCCCAAAGTAGGCCGCGGAATATTAGATGCGAAGCATTGAAAAGGAAAATTTTTCTAACAGTCCAGTTGTTAGCTCCTAGTGACTTTAAAATCCCTATCATTTGTGTTCGCTCGAGGATGAGAACCAGAAGTGCTACTATCATATTAATGGTAGCAACGATTATCATTACAATTAAAATGACCTGGATGTTTATGTCGAACATTTTGAGCCATTCAAATATATAGAAGTATTTTTCGATGATGGTTTTTGTATCTAATGCTTTACTTGCATCTGCTTTATTGAATGTATTATTGTAAACTTCTTTTCCTATCGTTTCGATATTATCAAAATCGTTTACAAAAACCTCGAAGGAACCGACTTCATCTTGAGTCCACTTATTCATTCTTTGGATATGACGGATATCTCCCAAAACATATTTGGCATCAAATTCAGGAAATCCTGAGTTGAAAATTCCGGTTATCAAGAAGGCTCGACGGTTTGGAATCTTGTTTACTTCGTCCTTCATAAAGAAAGTCGTGAACTTATCACCAACTTTTAACTTCAATCGATCGGCAAGGAATTTTGAAATAATTACTTCTTCGTTAATATCTTGTGTGAGATTTGGAATTCTGCCTTGAACTAAATACTCCTTTATATTATCCCATTGATATTCCTTACCTACTCCTTTATATAGTATCCCTTCAAAAGCAGTTTCGGTTCTGATGATTCCCATCTTTGTAGCGACTGCTTGAATGTGATTCACCTCTGGAATGGATTTGAATTTTGGATAGAAATCTTGATTAGTAGAAATTGGAACCAAACTGACTTCGGATTGATTGCCGTCATAATTAGAAATAGTAACATGTCCGTTGAAATCTGAAACCTTTTGACGAATCTTTTGTTTTAGCCCTATTCCGGTTGCTACGGAAACAATCATCATAATCATTCCGATGGCAATCGCTGAGATTGCAATTTTTATAATTGGTGCAGATATACTACTTTTATGGTTTTTAGCAGTAATTAATCTTTTGGCTATAAAATATTCTAGATTCAATTTGATATTTTTGCTGATTTGATTTTCAAAAATACAGCTTTAGCGTTTAATTTACGCCAATTTTACTAATAATTATATTCTTCGAAAAATGATTTCTTTTTCTAAAACCATTCAAAACATAAAAATTTCCAAAACCTTGAAAATGGTTTTTATTCTAGCAGTTTTTACCTCTTGCAAAACCAAGGCAAAGGTGAATTATTCTGTTCCATCCGAAACAACAGTCAAAACGAAAATGAAATCGGAGAGGTTTCTAACAGGTGCTGATAACGTTTTGAGCTATTTCGACTTGATCGAAAATAAAAAAGTTGGCATTGTGACCAATCAAACGGGATTGATTACTTATGATTCTATAGTTAAACAAACAAAAAAGTTAGGCATTAGAGAAAGCAAAATTACCAAAACGGAACATATTGTTGATTATTTGGTCAAACAAAAAGATGTTGAACTGGTTAAGATTTATGCTCCTGAACATGGTTTTAGGGGAACTGCGGCAAATGGAGAACTGATTACCGATGGAAAAGACACGAAAACTGGCTTACCTATTTTATCCTTATATGGAAACAGCAAAAAACCCAGCAAAGAACAATTAGAAGGAATTGATGTTCTGCTTTTTGACTTGCAAGATGTTGGGGCTCGTTTTTATACTTATATTTCGCACCTACATTATATCATGGAAGCTTGTGCAGAACAAGGAATCCCATTGATTATTTTGGATAGGCCAAATCCGAATGGCGGAATTATCGATGGGCCCATTCTAGAACCCGAACATTCAAGTTTTATCGGGATGCATACGATACCGGTTTTGCACGGCATGACTATTGGAGAATATGCTTTGATGATTAACGGTCAAGGATGGCTGGCAAACGGGATTCAATGTGAAGTGAAAATTATTCCCTGTGAAAATTATAATCGCGAAATGCCTTATAGCCTTCCTGTAAAACCTTCACCAAACTTACCAAACGACCAATCCATCAATTTGTATGCAAGTTTGTGTTTTTTTGAGGGGACAAATGTGAGTATTGGAAGAGGAACTGATATGCAATTTCAAGTTTATGGCTCACCTTATTTGCCAAATACTGGATTTTCATTTAAACCAGAACCTAATGTAGGTTCGACCAATCCGCCAAATAAAGGATTGAATTGTTATGGCGAAGATTTGCGAAACGTAGAAAAAGTAACCCGATTGGAATTAAAATGGCTTATAAGAGCCTATCAAGAAACATTGGACAAAAGTAAATTTTTTACTCCCTTTTTCACCAAATTAGCGGGAAACAAAACGCTTCAGTTTCAAATTCAGGCCGGAATGCCTGAAGAACAAATTAGAGAAAGTTGGATACTGGGTTTGGAGGAATTTAGAATCATGCGACAACAATACTTAATTTACTAATATATTGTGCATTTGAAAAAATAAGAAAATTTTATCATATCGATTATTCATTATTATCTAGCTATTCCTTAAATTAGTGGGAATTATTAAAACAACAATAAACCAAATCTATTGATATGAAAAGAGCTGAAATTATATTGACCTTTATGGATGAACTCAAGAAGTTCATTGCATTTATTAACGAAGGTATTGAAAAGGGTATTGAACTTTTTGTTCAAGCCAAAATCTGGGTTCAAAGAATGATTGAATACCTTGAAATACGAATCACTAATTTTATTGACAGTGTTCGAGGACGAACTTTAGATTTGATTGAAACTTCTGACGATTATATGTTTGTATAAAAAAGATCCTGCTTCTCGGCAGGGTTTTTCATTTAGAGCTTTATTTTTTTCTTCATTTCCTCTACAATATTGAAAGCTGCTGGACAGATTGAAACATTCTTTAACGTCAAATCCGTAATTTGCTGAAACTTTTTTCTGTCAGTGTGTGGAAATTCTCTACATGCTTTTGGTCTGACATCATAAATCATACAATAATTATCGGCATCCAGAAAAGTACATGGAACACTTTTTAGCACATAATCGTTATCTTCATCTATTCTCAAATATTGATCGATAAACTGTTGGGGTTTTTGGCGGAACGATTTTGAAATCCTTTCAATATCTGCCAACGTGAAAAGCGGGCCTGTTGTTTTACAACAATTCGCACATTTCAGACAATCCGTTTTCTTAAATTCTCTGTCGTGGAGTTCCTGCATCACATAATCTAAATCCCGTGGCGGTTTCTTTTTGAGCTTATCAAAATACTTTTTATTTTCGATATGCTTATCTTTGGCTAGTTTTCCGAGTTCGTTTAATTGTGGTTTCAAGTTTAAATTTTAAAGTTGAGTTGCAAAGTTAAACAACTTTTAAACTTATAACCCTTTAAACTCATAAACACGCAATGAAAGATCTTTTTGGAAAAGCCATTTTAGATTATCAAACTAATAATACTCCTGAAGACTTGATTACCGAAACTTCTATTTCTGAAGAAGATGAAATGTCGGTTGCTTATTTGTTTCGTTCATTTGAAGAAATGCCTTCGATTGAACAAAAAGCGCTTGAACTCTCCAAAGGAAAAGTACTTGATATTGGATGTGGAGCTGGAAGTCATAGCTTATATCTTCAAAACAAAAAGAATTTGGATGTCACTTCAATCGACATCTCGGCAAATGCAATTGAATGTTGCCAACTTCGAGGATTGAAAAATGCAGTTGCAATGGATGTTTTGGATTTGGATTCAGCTACCAATAAGTTTGACACCATTCTATTATTGATGAATGGAACAGGAATATTTGGCACATTGAATAAAACGCCACTATTTCTTCAGAAATTGAAATCTTTGCTAAACCCTGGCGGACAGATTTTAATTGACAGTTCAGATATCATTTACATGTTTGATGAAGATGAAGACGGCGGAAAATGGATTCCATCTAACAATTATTATGGTGAAGTCACTTTTACAGTTACGTATAAAAAGGAGAGAGAAGATACATTTGAATGGTTGTATTTAGATTATAATACGTTGCAGAATGCTTGTTTTGATAACGGTTTGAAATGTGAATTGATTTCAGAAGGCGAACATTTTGATTATTTAGCGAAATTATACTAAACAAAAAACGTCTGAAAAGACGTTTTAAATTTTTATTTCGATGAAGCAATGGTTATGGGTAATGTATATAAAACCCTAACTGGTATTCCTTTTTGTTTTCCTGCAATCCATTTTGGTGATTTCGATAAAACTCGGATAGTTTCTTCTTTTGTTCCGTGACCAATATCTTTTAATACTTTGATATCTGAAAGACTTCCATCTTTTTCTACAACAAATTGAACGAGAATATTTCCTTTCAATTTTTTCACATTTGGTACTTTAAATTCTTGGCCAACAAAATTGTAGAATTCTTGCATACCGCCAACAAATTCAGGTTTTGAGTTTACATCATAATAAATTTTTTCATCAGATGAAACGTTGTTTTCTGTATCTGTGGTTTGAGCAAAAGTTGTTTCTGACATAGAAAACATCAACAAAAGCAAGAGTATCTTTTGCATGCTTATGGAATATTTAGATATTTATGTGTTTGCAACGAAACTCTCCATTTTGGATTGTTCATAACATAATCAACAATCAAGGGAGTCATTTCTTCTTTTTTGCTCCATTCGGGTTGAAGAAATAGAATGGCATTGCTGTTTACTTTTTCGGCTTGTTCTTCGGCAAAGATAAAATCGTGTTTGTTGTAGATAATGACTTTTAGTTCGTGTGCATTATCATACACGGTTTGGGTTGGAAGTTTGTTTTTCTTTGGCGAGAGACAAATCCAATCCCAGGTTCCAGTTAAAGGATAGGCTCCAGATGTTTCGATATGAACACGACGGTTTCTGTCTTTTAACATTTGCGTAAGTAAAGTCATGTCCCACGTTAAAGGTTCTCCCCCTGTGATGACAACCGTTTCGGAATATTTTGAAGCATTTTCTACGATATGATCGATATGGGTTGGTGGATGAATTGCTGCATTCCAGCTTTCCTTTACATCACACCAGTGACAACCTACATCGCATCCGCCAATTCTGATAAAATAGGCAGCTGTTCCTGTGTGATACCCCTCGCCTTGGATAGTATAGAACTCTTCCATTAGCGGAAGCATGGTTCCTTTTTCGACTTCGGTTTGTATTTCTTTTGGTAACATTTTATTTTTTAAATAGTTTGCAAAGATAAGGTTCTTTTTTACAAATGTTTAAAAGATGCCTAAAGTTATTATCATAGCCCTGATGGTGACATTGTTTGAGCTCTTGCAACTGCCGTAAGAGCTGTTGCAAAGCGAGTGGCTCCAGCAGGAATATGGTTTCTGAAAATGCCCGAGCGATTTGCTCCTAAATAAAAAAAACCGATAACGCGTAATGTTATCGGTTTTAGTTTATTCTTAAATTATATTACAATAATTTTAAAGTGCTTATTGCTGTTTCATCTGTTGGATCGATGGCTAAAGCTTTTTGGAAATATTCTTTTGCTTTTGCTTTATCGGTTTTTGCAAAATGAATTCCTAAGTTATTGTAAGCTTCTACAAATTTTGTTTTGTTTGCTGGCTTGGCCATTTCTTCAGGACCTTTTTCGGTTACTACTCTGATAAAATCTTCATAGTTTTTAACCATTTCCGCCTGTGCTACAGCGTCATTTTCTAACAAACTGTTTATACGGGCTTTGTAGATATAAGCATCTTGAGTTGTTGGTGAAGCAGCGATAACATTTGCGAAAGCTGTATTTGCTTTTGCCACAATTGCAGGATCTATGGTTTGGCCTTCTTCTAAATTTACATTACCAAAGTATAAAGCATATCCCAAATAGAAATTGTCATAAAGAAAGTTTCTCGAGTCAGGATTAGTTGTAGCCACTTCATAGATAGCAGCTGCTTCGTTGTATAATTTTAAGTCGAAGAATTTTTTTCCGATATCATTCAATTCGTTTGCCATTGCTGGATCCATTTCAACACCTTTGCTGATATCTGCAACTCCGCCAGCAAATAGGGTTTGGTCAACAGTACTTACAGGTTTTCCTTCGGCATCTGTAGTTGTTGTCAATGCTTTATTGGTTTTTGCCATACCTAAATATAAGTAGTCACGACCAATTGGTTTTGCATTGCTTTTTGCCAAGAAATCGTTCAAAGCCTTGATTGCTGCATCTGGATTATTGTTTTCGAAAGCTGAATATCCTAGATAACGTAGAATTCTAGGATTTACTTTGTCTAATTTTTGCATTTCATTTGCTTCCTTTTCCAAAGCTGCATAGTCTTTTGTCAAGATAAGGAAATCGGCATGACGCATACGAGAATCCAACGAATAATCGGTCAAACTCATGTATTTCTCATAGTTTTGAATTGCTAATTTATTGTAGGCAGCATATTGAGCTTTATCGTTAAGTCCCCATAAATAATAGGTTTCTGCAATTTCTCTATAAGCTGGACCATAATTAGGGTTGGTTGCCAAGATGTTATCAAAAGCCGCTTTTGCTTCTTTGAAAGCTTTTGAACCTTTTGTAATAACACCTAATTGCAATTTTGCTCTTAAAACTGAATTGTCAGCATCAAAAGAATTACGGTAAGCTGAATAAGCTTCGTTTACATTTCCATCTCCTTTGTAGGCATCACCTAACGAAAGTAATACTTGGGCATCCATTGGTTGGATTGCTTTGGCTTTATTGATATGAACAAGAGCTGTTTTGTAATCCGGTTTTTCGATATTCATATAGGCACGACCAATATACATGAACTCTTCGAAATCTTTTCTTCGCATATCGGCAGTAGCTTTGTCAAAATTTGCTTTAGCAGCTGCTACATTTCCATTATCTAAATCAATCTGACCAAGACCTATGTAGTTAAAATTAGCTTCTTTTTTGGCTAACAAACCTTTTTCATAAGTTACTTTAGCTGAATCCTCTAACTTTTGAGTAAGGTATAAATTACCTAGAACAAAGAAATTTTTTCCTTCGTCAGCTTTAGTATTGATTAGGGTTTTTAAAATCTTTTTGGCTTTTTCGTACTGTTCAGCATCAATTGCTTTTTTAGCTTGCTCCAAATCTTGAGCATAAGCTCCGGTTCCGAATGCAAGTAGGGCAATGCTGAAAATTTTTAACTTGTTCATAGTATTCTGATTTATTTATTATTTTATAATTCATTTCGGACATTCAGCTCTCTTGATGGAATTCTAACAGGCAATAATCCTGACTTTAGAATAATCCTTTGGCCGATCTCTCCTGCTACAAAAGAAGCAAATCCCATACCCAAACCGTCCTTTCCTTGATAATTTAACATATAGATTGGACGCTTCAAGGGATATAAACCCTCGCCTAGATTGGATTGATTCGGTTTGTAGTACATAGTACTGTTAGGCTGATTTTTAACATTTCTGACACTCATAACGGAAATATTGTCCAAATATTGCTCAGTTTCTGAGTAAGGTTGTACCAATATATTAAGACCTATAACGCCAATAGTTCCTGGGTTTTTAGTTACATATTCTAATACTTCATTTTGAGAATTTAGAGAATAAATGTTCTTTTTTTGACCATTTTTAACTCCTGCCAAGTTGTTCATATAACTGACTATACTAGAATTAGGATTCTCAAAAACTAACCCCTTTATCTTGCTCTCTTTTTCTTGCAATAAGTTGATTACTTCTTGCAAGTCGATAAGTGTATCATTTGAATTTTTATTCGTCACAAAAACAATTGCATCCGATGCAAAATGGGTAACTTTAGGGGTGATTTTCTTTTGCTTAAAATGATTCTCTTCTTGCGTAGTGAGTTTTCTAGTTAAAATTGCAATTTGAGCTTTATCCGAAAGCAGGTCGTTTACAATTTCAGATTCTGTTTTATTAACCAAAGAAAGTTTAGCTCTGTATTGGCTTTCGAAAACATCTGTTTGATCTTCAATAATTGGCTGAAGTGTTTGATCTACATAGATGGTCGCTGTTCCTTCCAAAATTGTTTCTTCCAATTTTTCAGGTTGATCTGATTTTTCCTTACATGCAAAAACAACTACAGTAATCAATCCGATAAAGAATACTATTTTAAAAAAAAGTGTTTTCATAAAAAGATTATTTTGGTTATTTTTTTTGCATGAGACGCACAAACCTTAGAAAAGAATAAACGATTAGAAGTACCCCAAAAGCTATTCGGTAATTGTCAGATAATGCAATTGGAAATTTTTTCCAGAAGATGATTATCAATCCTAAAACGAAATAGATCAGGAAAAACAATATTCCTAAAACGAGCAGAAATCGCCCTTTAAGCGATTTCTGAACTCTTTGATGTGTATTTTCACGGTTATTCATTCCTTAATTCCCAGACACAATGCTGATTGGTAATGAATATAAAACCCTAACTGGACGACCATTTTGGATACCTGGTTTCCATTTTGGAGATTTTTGCAAAACTCTAATAGCTTCTTTTCCTGTTCCATAACCTAGATCTCTCATTACTTTGATATCTGTTAAAGAACCATCCTTTTCAACTACGAATTGAACAAAAACTTTTCCTTTTAGATCTTCACCTTCTGGAACACGGTAGTTTTTACCTACGAAGTCATAAAACTTTTGAATTCCTCCAGGGAAATCAGGTTTTACTTCTACTGCATTGTAGATTTGATTGTCCTCTACAATTTTTTGATCTGTGTTTGGACCATCACCAGACGGCTCATCGATAACGATTTTACCATCATCTCTACCTTTAACGTCTTTAGTACCGACGTTTTTATCCTTAAGTTCCTCAATTGTCTTGATTTCCTCCACAACTTCTTCCTTCTTTACAACCTTAGGCTTAACAAATTTTACTTCATCAATTTTTGGCGCAGGTGGTGGTGGTGGTGGTGGTGGGATCAATGGCTTTGGTTCATCTGGTGGTGGAGCAATTGTAGCCATATCAACCATAGTAACTTTTTCAGCTTCTTCCTCTTTATCGCTTCCCCAATCAATTAAAGGCAATGCTAACAAAGAAGCAAAAACAAAAGCACCAATTGCCAGAGCTATCAAAGTGGTTCTTGGATTTTTTTTACGCAATTCGTAGGCACCATAACTTTTGTTACGACCTTCGAAGACCATATCAATCCATTTCTGTTTATATATATCTAATTTCATATCTCTTATTTTAATTAAGAACTTTTGTTCTAATTATCAAACAATGCTTCTTCTTCTTTAGTGATGTCAACAATTGCATAAACAGTAACTTTGCTAATTGCCATTTCGTCCAAAACATCTACAAGATTCTTATAAGTAGATTCTTTATGCGCTTTTATCAAAACGATTAACCCTTTTTTAGGATCACCCATCAATTGAGGAACTGAAACCATTTTTTCTTGGATATCTTTACGAATTCCTTCTCTGCCGTATTTATTATCCTTCAAAGGTTCGACTGGCTCATTCAATTGCCCCATATAAGTCTTAATCTTATTATCCGGTCCAACAAGGATATTAAGCGTTCTCTCTTGAGCAATTTTAACTGGTTCACTAGTGTCATCTTTATCCGGCATAGCCAAATCCATCGATTGCGGCTTTGACAAAGAGGTTGTTAACATAAAGAATGTAATCAATAAGAAAGCCAAATCCACCATTGCCGTTAAATCGACGGAAGAGTTCTGTTTTTTACTTCTTACTTTGCCACCTTTTTTACCACCTCCACTGTCGCCAGTATCTAATTGTGCCATTTTATATTTTTTATATTAAAAATTATCACTTCTTAAACCAGTAACCAAATTGAATTTGTTTACTTTCTGTTTTTGCAAAATATCCATTATCTTTTTGATTTCTGGATACTGTTCTTTAGCATCGCCTTTGATTGCAAAATTCAATTGCTTTTCATTCACTTCAGCATTTGCATTTCTTGCAGCTTTTACCCATTTTTCCAATTGATTATTCAATGAATCATGAGGAATACCTGATTGCAAACCTTTCTGATTTCTTTCTGAAGCGGATAAAGCAATTAATGTTCTTAATTGATTTACTGGAACTCCGAACTCCTCCATCAAACTGAAACGTTTCTTTTCTTCATCGGTAAATGAAATTTTATATTCATCTGAAATTGCTTCCAATGTTCTAATTCTAACATCTGGAGCTTTAACACCGAAGAATACTTTACCGCTATCTCCTATCGTAATAATCGCCAGATCTGTTTCTGGTAATTTTACTTGTACCGTAGACGAAGGCGTTTCAACTGGCAATGGCTCTGGTTGTTTTGCCGTTGCAGTCAAGATAAAGAAAGTCAGCAAAAGGAAAGCAACATCACACATAGCAGTCATATCGATTGCCGTAGCCTTTTTGGACATTTTTACTTTAGCCATATTTGTTTTTTAATATTTATAGAAAGCTATAAATTATTAATATTAGTTTCTTAAACTTCCTCTGAATCTTCTGTAAGTACCAACGATTGTAGCACCTGCCTCATCAATAGAATACGTCAAAGTATCGATTTTAGAAGTAAAGAAGTTATAAGCAATAATTGCCAATGCAGAAGTAGAGATACCTGTTGCAGTATTGATAAGTGCTTCAGAGATACCATTTGCAAGAGCAGCTTGATCAGGAGTTCCAGAAGTCGCCAAGGCACCAAACGCCGTGATCATCCCCATTACAGTTCCCAAAAGACCTGCAAGAGTTCCCAGAGATACTAAAGTAGAAAGAATTGTCATATTTTTTTCTAACATTGGCATTTCTAATGAAGTAGCCTCTTCGATTTCTTTTTGAATAGTTTCTGCAGCAGCTTCGCTATCGAAACCTTCTTTTTTAACTTCATTATATTTTATCAAAGCAGCTTTGATAGAGTTTGCAACTGAACCTTTTTGTTTGTCACAATCAGCAATTGCAGCCTCAATGTTACCTGCATGAATGTTTTCCTGTACATTTTTCATGAATTTATCCAAGCTTCCTGTTCCAGCAGCTTTAGATATTACGAAGAAACGCTCAATAGAGAAAACAACTACCATTAATAACAATCCCATCAAAACTGGTACAATTTTTCCTCCTTTGTAAACCATCGCCAAATAGTTTCCTGGTAGTGGATGACCTGTATTATCACCGCCTTCAAAATTTGACCCAGCACCCATTACATATTTCCATATAAGTATTCCTATACCAATACATGCTACAATTACTAGTCCAGAGAATAAATTACCTCCATTTGAACCATTTTCTTTCTGCGCTACATTTGCGTTTGCCATCTTTTTTTAAATTTTAGTTTTTAAAAATTTTAATAATACTTAATTCTTAAGGTTTCTTTTAATGATTATTATCAGAATGACAAATTTATATTTTTACATCATATAAAAAAATAAAAATTCCTTTTTTATTGATTATTAACAATAATTTTTGATATCAATAACACCATGTTAAACCAATATTAAATCTCTTATTTTTAATAATAAATCGATTTCGTTAGAAATTATTCAAAATTTAATAATCAGATTACGATTTTCATTCTTTTCGTTGTCAAAACTTCAACAGCAATTCGTCTTGTTTAATAACTCCATTCTTGTTAATTATATTGTGCATAACATTAAATTTACATTGAAACTCGTGAATTCATCAATATTTTCATTCAAAATAATTGCCAAATCAAAAAGTATTCTATTTTTGTTAATACGTTTAGTCCAATAATAATCTAATTCCGATACAAAATGTCAAAAAAAGAAGTGTTTTCCGCACACATAAATCAAGGATATTCTTCCAAAGGTGAGAGCATTATTCTAGGTGGCGCTCTACTTGATGGTGAAGCTTTACAAGATACACTCGTTAAAATTCCGCTCAAGACTTTAAACCGCCACGGACTAATTGCAGGAGCTACAGGTACTGGAAAAACCAAAACAATTCAAGTTTTATCCGAACAATTATCTTCCTTTGGAATTCCTGTCTTGATGATGGACATTAAGGGAGATTTCAGCGGAATCGCTCAACCAGGAGAAGAACTTCCTTTTATCACCGAACGACATGCTAAAATTGGCTTGCCCTATTCTACCTCTGGATTTCCGGTAGAGCTGATGACACTTTCTGCTCAAAATGGTGTAAGACTTAGAGCTACAGTTTCCGAGTTTGGACCAGTGTTGTTTTCGCGAATACTCAACCTCAACGATACTCAAGCTGGAGTTGTTTCGGTAATATTCAAATATTGTGATGACAACAAGATGCCATTGCTCGATTTGAAGGACATCAAAAAAGTCATTAATTATATAACTGAAGAAGGAAAAGCAGAAATTGAGGAACATTATGGCAAGATTTCGACCTCAACAACAGGAACAATCCTTAGAAAGATCATAGAACTGGAACAGCAAGGCGGTGATTTATTTTTCGGAGAAATGTCATTCGATATTAATGATTTGATGCGAATTGACGAAAACGGAAAAGGCTACATTAATATAATACGTCTTACCGACATTCAAGACAAGCCGAAATTATTCTCTACCTTTATGTTGAGTTTATTAGCCGAAATCTACCAACAAATGCCCGAACAAGGCGATTCTGGACAACCAGAACTTGTAATTTTTATCGATGAAGCACACCTTATATTTAATGAAGCCAGCAAAACATTATTGGATCAAATTGAAAGTATTGTAAAACTAATTCGATCTAAAGGTGTCGGGATTTATTTTGTAACCCAGAATCCGATGGACGTTCCAAGTGCTGTTTTGGCACAATTAGGCTTGAAAATTCAACATGCCTTGAGAGCTTTTACTGCAAATGATCGAAAAGCCATCAAGATGACTGCCGAGAATTATCCGCTTTCTGATTATTATAAAACCGATGAAACTTTGACTAGTCTTGGAATCGGAGAAGCTTTGGTTACTGCCTTGAACGAAAAAGGGGTTCCGACACCTCTTGCTGCAACCATGATGAGGGCTCCAATGAGCAGAATGGATGTCTTATCAGAAAATGAAATTGCAACAATAAACAGCAAGTCGAAGCTAGTTAAAAAATACAGCGAAGTTATCGATAGGGAAAGTGCCTATGAAATGCTCAATAAAAAGATTCAAGCGATAGAATCCGAAGAAAAAGAAATTGAAGCTAAAAAACAAGAAGAAAAGCAAGAGCGAAAAACGGGTTCTGAACCCATGAGCCAAACCACAAAAGGGGTTATAAAAGTACTTACAAGTGCTACCTTTATTAGAGGTGTTTTTGGTGTACTGACCAAGTTGTTTAAAAAATAATTGTTTAAAACTCCAAAAAACAAATTTCAAAAAACAAATAAATTTCAAATACCAATATATGGTAAATAAAAAATTCCAAACCTTTGCCTCTAGCAACCGTTTGGAATTTTTATTTATAATCTAGGTATTGAAACTTGGAATTTATTTGTTTTTTGGAATTTTTTATTTGTGATTTAATAGCGAAATGATCTTCTCCTCCACTTCCTTACTATCCCAAATAGTCTCGATATTTTCCATCTCCAAAACCTGCTTCATGATACCATCCTGGAAATCGCCCATTGCCAAAGCTTCGGAATAGGGATGTGAACTAAAGGTTACTCGACTATATAAAGGCATCCATTTATCAGGGTGTTTTTCCGAGAAATGTTTTTCTATTTTTTTCTGAAGCAGGAACTTTTCATCAGCCGTTTTCGAACTCATTTCCATAAAATTTCTATAGGAAAGTTCGGCAATCGCATCAGCATTTGGTTTTCTGGATTGTTCATATTCCTTGAAAATGGTTTCCCAATCATCACCGTGTTTTTCCATGATTTCACTCAAAATGGTGATGTCTTCAAAACCAGCATTCATTCCATGACCATAAAAAGGAACTATTGCATGACAGGCGTCACCAATCAAGGCCACTTTGTCTTCAAATGTCCAAGGAAAACACTTCATCGTAACCAAATAACTCGTAGGATTTTTAAAGAAATCTTCCACCAAATTCGGGATCACTTCTTTTGTATCAGGGAAATGATTGGCGAAAAAAGCCACCAATGCTTCCTTGTCTTTTAAATTTTCGAAAGAATTCTCCCCTTCATGTGGCATAAACAACGTGCACGTGAAACTTCCATCAGGATTAGCCAATGCCATCAGCATAAATTCGCCACGAGGCCAGATGTGCAAAGAGTTTTTATCAATCTTATGAGTTCCATCGGCATTAGCCGGAATATTAAGCTCCTTGTAACCTATCTTTAAAAATTCCTGCGAATAATTAAACATACTTTGGCGTTGCATCCTGTGTCGTACTCTCGAAAAAGCACCATCGGCACCAAAAACCTTATCGTACTTTAATTCTTCCCACTCCCCTCTTTCGGTTTCTCCAATATGAAGTGATGCATCCGACAGGGTAACATCCCACACCTTATGATCAAAGAAGAACTCTACTCCTTCGGCTTCCGCCAAATCGATCATCTTGCGGTTTAGCAATCCCCTTGAAAGCGAAAAAATAGCTTCGCCATCCTTTCCATAATATTGATAGTTGAGCTTATCGGCCATGTGAATCGCACGCTTGTCTACAGGAATTCCTATCTTCTTGATCTCTTCATCAAGTCCAATATCTTTTAGGGTTTTCCAACCACGATTTGACATGACAAGATTAATCGAACGTCCCGAGAATTGGATCTTCCTGATATCAGGACTTCTGTCGAAAACATGAACCGTATGCCCTGCTTTCTTTAAATAAATAGCCAATAGCGTACCAACAAGTCCAGAACCTACAACGGCTATCTTTAGGGATTTTTGCATCAGGAAATATTCTAAATAAGAGTGCAAAAATAAGTATTTATAATGTAATAGGATTCAAAAAGGTTTAAAGTTTAAGGGTTTAAAGGTTTGAGTGGTTTTGGGCAAATAAAAAAACGCGTTTGAAATAGATCTCAAACGCGTTTTCGGGGAATATATAGTGGGTTGTTATTTTTTCTTCTTAGAATCAATAATGGCTCCTGTTCCGGCACCAACACCAGCTCCTGCCAAACCACCAATGATGGCTCCTTCTCCTTTTTTCTTACTTACGATAGCTCCTGTTGCAGCACCAACGCCAGCTCCAATTACAGCTCCTTTAGCTGCCGAACTCCATTTTTTTCTTTCTGTAGTGGTCGTGGTAGCTGCTGGAGCGGCTTGATTCACCACTACAACTTCTCGCTTAGCTGCTTCTTGTTGCTTTTGAGCTTCTAATTTCATAGAGTCAATCACTTTTTGCTTGGCCATTTCCATTTTCATAGAATCAATTGCTACTTGCTTTGCATCTTCATATACTTTGGCTTCGTCGTTCGTGTTCTTGCATGAAAAAATCGCTAACGATAATAATGCTACATATACTGCTTTCATAATTGTTTTATTTTAATGTTCATTACAAAGAAACAACAGCTTGAAATGAATTGCATTATGAAATTTTGAAGAAGGTTTATAAGATTTTGGAAGTAAAAAAATTAGCTTATCGATTATAAGGTTATCAATTTAAAGGTATTGCCTAATTGTCAGGCTTAATTCCTCATGCTTATTTATGGTCATAAAGTGACCTCCACCTTCTACTATACTATTAGCTTTTACAAATCGTAGTGGCAGGATTTTATCCGATGAGCCGTGGATGTGAAAACAATTCTGAGGTGCTTTTATATTCTTCCAATTAACGATTGCATCGATTGCCCATTTCAGGAAACGTGGATCTGTATCCTCCAATATCTCAGTTAGCAGCTTTTTATCTTCTTGCTTTTTTATGCCAAATAACCAAAAACTAAAAAAATTGGCGTGCTTCATTAATTGTGTGGGTACGAGTTTATGAAGTTGCAAAGCTCCCATGAAGCGATAATAAAAAGGAACTTCGTTTTTTGTTTTTGCCGAAGCAATCAGTATGATTTTCTCCGTTTGGATCTGCTTCGCTACTTCTGTCGCCATGATTCCTCCAAAGGATAATCCTATCAAGATTGGCTTTTCTGTTTTAATTTGTTTCGTCAATCGTTTTGCATAGTCTTCGATGGTTTCCTTATCTACTGGTGCAATCCATTTTATAAAAGTGACATCAAAACCTGAAAAGTCCAAATACTTGAATACGCGTTTGTCGGCTCCAAGTCCGCTAAAGATGTATAGTTTTTTCATCATTCAACAACTCCAATTATAACTCCAAAATTTCCATCAATTTGCATCCAGTTTTCCTTTGGCAAATAGGTCCTGGATACAAATCCATCCAAATACAACGCATTCTTGCATCCCAAACTTTTAAAATATGCCGCAAAATCATAGAAGTTGATTTCCTTCTTAGACATTGCAAAAACAATTTTGCCATCAGGCAATGTCCCAACACCATTTCGGATATGCACATTTGGCGAACCTTCTTTAAAATCGGGATGAATCTTTCCATCAATCACCAACATTGGTCCCGATTGTGTTGCATACTGTATTTCTGATGTGTTTTTAAACGTTTCAGTCTCACAAATTACTGCCTTGTTTTTAGTTGTCAGATAAAAAACGCCATTGGGTTTCATATAAAAATTGCCATTCCCAACAGCAGTATCAAGAGGCGAAAGTATTTTTGTTTTTTCGATATAAAGTCCCTGAGGCGAATTGTCCTTTTTATACATTCCGGCATTCATGGCAAATTCTAACTTCTGATTGTGTTTCCCCAGCCATGTTTTTAAATTTTGGATACTTTTGAAATGCTCTTGCTTTTCATTTTTCCAGTACATCTTCACCTGCTTTTGGGTAGGATCGACACTATAGGTCACAAAACGATCATCAGTATCTTTTTGAATGTATGCCGATACAAGAACCACAACAAACAAAAGTACTGTAACTGTCAGTAGGATCTGAATTCTATTTTTCATCATAAACGGATCTTTTACCGAACTAAAATACATCAAAACTAAACACGAATTCTATTAGGTCTAAAAATACTACTTTTGCACTATTATCAAAACCTCATGAAAATAGCATTTAACCTCTTCGACCTCTCCCAAAAAGTTAACTATAAGACCGAAATATTGGCCGGACTAACTGTTGCTATGACCATGATTCCCGAATCTCTATCCTTTGCAATTCTTGCAGGGTTTCCTCCTTTGGTAGGTTTATATGGCGCTTTTATAATGGGATTGATAACCGCCATTTTTGGTGGTCGTCCGGGATTGATATCGGGTGGTGCTGGTGCAACCGTGATTGTTTTGATTGCCTTGATGAAATCCCACGGACTGGAATATGTTTTTGGAGCCATAGCCTTGGCAGGAGTGATACAAATTGCTGTCGGACTTTTAAAACTCGGCAAGTTCATTCGGCTTGTACCTCAGCCTGTAATGTTTGGCTTCGTCAACGGATTGGCAATTGTGATTTTCATGGCCCAATTCGAGCAATTTAAAACCGTAGTCAACGGACAAGTCGAATGGCTCACAGGAACCCCCTTCCTCATCATGGCAGGACTTGTTGCCTTGACGATTGCCATTGTAGTATTTTTGCCCAAAATCACCAAAGCAATTCCGGCTTCGCTAGTCGCCATTATCATCGTTTTTGGCGTAGTATTGCTTTTTGATATCGACACCAAACAAGTGAAAGACATCGCCTCCGTTAGCGGAAGCCTGCCTCCTTTTCATATCCCGAATATTCCTTTTAGTTTAGAAACCCTGCAAATCATCTTCCCTTTTGCCTTGATCATGGCAGCTGTTGGCTTGACCGAAGGATTGCTTACGCTAAATTTAGTCGATGAAATTACCGCCACAAAAGGAAACAGCAACCGTGAATGTTTGGCTCAAGGTACTGCGAATCTGGCAAACGGCTTTTTCTTTGGCATGGGTGGTTGCCCGATGATTGCACAAACATTAGTGAACCTTTCAGCGGGGTCTAGGGCAAGACTTTCGGGGATTGTGGCAGCTTTAACGATACTTACCATCATCTTGGTGGGAGCTCCGGTTATCGAACTACTACCGATGGCGGCCTTGACAGGAGTAATGATTATGGTAGCGATTGGAACCTTCGAATGGGCAAGTTTACGCATCTTCAAAAGAATGCCAAAATCGGATGTTTTTGTGATGATTGCTGTTACCCTGATTACCGTCTTGCTTCACAATTTGGCTTTAGCCGTATTAATAGGTGTCATTATTGCCGCCTTAGTTTTCGCCTGGGACAATGCAAAACGCATCCGCGCCCGAAAACACATCGATGAAAACGGCGTGAAGCATTATGAAATATTCGGCCCCCTGTTCTTTGGTTCGGTAACAGGATTTGCAGAAAAATTTGAGGTACAGGAAGATCCCGAAGTAGTAATTATTGACTTCAAGGAAAGCCGCATTGTAGACATGTCGGCTATCGAAGCCTTGAATGCCATCACGAGCCGTTATAGCAAAGTAGGCAAGAAAGTGCAGCTGCGTCATTTGAGCCCAGACTGTATTGCCTTGCTTAAAAATGCCGAAGCGATTATTGAGGTGAATATTTTGGAGGATCCTACTTATAAACTCGTGGTCAATAAAAACTAACGCTTCTATTTAATATAAAAGCAATATTCTATCCCCCCCATAAACCGGAGTAAAAAGCACCTCCTCCTTATACTTCTTTTGAGCCGAAGTTCTAGTTTGCTTTAAACAAGTACCTTTTTCATCTTTTTCAGTACAGCTTATCATCACCTCATCTATAACATTGCCCTCTTTGTCCTTGGTCACAATTTTAGTGAGCTCATTGTCGGAATAATAGAAATACTGCGTTTCAAAAGACTTCAAATTATCTACAATCTTAGCAATCGTTCCATCCTTGTTATAATGATAAATGCTTTCGCTTGCCTTATCACGCTTCTTTTCATACGTGCTGATGCGTTCGCGTTGGTTGGGTTTCCAACGTGTCTTGCGGTACAGCTTTTCCTTATCAGGATAGATTTCCTCTACAAACCATAATTTCTTTTTGGTTTCCTGCACTATCTTACCAGAAGCATCAACCGTTTTAGAAGATTTGATACGGCCATTCTTCGTAAAAACCATTTCCTTTTTCGTCAACAGTTTCTTCTGATTCCCCACTATTTCATACCGTTCTTCTGTGGCCGATTGTATGCCGTCAGGAAGTAATTGTTTCCTAGTATCTTTTTTTGTCGCACAGGATTGCAGGGCGATCAAAAGGATTAAATAAAGTATAACTCTCATCATCGTAGGCTTTAGTTGTTAATTTCAAACAAGTTAAGTTACGATTTAAAATTTTGATTGTTTTTAAAGGAAAGTTAAAATGAGGATAGTGGAAAGGGATTGCGTCACCTGTTTAAAAATCATAAAAAAAACCGCAAGGTTTGCAGTTTTTAGTTTTGTGACACGACAAGAAGTTTTGGAGTGATTTATAGCTATATTTTGAGCTAATAATTCAACTAAAGAATTTCCCAACTTATATCTTTTTCTTCAACGTGAGCCTTCCATAATTGCCTACCACTTCTTAAAGTTTTCATCTTTATATCTTCCAAATGAAAATGTTCGTTTTCTTCAGATTCCAACATGACAACAAGTCTATGGGAAATTCCGTCTGCAACCATAAAAATAGATTCGTTTGTCTCGACATTAAAAAATTGATTTCTCTCCAACCAATTCTTAACTACTTCCTTTTTTTCATTATCGTTCATTGTTTCTTAATTTAGATTTGTCATCTTTGTTAGTACCTCAACTTTTGATTGTTTTGTAAAATCCTCAATCTTCTTATAATAATCCTCAAAATCATAGTCTGTAGGGTTCAAGTATATACCTCTCATCTCCTTAAGTTCTTCCAAACTTAAAGGTAACGTGTCAAAATAAATATGCTCTTTCTTAAGTACTAAGACCTTTATGTGGTCTTCAGTAAACAATGGAGTTATAGATGGCAAAATTAAGTCAAAAACACCATCATTTGCAAACAATCTATTTATTGTTAATATGGAGCCTAAAAATCTTTCAAATTTTTTATTTCGTATCCAATCGTCTTTAAATACACGAACTCCTTCAAAATAAGTTTCCCAATATTTTTGTTTAGAGTAGCCCTTCTCAGATTTCAAGTAGAGAGCAACATAGAAATCTGCTTCTATATCTATTAAACTCATAAAATCATTTCCAAAGTTATCCTTTATTTTTGTAGCATCTTCTTTGTTGGGAACCTTTTGAACAAGTAAATGAAAATATTCATGTAATACAACTACTTTAAAAAACTCTTTACTACTGTTTTTAAGCAAATTAGGATTAAAAAAAACTTCTTTACGGTCTTCAATTTGATCTACCCTCATTATCCAATCATCTTTCGAAAATGGCTCTATTTTAATATTGCTGACTTGAAAAGTTTCAGTACAATACTTTTCAAGATTCAACCACGATGTGAAATCTTGAATCTCCTTCAATACTTCACTTTTAATTTTGTCATCTACTTCTTTTTCAGAATTTCCTTTTGAAAGTAAATCATCTAATCCATTGGCACTTTTTGATTCCAACATACATTATAAAATTATCAAGATAGTAAATATACACATAATATTTTAACAAAAAAAATACTTTTTTATTTGACTTACTTAAAATTTAATTGCTATTAATCTTCAATTTTACAAATGCCCTCATCATTGGGTTGGTGAATCTATAACGTGAGTTCAAACCTTTACCTATTTTTTGTAAAACCTCTCCTCTTTCAGACGTGCACAATTGCTTTAAGTTGTATGATATAGAATCCCCTTTTACATTTTTCATTGTTAATCTATTGTAATAATCAACTATTTTACTCTTCTCTATACAATTATATTTATCTATTGGACTCATAGCACAAGCATAAAGTATATTCAACCATTTCTCAGATGTGGAATTATTTATTGTCGCCATCCTAAAAGCTGCCTTGAGCTGCTCATTGGTATTTTCAATGCCTTTTCGAATGGCAATATCTAAATAAGCTTTATTAAATTCTTGTTTATTATTTTCAATAATTTCTTGTGCACCGTATTTGCATAAGAGATGGATATAATGTGGGAAGCCAGAAGCAAATCCAATAATTTGCTTTTTGGTACTTTCATTTATACTTATCTCAAGCTTTTGCAACCCCTTAACGATTATTTCCTCACTTTCACTTTCAGACATTCTTGGCATCTTAATCTGTTTCATACACCTCTCTAAGCTTTGATGATTGCCTATCAACTCATTTACGTCGTCAGCTATTCCTACAATTACTACTGTTGTGTTAGTACTATTATCTGAAAATGCTTTAATTAAATCTGCAAAATCTGATTTTATTTTTACATCTTCGACATTATCAAATTCATCAAAAATAAACAAGAACTTATCGTTTAATGAATTCAAATGATTAATAATATCATTATTAAAATAAAGTGACTTTTGATTCAATACATTCGCTAAATTAATAACTTTCTTTTTAGCTTCAGGTTTAAATCCAAAGCCTTCAACGGTAGTAGAAAATTGTATTTTACTGAATGCTTGTAACCATAGTGAGCAAAAATCATCATTCTTATTGCACGTTATCTTAATTGGATATATATTCGTTAATAATTCAGTTAATATATTAGCTAAAGATGTTTTCCCTACGCCTCTCTCTCCAAATATTATTGCATGCTGACCATCTTCGTTAACTACATCACAAACTTTCTCAAGTTGAGATCGTCGGCCTGAAAAAAAATCTTGCTTTTTAATAGGTGACGAAGGGGAAAAAACCTTATTGACAAATAAAAGTCTGCTTTCTTGATCCATTTTAAGTAAAATTTTTTATTATTATTAAAGTTCTTATGTATTGATTTTTTCAATCGACCGGATATCCTCAACAGTCAGACAGTTTACAATCCCTATCAACAAAGAAAATAGAAAAAAGATGCAACCATTTTAAATCTCCTACAAACCTACATCAAAAAAACCAATCAACATTATTGTTTCTGTCTTTCCATAAAAAATCTAAGTCCAACAAACATAACACTTTATCACCATACTTCAAATAGGGTTTTCCCTCTATTTCATTGAATCACAAGTTTTTTTATAAATTTAGAATATTGGCTTTCTACCTCGCGGTAATTTGCTATAAAAACAAAGCCCTCAGCCGCTACCACATTGCCTCGTGGCACAACCATACTTCTCCCAAAGGGTTGTGCCCTTCCCCTAATCATTAACACACCCTACAAAAAAACGGGCCAAAAGCCCGTTTCCAAATATAAAAAATAAATCTATTATCGTTTAAAAGCAATCCGCTCTCCAACATTCAGTCCATTGTTCTTCGCCAACACCCCACACATATGAAACAGCATTCGTGCTCCAACATTTCCATCCCAGTCGGTGTCGCCCGGTGCTACTTCTACCAAGTCAAAACCTATTATTTCCTTGCCGCTTTCGCCTAATTTACTCAGCAAATAGGCCGCTTCTTCAAACGAGAAACCTCCTGGAACTGGCGTTCCCGTATTTGGGCAATACCACGGGTACATCCCATCGATATCAAAACTAATCGCAACTTTCTGTGGCAATTGTGCAATAATCGCATCACAATGTTGTTGCCATGTTTTGCCTTCAAAAGTGGCCGCCTTCATGTCCATATCGCTAAACACCACTACTCTGTCCTTTTGGGCCACTTCTACTTCCTGCTCACAAAAATCACGAATTCCTACTTGTACAATCTTGGAAATCTGAGGGATCTGCAACGCATTATACATGATAGAAGCATGCGAATACTTGAAACCTTCATAGGCAATTCTCAAATCCATGTGGGCATCAAGATGCAGGATTCCAAAATCACTGTGCTGTGTAGCCAACGCTTCATAATACCCGAGCGGTGTAGAGTGATCGCCTCCTAGAAGGACAACTTTCTTGCCTCTTTTTGTCCAATATAAAACGCGTTCCCTCACCTCATCCTTCAACTCACGGCACACCAAATTGATCTTATCCAAATCCGATTGCAACGGTGGTAGGCTTTCAATCACCTCGCCACTTTCCAATGCCTCGATAATGGGTTGTGCCAATGCTTTATATTTCTTGCTATCGGTTGCCCATTTATCTGTTTGCTCGTTCAGGTCAAGATAGATGCCCAGCTTCCACAACTCTGGAAACTCCTGATGGTGCAAATCTACCTGAAACGAAGCATCCAATATAGCATCTGGCCCTTCCGAAGCACCTGCTCCATAACTCACGGTTACCTCCCAAGGCACAGGAATAATCACGATATCACTCTCCTCTGCCGTAAACGGTAAGCCAAAGATGCTTTCATCCGCCAACCCTGGTTGGGAAGGGTCAAAGTTTTTTATTTTTTCTTGTTTAGTCATTTCTTTATTTTAATTGAAAAATTTAATGATGGAAAGATTAAAAGATGCCGTTGCTATTTCCACAATCTTGTCATCCCTACGAAGGAGGGATCTCTTAATCAGAATCAAGTTTGTAGAGCCTCTTTATGAGATTCCTCCTTCGTCGGAATGACAAAAGAGCGTTCAACTCAATACTAGCCATGAGACTGAATACCTGCCTTCAGAATCTGCCCGAACTCATACATATCTTCAAAAGAACAATACAACGGAACAGGTGCCAATCGAATCACATTCGGTTCTCTCCAATCTGTGATTACACCATTCTTCATCAAGTAGTCAAACAACTGACGACCTTCGCCATGCAAAAATACTGATAGTTGCGAAGCTCTTTCTAATGGATTTGTTGGTGTAATAATTTCAAACGTGCTCTTTACTTCCTTGTCAATTTCATGCAGGATGAATTCCAGGTAAGAGGTTATTTTGTCACGCTTCTCAATCAGTCTGTCCATTCCAACTTCGGCAAACATTTCTACCGATGCCAAGTAAGGTGCCAAAGTCAAGATCGGCAAGTTACTGATTTGCCATCCATCGGCTCCCTCAACAGGATCGAATTGTGGCTCCATCTTGAAACGTCTTTCCTTGTTGTGTCCCCACCAGCCTGCAAAGCGAGGCAAATCGTCATCGGTGTGGTGTTTTACATGCACGAAGCATCCCGAAGCATTTCCTGGTCCCGAGTTCATGTATTTATAGCTGCACCAAGCGGCGAAATCCACATCCCAGTCGTGCAACTCAAGCTTGATGTTTCCTGCTGCATGAGCCAAATCCCAACCTACATAGGCTCCGGCTTTATGGCCTGCTTCGGTAATGGTTTTGATGTCAAATACTTGTCCGGTATAATAATTTACACCTCCAATTAACACAAGAGCCAATTCATCGCCCACTTCTTCAATTTTCGCCAAGACATCTTCCAGACGGATATTGTGTTCGCCTTCGCGACGCTGGATTTCCACAATCATATCCGATGGATCCATACCCAAATGCTGTGCATGAAAATGCACCTGACTCTGGATCATATATTGATCGCTTGGAAAAGCTTTTGCCTCACAAAGTATCTTAAATCGCTTAGCAGTTGGACGATAAAAGGAAACCATCATCAAGTGAAGGTTTACGGTCAAGGTATTCATAACCGTTACTTCGCTAGGCAAGGCACCCACCAATGCACTTAATGGATTGGCAAAACGCTCGTGGTAATCCCACCAAGGTTTTTCGGCATAGAAGTGTCCTTCTACAGCAAGTTTTGCCCAGTCGTCCATCACCTCATCTACGAAGGCTTTGGTTCTTTTGGGTTGCAATCCGAGAGAGTTTCCTGTAAAATAGATTACTTTTCTTCCGTTTACTTGTGGGAAAATAAATTCACTTTTGTAGTGATGAAGGGTATCCTGAGCATCTAGTTGCTGTGCAAATTCGCGTGTATTTTCAAAAGTCATTGGTTGTTGTTTAGATGGCTGTAAAAATAGGAAAAAAGATTGATTGGAGGAAGTGCAAACCTATTAGACCTGTCAGGTTTTAAAAACCTGACAGGTCTATGCTTTTGAAAGATTCCAAAGTTAAAATGGATTATCCTCTAGCCCTGATGGTTGCAAATATCCTTTTGTTCTGGTCCCGAAGCGTCGGGACAGAACAAAAGATATTGGATCCAGCAGGAATATGTCCCGAAGCTTCGGGATGAAAATGCCCGAACGATTTGCTCCTAAATAAAAAAATCCCGCCATTTCTGACGGGATTTTTTTATGGTTAAATTTATGAAGCAATTTCCAATCGCTTGAGTAAATTTTTGTTCAAGGTATCTTTGACATAATCCCTGTCGATTGCAAGGGTCTTATCGTCTGAACTTGGGAGTTCATACATGGCATCCGTTAAAATTGCTTCGCATAACGAACGTAGACCACGAGCTCCGAGTTTATACTCTAACGCCTTGTCTACAATATAATCTAAAGCCTCATCAGTGATGGTAAATTCAACATCATCGATCGAGAATAACTTTTGGTATTGCTTGATTAACGCGTTTTTAGGTTGTGTCAAAATGGCTCTCAAGGTTTCTCTATCTAAAGGATCCATGTGCGTCAATACCGGCAAACGACCAATAATTTCTGGAATCAATCCGAAATCCTTGATGTCTTTTGGTATGATGTACTGCAACAGATTGTCCTTGTCGATGTTGTCAGCATTTTTAGAAGTGCTGTAACCAACTGCTTGACGGTTCAATCTTTTTGAGATGATTTTCTCCACGCCATCAAAGGCTCCACCTGCAATAAACAAGATGTTCTGTGTATTGACTTCGATGAATTTCTGGTCTGGATGCTTACGACCTCCTTTTGGCGGTACGTTTACTACGGTTCCTTCCAATAATTTCAATAAAGCTTGCTGAACACCTTCACCCGAAACATCACGCGTGATGGAGGGATTGTCGCTTTTTCGTGCAATTTTATCAATTTCATCGATGAAGACGATTCCTCTTTCGGCTTTCGCCAAATCATAATCGGCGGCTTGAAGTAAACGTGTCAAGATACTTTCTACGTCTTCTCCCACATATCCGGCTTCTGTCAGAACAGTTGCATCAACGATTGCCAATGGAACGTCCAACATTTTCGCAATAGTCTTTGCTACCAATGTTTTTCCGGTTCCAGTTTGCCCTACCATGATGATATTGCTCTTTTCGATTTCTACCTCGTCGTTATCCTGCAATTGCATCAAACGCTTGTAGTGGTTGTAAACCGCAACCGACATTACTTTTTTGGTTTGGTCTTGGCCAATTACATATTGGTCCAAAAATGTACGGATTTCCTTTGGTTTCTTTAAAATTAAATCCCCACTCGATTTCTTCGAATTCTTGTTGGTTTTTAATTCTTCCAAAACAATTCCGTGTGCCTGTTCGATACACCTGTCGCAAATATGAGCACTGATTCCCGCAATTAATAAATTGGTATCCGGCTTATTCCTTCCACAAAACGAACATTCTAAAACTTCTTTTGCCATTCTTTATTAGTTAGCAGTATTCAGTGTTCAGTAGACAGCTGAATACTGCTACTGAACACTGAACACTGAATTTTATCCTCTTCTCAACACTTCATCAATCATTCCGTATTCTTTTGCCTCATCAGCTTTCATCCAATAGTCACGTTCGCTGTCCTTGTGAACTCTCTCGAACGATTGTCCAGAATGGTTGGAAATAATCTGGTATAATTCTTCTTTTAATTTCAACATCTCTCTCAAGTTGATTTCCATATCGGTAGCAACACCTTGTGCTCCTCCTGATGGTTGGTGGATCATCACTCTTGAATGTGGCAAAGCCGAACGTTTTCCTGCCGCTCCAGCACAAAGTAAAACCGCTCCCATAGAAGCTGCCATTCCTGTACAAATTGTAGCTACATCTGGTTTGATGTATTGCATCGTATCATAGATTCCTAATCCTGCATAAACGCTTCCTCCTGGAGAGTTGATGTAGATTTGGATGTCTTTTGCAGCATCGGCACTTTCCAAGAAAAGTAATTGTGCTTGAACGATGTTTGCAATTTGATCGTCGATTCCTGTTCCTAAGAAAATGATTCTGTCCATCATTAATCTTGAGAAAACATCTAGTTGGGAAACATTCAACTGACGTTCTTCGATGATATAAGGCGTCATATTGGTTGGTGTCATTGCGTTTATGATCTTGTCATAATATAGTGCATTTACACCTTGGTGCTTTGTCGCAAATTTTTTAAACTCTTTTCCGTAGTTCATATATTTTATTTTTATAATTAAAGTAAGTTTATAATTTTAATCAAAGTTTATACCTTGTTGTTTGAGGTGACATTGTGTCTTGTTTCCTTTTTTAGCCCAGATAGAAGTGGAAATCCTTTTTTGTGAAAAAGCTATTTTTTCTTGCGGAAAAGAGCGACCAACGGAAGCTCCTTTTTGTGCTTAGAAAAAAAGCTTTTTGCAAAAAAGATTGCAACGGATAGCTGGAGTGGCTTCAAACAAAAGAGCGTCAAAAAAACTTCTGACGCTCAAATATAATGATTTTTCTTTGAAATTATTCTCCGTATGAAGCGGCGATAAACTCTTGATAGGTTACTTCTTTAACTGAAGTGCTTACTTTTTCTTTGTATAGGTTCAGCATTTTTTCGCTCATCAATTGATCTGAAATTCTTTTTGCTTCTTCTTGGTTAGACAAAACTCTTGTCACGATTCCGTCAACATCTGCATCGGTTGGATTCATTTGTCCGAATTGTGCCATTTGTTTCTTGATCATTTCAGCAGTGAAAGCCTTTAAATCATCAAAAGTGATTTGCAAATTGTTTTGCGACATTACTCTTCCTTCGATCAATTGGTAACGTAAACCGTTTTCTGATTTTGCATATTCTTCTTCGGCTTGTTCAGCTGTTAGAGGTTTTTCTCCAACTGTTTGAATCCATCTTTTTAAGAATTCGGCAGGCAAATCAAATTTTGTAGTGTTCAACAACGCTTCTGTCACGTCGTTCAAGAATTTTTGATTCGATTGAGTTTCGAATTGCTTTTCGGCATCTTCCTTGATTTTTTCCTTGATTTCTTCAACAGAAGATACATTTCCTTCTCCGAATAATTTGTCGAACAATTCTTGGTTCAATTCTGCTGGTTCGCTTTCTGTAATTTCTTCGATTGTAAAATCTACATTGATATCCAAACCGTGAACATCATCATGACCTACTTTTAGATATTCCATCAACTGGTGATCGTCTTCGAATAAACCTTTTGTATTTAATGTTACAACATCGCCTACTTTCTTTCCTAAGAATAAAGCTTCAACTGCTTTCTCGTCTTTGAAAATCTCCAAAGAAAATTGAGCTGGTGCGTCAATTGCTTTTTCTTCGTTTCTAAAAGTTCCTGAAACATCATTTCCTTGTTCGAAAGTATCTTTTGCAATCATTTTTCCATATTGCTTTCTGATTCTCAATACTTGATCTTCAAGCATTTTATCATCGGCAGAAATCTTGAATTGTGTCAAGTCTTTAATCGAAGACAAGTCGATATCAAAAGTTGGAGCAAGGGCTATATCAAAATCAAATTCAATTTTCTCTGCATTCCAATCGATGTTATCATTCTTTACAGGAAGTGGATTTCCTAGCAAATCTAATTTTTCTTGTTGCAGGTATTTTGTCAAATCTTCTTGGATTGTTTTGTTTACCATGTCCAAAAAGAGAGGTCTTCCGTATTTTTTTTCAATAGTACTCATTGGAACGGTTCCTTTTCTAAAACCTGGAAGTTCCGTTTGTTTTTGATACTCCTTTAACATCTTTTCTACTTTATAAGTATAATCAGATTTATAAACTGCCACAGTGATCACTGCATTAAGATCGTCGATATTCTTTCTTGTAACATTCATTTTTTTACATCATAAAATTGGGTTGCAAAATTATACTTTTTTTGCAACCCAACCAAGTTCTGTTATTAAAGAATTAACAATGTAGCTTTTAAATTACTTGTCTTTATCCGTAAAAGCAAAAGTTAAGGACTGAAGTACTGACAAAATAATACTAAAAAATAGTGCCGTCCAGAAACTTGACACCCCAAAACCAGTTACAAGATTTGAACAAAGCATAATCATTGCAGCATTTATAACTAACAAAAACAACCCTAAAGTGAGTACAGTAACCGGCAATGTTAACAAAACCAATATCGGTTTTACAAATAAATTCAACAACCCCAAAACGACGGCTACTATAACTGATGTCATAAAACTATCAACTGTGACACCAGTCATGAAATTTGCAATTAGCATCACTAAGATTGCTGTAACTAAAATTCTAATAATCAAACCCATACCTTTTTGTTTTTATTATTTCAAATATAGAAATTTTGGCCAAAACTTAACCTCTTGTGCATGATAAAATTTCATACTTTTGATTATTAAAAACCTATTAACCCCTATGTTATGAAAAAAACTTTACTTTTTGCAATCCTCTGTGCTAGTTTTCATATCCAAGCTCAGGATTTTTGGACTCCGAAGGCTACAACTTTCACACAGATTAGTCGAGGTGTTGATGATATTTCGATAGTTGATGACAACATTATTTGGGCTAAAGCCTATGATGGGGCGAGTGACACACCAGGAAATGTACGACAATACACAAAAAGTATTGATGGCGGAAACACATGGACATCTGGAAATATAAATTTAGGAACAGGACAAACCAACCTTAATGTATCATCTATAACTGGTATTTCCGCTACAACAGCTTGGGCAACGGCACACCCTAGCCCATCTGGAAACGGGGGTGTTTGGAAAACCATTAATGGCGGAACAACTTGGACCAAACAAACGACAGCCTTGTTCAACACCTCGGATTCCTTCACGAATTTTGTGTATTTCTGGGATGAAAACAATGGCGTTGTTCAAGGTGATCCTGCCAACAGCTATTTTGAAATCTATACTACCACTGATGGTGGGACAACTTGGACAAGGGTTCCGAGTGTTAACATTCCAGCACCTTTATCTGGAGAATATGGTTATGTGCACAACTATGATGTCGTTGGCAACACCGTTTGGTTTGGAACCAATAAAGGACGTTTTTTCAAATCCACGAATAAAGGTTTGAACTGGACCGTTGTGCAATCGCCAATAACTGATTTTGCTGGAACAGCATCAAGCGGAAGCTATTCTTTTTCTGATGCAAATAACGGACTACTTTTTGCCTCAACTGGCGTTTTATATAAAACAACTGATGGTGGCGCTACTTGGCCAACTCAAACTTATACAGGAATGATTGGAAACAGAAATATAGAATGTGTTCCTGGAACAACGAATGTTGTTTCGGTTGGAACTACTCCAGATTCAAGTACTTCCTATACAGCTTACAGCACTGATTTTGGACTAACTTGGACACAAGTAATGTCAGGGACACAAGTGACGACTTTAAAATTCAAGGACAACGAACTTGGTTTTGGAGGAGGATTTACAACTTCTTCAACTGCAGGAGGAATTTATAAATATAGTGGTACGGAATTATCTGTTTCTGATTTTGTTGCAACACAAAATCTAGTGGCTTATCCTAATCCTGCTTCAAATTTACTAACCATTTCTGGGAAAAACATCACGGAAGTAGTGGTTTTTGATTTAACAGGAAAGCAAGTAATCCATAAGAAAGCAAGCATGAATGATTTGTTCAATTTGGATATTTCATCGCTGTCAAGCGGAATGTATCTACTGAATGCTATTGATGAAGCTGGAACACAATCATCTTTGAAATTTTCTAAATTATAATCTTTATTTAAATTAAAAAAGGTCCTTTCCAAGTTTTGAAAATTTTGGAAAGGACCTTTTTTTTAAGCTTCTTTTAAAAAGTTGATGGTTTTTTGATAAAAATCTTTAGGTTTTTCGGCATGAAGCCAATGTCCCGCATTTGCAATCACTTCGATTTCAGCTTTTGGAAATTGACTTTTTATTGCCTGATAATCTTCTTCTTTGATGTAATTTGAATTGGCTCCTTTCAAGAACAATGTAGGCCTTTCATACACAAAATCTTCAGGTAGAGCTTCGCCAATATTTTCGATTTGCTGATTGAATACTTCCAAATTGAAACGTAAGGCAAGTTGGCCTGGTTCTTTCCAATACAAACTTTTCATCAGGAACTGACGCGTTCCAAAATCTTCAACATGTTTTTTTAGAATTTCTTCCACATCAGATCTTTCAGGTTTAACCGAGAAATCGATGGCATTCAACCCTGCCAAAATATCCTGATGATGTGGTCGGTAATATTTCGGACCAATATCAGCGATGATTAATTTATTTAATTTTTCAGGGAATTTCATTGCAAAAAACATTGCCACTTTCCCCCCCATCGAATGTCCCAAAAGATCAATCTTCTGTAAATTATTTGCTTGACAATAATCATACACATCTTGAGCCATGACTTCATAATTGAATTCTTCCGAGTGCAAGCTCCTACCGTGGTTTCTCAAATCAAGCATGTGCACTTGGTAGCCCTCTGCGGCATACTGAGTTCCTAGCGTTTTCCAGTTATCCGACATTCCTAGAAAACCGTGCATTACCACAAATGGTTTTCCTTCTCCTTCTATTTTTGAGTGTAGCATAGTGTTTAACATTTAGCCCCCAAACCCCCGAAGGGGGCTTTCCTAGCTTTGTGGAAATTGATTCCGAAGCAGTAAGGGAAATTTAGTTGTTATTTTAATTTATTAAGATACATATTTACTACGTTTTCTAAACCAAGATAAATCGCTTCTGAAATCAAGGCATGACCAATTGAAACTTCCAGTAAATTTGGGATACTTTGTTTAAAAAACTGAATATTATCCAAGCTTAAATCGTGTCCTGCATTGATTCCTAAATTTAGTTCGTTTGCTAATTTTGCAGCCTCTACATAAGGCAAAACACCATCTTTATTTCCTAAACTGTATTCATGTGCGAAAGCTTCCGTGTATAGCTCGATTCTGTCAGTTCCAACTTCTTTTGCACCTTCGATCATCTTCAAGATTGGATCTACAAAAATCGAGACACGAATGTCATTCCGTTGAAATTCTTGTACAACTTCTGTCAAATAGCTTTTATGCGAAATGGTATCCCAACCAGCAGATGACGTAATTGCTCCAATAGCATCCGGAACCAAAGTCACTTGTGTTGGCTTGCATTCCAATACCAAATCGATAAAATTGTGCTGTGGATTTCCTTCGATATTATATTCTGTGTAAACGATTGGCTTTAAATCTCTCGCATCTTGATAACGGATATGTCGCTCGTCAGGACGAGGATGAATTGTGATTCCTTGTCCGCCAAACTGCTGAATATCTTTTGCAACTTGCAATAAATTAGGCACATTTCCGCCACGAGCGTTTCTTAATGTTGCAATTTTATTGATGTTTACACTTAATTTTGTCATTGGAATACTTTTTGTGAATATTAATAAGGCAAAAATACGAAGTTAAACAAGGTGTTTATGCTAAATTTTGATTATTTTGCAGTCGAATATCCACACTATTATATGACAGAAATCACAGACTACATCAACAACGATTTTAAAGCACTGGACAGTCAGGAAACTATAGACAACGTTCAGGATTTTTTTGCAGAAGTAAATTTCTCACATTTTCCTGTGGTAGAAGAAAGCATCTATATAGGAAGTATTGCTTCTGAAGATGTTGAAACCTTTGATACTGACAAAAAAATCTCTCATTACCGCTATACATTAGAAGGATTTTATGCCCGAACCAATATGATTTGGCTCGACATAATGGAAGTATTTGCCCGAAATTCCACCAATGTAATTCCGGTTTTGGATGATGAAAATAAATATGTGGGCTATTATGAAATTACCGATATCATTAAATTTTTCAATGAAACTCCTTTTTTGAAAGAACAAGGCGGCATCATCATTGTAGAAAAACCCGTTGCCGATTATTCAATGTCCCAAATTGCACAAATAGTAGAAAGCAATGGAGGCCGACTTTTAGGCACTTTTATTTCGCAAAGCACTGCCAGTTCGGTTCAGGTTACCGTAAAAATTGGATTGGGTGGTATGAATGAAATTATCCAAACTTTCAGACGTTATGGATATGAAATTATTTCGGAACATCAGGAAGACAATTACTTGAACAATCTAAAAGAACGTTCAGACTATTTAGACAAATACCTTAATATGTAATGTATTTATTTTTTAATTTGGACATCCGTTAATTGGGCAAACAAATAAGCAAATAAACAAATAAACATCAATAATGAAAGTTGCCATTTACGGACAATATTATCAAAACAGTACCGAGCCCATCATTCGCGATATTTTTGTTTTTTTCAATCAAAACAATGTCGAGATGGTTATTGAAGCTACTTTTTTGAAGATGTTATACGAAAAACAATTGATCAAAAAAGAATACAAAACCTTCAGCTCCCATAAAGAACTTGACTCGAGCTTTGATTTGCTTTTGAGCATTGGTGGCGATGGAACTATTTTGAGGGCGGCTACTTTGGTACGAAAATCCGGCGTTCCCATTTTAGGGATCAATGCTGGGAGATTGGGTTTTTTAGCATCTGTCCAAAAAGAAAATATCGAAGCGTTTCTTCAATTGGTAATTGATAAAAAATATACAATTTCGAAAAGGACATTATTAAGCCTGACCATTTCGCCAAAGAACAAAGATATTCAGGATATTAATTTTGCTATGAATGAGATTTCCGTTAGCCGAAAAGATACCACTTCAATGATTACCATTGAAACTTATCTTAATGGAGAATTCTTAAACTCCTATTGGGCAGATGGATTGATTATTGCAACCCCAACTGGATCAACAGGTTATTCTCTTAGTTGTGGAGGTCCAATACTAACTCCAGATGTAAAAAGTCTAGTTATCACACCAATTGCCCCACATAATTTGAATGCGCGACCACTTGTAATTCCTGATAAAACCGAAATTAGGTTAAAGGTTACCGGACGTGAAGAACAGTATCTAGTATCACTTGATTCGAGAATTACATCCATCAAAAATGAATCTGTTCTGACGATTAAAAAAACACCTTTTCAAATCAATATGATTGAAATTCCAGAGGAAACTTTTCTCAAAACACTCCGAAACAAACTCCTTTGGGGCGAAGACAAGCGAAATTAATACTAAGTTTTTCTATATCTATTTATACTACAACCTACCTTATTACCGTTAGTTATTCCGTTGAATGGTTCAATAATTTACAGCATAATAACCAGTTTTAATATAATTCCTCAGAAATACTAAATTGTTAATCATTTAGTAGTCAGATTTGTTATATTTGCACGCTATTTTTAAAATGATGAATAGACTGTTTTTATCACTTATATTTCTTTTCACCTTTTCATTTGCCAAAGGGCAAATTCATGAAATTGGTGTTTTTGCAGGCGGAAGTAATTTTGTAGGCGATGTAGGCTCAATGACTTATCTCCACCCAAATGAATTTGCCTACGGACTGATTTATAAATGGAACAAGAGTACGAGACATTCTTGGAGGGCTTCGATAAAGAACATAAAAATCACAGCAGATGACGATCAATCTAAGGATGAAAGAAGAAAACAACGTGATTATGACTTCGAGAATACCATAAAAGAACTATCTTTAGGGCTTGAATTCAATTTTTTTGAATTCAATTTGCATGATATGGATCGACAAATTACACCATACGTGTTTTTAGGATTGAGCTACACCATATATGACGGTTTGTATATTATAGATAATGGAACAACAGTAGAAAAAAAATCGGACTCAAGTCATGGAACATTATCGATCCCGATGGCAGTTGGAGTAAAATCGAACATAACGCCAAACTTGGTTTTAGGTTTTGAAATCAGTCCGAGATATTCGTTTGCAGACAATATCGATGGAAGCTTTCCAAAAAATGAAGGGCTTCAAAATTTACGATTTGGAAATATAAATAGTAACGATTGGTATATGGTTTCGGGTTTTACCTTAACGTATACTTTTGGGAATAAGCCCTGTTATTGCGATTAAAACAATGAATTTGCTAGACAACATAAAGAAAGACAATTTACCCAAACACCTCGCCATTATCATGGATGGAAACGGACGTTGGGCAAAAAAGCAAGGCTTCCTAAGAGCTTTTGGCCATGAAAACGGAACCAAATCCGTTAAAACAACTGTTGAATGTTGTGCAAAATTAGGCATCGAGAATCTCACCTTGTATGCTTTTTCTACTGAAAACTGGAACCGACCAAAATTAGAAGTCGATACTTTAATGAAAATACTGATCAACTCATTAAAAAATGAGCTTAAAACATTGGTAGAAAACAAAATAAAACTACACACGATTGGTAATTTGGAAATGCTTCCTAAAAGTGCCCAAAAAGAACTTTTAGAAGTAATTAACAAAACAAAAGATAATTCCAGAATGACCCTAACACTTGCACTAAGCTATGGTTCAAGGGAAGAACTTATTTCTGCAATTAAAAACATAAGTAGTAAAGTTAAAAATAATATAATTTCAATAGACGCTATTGACGAATCAATTATTAATCAGCATCTTTACACGCAAAATTTACCGGATGTAGATTTATTAATAAGAACCAGTGGCGAACATAGAATCAGTAATTTCCTTCTTTGGCAAATAGCCTATGCAGAATTATACTTTACAGAAGTTCTTTGGCCAGATTTTACAGAACAAAATTTATATGAGGCTATCATTAGTTATCAAAAAAGAGAACGAAGATTCGGAAAAACAAGTGAACAAATTAAATAATTTTTTAGTGTTAAATAAAAGCATACAATTCTTCTTCACAATTATAATTTTTGGAAGTATTTCTCAAGTAAAAGCACAAGATAGAATTCCATTCGATCAGGGAAAACCTTATTTCCTAGCAGATATAGAAGTTACTGGAAAGATTAGCTATAACGAACAAACGGTGGTTACTTTTACTGGACTTGAGAAAGGACAGGCCATAACAGTTCCGGGAGAAGACATTAGCAATGCTATCAAAAAATTAGGCAAACTTGGTCTTTTTAGCGATATTGATTTTTATGTAAACAGGATTGAAGGGGATAGCATCTTCTTAGAATTGAATATTAACGAACTTCCAAAACTAAATGAAGTAAAAATCGTTGGTGTCAAAAAATCAAAAATTGAAGGATTAATAAAAGACAACAGCCTTACAAAAGGAAAAATTGTCAACGAAAATCTTGTTACTACCACAAAAAACTACATCGAAAATAAATATAAAAAAGACGGTTTTTTCAATACTAAAGTCAATATAACTACAACTCCCGATACAACATCTGGAAATGAAGTAAAAATGCTTGTTAGTATAGACAAGGGAGACAAAGTAAAAATCAGCGAAATAGAATTCACCGGAAACGAAAAATTTACCGACAAGAAGTTGCGTAGAGCAATGAAAAACACCAAGGTCATCAATCCGATTCGTATCCTTAAACGATCGAAATACATCAAGGAGAAATACGAAGAAGATTTAGCAAGTGTAGTCAGCAAATACAAAGAAAAAGGATACCGTGATGCCAGAATCGTTTCTGATTCTGTGACTTATGATCGAGAAAAAAATAAAATTGCCATCAAAATCAAACTAGAAGAAGGAAGGAAATATTATTTTGGAGATATTAAATTCCTAGGAAATACAGTATATACTGACAGAGGATTGAATTCTATTCTTGGCATAAAAAAGGGGGATGTATACAATGGTGTTCTTTTGGAAAAAAGAATTGCCGACAAGACAAAACCAGATGGAGAAGACATAACGAATTTGTATCAAAATAATGGTTATTTATTTTCTCAAATTAATGCTGTTGAGGTGAAAACGGAAAATGACACCATTGATTTCGAAATTAGAATTCTTGAAGGTCCATTGGCCTATTTTAATAAAATTACAGTTACCGGAAATGATAAAACGAATGATGAAGTAATTTATCGCGAACTTAGAACTAAACCAGGTCAAAAATACAGCAAGGAAGATTTAATTAGAACCATTCGTGAAATTGGAGCTTTAGGATTTTTTGATCCAGAAGCCATCAATCCTGCCTTTAAAAATGTCGATCCTGCTGCAGGAACAGTAGATATCGAATGGCAATTGGTAGAAAAAGGATCCAGCCAAATCGAATTACAAGGTGGTTATGGTGGAGGCGGTTTCATTGGAACACTAGGACTTTCATTTAATAACTTTTCGGCTAAAAACATCTTCAACAAAGATGCCTATCAACCTCTTCCGATGGGTGATGGTCAAAAAGTTGCATTACGTTTGCAAGGAAGTAACTTTTTTCAAACGTATAGTCTTTCTTTTTCAGAACCATGGTTTGGAGGAAAAAAACCAGTAAGTTTTAGCACATCATTTTCTTATAGCAAACAATTTCTTAACAACTACCGAGACAACAGTGTTGACAGAAGTAGAAGTTTCAATATTATATCACTATCAGTTGGTTTGGCCAAAAGATTAAGTGTTCCTGATGATTCATTTGTATTATCTCAGGCGTTGAGTTTCCAATATTATGATTTGAACAATTACAATACAGGTCTGTTTACCTTTGGTAATGGTTCGTCCCGAAATTTTGCCTATACAATCGGATTAACCAGAAACAATAAAGGAACAAATCCTATTTTTCCAATGTATGGCTCAGAGTTTAGCATCACTGCAAAATTGACACCGCCATACTCGCTTTGGAATGGAATTGATTATAAAGATTTGGAAAATCAAGAAGAATACAAGTTAAGATATACTCCAGGAACTCAAGTTTTAGCTGATCAAGTTGGGCCAGATGGAAGAATTGTTGCACAAGGTGATTATATACGAGAAACAGGCCAAAATACTAGAGTATATGAAAAAGTCTTAACATTTGAAGAAGCTGATGCCGATATCTCAAAAGTTGATCAAAAGAAATTTAATTGGCTTGAATATTATAAAGTAAAAATAAAGGCCGATTGGTATACTAAAATTTATGATAAATTAGTACTTCGTTCTTTGGCAGAATTTGGCTATCTTGGTAACTATAATAGCGCAAGAGGTGATGTTCCATTTGAGAGATTCTTCTTGGGAGGTGATGGTTTAGCTAACTTTGCACTAGACGGAAGAGAGGTTATTCAATTAAGAGGATACGAAAATCAATCCTTAACACCAATTACAACGAATCCTGCAACTGGCGAAAGTTCACAAGATGGTGCAACAATTTACAATAAATTTTCGTTAGAACTAAGATATCCATTAACTTTGAAACCTCAAGCATCAATTTATATGTTGGCCTTTTTCGAAGCAGGTGGTGCTTATGCAGGATTTAAAGAATATAACCCTTTCCTTCTACAACGTTCGGCAGGGGTAGGTTTAAGAGTATTTATGCCTGCATTTGGATTATTAGGTATCGATTTTGGACATGGTTTCGATGCCGCTCCAGGACAAGCACAAATAAGTGGATGGCAAACGCATTTTATTATCGGGCAACAATTTTAAAGATTTTGGCACGATATTTTCTAATACAGTTTAAGTTATGAGAAAACATTTTTTAGTAGTCGTATTAATTCTTGTAGTATTTTCTGCAGGTGCTCAAACCGCAAAAGGTATTCGTATTGGGTATATTGACATGGAATATATCTTGCAAAACGTTCCCGATTATACCGAAGCTAAAAACCAATTAGAGCAAAAAGCTCAAAAGTGGAAACAAGAAATTGAGCTCAAAAAAAACGAGATTACTAAATTAAAAGAATCTCTAAAAACTGAAAGAGTCTTACTCACTAAAGAACTTATTGAAGAAAGAGAAGAAGAAATTTTATTTCAAGAAACTGAATTAAATACTTTCCAAGAAAAAAGATTTGGCCCGACAGGGGATCTAATAGTTCAAAAGGCGGTCTTAGTAAAACCGATTCAAGATCAAGTTTTTACTGCTGTTCAAGATATTGCCGAACAAAAGAGGTATGATTTTATCTTAGACAAATCTTCGGATCTTACGGTGCTTTTTGCTGCAAAACGTTTTGATATAAGTGATGCCGTAATTAGAAGCTTAACCAGAAGTTCTAAAAGAGACCAATTAAGCAAAAAAGAACTCAAGGAAGAAGCGATTAAAGAATATCAAGAAGACTTACAGGACGAGAATTCAGATTTAGCAGCACGTCAAAAAGCATTGGAAGATAAAAAAGCAGCCAGAATTAAAGCAGCAGAGCAAAAAAAGGCAGATAGAGATCGTTTATTGGAAGAACGAAAACTAGCTGCTGAGGAAAAAAGGGAAGCCGCTTTAGCCAAAAGGCAACAGATGATTGATGAAAGGAATGGTAAAAAACCAGCTCCATCAACAGAAGAAAAGAAAAACACAGAGAATAACGATAGTGAAAAGGATAAAATAGAAGGAAAAACCAACAATTCAGATTCTACCCAAGTTGAAAAACCTGTTGTTGATAAACAAGCCGAAAGACAAGCCGCTATTGATGCAAATGCAAAAAAATTAGAAGAAAGAAAAAAAGCAATAGCTGATAAAAAAGCAAAAATCCTAGCCGATAGAGAAGCCGCTAAAAAAGCTAAGGAAGAAGAAAAAAATAAAAACACAGAGGAAAACACAGAAACCGAAGAGAACAAATAAATAACTAAAATTAATTACTTACTAAATATTTAAAATGATGAAACAATTGAAAACTTTACTACTTGCTGCAGTTTTATTTTTTGGAGCAAACCAAGTTAATGCTCAAACAAAGATAGCCCACGTCAATGTAGAGGATATAATGGCAAAAATGCCTGCTTTTATTGATGCACAAAAACAAATCGAAAAGTTAGGTCAAACTTATGAGACTGAATTTACAACGATGAGAAATGAGTATCAGGCTAAAATTCAAAAATATTCTGCGGAAGTTGATCAAGTAAGTGAGACCATTAACAAGGACCGTCAAAAAGAAGTTGAAGATTTAGAGAAAAGAATCCAAGAATACGGACAAAATGCTCAAAATGAATTACAGCAAAAAAGAATGGACTTATTAAAACCAATCCAATTGAAAATCAAAGCTTCTATTGAAAAAGTAGGGAAAGCTAAAGGTTTCCAGTATGTTGCTGATGTAGCAAGCTTTATATTAGCTGATGGAACAGATTTAACTGCTGACGTAAAAAAAGATTTAGGTTTCTAATAAAAAACTTAAAGTATAAAAACTGCCCATTCAAATAATGATTGGGCAGTTTTTTTATATTTGTTTTTATGAATAATAATAACCCTATTGGCCTTTTTGATTCTGGTATTGGAGGTACATCCATCTGGTCCGAAATTCATCAGTTACTCCCAGATGAAAGCACCATCTATCTTGCCGATAGCAAAAATGCACCTTACGGTCAAAAATCTAAAGAGGAGATTATTGCTTTAAGCATAAAAAACACCGAATACTTACTCAATCAAAATTGCAAGCTCATTGTAGTAGCCTGTAATACCGCAACTACAAACGCTATAAAGGAGCTTCGTACTAAATATGAGATTCCATTCATCGGGATAGAACCAGCCATTAAACCGGCTGTAAACAACACCAAAACACAGGTAATTGGCATACTTGCTACCAAAGGCACTTTGAATAGTGAATTATTCAATAAAACTGTTGAGCTTTATCAGGAAAATACAAAGATTATTGAACAGGTGGGTTTTGGTTTGGTACAATTGATCGAAAATGGTTCTATCCATTCACCAGAAATGACACAACTCCTTACCTCCTATTTGACTCCTATGATTGAGGCAAATGTTGATTATCTGGTTTTAGGATGCAGTCATTATCCGTATTTGATTCCTCAGATAAAAGAAATACTTCCACCACATGTAAAGATAATCGACTCAGGACAAGCAGTTGCTCGACAAACCCAACACGTATTGAAAGAAAAAGTAGGCTTCAATATTTCTTCTGAAAAATTTACGCATTTCATAACTAATACTGATCCTAAAGTACTTTCAGAAATTTTAAACCATAAGTATCACATCCAACAAAAGGACTTCTGAAAACTATTTAAACCAGCTCGAATACATCACATAATTATTCGAAATTCTTTCTATCTCTCCAGCAAAATCAGATTGATCAATATCCTTCACTTTTTTCGCAGGAACACCGGCATAAATAGTTCCCGATTCAACAACCGTGTTTTGGGTCAATACTGCTCCTGCAGCAACAATAGAATTGCTTTCTATAACACAGTTATCCATAACAATAGCTCCCATCCCTATTAACACATTATCGTGTACCGTGCAACCATGAACAATAGCATTATGCCCAATTGAAACATTGTTACCAATGATTGTGGGATGCTTTTGATAGGTACAATGAATTATAGCTCCATCTTGAATGTTTACCTTATTACCAATCTTAATAAAATGCACATCACCTCTAATGACTGCATTGAACCATACACTACAATTAGAACCAAAAGTCACATCACCTACAATCGTAGCATTTTCTGCAACATAGCAATCTTCAGGGATCTGAGGTGCTTTTCCATTTACACTTTTTATTATCATCTTTAATTTTAAAAAAAAGTCCCGATATACAACTATCGGGACTTGAATTAATAGTAACACTAAAATTAATTAATAGCAGGACAATTACAATCCCATTTCTCTCTTTTACAGAAAAGATTGATACCTAAAGTGAATTGGTGAAAACCACCTGCAAACTGAATATCCCCCAACAAATGAGAATATTGATATGCAAAAACTAAATTATTATAGTTCAATCCGACAATAGGAGTTAGGTATTGCAAATTTTGTTTAGATACGCTTCCGTTATCTTCGTATTGAGTAGCTTCAAAACTTCTTCTATAAGAGAAACCTCCCCAAAGCTTACCAAAATCTAAATCTTTATAAAGTTTGATGTTCATGTCAATCGACTTTTCTTTTGTTTCATCAACATATTGAAACAAAATAGAAGGTTCCCATTGCAAACGATCGCTATCTCCAAAAACATATCCAGCACTGAACAATAATTTTCTCAAATTATCTGGTTCAACATCTGTATAGATATCTCTTCTTGACTCCAAAACATTCTTAACTGTCAAATGTGTATAGAACTCCAAATAGTTATAAGATGCACCTATATCTACATTAAAGTAAGAATCTTTTTGAATGTTTCCATCTACAATTGGATCAAATCCATCAAACTCACTTTGGTCCAATTGACTTTGGATCAATCCTACACTCATACCAAATGATAACTGATTCAAATCTACATCTGACCTTGAAAACATGATATGATGAGCATATGTTAACTTTACCCCTCTTTGTGAATGATAACCATTTTTGTCGTTAAACAAAATAATACCTCCTCCTGATTGTTCTCCAAGACTACCATTAAAACTGGCAGTTTGCAATGCTGGAGCGTCATCCTGACCAAACCATTGTTGACGAGCTGTTACCCTAACTTTGGCACAATTTGCTGCACCAGCCATGGATGGGTGAATCAAGTAATAGTTATCTGATAAATAATCTGTATAAACTGCGATACCTTCTTGCGAAAATGAAATCTGTGATATGAACAATAATAATACTAAATATCCTTTTTTAAAATTCATTGGGGTTAACGTTTTAATGAAAAATGTGCTTTAAATTCTTTTCTAATTCCTGCTTCGTCGTAATTTAGTGTAAACCAATAATCTGTTGCTGGTAGCGGTTGCCCGTTGTAGGTACCATCCCAGCCCAGACCTTCGGTACTGATTTCCTTCACCAGTTTTCCAAATCGGTCAAATATATAAATTTTTGCGTTAAGTACCTCACCGAACCTTGAAATTTTCCAAGTATCGTTAATACCATCCCCATTTGGCGTGAAATACTTTGGATAATCGATGATGGTTACCACATCTGTCAGCACATCGCATGCCTGTGGATCCCTTACCGTGATGGTGTGTTCTCCCATGCTGATGTTGTCAAAAACGTTACTTTCCTGGAACGGACCATAATCCAACTGGTATTCATAGTCTCCCGCTGGCTGTGCCGTGATGACAACCGTAGGATTCTGAGAAAAATAGT
>NZ_AUGO01000015.1 GCF_000422705.1 Flavobacterium soli DSM 19725 | reverse complement strand
GATGCTGATCTCCCTAACATTGAAGGCACTTAGGTCGAAACTGTCGTTGTCACCATCGTTGTTTGGGGAGATACCCTTCTGGATCTGGCAGCCAACATTATTAACCGTTATAGACTGAGTTACTGAACATCCGTCTTGTGTGGTAACAGTAACACTGTATTCTCCGTTAGCACCAAGAATAATAACATTTGGCTCATCTGTTAGGGTAACATCTTGACCATCCCATACATAAGTTGATGTCAATGGATCAAATGAACCATTTGCAGGATTTACTTCCAAATGGTATTGGTTAGATTCACATCCTTGAACAAACTCTACTTCGATAGCCGTTGAGTTTTCTTCAACTTCAACTTCAAATGAAGAGGTACATCCTAATATATCAACTTCCAAAGTATAAGTTCCAACTTCCGTTGCATTGAAAGTAGCTCCTTGCCCTTCTGCTCCACTTGGAGATGTCCAAGTATAAGTTGCGTCTGGATTGTTTATGTCAAAATTAGTAGCTGTAAATGAAAGTGTAACTGCTTGACTTGGACAAATGATATAAGGCTCTCCTTCGAAAGCTATTTGCCAATCTGCAACGCTTTCTCCAACAGTAACCGTTTCAGGTCCACTGATACAACCTTGAATGTCGATCATAACAGAGTAAGTTCCTGGCTCATCAATTGTAATTGAGCTATTATTAGAAACTACTTCACTTCCATCTGCTAAGGTGTAAGTATAGGTTACTGGGAATCCATTTGGATTATTATTAACTGTTACTGAAAGTGTTCCTGTTTCTTCAGGACATAAATCAGCTGGAGCAGTTAGATTAAAGAACCAAGTTGTATTTGCATTGGTAATCTCAAATGTTTGAGTGCTTGTACAACCAGAGTTGTTTACTGTTACAGTATAAGTTCCATAACCTGCTTCTCCATTAATAGTTAATGAACCAGAAGTTTCTGCAAGAGGACCATCATTGAATGTCCAAGTATAAGTTACTAAAGCTGGATCAAAATTATTTGCCGTAGGAGAAACCGTAATAGTTGTACTTCCTTCTGGACAAATTTGTTGAGCTCCTAATAATGTAAACTGAGGCGTAAGATCTTGAACAATCAAATCAAAGCTTACTACTTGGAAACATGAAGTTCCAAGATAATTTACCCTAACGTAGATTGTTTGTCCGTTTGTTCCTGGAAATGCTTCCAAGTCTTCAACTGGGATTGCATTTTCTAACACATTGTTTTGAGCATCTTCCTCAGTCAAGAAGTATACTACTTCATGAGTATCAGGGGTAAATGGAGCTAAAATTATTGTTTCGTTAGAAGTCAAGTCAAATATTCCGTTACCAGAAGCATCACACAACACTAAATCGTTTGGTGTTCCTGCATCGGCATCTAAGAAATATTCTACAACAATAGAATCACTTGTGATACAATCTGTTCCAATATAAGCAGCCTCAATAACATAAGTTCCCGTTTCAGAAACTACTAAGGTTGGATTTGTTTCACCTTCTAACAAATCAGTTCCATTGAACCATTGAACTGAATACAATGTTGGATCTAACTCTGAATCTAATAACACATCATCACCAAGACAAAGAGCAGTTCCGTCTGCAATCAAGTAATCTTCTGGTAAATTAATATTTCCTATATTAAAACTTCCTCCTTTTAAAAATACCGCAGAATCATAAGCAGAATCATTAATATCTGCAATAACCATTTTGATATGGTAAGTGTGTCCTGGAATTACTGCTGAAGAGGCTACCATCGGAACAGTTATTCCATTGAAATTAACAGGAGCTCCTAAAACTCCAGCTGGATTGGCATAATAACTACCAAAATACTCCGCATTCACTGAAGGACAGCCTGCATTATATTGATTATCCCTGATATTATATACAGTTACAGGAACAGGAGGTTCACTACCTGGTATTACCGCCAAATTAACTGGATCAGTACCCTCGGTTACATCTGTTAAGATAAATGCAAAGGCATCACTAAATCCGCATTGGAAAGTACCATATTCTTCCGATGCAAACATAAATTCAAAATTGATATTGGGGTCTATTGCCACGAAATCAAACTCTAAAGAAGTAGCATTGTTTAATGTACCAGTTACTGGTGGCGTCTGAGCTGCCAATATTGCTGATAAATCAGCATCCCCTCCTAAACCACCTCCTGAAATGATATTTGTGTTAGGCCCAGGAACAGAAAGTGCACTACCAGAAATCAAAACAATACCATCCTCAAAAGGAAATTGAGATTCATCTTTGTTAAAATATCCGATACCATTGTTTACACCAGTACCTGTTGACCAAGCAATATTGGTTACTGTGGCACATTCTGATTTAATCAAAATCTCTGTAACTAATTCTTCATTCGTATATAATTCTGTATCAACTGTAATAGGAGGTATTATACTTCCAATGCATAGATCGAAAGTTATGTCTTGTAATGTACTTGCAGCAGACCATACACGAATTTTATAAATATTTCCAACTACTAGATCTTCTGCTATGCTTTGATTTCCAGCTTCACAATATTCTAATGTTAACGTTCCGCATTCATCTCCCATATACAAGGAATGATTGATATCATCACTTAAACTTCCTACTACATTTTGAAAATCGATTACATGTGTTGGACTAGTTGCCGTAAATTCAAACCAAACGTCATCGTCTTCAGCACCTGCACATGTGCTTGACTGTGGAGAAGCTGTAGCACCAGTTATAGATCCGCTAGTAGATACAATGCAATCCAAACCTTCATTAACAGGAGCTACTATTGCAACATCACACTCGTCATTCGTAATTGGATCTGGAGTGATGATACATAAATCGAACGAAGCATTCTTTGGGTTTGTTCCGTTTGCCGGGCTAACTTCTCTTGTAAATACTCTAATAGTGTAAGGATCTCCTACAACTAGGTTACTTGCAATACTAATAAGTGGATCACTACAATACATTTGCGTTAGATTACCACATCCAACTCCTGAATACAATACATGATCAATATTTGTAGAAGTCCCTACAACGTTACTGAAAGTAATAATATGAATTGGATTAGTAGCCACGAATGTATACCAAATATCGTCATCTTTACCTCCCGTACAAGTTGTTCCTTCTGAAGATAAAGTTCCTCCTAAAGTGTTTCCTGAAACGAAATCAGCACAAACACGAGTTGGATTTACAGGAACAGGCAAAGCTGCACTACATTCATCGTTAACCGGTTTTGTAATAAAGGTATCTGGAGCCAAAATAGTCCAAGTACTGATATCATCAGCTGAACAAATTGCTCTTACATAATAAATATAGGCTGTTCCTGGATCTAAACCTTCTACAGTATATGGATTCTCATTAATATCTGTTAAGTAATAACCTTCAACATCTGTATTTAATGGTGTATAGTTTACTGGCAATGGAGAACCTACTGGCACAACATAAACTTCCCATTGTTGAGCAGTTCCTTGTTCTGTCCAGCTAAGTTCAACTGTTGTTTGTGTGATACTTCCAACCGTTACATCCAAGTCTATTGGTTTTGGACACGTTGGAGGTACACAATTTCCAATTTCGTTATCATCATATACAATGGTAAGTGGAGTTTGTGTTCCTGGTAACATCGTATAAATAATATCTGTAAATGGACTCACTATATCAAAACCAATTGTATCTGGCTGGTTTCCTTCGATACTCCAAAATACATCGATTGGCACATCGTTACATAAGCTAACCGCTACACCATTGACATTGTTAATCATGTTATTTCCTATGGTAGCCACTACAATTCCGTTTTGACGAACTTGCATTCTTGCTCCATTCCAAGTATTTCCAGCAGTACTAGTCAATCTGAATCTGAATACACATTTATCTTCATCTGCACACGTGATCGTGTTAAAGATAACTGGTCCAGTCCAAGTACTTGGATCGTTTCCACCACACACCGCTCTTACATAGTAGTGATAGATTGTAGCGTTAACTAAGTTCGTTGGTGTTAAAGTTGTAGCACCCGTTAAACCTGGGTAGTATAAATCTCCATCAGCCAAAACAGGAGTAACACCTGGTGCATCTGGAGCTACTCCATCTTCTGCTCTTAATAATAAAACCTCCCATTCTGAAGCAATACCACCTTCAACCCAAACAAGTTCTGCACTGTTTAAAGTTATAGATCCTGGTGTAACCACTTGTCCAGTAGGTTTAGGACAGGTTGGCAATGTTGTAAAAGTATGAACTGCTGACCATGGTGAATTTCCTGGTGAATTACAAATCACTCTTACATACACATCATACGTTGTATCAGCTGTAAGTCCGTTTGGAATTACGTGGAAAAAAGGAGCTGCTGGCCCATTTACACCTGTAACTGGAAATGGATCATCCGTTGGATTTGTTGGAGGTGTTCCTCCAGTTTCAACCCAGTAAATTTCGTATGGTAAATTTTCTGTTCCTGGAGCTGTCCAAGTTACAGTTGCACCAAGAGTTGTTATATTTGTTGTTGTTACTGCTGTAGGTGCTAAATCACATTGTGGCACATCACAATTAACAATACCACTATAAACAACTGAACCAGGTACTCCTTCTCCAGCAACCTTAGTATATATGGTTTGCCCGAAAGAGTTGATTACCGAAAGGATACACTGTTGTGGTTGTGAACCTGCTGTTAACCAAAAAACATCAAAAGGAACTCCGTCACACATTGTTACTGTTACATCAACCGGTCCTGCACCAGAAGGATAAGTTCCTCCAATAGTATTAGGTGGTGTTGAAACAGGAAGAATCGGAAGAACGATTCCGTTTTGTCTAATTTGCATTCTAGCACCATTCCAACCATTATTGGCAGAATCGGTCATTCTAAAGGTATAAGTACATTGATCTTCTGGAGCACAAATTGCCGTATTGAAGACAAATGGTCCCGCCCATGCACTGTAAACTCCTGGAGAACATTCTGATCTTACCCAATATTGGTAAAGATGAGCTGTTTCTAAAGTACTTAAAACCTCTCCGGCTACACCATCATCATCAATAAATGACATGTATGAACCTGGACCTGAAGGAATAGGCATGCCTGCATCTTGAACGGCAATTTCCCATATAGTGGCAGTTCCTACCTCAGTCCATGAAGCAGTTCCTCCATCAAGAGTAGCATTTGCTTGATCAAAACCTAAATTTTCAGGCTTGTCACAATTTTCATATTGTATAATTAAATTATAAGGAAATGTTTGTGTAGGCAAACTAGAAGAAACTACTACATAGTAATCTTCTCCTGCTACAACTGGAAAGTTATCGATAACTCTAGTAGTAGAATTTGTGTTAGCAAGACCTGCCTCACAAGCTGTTCCAATATCAGTACATTCATCATATACAAAAACCGAAGATCTAGCTGCTCCAGGCGTTAATGTGATGCTGATAATTCCATCTGTTGGAGCTACAACTCTATAAATCACATCATTCCCTGCCAAGAAGTTAGTTCCTGCTGGAGTTGCACCACAATCTGTTCCTTGAGGACCTGCGATAGAGTTTCCAAAATCGCCTGTATTGGCATCGGTTTCATATGGTAAAGTAGTAACCTGAATAGGATCAGCACATACCGTACCGAAAGGAATTGTATTAAAAAAATAAGGACCAGCCCAATCACTAAATACTCCTTCTTCACATTCTGCCCTTACATAATATTTATATCCGGTATCTTCATCAAGATTATCTTCAAGAAAATTGACATCCCCAGTACCAGTATTTTCAATCAAAGGGCTATCATTACCTGGCTGTGATGCTTCGGCTAGAACTACTGCATACTGAAAATTAATAGCTGTTCCTTCATGTTCCCATGTTAGCAATGCAGATTGAGACGCAATATTTATTGCATCAAGCTCAGTTGGCATAAAACACTCAACCGTTACATTAACATCATCAAGCACCCATCTATCACCACCAACACCTACCGTTGTTTGTGTATGCACTCTTACAAAAGCGATATAAACTTGCTGACCTACTGTCAATGTTGGAGTAAGATCTACCACTTTCTCTTCGAAAGCGTCATAAACTGAATTCATTTCTGGTTCTGTCCATGATTGCAAGAGTTGATATTGCGAAATATCAGATTGGTTGGCAATATTGGTGGAATAACGCACCTCATAAATTGTTCCCTGATTTCCAGGAACCGTTTGATGTGCTTGAAAACGCAATTGCCCATTTTCTTGAACAGTTACTAAATTTGTAATCAAGAAATCTTCAGAGGTATTTCCTTGCCCAATTTCTTCCGTGCTAACAAACATGGCCTGAGTTCCATTAACATATGGCGGTGCTTGGTTAGTAAGTCGCCAACTCTGGTTGAGACCAACGCCATTGTTGGCAATGATCCAACCTGTCGGTAATCCACCAGGAAAGGGAGTGATTTCATCAAAATTCTCAGGATCATCTGGAAATTGACAATATCCTACCACCGAATAGAAAACCGCTAATAATAAAAATGTAATTTTTTTCATAAATGAAAATTTAGGTAGTTTAATATAGTTTCGTAGTTTAAGAACTTCAAATTTAACAAAAATTAAGAATAATCTAACTTAAAATTCATATTTAACTAATTAGTTTTTTATTGTTACAAATTACTTTCTCCATTGAATTCGACTATTAAAATAGGAAAAATTTTTATTATAGTAAACGTTTACAGGAAATCTTTGAACATTTGCTATATTTGGGTTTTAAAAAATGAATAATGCAATTGTCCCAAAATAAGAAAATTTACTTTGCTTCCGACCAACATTTTGGTGCTCCAACTCCTGAGTTAAGTTTCCCAAGAGAACAACGTTTTGTTCAATGGTTGGATGAAGTGAAAAATGATGCTGAGGCCATTTTTTTATTGGGCGATTTATTCGATTTTTGGTTTGAATATAAAACTGTTGTTCCAAAAGGATTTGTTCGTGTTCTAGGTAAGTTGGCTGAAATTCGCGACAGCGGTATTCCAATTTATTTCTTCGTAGGAAATCATGATTTATGGATGTCGGATTATTTTGAAAAAGAATTGAATATTCCTGTTTATCATGATAATAAAGAATTTACTTTTGGAGACAAGACCTTCCTAATTGGTCATGGAGACGGAAAAGGCCCTGGTGACAAGGGTTACAAACGAATGAAAAAAGTCTTCACGGCTCCCTTTTCAAAATGGCTTTACAGATGGTTGCATCCGGATATTGGTGTGAAATTGGCCCAATATCTTTCGGTAAAAAACAAATTGATTTCGGGTGATGCCGATGTTAAATTTCTAGGAGAGGATAATGAATGGCTGGTTTTGTATGCCAAACGTAAATTGGAAACCAAACATTATAATTATTTTATTTTTGGACACCGTCATTTGCCAATGAAAATTTCTGTTGGAGAAAATTCAGAATATGTAAATCTTGGCGACTGGATTGGCTATTTCACGTATGGTGTTTTTGATGGCGAAAATTTTGAATTAAAAGAATATAAAAATTAATTCATCCCTACTCCACAGATATATTCTTCTAGTTTTATTTTGAACAAAGTTCCTTCTACAAGGTCTTTTATAGAGTCGAGTTCTTTCATGGAAACGGCTAAATCAATTTGAGAGACTGGCGTTTTGAGTAGGAATTTTGCACAACGGTATTTCATTTCGCAGTTTTCGCAACAGCTGTTTCGTTTGCAGCTGTCTTCAATTAAATCTACAAAATGCTCCAATTCCGAAACCGTGAAATAAAATCCTGTTTCTCTGAAAACCAACTGAATCTTTTCTGATTTTACCGCATTTTTTTCCTTCCAATAAAAAGACATTCCAAAGTTGTTGTAATAAATTTGCTCAATTCCTTTCATAACTACATTCTATTTGAAACAAATATACTATTTTATTTATATTGATTCTAAATAGAATTGTTAAAGTCTCATTGGCAGAACGATTTATTTGAAAACTACTGTTTCCAACGGCGAAGCTAGCCTTGATGGAAATGGAAATCCTTTTGCTTGAAAATATATTTTTTCTTGGCAGAAAAGAGCGACCAACGGAAGCTCCTTTTGTGTCGTAGAAAAAAATACTTTCAAGCAAAAGATTGTAATGAACAGCGAGAAAAGCTCCTGAAATTAATAATGCTCCTTAATATCTTTCAATCGAAGTTGCAAGGAAACATTGCCGTTCCACTCATTTTCATCGATACAATAAACGGCTTGAAAGTGTTGTCGATTTGTGGTGAGATCCAATTTATTTCCGATTCCGAAACCAATTGCAGCAATTCCTTCGGAGTTATTTTGCTTGACAAAAAGACGGATATGCTCTTCGGCTTGACCGATCTTTTTTCCAAATCCAGTATCAATTAAATTTTTAGTAAGGAAAACAGGTGTCATATTTAAAGGTCCGAAAGGCTCAAATTGCTTGAGGATTCGGATGAATCTTGGTGTAATATCGGATAATTCGATTTCAGCATCCACTTGGATTTCCGGCATCAGCGAATCTTCGTGAATGGTATTTTTGACGGTTTCTTCGAAGGCATTTTTAAAGTTATGATAGTTCTCTTCCTTTAAAGTCAAACCTGCGGCATACATGTGACCACCAAATTGCTCAAGATGTTCTGAACAGGCTTCAAGGGCATTATAGACATCAAAACCTTTCACGGATCGAGCCGAAGCGGCTAATTTGTCGCCACTTTTCGTGAACACCAAAGTAGGACGATAATAGGTTTCGATGAGGCGGGAAGCTACAATCCCGATGACGCCTTTGTGCCAAGACTCGTGATAGACAACCGTTGAGAATCGTTTGTCTTCAGCATTATCCTGAATCTGATTTAAAGCTTCGATTGTGATTTGCTTGTCGAGTTCTTTTCGATCGACATTGTATTTTTCTATTTCCGATGCAAACTGAACGGCTTGATCAAAATCGAATTCTGACAATAATTCAACTGCATGATTACCATGTTTTATTCTTCCAGCAGCATTGATTCTTGGTGCGATAATGAAAACCACATCTGTAATATCCAACACTTTTTTCTTGACTTGATGAATCAACGCCTTGATTCCAGGTCGCGGATTGGAGTTGATGACTTCTAGTCCGAATTTTGCTAAAATCCTGTTTTCGCCTGTCATGGGTACAATATCGGCTGCGATTGCTGTTGCAACCAAATCCAAATAAGGTACTAAATCTTCGATAGATTCGCCTTTATTTTTCCCTAAAGCTTGAATGAGTTTGAAACCGATTCCGCAACCGCATAATTCATCATAGGGATAAGTGCAATCTTCTCTTTTCGGATCTAAAACCGAAACGGCTTCAGGCAGAAATTCGCCCGGACGGTGGTGATCACAAATGATAAAATCGATGTTTCGTTCTTTGGCGTAGGCCACATGATCAATGGATTTTATACCGCAATCCAAAGCAATTATCAATGAAATTCCGTTGTCATCGGCATAATCGATTCCTTTGAAGGAAACGCCATAACCTTCATCATAACGGTCCGGAATATAAGTGGCTACATTTGTATAATACGACTTTAGATAGGAAGCAACGAGCGAAACAGCTGTGGTTCCATCAACATCATAATCGCCAAAAACCATAATGTTTTCGTTATTGGCAATGGCTTTTTCGATTCTAGAAACAGCCAAATCCATATCTTTCATCAGATAGGGATCGTGCAAATCGTCTAAAGATGGTCTAAAGAATTGTCGGGCATCTTCATAAGTTTCGATGCCACGTTGCAGTAAAAGTGAAGCGATATATTCTTCAACATTTAGGGCTTGAGCCAAGGTTTTTATTTGGCTTGCTTCTGGTTTTGGTTTGATTGTCCAACGCATTTTCTATATGGCTTTAAATTAATTATTTTTTATTTTTATTGTTTATTATGAATTTGAACCATTAAGATAGTAAGAAAATTAAGTCTGGTTTGGCTCAATGAGCCTTAATTTCTTAATGTTTTAAAACAAGTGCTTCTCCTTCAAATTGAATTCCATCCCAACCCGTTTGCATAAAATTTCGGATGTTTTGATGATCGGTTGCTTCAGGATTTTGCAGAACGTCTTCAAAATAATAGGCTCCAAAACAAGCCAATGTTGCTTCTTTTGAAAGATTTTGAAGTTTCGCAAAGGCAAATATTTTACAAGAACCATTATTTTCTCCTGCTTTATTGTATTGGTTTCCGTTTTGGAAAGCCGTTGGTGTAAAATCGTAATTTGCTTCAATGACTTGGATCGTATCTTGAAACGCAATGGATTTTGGATTTTCTTGAAGTTGTTTTAAAAAAGCTGTAAGGGTCATTTAGGATTTCAAATAATTAATGTTGACTTCTACTTTTGCAAATTGACGGAACATTTCCATCACGCCACAATATTTATCTACCGAAAGATAGACAATTTTTTGCAGTTTTGCTTCGTCTAAATCGCTTCCGAAGAAGTTATAATTGACACGAACAGAATGGTAAAATTTTGGATGTTCTTCGGTTAAATCACCTTCAACATCAATAGTAAAAGTATCGATTTCAGCCTTCATTTTCTTCACCAAGGAAGCAATGTCCATTCCGGTGCAACCTGCCAAAGAAGCCAGCATCATTGATTTTGGTCGCAAGCCTTCGTTGTTTCCACCGAATTCTGCATCAGCATCCATCTTGATAATGCCTCCCTGATGCTCGAATCCCATTTCGCCGAGCCATTTTGTATGTACTTGATGTGTGTTCATAAATTTAAAGATTGAAGGATTAAAAGATTGGAAAAATTCTCGAAGTCAATCTTTTAAAAGCTGTTTTTGATTCATTTTGTAGCTTTTCCAGCAACAACCACTACAATTTCGCCTTTTGGTGGTTTTGCTTCAAAGTGTTTCAAAACTTCCGAAGCCGTTCCTCGAACATTTTCCTCATGTAGTTTTGACAATTCCCTTGAAACACAAATTTGTCGGTCTTCGCCGAAATACGTAATGAATTCTGCCAAGGTTTTTAATAATTTATGTGGCGAAACATATAAAATCATGGTTCGGGTTTCTTCGGCTAAAGCCAAATATCTCGTTTGCCTTCCTTTCTTTTCAGGAAGAAATCCTTCGAATATAAATTTATCGTTTGGCAAACCGCTATTCACCAAAGCCGGAACAAAAGCTGTTGCACCAGGCAAACATTCTACCGTTATACCGTTCTCTACACAAGCTCTGGTCAACAAAAAACCAGGATCAGAAATCGCTGGAGTTCCCGCATCCGAAATCAAGGCAATGGTTTCACCAGCTTTCAATCTCGAAATTAAATTCTCAACCGTCTTGTGCTCGTTGTGCATGTGATGGCTGTGCATGTGTGTTCCGATTTCGAAATGCTTCAGTAATTTTCCGCTCGTTCGGGTGTCTTCTGCCAGAATCAAATCGACTTCTTTCAAAACCCTAATGGCTCGAAACGTCATGTCTTCGAGATTGCCAATTGGCGTCGGAACTATGTATAATTTTGACATTTACTTTTCTATCTTTTGCCACAGATTTCACAGATTTTCACAGATTTTATAAATTCTTTTAATCCTTGAAATCTGTGGCAACTAAATTAAAATTTCTATTGATTACTTAAACTTTTGCTCTACCACTTCAAGAAAACGTTCCTCAAAATCCTCTTTTCCTTTCCAGTCATTATAGTCTGGTTTTACCAAATCTTCAATGAAATTTTTGGCATCTTGAAACGTGTTGAACGTATTCAATTGAGAGATAACTCTGTTGAAATCTTCGTTGCTTCCGGCAAAAAGCTGGCTTACAAATCCAACTTTGTCATTCAATCCAAATGTGATTCCTTTGGTGATTTTTATCCCTTCATATTGTGGAGCTTCTGGAAATTCTCTTTTCGCTGGTTCCTGAACTTCTTCTTCAGGAGCTTCTTGAACTTCTTTGAATTCCTCAATTTCTTCTACAACTTCGGCCTTTACAGGTTCTGGTTCTTCATGATGTTTTTCGATTTCAGCCTTTACAAATTCTAATTCTTTATAATCTGAACCCAGGAAATCTTCAAAAATAATTTGATGCCCTGATTCTTTGGCAACCTCTTCTACATCCTCTTTCTTATCAAAAGCCAATTCAAAAGTAGGTTCAAAAAGGGTTTCTCTTTTCTCTTCTATTTTGGTTTCGGCTGGAGTTTCTTCTTCCTCTTCTTCAACCGAAGGTTCTTCTCCTTCTTTTTCAACCGCAACTGGCTCTTCTTCGTCTTCGCTTTCGGCTATAGCTTCTTTTTCTACTTCCGAAACTTCTTCTTCTGGAGTTTCCTCTATTTCATCTTCTTCCGCTAATGCTTCTTCTGGAACTTCATCCACTGTTTCTTCCTCAGATTCCTCTTCTGTTGTTGCTTCTTCCACTTCAGACACAATTTCTTCTGGCGTTTCTGCTCCAACTATTTCTTCAACTTCTTCATTAACCGAAGTTTCTTCCACTACAGCTTCTCCTTTTTCTTCAAAAGCCTCTTCCAGTTTATCTTCGACTTCCTTATAACCAATAGTTGGCTTTACATCTCCGAAATTTTCCTCCACAAATTTCAAAACTGACAATTTCTCATACAGTTTTTGGGTTTCCTGATGCAATTGTACCAATTCCGATTTGTTTTTAAGCTTTAAAATTCTGTGTGCAATGCTGATTAATTCGGCTTCCAGCTTTTTTTTCATAACTTTTAAGATTATAGTAAGTAAGGCGCTTCTTTTTTAATAAATTTGTTTTCGTTACAAAGTAAAAAAAACTAATCCTTTTTAAGGCTGAAAAATACAAAATGTTTCTCGAAAATACAGTAAATCATAAAGAACAATTTGGTTGGATCGAAGTAATCTGCGGTTCGATGTTTTCGGGCAAAACCGAGGAACTTATCCGAAGGCTCAAAAGGGCTCAGTTTGCCAAGCAAAAAGTCGAAATTTTCAAACCTTCCATCGACACCCGTTACCATGATGAAATGATTGTTTCGCATGACACCAACGAAATTCGTTCGACTCCAGTTCCTGCTGCTGCAAATATCAGAATCTTGGCACAAGGCTGTGATGTGGTTGGGATTGACGAAGCTCAGTTTTTTGATGACGAAATTGTTACGGTTTGTAATGACCTCGCCAATTCAGGTATTCGAGTAATTGTTGCCGGACTCGATATGGATTTTAAAGGAAACCCTTTCGGACCAATGCCTGCCTTGATGGCAACTGCTGAATATGTTACAAAAGTGCATGCGGTTTGTACTCGAACGGGAAACCTCGCCAATTATAGTTTTAGAAAAACAGATAACGACAAGCTCGTAATGCTTGGCGAAACGGAAGAATATGAGCCTTTGAGTCGTGCTGCTTATTTTGAGGCGATGAAGAGAAATCAGGAGTAGTTTTTAATCTTCACTAAACATTTGTCATTCAATTTAATTTGTACGAACAAATTTATTATATTTGTACGTATAAATTAATTCTTCTTTTTATGGATACCAAACTCACCTTAAAATTAGACAAAGACGTAATTGAAAGCGCTAAGGAATATGCTGCGAAACAAAAAGTTAGCGTTTCATCTATTGTAGAAAGTTACTTTAAAACAATAATTTCTAAAGAAAACAAGAAAGATAGTGTGCAAATTTCTGATTTTGTAAAAAGTTTATCTTTAGAAAATGGCGGAATTCCTGCTGATTTTGATTATAAAAAAGACAGACAAGAGTATTTGATAAAAAAATATAATTCTTTATGAGAGTTTTTTTAGACACTAACGTAATAATCGATTTAATTATTAAAAGAGAACCTTTTTACTATGAAATTGCAGAAATTACAACCAATGCCGAAAAAAACGAACTAACTTTATTTACCTCTTCGTTATCTTTTGTAAATACGTTTTACATAGCCTCTAAAGTAAATACAAAAGAATCTGTATTAGAAATTTTACGAAAATTTAGAATCATTTGTAATGTTTCTGTAATTGACGAGTTTAATATCGACAAAAGTCTGATTTCAGATTTTTCAGATTTTGAAGATGCCGTTCAATATAATAGTGCATTGCATCATAATTGTGATTGTATAATTACAAGAGATAAAATTGGCTTTAAAAATTCTAAAATTAATGTAATGACTCCAACCGAGTTTTTAGCTTCACAACTTTAAAACAATCCTTTTGGCACTTTCAATCCAAAATATTATCCCTCAAATTCAAGCCGTTTTCAATGGAAATGCGACATTAGAAATCGACAATGTTTCTATTGACAGTCGTTCACTTCAAAACAATTCAGGAACACTATTTTTTGCTTTGGTTGGACCAAATAACGACGCTCATATTTATCTTGAAGAATTAATCGACAAAGGCATTCAGAATTTTGTTGTGACGTATATTCCAGAAAATTTAGAAGGCAAAGCCAATTTTTTAAAAGTAAAAAACACAACCGAAGCTTTACAACAATTTGCTGTTTTTTACCGAAATCTATATTCGTTTCCTGTCATTGGAATTACCGGAAGCAACGGAAAAACCATCGTCAAGGAATGGCTGAATTTTCTTTTGAGCCCGGATTATAATATTATTCGAAGTCCGAAGAGTTACAATTCGCAAGTAGGTGTTCCGCTTTCAGTTATTTCCATCAATGAAAAACATAATCTAGGGATTTTTGAAGCCGGGATTTCTACCATCAACGAGATGCAAAAACTCGAACCTATCATCAGACCAACCATCGGATTACTGACCAATATTGGTTCGGCTCACGACGAAGGTTTTGCGAATTTGGGCGAAAAAATAAAGGAAAAACTCAAGCTATTTGCTAATGTTGATGTGTTGATTTACAACAAAAACAAGACGATTGATGCCTTTATAAAAAATTCAAAAACGTTTACCTGGAGTTGCAAAGACAGAGATGCTGATGTTTTCATTTCTAAAAAATCGATTCTCGACAAGACGCTTTTACATATAGATTTTGGCGACCATCATTTTGACCTAAAAATTCCTTTTCTGGATGATGCTTCGATTGAAAATGCCATCCAATGCATGATGGTACTGCTACATTTTGGCTACGACCATAAAACCATCGAAAGCCGAATGGAATTGCTCTATCCTGTCGAAATGCGATTGAAAGTCAAAAACGGCATCAACAATTCGACTTTGATTGATGACAGTTACAGCTCAGATTTTCAGTCGTTGAAAATTGCCTTGGATTTTCTAGAAAGCCAGAAACACCATAAGAAAAAGACCTTGATTCTGTCTGACATTTTCCAAAGCGGTTTGGATAAGGAAGAATTATATGCCAAGGTTTCGCAGTTGATTATTTCGAATAAAATCAATCGTGTAATTGGTATCGGAAGTACGATTTCTGAATTTAAAAATAAATTTTTAAACAGCATCACTTTTAAAAATACCGAAGATTTCATCAATGCATTTGACAGTTTATCTTTCAGAAATGAAACCATCTTAATAAAAGGAGCACGAACTTTTGAATTCGAGAAAATCGTAGCTTTATTGGAAGAGAAAACCCATGAAACGGTTCTGGAAATCAACCTCAACGCGATTGGACATAATTTGAATTTCTTTAAATCGAAATTAAAGCCCGAAACCAAATTGATGGTTATGGTAAAAGCTTTTGGTTATGGAAATGGCGGTTTTGAAATTGCAAAATTACTCGAACATCATAAAATAGATTATTTGGGTGTGGCTTTCGCCGATGAAGGAATTTCGCTTAAATCAGCCGGAATCACGACACCAATTATGGTTTTGAATCCTGAAAACACTAGCTTTCCTTCGATAATTCAATATCAGTTGGAACCCGAAATTTATTCTATAAAAGGATTGAATGCTTTCTTGAAAATTACCGAGCAAAAAAAAATGCATCAGTATCCAGTTCACATCAAGCTCGACACAGGAATGCACCGCCTTGGTTTTCAGGAAAATGATTTGGAAGAATTGATTTCGACTTTAAAAAACACACCTTCGATAAAAGTGAAAAGTATCTTATCGCACATGGCAACAAGCGATGATTTGAATCACAAGCAATTTGCACTTTCCCAGATTGATTTATTCGAAAAATTATCTTCAAAATTGATGCAAGAATTAAAGATACATCCAATTCGTCACATTCTGAATACTTCGGGAATTTCAAATTTTCCCGAAGCACAATACGACATGGTTCGTTTAGGAATTGGACTTTACGGCATCTCAAATGATGCTGACGAACAGCATTATCTTGAAAACGTGGGTACTTTAAAATCTATTATTTCTCAGATTAGAACTATTAATGAAGGTGAAAGCGTTGGCTATGGCAGAAGATTTATGGCTCAAAAAACCACCAAAATTGCGACAATCCCGATTGGATATGCCGATGGAATTTCGAGAAGTTGGGGAAATGGACTTGGTTTCGTGACCATCAATCATCAAAAAGCTTACATCGTTGGTAGTATTTGTATGGATATGTTGATGGTAGATTGTTCGGAAATTGATTGCAAGGAAGGCGATCAGGTAATTATTTTCGGCGAAAGCCCAACTGTAAATTTTATTGCCGAACAAATTCATACGATTCCTTATGAAATCCTTACAAGTATCTCCCAAAGGGTGAAACGCGTTTTTTATAGGGAATAAAACTCATGTTTTTAAATTTTTAATTAAATTAGCTATCCAATTAACTTAAAACAAAAATTATTATGGGAATGATGTCAGAATTTAAAGCCTTTGCAATGAAAGGCAATGTGGTAGACCTTGCTATAGGGGTTATCATTGGTGCTGCTTTTAGCAAGATTGTTACTTCGTTTATTGAAGATGTAATTACACCACTTTTATTGAAACCGGCTTTAGAGGCTGCAAATCTTACAAAATTAGAAGAGCTTACCATTTTTGGTTCGGTAAAATACGGTATGTTTCTTTCTGCTGTGATCAACTTTTTAATTGTCGCTTTTGTATTGTTTTTAGTGATCAAAGGAATCAATGCTTCCAGAAAGAAAGAAGCAGAAACTCCTGCCGCACCACCAGCTCCAACAAATGAAGAAAAGCTATTGATGGAAATCCGTGATGCATTGAAAAACAGACCTTAAGATATTTCCGCTACATTATATATTCTAACTAAACCATTCATTAACTTGAATGGTTCTTCTTTTTTATAACTTTTTGTTATATTTTTTAAATTCGTTTTTTTAATTGTTTTATTATTTACTTTTGCAGTCAGAAAAAAAAACATCCATCTTAAAAAATATCAATATGAAAGTTGCTGTCGTTGGAGCTACCGGAATGGTTGGCGAAGTAATGCTTGAAGTTTTAGCAAAAAGAAATTTTCCTGTAACCGAATTGATTCCAGTTGCATCCGAAAGATCTGTTGGAAAAGAAATCGAATTCAAGGGTATCAAATATAAGGTGGTTGGTTTGCAAACGGCAGTTGATATGAAAGCCGATATTGCTTTGTTTTCGGCAGGTGGAGAAACTTCTTTGGAATGGGCTCCAAAATTTGCAGCTGCAGGAACTACCGTTATCGATAATTCTTCGGCTTGGAGAATGCATGCTGATAAGAAACTGATTGTTCCTGAAATCAATGCATCGGAACTGACAAAAGACGATAAAATTATTGCAAATCCAAACTGCTCGACCATTCAAATGGTTTTGGCTTTGGCTCCTTTGCATAGAAAATATAATATCAAAAGAATCATTGTTTCTACTTACCAATCTATTACTGGAACTGGTGTGAAAGCGGTTCAACAATTAGAAAACGAGTATGCTGGAATTCAAGGCGAAATGGCTTATAAATATCCAATTCACAGAAACGCCATTCCACAATGTGATGTTTTTGAAGACAACGGTTATACGAAAGAAGAAATGAAATTGGTTCGTGAAACTCAGAAAATTTTAGGCGATAAAACCATTGCCGTTACTGCAACTGCCGTTCGAGTTCCAATCGTTGGAGGTCATAGTGAAGCGGTGAATGTTGAATTTTCAAATGATTTTGATGTGAATGATGTTCGCCAAATCTTGCATGAAACAGATGGCATTGTAGTTCAGGATAACACCGACACCTATACCTATCCGATGCCAAAATATGCACAAGGAAAAGATGAAGTTTTTGTGGGAAGAATTCGTCGTGACGAAAGCCAGCCGAACACTTTAAACATGTGGATTGTAGCGGATAATTTGAGAAAAGGAGCTGCAACCAATACGGTTCAGATTGCGGAGTATTTGGTGGCTCATAATTTGGTTTAAACGTTTTCACTTTTAATAAATATTTTTTAAACCATTAAGATATTAAGACAATTAAGCCAATCCAAAGCTTAATGAAACTTAATATCTTAATGGTTTTTTCATTTTAAAATGTTAAAATAAAACCATTTTTTTTATTCCCGTATTACCTTTGCATTTGGATGAAGAAAAAATTTGCCATACTAAATCTTTCCTTGATGATTACCGTATTGTTTGCGATACTGTTTCAATCACTACATTCGTATGGGCATATTTTAGAAGAAAAAGTAACATTCACCAACGTTGATTCTTCCAAAAAAGACGTTCACGCAAACGACCACAACCACGAAAAATGTTTTGTCTGCGAATTTACTTTTAGCAGTTTCATCGGAACAGAATTTACTTCTTTTCAATTCAAAACTTCTTTTGAAGCTATAGCTTATAGCTTTTTTTATACTGAAATACCTTCCGTTTTTTCAGGAAGTCAGGCTACTCTTCGGGGTCCACCTTCTTCTATCTGCTAATTAATTTGGAGCATCCTGCTCTTTATCGGACGATTTTCTGTTGAAAATTTGTCCTAATTATCATTTTAGATTTTTCAAAAACCAATGCGTTATTTCATAGCACTTGTTTTCCTATTTATTGGAAACCAATCGTTTGTATATTCCCAAAACAAAGTAAGCGGGAAGATTACAAACGAAAAAAACGAACCTCTTGATGGAGCTCATGTTCATGCAAGTCAGAATTTTGCCGTTAGTGATCCGGCTGGAAACTTTTCGATAGACGTGCCTTTCGGCCAAAATCGTATCGTGGTTTCCTATATTGGATACAAAACGGTAGAATTTTCGCAAGATATTGATGGAGATGTCGTACTGAACATTCAATTAAAGGAAGACATTTCGGCTCTTTCGGAAATTGAAATAAAGGACAAAAACATCAAGACCAATGCAACTTCCGACAGGAAAGAACTCAAGATTGACCAACTCGAAAAATACAGCAGTGGCAGTTTGGGCGATGCCTTGAAGGAAATCAGTGGCGTATCTTCCTTGAAGACTGGAAACACGATTGTGAAACCAATCATCAACGGTTTGCACAGCAGTCGGGTTCTGATCATCAACAACAATGTTCGTCTGGAAGACCAACAATGGGGATTGGAACATGCTCCAAATCTCGACATCAATACGGCTGGAAAAGTTTCGGTCATTAAAGGTGCTTCGGGATTGCAATATGGTGGCGATGCAATTGGTGGTGTAGTCATTATTGAGCCCTTACCCATTCCTGTAAAAGATACGCTTTACGGAAAAACCATCCTGAACGGAGCTTCAAACGGTCGAGGCGGAAGTATTTCTTCTTCGCTTTTTAAAGGTTATCAATCGGGTTGGAATTGGAACTTGCAAGGCACTTTCAAGTATCTTGGAGATGTTGAAGCACCGGATTATATACTCTCGAATACTGGAAACCGTGAGAAAAATTTCTCTGGCGGAATTGGTTTCAAAGGAGAAAATTCAGGATTCTCGGGGTTTTTCAGTTATTACAATGCTACAATTGGGATTTTAAGAGCTTCCCATACCGGAAACATTGCCGATTTGGTGAATGCCATCAACACTGGAAAACCATCGGTAATCAACGATTTCACGTATAACATCAATGCTCCAAAACAGGAAGTGCAACATTATTTGGGCAAACTGAACTATTATCATACTTTTTCTGACTTCGGGAAACTGACTTTGCAATATGCTTTTCAGCTGAACAACCGTTTGGAATATGACATCAGAAGAGGCGATTCCAGAAATAAACCTTCCCTGGATTTGTCTTTATCAACACATTTGATGTTGGTGGATTTGGAAACTTCTTCGAGTGAAATTTCAAAATATAAATTTGGAATTAGTGGCGTTTTTCAAAACAATTTTGCTGATACGGATACGGGAGTTCGGCCCTTGATTCCCGATTATGACAAATATGAAGCGGGTGTTTACGGTATTGGCACTTTTGCCTTGAGCGAAAATTTAGAACTTGAAACCGGATTCCGCTATGATTTCAGCCGAATCGATGCCACGAAATTTTACCTTCAAACCAGATGGAACGAGCGGAATTACGATGCTGATTTTTCAGATATCATTATCGGAGAAGTTGGAAACCAATGGAAAACCAATCCTGTTTTTACCTATCATAATTTCTCGGGAAGCATCGGGACAAAATACCAAATCAATACAAATTTGAAATGGTTTACCAATTTGAGTTTGGCGAGTAGAAGCCCGAATCCGTCGGAACTTTTCAGTGACGGATTGCATCATTCTACAGGACAAATAGAATTAGGCGATTTGCGTTTGGAAAAAGAAAAAGCGATTAAAATTTCAACGACTTTGGCTCATACTTCTGCTAAATTTGCATTCGAAATCAATCCTTATTTGAATCTCATCAATGACTTTACTTTGCTGGAACCAACAGGTTTGGAGCAATCCAACAGAGGAGCTTTTCCGGTTTGGGAATACCGCCAAGTCAATGCACGATTAATGGGAATTGACATCAATGCAGATTATGATTTTGCAAAAAACTTCAACTATCATTCGACTTTTGCTTATGTTTATGGAGAAGACCAAAACAACAAAGAAGCCTTGATTGATATGCCTCCTGTAAATTGGAACAACGAAATTCAATTCAAAAAACAAGAGTGGCATCATTTGGTTTTAGGCTTAAAAAGTGAATTGGTTTTTACGCAAAAACGTTTCCCAAACAATGATTTTATTGCCGATGTTCCTGTTGATGGCGAATTTGTTCCGACTCTGGTTGAAATCAGCCAGCCTCCGAAAGGCTATCATCAATTGCACTTCAGCTCTGAAATGACCTTTGCTGCTTTTGAAAAATCTAAGATTACCATCGGATTTACTATCCAAAACCTATTCAACACGAACTATCGGGATTACCTCAACCGTACACGTTTTTATACAGACGATATGGGTCGGAATTTCACAGTTCAATTAAAATTCAATTATTAAAAATTAAAATTTACACAAAATGAAAACCCTTAAATTAGTACCATTCGCTTTCATCGCCTTACTTTCTTTCAACTCATGTTCAAGTGATGACAACTCAAGTCAACCTGTAAATGAAGAAGAAGTAATCACGACTGTAACCGTAACACTAACTCCTGAAGGTGGCGGAAATCCCGTAGTTTTAACCTCAAGGGATTTGGATGGAGACGGTCCAGATGCTCCAGTAATCACATCAACAGGAAGCGTTTCGGCTTTAACAACTTATAACGGAACGGTTTCCTTATTAAACGAACTGACAAATCCAGTAGATAATATTTCACTAGAAGTGGAAGAAGAAGGCGACGAGCACCAATTCTTTTTTAGTGCAACAGGAGGCTTGTCTGGAACATTTGCTTATGCTGACGAAGACGTGAATGGAGATCCAATTGGTTTGGAATTTAAATTTACAGCTTCTGCCAATCCACAATCTGGAAATTTGACCGTGATTTTAAGACACGAACCAAACAAAGCTGGAGCAAATGTTGCTTCGGGAGATATCACAAATGCTGGTGGAGAAACGGATATACAGGTTGTTTTTCCTGTAACCGTGGAATAAAACACTTATTTAAATTGTACTCAAAACCGTTCCATTGCGAACGGTTTTTTTTATTAATGTAATTTTTTACAGAATTAATTATCAATATTTTACAAAATATTTGTTAAATTTATGCAATTAATAATCCTTTAAACAATTTACTATGAATTCAATGTTTACAAAAATCGTAAGAATTTTATTGGGAGTTATACTTTTAGTATCGGGATTGAATAAATTTTTTGAGTTTATCCCAACTCCAGCAGGTAATTTAATTGAATCTTTCGGACAAGTTGATTATGTTTTTCCAGTGGTGGCCTTTTTAGAAATTGCAATCAGTATTCTTTTGCTGGCCAAAAAATGGGTAGCTTTTGCACTCGTGATTTTAGCACCAATTTGTGTAAACATTTTACTTTTTCACCTTTATCTTGATTTTTCGGGTGTCATTCCTGCATTGGTAACAGCCACACTAACTGGAATTTTGATTTACAAGCATTGGAGACAATACGTTCCGCTTTTTAACTAAATCCTAACATTAGATTTCGCTATTTTTGTAGAAACCAATTTATTAATAATGAGAAAAATAATAGTAACAATGGTGGTTTCTTCAACTATCGCATCCTTTGGACAATTAAAATATCCTGTTACAGAAAAGAAAATAGTAAACGACACCTATTTTGGAACAACAATCCAAGACCCGTATCGTTGGCTAGAAGATGATAAATCCGCCGAAACTGCGGCATGGGTAAAAGCCGAGAACGAAGTTACTTTCAATTATCTGGAGAAAATTCCGTTTAGAAAGCAATTGAAAGAAAGAATGGAGAAACTTTGGAATTATGAGAAAATTTCAGCTCCATTTAAAAGAGGAAATTATACCTATTATTACAAAAATAACGGACTGCAAAATCAATCCGTACTATACCGAAAAGACAAGAATGGCAAGGAAGAAATTTTTCTTGATCCAAATACATTTTCGGCAGATGGTTCTACTTCATTGGCAAGTGTTTCCTTTACAGAAGATGGTTCTCTAGTTGCCTATTCTATTTCTGAAGCAGGAAGCGATTGGAACAAAATCACGATTCTTGATGCTGTAACCAAGAAGAAGCTGGAAGCCGAAATCGTGGATGTAAAATTCAGCGGAATTTCATGGTATAAAAATGAAGGTTTCTACTATTCAAGCTACGACAAGCCTGAAGGTAGTCAGCTTTCAGCAAAAACAGATCAACACAAATTGTATTTTCATAAATTAGGAACGTCGCAAAAATCAGATAAGGTGATTTTTGGCGACCAAGAAAAAAGAAGATATGTTGGTGGTGGGGTTACAGAAGACAACAAGTATTTGATTATTTCGGCTTCTACTTCTACTTCTGGAAATGAATTATATATCAAGGATTTGAGCAAAGCTGATAGCAAAATTGTCACGATTGTAGATAATTTTGAAACCGACAACAGCATCATTGAAAATGTAGGTTCTAAGTTGTATATCATTACCAACAAAAATGCTCCAAACCAAAAAATTGTAACTGTTGATGCTTCAAATCCAACTCCTGAAAACTGGAAAGATTTTATTCCAGAAACTAAGAATGTGCTTTCGGCAAACACAGGTGGTGGATTTATTTTTGCAGAATATATGAAAGATGCCGTGACGCAAGTGTTGCAATATGACTACAACGGAAAATTAATTCGTGAAGTAAAACTTCCTGGCGTAGGTTCGGCTGGAGGGTTTGGAGGTAAAAAGGAAGAAACGACTTTATATTACTCGTTTACCAATTATACCACTCCAGGAACTATTTATTCCTATGATCCAAAAACTGGAACATCAAAAGAATATGAAAAGCCAAAAGTTGATTTCAATTCTGCCGATTATGAAAGCAAGCAGGTTTTTTATACGTCGAAAGACGGGACAAAAGTTCCTATGATTATTACCCACAAAAAAGGATTGAAACTCAACGGTAAAAACCCAACCATTCTTTATGCCTATGGTGGTTTTAATGTGAGCTTGACACCAGCTTTCAGTGTTTCAAATGCTGTTTGGTTGGAACAAGGCGGTGTTTATGCTGTAGCAAATTTACGTGGTGGTGGAGAATACGGAAAAGAATGGCATGATGCTGGAACACAGTTGAAAAAGCAAAATGTTTTTGATGATTTCATTGCCGCTGGCGAATACTTGATTGCTCAAAAATATACTTCATCCGACTTCTTAGCCATTCGTGGAGGTTCAAACGGAGGTTTATTGGTTGGTGCCGTAATGACACAACGACCAGACTTGATGAAAGTAGCTTTACCAGCGGTTGGAGTTTTAGACATGCTTCGTTATCATACTTTTACGGCTGGAGCCGGATGGGCTTATGATTATGGAACCGCCGAAGATTCTAAAGAAATGTTTGATTACCTGAAAGGATATTCTCCCGTTCATAATGTGAAATCAGGTGTAAAATATCCTGCAACTTTGGTAACAACTGGCGATCACGATGACCGTGTGGTTCCAGCACACAGTTTCAAATTTGCTGCCGAGTTACAGGACAAGCAAACAGGTCCGAATCCAGTTTTGATCAGGATTGAAACCAATGCAGGCCACGGAGCTGGAAAACCGGTTTCTAAAACTATTGAGGAAATTGTAGACATGCAAGCGTTTACGCTTTATAATATGGGATTCAAACAATTGCCATATAAAATTTAAAAAAAGCAAGCTTAAACAAAAAGCATCCGCCTTAATTGACGGATGCTTTTTTATTTTAGAGCTAATTTTTGAAGTAATTCTTCCGAAGCTGATTCCGTATACATCCCATAAGAGGTAACTAGAATTCCTTTCAAGCCGTCTTTGGATTCAATTCCGTAAACGGTTGCTTCTTCATCCGGACTTGAATCGCCTTCATACCTATAAACTTGTGTAATCTCAAACTCATCATGGGTATAATGGTTGGTATTTGTTGCCAAAGCATTTTTTTCAATATTGAAATCAATTGTAAAACCGTCTTGCCGCAATTGTTTTATAGCTTCTAAAACCGTAGCATATTTGTAATTTGCACTCATAATTTGTAGAATTTTGGACGCCTAAATTTAAGAAAAAAAAGAACTCATACGGTTTTAATCTAACAAATACCCAACCCCAATCGAACCATAAAAATAATCCTCAATAACATTATTCTTCGCTTCTCTTCCTCTAAACAAAAAAGAATACGATAAATTCCAATGGTTTTTTCTATACTTCAACCCGGCTTCTGCATTAAACCGAAAAGGTTCCAACGGAAAAGTCACCGGACTATTGTCATTAAACATGCTTCCTTGAATCGTAGCATCATAAGCCTGATAATTGACCTTTGGCGAAGCATAAAAATAAAATTCGCTTTCTTCCTTATAGTTTTTATCTGCCCGAAGCGAGCCATCGTATAAATTGGAATTGTAAACCGGAAGTAATCTTTTTAGACTGAATCGAAAAACAGGACCAACGGTTACTGAATTAAAAATAGTTCCCACACTTGCTTCTCCTTGAAACTGTGCATCAATTTGGCTTTCTTTCTTCGGAAATAATTTCACCGAATAAAAAACATTTGCCTGTATTGCAAAAGCATTTTTTATTTGATACTGCCATCCATAAACATTTCGGTATCCAAAAACATCGTGAAAACCCCTTTGCACTTCTTCTCCAAAAGCATTCGGACCAACATACCCGATTTGTCCATTGATTTTTAGAACCGATTGGTTATTATAAAAAGTATTCAACCCTGCTTCACCAAAAAGATAACCTGCAAATGGCCTGTCGTTTTTGAAAATATCACCTGCACGAATCGTCTGGGGATTATAAATATATTGTCCTAAACGAAATTCAATAATTTTTTTATTGACCTTTTCATTTTTATGATCAATCAGATAGCGGTAAAAAAACTCAAACCCGTTGGTATAATATTTATCGTTAACTGTAGAAGTATATAAGTCATTATCGAAAACAATTCCTATTTCGGTTGGCTTTTTTTGTGCCAAAACATAGCAAGACACAAACAAAAATAGCAGGAGTGACTTTTTCAGCATACCTCAATATTCTAGTTTCACATAACGCATGTGTTTCATGATCCTGCTTTTTCGTCTTTCGGTATAACCTGAGGAATTACTCGCTTTGAATTTTCTAGGATTTGGAAGTATTGCCGCAATTCCCGCCGCTTCTCTTTTGGATAAATTGTCGGCTTTTTTTCCATACCAATGATTCGCAGCGGCTTCAATGCCATAAACGCCACTTCCCATTTCAATGCTGTTGAGATAGACTTCCATGATCCGTTCCTTTCCCCAAATCAACTCAATCAAAACAGTGAAATAAGCTTCAAGACCTTTTCGTATATAACTTCTGCCTTGCCAAAGAAAGACATTTTTTGCAGTTTGTTGCGAAATCGTGCTTCCCCCTTTTAGTCTTTTTCCTTTCTCATTGTTTTCCATTGCTTTTTCAATCGCATTAAAATCGAAACCATAATGCGTGAGGAAATTGGCGTCTTCACTGGCAATTACTGCCTTTTGAATGTTTGGAGAAATTTCTTCTAACGGAACCCAATCATGACTGCAGGTCATTTCCTTTCCGTCCGATTTTTGTTCCAATGCACGAATTCCCATCAGAGGTGTGAACGGAACTGGGACAAATTTGAATAACACCACTAAAAAAGTAGAAATCACGAAGAAGTAAAGCATCGCTTTCCACAAGAATCTGAATATTTTTTTTATCATAAATATGTTTTAAAATTCCAATCTACAATTTCCAAAAAACAAATAAATTTCAATTTTATAAATCTCAAATCCTTTGATAACGCATAAAATTCGGTTTCTAGGTTTCGAAAATTGAAATTTCTAGTTTTGGAGCTTATTTGTTTTTTGGAAATTGCTTTTTGGAATTTATCCAACTAATTCCGCTAATTCCTTACCAATCAAACTACCAATTGCAACTCCCATTCCTCCTAACCTCACGCCACAATACACATTTTCGGAGATTTGCTCCACAATGGGTTTTTTGCTCGAACCCATTCCCATGATGCCACTCCAACGGTGTTCGATTTCGAATTCCTGGTTAGGCAAAATTACTTCTTTTAGCAATTGCTCCAACCTGTTTTGGATGATTTCTGTTTCGCCGAATTCGGTTGTGGTTTCACCTTCGAAATCGAGGTTTCGGCCTCCGCCAAATAATATCCGGTCGCCGATATTCCGGAAATAATAATAGCCTTTGTCCAGATGAAACGTTCCTTTGATGTCGAGATTTGGAATAGGTTTCGTAATCAGAACCTGTGCTCTTGCTGGTTTTACGGCTCCGTTGGTCAGCGAATTTGCAAAACCATTCGTGGCAAAAAGCAGTTTTTTAGTTTGGAAGGTAAAATCTCCAAGTGCCACTTCTACTCCATTAGAATTCTCGTGATAAGAAGTAACGGTTTGCTGGTTTAAGATTAAAATATCCTGCGAAACCGCCATTTTCAACAAGGCCTGCATCATATTTCCCGTATCGATTTGGGCTTCAAACGGGTTGTAATACAAATATTCGTTTACGTTCTGGAATCCAAAACGGTCAATTTGTTTGGCAAAAACTTCCGCCTTGAAAAGTGGTTTCAGGATTTCGTTTACGAAAGGCATTTTGGAAGTACATTCCTGTAAACTACTTTCATCCTCCTGCAAAAACAATTCATATCCGCCATAAGGTTTGAAATCTATCGTAGCATCGCCCAATCTTTTTCGTAGCAATTGCAAACCTTGCCAACGCTTTTGAATCAGCTGAATCACTTCTTCCTCTGAATGTGATTTTAAATCATCGATGATTTCCGAAAGGCTTCCAAAACACGCAAAACCTGCATTTTTGGTACTGGCTCCTTGTGGCAACATTCCTTTTTCGAGCACCAAAATCTTACTTTCTGGGAATTTTTCACGCAAGTTTAAAGCTGTATGAAGCCCGACGATACCGCTGCCTACAATGGCATAATCAACATTTGTGAACCAGTTTTTTAGTTCCCAATAACTTAGATTCATTTTGGAGTATTTTGAAAAACAAATTTAGTGGATTTTGGTTTTGATTGAAGATTTTTGAATAGCGATTTTTGATTTTGGAAGTTGTTGGGATTTTTTATGGGTTTTACGGAAAACCGTAATGAGGGGTTGTTTTGGGGTTGTAGGTTTGTAATTGTTATGGAAAAGAGTACTTTAGTACAAAATAAAATTAACTTTTATATCGGATAACAATCTTGATTTGGCTGTATAGGCGAAAGTTTGTTTCTGGTATATGTAAGTTATGGCAAACCTTTTAGCACCGATATGGATATACCGAAGTTTCTTAAGGATATAATAGATAATATTTCGATTGCTAATGTATTCGAGTGGCTGGCCGAAATTCCTTTATTTTTAGCACGTCCAAAGTATTTTTATAGATTATTTATAGCAAAAGGGCTTCCTCATCAAGCGAGCAAAGTAATATTTTATACGCTTCTTTTACTATTAGTGCATTTTGGTTTTTCTTCACCTTCCTATGAAGCTGGTTATAAAGCGATTTATGTCATACTAATGTTGATAATGCCTTTTTGCATAATAAACTCTCTTACTCTAAAACTGACAAACAAATATTTTGTTTTTTGGCATATATTTTCCTATTGTTATATAATTGGGACTCTTTATTTTATCCCAATTTTAATTTTCTCAAACCTTTTCCTAAAAACAGAAAACTATACTTTCTATTTTATTTCTAACCTAACAAATGCAATACTGTTTTTTTCGATATTATTTCTTCTTCCAATAGCACTTACTAAAAATTTTAAAAAAGCAATTTTAGCAATATTATTAAATATCTGCTTTGTAAATGTGTTTCTTGTCTCCTTAGGACTTATTATTAAAGATAACTATTCAAACGTGGTCGATTTCGACCCAATAATGAATGAATTATTTCATATTACTGACGATATAAAATCCTATCCAGGTAAACCCAAGTATTATCGGATTGAGGTTGACTATGATAGCAATAAAACAATAAGGTCAATCTGTTTTGAAGATAACGATACTGTGAAGATATATGGCCCCGAGCATTTGAAAGTATTGCGTGAATTATATAGAACGAATGTGAAAATCTTAGATAGTCTCCGTCCAAAACTGATTTTCAACAGGAATAAGAAAATTTCAAAAAAATTTTCCGATCACTACAAACTTTTTAATACTTATTTCGACTATGAACCAAATCCTGAAACAATTTTTAGAACAGAAGAATCAATCTCAAAGAAAGACAAGACGTTGAAAAAGAAAGTTATATTTTATGAAATCGAAGATGTTTATTTCAAAAACTATTACGATTTTAGAAAAGATATAGACGATATTGTCGCAATGAATGATTATGCGACTACCCCAACATATTTTTTTGGAATAATTACTTACCCTATTAATTTGATTTTAGAATATTCGGATATTAAAACTACTGAAGAGATGACTATACAGTTTTAAGACTGTTAGATGAACTGTGTAAAAACATTCAATAGATGTTCTCTTTTACAAAACGATAGCTTGGATTTATAATTCCGCTTCAAAAGTCCTAGCTCTGCGAAGTCTATCGACTTCACACTCAATACAACTAAAAAAATTAAAGATAATCTGGTTTGAAGTAGAGAGACTTCGCAGAGCAAGGAAGTAGATTTTGTGATTGCTTCCTTCGTCGTAATTACAATATTTAACTTAAAGGAAATTCTCCTTAGGTAAAGTATTATTTCATACGTTCGCTCGTAAGGGATTACTTCGTCCGTTCGTTAGCGTGAGGGATTGAAGTGGAAATCCTTTTCTTTTTTTTCTTTAAAAAAAGAAAAGATTGGGAACGGAAAGCCCGACAGCATTTTCAAAAAGGCTATGGACAAACTGAATTTGCCTTTTTGAAAAGGGTGGCACGCCCAAATTATCCTGATCCTCTTGATGCACTGCTAAATTATACTTACTTTTAAGCCCTTGTAAAAACCTGAATTATGAATAGAAAATTTTTGCTTTTAATTATAAGTATGATGAGTATGAATGCTGTTGCACAAAACGTGATGAAACCTGAATTGTTGTGGAAACTGGGACGTGTTTCGGCACTTGGAATATCGAAAGATAATAAAAATATTGTCTATAAAGTTTCGATTCCTTCGGTGGAAGAAAACAAATCGAATTCTAAATTTTATACCATTCCGGTAAACGGCGGAAATGCGGTTGAAATTACCGATTATGCCTCACTTTTGAAGGATAAGGGGTTTTCATCTGATGGAAGATGGTATGTTTACAGCGAAGAAGTGAAAATTGAAAAAGTACTTGGAAAAGATTATTATCCTGCTTTAGACAAATCGGAAGTTCAAGTTTATGATGCTTTGGATTACCGCCATTGGGACACTTGGAACGAGGGGAAACACAACCACGTTTTCTATAAAGAATATAAAAAAGATGCCGTTGGGATTGACATCATGAAGGACGAACCTTTTGATAGTCCACAGAAGCCTTTTGGTGGTGATGAGGATTTTATTTGGTCGCCTGACGGTTCGAAAATCATCTATGTTTCGAAGAAAAAAGTGGGAACGGAATATGCCATTTCAACCAATACGGATTTGTATGAGTATGATTTGGCTTCGAAAACCACAAAGAATGTAACCGAAAGTAATTTGGGTTATGATACAGCTCCACAATTTTCGCCCGACGGAAATTTAACGTGGTTGCAAATGAAACGCGACGGTTATGAAGCCGATAAAAATGATATCATCGTCCGTTTTAAAGGAATGGACATCAACCTGACTGCTGGTTGGGACGGAACGGTAGATGCTTTTACTTGGAGTGCCGATGGAAAGAAAGTCTATTTTTTGGCTCCAGTTGACGGAACTAAACAATTGTTTGAAGTGAATTTTCCTGGTTTGACCAGAATTGCCATTACGGTAAATCAACTTACAAAAGGTGATTTTGATGTAAATGAAATTGTAGGTTTTTCAGGTTCTTCGGTGATTGTGACCCGAACGGATATGAACCATGCTTCGGAGATTTTTTCTTTTGATTTGAAGAAAAACAGTTGGAAACAATTGACAAAAGTGAACGATGAAACCTACAGTAAATTGGCTTTAAGCAAAACCGAAAGACGTTATGTTACCACAACCGACGGTAAAAAAATGTTGGTTTGGGTAGTGTTTCCGCCAAATTTTGACCCAAATAAAAAATACCCAACCTTATTATATTGCCAAGGTGGACCACAAAGTGCCTTGACGCAATTTTATTCTTTCCGCTGGAATTTTCAAGTAATGGCTGCTCAAGGGTATATTATTGTGGCTCCGAACCGTCGTGGAATGCAAGGTCACGGTGTAGAATGGAACGAGCAAATCAGCAAGGATTGGGGCGGACAAGTGATGCAGGATTATCTTTCGGCTATTGATGATGTTGCCAAAGAAAAATATGTGGATAGCAAACGATTAGGTGCCATTGGAGCGAGTTATGGTGGGTATTCTGTTTTCTATTTGGCAGGAATCCACAACAACCGTTTCAAGACGTTTATTTCGCATTGTGGTGTTTTCAACTTGGAAAGCATGTACGGAACAACCGAGGAAGTTTTCTTCAATAACTGGGACCACGGTGGTGCTTATTGGGAAAAGGACAATGCGGTTGCTCAAAAAACGTTCTCGCAATTCAACCCTATCAAAATGGTGGAAAAATGGAATACTCCTATCTTAATCATTCAAGGCGGAAAAGATTATAGAGTTCCAATCGGGCAAGGACAAGAGGCTTTCCAAGCTGCTCAACTGAGAGGTATCAAAAGCAGGTTTGTATTGTTTCCTGATGAAAACCACTGGGTGTTAAAACCTCAGAATGCACAGGTTTGGCAAGGTGAATTTTTTAGATGGTTGAAGGAGACGTTGTAATTATTTGAAAGTTTCTTCTTTCAAACCAACTAAAATACTGTTAAAATAGCCGTTTCCTTGTAACAATTCTTATTTTTACGAACTTATAAAAAAAATTCAAACTACTAGATATGTATACAACTTCTATCAAACCGTTTTTACTTGCTGCAACTATGTTTGCTTCTGTAACAACATTTGCACAAGACAATCTTGTCAACTCACTTAAAGTAAATGCCAGCGAAAACAGCAAGGCTTCGTTTAAATTTACTGATGTGATCAACCTTGAAAATACTTCTGTAAAAAACCAAGGATCATCTGGAACGTGTTGGAGCTATGCCGCCAATTCCTTCATCGAATCAGAAATGGTGAGAATGGGGAAAAAACCGGTTGAAATTTCCCAAATCTATTCGGCCAGAAATACCTATATTGAAAAAGGAAGAATGTATGTTCGTATGCACGGTGCCGTGACACTTGGAGACGGTGGCGCTTTGCATGATGTGATGAACATGTATAAAAAATATGGTGCTGTTCCGCAATCGGTTTATACCGGTTTGAATTATGGTACCGATAAGAATAAATTTGGTGAAATGGGAGCCTTGACACAAGGACTTTTAGAAGCTGTTGTAAAAAATCCAAACGGACAATTGACACCAAACTGGGAAACCGCTTACACCGCCGTGATTGATTCTTATTTAGGTCAAGCACCAAAATCATTCGATTATAACGGAAAAAAATATACTCCTGAGAGTTTTGCGAAGGAAATTATCGGAATCAATCCTGATGATTACGTAGAAATTTCTTCTTTCCAAGAATATCCTTATTATACTAAAAATGTACTTTTGGTTCCAGACAACTGGTCATTGGATCAAGTATATAATGTAAAGATGAACGAACTTACAGACATTATCGATAATGGTTTGAAAAACGGATATTCTGTAGCTTGGGCTGGAGATGTGAGCGAAAAAACATTCAGCTGGAAAAACGGTGTTGCCTTTGTATCGGATAAAAAATTTGATGACATGACAGCTGAAGAAAAGGCTGATTTGTTTAATGGTCCAAAAAAAGAGCAAATTACTACCGAAGCCATGCGTCAGCAAGCTTTTGACAATTATACCACTACGGATGACCACGGAATGCATATCGTTGGACTTTCGAAAGACCAAAACGGCAAAGAATACTATATCGTTAAAAATTCTTGGGGCGAAAGCAACGACTACAAAGGCTATTTGTATATGACCAAAGAATTCGTGAAATATAAAACAACGGCAATCATGGTTCACAAAGGCGGAATTCCTAAGGAAATTGCAACAAAATTAAAAGTATAATCTTTTTCGATTATGTAAATTAAATCCCGACTCGTTCGGGATTTTTTGTTTTTAATATTTTAACAATTTATACAAATTAATCCTTTTTCTAATTTTTATCTTTGGAATATGGATACCAAAAAAAGCTATATCCCGATAAAAGTCTTTGTAAGCTATTTGGCTTTGGCGGCTTTGGTGATAGTAGCCGGATGGATTTTATATACTGAAAACAGTGTCTTTTCATCAACAGAAAATAAATTGGCTTCAGAAAACAATAAGATTCTTAAAGTAAGTAATTTGCTTTCGAACATGTATAAGACCGAGAGCTTTTCGAGAGTCACCATACAATCCAACTCCGAAACGGATTTCCAGAAATATTTGGAACAAACCGATTCGCTTAAAGCGGAAATCGATTCCTTGAAGACACTCATCACCAACAACTACCAAATTACGCTTTTGGACAGTGTGAAAATGCTTCTTTCCCAAAAAACCGAAAACATCCGGCAGCTCCAAACCATAAAAAACCAATCGAATGATGATGAGGCCGTTCAAAAAGCCATCAACAAGATTACCTATATGGAAGGCACGTTGAGAAAGCTGAATCTCAATGATTTCTTCAAGGATCCTTCTTCGCTAAAGGAGTATGAAAAAAAGGTCTACTCTGATTTTGTGGATTATATGAATAAGAATATTCCAAGCGACAGTACCAACACATTGACCCAAAAAGCACTCGACTCTATGCTTATTGCCTCAAAGGCGGCCTTGAGCGATGTGGTTCGGAAAACCTCTAAAAAGCAGGAATCCTTAAACATCCAAGAGAATGAATTGTTGCAAAACGAGCTTACAATCTCTGAACAGCTTCGAAAAATTCTAAGCATCATCGAACGCGAAATCATCATCAATACCACAAAGAGCAATGCTGAAAAAGAAGCCGCTTTGAACAAAACCAACGAAGTAGTTTCTATTGCTGCAGGAGTTGGATTTGTATTGACGATTTTCTTCTCCATTCTAATTTTGAACGATTTCTCCAAAACCCAATCCTATAAAAATCAGTTGGAAGTAGCCAATTCCAAAACGAAAACCTTGCTAAAAAATCGAGAACAATTGATTTCGACCGTTAGTCATGATTTAAAAACGCCTTTGAGTACTATTGTTGGTTATGCAGAATTATTAAGCAATTCTGACCTCAACAACAAACAATCCTATTATACTAAAAACATAAAGGGTTCATCGGAGTATATTTCGCAACTTGTTCAGGATTTGCTGGATTTTACGCAAATTGAAGCGGGAAAAATAACTATCGAGCATATTCCTTTTTCATTGAAAGAAATCATCCATGAGGTTGGAAAAAGCATACAATCGGTTTACGAACAAAAAAATCTTGAACTGATATTAAACATTGACAAGAAGCTCAACCAAAGAATTGTAGGCGATCCCTTCAGATTAAGACAAGTCTTGACCAATCTTATTGGAAATGCTTTTAAGTTTACCGAAAAAGGATTTATAAAAATTGAGGCCATAACCACTGGAAACACTGTCGTGCTTAAAGTTGAAGATTCTGGAATTGGAATTGAAAAAGACAAGCAACAGCTCATTTTTGAGGAATTTACGCAAGCCAATGATGGCATCGAAAAGAAATATGGCGGAACTGGATTAGGCCTGACAATTTCTAAAAAGATGGTGGAAATTTTAGGTGGAAAGCTTTCGCTTCAAAGCGAATTTGGAAAAGGAAGTATCTTCGAAATAACACTTCCGTTGGAATTTGAAAATGCTGCTTTCAAAAAAGAAAAGATTACCGAAATTCCAAAACCGAATAATTTAACCGCGATTGTAGTAGATGACGATGTAAATTTGTTGAATTTGACGGTCGAAGTCTTGAAGCAACACCACTATAATGTGATGCATTTTACAGATGCTAGAGAGGCTTTGAAAACAATCAAAACCAAAAAATTTGACTTTATCGTTACCGATATTCAAATGCCAGAAATGGATGGTTTTACTTTTTTAGAAGCCTTAAAAACACATGAAGATTATAAGCAACAACCCGTTATTGCTGTTACCGGAAGAACTGATTTTGGTGAACACATATATAAAAATGCTGGATTTACAACCGCTCTACGGAAACCGTATTCACCTAAAATCTTGTTGAACGTTATCCATTCTGTTTTTAATAATACTGAAATATCTACTGAGAATGAATGGATTGAAAACGATGAAAAGCAACTATATTCCTTGGCTTCGCTGAAAGCCTTCCTTCCCAATGAAGATGAAGCCTTGAAGGAAGTTTTGATCTCTTTCATTTCTTCATCCTATGAAAATCTGGAGCAGTTGGAAAAGGCTTTTTCGGACAATAACTTGCATACATTCAAGGAAATAGCTCATAAGATGTACCCCATGTTCAAGCAAATTAATGCCCTCGAAATTGCTACTATCCTTGAAGATTTTGAAATAAAAAAATGCTCAGACGATGAAATAAAATTTAATCTGAAAGTGCTACATCTGAAAGTTAAAGAACTTTTCGCCCTTATTCAAAAGGATAATCATCTAGTCTAGATTGTATAATTTCAATTTGTTATAAAGTGTCTTTCTGTTGATTTGAAGCAATTTTGCCGCTTCAGATTTGTTGTTTTGGGTTTTGGCCAAGGCATTAATAATGGTGTCTTTTTCATTATCCGATAAGGAAAAATGAACGTCGCCCTGAGTTTCCTGCTGAAATAATTCTGATGGCAAAACACCTTTTTCAATAAAATCACCTTGCGATAAGAGTGTTGCTCTTTTGATGATATTTTGAAGCTCCCTAAGATTTCCGGGCCATTTATAATTTTGGAAAATCGTCATCACTTCAGATGAAAATCCGATGATGTCTTTGTTCAATTGCTCGTTTGCCTTTTCAAGAAAAAAATCGGCAAAGATCATCAAATCTTCGTTTCGCTCTCTCAACGATGGCGAGTGAATGGAGAATTCATTGATTCTATGGTATAAATCTTCACGGAAATCGCCTTTTTTAACCGCTTCACGCAAATCTTCGTTTGTGGCAGTAATAATCCTTATATCTACCTCTATTTCCTTATTACTTCCTACAGGCTTGATTTTTCGTTCCTGCAAAGCCCTCAAAAGTTGGATTTGATTTTCGTAAGATAGGTTCCCTATTTCATCTAGAAAAATCGTTCCGCCATTTGCTGCTTCAAAATAGCCTACTTTGTCATTAATTGCTCCAGTAAAAGACCCTTTCAAATGACCAAAAAATTCGCTTGCCGCCAATTCTTTTGGAATGGCGCCACAATCTACTGCGATAAAATTATTACCTTTTCGGATACTATTCTCGTGGATGCTTTTGGCAATCACTTCTTTTCCGGTTCCGCTTTCGCCAATAATCAAAACTGACATATTCGTTGGGCTTACCAATTGAATATACTCTGCTAGTTTTTTTGAAGCTGGTGAAATTCCCGTAATAAATTCGCTCTTTGAAGTGGTTTTTTTAGGTTTAGGGAGTGGTTTTTCTTTTACCACTTCAACGGTTTCAGTTTGAAGTGCATTTGAAACTACCAATAAAACTTCTTCTGGATTAAAAGGTTTAGAAATATAATCCGAAGCTCCATTCTTGATTGCTTTCACGGCAGTATTCACATCGGAATAACCTGTCATCAGGATTACTGGAATTTGGGGAAAATCTTTCTTGAATTCTGCCATTAATTCTATTCCGTCATAATTGGGCAATCTTAAATCGGTAATAATCAAGTCAAAACTATCCGATTTAACTTTAGCTTTTGCCTCTTCAGCTGAAAATGCAGTTGCCACAACATAATCTTTTCTTGTAAGAAAGCTTTCAAGCATCTTACAAAAAGAAACATCATCTTCAACCAATAGGATTTTTGACATAGGGGGTTCTAACTTTAAGGCTAATATAAAATTATTAAACGTGTTTTTTCTTAAAAAAGTTCTAAAAAAAAGAGAGATCCACTGAGTGAATCTCTCTTAACAAAAACAAAATCATAAGTTACCCTAACTTATTTCTTTATCCAGTTTCCATTGGCATCCGCATAAACAGTAGCCTTCTGGTCTATAACTGTAATATCTAATTTATACTCTTTATTTGAGTTTACATATGCTTTTTCAAGTTTCGCATCAGGATAGGATGTTTTCAATGCGGTTTTAACGGCCTCTGGCAATTCTGCTGTGGTAATCTCTTTGAAATCTTCCTGAACAAAAGCATTATTTCCAAAATTTAACGTTGGTGCTGTTGTGGTTGCAATTGAAGCAAAACTTCCCATAACTATTACTATCGATAAAAATAACTTTTTCATATTTGGGGATATTTGAATTGTTATACTTGCTTGTTATTTAGTGTAATGAAATTATTGTGCCAAAAGCATATAAGCAACTTCAATTAGGCCAAAAGCCTTATCCTTAAAGGATCTTTAAAATTTATACAAAAAAAATAATCTTGATAAAATTGTAGAATTTGAGCAACATGATGTGTAAAAATTACCCAACTCAGCAACAAAATCAATTCGCAATAAAAAACCCCACATTGCTGTAGGGTTTTAAAAATCTTTTATTTTGGATCGTTCATTTTGAAATCGTCCATAAACGCTGTGGTATAATCACCGGCAACATATCTTGGATCGTCCATCAATTGTCTGTGGAACGGAATTGTTGTTTTGATTCCTTCGATGACGAATTCATCCAAAGCACGTTTCATCTTGTTGATTGCTTCTTCTCTGGTTTGAGCCGTTGTAATCAACTTTGCAATCATCGAATCATAATTTGGTGGAATGGTATATCCTGAATAAACGTGAGTATCCAAACGAACACCGTGACCTCCCGGAGTATGCAAAGTTGTAATTTTTCCTGGAGACGGGCGGAAATCGTTATAAGGATCTTCCGCATTGATACGGCATTCGATAGCGTGAAGCTGTGGCAAATAGTTTCTTCCAGAAATTGGAATACCTGCTGCAACCATAATTTGCTCACGAATCAAATCATAATCAATAACTTGTTCTGTAATTGGATGCTCTACTTGGATACGAGTGTTCATTTCCATAAAGTAGAAATTTCTGTGTTTATCAACCAAAAATTCTACTGTTCCAGCACCTTCATATTTGATGTATTCTGCAGCTTTAACGGCAGCTTCACCCATTCTCTGACGTAATTCATCGGTCATAAAAGGAGAAGGCGTTTCTTCTGTCAATTTTTGGTGACGTCTTTGAACCGAACAATCTCTTTCAGAAAGGTGGCATGCTTTTCCGTAAGAATCACCTACAACTTGGATTTCGATATGACGTGGCTCTTCGATAAGTTTTTCCATGTACATTCCGTCGTTTCCAAATGCTGCAGCCGCTTCTTGACGAGCACTTTCCCATGCTTTAAGCAAATCTTCTTCTTTCCAGATGGCTCTCATTCCTTTTCCACCACCACCTGCAGTTGCCTTCATCATAACAGGATATCCTATTTCTTTGGCTACTTTTTTGGCTTGTTCAAAATCTTCTAGAATTCCTTCAGAACCAGGAACACATGGAACTCCGGCTTCAATCATAGTGGACTTGGCTGTTGCCTTATCTCCCATTTTATCAATCATCTCTGGAGAAGCACCAATGAATTTGATACCATGCTCCTGACAGATTTTCGAAAATTTAGCATTTTCAGAAAGAAAACCGTAACCTGGGTGAATTGCATCAGCATTTGTAATCTCTGCTGCTGCAATGATATTTGACATTTTCAAGTAGGATAAATTACTTGGCGGAGGTCCGATACAAACCGCTTCGTCTGCAAATTTAACGTGAAGACTTTCTGCATCGGCTGTAGAATAAACGGCAACGGTTTTGATGCCCATTTCTCTACACGTCCTGATGATGCGAAGTGCAATCTCACCTCTATTGGCAATTAATATTTTTTTAAACATCTTATTTTTTTTTAAAATTCAAAAAACAAATCCCAAAAAACAAATCCTACAAGACAATCTTACCTTGGGATTTGGAATTTAAAATATTGGAATTTAAAATTATGATGGATCTACTAAAAATAATGGTTGATCAAATTCTACTGGAGACATATCGTCAACAAGAATTTTTACGATTTTACCTGAAACTTCAGATTCAATTTCGTTGAAAAGTTTCATTGCTTCGATTACACAAAGAACATCTCCTTTTCCGATTGAGCTTCCAACTTCAACAAAAACTGGTTTGTCTGGAGATGGTTTTCTGTAGAAAGTTCCAATAATTGGAGATTTAATGGTAATGTATTTTGAAGTGTCATCAGCTGCTGGAGCTGCTGGAGCCGCTGGTGTAGCTGGAGCTTGTTGAGGTGCTGCTGGAGCTTGTGGCAATGCTTGTTGGATTGGCGCTTGCTGCAAATAAGTAATCTCTGGAGTATTTCCTTCTAAAGTTGTTCTGATCGTGATTTTCACATTGTCAACTTCTAATTTTACTTCAGCAACTCCCGTGTTTGCTACAAATTTGATTAGGTTTTGAATTTCTTTTAAATCCATGATATCTTATTTTTAGTTATAGTTTGTTCGTAATTTAGTAAGCCCACTTTAAATAGATCGATCCCCATGTGAATCCACCTCCAAAAGCAGCAAAAATGATATTATCGCCTTTCTTGAATTTTTTCTCGAAATCAAATAATACTAATGGCAAAGTTCCAGAAGTAGTGTTTCCATATCGTTCGATATTTACCAATACCTTATCGTCTTCTAAACCAATTCGGCTTGCGGTTGCATCAATAATCCTTCTATTTGCTTGATGTGCAACTAACCAGTTTACATCGTCTTTTGTAAGATTATTGCGTTCGAGAATTTTTTCACTAACGTCAGCCATTCCAGAAACGGCATATTTATAAACGGTTTTTCCGTCTTGATAAACGGTATGTTGTTTATTGGCAACAGTTTCGGCAGAAGCTGGAAGTATAGAACCCCCTGCATCAATTTTCAAAAATTCTCTTCCAATTCCGTCACTTCTCAAAAATTCATCCTGAATTCCTAATCCGTCATAATTTGGTTCAAATAAAACGGCTCCTGCACCATCTCCAAAGATGATACAAGTTGCACGATCAGTATAATCAATGATCGACGACATTTTATCGGCTCCAATTAATAATACTTTTTTATATTTTCCTGATTGTATGAATGCTGAAGCTGATGACATTCCGAATAAAAATCCAGAACATGCTGCCTGAAGATCATATCCAAAGGCATTTGTTGCACCAATTTCTGTGGCAACATAAACGGCAGTTGAAGCTACCGGTAAATCTGGTGTAGTGGTGGCAAGGATAACCAAATCGATCTCTAATGGATCGATATTTCCTTTAGCCATTAAATCTTGGGCTGCTTTTATAGCAAGGTAGGAAGTTCCTAAACCCTCACCTTTTAATATCCTTCTTTCTTTGATTCCTGTTCTTGAAGTGATCCATTCGTCGTTTGTATCGACCATGGTTTCAAGGAGTTTGTTTGTTAAAACAAAATCGGGAACATATCCTCCGACAGCAGTAATTGCGGCTGTAATTGTACTCATAGGGATGCTTGTTTGTTTTCTGAAAATCAGATCAGAAAAGTTGTTGAAATTACAAAAAATTTCTAAACCTTAATGTTTTGAATCCAGTTATTTAACACTAAAGTTTTAAACAACAAAAAAAACTCTCACGGGGGAGAGTTTAAATTTTAACTGCTAAAATGTATTATGCAACAGCAACAGACTTGTCGATAACAACTTGTCCTCTGTAGTACATTTTACCTTCATGCCAGTAAGCTCTGTGGTATAAATGTGCTTCTCCAGTTATTGGACAAGTAGCGATTTGAGCAACTGTAGCTTTGTAATGAGTTCTTCTCTTATCTCTTCTTGTTTTCGAGATTTTTCTTTTAGGATGTGCCATTTTACTATATTATTTATCCGTTAATAGTTGTTTTAATTTGTCCCAACGTGGGTCGATATTCTCTTCTTCTTTAACCTCTTTCTTTTTTTCTTTGACTGTAAGTTCCTTTAGCTTTTTCAAGGCTTCGGTATCTAAACTTCCGTCTTTTATTCCTGGATGAACCCGTTTTAATGGAATCGAGAGTACAATCATTTCATAGATATATTGACTTATATCAATCTGATGTTCTCCGTGTGGCAATATCAACAATTCATCATTGTCATTGTTGAATTCCTCTCCAAATTGAACCACCAATCTCAATTTGCCTTTCACTGGCATATCAAACATTTCGCTGGTCAAGTCGCAAGGAACATGAACCGTACCTTTGTGCTTAAAATTTACCTCAAGCATCGTACTTTTCTTTTCCAAAACTACATTTACTTTGATATCCGAACTTTCAAAGTCATCATATCCAAAGTGATCAAAGAACTTGTTATTTATTTGATACTCAAACTGGTGTTTTCCTAACTTTAATCCTATAAAAGGAATTAAATATTCATTTAACTGCTTCATGGTATCAACAATTTGTCCCAAACTTGGGAGTGCAAAGATATAAATTTATCGCAAAATCAAAAGGGTTATAAACATTTTTTTGTTTATAAGTGTTTTTCCTTTGTTTTCAATGGTTTCTTACTGATTTCGGCATATTCATTTCTTGATTTGTAAATATCAAGGGCCAAATAAACCGCTTCCTTGAACGAATTATAATCTGCAATTCCTTTTCCTGCAATATCATAAGCCGTTCCATGATCAGGTGAAGTTCGGATTTTATTCAATCCTGCCGTGTAATTCACTCCACTTCCAAAAGACAATGTCTTGAACGGAATCAATCCTTGATCGTGATAGGCTGCGATTACAGCATCGAATTTTTCATACTGGCCACTTCCAAAAAAACCATCGGCAGGATAAGGTCCAAAAACCATCGTCCCTTTTTCGAACATTTTTTTGATGACAGGCTTGATGATTTCGTCGTCTTCTTTTCCAATAACTCCACCGTCTCCAGCATGAGGATTCAATCCTAAAACAGCAATTCTCGGCTTATTAATACTGAAATCTTGAATCAACGATTGTCTTACGGTTTCAATTTTCTGACGAATTAAAGCTTCTGTCAAATGTGAAGCGACTTCATTAACTGGAATATGATCGGTCAACAATCCGACTCTCAAATTATCTTGAACCATCAACATCAAGGCATTCCCTTCCAATTCTTGATTCAGATAATCAGTATGTCCTGGAAATTTAAATTCTTCCGATTGCACATTATATTTATTGATTGGAGCTGTCACCAAGACATCAACCAAACCTTCCTTTAAAGCATTGGTTGCAGCAACGAATGACTTGATTGCATATTTACCAACGGTTTCATCGTTTACACCATACTCTAACGTAAACCCTTCACGCCAAACATTCAAAACGTTGATTTTTCCAGTAAGTATTTGGTCGAGTTTATCAATACCGTGAAGCATTGTGGTCGATTCGAAACTCTTTTTAAGAAAGGAAAGTGTCTTTACATTGGCAAAAATAACCGGTGTACACATTTCGAGCATTCTTGCATCTTCGAATGTTTTCAGTACTATTTCGCTTCCAATACCGTTTAAATCTCCGATTGAAATTCCAACGATTATATTTTCTGCTTTTTTCATTCTCTTCAGGTTATTTATTGCTAATTTTGAAGTGCAAATTTAGTAAAATAAAACAAGAAATGTTTACAGGAATTATAGAATCACTCGGGACGGTGAAAGAAGTCCGAAAAGAAAATGACAATCTGCACCTTACCATCACTTCTTCCATCACAAATGAATTAAAGATCGATCAAAGTGTTTCGCATAATGGCGTTTGCTTGACGGTAGTGGCCTTAAATGAAGATACTTATACGGTAACGGCAATTAGAGAAACAATTGATAAAACCAATATTGGAGATTGGCAAGTTGGAGATGTTGTAAATCTGGAACGTGCTATGAAATTAGGCGATAGATTGGACGGACATATCGTTCAAGGACATGTTGACCAGACGGGAATTTGCAAAAGCGTTGAAAATGCAAACGGAAGTTGGTATTATACATTCGAATACGACGAAAACTGGAACAACATTACCATCGAAAAAGGTTCGATTACCGTTAATGGCGTAAGTTTGACGGTTGTAAATTCGAAGAAAAACGAATTTAGTGTTGCGATTATACCTTATACCTACGAACATACGAATTTTAAGAATTTTAAAATGGGTACGAAAATCAATTTAGAATTTGATGTGGTTGGGAAATATGTGGCGAGATTGCATTCCTTGAGGAATTAATAATCTGTCAATAAATAATTTGATTTAAATACATTTTCAACCCAAAAAAAACTATTTTTACGAAAAATAAGTGCCTAACATTATATGAAAGAAAAGATGAGTTCAGAGAAAGAAGCAAAGTTAAAAGCTTTACAGCTAACACTTGACAAACTAGACAAAACCTACGGAAAAGGTACGGTAATGAAAATGGGAGACAAAGCCATTGAGGAAGTAGAAACTATTTCTTCTGGTTCATTGGGTCTCGATTTAGCCCTTGGCGTAAACGGTTATCCAAAAGGTAGAATTATTGAAATATATGGTCCTGAATCTTCAGGAAAAACAACCTTGACGCTTCATGCGATTGCCGAAGCTCAAAAAGCGGGCGGAATTGCAGCCTTTATTGATGCAGAACATGCTTTCGACAGAAATTATGCAGAAAAATTAGGTGTAGATATAGAAAACCTAATCATTTCTCAACCCGATAATGGAGAACAAGCTTTGGAAATTGCTGAAAACCTTATCCGCTCTGGAGCAATTGACATTGTGGTTATTGACTCGGTAGCAGCATTAACCCCTAAAAGCGAAATTGAAGGTGAAATGGGAGATTCAAAAATGGGTCTTCACGCACGTTTGATGTCACAAGCTTTGAGAAAACTAACAGGAACCATCAGCAAAACGCATTGTACTGTTTTCTTCATCAACCAGTTGAGAGAGAAAATAGGTGTTATGTTCGGAAATCCAGAAACTACAACAGGAGGAAATGCCTTGAAATTTTATGCTTCAGTTCGTTTGGATATCCGTCGTTCATCTCAAATTAAAGATGGCGAAAACGTAATTGGAAACAGAACCAAAGTGAAAGTCGTAAAAAACAAAGTAGCTCCACCTTTTAAAACAGCCGAATTCGACATCATGTATGGCGAAGGGGTTTCGAAAACTGGAGAAATTCTTGATTTAGCAGTAGAATTTGAAATTGTTAAAAAAGCTGGTTCTTGGTTCAGTTATGGCGAAACCAAACTAGGACAAGGTCGTGACGCTGTGAAAGCCTTGATAAAAGACAATCCGGAATTAGCCGAAGAGTTGGAGTTAAAAATTAAAGCTCAAATAAAAGAAAGTAACGCTTAATACTAAAAACATCCGCCAAAACGGATGTTTTTTTTTAGCCTATAACGCAACCAAAGGCACAAAATCACATCTAAAAGAAAATATCTATAAAAAGAAAATATTAAAATGAAAAAGTTTGTATTGCTATTATTGGCAGTGTTTGCAGTTAGTTCTTGCAGTTTGGATGATGGTGGAGAGAATAATTATTATTTTGAAGTTTTACCTGTTGAAAGCTTCGAGATTCCCACAAGTTTTGTTCAAGGACAAAAATATGAAATGAAAATGTTTTACAAATTACCTACGAATTGCCATCAAATAACTGGTTTTTATTATGCAAAAGAAGAAAACACACGAATCGTAGGGATTCAATCAAGAGCATTGTATGCAGATTATTGTCTGCCTCTTGAAACTCAAGAATTAGACAGTTTAAGCTTCAATTTCGAAGTAGGAACTGAGGATTCTTATATTTTTAAATTTTACAAAGGAACGGACGAACAAGGAATCGACACTTTTGAAGAGGTTGAAATTCCCGTTTATCCTTATCAAGCACCAGCTCAATATTAATTAATATCAAATAAACCGTGGGTTTAGAACAACTCATTTCGGATTGCAAGAGAAACGACGCCAAAGCTCAGGAACAATTGTACAAGTTGTTTGCTGCAAAGTTTTTTGGCGTCTGTTTGAAGTATTCGGCTAATTATGCCGAAGCCGAAGACAACTTGCAAGATGGGTTTATCATTATATTCAAAAAAATCGACCAATTCAACTTTAAAGGTTCATTCGAAGGTTGGGCCAAAAGGATAATGGTCAATAATGCACTGCAAAAATACCGAACGGGTGTCCGGTTTCTGGAAATCGTAAACGAAAATATTCCAGAAGAAGAAGACCTAGAAATAGAGGATGAAAACATTTCATTGGATTACCTGATGAGCATCATCCAAGAACTTCCAGATCGTTACAGATTAGTTTTCAACTTATATGTACTTGACGGATATTCCCACAAGGAAATTTCAGAAATGCTCGAAATTACCACAGGAACTACCAAGTCAAATTTAGCACGAGCTAGAATGATTTTGAAAGAAAAGATAGATCTTTACACAGGAAAAAAAATAGTACCATCAGCGAAATGAGCGATAAAAAAAACATAGACCGACTGTTTCAAGAGAAATTCAAGGATTTCGAAGTCGAGCCAAAAGAACACATTTGGGTCAACATTGATGCAGCTTTGAGGGAGAAGAAAGAGCGAAGAATCGTGCCGTTTTGGTTAAAATTATCCGGAATTGCAGCAGGATTAGTGCTGAGTTTCTTTGGGTTGAATTTACTTCTAAATGATTCAACTTCGATTGAAAACAATCAAGTTGTAATAGAAAATGACACACAACCAAAGGATAAAAACAGTCTAACAGCTCCGAAAAATGAATCTGTTGTTGCTACTGAAAAAGCATCAGAAAAAAATACTGTTGACAATAACAGTAATGTTAATCCAGCATCAATCAATCAAAAAACGAACAGCAACGACGACCTTGCAAATCAAAACACAGCTGTTGTAAATCAGGAAAAAAATTCGGCAGCCAAGAAAAACACAACAACTATTTCATCTGAAGAAAATAATGCTGTAGCCAAAACAGGAATCCAAGTTGAAAAATCTGCTACTAAGAAAGGTACTAAAACATTGAATTCATTTGCTATAGAAAATAAAAATAATGCTGTCGCAGATGACAATCAGTCGGTTCAGAAACAAAAAAATCAAATCGGGAAGAATACAAATAACAATCAAAAAACTGCATCATCTCAAGAAAATAATGCAGTTGCAGCTCAAAATAAAAAAGATGTTAATACGAATCAACCTTTAAATTCAAATCAAAAAACCGTTTTAAATGATGAGGATTCGAAAACACAAATAGCCAACAATCAAAAATCGATAGAAGATAAAAACACCATTGGTAAAGAAGATTTTAAAACGATTACCAATAAAAAAGATTCAACTGCTATTGCAAAAGTTGAAGAGCCCAATGCACTGGAGGAATTGCTGAAAAAAAATGAAGAAGAAAAGAAAACGATTGCTGAAACAAAAATAAATAGGTGGCAAATTAGCTCTAATGTCGCCCCTATTTATTTTAATTCGGCTTCAAATGGCTCGCCAATCGACAATCAATTTGCAGAAAACAGCAAGTCTTATGAAAACAATTTAAGCTTTGGAGTTGGAGTGAATTATGCTCTTAACAAAAAACTTTCGGTTAGAACCGGAGTCAATAAATTTACTTTAGGCTACAATACAAATGATGTTGTGTTCTTTGCAGCACTCGATCAGGTTAGTTTTTCAAATGTTGCAAGTTCCAATGCAGGTGCCACGATTCAAGTGATCAGCATGAGGAATACGGCAGAATTGGGCTTTGACAGTGAAATTCAAAACAACAATCAAGGCGTGATGACGCAAAAAATGGGTTATTTTGAAGTCCCAATGGAGATGTCCTATAAGCTAATTGACAAAAAATTTGGAGTCAATTTAATTGGCGGAATTAGCACATTATTTTTAAATGAAAATGAAGTTTCGGTTTCGTCCTCAATGATGTCTGCAAGTTTAGGAAAGGCAAACAACCTGAACGATATCCATTTCAGCACCAATGTTGGGGTTGGTTTCAGATACCGTTTCTGGAAATCATTTGAGGCTAATTTTGAACCAATGTTTAAATATCAAATCAATACCTTCAATAAAGACGCTGGAAACTTCAAGCCTTATTTCATCGGGCTTTACTCTGGTGTCAGTTTTAATTTTTAGTTTTATTTTGTTATTTGTTTTTGGTCTTTGTTATTGTCGGGATAACAAAGTAAAAAGAGTTTGCTTTCGCAAACTCTTTTTTATTGGTCAAAAAAATAATTAAACTGAAAAAGTCATCTCATTAAAAATCATACACGAATTGCACAAATTTCCACCAATTCATTTGTGAAATTTTGTGCAATTCGTGTTAATTAAATGGATCGTTTTTCAAGGAATATTGGGTTATTTCCCAAATTTCAGAAGCTGATGATAGATTACCGTTCGAACGGCATCTTTCACTTCTTTTTTATCATTCAAGGTTTTTCCTTGGGTTGGAATCGCTTTATGGAATTTCACTCGCATGATACCCGGACTACCGCTTAGAAATGTATACGAAAAACGCTCTTTATTATCTGCAAAAGTCAACGGAACAATCGGAATTTGATGTTCTATTGCTAAACGAAAAGCTCCGTCCTTAAATTCGTCTAAAATGATACTTTCATCATCTGGAACGCCTCCTTCTGGAAAAATACAAACACTCAAACCTTGATTCAATCTTTTTTGAGCACGTTCAAAAACCGCCATTCTACTTTTCGAACTGCTTCTGTCAACCAAAATACAAGTTCTTTTATAGAAAAATCCAAAAAGCGGAATCTTTGACAATTCTTTTTTCCCAACAAAAACAAATGGGTGACGCACCATAGCAAGCATCAGCATAATATCCGTCATTGAAGTATGATTGGCCACAAACATATAACTTTTGCCAACAGGCAAAACCTCCTCTCGCTCTACCTTATAATAAAATCCGGTTCCATAAAGGATACATTTGGCCCAAATTCTAGCCATCACAAAAAAGTAGGGATACCATTTTTCCTTCAAAATAGAAATCACCAAAAACGGAAACATAACAATGATAGGGAGTCCCATCATGATGTAGAACCAAATCCGCCAGAGTACCCAAAAAATGATTTTAAAAAATCGCATTGTATCTATTTTATTTGAATTCTTCACAAGGTTTTTTCAAAAGACAGAGCTTCTTGAACTTTTGTTGCCCAAATGTAAGAATTCAATCCATACTTTTTACCAAAACATTTACCTTTGCGAAAATTAAGTTTACAATGGCAAAAATACTAACAGGCATTCAAAGCACGGGAACTCCACATTTAGGTAACCTTTTAGGAGCAATTCTTCCTGCAATTGAATTATCAAACAAACCAGAGAACGAGACGTTCCTTTTTATTGCAGATTTGCATTCGATTACGCAAATCAAAGACGCAACTACTTTAAGACAAAACACTTATAGTACTGCTGCAACTTGGCTTGCTTGTGGAGTTGATATCAATAAGGTTGTTTTTTACCGTCAGTCGGATGTGGCTCAAACGGCCGAATTATCTTGGTATTTAAGTTGTTTCTTCCAATATAAAAGATTAAAATTGGCTCACTCCTTCAAAGATAAAGCTGACAGGTTAGAAGATGTAAATGCTGGATTGTTTACTTATCCGATGCTTATGGCTGCTGACATTTTATTGTATGACGCAGAATTTGTCCCTGTTGGTAAAGACCAATTGCAGCATTTAGAAATTACGCGTGATGTAGCTGAGCGTTTCAACAAACAAATGGGAGAAACTTTTGTATTGCCTGAAGCTATAACTAATGAAAATACCAAGCTAGTTCCAGGAACAAATGGTGGAAAAATGAGCAAATCTGCCAATAATATTATCAATATTTTCCTAGATGATAAGGCTTTGCGTAAGCAAGTAATGTCAATTGAGACAGACAGCACGCCACTTGAAGACCCAAAAGATCCTGATACTTGCAAGATTTTCACTATCTTCAAGCTTCTTGCGACTCAGGAACAACAAGCCGAAATGCTTGAAAAATATAAAAATGTGAACCGTGATTTCGGTTGGGGTCACGCCAAACAGGCTCTTTTTGAATTGATTACAGAAAAATTCAAAACCGAAAGAGAAAAATATAATTACTATATGAATAATCTTGATAAACTTGAGAGAATATTAGATTTAGGAGCTAAAAAGGCAAATATCGTTGCTGATGGCGTCTTAAATAGAGTGCGAGAGAAATTAGGGTATAAAACATCAAAAAAACCTATATTTAGAAAAAATACAAGAGTAATAATTCCAAAGAGAATATCTCCAGAGAGAATTGTTCAAATCACCAATGAATACAAAAATTTTAAAAAACAAGCAGAAATAATAACTGTTAGAAAAGAATCAAAGCCAATCTATAAAATAGCCTTAAAGAGAAATAACAAGACAGAATTTATAGGCAGACCTTTAAGTAACCATCAAAATGCAGAGAAGGCTTTATTTACTTATTTTATAAGAGTAACATATAATAATATTGTTGACCAAAATGAATTAAAATCATTAATTAATATAAAAAAATTGATTGAAGTTTAGGTTAAACTTCAATCAATTTAAATAGCTTCAAACAATTTCCCAGGCAAAGGTCGAATAACACCTTTCAATTCCATATTCAATAAAATTCCAGAGATTTTAAAAATCGGGAAATCACATTGAATTGCAATAATGTCTAGCAGTTCCTTTCCGTTTTTTTGAAGAAAATCATATATCTTTTGTTCATCATTATCTAATGAAACAAACAATTGTTTTTGGATTGCTTTCGGTTTTTCCTCAATATCCCAATTCAGCATATAAATCAAATCTGCTGCAGAAGTAAGCAAGTTTGCCTTTTGGGTTTTAATCAAATTATTACAACCTTGGCTATATTTATCCGTGATTCTTCCGGGAACGGCAAAAACATCGCGGTTATAATCGTTAGCCATATTGGCTGTAATGAGCGAACCTCCTTTATCAGCAGATTCAATCACAATTGTAGCTTCGGACATTCCTGCAACAATGCGATTTCTTCTCACGAAATTTTCCTTATCGGGATTAGATGAACTCCAAAATTCGGTCATAAAACCTCCATTTTCTTCCATCTTGGCGACATATTTTTTATGGGCACTTGGATAAATTTGGTTCAAACCATGAGCCACAACTCCAATTGTTTGAAGGTTATGCTCAATAGACGCTTGATGTGCTACAATATCTACACCATAGGCAAAACCGCTTACAATAATTGGGTCGAGTGGAGCTAAATCGGCGATAAGCTTCTTGCAGAATTCTGTTCCTTGAGGTGTAATCTGTCGAGTACCAACGATGCTAATGATTTTTCGCTTGTTGAGATTGATATTCCCCGAAGTAAACAATAAAACGGGACTATCGATGCAATGTTTTAGTTTTTCAGGATAATGTTCGTCCTTGAAAAATGCAGTATTGATTTTATTTTCAGTAATAAATTTCAATTCTTTTTCTGCCTTTCTGAAAACATCTTCATTCTTTAAATTTTGAATCAAAATAGCTCCTACTCCATCTATGGATGATAGTTGGGAAGGCTTTGCTTTAAAAACATCTTGAGCGTTTCCGATATGGTTGATGAGTTTTTTAGCGACGATATCACCTACCAATTCTACTTTTTGAAGTGCTAATACATAAAATAATTCCTGTTCATCCATGGCAAATAATTGAGGTTCAAATTAAAGACATTTTTTTTAAATTGTTAATAAAATTTGTTGATAAAATTTTGATAGCCTCGGTTAATATCTAACTTTGTTGTCATGAAGATGGAACACTACTTATCACAACTTTTATACCGATACCAATGCGTTACCGTACCTGGTTTCGGAGCTTTTTTGACCGAAATACAATCGGCTCAATGGGATGAAAGTTCAAATGCTTTCTATCCTCCAAAGAAATTGGTGTCATTTAATTCTTATCTAAAGAATAATGACGGTCTTTTGGCCAGCCACATTTCGCAAATGGAAAAAACTTCCTATGAAACTGCCGTTCAGGATATCCAAAAAGAAGTTTCTTTATGGAAAAATGCTTTATTGAACCATCAGCAAATCACTTTACAAAATATCGGTACTGTTTCATTGAACCATGAGGGAAGTTTAGTTTTTGAAGCTTCTAATCAAGTGAATTATCATACCGCAGCTTTTGGATTAACTTCTTTTGTTTCGCCTTTGGTTAAAAGAGAAATCATTCAAAATGATCCAATTGTGGAAGAAAAAGAACCAATTGTTTTAATTCCCGAAACTTCTACTACAAGAAATTATTCTTATCTTAAATATGCCGCAGTTTTTGTGGTTGGAATTGGGATTGCTGGAATTTTTGGAGCTAATTTATATCAAGAAAGAGTTCTAGAAGAAACCAAATTAGTGCAAACGGAAGTTCAAAAAGAAGTGGAAGACAAGATTCAAGAAGCAACTTTTTTTATCGAAAGTCCGCTTCCGAATGTAAAACTTACGGTTAAGGAACAAAAACTTTCTTATCATATAGTTGCTGGTGCTTTTAGAGAAGAAAGCAATGCTCAAAGAATTTATGAGCGTTTGAGCAAGGAAGGTTTCAAATCCAGAAGGCTCGAAAAAAATAAATTCGGACTCTATCCGGTACTTTACGGAAGTTATTCAACTTATGCAGAATCACAAAAAGCGATGGCAGAGATTCACAAAACACAGAATAAAGAAGCTTGGTTGCTGATTAAAGATTTATAAAAAGAAATCCCGATTTGTCTGAATAATTTCAATACAAATCGGGATTTTTCTTTGAAACGTATTTATCTTTGCAAAAAAAACTTATGTCCCCGAAACATCCTTCAGATTCCTTGACGATATTGACAGATTTGGTTTTACCAAGCGAAACTAACCCTTTGAACAATCTTTTTGGCGGCGAATTATTGGCCAGAATGGACCGTGCTGCAAGTATTGCTGCAAGAAGACATTCACGCAGAATTGTGGTTACAGCTTCTGTAAACCACGTGGCTTTTAACCGCGCTATTCCTTTGGGAAGTGTTGTTACAGTTGAAGCAAAAGTTTCAAGAAGCTTTAAAAGCTCAATGGAGATCTATATTGATGTTTGGATTGAAGACCGTGAATCAGGCAATAAAAACAAGGCAAACGAAGCTATTTATACTTTTGTAGCCGTTGATGATACAGGAAGACCAGTTGAAGTAGCTCCAATTGTTCCAGAAACCGAATTGGAGAAAGAGCGTTTCGAAGCTGCCTTGAGAAGAAAACAATTAAGCCTTGTTCTAGCTGGAAAGATGAAACCATCCGAGGCGACAGAACTAAAAGCTTTATTTTTATAGCATAAAAAAACGGAGATTTTAGGTCTCCGTTTTTTATTTCTATTTTTTCGATTATACTTTGGTTTTCATCAACCAGTTTTTCATCGAAACTTCATTTTCTATAATTCCTTTTAATTCGGAAATTGAAACCCTATCTTGTTTCATCGTATCTCTATGACGAATTGTAACAGTTTCATCTTCCAGAGTTTGGTGGTCAACCGTGATACAAAATGGCGTTCCAAGAGCATCCTGACGACGGTAACGACGACCAACGGCATCTTTTTCATCATAGGCCACATTGAAGTCCCATTTCAACTCTTCGATTATTTTTCTTGCAACTTCCGGCAATCCATCTTTTTTAACCAAAGGTAAAACGGCCGCTTTTGTTGGCGCTAAAACTGATGGCAATTGCAAAACTGTTCTTGTTGAACCGTCTTCTAAAGTTTCTTCTTTTAAAGAGTTTGAGAAAACTGCCAAGAACATTCTGTCTAAACCTACTGAAGTTTCCACCACATAAGGCGTGTAGTTTTTATTCTCTTCTGTATCAAAATATTGCATTTTCTTACCAGAGAATTCTTCGTGTGCTTTTAAATCGAAATCAGTACGAGAGTGAATTCCTTCCAATTCTTTAAATCCGAAAGGAAAATTGAATTCGATATCAGCTGCTGCATTTGCATAATGTGCTAATTTTTCGTGGTCGTGAAAACGGTAATTTTCTTTTCCTAAACCAAGAGACAAATGCCAGTTTAAACGCGTGGTTTTCCAGTATTCGTAGTATTTCATTTCTTCGCCTGGCTTTACAAAAAATTGCATTTCCATTTGTTCAAATTCCCGCATACGAAAGATAAATTGTCGTGCAACAATCTCGTTTCTAAAGGCCTTTCCAGTTTGAGCAATTCCAAAAGGAATCTTCATTCTTCCTGATTTTTGAACATTTAGGAAGTTTACAAAAATACCCTGAGCCGTTTCCGGACGAAGGTATAAATCCATTGCGTTTTCTGCGGAAGCCCCTAATTTTGTTCCGAACATCAGGTTAAATTGCTTCACGTCTGTCCAGTTTCTAGAACCTGTTTCTGGGTCGGCAATTTCTAGTTCTTCAATCAACGCTTTTACATCAGCTAAATCTTCGTTTCCAAGAGAACGTGCCATTCTTTCCAAGATTTCTTTTTTCTTAGAAAGGTATTCAACCACTCTGGCATTTGTAGTAACAAATTCCTCAAGATTGAACGCTTCACCGAAACGAACACTTGCTTTTTCTATTTCTTTTTCTGCTTTCTGATTGAGTTTTTCTGCATAATCTTCAATCAAAACATCCGCTCTATATCTTCTTTTAGAATCCTTGTTGTCAATCAACGGGTCGTTGAAAGCGTCAACGTGACCTGAAGCTTTCCAAGTAGTTGGATGCATCAAAATTGCAGCATCAAGACCCACGATATTTTCGTGCATCTGAACCATCGATTTCCACCAATATTCTCGGATGTTCTTTTTTAACTCTACTCCGTTTTGTGCATAGTCATAAACTGCACTCAAACCATCATAAATTTCGCTTGACGGAAAAATATATCCGTATTCCTTTGCATGCGAAACTACATTCTTAAATAAATCTTCTTGTTTTGCCATAGTGGTGCAAAAATATAAAAACGGTTTGTATTTTAACAAAAAAGACTTGAAAAACACCTTACCCTAAATAAAAAAGCCGTCTGAATTGATTTTCAGACGGCTTGATATAATATGAGAAAAGATTAATTGATAATAATCTTTCTAGTTTCCCTTTGATTTCCATCAAAAATGTTCACCAAATAAACTCCAGATTGAACATTGTTCAAGTCTAGATTTTGAGAAAACATTCCTGTATTTGGGTAAGATCTATCAAAAATTTGTCTTCCTTGAATATCATAGATTGCAATTTTTACATCATTAGAAGATGTAGAATTGAATTCGATATTGAAGTTTCCAGTATTTGGATTTGGGTATAATTTGAAATTTTCAAGACTGAAATCCTCACTGCTTAATTCATTGTCAATTGCAAATTGGGTCGAGTTAACGGCTAAAAAGATATTACCAACTGCTTCAATCATAATTCTACAAGTAGATGATGTCACGTTTGGAACAGTAATTAATTGATTCCCGTCATTTGGAGTGTTCGCTGCCAAAGTTATTGGATAGGTTAAACCACCATCAGTAGATAATAGAATATTTACATTAGCTGTATTTATTGGCGAGGCTGTTGTGTTAGCTACATCCCATGTTATATTTTGAGGGATTGAAGTCCATGTTATTCCAGCTGTATTTTGGGAAGTAACCTTAAAAGGACCTGCTACTGAGGTAAAAGTCACTATCATATCATCTCTTGATGTTTGTCCTCCATTTACCAATTGATTATCTCTAACAGTCAGAGCGAAATTCATAGTTCTATTTACATTTGGAATAATTTCCCAGCTTATAGGATTCGTTAAAGAATTACTCAAAATAAACTGTAAAGAAGGCATATATCGATTAGGTGACTCAGAAGGCATTCTCGACCTGAAATTAGGGTTTGCTGTTGTAGTTGATGCACTTGGAAGGGCAACAGTAGCTCCTGAATCTCTCTGTTCCCAGCAGTAAGTCAAAGTAGATTCGTCATCTGTGGCATTCCCTCTTAAAATAAAAGCTGTACCAATTGGAATAGTATAATCTGCTAAAGACTGAATTACGGGTGCCGAATTGCCATTAGTAACCCCTTCAACACAATCACCAGCACCTGTAATGTGTTCCATCATTTGTGCAATACTTACTGCATGAAAATAGTCATCAGAATTATTTTGAACATTTACTGGACAAATTCCGGCATAAGCCATTATTGTAGATCCACTACCTGGTTCCACTGCAAATCCATTTTCCCTATTACCTCCACATGAGTTATTAAACGTATGAGAAGCTCCAAATTGATGTCCAATTTCGTGAGCTACATAATCTATATCAAAAGGATCTCCTACTGGAGCTGAAGAACCAGTAACCCCTCTCGCCTTAAAATTGCCACATACAGATGGAGATTGTGCAAGTCCTCCAGCTCCAGTACTAACAGTATGGCCAATGTCGTAATTCATAAAACCAATTGTGCTGTTTATAACTGATTGACTTTGATTTATTAATGTATTCGCATCACTATTATTAAAATTATCAGTAGTAATAAAAATAATATTTGTATTACTAGCGACCAAAACCATCCTAAGTGACATGTCTATTTCATAAACACTATTTACTCTTGCAACTGTAACATTCATTGCTGCTAAAACCGCTGCTTTTTTCACAGCTTCTGTAGCTGAATTTAATCCTGCCGCATTCACATGATAAGCTGCATATTCAATTGTACAAGCCATTGCCAATCTATAAGTTCTATAAAGTCCATCACTTGCCATAGTTACTGGGCTCGGAACTTCAAACCCTTCAGAATCAGCTGTGTTTGCAACAGTGTCTTCTACATTACATTGAAAGTGCTTGGTAGTAGTCAAACTAGATTTATTATAAACGATATAGTTTTTTAAATCTCTTGTGTGTGTATCAATATAACTAGCTCCTTTGCTAGAAATTGTCATAGCATGCAATCCAAAAATGGTGGTGGTCAAATACATTCTTGCAGTAGGATTATCAATTCCCTGACCTACATACGATTGAATTTCTTGATGTTTCTCCGCCAATTCAGCTTCCATTACAGAAGATTCATAAATGCGAAATTGTTCCAATTCACCTTCTGCATTTGGGAAAGAAATTACCACATTCGACACAGGAGTTATACCTCCAAAGTTTCTAGTTGGTGCTTTTTTTAGTTGGTTTTTAATTCCTTCAAAATCCAATCTAAATAGTTGATATTCACTTGGAATAGAAGTTCTTTCCAATTTATCTGCTTCATTGATTCTTTCATCGGAAATTGTTGTCCAAAAGGAATTTTGAGAATTCCCTAAAGAAAAAGTCAAAATGGCTACTACGGTTACTAGTAATTTTAATTTCATAATTTATTTATTATTTCTTGATTTAGCAAAACTAATAATTTAAAATGTTTAATTCATTTTAGTTCCGTTAAAAACAATATTATTTAACACATTTTCATAAAGTTGTAGGTTTTATTGACTATTTGTCACATAAACATCTCTAAAAAAAAATCATAATGCTATAACTAAATTTTGACCATTTTAGCCTCATTCTTTTAAAAAATACACTATTACATTTCATTTATTGACATCATACCTATAAATTTGCATTACTCTAAAAACCAAAATTTTGAAAATTTTTAATGCTGTACACGATTTCAAAACCCAATCTGGAACAATCGTAACGCTTGGCACTTTTGATGGCGTTCATATTGGTCACAGAAAAATAATTGAACGTCTTGTACAGAATACTGATGAAAATACTGCATCACTCGTACTTACGTTTTTTCCACATCCGAGGATGGTTTTACAAGGTGATTCGGAGATTAAATTACTCAATACAATTGATGAAAAAGCATTCTTATTAGAAAAAATAGGTCTTGAAAATTTAGTAATTCATCCTTTTGATCAAACTTTTTCAAGATTAACTGCCGAAGAATTTGTCAAGAATATTCTAGTTGACATTTTCAAGATAAAAAAGATTATTATTGGTCATGATCATCGTTTTGGACGAAATCGAACCGCCAATATTGATGATCTGATTGTTTTTGGAGAACTATACAATTTTGAAGTCGAACAAATTTCTCCCCAAGAAATCAACGAAGTTTCAGTAAGTTCTACTAAAATCAGAAACGCTCTCATGGAAGGAAATATCCAACGGGCAAACGATTATTTAGGTTATGAATATTTCCTGACGGGAACAATTGAAAAGGGAAAACAGTTGGGCAGAACCATAGGTTTTCCAACCGCTAACCTTGGAATTAAAGAAAACTACAAACTCATTCCGCTAACAGGAGTGTATGTAGTTAAAAGTATAATTGATGGAAAAACCGTTTATGGAATGATGAATATTGGATTCAACCCAACCGTTAGCGGACAAAAACAAACGATTGAAATTCATTATTTTGATTTGGATGAAGATTTATACGAAAAGGAAATCAGAGTTTGCATTTTAAGCAGAATCCGATCGGAACAAAAATTTGAATCGGTTTCGAAATTGCAGAAACAATTAGCAAAGGATAAACATACTTCCTTAGAATTCATCAAAAATAAAAAGTGATGCTAAAAAAGCTTTTTGAACCAATCGACAATGCTCCACTGATTATTTTCAGAATTTTTCTTGGTTTTCTTTTGGCTGCCGAAACTTTTGGGGCAATTGCAACAGGTTGGGTTCGAAAAGTATTAATAGCACCCTATTTTACGTTTTCACACATCGGAATGGACTGGCTTCAGCCGCTTCCTGGATACGGAATGTATTTCTATTTCTTCTTCATGGGAATCGCCGGAATGATGGTCATGCTAGGCTACAAATACCGTTTTTTTATAGGCCTTTTCACGATTTTGTGGACAGGAGTTTATCTGATGCAAAAAACATCCTACAACAACCATTATTACCTCTTGATTCTCGTTTGCCTGATAATGTTTTTTTTGCCCGCCAACAGATATGCCTCCCTAGATGTAAAAAATAATCCCGAAATAAAGCAACATAAGATGCCAAGATGGTGTTCTGTAGTGATGATTTTGCAAATGGCAATCGTTTATTTTTATGCAACAGTTGCCAAATTTTATCCCGGATGGCTGGACGGAAGTTTCACAAAAATAATATTATCCGAAACTGAATTTGATACGTTTGCCGAACTATTCAGTCAACACTGGTTCCATCTTTTTATTGCCTATTCTGGAATTGCTTTCGATATGCTCATCGTTCCACTATTGCTTTGGAAAAGAACAAGAACCCTTGCATTTATAGCAGCCATATCGTTTCATATTTTTAATGCTATCTTTTTACAAATAGGCATTTTCCCATTTTTTGCCTTGAGCTTTACTGTATTTTTCTATCCACCAGAAAAAATTAGAAGTTTGTTCTTCAGAAAAAAAATCCCTATCGAATATGGCGAACCAATCTACGAGAACAAACCTGTTTTAATCTATTTCTTCCTTCCGTTTTTCATCATTCAAACACTTCTTCCAATACGCCACCATTTCATAAAAGGTGATGTTTTATGGACCGAAGAAGGACATCGTTTAAGTTGGAGGATGATGTTGAGGCAACGACAAGGTTATGCAACTTATAAAGTTATCGACAAGAAAACTCAAATGGAAATTCCCTATGATTATCTAAAAAATCTTACTCGAAAACAAAGGAATTTTGCCGCTACAAATCCTGATGGTATCTGGCAAATGTCACAACGAATAAAAAAAGAATTTGCCGAAAAAGGTGTTGATGTAAGCATTTTTGTAATTTCAAAAGTAGCCATAAATCGTGGTGATTCTAGAACATTGATTAATCCAAATGTAGATATGGCTTCGGCCAAATGGGACTATTTTTTTCATAACGATTGGATTTTACTCTATGATTCTCAAGGAAATATCATAAAATAAATTGCCGAAGCATTATCTTAAGATGTATTAAAATTTTATTAAATCCGCAATAAAACAGAGCTTTCAAAAAGATTATTTTGTACTTTTAGTAAATATAAATTTGATTATTTAGTACTAGAAACAAAAAAATTAAACATTATGAAGCTATCAAGAGAATTTGCAAATGGATTTATCATATTTTTAGGAATAGGAATCTATTTTTTAGTGTTAGAATATCTCGGTCTAGCCGATGAATTCTATCTAAGAGTATTAAACCTTTTTATTGTAGCATTTGGAGTGAATCGAACTATCCAGATGAATCATAAAGATGGTATTCGGGGTTACAACCGGCATTTGCTTTCGGCTATTGCTACCTCTATGGTTGGTGCTGTTTTAAGTATTGGTAGTTTATTGGCTTATATTCAATTTCGTGGTGGAGAGAACTATTTAGAACAACTTTCTAAAGGATTTCTTTTTGGCGGAGGAGAACTTACCATTCATTATTATTGCATAGGTTTATTGTTTGAATCCATAGCTTCCTCAATTATTATTTCGTTTTGTTTGATGCAATGGTGGAAAGACAAAATTGAAGTCATCAATAAAGTAGATTAATTAAAATTGCAATCTGTCAAGGGTTTATAACCAGAAAATTTTTCTGTTTATAAACCCTTTTTTTTATAGAATGATTCTGAATTTAAACTTTAAATAAAGAAACTTTCTACTTAAAAGGGAAATGCCTACTTTTGGAGCATTAAAAAATCGAGGTATGAGTATCACAAGAAACGATTGGACAAAAGAAGAAATTATAGCACTATATAACAAACCGATGATGGATTTGCTTTTCGAAGCAGCATCAGTTCACAGGAAATTTCATGATCCAAATGTGGTTCAGGTTTCTACATTATTATCAATCAAAACAGGTGGATGTCCTGAAGACTGTGGCTATTGTCCACAAGCAGCACGTTATCACACCGAGATTGAAGGAAATGATCTAATGTCGGTTAGTCAAGTAAAAGCTCAGGCTTTACGTGCAAAATCTAGCGGTTCTTCACGTGTTTGTATGGGTGCTGCTTGGAGAAATGTGAAAGACGGACCAGAATTCGATCAGGTTTTAGAAATGGTTCGTACCATTAATAAACTGGACATGGAGGTTTGCTGTACACTTGGGATGATTACTGAAAATCAGGCTCAACGTTTGGCAGAAGCTGGTTTATATGCCTACAACCACAATTTAGACACGTCTGAGGAATATTATAAAGAAGTAATTTCAACACGCGGTTTCGAAGACCGTTTGCAAACCATCGAGAACGTTCGTAAGACAAATGTTACCGTTTGCAGTGGCGGAATCATCGGGATGGGAGAAAGCGTTGAAGACAGAGCCGGAATGCTTGTTGCCCTATCAACACTAAATCCACAGCCAGAATCAGTGCCAATTAATGCATTGGTTGCCGTTGAAGGAACTCCCCTTGAGGAAGAAAAACCAGTAGAAATCTGGGAAATGATTAGAATGGTGGCAACAACAAGAATTATCATGCCCCAAACACAAGTTCGTCTTTCTGCAGGAAGAATGAACATGAGCCGTGAAGGTCAGGCAATGTGCTTCTTTGCTGGAGCAAATTCGATTTTTGCTGGAGATAAATTGTTGACGACTCCAAATCCAGATGTAAACGAAGACATGAAGATGTTCGAAATGCTGGGATTGATTCCTCAAAAGCCATTTACAAAAGTATCGCAACCTACAACCGTTGAAGCCAAAGATTCTCAATTTCAGCCTCTAGGTGAAAAACCAAAATGGTCACGTCCTGGACATACAATCGAAAGAAACCTAGAAGCTTCGGGGAAATTGAAAGTATAAATCTTTCTCTTTTGTTAAAGTTTCTTATCTTAGAATAAACCTTTTATAAATTTGCTCTTAGCTTTTGTTAAGAGCATTTTTTTTGAAATTAATTTTTTGCTTTTACACAAAACCATTCATGATAATTCAATCACTCCATTCCAAGCCTTTATTTGAATTAAATTCTAACCCATTATGCTTATAAGTTTCAGGCAATTCAAGTATTGGTTCTTCAGTATCTTGATCAGTCTTTTTTTTAGTATAGCAACCAAAGCGAATACCATTGAAAAATGTGATTCACTAATTGTAGCTGGCGTGGAGGCTTTGAACAAAAACGAGCATATCAAATCCCTTGAATATTTGACACAGGCAAGAACCTTGTCAGAAAAAAACCGATGGTACAAACAAAGCTTTCTGGCCATAAACAATATTGGAGCCAATTATTATAGACTTTTGGAATATGGCGAAGCCCTCAATTATTATATCGAAGCCTATTCGATTGCTTTGAAAGAACTGGATGCCAAATATGAAATGATTGTGCTAAACAACATTGCGATTCTTTATTCGAAAGAAAAAAATTATGAAAAGGCAAATGAATATTTTAAAAAAGCCTACGACATTGCGAAGCAAAATAACGACGACTTAAAGATTGGACTTTATGCCATGAATTTAGGAAATCTGGCAAACGAACAGTTAAATCCTAAATTGGCAAGAAGTTATTTTAATGAGGCACTTCCACTTTTGATTAGCCAGCAAAACTTTCATCTAATGGCAAAAATTGGCCTCATCCAATGTGATTTAGATGAGGGAAATACCACAAAATCCAGGCAAGTTGCCTTAGAATTATTTGAAAATTCAAAAAACTTAAGCACTTTTGAAGCCGATCTTTCGCTGATTACTATTATCGCAAAATCCTATATAAAAGATAATCTATTGGACGAAGCTTCGGTTTACACCAAAATGTTACTGCAGGACAATCCGAACATCGAGACCAAAATAATGGCATTCAAATTGCTTTCGGAAATTAATTTCAAGAAAAAAAACTATGATTTGGCCTTTAGTTACAAGGATTCTATAATTGCCTCTAATGCAAAACTCGATGCCATCAAGAATGGAAAGCTGTATGAAACTAGCAAGGTTAAATTTGAAATCCAAAACTATCAAAACCAGATCAAGCTGAATGAGGCCACCTTGAGCAACGAACGAAAAATGTTCTATTCTATCATTGCTATTATTTTTATTGTGGTACTTTTTATCATTTTGATACTCCAAAACCTTTCGGTAAAACACAAGCAAAAGAAATTGATTGCCGAAAGAAATCAGCAAATTTTATCATTAGAACTCGAAAAAGAAAAGAACGAATTGCTTTTATTAGAGAAACAACTCGATGAACAAAAGGCAATTTCACTACTCGAACAGGAACGTCTCAAAAACGAAGTCGAACAAAAGAACCGGAAATTATCGGCGAAAGCCTTATATCTTTCAGGCAGAAACCAAATGATTGAGGAGGTCTTGTCAGAACTTTCAGAATTGCCTCAGGTTTCAAAGGATGCTTTACTTGTAAATCACATCCAAACCTTGAAAACACATCTAAAAACCGATAATGAATGGGATAATTTTATCACGCATTTTGAAGAAGTGAATCAAAATTTCCTAACGAAATTAAAAGCAAAACACCCGAACCTTATTGCAAACGACATTCGATTCCTGTCCTACATTTACATGAATTTAAGCACCAAAGAAATCGCTTCGATGCTCAATATCGCACCTGAATCCTGCAGAAAACGCAAGGAAAGAATTTCGGCAAAGATGGAAATTCCAGAAGATATCAGTCTTTATGATTATCTAGCCACTATTTGATAGCATGAATTTTTTGAAATTCATTATCGAATAAAATCCTTTTAAATTCTAGGTTTTACGTCAAAATTCACGCTTTGTCTTATTGTATGTCACGCTTTGTCTGATTATTTTTTTTGAAATGGTTTGGCCTTTTTGGAACATTTAGCAAATAAAAATCCAACCACATGAAAAAAATTACAATTTGTTTTGCCGTGCTTTTGCTGTCGGTTTTTGGCAGTTTCGCACAAGTGCAACTTGGAGATGGAACGGCGATTGAAAAAGGAGTTCCTTTTGAACCTAGAAATCCATATTCGTATGCACAATCTATTTATTTATCCTCCGAAATTTTAGCAACTGGACAAATTACTTCTATACAATGGTACTATGCCGGAGATTATAATTTAGAAGGAAGCCAGGAATTGACTGTTTATTTAGGGCATACTACAAAAACCGCTTTTTCATCAGGAACCGACTGGGAACCGATTGAAAATTTGACCGAAGTATATGTTGGCGAAATAGAAGCCGATGGACCAGGATGGGTCACCATTGAACTTCAAAATCCATTTACCTACAACGGAACTGATAATTTAATTGTTGCTGCCAAAGAAGACAGTGATGAGAATGATTTTTATGAAGATCAATTTTATGCGTATGAAGTTGAAGGAAATAGATCCATAACTTTTGCAAGTTGGTCTGAAGCTGTAGATGTAGAAAATCCAGAAGAAGGAATGTTAACCAATTTTGTAGCCAATATTTCGCTTGACGGAATCAACCAAGCATGTCCGAAACCAATTGAAATAATAGCCGAAGATATCACTACAAATGGTGTGACGCTATATTGGACTTCAAATGCTCCAGCAACTCAAGGTTCACAATATTATTTTGCAACTACAAACACCGCTCCAACTCCTACTACCGAACCAACTGGAAGTGTGGCATCAGGTCAAATGGCTGTTGTTGAAGATGTTTTACTTTCAGGAACGCCTTATTATGCTTGGGTAAGAGATGTTTGTGAAGAAGGTCCAGGAACATGGTCGAACGCTATTTCTTTTGTTACCCTTTGTGATCCAATTAGTGTTTTTTATCAAGATTTTAACAGCACAACACCAGGAACAGTTCCTGTTTGTTGGTCTTCAGTAATTTTTAACCAAGATGGAGACCCTACATCAGGCGAAGTTGTGGTGACCAATGAAGATGGAGTTACAGGAAATTCAGTTCAATTTTACACCAATGGAGATGGAACTTCGGAGTTTTTCTTGGTTTCGCCAGAACTTTCAAATCTAGCGGCTGGAACACATCGCTTGACCTTTTTTGCAAAAGATATTTCGGCAATTCAGGGTAGTAGCTTTATTATCGGAACATTGGATGATAATGTTGGTGGGGCTAATTTTAATGTAATAGACGAAATCAACTTAACCAATACCTTCAAAGAATTTAAGATTGATTTTGATCTTGCAGAAGGCACAATCGATACTTATATTGGTATCCGATTAAATACAACTAATGAAAATTTCCTTGGCTACATTGACAACATTCGTTGGGAATTGGCACCTTTATGTCCTGATGCGGAAAACATTGTTGTTCCATTAGCCACTACAACTACTGCAACAATTGCATGGACAGCTGATGAATCGATTACAGAATGGGAAGTTGTCTATAGCGATTCTGCAACCGCAGATCCCGCAACTCTAACTCCCGTAATTGAGGCTAATGAAGAGGCTACAGCTTCCATCGAAGGATTAACTGCAGAAACAACCTATTATGTTTGGGTACGGTCAAAATGTGATGATGGAGAAGGATTTTGGGTTGGCCCAACTGCTTTTACTACAGCATGCCCTCCGGTAAACAGTATCAATGAAAATTTTGATGAAATAACAGGTCAGGAATTACCTTATTGTTGGTCGAGTATCTTGAGAGGAAATAGCTTGTCTTTGTATGCAGATGTAAGAGTTATTTATAACGATCTTGCTACTTCTGGCACATCTAGTCTTGAATTATACAGTGGTTATTCCAATCCTGCTCCAACAGATGATATTATGGCTGTTTCGCCTAATTTGGGCAACCTGTCAAGTGGAACACATCGCTTGAAATTTTTTGCAAAAGGAACAGGAACATTGCAAATTGTAACATTGGCAAGTAATACCAATGCTGCACCATTTCAAGTTTTTGAACAAGTAGAACTTGACAATGATGCAATGACCGAATATGTAATTGATTTTTCTTCGTATGCTGAAACGAATACTTACATCGGCTTTAGATACAACACTATACAAATGTTTTCGGGTGTGATGATTGATGATGTGATTTGGGAACCAATTCCTGCATGTCCAGATGTAACTGATGTGGATGCAGTAGCTTTGGATATCAATACAATTGCTGTTGGTTGGAATGCAAGTGATGCATCACAATGGCAAACCGCTCACGGATTGGTCTCCATTACAGATCCAAATCTTGCAACAATTTCGGATATACTTACAATCGCAAGCAACGAAATTGAAGGTTTGTCTAGCAACACGAATTATAACGTTTGGGTTAGAACCGTTTGTGGCGAAACTGATGGAAATGGGGCTTGGAAAGGACCTTTCTTAGTAAGAACTCCTTGTGAGGAAGTTTCTAGTTTTAATGAAACTTTCGAGGATGCAGATGCTCCACAACTTCCTAGCTGTTGGTCATCAGTCCTTAGTGGAGAAAATATCGACATTAACGGTGGTGCAGGTGTTTCGGTAATCACTTGGCAACCTTATGCTGGTTCTAAAGGTGTTGAAATCTATAATGCAGGTTCGGCTTCAACAGACAACATCATTTTAGTATCGCCAACTTTAAATAATCTTACGGCAGGAACCCATTTGCTGAAATTTTATGCTGCAAGATTGGGAGATGTTGGAAGTTTGGAAATTGGCACTTTGGATGGAGACGGGTTCTTTACTTTTTACGAAGAAATTACCCTGACAAGTTCTTATGAAGAATATACGGTTGATTTTGGTTCCTATTCGGGTACTGACAATAGAATTGGTTTTCGTTTAAGCTCTGAAGAAGGTTATATGCCAATTGGGATGGACAACATCAGCTGGCAATCTGAAGATTTATCAAATGGCGGTTTCGAAAAATCAAATTTCAACTTCTATCCAAACCCTGTGAAAAATGTTTTGAATGTATCGTATGACCAAAACATCACCAAAATTTCGGTCTATAACATGTTGGGGCAGCTGATAATGGAACACGAAATAAATTCAACTACTGCTCAAATTGACATGCAAAATCTCTCAAGCGGAAGTTATCTTGTGAAGGTTAATGCAGAAAATCAAACAAAAAGTATTAAAATTTTAAAACAATAAATAGTTTTTATAACCATGAAAAGGCTGATTGTGCATTACTTTCAGCCTTTTTTGCTTTTAATAAATGCTTGGTATTAAATATAATCACGTTTTTACCTTAGGGTTGTCACGTTTTTTCCTGTTACTATAATAGGACAAACCAATTGATTTTTGGAAAATTTAAAAAATCAAAAAACCTTAATACTAATGAAGAAAATTACACTTTTACTCCTCTTACTTCTGGGAATGTTCCAGGGTCAAGGACAGGTGCTGATCGGGAACGGCACCACACTCAAAAACCTCCCGATAAATCCGTATTATGTCTATTCCTATTCGCAATCCATTTATACGGCTGCCGAAATTAATGCCAATGGATCTATTAATTCAATTTCGTGGTACTATGGAGGTCCGATAGGAAATAATATTCCTAATAGTAGTCAAGATTTAAAAGTATATCTTGGCCATACTACTAAAAGCGAATTCGCATCTGGGACTGATTGGGAAGCGACGACAAATTTAACCGAAGTCTATTCAGGTTCAATTTCAGTGAATGGACAAGGATGGGTATCTGTTACTTTTGCAACCCCTTTTCCTTACAACGGAACAGACAATTTAGTTGTGGCAACTGCCGAATTACAATCGGGCCATGATAACAACAATGACTCTTTTCTGTCGCAAGAAGCAACAGGAAATCGTTCACTTGTTTACCAAAATGATGTCACATCTCCCAACTTGGCTGCTCCACAAGAAGGTGGCCTCGTAAATTTTTTACCTAATATTATTTTTGGAGGTATCCAAAAAGCGTGTCCTACTCCATTTTTCTTGAATACGATAATGACAACTTTTAACTCTTCAATGGTAGTTTGGGGAAATCCAAGTCCAGATGGAACCAGCCAATATTATCTTTCAGAAGAAAATATTGCTCCAACATCTGATACAGCTCCAACAGGAGATTCAGGTCCGTTTGCAATGTTAAATAATCTGGATGCCGATACGGTATATTATATTTGGATAAGAAATATTTGTGGCGGAAATGCTGCTGATTGGTCTTATTCTACGTCTTTTAGAACAGAATGTAATCCAGCAACAACTTTCACTGAAAACTTTGATACCACTGCTGCAAATGCTCTTCCATCTTGCTGGTCTTCAATCATAAGAGGAAATGGTGTTTCTACATTTGCATCCGTTGGTACAGTTGTTGGCGATGCTGTTACCGGTTTAAATAGTGTGAAATTAGTCAATGCTGATACTCCGAATACTGCCGATATAATTTTAGTTGCTCCAAAACTTAGCAATCTAGCTTCAGGAAATCATCAATTGCGTTTTTTCGCTGATGGAACTGCCGTAAATGAATTGGTTGTTGGAACATTAAACAATGCGACTGCAAATGCAACTTTCACTCCGCTTCCAACTGTTGGAACTGTAGCGACTACAGCATCTTATGCAGAATATACAGTGAATTTTTCTAGCTACACAGGTTCAGATACTTACATTGGTATAAAACTAAATTCTACTACAAATTATAATGCTATTAATTTAGACAACATCCGTTGGGAAGCGATTCCAGCTTGTACAGATGTGACAGGAATTGTAGTAGAAAATATTCAACAAGAAACAGCAACAGTTAGCTGGTCATCTGGCGACGAAACCGAATGGGAGGTAGTGTATGATACAGCTTCGGGGATTACAAATCCAGCTTTGTTAACATCATTTGAAGCAACAACATCTTCGCTTGAACTAACAGATTTAACAGCAGATACTCCTTATAATGTTTGGGTACGTTCAGTTTGTGAAGGTGGTGTTGGAGCTTGGGCAGGACCGATTCCTTTTAGAACGGCTTGTTTTGCAATAGCAGATTTCAGTGAAAATTTTGACACTACTACAACTCCAAGCTTACCTGCTTGCTGGAGCACCATTATTAGAGGAGAACAACCAGGACAATATGTAAACATTGCTACTGGAACTGCCAATAACGAATCGGCTCCAAATGCTGTTTTACTTACACCGGGAAGCTATGTAACTTTAGACACAACTAACGATGTGATTTTGGTTACTCCAAATGTAAACACATTGGAAACGGCAACTCACCGTTTGAGATTTTCTGTGAAAGGTAATGGAAACTTGCAAATTGGCACATTAGATAATACAACCAACACAGCAATATTCACACCTTTAGAAGGCATCACAGTTACTAACAATTATGAAGAGCATATTGTAGATTTCACTGGCTTTGGTGGTACTGATACTTATATTGGTTTCCGTATCAATAATGCTGCAACCTATAGTTATACGTATCTTGACAACGTAAAATGGGAACTGGCTCCATCTTGTCCAGATGTTGTAAATATTGTTTTAGAAGGTGTCACAGCTAACAGTGCTACTTTGTCATGGGAAGAAGACGGACCAGAATCTTCATGGGATGTAGTATATGGAGATCCTTTAACTACTGATGCTAATACTTTAACTCCTGTTCTAACAACCGAAACGACTACAATAGAAATTCCAAATTTAGATGATTATACTTCGTATGCAGCATGGGTTCGTTCTGATTGTGGTAGCGAAAAAGGAGCTTGGATCGGGCCAATCTTGTTCAAAACAGATTGTGTTGCGGTAGATAGCATTACAGAAAATTTTAATAGTGTTGCCACTCCTGCTCTACCATCTTGCTGGTCATCGATCATCAAAGGAACTTCTAGTCCAAATGCCGGACTTGTGAGAAGTACAACTAGCAATGCACATGGTGAAGGACAAGCAATTGAGCTATACAGCCAAAATCAAACGGATCTAACGGATGTAATCTTGGTTTCTCCAAATCTTTCTAATCTTGGTGCTGGAACACACCGTTTGCGTTTCTTCGCTACACATTATTATCTATCTTCTATTGAGGTTGGAACACTAGACAAGAATACTCCAAATGCTGTTTTCACGGTTATTGAAGAGATTACTTTAACCTCAACTCATACAGAATATATCATTGATTTTACACAATGGGAAGGCATCACAGACCAATATATCGGTATCCGTTTGAGTCATAACGGCACAAATAGTTATGCTTATATTGATGATTTTGTGTGGGAAGTTGCTCCATTATGTCCAAGTGTTGAAACTGTTGCAATTACAGATATTACGACAGAAACAGCCTTCGTAACATGGGAAATGGGAGAATTGCTTTCAGACAATTGGGAAATCTCTTATGCTACTGCCGATATAACCGATGCTAATGCTGGAACTATCGATGAAACCGCTGCTACAATGGAATATTCATTGGAAAGTTTAACAGCTGATACGGAATATAATGTTTGGATTCGTTCTTTATGTGCTGATACTGAAGGCGAATGGGTAGGTCCAAAAACCTTCAGAACCAAATGTGTTGCAGGAACAGCTTTTGATGAGAATTTTGATGCTACAACCGGGAATGTTCTTCCAACTTGTTGGTCGAGAATCGTAAGAGGAGATTCATTTGCAGAAAATTTTGCTTCTGTAATGGTGACTACTATCAACCCTAATTCTGGAACAAAAGCTGTTTCGATGTTTAACAGTACCAATAATAATGGAAACGACATCATGCTAATTTCGCCTCCAATGGAAAATTTGGCAACTGGAACGCATCAATTGAGCTTCTATTTAAAAGGAAATACAGGAGGGATTCAAGTTGTAACACTTGATGACAACACCGCTTCTGATGCTGATTTTACGGTATTTGCTACAGTTCCTGCAACTGATACTTATACGAAACACACTATTGATTTTAGTGATTATTCAGGAACGGACATGTATATCGGAATTCGTCATGGAGGTGTAAACAATACGACTATATATGTAGATGATATTGTTTGGGAACCTATCATAACCGAAATTTGTCCTGCTGTAGCAGAGGTGAATGAAAATTTCGACACTACCGAAGTGAATGCTGTTCCAGAATGTTGGACAACTATCTTAAGAGGACCATCAGAAAATGATATTGATTTTATTGGTGTAAAACCAAATGATGGCTTTGGTGCTCCAAATTCTATTAACGTTTTCAAAGGAATGTCAGGCGTTCAAGACGAACAAATTTTAGTACTGCCAAAACTTTCTAATCTAAGTGCTGGAACACATCAATTAGCATTTTCACATGCAGGTCCTCCTTGTCAGATAGAAGTAGGAACCTTGAGCGACAATACTGATACTGCTGTGTTTACCTTAAAAGAAACCGTTACAGTAACTGGGGATTGGATACAGACCATTGTAGATTTTGCTAATTATACAGGAACCGACACCTATATCGGATTACGTTTAAATGGAGGAGAATCTCCTTTTGTGAGCATGTTTATAGATAATGTAATTTGGTCTTCAGATTTAGGAAATGATGTTTTCGACAACTCTAAATTCAGCTATTTTCCAAATCCTGTAAAAAATATTTTGAACCTTTCATACGATCAAAATATTACCAACCTAGAAGTTTATAATGTGTTGGGTCAGAAAATCATCAGTAAAAAGATGGATACTAACCAACCACAAGTTGACCTTTCTGAACTGGCTAGCGGTACTTATATCGTAAAAGTAGTTGCTACTAATGCCACTAAAGTAGTGAAAATCATAAAAGAGTAGTTTGTTTTTGTTAATTCAAAAAAGGTCGAAGGTTTCAATACTTTCGGCCTTTTTTTTATACTTTTATAATTCGATCCAAAATAGAATATATGCTGAAAGCCTTGACCGATTTATTTTTTCCGAAAGCCTGTGTGGGATGTGATGCTTTTTTGATGAGCAACGAGGCAATAATTTGTGCAAATTGCAGGCATGAACTGCCACTCACGAGTCATCATTTGCATCAAGAGAACGAAACTACCCAGAAATTCTATGGCAGGATACAAGTTGAATATGGCTCCTCTTTCATGTATTTTCATAAAAAAGGCATCGTTCAAGAAATCATCCACAGTCTCAAATACCGTGGTCATGAAGAAATAGGGACCTTGATTGGAGATTGGTATTCGGAGGATTTGAAAGACAATGCCATCTTGAAAACCGTCGATTCCATTATTCCTGTTCCGCTTCATCCGAAGAAATTAAAAGAAAGAGGCTACAATCAGGTTACAACATTTGGGAAATCCCTTTCCTATAATTTTGAAATTCCGCTTGACGAAACACTTTTGCGTCGAAACAGGTATTCAAAAACGCAAACCTTAAAAAATAGTATAGGCAGGGCCGATGTGACTCAAGCTCTTTTTGACGTAAATTTTAATGAAGAGCATCACAACAAGCATTATCTTCTCATTGACGATGTTCTCACCACTGGAGCTACACTGGAAGCTTGTGGCAAGGCAATCCTGAAGATCCCTGGAGCAAAACTCAGCATCATCACCATGGCATTTTCGCATTCGTAAAGTATTGCTAATAATTCTCTAAAACATTTCGTTTACACTAAATATAATTGTTATTTTGTGAGCTACAAATTTTACTTTTTTATGTGGAAGTCTCAGTACAAGTATTTTCTAATCCTTTTAACGGTTTTCGTTGTAGGCTGTGCCAAAAGAGGCAATATAACAGGTGGTTTAACCGATACTATTCCACCAGTTTTACAGCGAAGTATTCCTAAAAATTTTAGCACCGAATTTAAAGGAAATGAAGTAAAATTATACTTTGATGAATATGTGAAACTAAAGGACATCAACAAGCAGTTAGTTGTTTCCCCTCCTATGAGCGTTCCGCCTGTCATTTCGCCTACAAACGCTAGCAAGTATATTACGATAAAAATAAAAGATACTTTACAACCCAACACAACCTACAGTTTCAACTTCGGGCAAAGTATTCAGGACAACAACGAAGGAAATCCTTATCCTCAATTCAAATATATTTTCTCTACAGGAACCTACATTGATTCCCTTTCTGTTAGCGGAACCATTAGTGATGCACTCGAGCAAACGGTCGATAATTTTGTTACCGTAATGTTGTATGAAGTAAACGAAAAATTTACTGATTCGATAGTTTACAAAGAAAAACCACGCTATGTAACCAACACCTTAGACAGCTCGAAAACATGGCAAATAGACAATATAAAGGCTGGAAAATACATGCTTATCGCAATGAAGGATTACAACAACAATTATATTTTTGATCCTAAGAAAGATAAAATCGGTTTCTATAAGGAACACATCATAGTCGATAACGAACCCTCAAATTATAATCTACAACTCTTTCAGGAAGTTCCTGTTTTTAAAGGCCTAAAACCTAGTCAGGCTTCGGGAAATCGTGCCACAGTTGGATATGAAGGAAAACCCGAAAAAGCAAAATTCACGCTACGAAACGGAAGCGAAATCCTTCCAACAATCGTGACCAAATTACCCGAAAAAGATTCTGTTCAAATATGGTTTCCTCCTGTAAAAGTAGATTCGTTGAACTTGGAAATCGTGAATGAAAATTTCAAAAAAGACTTTAATTTCAAAATCAAGGATCAGAAAAAAGACACGTTGAGTTTTACGGCAAAACCGTTGGGAACGCTTCACTTTAGAGAGAATTTTGAACTAGTTTCTTCCATTCCGTTGACAAAATTCGACAGCACAAAAATAACACTACGAAACAAGGATTCTATCATTGTTCCCTTCACAACCAAGTATGACGAATTTAATCAAACCCTGAAATTTGATTTCAAGAAAGAGCCTCTTGAAAAATATACGATGTTGCTTTTACCAGGTGCCCTGACAGATTTTTATGAGACCCAAAACGACACCTTAAACTATAAATTCAGTACCCGAGATTTATCCGATTATGCCAATATGGTGCTAAAATTGCAAAATGTCAAGAAGTTCCCGATAATTGTAGAACTCACAGATGCAAAAGGAAAAGTCCTAGATTCAGAATATTCTACGGAGAGTTCTACCATAGTCTTCGAGTCCTTTTTACCTAAAAAATTCTTTATCAGAATCATTTATGATGAAAACGGAAATGGTGTATGGGATCCTGGAAATTATCTAGAAAAAACTACAGGCGAAGAAGTAATTTATTATCCAACAGAAGAAGAAGGAAGGGCAAATTGGGATGTTGATGTAAACTTTATACTGACACCACAATCCAATCCTAAACCTCCAATTACTCCAAGTCCTTAAAGAGTAAATACATCACGATCGTTCAGGAAGCCTAATTTTTTTCGGGTTTCCAGCATTTCGGTTTTATCCAAAGTAGCCGTTAAAATTGTGTTTTCTCCTGAAGGTTCAATCAGGTTTTTCCCAAGAAAATCAATCACTTGCGAATGTCCAGGATAAGGATGATTATTTCCGTCCTCGCCAATGCGGTTCACGCCAATTGTGTAGCACATATTTTCGATTGCCCGAGCTTTCAAAAGCGTGTCCCAAGCTAAAATTCGAGTTGTGGGCCAATTGGCAACATAAATCAAGAGATCATAATCTTCGGTATTTCTAGCAAAAACCGGAAAACGTAAATCATAGCAAATTTGGAGACAAATCTTCCAACCTTTGTGGGCTACAATTTGTTTTTTGGCTCCAGCCGAATATACTTTATCTTCTCCAGCCAAGGAAAACAAATGCCTTTTGTCATAATACTGCATTTCGCCCGAAGGAAAAACAAACACCATCCGATTATAAAAATTGCCTTTTTCTTTGATAATCAAGCTTCCTGTTAGTGCTAAATTTTTGGCTTTTGCCAAATGTTGAAGCCACAGTACAGTTTCTCCTTGCATTGATTCGGCCAGCTGTTCTGGATGCATCGAAAAACCCGTCGAGAACATTTCCGGCAATACAATCAAATCCACATCCGAAGCAACTGAATTGATTTTTGCTTCAAAATTATTCCGGTTTTGTGGAGCATTTTCCCAAATTAAATCCGTTTGAATTAAAGCTATTTTCATGTTTTTAGGCATTAGCCAATAGTGATTAGTAATTAGTTTTTTTGCTTTTGGCTATTACCTTTTGCCTATTTACTCAATAGTTATTTCATCAATAAAAATAAAAGCATCGCTTCCAAAGCCTTGATGTCCTTCGGGAAGCTTGCCAAAATTATAGGCTTTGACTTTTACATATCGTGCAGTTATGTTTTCCAAATCGATTTTATAATCTACAATTGCAGTATCATTGTACTTCCAATCGAGGGTGCTTTCTACCGTTTTCATCAGCTGAAAATGAATATTATCATTAGAAACATAGTATTCCACCTTTTGCGGAAGCAAAATCCAAGAACGGGAATCCTGCAAATAAGTTGAGCTTATGGAATTGATTTTTTGAGCTTTCTGCAAATCGACAACTGCTTCAAAATCCTGAGATTGATAGCCTTGCCATTCGCCTTTTTGCCAGTTTTTTGCCCCGTGGATTCCATCAATCAAACCTTCGGGACCACCTGCATGATATTGTCGGTTGTATTTTGATTTGATGTCGATGGTGTAATCGTTTGGTTTTTTGAAGAAAGTGGCAGAAACAGCTTTACTACTTTTTCCTTCACTTTTCACATACGCTTGAATTTTTTCAGATTGTGAAATGTCTAATGGATTTGTGTATTTCATCCAAGCTGTCTTACCTGGACTGGCAGTTTTAAACATATAGAAAATTTCATCATTTGGATTTTGCGAAATAATTTCAATTTTCAATTTGTCTTTAAACGACTTGCTCTCATCTGTAAATACGGGAACTGGAATAATTTTTTCTATATCTGAATCTAGCATGCCGACAATAGCAACTTCATCATAATCTTCATTATCAGAATCAAAATAAACCAAATCAAATGCTTCCGAAGTTTTTAATATCGTTTTCGAAGTATGGTTTTCAAAATTTACTTTAATTTTTTCAAAACTTGGAATAGTTGTTTCCCATACCGGTTTCCCCGGTGTCACAGCATAAATCCCCATCGAACTCAACACATACCAAGCACTCATTTGTCCGCAATCCTCGTTTCCAATCAAGCCGTCAGGAGCATTTTTATAGAACTCATTTAAAATATAATGTACTTTTTCGGTTGTCTTTTCTGGTTTTCCAACATAATTATACAAATAGGCCATGTGATGGCTTGGTTCGTTTCCTTGAGCATATTGTCCCATCAAACCTGTCACATCGACTTGTTCTCTTCCTGTGGTTTTGCTATCGGCATTGAACATTTCATCGAGTTTGGCTTCGAATTTTTCATTTCCGCCATAGGCTTCAATCATTCCGGGAATATCTTGTGGAACGAAAAAAGTATAATGCCAAGCATTTCCTTCGGTAAAATTATTGTTCACTTCCCTCGGGTCAAAAGGTGTTGACCAACCACCATTCTTTTTGGGACGAATAAAACCGGTTTCCCAATCGAAGAGATTCTTCCAGTTTTGGGAACGTTTCATAAAATAGTCGTAGTCTTCTTTTTTGTTTAAAATGCTTGCCATTTGGGCTATACACCAATCGTCATAGGCATATTCAACGGTTTTAGAAACGCTCTCGTGTTCATCATCAATACTGATAAAACCATTCTTTTTGTAAGCATCTAAACCGAGATGATCTAACATTGCAGAATGTTTGGCGGCTTCAAAACATTTTTCATAATCAAAACCTTCAATACCTTTTGCCATAGCATCGGCCATGACCGAAACCGAATGATAGCCAATCATACAATCCGTTTCATTGGAAGCCAATTCCCAAACCGGCAATCGTCCGCCTTGTTCATATTGCATCAAAAACGTATTGATAAAATCGGACGTTCGTTTCTTATCAATCAAAGTATAAAGCGGATGAGCAGCTCGAAACGTATCCCAAAGCGAAAAAACCGAGTAATAATCGAAGCCTTTTGCTGTATGAATTTGATTGTCGCGACCGCGGTATTTTCCGTCCAGATCCTGGGCAATATTCGGTTGCATCATGGTGTGGTATAAGGCCGTGTAGAAAATCGAGAGCTTTTCTTTATCTGCTGATGTGACTTCTATTTTTGATAATTCCTTGTTCCAAAGTGCTTCTGCGTCTTTTTTTGTCTTGTTGAAATCCCAATGCTTGATTTCGGACATATTCAATTCGGCACCAATATATCCTGTGGGAGAAAGAGCAACTTTTACCATAATCTTCTCTCCTTTTTTAACTTGTTTGGAAAAACTCAAAGCCAAGAATTTATCAGAAAATTGAGATGACGTCAATTTATTGCTCGTTGCTTTTGAAATTTTCATCGGCTTACTGAACTCTATTCGGGCATAAACGTATTGATCTTTTGCCCAAGCTTCGCTCCTTCTTAACACTTCAATTGTTTTATCGTTAATGATTTTCACGTCTCCTTGCAACAACTTATCTCTATGGTTCAGGTCGATTATGATATTTGCTTGACCAGAATTATTAAAAGTATATTCATGAAAACCAACTCGGGTTGAAGCCGTGAGCCGGACATCAATATTATCGTCGTCTAACTTTACGGCATAAAATCCAGCGGAAGCCTTTTCATTTGTATGAGAAAATTTCGAGGAATAATCGTTTTTGTGCAATGAAGGTTTTCCCATTGTTGGCATCAGCATAATATCTCCAAAATCAGAAACTCCTGTTCCATTCAAATGGGTATGCGAAAATCCATAAATCACATTATCCGAATAATGATAACCTGAACAGCCATCCCAACTGCCGTCGATTCTGGTATCTGGCGAAAGCTGCACCATACCGAAGGGAACTGTTGCTCCTGGAAAAGTGTGTCCGTGACCACCCGTTCCTATAAATGGATTGACGTGTTGCTGGTAATTTTGAGCGAAAGTGAAAGTTGAAATGAATAATAGGAGGGAAAAATATTTCATTGTATTGTATTTGCTTTTCAAATATAGGAAAATCTTATTATGTAACTGAGGGACCAGCTCAAGCAGAGTTTAAATCTTTATCTGGGTAACTTAAAATAAAAAACGCATCTGTTGATTCAGATGCGTTTTTACTTTTGCCTTATGGCTATTCTCTTTTGGCTTATTTGATACTTGCCACCAAATATTCTCTATTCATTCTAGCAATATTTTCAAGCGAAATCCCTTTCGGACACTCTACTTCGCAAGCTCCTGTATTGGTACAGTTTCCAAAACCTTCGGCATCCATTTGGTTTACCATGTTTAAAACCCTGTCGGCTGCTTCAACTTTTCCTTGTGGCAATAAGGCGAACTGCGATACTTTTGCAGAAACAAACAACATTGCTGATGAGTTTTTACAAGTGGCTACACAAGCTCCACAACCAATACAAGTTGCAGCGTCAAAAGAACGGTCAGCATCGTGCTTGTTGATTGGAATTGTATTGGCATCGATTGTGTTTCCAGAAGTGTTTACCGAAATAAATCCTCCAGCGTGTTGAATTCTATCGAAAGAACTTCTATCCACAACCAAATCTTTGATCACAGGGAATGCTTTTGCACGGAAAGGCTCGATAAAGATCGTGTCGCCATCCTTAAACATTCTCATGTGCAATTGACAAGTTGTAACGCCTCTATCTGGACCATGAGCTTCTCCATTAATGAAAAGCGAACACATCCCACAGATTCCTTCGCGACAATCGTGATCAAATGCAACAGGATCATCTCCTTTATTAATTAAGCCTTCGTTCAAAACGTCAAGCATTTCTAAGAAAGACATATCTGGAGAAACATTGTCTATTGGATATTCAACGATTTTTCCTGTTTCTTTAGCGTTTTTCTGACGCCATATTTTTAATGTAAGTTTCATAATTTTCAGTATTGAGAATTAAGTAATCGGTACACCCGAACTTATATCTTATTTGTAACTTCTTTGAACCAATTTCACGTTATCAAAAACCAAAGGCTCCTTGTGCAATACAGCTTCGCTAGGTTTTCCTTTGTATTCCCAAGCGGCAACGTAAGCAAAATTCTCATCATCACGCTGTGCTTCTCCTTCTGGTGTTTGGTACTCCTCACGAAAGTGTCCTCCACAAGATTCATTTCTATGCAAAGCGTCTTTTGCAAAAAGCTCTCCTAATTCAAGGAAATCAGCAACACGCATTGCTTTTTCCAATTCTTGGTTAAAGCTGTCCAAAGTTCCAGGCACTTTTACATCTCTGTAGAATTCCTCACGCAAAGCAGCAATTTCATCGATTGCTTCGGTCAAGCCTTTTGCATTTCGAGCCATACCTACTTTGTCCCACATAATTTTACCTAATTTCTTATGGAAATGGTCAACAGAATGTGTTCCGTTATTGTTGATGAACTTGTTCAATTGTTCTCTAACATTATTTTCAGCTTCTACGAATTCTGGCAAATCTGTAGAAATTTTTCCTGTCTTGATATCTGGAGCCAAATAATCTCCGATTGTGTAAGGTAATACGAAATATCCATCAGCCAAACCTTGCATCAAAGCTGAAGCTCCCAAACGGTTCGCTCCGTGATCAGAGAAATTAGATTCTCCAATTGAGAAACAACCTGGAATAGTCGTCATCAAATTATAATCAACCCAAGTTCCACCCATTGTATAGTGAACTGCTGGGTAAATCATCATCGGAGTTTCATATGGATTCTCATCAACGATTTTCTCATACATTTGGAACAAGTTACCATATTTATTAGCCACTACTTCAGTTCCTAATTTCTTCACCAGTTTCATGTCATTTTCGTCCAAATGCTTTATTCTGGCTTGGTCTTTTCCGTATCTTTCGATTGCTGCAGCAAAGTCCAAATAAACAGCTTCTCCTGTCTTATTTACACCAAAACCTGCATCACATCTTTCTTTTGCAGCACGAGAAGCGATATCACGTGGTACCAAGTTTCCAAAAGATGGATATCTTCTTTCCAAGTAGTAATCTCTTTCTGCTTCAGATAAATCCGTTGGTTTCTTTTTTCCTTCACGGATGGCTTTTGCATCTTCCAATGATTTTGGAACCCAGATTCTACCGTCATTTCTCAACGATTCCGACATCAAAGTCAATTTTGACTGGTGATCTCCTGAAACTGGAATACAAGTTGGGTGAATTTGTGTGTAACAAGGATTTGCAAAAAACGCCCCTTTTTTATGTATTTTCCAAGCTGCAGTCGCGTTACTTCCCATTGCATTTGTAGAAAGGAAAAATACGTTTCCGTATCCTCCAGAAGCAATGACAACCGCGTGAGCTGAATGTCTTTCAATTTCTCCAGTAACCAAATTACGAGCGATAATTCCTCTAGCTTTTCCGTTTACGATAACTAAATCTAGCATTTCGTGACGGTTGTGCATTTTGATTTTTCCACGACCGATTTGACGGTTCATTGCAGAATAAGCTCCTAATAATAATTGTTGTCCTGTTTGCCCTTTTGCATAGAATGTTCTAGAAACTAGAGTTCCTCCAAAAGAACGGTTGTCCAAAAGTCCGCCATATTCACGAGCCAACGGAACACCTTGTGCCACACATTGGTCGATGATATTAGCTGAAACTTCCGCTAGACGGTGAACATTTGCTTCACGAGCACGGTAGTCACCACCTTTCACTGTATCATAAAACAAACGGAAAGTTGAATCTCCATCTCCTTGATAGTTTTTTGCAGCATTGATACCACCTTGAGCTGCAATCGAGTGAGCTCTTCTTGGTGAATCTTGAAAGCAAAATGCTTTTACGTTATAACCTAATTCAGCTAAAGTTGCAGCGGCAGAACCACCAGCAAGTCCCGTTCCAACAACGATAATATCAATATTACGTTTGTTAGCTGGGTTCACTAAATTAATATGATTTTTATAATCTGTCCATTTGTCCGAAATTGGACCTGCAGGAATTTTTGAATCTAAACTCATGATTTGTATACTATATTATTTAGCAAAAAAGTGAATGTAAACTGGAATAATCGCGAATAAAAGTGGCACTATGATAGCAAAACCTTTTCCGAAACTTCTTATTAGTCCGTTGTATTTTGGATTGTTAGCACCTAAAGATTGGAAGGCACTTGCAAATCCGTGCAGCAAGTGAAATGCTAAAACGAACATTGCAATTACATAAGCAATTGTGGCAATCAAACCGTATTTTGCATCTTGAAAAAAGGCAAACGTAATTTTGTGTAGATCTTTATAACCATCCTTAATTTTTACATCGGCTCCCGTGTCATAAAACTCAGTTCTATTCTTGATGGTAACCAGTTTTTGCTCTACTCGAACCTTTGGCAAATAATCTCCATCTGTTGTCAAATAAAGTTCTTGTTTACCTCCTCCAGTGTCAATCATTATGGTTTGCAAAGGCATGTTTGCATCAAAATGCATCTTTGCCCAAAAATTTACCATGTGTGTCACGATAAAAACCAAAATCAATGTTCCTAAAACCGCCATGTTTCTTGAAGCCCAAGCTGAATTAGCCGAAGCATTTTCCTTCGCATACTTGATTGGTCGTGCTCTTTGGTTTTGAACCGTTAGCAAAATACCATCAATTGCATGAAAAAGAATTGAAATATAGGTAACATAAGATAATAATTTAACCGCCGGATTGGTGGTCATAAACAATGCATACTGGTTGAATTGTAATGCATTTCCGAAAATAAGCTGTAAGTTTCCGGCCAAGTGGCCCGCTAAAAACAAGCATAAAAATAAACCCGTTAGAGCCATCCAGTACTTTTTTGCTAGAGATGACTTTAAGATTGCAGATTTTGCCATAAGAGTTGTTTGTGTGTTTAAAAAAGTACACAAAAATAACGCATATTCAAAATAACTACAACCTTTTCGACTTATTTATAATCAGTATAAAGTGTTTATAGTTTGCAGTAAATCAGAGGTAAAATTTTATTCTGCATAATTAATTTGAAATTAAACTTTTAATGCCGAAAAAAATCTGCCAAATCGAGGTTTTAAATTGCTGAAAAAATATTTTTAAATTAGTACGTTTTAGTCACATCTTCATCTACAACAATGATAAAATCAGCTAATTTCAGGTTTTCATTTTCCAATTCTGAAACTTCTTTTTGCGAAACAGTGGCAATGGTCATGATTTTTAGAGCAGGTTGTACTTTTTTCAAATACCAATTTATTCCATCAAAATTATCACTGTGATAGGTTCCGTTGTAATGCACAAAAACCGAATTTGATTTTAAATTTTGTAATATAAAATATCCCATCGTTGCATCTTTGATAGCTTGTGCTTTCGGAAGATTTTCATTAGCGTGATCACCCATCATTTCGAGCATCTTCACATAACCTGGAAGATTTTTATCATAGGCAATAGGAAACGGAGCTATCCATGATTTCTCTTCCGCAGATAATTTATCCAACGCTTCAAAACCTTGTTTATACACCAAACTTGCATAACGTCTTGGAACATTTGTAGCAATGAAATTGAATTTTTTCTCTTTTGCAAAATCCACCAAAGGCTTATAATCTGTTTTATGATTGTTCCAAAGCCGGGCCAAAGTGTCAAAGGCCTTCTGATTGATTTCATCTTTCAGATATTGGTCCAACTGCTTTTGATTATCAGCTTCAATCATTTCGGCACCTAAAACCAGTTGCTTTTTCTCTGCCAAATCTTTTGTAAGTTCCAGTTGCAACCAGTGAATGATGGAATTATCGTGATGTTCTCCAAACAAAACCACTTCAGAATTTTCGGCTTTTTGCAACATTTTAGAATAGGAACTTTTCTTTCCGTTTATATCAAAAATCTGGTAAGCTGGTTTGTCTTGTGCAACAGCATTTAACGAAAGTACGAAAGCGAATAGGGAGACAATATAGTTCATTTCAAATGTTTTAAAGTCGTGCTAAATTAATATAAATAAAGAGCTTGCCCAACTAAAATTATGGATTTCATAATTTAGAATATACTTTTTTCTAAATTCAATAAAAATGAAAATCTGGCGTTATTTCTAAATTAAAAAGGATGTTTTTTAGCTTGATAGTCCTAATTTTAGCATCCGAAAAAAAAATCCAAAATGAGAACAGGAATTGATGCCCTAGCTTTTGATGTTTCCAAAATATATTTATCCATTCAAACTTTGGCGAAAGCCCGAAATATTGAACCCGAAAAACTCGAAAAAGGTTTGGGCTTAATCAATATGACCTTGCCGGATGTGCATCAGGACACGGTGGTTTTAGGTGCCAATGCCTTGACGAAACTCATTCTCGAAAACGACATCGACTTGAGCGAAATTTCCAGAATCTATGTCGGTACCGAAAGCGGAATTGACAATTCTAAACCAATCGCCTCGTTTTTAATTGCCTTGATGGAACAAAAATTTGGCGAAAACATACTTGCCGAATGTGATGCTGTCGATTTTACTTTCGCTTGCATTGGTGGTGTTGATGCGTTGCAAAATTGTCTCGATTTCGTTCGATTATACCCTGATAAAAAAGCGATTGTTGTCACTACCGATATTGCAAAATATGACTTGAATTCAACCGGAGAATATACCCAAGGTGCTGGAGCTTTGGCAATGCTGATTAGTTCCAACCCGAGAATTATTGCTTTTGATAATCAATGGACCGTTAGCACAAAAGGTGTTTTTGACTTTTTTAAACCGTATCGTCATGTCGCAAAAGAAGAAATTACAGGAAGTTCCAGCAACGAACCTTGGTTTGAAAATTTGGAAAGCGAAATTGAAATCCACAAGGACCAGCCTGTTTTTGACGGTCAATATTCCAACCAATGCTATACCGACAGAACTAGAGATGCTTATTTTTCGTTGAAGGATTTAAAAAACACCGAAGATTCACTCTACCATTACTGGGAAAATATCATCATGCACCTTCCCTATGCGTTTCAGGGCCGAAGAATGCTTCCCGAAATTTATGCCTTGGATGCCCATAAAAAAATACTTTCGGGCGATGAAGATGCTGTGGAATATCAGAATAAATTAAAAGAGCTAAGTAAAACCGATGCCTACAAAGCATTTGTTTCTAAAAAACTACAACCCGCAGAACTTGCTTCTTCCTTGATTGGAAATTTATATACCGGTTCAATTTTTATGGGATTGCTTTCGACTTTGGCCAATGCTTCGGAGAAAAATAGTGAACTCGAAGGCAAAAAGATTGGCTTTCTAGCCTATGGTTCAGGTTCAAAATCAAAGGTGTTTGAAGGTGTTGTTATGCTCGACTGGAAATTGGCTGTAGCCAAAGTAAAACTCTTTGAAACCTTGAAAAAAAGTATTGAAATTGATTTTGAAACCTATGAAAAACTGCATAAAAAGGAATTAAAAACATCTGTCCTGCAACCAAAACAAGAATGGGTTTTAGATAGGATTGAAAAAGAAATCCCGAATCTGATTGGTGCCAGATATTATAAATGGGTGGAGTAACACCTCTTTCGTTTGAAATTTTTAGGTAATTTTGTCCTTATGAAAGCAGTGGCAAAACCTACGAATTTTTTAGACTACCTGACAGAGTTTGCCAATCCTGTTGACGATTCCTTTAGTAAGCTTTTGGAAAAATCCAAAGACGCGTTTACCTTTTTATCGCTCAAAAAGAATGATTTCTTTGTTAAGGAAGGCGAAGTTTGCCACTATTTCTGCTATGTAGAAAGTGGCATCCTGCAACATTCTATTATGGTGGATGACGAGGAAAAAACCACTTATTTGGCACTTCGAAATTCTGTTACCAGCTCCTTGAACAGCTTTCTATTCAACAAGCCTTCACGAAAAAATATCAAGGCCATATCCGATTGTGGATTATGGATTGTGGATTTGAAAACCTTCAAAAATTTGATTGAAAATAATGAAGCTTTCCATCAATTCTATTATAATCTGATTGAAAAACAGCTTTGTCTTATTGATGATTATCGTATTGATTTGCTGACACTTTCACCAGAAGAACGTTACCATAAATTATTGTCTACCGAACCTAAACTGCTTCAGGAAGTGCCTCTTCACTACCTTTCTTCCTTTCTCGGAATTTCTTCAAGGCACATGAGCCGTATCCGAAAAAATATAAAATAACGCCATTTGGCTACTTGTTACAACTAATCTTTCCCTAATTTTGATATACACAATTATCAAAGTTTTATATTATGAAATACCATCAAATTGACCGTAACTTATTTATAAAAAATCGTCAAAAGTTTACGGCTCAAATGAAGCCAAACAGCGTTGCAATTTTTAATTCTAACGATATTTATCCGGTTTCGGCCGATAGCACTTTGCCGTTTGCACAACACCGCGACATCTTTTATTTGAGCGGAGTTGACCAAGAAGAAAGTATCTTGTTGCTTTTTCCAGATGCTCCTTATGAAAATTTGAAAGAGATTCTTTTCCTTAAAGAAACCAACGAACACATCGCGATTTGGGAAGGTGAAAAGCTAACAAAAGAACGTGCTTTTGAAGTTTCGGGTGTGAAAACCGTGATTTGGTTGCAGGATTTCCATAAAACATTAAAGGAAATCATGGCCTATTCTGAAACGATTTACATCAATACAAACGAACATTATCGTGCATCTATTGAAACTGAAACACGTGAAGCTCGTTTTGTAAAATGGTGGAAGGAGAACTATCCGGCTCATAAAGTAGAAAAATCAAACCCAATCTTGCAACGTTTACGTTCGGTAAAAGAAAGTGAAGAACTTGATTTGATTCAGAATGCTTGTAATATTACCGAAAAAGGTTTCAGAAGATTATTGTCATTCGTAAAACCAAATGTGACGGAATATGAAATCGAGGCCGAATTGATCCACGAATTTGTTCGCAACCGCTCAAAAGGTTTTGCATACACTCCAATAATTGCTTCTGGAAATAATGCCAACGTTTTGCATTATATCGAAAACAACCAGCAATGCAAAGCGGGAGACTTGATTTTACTAGATGTCGCTGCTGAATATGCCAATTATTCAAGCGATTTATCGAGAACGATTCCAGTTTCAGGAAGATATTCTGACCGACAAAAAGCAGTTTACAATGCGGTTTTGAGAGTGAAAAACGAAGCTACAAAAATGCTTGTTCCAGGAACACTTTGGAAACAATATCATCTAGAAGTGGGTAAATTAATGACTTCTGAATTATTAGGTTTGGGTCTTATTGACAAAGCCGATGTACAGAACGAAAATCCAGATTGGCCAGCCTATAAAAAATATTTTATGCACGGAACTTCTCACCACATGGGACTTGACACGCATGATTATGGTTTGCTTCACGAGCCAATGCAAGCCAATATGGTATTCACGGTAGAGCCTGGAATTTACATTCCTGCCGAAGGTTTCGGAATTAGATTGGAAGACAATGTTGTCGTTCAAGAATCCGGAGAACCGTTTAACCTGATGCGAAATATCCCGATTGAGGTAGAGGAAATTGAGGGGTTGATGAATTCTTAATTTAAGATTTTTGATTTATGAAACGGTTTGCGAAAGCGAGCCGTTTTTTTTGAAACAAAGATTTATAAAATCAGAATAATTTTTAATCCGGAAAATCCTTTAATCTGTGGCAAAAAAATGTATCTGATGAAATAATAAATTATACTTTTGTACTATAAAAACATCTTCCTTGAAACAAATAATCTACAAAAACACAAAAATTTCTTTCACAGATTCTGGCAAAGGAACTGCAGTTGTTTTGTTACATGGGTTTTTGGAAAACAGCAAGATGTGGGATTATTTCATTCCAGAACTTACCCAAAAATACCGCGCCATTACCATTGATTTATTAGGTCACGGAAACACAGAACCAATGGGATATGTGCATTCTATGGAAGACAATGCCGATGTGGTTCATGCCGTTTTATCAGAATTAAAAATCAGAAAAGCGGTTTTTGTGGGACATTCGATGGGCGGTTATGTGGCTTTGGCTTTCGCCGAACTGTATGCCGATAACGTTAAAGGATTAGTGCTTTTAAATTCTACTTCCAGAGCCGATTCTGATGAACGAAAAACCAATCGCGACAGAGCCATCAAAGCCGTAAAACAAAATTACAACAACTTTGTTCGACTTTCAATTGCCAATTTATTTTCAGAAAATAATCGTGAAAAATTAGAATCTGAAATTGAAAATGTAAAAACCGAAGCTTTAAAAACACCTTTGCAGGGAATTGTTGCATCGCTTGAAGGAATGAAAATCCGCAAGGACCGTGAAGTTATTTTGCATTTTGCTCAATTTCCTATCTTGTTAGTTTTGGGAAAAAACGATCCTGTTTTAAATTACGAAGAAAGCATCGAACAGATTGAAAATACTGAAGTAAAACTCCTCACTTTTCCAGACGGACACATGAGCCACATTGAAAACAGGGATGATTTGAAGAAAAGTTTATTGGGGTTTTTTAAAAGCATATAGCTTAAATCCTTTCTTCAAAAGGAACATTCACATCTAATATTTCGTTTAAAAGGACCACCAACTCTTCAATATAATTACCCGAAATTTCTTGATTGATTGTCGAAATTTCCTCCTTATCGATTTTAAACTTGAAAGGCATAAAACCTGCTTTCAAGTTCTTAAAAGAAATAATTCCAACCTCCATTTCTTGTCCTTGAAGTTGTAGCTCATACATAAAAGCATAAGCCAAAACCTGGATAATCTTATCTGATTTTATGTCTGAAGTCAGTTTATTCCATTGTTTTAAAGCAACATCTCGAGCTTCTACCTTTCCTGTTTTATAATCAATAATTCGAATTTTTCCATTTCGGGATTCAATCCTGTCTACATTTCCTTTGATTAAAACCGGAAAAGGCAAACTTGGATGTTCTAAAACTCTTTCATAGGTTTTCTCCAATGCGATAATCTTTACTGCATCGCCATTTTCTATCTCTTGGAGTTCGAGTTTGAGGAAGTTATAGACATTCCGTTTGGCAACTTCAAAGGCAAGAAGGTTTCGTCCTTTCTTGATTTCGCCTTCCTTATAAACCAATTTAAACTGCTTTAAGACTTCTTCGTCAATCAATTTGATGCAGTTTTTAATATCTTCAACGGTAAGGAACTTTCCAATTAAGGGCAGATATAAAGCTTCAAGTGTTCCGTGAATAATCGTCCCTAAAGTATTCAAAGCTATATTTTCTTCTACTTCTTCTACTTCGCTAATGCGTAAAATTTTCTGGAAATAAAATTGTATCGGGTTTCGGATATAACTGGTCAATGCCGATGGGGAAAAACCTTTTTCAGCTATTTCTCTCAACCTTTGCATCACGCTTCCCGACTTTGGGATCACAATGGGTTCATACGCAATTAGCGGAACTTCGCTGTTACGGATTTCATGCGTTATGGTATGATTGGGTTGTTTCTCGACCTCAAGTTGGGTAATGAAACGGCTTTTTTCTCCACCATCAAGACCCTCGCTCTCGGTATTGTAAAGCAGGTAAATGTTCTTGGCCCGTTGTAGCAAATGATAAAAGTGATAGGTATAAATGGCATCCTTTTCTTTAAAAGTAGGCAGTCCCAATTCTCGTTTTACATCATAAGGAATAAATGAATTTTGTGATTTTCCAGCCGGAAACTTGCCTTCGTTCATCGAGGTTATAATTACGGTCTCAAAATCGAGCACACGGCTTTCCAGGACTCCCATAATCTGCAATCCATTCAAGGGTTCACCTTCAAACGAAACCTCAGCAAGGTCAATTATTTGCTTGTAGATGGCATGCAAGGTTTCAATCTTGTCAATATGATGATGTTGGGAATAATAATTAATTAATTTATTGATGACTTTAAAAATCGAATAGACAAAAGCTTTTGTAATCTTTTCTTCCTCATTGTCATTGCTCAGATTCGACTTTATGATTAGCAATAAATTAGATAATGTTTCAAGTACCGTAACAGATCCATTTTCCCATTTCTGAAATAATAAAAGAAATAATTCGGTTGGATTTTCGTTGAGTTCGTTTACTTTTTTATGGGTAATAAAGGTGTAATTATTCTGATTGATTATAGCAACCAACTTTGATGTTCTTGCATAGGGTTCCACTAGCGGGTGTGTCAAAATATCCAAGACATCCTTGTAATAAAACACATAACTGTCGCCACTTCTGGAAAGTGCATTGGTATGCATCTTGAACAACTTGGCAATCAAGATTTGGGCTGGGTTATTTTTTCCAGAATATCCCATCGTAATGTTCAAGGCTCCCACAGTTGAAGGTAACGAATATAAAAGTGGAACGAGGAGATTTTCTTCTCCCAAAACAAGTGCTGTTTTATTCATTGAAACTGCATCTTCATCAATTAATTGTTCGATGATACTTCCCGCTATTTTGGCTTGACCGATTGTTTTTGGAGTACCAATAATCTTGATATTCTTCGATTGCGAGAAGTCGTTTACAATCCATTCAAAAGGGTTTGTCTTATAATGTTTCCAGCCATCCTTGAATCTTCTCACAAATAATCCGGCATCCTGGAAATGGTCATTCAAGAAAACCGCATCAACATCCCAATAAATTTTAGCAGAATCGGAAGCAATTAAATGTTGCACGATCTTTTCTTCGGAAGCATTCAAAGCATTAAATCCCGCAAATAAAAATTGATTATCACCTGTTGAATTAGAAAAATGATTTAGGTTTTCAACAGCCTGACGATAAATCAAGCCTTGATAACCAATTCCTTTATTGAGCAAATGATTATAAAGCGATTCGTAGTAGTTGGGAAGGAGTTTCCAGAAATCGATATAATTTTCGAGTAAAGTGGTTTTGTTTTCAACTTCAATACCCCATTTTTTAATGTCATCAATATCCTTTAGGTAAGACAAAACATGCTTTGGATCTAAAAGATAACGGTCTATTTCGTTAAAGTCTTGAAGTAAAGTCTTTGCCCAATTGGCAAAAAGCTCAAAGGTTTGCTGATGTAGTTTATCTGTAACAGACAGATATACTTCATAGAATTCAAATAGGAGCTCGATACTATCAATGGAACGAATACTTGCAATTTCCTGTACAAATTCTTCGATACTAATTATTTGAGGCGAAAAAATAGTATTCTCTACTTTATTTTTTAATGCTTCAATTAAGAAAACCTTTGCTCTTTTGTTAGGTAATACCACGATCAGATCTGATAAATTCTGTTGGTAATTATCAATTATGGTTTCGGCAATCTTATCTAAAAAAGTAGCATTTGTCATTTTATAAAAATAAAAAAAACGCCCCGATAAATCGAGGCGTTTCTTAATTATTTAAAAGGAAGAAATTATTTTACCAATTTCACTTCAACTCTTCTGTTGTTAGCTTTTCCTTTAGCTGTTTTGTTAGTATCGATTGGTTTGCTTTCTCCGAAACCTGTAGAAGTTAATCTGTCAGAAGCAATTCCGTTTTCGATTAGGTAGTTTTTAACTGCACCAGCTCTATCTTCAGATAATTTTTGGTTCATTGCATCTTTACCATCGCTATCTGTGTGACCTTCGATGCTAAATTTAGAAGAAGGATATTCTTTCAAGATAGCTGTGATTGACTGAAGTACTGCGAAAGTTTCTTGTTTGAAAGTAGATTTTCCACTGTTGAACAAGATCGTTTTAGCGTAAGCATTCAATTTAGTGATTTGCTCTTCAGAGATTTCTGGGCAACCATTGTTTGCTACAGTACCTTTAACAGAAGGACATTTGTCATCTTTGTCAAGTACTCCGTCTCCGTCAGTATCTGGCCATGGACAACCACCATTTTCTTTTGGTCCTGCAACAGTAGGACATTTGTCATTTTTATCTTGAACTCCGTCTCCGTCAGTATCAGGACAACCTTGGAATGATTTCAAACCAGCAACTTCTGGACAAGCATCATCTTTATCAGCAATTCCGTCTCCGTCAGTATCAGGACAACCTTGAAATTCAACTAGACCAGCAATTTCTGGACAAGCATCATCTTTATCAAGAATTGTATCTCCATCAGTATCAGGACATCCATTTAATTCTTTTGGGCCTGCAACTTCTGGACATGCATCATCTTTGTCATATACTCCATCTCCGTCAGTGTCTTTACCTCCAAATTTGAAAGTAAGACCTGCTAAGTGTTGTACATGAGTAGGAACTTCTTCACGAGTGTCAGAAAATGATTTCTTGTAAGAAGTTTGCCAAGACAAACCAACGTTATCATTAAACCAGAAAGTTAAACCTAAGCCTCCATTTACAGTACCTGCACTGTAATCTCCTAACCAAGTATAACCTCCACCAATATGTGCAGAAGGGTCAATTACTTTAGAACCAATAAGATTCATAAAACTGTATCTGATGATACCGTCTAATCCATAATAAGTTAAATCACCAGGATTTGTAACGATGTAATCTGAACTCTCAGTTGACTGAGTTACAAATTTGTCGATTTTGTTTACAGATCCAGTAATTCCAACAGAGAAATTATCTCCAACGCTTCTACTTACTGTTAAGTAAGATACAGAAGGAAGAATGTTCCAGTTATCTTTTACTTTAAAAGGTTTGTTAAAACGGTCTGCAAAGTCACCATCTCTTGTGGCACTTGCTTGAGTATCTACTGCGTTAACTCCAAAGGAGATAGCCCATGGGTTGTCGCTATCTTGTGCTTGCGAACTTAGTCCGAAAACCATCAATGCAGCAGCAAAAATTTTGTTAAGATGTTTCATACTTGATTTTTTTAGTTACAAAAGTTATTAGGACAAAAGTAATGCGATAAATTCTAATCACAAAAGAAAATGTTAAAAAAATAACATAATTTTTAGATAAAAAATTAGTTAGTTATTACTTTTAATGCTATTCCAACTTCAATAAATGCACTAATTGCTTGGTCTAGGTGTTCTTTCGTATGTGCTGCTGAAAGCTGTACTCTAATTCTTGCTTTTTCTTTTGGTACTACTGGGAAGAAAAATCCTATTACATAAATACCTTTTTTTAGCAGTTCATTCGCCATTGTTTGAGACAATTTTGCATCATAAAGCATTACAGGAACGATTGCAGAGTCCCCATCGATAATATCAAAACCTGCTTTTTTCATTCCCTCTTTAAAATAATTGGTATTCCATTCCAATTTATCTCTTAAGGAAGTATCCTTTTTCAACAATTCAAAAACCTTGATTGAAGCTCCAACAATCGCGGGAGCCAAAGAATTCGAAAATAAATAAGGTCTTGAACGTTGACGAAGCAATTCTATAATTTCTTTTTTTCCCGTTGTATATCCTCCCATTGCACCACCAAGGGCTTTTCCTAGGGTTCCAGTGATGATGTCAACTCTTCCCATAACACCTTTTGCTTCAAGTGTTCCTTTTCCAGTTGCACCAATAAATCCTGCAGCATGGCATTCATCCACCATAACCATAGCATCATATTTATCAGCAAGGTCACAGATTTGGTCAAGTGGAGCTACAACTCCGTCCATAGAGAAAACGCCATCCGTTACAATAATTTTAAAACGAGCTCCAGCTTCATTAGCTTTGATTAATTGCTGTTCCAAATCTTCCATATTACTGTTTTCATAACGGTAACGGGAAGCTTTGCACAAACGAACACCATCAATAATAGATGCATGGTTCAAACTATCTGATATAATAGCATCTTCTTCTCCTAATAACGGCTCAAAAACTCCCCCATTTGCATCAAAAGCGGCAGCATAAAGGATTGTGTCCTCCGTTCCGTAGAATTCAGCGATTTTTTGCTCCAACGTTTTGTGAATATCCTGAGTTCCGCAAATAAAACGAACTGACGACATTCCGAAACCGTGAGTATCCAAAGCATCTTTTGCTGCCTGAACCACTTCTGGATGAGAAGATAATCCCAAATAATTATTGGCACAAAAATTTAAGACTGTTTCTCCAGTAGAGATCGTGATTTCAGCTCCTTGTGGCGAAGTGATGATTCTTTCTTTCTTGAAAATCCCATTGTCTTCAATGGTTTTTAATTCATTTTGCAGGTGTTGTTGTATTTTTCCGTACATTTTAAAGATATAAGGTTATGGGTTTATGGTTCAGGGTTCACTCGTGCCTTTTGGCTTTTCCCTAATTACTTTGCTACAAATTTACTATATTGATTGCTTCTCCTATATAAATCAAAGCTTTTTTTGAAACAGTATAACCCATTTTCTCAATTGCCGATTCATAATTTTCCAATTGCAACTGGTATTTTCGATTGTGAATTCCCGTTTTATAATCCAATAATAAGACCTCATTGTTTTTTGTCAAAACCATTCTATCGGGTTTCACGATTTGTCCTTCTTTTTGAATGATGGTTTGCTCGTTGAGAATTTTATTTCCTTCTGAAAAATAAATTTCAAGGTCGTTATGGTTCACAATTTCATCGATTGTTTGCCTTACAATTTCTTCTTGGCTTATCGTAATCAATCCGTTTTCAATGGCTTTTTGAATGGCAAGTTGCACATCATTTTTTGTTTTTATAAAGGATAAGATCTCATGCAAAACATTTCCATACTCAATTGCTTTTTGCTGATGAGTTCCCCACATTAAGGCTTCTCGCTGTGCAATTTTTATATTTTTCGGATTCAGAGCTTGTTGCACCAATTCAATATTTTTAGGCTTTTCAACCGTCTTGCTTTCAGCAGATAATTTTATTGGATTTCCGAATTCATATTCGAATGTATCGACATTAAAATCAGCATATTGTTCCAAATAATTGATGAAAAAAGTCCCCATATTGTTTTTCGGGATTTCTCCTTTTGCAGATAAATTCATCCCTGAAATAATATACAACTGTTCTTCGGCTCTTGTTAGTGCAACATATAAAACATTGACATTGTCCAGCAATTCCTCTTGCTTTTTGGCATTATAAACCACCGAAGCATCTTCGCCATAGCCTTCAACGGCACTGCTATTGTCGATCAACACTTTTGGAAGTCCGAAATCGTCCTGATTCGCATCCAACCATAATTTATTTCTTGGAGCTCGACTGTAATCTTCTTCCGCAAAAGGCATGATGACAACCGGAAACTCCAATCCTTTCGATTTATGAATGGTCATAATTCTCACAGCATTATCACCTTCTGGAGATGGAATACTGAACTTCTCTGAATTCTTATCCCAATAGTTCAAAAAGTCCGAAATTCCTGCTTGATTCCTGATATCTCTTTCCAAAACGATGTCTAAGAAATATTGAATGTAAGCGTTATTTTTTTTAGGACTAATAAATTTCGAGATGATAATTTCTACCGCTTCATACAAAGATTTTTTCCGGATGTCTTGAAACGAAAGCAATCCCGAAGCATCAGTTGAAAAAATAACCAACCATTGCTCAAACTCTGTTTCATTTTTGAGCTCCATTCCTTTTGCGATAAAATCGTGAACTGGCATTTCGTTTTGAATCATTCTGGCGATGTATTGCAGGAAATTCGCTTTCGATTCCAAATCATTGCTGTTTTTCAAATACCTCAAAAAACTAATAATCAACCGGACTTCGGTAGCATTTGCAATCATCAACGTTTCCGATGAAAGTAGCGGAATGTTTTGTTCTGTCAAGTAATTCGCAACTGCAATTCCTTGACCTCTTTTTCGGGTTAGAATTACGATGTCGCGGTATTCAAAACCTTGACTTTGGACTTTTTTAATGGTATTTAAAGTAGCCAAAACATATAATTCTGTTTTATCCAATGCCTCTTCATCACCTTCCGAAGTTTCTACTTTCGGTATAAAGGAAATGTTGACGTAGCCTCCCGCTTTATCATTGCTTTTTTGATGACTGTGGTTTTCATACAAATCTTTATAATCTGCATTTTCAAATTCGCCCGAAAGCATCTTGAAAAATCCATTATTAAAATCAATAATTTGAGAATAACTGCGGTAATTTTTATCCAGATGCACCAAATGTTTGTCAGGATTATTAAACGGATTCAAGTCCTTGCTCAACTCGATAAACTGTTCGGCTTTTCCGCCACGCCAGCGGTAAATGGATTGTTTTGGATCGCCAACAATCATCAGCGAACCTCTTTCGCCTTGCAAATCTTCGCTCGAAAGTGCATTATCGATTAGTGGAATCAAGTTTTGCCATTGCATTTCCGAAGTATCCTGAAATTCATCGATAAAAAAATTTTTGTAACGTTCGCCTAATCTTTCGTAGATAAACGGAGCGGGCTGGTTCTGAATTTCGTTGTGAATGATAGCATTGAATTCAGCAATCGAAAGTATGTTTTGTTCCTTTTGGATTCTGGATAATTCGTTACTTACTGTGTTCAGCAACGATAAAGGCGTTATGTTTTTCAGGAAAGCAGTATAAAAACCAATCTTCTGATAGTTTTCATAAATCTTGCTTAAACTCGAAAGCAGTTCTGGGATTATGCCTTCGATAATCGCTCTATCTTTTGCGGTTTTGTTAATCGCAATATCTTCCACTTCATGAAACATCTTGTTTTTAGGATTGAATCTGTTTTCCTTGATGCTTTTGATATGATTGGGAAATGTTTCTCTTGAAAATGATTTATGATCGATTCCGTTCGAATCGATTAAATTCAAAATATTCGTTCCGCCTTCTACACATTCATCTCCTAATATTTTACAGGCTTCTTGGATTTTTTTCTTGATTTCTAAAAACTCCGTAATCGTCTTGTCGTGAAAATGCGTGATTTCTTCCCGATTGTTTTCATTCAAAATCAATCTTCCTGTTTCAAGGATTTCGCGTGAAATATCCCAACTTTTATCATCGTCGGTTTTTTCCATCGTGAAATCGACTAGAAGTTTTGTGAGCGTTTCGTCTTCTCCGGCTTGTGCAATCAAGGCATCGACGGCTTCTATCAAGAGGTTTTCAGTATCAAGCGTGACTTCGAAAGTCACTGGAAGATTCAAATCGTGTGCAAAAGCCCGGATGACTTTGTGGGTAAATTTATCAATCGTGGAAATATCAAAAGCGGCATAATTGTGAATGATGTGCTTGATGATACTTTTTGATTTTTGTTTGATTTCCGATAACGAAAGATTGATTTCAATTGCAATTTCCTGCATCAAATCGGCTGACTTTTCTGTGGGATTGTCTTTTGCAAACTCGGACAAGTTGGTCACAATCCGAGATTTCATTTCGTGAACGGCCTTGTTGGTAAAAGTGATGGCGAGAATGTTCCGATACGCATCATTTTGCTTGGCGGAAAGGATGATCTTGAGGTACTCTTTTACAAGTGCATAGGTTTTTCCGGAACCTGCAGAAGCGTCGTATATTGCAAAGGAGTGTCTTTTCATTTTTGTTTTTTTGTTACTGATTTTCTTCGTCTATTCGACCTTCGGTCTCGGGTCACAGATTAGCACTGATTTTTTCTTTGATATTGAATTTAGTTTATTTTTTTGTGTTTGAATCATTACAATACCTAACAGGTTTTGAAAACCTGTTAGGAACCGATGTTGAATTTTAGCACTTTCACCCTAGCCCTGATTGAAATGGAAATCCTTTTTTAGGCAATGGCTATTTTTTGCTGCTGCAAAAGAGCGACCAACGGAAGCTCCTTTTGTGGCTTGCAAAAAAAGCCATTGACAAAAAAGATTGTAATGAAAAGCAGGATGAGCTTCTAAAAAATTACGGTATTATTATTTTTGTTAATACAATTATAACAAAATAGTATTTCCTTTTCCAAAGTTAAATGTTTAATTTTGATTTTAATTATTTATAAATCATTTAAAACACGATACTATGGCTTTTGAATTACCAAAATTACCGTATGCTTATGATGCATTGGAACCCCATATTGATGCACGAACTATGGAAATTCACCATACAAAACATCATAATGCTTACACAACCAACTTGAACGCTGCAATTGACGGAACGGAATTGGAGGGTTTGACGATTGAAAATATCTTGATTAATCTTGACAAAAAGAATGCTGCTGTGAGAAATAACGGTGGTGGTTTTTACAATCATAATTTGTTTTGGACAGTGATGTCGCCAAATGGCGGCGGACTTCCAACAGGCGATTTGCTTGATGCTATTGAAAATTCTTTTGGGAGTTTTGAAGAGTTTAAAGCGAAGTTTGCTAAAGCTGGTGCTACTCAATTTGGGTCTGGATGGGCTTGGCTTTGTGTGCACAAAGGTGGAAAATTAGACGTTTGCGGAACGCCAAACCAAGACAATCCATTGATGCCAGAAGTAGGTTGTGGTGGAACTCCAATTTTAGGAATGGATGTTTGGGAACACGCTTACTACTTGAACTATCAAAACAGAAGACCGGATTATATTGAAGCTTTTTTCAGTGTAATTAACTGGACGGAAGTAGCTAGAAGATTTGCTATCGAGAAATAATCTCTTTTAGAAAATAGAAAAAAGAGGCAAGAGAAAAGATTTTTACGTTTTTCTTTTTGCCTCTTTTTTATTTTAATTTTTGAACCATTAAGGAATTAAGAAAAATTAAGTTTTTTAACGCTTAATGAAACTTAATTCCTTAATAGTTTTTAAAAGTCTTTTCTCTTGCCTCTTTTTTCTATTTTACTCCATTAATTTTTTACTGACTCTGCTTGAAGCAATCAACGAAGCTATAAATCCTAAAACGATAACCGTTCCAAGAACTAAAAAAATATTCATTATGGTGATTTTCACAGGATAAGCGAGCGAATCGGTAATCATGATGAGTTGAAATTGCTGTTGCAAAAACACGATGATCAATCCTAAAACAACACCTATCAATCCACCAACTACACATAACAAAGTTCCTTGGAGTAGAAATATCTTTCGTAAATCCTTGATTTCGGTTCCGAGATTGTAAAGTGTTTTGAGGTTCCCTTTTTTCTCCAAAATCATCATGATTAAAGCTCCAATCAAGTTGAAAAGCACCACGATAATCACTAGTGTAAAGATTAAATAAACGGCTATATTTTCGGTGTTTAGCATTTTATAAAGCGAATCGTTGAGTTGGGCTCTGTTCTTAATGATCACATTACTACCTAGAATCTTTTGAAGTTCGGCAACTACATTTGCTTCATTAACTTCGGGTTTCAGTTTTAATTCTAAACCCGTAATCTGGTTTTTCTGGAAGTTTAATAACTCCTGAATCAAAGGCAAATCGCAAAAAACATATTTTGCATCGATTTCTTCGTTTACCGAATAAACGCCAATTGGCACCAAGGCCTCTTTCCTGAAAGCATCTTCCAGTCGGTTGATGTCGCCTTTTCCGGCTATGGGAACAAAAACCTCAAACGGATTGTTGAAATCCATCAAACCCATCGATAATTTTTGGGCAATGATTCCGCCAACCACAACTTGAACCGTTCCTGGTTCAATCCAATCGCCACTGAAAGCACCTTCTTTAATCGTGCTGACTTTTGTAAAAACACTGTCAACCCCTTTCAAATTGGCCACTTGCTGTTTGCCATCAAACATAAAAAGCAATTGTTCTTCGGCAACTTTGCTGTAAAAAGCGATGTCTTTCAAGCCTTTAAGCTGGCTTTCTTGTTCGGGCGAAATAAGGAATGATTTTCCCGTCAAGGGCAAAACTTTCAAATCCGGATCAACCGAATTCGTAAACGAAAGGCTGAAATCGACCAAGCCGCTAAAGACGGACATAATAACAAACATCGCCATACTTCCCACAATAATTCCTATCGTGGCAATCCAGTTGATAATGTTGATGGCATTATTTTTACTGGCGCTTCTAAGGTAGCGTTTGGCTATGTAAAGGGAAAAATTCAAATTACGATTTTCTTCTTCTTTCTAACAAATCGCGGTTTTCAATCGGATTTTCCTTTGCCGCAAGAGCATTGTCAATCTTCTCGATATAATCCAGAGAGTCGTCGATAAAGAACGTCAAGTTAGGCACTTTTCGCAATTGCAAACGCACTCTTTGTGACAAATCGTGCTTAATCAAAGCCGAATTTGTTTTTATAGCCGCCAAAGTTTCGGCCGCTTTTTCTTGAGGAAATATACTTAAATGCACCGTCGCTACTGACAAATCTGTCGTAACTACAACCTTGGATACCGAAATTATCAAATTCGAAATTCCGTTTTTTCTCACTTCACCCTGCAGGATATCCACCAAATCTTTTTGGATCACCCCGCCTATTTTTTTCTGTCTGTTTGTTTCCATCCTGCAAAAATACGATTTTTCGAGGCAAAGTCAATAAGCCACAAAGTTTTATCTTTTTTTGATGATAATTAGAAGCAATCCCGAAGCTTCGGGAGCTCGGGCATTTGTTTCATCCATGTTCCCGCTGGAGCCACTCGCTTTGCAACAGCTCTTACGGCAGTTGCAAGAGCTCAAACAATGGCACCATCGGGGCTAGCTGAAAAACTTTAGGCATTATTTAAACTTCGAGACCTTTGTGTGCAAACTTTGTGTTGAATCCCAAAAAACTTTCCGAACTTTGCCCCAAACCAACCAAAATGAGAAAAATAGAACACATCGGTATTGCCGTAAAAGACCTTGAAGTTTCCAACACACTTTTCGAAAAACTTTTTGGAGCCCCACCCTACAAACAAGAAGAAGTAGCCAGCGAAGGCGTAAAAACGTCCTTCTTCATGAACGGACCCAACAAAATCGAACTCCTCGAAGCCACAACTCCCGAAAGCCCGATTGCAAAATTCCTAGAAAAAAAAGGCGAAGGCATCCACCATATTGCCTTTGATGTAGAAGATATTGTTGCTGAAATTGCAAGATTACAAGCAGAAGGATTTACCGTCCTAAACGAAACACCAAAAAAAGGAGCCGACAACAAACTTGTAGCCTTCCTGCATCCAAAAGGAACAAATGGTGTTCTGATCGAGCTTTGCCAGGAAATAAAATAAAGCTGATTTTTAGAATATTAGGATTTTGTGAGTTACCAAACGGGTTCAAAACGCAAAAAAACAGCAAATCAAAACCGAAAATAGTTGCACCAAAACGAAAATAGTAGTAATATTGCATCCTCATAACTGGTCCTATAGCTCATTCGGTTAGAGCAACTGACTCATAATCAGTAGGTGCTTGGTTCGATTCCAAGTGGGACCACCTAAAAAGCCTTTCTTAACGGAAAGGCTTTTTTTATTTTCACGGAAGACCTAACAGGTTTTGAAAACCTGTTAGGTCTCTTCATGACAATATCAACTTCAAATCTTTATAAGCTACTACCTATTTTGCTTCTCCGTCAAATACTTCCAATACCTTTTCGGAACATGCTGAATATGCAATTTCATATTCTTTCTCGCAGGAATATTCGTGCTCTTGAAGTAATCATTCCAAAGCAAAGCATATAATTCTTCCTTGTCGTTCAACACCTCCGAAGGCAGGTGCACATTGCTTTTCTTTACTTCGGGAACATAATCAAAAATGATTTCTTCCACTTTTTCCAAATCATAAAACAAACCGTATTTCCGTTTCAAATCATAGATAATCCACTTTTGGTCGGCATATCGGTTTTTGAAAAACGAGGAAATCAACGGCAACACATTATAATCGGGTTCAATTGGAGCATAAAAAATACCGTCACCCGTTTCTTGAAATCTGATAAAAGCTTTCATCCGATGCTTTTCACGGTTCACGCTTTTGTCCATTTTAGAAAGGGCGATTACTGATGGATGTCCGAAATTATCTTCGGCACCTTTTGGATTGTCAAAAATATAGCAGGCAAAATCAAACAGATGCTGGAAAATTTCAGGTGTTTCGGAGAGATAACATTTGTAGAAACGGCTTCGCCAATCGGGGCTTATTTTCTTGCACAAACCCGCCCAGACTCTTTTGGCTTTAGCCTCATCATTCACAACTTCAAAGGTTTCTTCCAAAAAAGTCGGTTGAAAATGTACCTGACTTACCAACTGAATCTTGCCCGGTTTTCGTTCATAAAACTCAAAAACCGCTGTCAGCAAACCTTCCAGACTTCCGTCAAAAACATACGTTATCATTAAAAAAGGCTTAGCTGATTTTGGGGTACTTTCAAATATTTGCTATTGCTTTCGGATAAAATAAGGTTCTTAACCGTAAACGCTTCGGGTGTATTCAATTGGAAAACACTATCGGCACATCTGATAAAATATTTCGCCCGATTATAGGCAATTCCAATCTTCTTTAACTGATCCGAACGAAGCTTGCCAAATTTCCGAGCCTGTACAATTTTATTCGCCGACCCTACTCCAATTCCGGGAACACGGAGAATCATCTTATAATCGGCAGTATTGATATCTATCGGGAATTGTTCCATATTTCGGAGTGCCCAACTCAGTTTCGGATCGATATCTACATCCAAATGCGGATTTTTTACATTTAAAATTTCGTGTACATCAAAACCATAAAAACGCATCAGCCAATCAGTTTGATACAATCGGTTTTCCCGCAAAAGTGGTGGCTGACTTCCAATCATCGGCATTCGGGTATCATAACTAATCGGAATATAGCCCGAATAATACACCCGTTTCAAATCATAATTCTTATAGTATTCATTGGCACTGTACATGATTTCCATGTCGGTTTCGGGAGTGGCCCCAATCACCATTTGGGTGCTTTGCCCTGCCGGAACAAACTTTAGCGTGCTTTTGATGATTTTTTTCTCATCCTTAAATTGAATGATACTGTCCTTGATAAACGAAAGTGGTTTCTTGACATCATCATGCGATTTGTCTGGAGCTAGCAATTTCAATCCGGCTTCGGTTGGCATTTCCAGATTGATACTCATCCTATCGGCATACAATCCTGCTTCGGTCAACAATTCCTGACTTGCACCTGGAATGGTTTTCAGATGAATGTAGCCGTTGAAATTATTTTCTAGACGTAACTTTTTGGCAATTCGCACCAAACGTTCCATGGTATAATCGGCATTCTTGAAAATTCCCGAACTCAGGAACAATCCTTCTATATAATTTCTTCGGTAGAAACTCATCGTCAATTCCACGACTTCTTCTACCGTAAAAGCGGCACGTTTCACATCATTGCTTTTTCGGGAAACGCAAAATGCACAATCGAAAATGCAATGATTGGTCAGCAAAATTTTGAGTAACGAAACACATCGTCCGTCTTCGGTATAGGTATGGCAAATTCCCGAAGAACTCGCATCGCCAAGACCTTTGCTGTCGTTTTTTCTATTGCTTCCGCTTGACGAGCAGGAAACATCATACTTTGCAGCATCTGCAAGAATGGTTAATTTTTCACGTATTCTGTCGGACATATTCGTTTCGTTTAGTGTAAAATAAGTAGAGGAAGTTCTTTGCAGAAATTGCTTCTGGAGGAAATTGCTATCACAAATCTAAGGAATATCAACGTACAACATTTGTTAATTAACATCGATAAAACAGCCCTTTTCCTTATTTATAAAAAGTTTAAATTTGTAGTATGAAAAGTTCAAACAACCTCCTTCTTATCAAAAATATGGTTTGCCCGAGATGCATTCTTTCGGTAGAAAACATCTTTGAAAATCTAGGCATTCCAATCCAGAGGATCGATCTTGGAGAAGTGGTTGTGGCACAAGAATTAAACCCATCTGAACTAAAAAACCTTGAAGCCGAACTAAAAAAGGTAGGCTTTGAATTAATTGCAACCCGAATCAATAAAATCGTTGAAGACATCAAAAAGCGCATCCTTGAATTTCTCGATGCCTCGGATAAAAAAGTAAATCTTTCGGCTTTTATTACTTCCAAAATTCATTATGACTACAGTTATTTGAGCGATTTATTTTCGTCGATTGAAGGAAAATCCATCGAGCAGTTTTTTATCATTCAAAGGATCGAGAAGGTAAAAGAACTCCTCGTTTACGACCAACTCTCCTTAACCGAAATCGCTTTCAAAACCGGTTTTAGCAGTGTGCATCACCTTTCGGCTCAATTCAAAAAGGTAACGGGACTCTCGCCTTCCCTCTTCAAGAAGATTGGAAACGAGAAACGAAAGTCCATCGACAGCCTTTAGGAATCCAAAAATTATATACATCTTCCCCTTTTTTGCATAAAGCAAACCATAACTGGTGCTCTAACTTTGTAGTACTAATAATTTAAATACTAGAAATCATGAAAACAACAGGAAATAATGGATGCGACAATCCAAACTGTAAATGCGAAAACTGTAACTGTGGTAGCAACTGCACTTGCGGAACCGAAGTTTAACCCATTAGAAAGAGGCTGTTATAACAGTCTCTTTTTTTTGTTAAAATTGTTTTTGTTCATGATTTTATGTTAATGTATTTCGAAAAGGATTTTAAAGTTTTATATTTGATTTTCTTTAAATTAAAAATAATCCCATGAATACAAAAACAATTTTAAGTTTGGTTTTCGTTGCTTCTATATTCTTCACTTCTTGCAAGAAAGAATTAGAGCCACAAGATAGTTCAGAAACTCCCTTGACCGAAGCAGTGGCAACTCCAGAAAACCCGATCGAGGTAACACCTCAAGATGCGACAACAACTGCTCCAGCATCAACACCAATGCCGGTGGCTCCGGTTCAAAGTTCAACTGCAGGAGCCACTCCAACAGCAGCTGGTATGAATCCGCCACACGGACAACCAAATCACCGTTGTGACATTGCCGTTGGAGCGCCTTTGAACTCGCCAAAAGCGAATGCCCCTGCACCACATAATGTTCCTAAACCAACATCTTTAGAAAAACCAGCTGCAAAAACAACATTGACTCAGCCTACAAATGCAGCAGTAGCACCAACGGCTCCGGGAATGAATCCGCCACACGGACAACCAGGACACCGTTGCGAAATTGCAGTAGGAGCTCCTTTGCCAACTTCATAATAGCTACTTCATAAAACACAAAAAAAACCGCAAAAATCTAGTGATCTTTGCGGTTTTATACTTGTGGAGAATACCGGATTCGAACCGGTCACCTCTTGCCTGCCAGGCAAGCGCTCTAGCCAAATGAGCTAATCCCCCTTCGAGGGCAAATATACTATAATTACAAAACAATTTGCAAAAAAGATTTCGAATTTCGACTAAGATGCAAAATACTTGTCAAATTACCTTCTACATCCCTACAATTAAGCCTCTTTTTGTATTTTTACTAAAAATTACCACATGACCACAGACCTCCAAAATGGTGCAATCCATACTACAATCGATCAAAAAATCGCTACAATAACCTTTCATCATCCTTCTGGAAATTCCTTTCCGAGTCAGCTTTTGCAGCTCTTGACTGACGAGTTGAACCAATTGAGCAACAATCCAGAAGTTGCCATAATTGTATTAAAAAGCCAAGGCGAAAAAGTGTTTTGTGCAGGAGCTTCCTTCGATGAACTCTTGGCGGTTTCGAATCTCGACGAAGGTGCCAAGTTCTTTTCGGGCTTTGCCAATGTGATCAATGCCATGCGAAAATGTTCCAAACTCATCATCGGTCGCGTTCAAGGAAAAGCCGTTGGTGGTGGTGTGGGTCTGGCTTCAGCCTGCGATTATGTATTTGCAACCACAAACAGTAGCATCAAATTATCTGAATTTACCATCGGGATTGGCCCGTTTGTCATCGCTCCCGCTGTCGAAAGAAAAGTGGGTGTTAGCGGTCTAGCCGAACTCACCCTTGCTGCTGATGAATGGCAAACTGCCCAGTGGGCCCTGCAAAAAGGACTCTATGCAAAAGTTTTTGAAACCATAGAAGAACTCGATAATGCCCTGAATATATTTGCTGAAAAGCTCTCCAATTATAACCCCGAAGCCCTTTCTGCCATGAAAAAAGTGCTCTGGGAAAACACGGATCATTGGGAAACAGTGCTCTACGATCGTGCCGCCATTTCGGGGAAACTCGTCCTTTCCGACTTTACCAAGAAAGCCTTAGAACAGTTCAAGAAGTAGTTTTTTAAGAAGCTATTCCCGCTGTCCGCTCTATCTTTTCCTTTTTAAAGAAAAAAGGAAAAGGATGCCGCTTCCATCAGGGCTAGGACATCCGTTTCCAAAACACCCTAAGCAATAAATTTGTAAATTTGTCCCCAAAGAAAACCCATCATGAGTAAAATCAGAATCACCAAGCAATTTACCTTCGAAACAGGACACGCCCTTTATGGCTATGACGGCAAATGCAAAAACGTTCACGGACACAGCTATAAACTCTCGGTAACCGTTATCGGAACACCAATAACCGACAGGGACAATGTGAAATTCGGAATGGTGATTGACTTTACTGATCTCAAAAAAATTGTCAAGGAAGAAATTGTCGACCAGTTTGACCACGCCACGGTTTTCAACGAAACCACACCCCATATCGAGCTTGCAAACGAACTCAAAAACCGAGGACACCACGTGATTCTAGTGGATTATCAACCAACGAGCGAAAACATGGTCATCGATTTTGCCAAAAGAATCCAAGACCGATTGCCACAAGACATCGTTCTTTTTTCACTAAAACTACAAGAAACCGAATCGTCCTTTGCCGAATGGTATGCAAGCGATAACGAAGCATAAATCTCAAGCCTATTCTGAATTGAATGGGCTTTTTTTTTCAGTATTGTCGTCGTTCCCTTTATTGTACACGGACAATTTCATTAAGTTAAGGATATTAACAGTCCGTTTTGTCTTTCCGAGGAACGAGGAATCCCATTGTCAAATTCACATTACGGAGCTACTTGTGTGATTCCTCGTTCCTCGGAAGAACAACTAAACGGCTTAACTTAATTATATTGACCGCGAGCATCTTGCTCGTGCCGACAAACAAAATAAAACTGCAAATCTAAAACCTTGCAGTTTTTTTATTAAAAATAGTTGGCATGGAAAAGTGTAAATGGAGTGCGAGAGTTAACGGGAAAGTAGTAGTAATTCTTCTACATAAAATTTGTGTTTATAGGTTCTTTTTGTATATTTTTACGATACTACTAGGGAGTAGGTCAATCAGACTTATACAACCGTTTTCGTAGGGATAGGTATGATGATGTTAGACAATAAACAAGTTACCCGCAATGCTATTGTAGAAAGTATGGAAAATAAATTTAAAATTCGACATGCAATATTAAAGTCGCTTCATGAGAAAAGGTCAGAAGGAACTGGTCCAGATAATATGCATGTTTCAGAAATTGCTCGAACTTGGTCAGACTTGGTAGAAACCGTTGATTTTTCAGAAAATAAAATCGTTGAGCAAATTCAGTATCTAGAAAATCAAAAAGAGATATATAGTCAGGAAGAAGAGTATTATGTGTTTTATCACGCAATTACGGAAATTGGTATTGCTTCTTTTTACAATCAAAAATATCTTGATGAAGGAAAAAAAAGATCAAGAGAAAAATACCATGACATAATTAGAAATTGGTCAGTCACCATACTTTTGATATTAGCTATCCTGACCTTCACAATCAACGCATATGTAACGATCACAAGAAATTCAGAAATAGAAAATATAGAAAGTAAATTGAAAATAATTTCAAATCAAATTAATCGTAAATAAAAAGCACTGCAGGTAACACTTGCTACAAGAGATTTGGGCATTTGGTTTAATTTGAAAATGGTCTTGTATTTGGGAAATTTAGGCAAATCCGAAAATAAGGCTTAATTTAATCTCAAACCTCTTGTAGCGAGGGAACGTTGGCAGCAATTAATACAAAACGCAACATGGCAATCAGTACAAATTCAGTAATACATTATACCAATAAGGTAGAAAACTTGAAAGGAATAATTACTTCTCAAGGATTTAATTTAAAATATTGTTCAGAGAGAATAATGATCGAAAATGGTCCAAATTTAAGTGTTGCCTTCCCAATGGTTTCATTTTGTGACATTCCTTTATCAGAAGTAAAAAATCATATCGATTCATATGGCTCTTACGCGATAGGCTTAACCAAATCTTGGGCGAAAGCAACTGGTTTAAATCCAGTTCTATATTTAGAAAAAGAATCTCGCTTAACCAAGAACATTGGTGAGCAATATCGACGCATTATTGAATTAAGAAAGGCAAAGTCAAATGACATAAATCTTCAAAGTGAACATATTGCTATACTTTCTCATTGCAAAAATTATGAAGGTAAATTAATACACGGAAAGATAAATTCTGAAACTTATAGATTTTATGATGAAAGAGAGTGGCGATTTGTTGCAGGATTAAAGGAACTTGAAGGCGCGCCTTTATTTATAGCTGGTAAAAATTATAAGGAAGATAAGGAAACACATAACATAAAGCTTGTAAATTGCAGTATCAAATTTTCTTTTGATGATATATCATATATAATTGTTGAAGATGAAAATGATATTCCAGAAATTTTGACACTATTGAATACGGTTTATGAAGATAAATGCACAACAAAGCAATTGAAAATTCTTTCAACACGAATAATTACAAAGAGTCAAATTTATAATGACTTTTAACTGCTGCCAACAGCCGTTTCCCCGCTCCCTCACGAACAATGTCATTAAGTTAAGGATATAAAGCGTCAATTTTGTCATTCCGAGGAACGAGGAATCCCATTGTCAAATTCACATTACGGAATTACTTGTGAGATTCCTCGTTCCTCGGAATGACAACTAAACCGCTTAACTTAATGACATTGATCGCGCAAATCCTTTGGCATTGCAAAAACAAAATAAAACTGCAAACCTAAATTAATAGAACACATTTTCAAGATAGCTGTCTTTATAGAAAAATTATGAAACCAAAAAGTATTTGTTTAATCGGATTATTGTTTTTTGTTGTGAGTTATATGCTGTTTTCTCAAGGCTCTAAAGTAGCGTATTTTCAGGAACCCATAGATTTTGCGCATTGGTTGAATCTGATTGGGGCAACATTACTCCTTTCATTTAATAAAGTGTTTCCAAAAAACAATTTAAATTCCGTTGCTTCCTTTCTAACTGCTTTAGGAGTTATTGCCCATATAGGCCTTTGTACTATTGATTTTATAATGTGGAGTTTTGGAAATGACGATACTGCTAGAATGGAATTGAGCGAACACATTAGCAATACTCCATCAATCCTATATCCTTTTATAATTATTGGACCCTCTTTGCTCTTTATTGGATTAGCAACTCACGCTTCAAACTTTATTAAAACCCATACTCTAAAAGCCTTAATGGTTATAATTGGCGCACCTGCTGTAGGTTTTTCATTTTTTATACTGAAAGATGGAGTGTATATGGTACTAAGTTGCCTGCTTTTTTCTTTAGGATTGATTTTACTTCTTTTTAGAAAAGAAAAACAGGAATTGGTGACCGATTGATGGGAAGTAATTATATTTGAGCAAGAAACGCTGGTTAGTACCAAAACATTATACTCAAGCAAAAAAACATTATGAAAAACAACTTTCTAATAATAATTCTGGTGGTTCTGTTCAGCAACCAATTGAGTTATGGACAAAAAAATGAATCGGCTGAATTTAATTCTGGTGATTTAATTGGAGTTTGGTATTCGAAATATAACAGAGAAGGTGACAATCTGATTTTTGAAAAACGAAAAGCAACTGACCATAAATATGGCTTAAGGGTTGAAATACTAAAAAACGGAGAATTTTATAATAGATATTCTGCACCTTGTGGAAATGACACTAGGTTGCGGACTCATAATTATAAGGGAAAATGGAGTCTAAATGAAAGTGAATGGGTTTTAACCACCACTGAACCTATTAACCTAAAAGGAAAAATTTATAAAATAGTGGAATTGCAAGCTGACAAACTAATTCTTGCGGAAATTAAAACAGAATAATACGGGCCCAGCTCTCTCCCACATCCTTTCGATGGGACAAACAAAATAAAACTGCAAGCCTAAAACCCCTTCGCTCTGAATCCTCAACAGTTCGCACGTTTTTACTAACCGTATCCCTAAAAAATGCCCAAAACACTGTCCCGTCTTAAGTATTTTCTTTAAATTTAGGAAAAGTTAATCCCCAAAACTTTCCTTTATGGCAACTGCTACATTTTTTGATTTTAGTCCTTATAATATTCACCTTCTCCTCATAGGAATGGTAGTGCTTTTGGCAGCTACGATTCCAAACGTCCTTAAAAACAAGAACATTACGGCTCCCATAATTTATATCGGGATTGGAGTGCTCATTTATATTTTTGGTGATCATTATGCTTCTATTGCTCCATTAAACAATGTGAAAGTTATCGAAGAAATTACCGAATTCGTTGTCATTGTTGCCCTAACCAATGCGGGTTTAAAAATCAAGGATCCGTTTTCCTGGACTACTTGGAAATATTCGTTTTGGCTGCTTTTGATCACCATGCCGATAACGATTGTGGCTTCGGCCTACACCAGCCATTGGATACTTGACTTTACTCCTGCAGCAGCGATTTTGTTTGGAGCACTCATTGCTCCAACTGATCCCGTCCTAGCCTCTGACTTGCAAACGACAAAACCCAGCCAAAAAGACAGCTCGAAAACACGCCTCGCCCTTACTTCGGAAGCAGGAATTAATGATGGACTCGCCTTTCCTTTTACCTATTTTGCCATCTTTCTAGTAGCAAAAGGCACCGATTATTCGCAATGGATTACCGAGTGGTTTTGGATGGAATTTGTCTATAAAATTGTAGCCGGTGTAATCATCGGACTTGTTTCGGGATGGCTTCTTTATAAAGTTGTTTTCCGATTTACATCAAAAAATCAGCAGTCGAAAATTAGCCGAGGCATTTTGTCATTGGCTTTGACCCTTTTGCCTTATGCTATTGCGGAAATAGTAGGCGGTTATGGTTTTATTGCGGTTTTTTTAGCGGCAACTGCTTTTAGCTACGGTGAAAAAAATGCCCAACACATGGACAGCTTGCATGACTTTACAGAAGAAATTGAACGTATATTTGTAGCCTTATTATTTGTAGTTATTGGTGTGTACATGGCTTCTAATATAACCGATTTGATGGATCCTAAACTTATCCTTACGGCATTGATTCTTATTCTTCTCGTCCGACCTCTTGCGGGATGGATTTCACTTGTAGGAAAAAAAGGCATCAGTAATTTTGAGAAGTTTACCCTTTCGTTTTATGGTATTCGGGGTGTGGGTTCGTTATATTATTTGATGTATGCTTTGGGCCAAACTACCTTTACCGAATCTCAAAAATTAATTCAATTAACAGCCGTTACCATCATCCTTTCGGTTCTAATACACGGAATTTCTGCCGCTTCCATTCAAAAGAAGCTGGACCAATATGACGGTGCTTAAGTAGTTATAAAATGAATAATAAAGTTTCACTAAAGGACATCGCTGCACTCTTTTTAAAACTTGGAACAATTGGCTTTGGTGGCCCTGCCGCTCACATTGCCATGATGCAAGAAGAGGTGGTCACCAAAAGAAAATGGCTCACCGAACAACATTTTTTAGACCTGATTGGTGCCACAAACTTGATTCCGGGTCCAAACAGCACAGAAATGGCAATCCATATCGGCCATGAAAAAGGAGGCTGGAAAGGACTGATTATTGCTGGTTTGTGCTTTATACTTCCTGCTGTTTGCATCACTGGAGTTTTTGCATGGCTGTATAAATTGTATGGACAGCTTCCCGAAGTGCAACCTTTTATCTACGGTATCAAGCCTGCCATCATCGCGATCATTCTTACTGCAATAGTTCCATTGGCAAAAAAAGCACTAAAATCATTTGAATTAGTTCTGATTGGATTTTTAGTTTTAATCTGTTCCCTTTTAAATTTCAACGAGATCTATTTGCTTTTTGGAGCTGGCTTCATAAGCCTATTTATACAATACTTCCGAAACGAAAAGTCTACTTCTTTAAAATCTTTTTTCCCTTTTGTTTTTTTGAATTTAAGCAACACCTTTCTTCTTTCAGTAAGCAATTTTAATCTCTTTTTGATATTCCTAAAGATTGGTGCAATCCTTTATGGCAGTGGTTATGTGTTGTTTGCTTTCTTGGACACAGAACTTGTGTCAACAGGCCTTCTCAGCCGCCAACAATTAATTGATGCAATTGCAGTAGGACAATTTACACCTGGGCCTGTGTTTTCATCTGTAACGTTTATTGGCTATCAAATAAATGGCTTTTATGGTGCTGTTGTGTCTACAATTGGAATTTTTCTTCCCTCTTTTGTCTTTGTGGCCTTGCTCAATCCACTGGTTAAGAAAATGCGTAACTCAAAACTAGCAGCTGCTTTTTTAGATGCTGTTAATGTGGCTTCGGTTGCCATCATCATTTCGGTATGCTTCTCTATGGGTCAGGACACCCTCACCGATTGGCGAACAATTTTTATTGCCATAATAAGTCTCATTCTCGCTTTTGGATATAAAAAAATAAACAGTGCCTTCATAGTAATTGGGGGTTCACTGCTTGGATATCTATTGACTCTACTATAATTTGAAATGCTGTCAAGCAAATAAAATATTGTTTACTACCATCACAAAAAAATCCCTTCCAGTTGCCTGGAAGGGATTCTTGCTTTATGATGGTTTCCCGTGGTGCTATTTCACGATAAGGAATTCGCTTCGTCTGTTC
>NZ_AUGO01000014.1 GCF_000422705.1 Flavobacterium soli DSM 19725 | reverse complement strand
AGAAATAGCTTCTTTAGAATTTTCAATCTTAAAATGCTTCTGAACTATTTTTTCATCCGGGTTTAATAATACAACATCAAGAGTATTTTTAGAAATGTCAATTCCAACATAATGAGAATAATTTTTCATAACTTTGAGATTAGGTGAAACAAAAGATGTTGAACTTCTTTAGAGCCTTTATTAGACCATAATGTCTATCATTCTATTTGAAGTAATTCAACAGGATTCAAGGAGAAAGCAGAGGACTAATGCGCTAGATAAGTCGTAAGCTTGGCGAGCGTCAAAGTTCACCTCTGTTTTCCTTTGAATAAATTTAATGTTTTTTATCTTATACAAAGTAAAGGCGAGCTTCTAGCTCGTGAACACAAGAAAAATTAGAAGTTGCCACGAACTAGAAGCTCGCGGTAGCGTTACAAAAAATTATAAGTTTGAGTTTGTCTCGTCCTAAAAAAGCTTACATCTTTATACTGAATTAAATAAGAAAACCACTAGCAACAAAATCAAATTATGGTTTATAGACTAAAAAAATACAGATACTATTTTATTTTTCTGGTTCTTTTAGTTGCCCTATTTTTTATTCCTTCACCTTATAGTTTTTTGCATTATGAGAATCCTCCATTTTTGAGTTATCTTTTAATCATATTTATCAATACTCTTATTTTTTTGACGTCAACTAAAAAGCTGATTGTGTCAGAAAAGATTTTTTATAGTATGGTAAGTTCTATTATTGGATTGATTTTAGGAACTTACTTAATTGATACTATTTTAGGATTCTTTTATGGCTATGATGATTTCCACGGAGAATTAAATGCACCAATGCTATTAAAAAATATTTTATTTTATTTTTCAACAAGCTCAATAAGTATTGCACTATTTACTGTTTGGTTAAGATACAAGAAAAACATTTATGAATAATTACTTGAGCAAGTGATTAAACAAGGTATCGATTACTAGGAAGTATTTATAGTAGAAGTTATAGGTTTTATTATATATTTGAAAAATAAAAGAAATAAACTTTTGTCTATCAAACTGTTTTGGGGTGATATAAGATGGTTTGTTGTTAGCGAAAATCTTCAAAAAAAATGCGAAGACATAACAGAAAAATCTACTATTCGGCAGGATTAATTAGCATCATATTGTTGCCTATTTTATGTGTTTTGCATTTAAAAAGTATAAACGCATTTACTGAATACAGTTCAATGGATATATACATTTGGGATGGCAAAGAAGAAGATATTGGCACTAAAGGAATTACAAAATTTCTAAATTCAAAAAAATATACTGTTGTAAATCTAACTGGAGATAATAGCTCTGATAAAATAAAACTAGATATAGCAAAAAAGAATGTTAGAAAATTGATCTTATCTAACGATACAATCAATGGAATTAAATTTCATTTTGAAACCAAATCAGAATATTGGACATTTATAAGAGTTTTAGATATATTGACAATAGAAAAAGCAAAATTTTATGTTCCATATAAAAACGATATTTGGTTTACGAATCCAAAACCAGCAAAAAAGAATAAAGACCTTAAACCTCTTGAATTTTTTGATTGTGGTTATACACCACTATATTCAAATGAGCATGAACCAATTGATTGGGATGAAATAAAAGAAACAGTAAAAAAATATTTTTTGCCAATAATTGCATATTTGTTAATGGTTATATTTACAATTAAAGGAATTTATAAATTGAACAGATAAAAGGCAAAGTAAAGGCGGTTTTAAGCCGTGCCCACAAACAAAAAAACTGCAAGCCAAAATCCTTGCAGTTTTTTTATTCCTCTCCCTGTAGTTCTTCCTTATTCCTAATTTTCCTGATATATTCCTGTGTGAGTTTGAGTTCCATGGGTGTCATGGTCATGAGCTCCTGAACCGGATAGGCAATGTCCTTTATAATCCACTCTTCCAGCGGATGACCCTCTTGGATTTCAAGATTCGAAGCATCAATCCCAAAAAGCTCTCGTGGCGTACACTTGAGATAGAAACAAAGCTTGGTCATGTCCTCCAGCTTAATGGATTTTGCACGATTATCAATCAGTTTTCTTGCAGTTTCATAGCCAATACCAGCCCTTGTCAGTCGTCTGGCTGAAGGTTTAAGTCCTTTCTGAATCATCAATTCTCTAACGGTAAACTTCATCATAATGATACGTTTTTAAAATTTTGGTTTTGCTTAAAAATTTCTAACACAGATAAAATAATATTTAAAATAGGGCACTAAAATACAAAATTCTATAAGCTAAAAAATAGGCTTTTGGAAGAATTTGTCTGTTTTGGAACACAAATTGTCCATTTTAGCACACTTCATGTCTATTTCAGCACATATTTAGTCTTATTTAGCACACTTTTTGTCTATTTTAGCACAGTTTATGTCTGATTTAGCACACTTTCTGTAGGTTTCAGCACATATTTAGTCTGTTTGAGCACACAAAGTGTTTGATTGAGTCCTAAACAGTATAATTATTCTCAATAGCACCGTTTGAGAACAATTAAAAACGATTTGGAATCTGAACGAAACAGATTTAAAATAAGAATTGGTCTGTGTAACTATCCGCCACGGATGGATACCTGTGATCAAAATATATTTAATGCCTTGACTCATCGTCAGGGCATTCTTTTTAGACACGAATTGCACGAATTTCCACAAATTAATTCGTGGAAATTCGTGCAATTCGTGTTGAAAACTTATCGAGTGAGGAAGATGTTATTTTGTTAATCGGAGCTTCGACAATACCAAATTCAAAACATAATTGATGTCCGATGAAATCTTAAAAACATAATTCAAAAACAGATATAAAACCGTTACTAATCCCGATTTCAGCATAATATTCACTACAGGATGAAACGGAAATTCCCAGAAATAGAAGGTCACGAAACAACCTGAAATGATCAATAAGGAAGTGATTGTTTTTTTGGTAAACGGAAACAAATTCATTTTAAACACTACAAACATCAATTTTGAAAGGCTATAAAAGGCAATAGAAATTAAGGTGGCAATCGCTGCACCTTCGATACCAAAATTGGGTATGAAATACATATTCAAACCCACTACCATTGCGATCAAAATTAAACCTAGAAGCAAAACCGTTCGGTAATATTTAGAATTAAAAATGATAGAATTATTATTTCCAAGCATCAAATCGAAGAATTTAGATAGCGAAATAATAAACACCACCACGATTCCGCCACTGTATTTTTCGGGCAATAAAAGATACAATTGATTGACATTTACAAAAATGCCCAACATGATCCAACCTCCAATAACTTGCAGTGTTATGGATGTTTTTTTATACAAATCATTTAATTCTTTGTGTTTGTTTCTCGCCATCAAATCGGTTGTTATGGGATGAACGATTTGATGCATCGCCCTCATGGGTACCGAAACGGTCAAGGCTATATAGATCGCCACCGAATAATAGGCATTTTCCTTGATGTCTACATATTGACCAATCATAAACTTGTCGATTTCGAGTAGCATGACTGCAATTCCGGCAGAGAAAATGATAAAGCAGGAATAAATCAATACCTCTTTTTTGTCTTTTGGAAACTTTAAATGAAAGGCTGGTTTTCTGATTTTAAAAGCCGAAAGCATCATCAAAAGCATTGAAGTAAAATAAATTAATCCGAGACTGTAAATAAATTCTATTGGGGTGATCCACTTAAAATAGACGGCAAAAAGGAAGATGGAAATCAATATTCTAAGTAAGACTTCCTTGATGAAATTTCCGTAGACCGATTGCATGTGGACTTTTACCCAAGCATAAAAAATCTCGAAATAGGCCATGAACAAAGCAATCAGCGGAATCATCCAGGCATAGTGATAAATGATGGGGTTTTCTTTCGAAATAAGTGATGCTAATTCAGCATAAAAACTATAACAAATAATACAGACTGGAATGATTATCAGCATCGGCAAAGCCAAAACTAAATTCAAAAAACGTGATTTTTCCTCTTCTGATTTGTGTTCGGCATAAAATTTCACCAAGGTATTCTGTATGCCAAAAGCCATCAACGGCATCATGATATTGGCTGTGGCCAATAGGAACGAAGTCAAACCATAGAAATCATCTCCTAAAAAATTGGCGTACATATACAACGTATTGATCGCACCAATTCCAAAACCTAAGAAGGTGATGATCGTGTTTCGGATGGATTGCTTAATGACGATGCCCATTTTTTGAGTTATGAATTATGAGTTATGAGTGCTAAAATCTGAAATCAAAAATCGTTAATCTTCAATCTAAAATCAATTACTATTTAGGATTGTGGCTAACTTCTCGGTTAATTTTTTTCTGCTGTATTGTTGCAAACCGATGGCGTTTGCCTTTAATTTTCCTTCTTTAAATTCTGAATAATAAGCTAAAATAGTAGCCTTTAGTTTTTCGATTTCGTCGTATTGATGAAAGATTCCAGTGTTGGTTTCTTTGATGATTTTTGCAAAATCCGAACCTTCGGGGCCAATTGCAAGTATAGGTCTTTCAGAAACCATATATTCGAACAATTTACCCGGAATAATGCTTTTTGTATCTTCAGAATCGATTTCAATCAACAATAAAACCTGTGATTTCCGTTGATGGGCAACCGCTTCCTTGTGCGAAACATAGCCTAGATTGTTTACGTAATCATTCAACCTGAATTCAGAAATTGTATCTAAAACTTCCTGGCTTACGGCTCCAATTAATTTCAATTGAAAATCAGCCTTAAACGAAGGATTCTCTTTGATGAGTTCCTTCAAACATTTCCATAAAATCCTCGGATTCCGTTCGGATAAAAAAGAACCAATGTGGGCGATTGTGAACTTTTCATCTAACAATTGCTTTTCTACTTTTTCGACATCAAATCCGTTGGTGATGACTTCGATGGGTTTTGTAGTCAAGGCTTGGAATTCAGTTTTTGTAGTTTCGCTTGTTACTAAGACAACATCTGCAGAATTTAAAACCTGAGACTCCAAATCCTTATGCTTTTTTGAAGCCGAATCGGATAGTTTCAAGGCCTTATGATAACCGATGGTTGTCCACGGATCCCGAAAATCTGTAATCCAATTTACATTTAATTTTTGCTTTAGTTCTAAACCTATAAGATGCAAGCTATGAGGCGGTCCCGTTGTGATAATGGTTTCAATATTATTTTCAGTAATATATTTTTCTAAAAATTGTACCGAAGGTTTTACCCACAAAACGCGTGCATCGGGAATAAACAGATTTCCTCTAACCCAAAGAAGTACTTTCTGAATAAAGGATTGCTTTTTCTGATTCGGAATAATCCCAGAACTTATTTTTTTTGTATTTTTTTTTGAAAAAACAGAAGCAAAACCATAAGGCTCTACAATCTTTTTCTTGATGATAATGGCCTTGTCTGAAACTTCATCCATCAAGCCTTCATCAATGATTGGATAAGTTGGATTTTCGGGAACATATACAACAGGCTGGATGCCAAAATCAGGCAGATATTTCACAAACTTCAACCATCGCTGAACTCCTGGACCTCCGGCTGGTGGCCAATAATATGCTATGATGAGGACTTTTTTCAAGAGACGTTATAAGTTATATGTTGTAGGCTATGAGTTTTAAATCATTCATCTTTCGTTTTGTCCTGAAAATTTATGAATCATTGAATGTCATTTTCCCTTTATAATTTTGGTAGTATTTTTCAAGGTATATGAAAGCTCTATCAATGTCATAAGTCGTTCTAAACGTTCGATATATATATATGGCATAACTCTTTATCAATTTTATTATTTTGAATAAATGATTGAGATTTAGGCTTCATAATAACCTTAATTTATTCCTTCTTCTTTTTGCTTTCAAAATAAATTCCTCCCAACAAAAACAAAACTATTCCAATAGAACTGAACAAAGCAATTGTACTTCCCGTTTTCACCACTTCTGGCTCAAATTTGAATTCAATGGTATGTTTTCCGGCTGGAACTTCCATTCCTCTCAAGGTATAGTTCACTCTGAAATGATCGGTTTTTTGTCCGTCAATGGTCACATTCCAACCTTTTGGATAATAGATTTCAGAGAAAACAGCCAAACCTTTGTTGGCGTTATTCGAAGTATATTTCAAATAATTCGGTTTGTATTTGTTTAAAACAATTGTTGCTGTGCTGTCTTTTTGATAGGATGCAACATTGCTTACTTTGAATTCTTTAGTATTGATTACCGCTTGGTTTTTGCTGTCAATGTTATCCAAAGCTTTCATTTCCTGGTCTGGAGAGTTTACAAACTTAACTTCCTTTACAAACCAAGCATTTCCGTTTGCATCTGGGTTTACAGCTGGAAACTCCTGCCCTTTTTCATCGACTTGGATCACATATTTTGTATTGAGCATGTTCAAGACTTCCAAGTTATTCTTATCAATTTGATAAGCAAATAATTGGTCCATCCTTCTTGGTCTTACCGCACTGTAACCTGACAACGATTTATGAAAATAGGACGTTCTGGCTTGCAATCTTCCATTGATTTCATAGACTCTATAATGAGAAGTATCTTGAAGAATATGTTGATCCGAAGGTGTTGCTTGGAAAGGTTCCTTCACTTCTCTCGCACTTACAAATCCGCTGGTATCCACATATTTTTTATCAACTAAAACTAAATCGCCAACCATAAAAACGCCTACTAAAACTACTGCAAATGTTTGCGATAACTTTTCTTTTGTATACAACCATAAAAGTCCGAAAGCCACAACAATCAAGAATCCAGAACGAAGCAAATCAGCAGAATACAGGTCTTTTCTATCGGCTTTCAAGGCATCCATAAATTCATCGGCAAATGTTGGATCGCCCATTTGACTGAACATCTCGAACAATCTAGCATCAATTGGTCCTGAAAAATCGAATAATCCTTTTGCTAGAAATAAAAGAACAATCAAGCCCAAACTCACAGCTCCTGTCAGCTTTAATGATTTCCATTGTTCATCTTTATCCGATTTAAAAAAGCTTTGCAATCCCATAATCGCCAAGACTGGAAAACACAATTCCAAGATAACTTGAATAGAAGAAACTGCACGGAATTTATCATACATCGGAATATTTTCAATGAAGAAATTCGTCAGTATCGGGAAGTTTTTTCCCCACGAAAGCATCAAAGTGAAGATGGCTCCGGCAAGAAAGGCGTATTTTATTTTTCGTTTATCATTGAATAGAGCTAGAATGGCCAAGAAGAAAACGATAGCTCCAATATAGGCTGGTGCGGCAACAATTGGCTGATCACCCCAATAGGTTACGCCATAATTTTCGGTGAAATCGATAGCTTCTTCTGGTGATGCACCTTTTTGAGAAATAAACTCATAGATGTGTGATTGGTTACCCAATTTTTCTGAATTTGAACCACCAAAAAGTCGAGGAGCAACAAGGTTTAAACTTTCGGAAACACCATAACTGTATTCCGTGATATAGTCATAATCCATTGATGTTGTGGTCTCATTTTTAGTCCCATCAGGATTAAAAGTAAGTTCGCTTTTGCCTCTCATACTAAAATCGGCATATTCGGAAGTAGCCATCAAACTAGTTGCATTGGCTCCAAGCGCGAAAATTCCGGCAACGGCAAACGTTCCAAAAGCATACAAAAGCGGTTTGAACTCTTTCGCTTTTATATATTGGTAAATAAAATATCCTCCAATTATCAAAAGTAAAAACAAAAGATAATAGGTCATTTGAAAGTGATTCGCATTGATTTCTAATGCTGTAGCAATCATCATAATCAAACCTCCAACAATATATTTTTGTCTAAAAACCAAAATAAAACCTGCAATAACCATTGGCATATAGGCAATTGCATGGGCTTTTGCATTATGACCAACTCCTAAAATAATAATCATATAGGTAGAAAAACCAAACGCCAAGGCTCCGAAAAACGCCTTCAATGGATCGGTTTTTAAAACCAATAACAAACCATAAAAACCTAGAAAATATAAAAACAAGTAATCGGAAGGTCGAGGTAAAAAACGTAGAGCATCATCCAAAGCTCCAATCCAATCATTCGGATAATTCGCCCCCATTTGATAGGTTGGCATTCCACCAAAAGCAGCATCGGTCCAATATGGTTCGGCATTTTCTTCTGCACGAAAATCATTTTGCTCTTTTGCCATACCTGTAAACTGAGCAATATCAGACTGATACAACTGTTTTCCTTGCAGGACTGGATAAAAATAAATGAGGGAAATGACAACAAAGCCAAGAATGGCCAATAGATGTGGATAGAACTTGTTCAGGAATTTCATTGATCTGGTTTAAAGTTTAAAGGTTTAAAGTTCAGTGTATGATTAAAACCGTAAACTATAAACTGAACCATGCAAACTTACTCAATTTCTTCATAATCCACATACTCACCTACCTTTTTGGTTTCGCGAGGTTTTGTAGATTTTGCAGTATCGATGATAATTTCATCTTTTGTAGTGTTTTGATACTGGTTTTGCTGTTGATTTTGATAGGTGTATTGTTGCTGAAAATTTTGCCCTGCTTTTTGTACTACTTTTTTAACCAACATAGGCAAAAATAGTCTTGCCAAAAATTTAAAGGCATAGTAAAACAGAACAATGTACAGGATTGTTTTTATAAAACCGTTAAAAGAAGCTGTCTCCATTTGTAAAATAAAATTTGTCAAATTTAACAAATCATAACTTTAAAAATAAATTATCAGTCTTAAATAAATAATAAATTATAGTACATTTGGGTTTATATGATGTCTATCATTTCTAAATAATTAATTATGCTCAAAATCAGACTATCAGCTTTAGCGATTACTTTTTTTTCGTTTGCTACAGCCTATGCTCAACATACAGATGTGATCAATTCCAATCGACCGGGTGAATCACAAGCAGCTTTTTCTGTCGGAAAAACAGTATTTCAAGCCGAAACTGGAATCTATGGAATTACCGAAGAGCATTCACTCCTAAGAACAAAAACCAATGGTTTCGGAATGGATTTAACCCTTCGATATGGTGCTTTTTTAGAACAATTGGAGTTCAATGTTGAATTGCAATATCAAAATGATTCCTTTGAAACCGATTTTAGCAGGGAAACCAGAAGCGCTTTGAAGCAAACCATTATCGGGGCAAAATACCTGATTTATGATCCCCACAAAAATTATGAAGAGAAAATAAATATACACAGCTGGAAAGCCAATCACCGTTTTAAATGGAGACAATTTATTCCTGCCGTCGGAGTTTTTGCTGGAGCAAATTTGAATTTTGACAGTCCGTTTTCATATCCTGAAGAGCCAAATTTCTCTCCAAAAGCGATGCTTATCACACAAAATCAATTTAGTGGCGGTTTCGTTTTAGTAACCAATATCATTGCTGATAAGATTGGTACTGATTTTTCCAGTTATGGATATGTGGTCACTTTAACTAAAGGATTTAATGAACAATGGTCGGGATTTATTGAAAATCAAGGTTTTAAAAGTGACTATTATGCCGATTCTATCCTGAGAGGTGGTGCTGCCTATTTGATCAAAGAAAATATTCAAATTGATGCTTCCATTGGTGGGAATTTCAAAGATACGCCTTCTATTTTTTATGGTGGTATCGGGCTTTCATGGCGTTTTGACAAGAACTACAAACCTGTCCTGATCAAAAGCGGAAAAGAAAGCAAGGAAGACAAGAAAAAAGCAAAAGAAGAAAAGAAAAAACGCAAAGACGAAGTTGAACTAGAACCTGTACAACCCTAATGATTACCATTAAAGAAGCCGTTACTAAAAAAGAACTTTTAGAATATATAAAGTTTCCATTTTCCTTATATAAAAATCATCCGTATTGGGTTCCGCCATTGATTGATGACGAATTGGAATCCTTTGATAAGACAAAGAATCCAGCTTTTCAAAGTGCCGATGCAAAGTTTTATATTGCCTACAAGGACGGAAAAATTGCTGGAAGAATTACCGCTATCATCAATTGGAATGAGGTCAACGATCAAGGCAAACGAAAAGTACGTTTTGGATGGTGGGATGTGATTGACGATATCGAGGTTACAAAAGCGCTTCTGGAAAAAGTGATTGCTTACGGAAAAGAAAACCAGCTGGACCATGTTGAAGGTCCGATGGGATTTTCAAACCTGGATAAAGTGGGTGTCATGACCGAAGGTTTTGACGAAATGGGCTCGATGATAACCTGGTATAATTTCCCCTATTATGCCAAACATTTGGAGCAATTAGGCTATGTAAAAGAAAAAGAATACATCGAAAGTAAATTTCCATTTTCGAATGTAAAGCCTGAGTTTTTTGTAAAAGTGAAAGACTTGATTGCCAAAAGATATGAACTCACCTCATTGAATTTTACCAAAACAAAAGAAATCATGCCGTATGTCGATAAGATGTTCGACTTGTTCAATGCTTCGTATGCAGAATTGTCCTCTTTCGTTGCCATTACCGAAGTGCAGAAAGAATATTTCAAGAAAAAATACATCAGTTTTATCAATCCGGAATACATCAAGTTTGTGGTGGATAAAAATGAAAATTTGGTCGCTTTTAGTATCGTGATGCCAAGTTTCTCCAAAGCTTTGCAAAAAGCGAACGGAAAGCTTTTTCCGTTTGGATTATTCCATTTATTGAATGCCCGAAAAAACAGCAAGGAAGTTTTATTTTACCTGATTGGCGTTGATCCTTTTTACCAAAGCAAAGGTGTCACGGCTCTGATTTTTAATGAATATTATGAGACCTTCAAGCAAAAAGGCATCACCAACTGCATCCGAACACCAGAATTAGAGGATAATTTGGCGATCCAGAATTTGTGGAAACATTTTGATCCTGTGATTTTTAGGAGAAGGAGGACTTATATGATTGGGATTTGATTAAAAATCTTCAATCAATTAAAATGTAATCTAATGGTTTTTTTAAAAAAATTTTATTCAAAAACATATTACTTTTGGTTTATTTCAAGAATATTTTTAATTATTGCTTTTTTATTTTCAGCAATAAATCAATTTGATTTGCTCTCAAAAAGTAAAATGCTTGTTAGTATATTCTTAGGGTTTTATATCTTGAGTATGGTTTATTTATTAGTTTTTGAAATTTTAAAAAGAGAACCTCTACTTTTCTTAAAAAGATTTGCAGGAATTATATCAATATTCTTTGGATGTCTATTGACATATATGGTTTTGTTTTTCGGAGAAAACAACTATGGTTTTACAAATTTAAGCTTCTTAATTTTACCTTTTTGGATTATATTATATGGTTTTTGGGAATTGATAAGAGAAAAAAAGCTTAATCAATAAAGCTTATCATTAAAATGTATTTGTATAATAAACAATAATTTATAAATTAAAAAGATTAAATATTAAGAACGATTTATTTACCCTTGGTCTTAAATTGGTAGAATGAAATAATCATACATATAATAAGGACTAAAAAAGCTGAGAAATAATAGAAACAACTTTTAAGAGTTACAGAAAAAAAACTGAGCTGTCCGTTATTTAAAAAAAACTAAAACAAAAGAAATTGAGTTGGATAAATAAAATATTTGGAACAAATAAGGTAGAGGAAATTCCAACTCGAAAAATTGACTATATCCAAATAACGAAAGATTGGAACGCTGACCCAGTTTCACCTGAAATTGAATTAAAAGTGGACGAAATTGACTTAATAATGGATATTTACCTCAATCATTTTCAATTCGACAAATATCAAGAAGGTGACAAAGTTAAAATCCGATTTAAAAACTGTGCGGAATATTCTCTGAACACTTGTAATGACGAAGGCTTTTACCATGGTCAGTATAGAATTAAACCATCAAAATTAGAATGGGGTGAATTCTATGAAATTAAAAGTGGATTAGATAGAAAATTACCGAACCCAATTAAGATAATTCAAAATGATAATTCGGATAGAAAACATTTCATATTCTTTTTTAAAGATAAGACATTCGAATGCCTTGCTTCTGACTATTATTTAGATTTTTACAACGAAAAGGTACTAAAGAACTGTAAAACCTATAAAGTAGTTTTAGGGGACAAAGAAATTGGAACTTCAAAACTCGAAAAAGCAGATGCACCAATGGGAGTTGCATTTGGACTAATTGAATTCAATGGAATTGAAACGCCATACGAATTCTTCAAAGAATACTGCTTGAAAAATAATATTGTATTAAATAATGACGACCGAAAACTTGAATTTATTGATACTCAAGTGATATTAGAATTAAAAGTATTCAGACAGGATGGACTTGAAATAAAAGGAGTTGCTGGAAATGCAATTATGGGTATGAAAGATAAGGGATACGAAATTTCAATTTTGGGAATTAGTTACCCATTTTACGAAGAGGAATTTCCTCATCACGTTGAACATTATGGAAATATGTTTAAAAAAGAATAAAAAAGAACGCATAACAATAATATCCTTACCCCAACCACCCCTCACGATCCAAACTTCTATATTGAATAGCCTCTGCAATATGAGAAGCTTCCACATTTTCCGAAGCTTCCAAATCGGCTATGGTTCTGGAAACTTTTAGGATACGGTCATAAGCTCTTGCAGAAAGGTTTAGGCGTTCCATTGCGGTTTTGAGCAGTTGCTTTGAACCTTCATCCAAGGCACAAAATTCCCTAATTTGCTTGGTATTCATTTGGGCATTGTAGTTCACTTTGTCCATTTCCTCAAATCGCTTGGATTGAAGTTCTCGTGCATTTGTCACCCGTTTTCGGATATCCACACTGCTTTCGGCTTTTCGTTCTTCGGATAATTTATCAAAAGGAACCGGAGTCACTTCGATATGAATGTCAATTCGGTCCAACAAAGGCCCAGAAATCTTACTCATATAACGGTTCATTTCATGAGGCGAAGATTTTGAAGGCATATCAGGATCATTGAAAAAACCACTCGGACTTGGATTCATACTCGCCACCAACATAAACGATGAAGGATAAGTTACTGTAAATTTCGCCCTAGAAATCGTCACTTCACGATCTTCAAGGGGCTGTCGCATTACTTCCAAAACATCACGCTTGAACTCTGGCAATTCATCCAAAAATAAAACGCCATTGTGAGCCATCGAAATTTCTCCCGGTTGAGGATAGCTTCCACCGCCAACAAGTGCTACATTAGAAATCGTGTGATGCGGACTACGGAAAGGCCGTTGATTCATCAACCCAACTTCCTTTAATTTTCCAGCAACACTATGAATTTTTGTGGTTTCCAATGCTTCTCGCAACGTCATAGGCGGTAAAATACTAGGCAATCTTTTGGCCAACATTGTCTTTCCAGCTCCTGGAGGTCCAATCAAGATGATATTGTGACCACCAGCGGCTGCGATTTCCATACACCTTTTAATGGACTCCTGCCCTTTCACATCGCTGAAATCGAATTCGGGAAAATCTAATGTCTTATAAAATTCGGCTCTTGTATCGAAAATAGTAGGTTCGAGTGTTCCCGTTCCTTCAAAAAAGTCAACCACTTCTTTCAGGTTTTCAACGCCATATACATCCAAACCCGAAACAATTGCAGCTTCTTTGGCATTTTGCTTTGGCAGAAAAAATCCTTTAAAACCTTCTTCTTTTGCTTTTATGGCAATTGGCAAAGCTCCTTTTATGGGTTGCAATCCACCGTCAAGCGAAAGTTCGCCCATGATGACATATTTATCGACTTCATCGGCCTTTATTTGAGCAGAACCAACGAGAATTCCAATCGCCAAAGTCAAATCATAAGCTGATCCTTCTTTTCTTAAATCGGCTGGAGCCATGTTGATGATGATTTTTTTGCCGGGCATGGCAAAACCGTTGTTTTTGAGTGCAGCAGCAATCCTGAAACTGCTTTCTTTTATGGCGTTATCGGGCAATCCAACGAGGTGGTAACCGATTCCCTTGTCCATATTTACTTCAACTGTAATGGTGGTCGCTTCCACCCCGAATACCGCACTTCCAAAAATTTTAACTAGCATGGCTTGTAATGTTTAAATTGTTTTTAAAAATAATAAAATTTATCTTAAACTAACAAGTTTTATTTTATTTTTTTGATATCATAATTTTTACTTAAAAAATAATATCACATTTCAGAATAGCTTTAAATTTAACTTTAAAAAAAGCTATACAATGAATTTAAAATCAGGATTACCCTTCTGGCTTATCAAAAACGGACTTTCGTCTGACTACAAAACTTTAGATGAAGATATAGAAACCGAAGTACTCATCATCGGTTCGGGAATTACAGGAGCTCTTGCGGCACATTTTTTATGTGAAGAAGGCGTTAAATGTGTGATTGTCGATAAACGAATGGAGTCAACCGGAAGCACGACTGCCAGTTCAGCACAGTTGCAGTATGAAATTGACATCTTCCTTTTTGACTTGATCGAAAAAGTAGGCGAGAAAAATGCTGTAAAAGCTTATGAATTATGCCTCGAATCAATTTCTATCCTTCAAAAAATTATCAAAAAATTAAAGATAGAAGCTGATTTTACAATGAAGTCCAGTCTTTATTTAGCATCGGATGCGAAAGGCGTGAAAGACTTGGAAAAAGAATATGAAATTCGAAAAAAACACAAATTACCTGTTTCTTTTTTGAATCAAAAACAATTAAAAGACAAATTCAATATTGATAAAAAAGCGGCATTGTATAACGATGTTTCCGCTCAAGTTGATACCTATAAATTATGTCAGGCTATTTTAAATCATCATAAAAAACACTCTGGATTAGTGGTGTATAGCCATACTGATGTTGTGAAAACGGAAAATAAAAAAGGATTTATTTTGGCTCATACGGAAAAGAAAAATACCATAAAGGCAAAAAAAATAATTGCAGCCCCAGGTTTCGAATCAGAACATTTATTGGACGAAAAAGTCATGAAACTGAATTCGACCTATGTTTTTGTGAGCAAACCCCTCAAAGACGAGGATTTTTGGAACGAACGTTGCCTGATATGGGAAACTGCCCGACCTTATATATATGTTAGAACTACTGATGACAATCGGATTATGGTGGGTGGTTTTGACGAACCTTTTCAAGATCCAAAACGTCGCGACAAGCTGATGGAAAAGAAAAACGAGGACATTTTGAAGCGTTTTAAAAAGCTTTTTCCAAAGAGTAAAATCGAAGTCGACTTCTATTGGTGTGGTACATTTGGCGAAACAAAGGACGGATTGCCGTTTATTGGCGAACATAAAGACCATCCCAATATGTATTTTGCATTAGGGTATGGTGGCAACGGAATCACTTTCAGTGTGATAGCAGCCAAAATGATCAAGGATATGTATTTAGGAAAAAAGGTGGAAAATATATTTTCTTTCGATAGATAACTGTAAATTTACACTCATAAAAAATAAAACAATGGGACTATTTAATGCCATTTTAGGCAATGCTTCAGAAGCAAATCAGGAAGATGTTTCAAAGGAATTTGGACCACTTTTGATAGAAGGCGAATCGATCGAGAAAGCTTTCAAATTGATCAAAGATATGTTTGTGTTCACCAACAAGCGTTTGATTTTGGTTGAAAAACAATTAGTTGGAACGAAAGTCGATTATTTATCAATCCCTTATTCAAGCATCAAGAAATTTTCGAAGGAAAGTGCTGGAATTTTGGATTTGGATGCCGAATTGAAAATCTGGCTCAACCATGACGATCTTCCTATCAAAAAACAATTTGGAAAAGGTGGCAACAACATCAACGAAGTCTATCAAATCTTGAGCAGACACATCTTGAAATAAAAATTTTATACAATTTAAAAATACCCAATACTTCAGGTGTTGGGTATTTTTTTTATATTTATAGAAAAGCATTTTATATGAAATTACCCAAACTAGTGATTATCGGAGGCGATGCTGCAGGAATGTCAGCAGCTTCAAAAGTGAGACGTGAACATCCTGAACAAGAAATTGTAGTGTTCGAAAAATCGGGCTATACTTCCTATTCTGCTTGTGGAATTCCTTATTTTATTTCGGGAAAAGTGGGAACTTATGAAGAATTGATTGTTCGTTCGCCTGAAACTTTTATCAACAAATATAAAATTGATGTCAGAACCTTCCATGAAGTGCTCGAAGTTGACACCAAGAAGAATCAGGTTTTGGTTCGGAATTTAACCGATAAAACCCAGTTTTGGGAAAACTATGACCAATTATTGATTGCTACTGGAGGAAAATCATTTTGTCCAGAAGTTGAAAACCGCGAAGCCGACGGGATTTTTGGTATTCAAAGTTTGAAAGGTGGTGTGAAACTCGATCAATTCATCCATGAAAAAAATCCCAAAACTGCTGTAATCGTCGGTGGAGGTTATATTGGCTTAGAAATGGCTGAAGCCTTAATTATAAAGGGATTAAAGGTTACTTTGATCAATCGAGAACCCGAAATCATGAATACTTTGGATCCTGATATGGGAAAAATCGTTAACACGGTCATGACAAGTTTGGGTGTGAAAATTTATGTAAACGAAGAATTAAGCCATTTTGAAGCAAAAGAAAATCGAGTAACAGCGGTTGTTACGAATAAAAAAACCATCAAAACTGATTTGGTCATTTTAGGAATGGGAACGAGCCCAAACACCGCTTTTCTTCAGCATTCTAAAATCGGCTTGACCGAAAAAGGAGCTATAAAAGTGAACCGTGAACAGCGAACGAATATCAAAAACGTTTGGGCTGCTGGAGATTGTGCCATGACGTATAACTTGGTGAGCAAAAAACCTTTTTATATCGCTTTGGGAACAGTTGCTAATAAAACTGGATTAGTTGCCGGAACCAATATAGCGGGTCAAAAAGCAAAATTTCCAGGAGTTGTTGCAACGGCAGTTTGCAAGATTTGTGTCTATGAAGTAGCACGAACAGGTTTACTCGAAAAGGAACTTGAAGCATTGAAAATCCCTTATGTTCAAACGATTATCAAAACCAAATCAAGGGCTCATTATTATCCCGATGCTAAAGATATTTATGTAAAATTATTGGCCGAAAAAGGCACAGGAAAACTATTAGGCGGTCAAATAATTGGCGAAGAAGGAGCTGCAAAAAGAATTGATGTTTTGGCGACAGCCCTAACCAACAAGCTCACGTTGCAAAACATTATTGATCTGGATTTGTCGTATGCTCCACCATTTTCACCTGTGTGGGATCCTGTTCAAACGGCTGCGCGAAAATTGATAAATGATATTTAACAAAAATGCTCCAAAACTAATCTTGGAGCATTTCAAATATATATTTTTCAAATTAGTAGGCCATCAATTCTTTCAAGGCATCTTCAAATCGGTCTTTACTTAAAAACTGGTCTTCCAATGCTTTTGTAAACGGAATTGGAGAATCCAAACTGGCGACACGTTTCACCGGACCGTCAAGATATTCGAAACACTCTTCCATAATCATCGCCGATATATCACTGGCAATTCCGCCAAACATTGTATCTTCTTGCAAAATAATAGCTTTTCCTGTTTTCTTTACCGAGGCAAAAATGGCGGCTGTATCCAAAGGTTGTAAGGTTCTCAAATCCAATAAATCAGCAGAAATTTCAGGATTATTTTTTAAGGTTTCCAAAGCCCAATGCACAGCGGCTCCAAAAGCAATGATGGTTACATCATTTCCTTCTTTCAACAACGATGCTTTTCCAAGTGGCAAAGTATAATAATCTTTAGGAACATCCTGATAAACACTTCTATACAATTGTTTATGCTCAAAAAACATCACCGGATTCGGATCGTTGATCGAAGCATTCAAAAGTCCTTTTGCATCATAAGGAAATGCTGGATAAACGACTTTTAAACCTGGGGTTTTGGTAAACCAAGCTTCATTTGTTTGTGAGTGAAAAGGTCCTGCTTGAGTTCCGCCACCACAAGGCATTCTCACAACAACATCGGCATTTTCTAACCAACGGTAATGTGATTTTGCTAAAAGATTCACAATCGGGTTGAAACCTGTAGAAACGAAATCGGCAAACTGCATTTCTACAATTGCCTTATATCCATTAATCGAAAGTCCCATTCCGGCAGAAACTACAGCACTTTCACAAATTGGTGTATTGATTACTCTTTCTTTCCCAAATTGAGCCACAAAACCATCTGTGATTTTAAATGCACCTCCATACTCAGCAATATCTTGACCCATGATTACAAGGTTTTCATGACGCTCCATTGACTGTCGTAAACCTGTAGAAATAGCATCAATCAAACGGATATTTTCTTTTTCTTCTGAAGGAGTAACTTCTTCAAAATTAAACGGTTTATAAACATCATTTAATTCTTCTTCATAAGTAGCTACAATTTCAGGTTCGGTTTGCACCAATGCCCAATTTTCATCGATTTCTTTCTTGATTTCGGCACGAATGGCTTCATCATTTTCAGTTGAAAGCACTCCTGTTTCGGCCAAATATTTTCTGTAATTGTCAACAGGATCTTTAATGGCCCACATGTCCATCAACTCCTGCGGAACATATTTTGTACCACTTGCTTCTTCATGACCTCGCATTCTGAAAGTTTTGAATTCCAATAAAACAGGTCGAGGTTTTTCAATCATCGAAGCTTTCAAATCAGTAAGGATATTAAAAACTTCTAGTATATTATTTCCATCTATAATGTGCGATTCCATTCCGTAACCCACTCCTTTATCGGCTAGATTTTCACAACGGTATTGCTCGTTTGTAGGAGTCGAAAGTCCGTATCCATTGTTTTCGATTACAAACATCACAGGCAATTCCCAAACCGAAGCAATATTCAGGGCTTCATGAAAATCGCCTTCACTTGTAGCTCCTTCTCCTGTGAAAACAGCGGTAACTTTTCCGTTTTTCTTTAATTTATTGGCTAAAGCGATTCCGTCTGCAACACCCAATTGTGGACCTAAATGCGAAATCATACCAATAATTTTAAACTCTTGAGTCCCGAAATGGAACGAACGGTCACGGCCTTTAGTAAAGCCATTTGCCTTTCCCTGCCATTGCGAAAATAAACGATGTAACGGAATATCTCTTCCTGTAAAAACACCAAGGTTTCGGTGCATTGGCAAGATATATTCATCTTTGTCCAAAACAGCGGTCACTCCACAAGCGATTGCCTCCTGCCCGATTCCGGAAAACCATTTTGAAACTTTTCCTTGGCGGATGAGAATCAGCATTTTTTCCTCGATCAATCGGGGTTTTAAAATTCTTTTATATAGATCTAATAATTGTTCGTTGGAGAGGTTTTTTCTATCGAAATTCATAATAATACGAAAAGGTTTGCGTGATTTTTTAGCTCGCCCAAAATTATAAAAAAATAACAGTATAAACCGTTAATGTTACAGGATTTTATTTTAAAAAAGGATGTTTCCCTTTTTTAATAGAACAAAAAAAAGCCAATGCGATTGCATTGACTTTAAAATAACTTTTTCAAATAGCGATTAGGCTAATTTGAATTTATTTTTATAGTTTAGAAAGCACCAATAAAGTGGTTTCCTGGACGGTTAACCAGTTTTGCACCTTTTGTTACAGCACCAGTTTGGCTATTGATAATGTAGATATTTCCATCTTTTCCAACTGGAGCAAATGTTACATATACATCATATCCATCCACCACAAAACCTTGGTATTGGAACAAATATAAATCTTGGTCATAAGGCAAATCAATTTGCTGAGCTGTTTTTGCATTCAAATCAACACGTGCTATATAACTTTGGGCTTGACCCGATAAAGTAGATTCTGCAGCTCCATCGTGAGTGTACATTACAATTGCAATTCCGTTACCCACATATCTCCAGTTCTCAATATAAGAATTTGTAACACCTAAGGCAGCATCCAAACTAAAAACGAAAGAGTTATCATACGTATTATTTTGGTTGATTCTCAAGATATGAGAACCACCTGCATCTCTTTGAGTTGCTTGGTAGATATTGCCATCATTAGCCAAAAAGCTATTGAAACTACGGTAACCGCTAGTATCTCCAAAACCAACTGTAGAAGTAATGATAGTTGGGTTTTCCAATGATGGATAGTCCACCACTACTGATTTAGAACCTAAACGCTCAAATTGTGCCTGATTAGTTCCTGTTGCAGGATCAGTTTTACGCATCCAAGTTCCGATGATCAATTTATCTTGGGCAGCGTTTAAAACTGGGGCATCCAATCTAAAAATGTGGTGTCCAAGAGCCTCTTCAGCTTGACTTAAAGCAATTTCATACGACTTTGTTGCTGAAATTAACGAGTTTTGCATATCCAAAGATAAAACGGTAGCCGTTCCTCTCGTATTGATGTATGTTCCATCTTCGGTAGAATTTACAACTGGAGCTGTAACGTTTACAGCAACTCCGGTTTTGTCACCATCAAATAATTTTACCCATCTTGGATTTGCACTTGCATATTGTGAGATGTTTACAATTCCACCAACTGGAGAGAAATTTTGACCACCACCCACAACATACTTTGAAAATTCTCCACCGTTTCCACCACCATAAGCAATGTTGAAGAACGTGAATCCATCTTCAGAAGACTGCAAACGAGCCGTTCTAGCCGATGGTACTACATATCCGTTTTCGAAAACATCAATTGTTTTGTTTGGATCTTTAGCATCTTCTTTACTAACCGAATAAATTAAAGTTCCACCGTTTCCGTCTCCAGGAACACCTTCGTCTGTTCCCATTATGGCTCCAGCTACCGTAATCCATCTACCTTCGGTGATTGGTGGCTCAGTTGAACCTCCATTGCTATCGTCGTCACTGCAACTTGTTGTGAAAAGTAGCGAACCAAAAACGGTTGTAAAAGCGAGTAAGTTGAAAAATTTTCTTTTCATTATATGTGTATATTTAGAAGTTATTGAATACGTAATTTAATTTAAAATAAAAGGCCCTACCTGGTTTTTGAACTCCCATGTTGTCAAACACTTGTCTGTCGAAAATATTTTTGGCATCAAAACTGGCCACTAATTTTTTGTTTGGAAAAACATAGCTCAATCCAACATCATGAATATTTTGTTGCGGAATATCAAACAGACCTAAACCTGCATTGTTTGCACTTGGAGGAAAAAGAAAATTGAAAGTATCTACAAACATATAATTGTAGAAAACATTTAACTGAGCATCTTTAGCCAATACATTTTTGAAAAAATAATTCACTCCTGCATTCATGGTGAAAAAAGGTTCATTGGGGAGGTCTCTTTTTCTATTATAGATATCAGTCGTTGTGAGTTCGAATTTTGAAGTATTGAAGGTTATATTTAGATTATCGTTAAACGTGTAATTCATTTCAAAATCGAATCCTTGTGATTTTGCATTTCCTTGATTTACAAATCCTAACACTTGAATATCCGTGTTTATCATTGAGCTTAAAGGTCGTCCAATTCTATCCTGAATATCTCTAATAAAACCATTTAATGCAAAAAACACACTATGCTTTTTTAGATGAAATGTTCCTAGCCTGAATCCTAAATTCAAATTCTCACTCATTTCATATCGTAAATTTGGATTGTCTAACGTATTTTCAGTAACATCTCCAAAAACCTCATTCTCATTAGGTAAGCGAACAGCTTTTTCTGCAGAGGTCAGTAACATTACATTTGGAAGTATTGCATACGAAATAGCCACACCATAACCCGTTGCCTCTTTGTTGCTTTTGGAAACATTTTCTACTCTTGTATTGACACCATCTATTACTTCAACTGTAGGATTCATTCGTTCTAGCTTTTGCTGGTAGTATTTACCAAACAAAGAAGTTTTTAATTTGTTTTCAAACCCCGTAAACTCATAAGTTAAAGCTGTGATGTTTTTGGTCATATCCCTAGTTCCCATGAATTTTCGTTCCAAAACCGATCTCATCTCATCATCATCTTCTCTAGCAACTGTATTGATAACATTGTTCAATAATACCTTATGGTTTTTTGTGATGGAATAAGAAAGATTAACTCTCAAAGAAAAAATATCACGTTTGATATTGGCTATGGTTGCCGGTCCTTGTTGAGCTCCTACGTTACTAAAAACTGGATTCCCATTAATATCAATAGCTCGCTTTCCGTCCCAATTATAAACTCCAGTTACAGTATCATTAACCAACCTATTTCTTGTACCATAAATTCCTTGAAGATCAAAATCAATTCCTTTAGCGAAAAAATCTTTTTTGCTATAATTGAGATTTAGCAAATTTGCATCAGCTTCTGTAAATCTTCCTTTATAAGGAGTTGTCATAAAAACACCGTGTTGTACTTCTTGATAGGAATCAGAAGTGGTGAATCCGATCATGAAATTATCTGCCCATTTGACATCTGTATATCCCAATTCTATAACTCCTCCAATGGATCTATAGGTATCATTAAATCGTCTTGCTTTTAAGAACTCTCTTCTTCCGTTTGGCAGAATGTTGTAAACAAAATCGCCTTCAACTTTGTAATCATTATCAGAATAATTCAAAAAACCGGAAGATTTCACTGTAAAACCTGATTTTTCAAAACGATATAGTCCGTTAAAATTGGTTTGAGTAGTATTGAACGATCCATAAGAAGTGGAAACATTAAAGTTATTTCGCATTCCTTTTTTCAAGATCACATTAATTGCACCACCCAAAGCATCATCTGATAAATGTCCGGGAATTACACCTTTATAGACTTCAATTCGTTCAATATTGGCGGGAGGAATAGAATTCAAGTCAAATGAAGATCCGTAACTTGATGAAGGAATTCCATCTATAAAAATCTTGATTGCATTTCCCGACAAACCATTAATGTTAAAACTAGCATCAGAACCCATTCCGCCATTCTGACGAATCCTCACTCCTGCCGTTCTATTTAATAATTCGATGGTTTGCAGGTTTCGCAATCCAGCCTCTTTGGTTTCAATCACATTTACTGCAAAACCTTTTTCTTCTGTTTGCTTTTTGATGGATTCCTTCTTGATAACAACCTCTTCTAGCTTCTGATCTTCTTTTTTAATTACTGAAACAACAATTTCTTGTGAAGGCGAATTTAGCTGCACTACAACCGACTTATTTTCTGCCTCAAGAGAAACAAATTGTAGTGCATATTTTCCGTAAGGCATTTTCTCCAGAACAAAACGTCCATCTTCATCAGAAAATGTCGATTTTTTAGAACCTTCTATATAAATTGAAACACTAGTTGCGGGTTGATTATCCTCAAAACGTACAATTCCTTTAATTGTTCCAGTTTGAGCAAAACTCAGAAAATAATTGAAAAGCAAAGCGAATAATAAAAGATACTTTTTCATGTGATCTTAGTGGGGTAGATAATAATTTGGGCAAATATAATTTCTTATTTATATTAAATCCAAATAAAAAGAAAAATATATTTCAGAAATTTTGTACGACATGAAACATTAAAAAAATTAAAACTGTTGATAACTTTTGTGATTTTTTAAATAAAATAAATGATACTTTTGTGATAACAAGGCTTATCGCCTAGCAAAGTTATTAACATCTATTTTTAAAAGAGTATGCAAAATATTCCTAGTGTTGACTTGCGTGATTTCCTTTCGGACGACCTGAAACGTAAACAAAAATTTGTAAATGAAATCGGAAAAGCATTTGAAGATATTGGCTTCGTTGCTTTAAAAGGTCATTTTTTAGATGACAAATTGGTTGATGAATTGTATAGCGAGATTAGAAATTTCTTCGCCCTGCCATTGGAAACCAAATATTCCTATGAAATTCCTGGAATTGGAGGACAGCGTGGTTATGTTTCCTTTGGAAAAGAACATGCAAAAGGTCGAAAAGAAGGCGATTTAAAAGAATTCTGGCACTTCGGCCAATATGTAGAAAAAGATTCAAAATGGGCTTCAGAGTATCCTGATAATGTGGAAGTAAAAGAATTACCACGTTTTAATCAGGTGGGAAAAGAAGCCTACCAAATGCTTGAAAAAACAGGAATTTATGTTCTTAGAGCTTTGGCATTACATTTGGGACTGGATGAATTTTATTTTGATGAATATGCAGAAGAAGGAAATTCCATCTTGAGACCTATTCATTATCCACCGATTACACAAGAACCAGAAAATGCCATTCGTGCTGCAGCTCACGGAGATATCAACTTGATTACCTTATTGATGGGTGCTCAAGGTCGCGGTCTTCAAGTTCAAAACCACAATGGCGAATGGATAGATGCAATTGCTGAACCAGACGAATTGGTGATTAATGTGGGCGACATGCTTTCCCGTCATACCAACAATAAACTCAAATCTACAATACATCAAGTGGTAAATCCGCCGAGAGAATTGTGGGGAACTTCACGATATTCTGTTCCATTTTTTATGCATCCGGTTAGCGACATGCGTTTAGATTGCTTGGAAAATTGCATTGATGAAGAAAATCCAAAATTATACGAAGATATTTCGGCTGGTGAATTCTTGCATGAACGCTTGGTTGATTTGGGATTAATTAAAAAATAATATATTAATTCAAATAATGAAATTCCAAATTCCAATTCTAATCTTTGGAATTTGGAATTTGTTTTTTGAAAATTTATAAAATATGGATTTACAAGACCAATTAAAAAACCTTTTTCCAGATCATCAGGTTTCAAACGAACCAGAAGCAGTTGAGGAAAAAAACCATGAATTATTTGTTCAAAAAGAACCAATGATTTGTAAATATGAAAAACGAAAAGGAAAGCCAACCACCATAATTTCTGGTTATGAAGGCGAAGACGAAGATTTTAAAATTCTTGCCAAAGAAATAAAGAGTAAATTAGCTGTTGGCGGAAGCTTTAAAGACGGGGAAATCATCATTCAAGGAGATTATCGTGATAAGATCATGAATATCTTGAAAGAAAAAGGCTTTAAAGTAAAACGTGTAGGTGGTTAATTCTTTCAGAATCTTTTAATCTTTCAATTTTTAAATCTTTAAATTACCAATGATACAATCATCAGAATTAATATTAAACCCAGACGGTAGCGTTTACCATTTGAATTTAAAACCAGAACATATTGCCCATGATATCATCTTCGTAGGCGATCAAAATCGTGTTGAAAAAATCACGCAATTCTTTGACAAGATTGAATTTTCCGCTCAGAAAAGAGAATTTAAAACCCAAACCGGAATCTACAAAGGAAAAAGAATCACAGTAATGTCAACCGGAATTGGTCCCGATAATATTGATATCGTTATAAACGAACTGGATGCTTTGGTTAATATTGATTTGGAAACACGCCAACCCAAAGAAGAATTAACTTCTTTAAACATTATCCGAATCGGAACTTCGGGTTCTTTGCAAGAAGATATTCCTGTGGATAGTTTTGTGATGTCAAAATTTGGATTGGGATTGGATAATATGCTTCGCTCTTATTTGATTGATGAAGTTTCAAATTCGGCAATCGAAGAAGCTTTCATCAATCACACAAATTGGGACGCGAGAAAAGGAAAACCTTACGCCATCAAATGCAGTGAAAAATTGGAACAATTAATTGAGAGCGAAAAAATATTCAAGGGAATTACAGCTACAGCTGGAGGATTTTATGGTCCACAAGGACGAGTTTTACGACTTGGAATTCAGGATTCAGAGTTGAATGCTAAAATGGATAATTTCAAATTTGAAGATAATAGAATTACGAATCTTGAAATGGAAACGGCTGCCATTTATGGCTTGTCTGCTTTGTTAGGACACAATGCTTTGTCCTTTAATGCCATCATTGCCAACCGTGCAAGCGGAACTTTTAGTGAAGACCCTTATAAAGCTGTTGATGAATTGATTAAATATGTTTTAGATAAATTATCGAAGTAGTTTAAGTATTAAGATTTTATAAAAAAAATGACATTCCGATTTGCAAGACATACCAACAATTTAGAACAACTTAAATCCTTTTACATAAATGTATTAGGATTTGATTTGCTTGGTGGTTTTGAAAACCACAGCGGTTATGATGGTATTTTTATTGGCAAATCGAATGAAAACTGGCATTTAGAATTTACAAAATCAGATGAAGCTGTTGCCTTTAATTTTAGCGAAGAAGATATTTTGGTTTTTTATCCCAATACAAAACTAGAATTTGAGGTGATTCATGATAAGTTATTGGCTAACAAAATTGAATTCATTGAAGCAAGAAACCCATATTGGAATGAAAATGGAAAAATGATTCTTGATCCTGATGGCTATAGAGTTGTGATTTCAAATTTAAAAATTAAATAATCCACACAAAAATTAATATGGAAGAGAAATTAGAGGAATTTGGCTTACTATTGAACCGTTTTCAGGTTTTATATTCGACTAATTCTATCGCAGATTTTGAAATAAAACTTTCAGAAAACAAGTGGTCTAAAAAGGAAATTTTAGGGCATTTGATAGATTCAGCTATCAATAATATTCAACGGTTTACTGAAATTCAAACCTTTGAAAAACCCTATAAAATTAGAACTTACAGCCCAGATGATTTAGTAAAATCAAATGATTATCAAAATAAAAACAATCAAGAATTATTAGATTTGTGGATAAGCTTGAATGTTCATGCTTTGCACATCATAAAAAATCAAACAGAAAAAACTTTAGCTTATAAATTGATTCTTCCAAACGGCGAAGAATCTGATTTAAAATTTTTAATTGAAGATTACTTTGAGCATTTATATTATCATTTAAAACAAATTGACCCGACATGGATTTAGTTTTAGAAACCACTCGCCTTATTATTCGTCCGTTAGAATTAACCGATGCCGAAGCTATGTTTGAAATGGATCATAATCCAGAAGTTCATAAATATTTATGGCAAAATCCAACCCAAACGATTGAGGAAACGATCAAAGTAATTGAAATGGTCCAAAAGCAATATGTTGATAATAAAATAGGCCGATTTGCAACCATTTTAAAAGAAACAAATGAGTTTATTGGCTGGACCGGAATCAAATTTGTAAATGATCACATTGAAAACGGAAACACGAATTTCTATGATTATGGCTATCGATTAAACGAAAAATTTTGGAACAAAGGTTATGCAACCGAAGCCTCAATCGCTTGGCTTGACTATGGTTTAAATAAAATGAATATCAAAGAAATGAACGCCTACACCCATGCCAAAAATGGAGCTTCCAATCATGTTTTACAAAAAGTAGGTTTCAATTTCATCGAAGATTATCCAGACAAAGAGGGAGTGATTTGGAAATGGTGGCAACTGAAAAATAATATCCAATAACCTCAATGCAAAGTCTTAATACTTAATACTCCTATCTTAATACCTATTAAATGAAAACCATAAAAATAGCTGGAGTTCCAGAACATTTCAATTTGCCTTGGCATCTTTGCATCGAAAATAACGAGTTTGAAGCAGTAGGAATAGACCTGCAATGGACAGATGTTCCGGAAGGAACTGGCAAATTATGCCAGATGCTTCGCAACGAAGAAACTGATATCGCCGTTATTTTAACCGAAGGAATCATCAAGGACATTGTAGCAGGAAATCCGAGCAAAATTGTGCAAGTTTACGTAAACTCTCCTTTGATTTGGGGAATTCACGTTGATGCAAAATCAAACTATCAAACGATTTCTGATTTAGAAAACACAAAAGTAGCCATCAGCCGAATCGGTTCTGGTTCTCAATTAATGGCCTATGTGAATGCTCATAATAACAGTTGGAAAACAGATAATTTACAATTCGAAATCGTCAATACTATCGATGGAGCCGTTGAAGCCTTATCAAACAGAACAGCAGATTATTTTATGTGGGAACGTTTCATGACAAAACCTTTGGTCGACAAAGGAATTTTCCGAAGAATCGACGACTGCCCTACTCCTTGGCCCTGTTTCGTAATTGCCGTTAGAAATGAAATCCTTGAAAAGCATCCGGAAACTATCGAAAAAATCCTCAAAATCATCAACCAAACCACTTCAGAATTCAAGGAAATCCCCAACATAGACAAAACATTATCTGAACGTTATCATCAAAAACAAGAGGATATCCAGGAATGGCTTTCCTTGACCGAATGGTCCCAAAAGCAATTATCCGAGGAAATGTTAAACAAAGTCCAAAATCAACTGCTCGAACTGTCTATTATCGATAAAAAAGGTACTTTTGCTGATATAGTCAAAACCTAGAAAGCTGTTGCCATTTTGGTATATGATACACTTCAAAGACATTAGTATTCAAGAAATAAAAAGCAAGCTCCAGGTCAAAAAACCTTGGGACAATGTGATTATTTTTTTATTGAATATCCTAATCGCGATTCCGGTTTTTATCATTATTCACCAAAATATTATTGATCCTGAATGGCCATTTCAAATCGACAGGATTTTACTTTTCATTGTCTTAATCGCCATCATCCAGCTCATATTAAGAGCCTTACGAACCATCATTATTGTTTGTCTTGGACTTTATCTAATTGTCTTAATTTATGGAAGCACCTTTGGAAATTATGGTTTCAATGCCGTTTTTGAGGACTATCGCTCCATGATGTACACCATGCTCGACGATCCCAATCCGCAGGACATCATCTTGGCAAAATTACTTCCGTTTCCCAACAAGTCCAAAATCCTGAACGCCATTGATTACAGCAACCCGAAGGTTCGAAATTTTGCCTTAATGGCTACAACGAAGAATTTTCGCAATATTAAAGGTTATCAACAATACAGGGTTACCATTCAGTGTTTTGCTGTTTTCAAGGAAATTAAGCATAGGTGGAACTATGTCAACGATCCAAAAGGAAAAGAATATATTGCAGCAGCAAGCGAATCTCTAGAACATTTTTCTGGCGATTGTGATGACCATGCAATCCTCATGGCAGCCTGTGTTCGGGCTGTTGGTGGCACTCCCCGACTCATTCACACTGGCGGACACATCTATCCCGAGATGCTAATTGGCAGTAAGGCCGATCTGGAAGCCGTCAACTATCTCATCAAGGAAGTACTTTTCAAACAGGAAAGCAAAGGCAAGGAAATCCATTATCACATCGACGAACGTGGTCAAATCTGGCTCAATCTAGATTATACCGCACGATATCCGGGAGGACCATTCATGTCCGAAGAAATCCTGGGAGCTTTGACTTTGAATTGATTTTAGGAGCTAAACAGCAGGCATTTGTTCAATCCATGTTCCTGCCTTCCTTCCAAATCTTTTTATTTTTTTAAAGAAAAAAAATAAAAAGGATTTTCCCTCCAGTCAGGGCTAAAATAAAATCTTTAGGTATTTTTTAATCTTTTCGATTTAAGGATATTAAAGACCTAACAGGTTTTGAAAACCTGTTAGGTCTGGAAATCTACCACTCAATTTCTTTTTTACCTTTCGCTTTCAAGTAAGCATTTGCCTTACTAAAATGTTGATTTCCAAACCACAAACCACGATTGGCACTCAAAGGCGAAGGATGTCCCGTTTCTAAAACCAAATGCTTTTCCCGGTTGATTTTCAAGCCTTTTTTCTTTGCAAATCCTCCCCAAAGTAGGAATACAACTTCTTCGTTGCTGTCGGAAACTTTCTGGATTACAGCGTCTGTAAACGTTTCCCAGCCTTTATTTTGGTGACTTCCTGCTTCGTGAGCTCTAACCGTTAAGGTTGCATTCAACAATAAAACGCCTTGCTTTGCCCAACGCTCTAAATTTCCAGTTGCAGGAAAAGGTTTTTCCAAATCGGTTTGGATTTCTTTAAAGATATTGACCAAGGATGGAGGAAAAGCGATTCCATCGTTGACAGAAAAGCATAAACCATTCGCCTGACCCACTCCGTGATAAGGGTCTTGCCCAATAATAACGACTTTTACTTTATCAAAAGGGCAACTATCGAAGGCTGAAAATATTTGAGGCCCTTTTGGGTAACAAGTGTGTTGTGAATATTCTGCTTTTACAAATTCTATGAGGTTTTTAAAATAAGGTTTCTCAAATTCGTCTGATAAAATGTTTTTCCAGGAAGGTTCTAGGTTGATTTGCATTTAGATGATTTTAATCGCAAAGTTCGCAAAGTTTATCGAAAATCACTACTCAATTTTTATAGATTTCGATTGGAAAAAAAGGATTAAAAGAAGCCTAAAGGTTTCATCTAGCCCCGACTTAAGGGAAAATCCTTTTGTCCCGGGGTTCGGGACAAAAGATTTGGAAAAAAGGCGGGAATATGGATTGAACAAATGCCATTGTTTTGCTCCTAAATTAAAGCTAAAGCCGATTCAATAATCGTGTGAATCTTTGTAACTTTGGGGCTTCCCAACTTATAACGGAACATGATATCCATAACAGAAAAAACTTTACAAGATTTACAATTTCCTACCGTTTTAGAGACCGTTTCGGCGCTTTGCAACACCGATTTGGGTATGGAAAAAGCATTGAACATCACGCCTTTCAAGGACAAGGAAACGTTGATGGAGGCTTTGAGCCAAACATCAGAATATGTTTCGTCGTTTCAAAATAATAACGCGATTCCGAACCACGGTTTCGACTCGATTGCACACGAAATCAAGTTTCTGGCAATTGAAAATAGTACTTTGGAAGTGGGCAGTTTTAGGAAAATTGCCAATATTTCGGATACTTCCAACACACTTTTGCAGTTTTTCAAGAAGTTTGACGACTATTATCCGACCTTGAACAACAGGGCTTCGGAACTTGAATTGACGAAAGACATCATCAAGAAAATTGAAGTTGTCGTGGATAAATATGGCGAAATCAAAGACAATGCTTCACCGGATTTACAGCATATCAGAAGCGAGATGAAGGTGGTTCGAGGGAAAGTAAACCAGAGTTTTGGACTTTCGCTATTGCAATACAGTGGTTTGGGTTATCTGGATGACATCAAGGAAAGTTTTGTTGAAAACCGTAGGGTTTTGGCGGTTTTGGCAATGTATAGAAGGAAAGTGAAAGGTTCTATTTTGGGCAGTTCCAAAACAGGAAGTATCGCTTATATTGAGCCTGAAGCAACCTTAAAATATTCGCGTGAATTGAGCAATTTGGAATACGAAGAAAAGGAAGAAATTGAGAGGATTTTAAAACAACTTTCGAATGATATTCGGCCGTTTTTGCCTTTGATTATTCAGTATCAGGATTTCTTGAGCGATATTGATGTCGTTTCGGCAAAAGCTAAATATGCAAATAAAATCAACGGAATTTTGCCGACGATTACTGAAAACAGAAGATTGTTTTTTAGGGAAGCCTTCCATCCTATCTTGTATTTGACGAACAAGCAGAAAAAAGAAATTACGTATCCTCAAACGATCGAATTGCATCAGGAAAGCAGGATTATTGTGATTTCTGGACCGAATGCTGGAGGAAAAACCATCTCGCTGAAAACCGTTGGACTCTTGCAATTAATGTTGCAAAGCGGTATGTTGATTCCGGTTCACGAACGAAGCGAAACGTTTTTGTTTGACAGAATCTTGACGGACATTGGAGACAACCAATCTATTGAAAATCATTTGAGTACCTACAGTTACCGACTCAAAAACATGAACTACTTTTTGAAGAAATGCAATAGCAAAACGATGTTTCTGATTGATGAATTTGGTACAGGTTCTGACCCAGAATTGGGTGGTGCTTTGGCCGAAACATTCTTGGAAGAATTTTATCATCGGGAAGCTTTTGGAATCATTACGACTCATTATTCCAATTTGAAAATGCTGGCGAATGAGTTGCCTTTTGCTACAAATGCAAACATGCTTTTTGATGAAAAATCACTTGAACCGATGTATAAATTGATTTTGGGTCAAGCCGGAAGTTCATTCACTTTTGAAGTAGCTCAAAAAAATGGGATTCCGTTTGGTTTGATCAATCGTGCAAAAAAGAAAATTGAAGGCGGAAAAGTGCGATTTGACAAGACGATTGCAACCTTGCAAAAAGAACGTTCAAAACTCGAAAAAACTTCTTTGAATTTAAAAGAAGAAGAAACAAAAGCGAGAGAAGAAAGCAAGAAGATGGAAGCTACCAATGCGAAAATCAAGCAAAAACTGGAAAGCTATCAGGAATTATATGACAGCAATCAGAAGATTATTTACATTGGACAAAAAATTGATGATATTGCCGAGAAATATTTCAATAATAAAAATAAAAAAGATTTGATTGGAGAATTCCTAAAAATCATTGAGATAGAAAATTCGAAACGAAAAAAGGCAACTCCTAAGGAAATAAAAGTCAAACAGGAAATTAAAAAAGAAATCATCAAGGAAGTTACGGTTCAGGTGGAGGAAATCCGTCAGGAGAAAAAAGAAAAGAAAATCAAGGCTTCTTTGGTTCCTGAAAAACCAAAACCCGTACTGAAACTTGGAGATAGGGTTCGAATGCTAGACGGAAAATCTATAGGAACGATCGACAAAATTGAAAGAAACAAAGCGGTTGTAAATTATGGTGTTTTTACATCAACTGTGAGTTTGGATGCTCTAGAATTTGTTGAAGCAAAAAAATAAAAAAATGAATTTACCGAAGGATAAAAAGATAATTCTGTTTGATGGCGTTTGCAATTTGTGTGATTCGTTTGTGCAATACGTCATAAAAAGAGATAAAAAAGATGTTTTCAGGTTTGTTGCCTTGCAATCTGATTTGGGTCAAGAAATTCTGAAACACATTGGTATTGATACCAAAAATATTGACAGTATTATTTTATACGAACCTGGAATTGCCTATTTCTATAAATCATCTGCTGCAATTGAAATAGCAAAGCATCTGGGAGGATTTTTAGGTTTGAGTATCATTTTTAAGATTATCCCAACTTCACTTCGAAATCCTATTTATGATTATGTAGCCAAAAATCGCTATAAATGGTATGGAAAAAAAGATGCTTGCATGATTCCGACACCGGAGTTGAAAGCGAAGTTTTTATAGCAAAAAAGCCGGTTTACTTTGAAAGTGCAACCGGCTTTTATCTTTATTTATTTAACTTTAAAATTATCTCACAGAAAATTTATAAGTAGTTTTAGTCGTATATTTTTCTCCTGGATTCAACACAACCGAAGGAAATTCAGGATGGTTTGGAGCATCAGGAAAGTGCTGTGTCTCTAGGCATAAACCTGTACGTTTTTCATAATTTCCACCTGTTTTGCTGGCTTTTTTTCCATCAAGGAAATTACCACTGTAGAACTGAATTCCAGGCTGATCCGTGTAAACCTGCATAAAACGTCCTGAAGCTTTGTGATATAAAGTCGCCACTTCTTTCAAGCTTTTATTCTGGTCATCAAAAACCCAGCAATGATCATATCCCAAACCTTTTTCAAGCTGATCATCTTTTGCATTGATATCTTTTCCAATTTCTTTTGCTTTCGTAAAATCGAATGGCGTTCCAGCAACTGGCTTCAATTCACCTGTCGGAATTAAAGTTGCATCAACAGGAAGCATTTTCCCAGCTTTCATCATCAATTCGTGATCTAGAATGGTGTTGCTAAAATTTGCCGAAAGGTTAAAATAAGAATGCTGTGTCAAATTCACAATCGTTTTTTGATCGGTTGTGGCTTCATAAGCAATTTCGAGAGCATTATCAGCTGTTAAAGTGTAAGTAACAACGGTAGCCAAATTTCCCGGATAGCCTTCTTCCCCATCTTTGCTGGTGTAGGAAAGTTTTAGGGTTGGATGTTCTGCATCTTCAACAGGAGTTGCCGTCCAAACTACCTTGTCAAAACCTTTTCCGCCGTGCAACTGGTTCGGACCGTCGTTAATGGTCAATTGGTGTTTTTTTCCGTCAAGCGAAAATTGTCCTTTCGCAATTCGGTTGCCAAATCTTCCGATTATGGCACCAAAAAAATACGGATTTCCTTCAAAATAATCTTCTGGAGTGGTATAACTCAACACCACATCTTCATACTTTCCATTTTTATCTGGAGCTGTAAGGGATGTGATAATTCCGCCAAAAGTGATGATTTCGACTTTCATTCTGTTAGAATTTTCCAACGTATATTTTTCAATTTTCACCCCTTCAGGAGTTGTGGCATATTCTGATTTTTCGATAGACCCTTTTTGAATCATGTTTTCTGTTGTCATTTTTTCTTCTTTTTTATCGTCTTTGCAACTGAAAAACAGCATACAGCTTAGCATAAGACAAAAACCATATTTATATTTTCTACCCATGATCGTATTTATTTTGAGTTACATTTTATGCTGGAACAAATGATAATATACTTCATTGGCATTGATTTTATCCTTGAAATCCCTGATGTTGGTTTTGTCGTCCATCACCAGTAATTCTATGCCTGCAATATCGGCAAAATCTTCCATATATTCAGTAGTTATGGCCTGACTATATACGGTATGATGAGCTCCACCTGCCAAGATCCATGCTGTTGCAGCCGTTTCAAGATCGGGTTTTGCATCCCAAAGTACTCGTGCAACGGGAAGATTTGGCAAATCCTGCATCGGCTCGACCGCTTCTACTTCGTTGACCAACAGCCTGAAACGATTTCCCATATCAATCAAAGAAGCATTGATGGCATTTCCAGCAGGCGAATTGAACACCAAGCGAACAGGATCTTCCTTGCCTCCTATTCCAAGAGGATGCACTTCGCATGAAGGTTTTCCAGCAGCAATCGACGGACAAATTTCCAACATGTGCGAACCTAAAACATAGGATTTATCGCCTGTGAAATGATAGGTATAATCTTCCATGAACGAGGTTCCGCCTTCAAGTCCTACATTCATAACTTTCACGGCTCTCAACAATGCCGCCGTTTTCCAGTCGCCTTCTCCTCCAAAACCATATCCATCAGCCATCAATCGCTGTGTTGCAATTCCTGGCAACTGTCTCAATTCGCCAAGATTTTCGAAGGTATCGGTAAAACCTTTAAAATTTCCTTCTTCTAAAAAAGCTCTCAATCCCAATTCAATTTTTGCGGCTTCCGCCAAAGACTCTCGCATCGAACCACCTTCTTGCAAAGAAGAAGTCAAGTTATAAGACGCTTCATAAACTGCCATCAAATCCTGAACCTGTTGGTCCGAAACTTGCTTGATGTGCTTCACAACATCCGAAGAATCATAACCGTTTACCGAGAATCCAAAACGCATTTGGGCTTCAACTTTATCGCCTTCGGTAACGGCAACTTCACGCATATTATCGCCAATTCGGGCAAATTTAGCACCTTGAAGATCGTCCCAAGCCAAAGCCACACGGGTCCAGATTCCTAGTTTTTGCTGTACTTTATCGGCTTTCCAATGTCCTACGATTACCTTGCGTTTTTTTCGCATCCTACTCATCATAAAGCCAAATTCCCTGTCGCCATGAGCCGATTGGTTCAGGTTCATAAAATCCATGTTGATGGTTTGCCACGGAATTTCGGCATTGAATTGTGTATGCAAATGGCACAAAGGTTTCTTCAAAAGACTTAAACCTCGGATCCACATTTTGGCAGGCGAAAAAGTATGCATCCAAGCTACAATTCCAATGCAATTTTTTTCGAAATTGGCTTCCTGCATCAATTGTTCTACTTCATCGGAACTTTTTAAAACTCCTTTGTACACCATTTTCACTGGAATATGGGTTGAAGCATAGAGATTTTTTACTATTTCTTCAGAGTTTATGGCTACCTGTTTCAAGGTTTCTTCGCCATATAAATGTTGGCTTCCCGTTACAAACCAAACTTCTTTTGCGGTAATATCTATCATTTTATATAAAATTATTGACCATAATAGGCATCTTTCCCATGCTTACGATCGTAGTGTTTTTGAATTAATGCGTCTTTTAATCTTGGGGCATTCGGGTTGATTTGCAATGTCAGATGAGCCATTTCGGCGACAGCCTCCAAAACCTTGCTATTGTAAACAGCTTTGGCTGCATTTTTTCCCCAAGTGAAGGGTCCGTGATTGCCAATTAAAACCATCTCCACTTCTTCATACGAAAGCTTTTTTTCCTTGAAACAATCCAAAATTTGAATTCCTGTATTGTGTTCATAATTTCCTTGAATCAATTCGTCCGACATTGGTGGAGCACATGGAATATCGGTCGTGAGATGATCGGCATGAGTGGTTCCGAAAATCGGAATATCGCGTTGTGCTTGAGCCCAAGCCACCGAAAAAGTTGCATGAGTATGGGCGATTCCTCCAATATTTTCCCAATGTTTATAGAGATAGGCATGTGTTTTTGTGTCGGATGATGGTCTCATCGTTCCTTCGACGATATTATTTTCAAAATCAACAATCACGATATCTTCTGGTTTGAGGATTTCATACGGAACGCCACTTGGCTTGATTGCAAAAATACCTTTCGAACGATCAACAGCACTTACGTTTCCGAAGGTGTAAATAACGAGATTCAAGGCATCTAATTGCATATTGGCCTCATAACACTCCTGTTTTAAGTCTTTATAAATGGAGTTCATATCTTTTAGATTGGATTAGTATTTCTACAAAATCACCAAGAAGTTTGTAGGATTCTAGTGTGATCTGATATTCTTTGACTTGATCTAATTGCGGAAAATAAACAGCTTCAAAATCGCTTCCCATTTTTTGGCTCGCTTGGATTACATTTTCATAAACTCCAGCAGCAACAGCAGCATAAATAGCAGCTCCCAATGCTGGAGCCTGATCGGATTGTGCCACTTTTATTGGTTTATTTAAAACATTGGCAAGCGTTTGCATGATAAAAGGCGATTTTCTAGCGACACCTCCAATTCCGATGACAGTATCAATTTTGATTCCTTCAGATTCAAAACGTTCAACAATCATTTTCGAACCAAAACAAATGGCATTAACCAAAGCCTTGAAAATATGGGGTGCTTTTGTTCCCAATGACAAACCTGAAAGAGCACTTTTCAATTCTTGATTGGCGTCTGGAGTCCTTCTGCCATTGATCCAGTCCAAGGCAATCGGAACGGCTTCTGTCAAGGGAATATTTTCAGCTTGAGCAGTCAAAGTTTTTATAAAATTGGTTTCGATTTCTGCTTGAAGCAACAGTTTTTGTCCTTCCGAAAGAATGTCAGATTGCATCACCAAATAATCAATTGGCCATGAAAGCAAATCTTTGAACCACGCCAAGACATCACCAAAAGCAGATTGTCCAGCCTCCAATCCAATCAATCCGGGAACAACCGAGCCGTCAACTTGGCCACAAATTCCTTTTACGGTATGGGTGCCAATAGCATCAGGCGAAGAAATCATGATATCGCAGGTTGAAGTTCCCATAATCCGAACTAAAACATGCTCGTCGATTTTGGCTCCAACAGCTCCAGCATGTGCATCGAAAGTTCCAACTGCCACGACTGTATTCGTTGTCAAACCTAACTTTTCAGCCCATTCTGTACTTAAATTTCCAGCTACAACATCTGATGTGAAAGTTTCCTGATAGAGATTTTTTCTCAAATCTCCCAAATAAGGATCGAGTTTGGAAAGAAATTCTTCGGAAGGAAGTCCGTTCCAGCTTTCGTGCCACATCGCTTTATGTCCTGCAGCACAACGGCTTCGTTTAAATGTTTTTAAGTCCTCGTTTTCAATCAACAAATATGTTAACCAATCGCAATGTTCCATCCAAGTGTGGGTTGCTTTTTTAACCGCTTCGTCTTTTCTAATAATGTGGAGGATTTTTGCCCAAAACCATTCGGAAGAATAGATTCCTCCTTCAAATTTGGTAAAATCTTCTCCTCCCCAGTTTGCAGCCAAATTGTTGATTTCCGCTGCTTCTTTTATAGCCGTATGGTCTTTCCAAAGTACCATCATCGCATTTGGATTTTCTTCAAATCCTTCGGCGAAAGCCAATGGAATTCCGTTTTTGGTTATTGGGATTGGTGATGAACCTGTCGTATCAATACAAATTCCAACTACCGTTTCGGGAGTTACTCCACTTCTTGAAACCACCGTTTTGATGGTGTGTTCCAATCCTTCTATGTGATCTAAAGGATGTTGCCTGAATTGGTTTTTTGATGGATTGCAAAATAGATTGGCTTTCCATCTTTTGTAAAAATGTACTTCAGATACTATTTCTGAACCGTTATCAGTATCAATCAAAACGGCCCTGACAGAATCGGTTCCATAATCCAATCCAATTACGTATTTTTTCATGTGCTATCGTTTTTAATCTTTAATTTCTAAAAAGACTTTGTATAGAGAAATCTAGGTTAATAGAACAAATATAAGGTACTTTTTTAATAAATGTAATTTATACACTTAAATATTTAATACAACTGATTTCTGTGTTGGAATTAGGGTTCATTTACAAACTACTTTAGTATATTTGCTTTTTTGCAATTATGGAAAACTATACGGAACAGGATAAATTTTTACTAGCGGTTGACTGTATTATTTTTGGATTTGATAAGCAGGATTTGAAAATATTACTGATAAAAAGAGATTTTGAACCTGAAAAAGGCAATTGGTCATTGATGGGAGGTTTTTTAAAGAAAAATGAAAGTCTGGACGAAGCTGCCAATCGTGTTTTGCACCATCTGACGGGCTTGGAAAATGTCTATTTGGAACAATTGCAAACCTACAGTGCTTTGGATCGTGATCCTGTTGAAAGAACGGTTTCGGTTTCCTATTTTGCCTTAATTAATCTTACCGAAAAGACAAAAATAAATGAAGATTTTTCGGCCAAATGGTTTTCGATTAACGAGGCTCCACCACTAATTTTTGATCACAACCAAATGGTATCCGATGCAATCAGTTGGCTACGACACAGTGTTGCTACAAAACCTATTGGGTTTGAATTGTTGCCTGAAAAATTTACGATGAAACAACTTCAATCGGTTTATGAAGTTATTCTGGGTGAAGAACTCGACAAACGAAATTTCATCAATAAAATAAATGCTCTAGACATCTTAATTAAAATTGAAGAAAAAGACCGAAGTTCATCAAGAAAAGGATCGTTTCTTTACACCTTTGACGAGGTAAAATACAAGGCAAAAGTAGCCGACGGATTTACGTTTAAGTTTATGGGTGTCAAGTAAAATACTTTTTTATATCAATTAATTCTTCAATACAAATCCTCCACTTGGTTGTATTTCAATTTCGTATTCTCCCTTCTTATTAATGGAAATCGTCTTTGTGAAAGTATTTCCGGCTTTATCGTCATTGATTAGTTCCACTTTTTTGCCTGCCAACATGGGAAGAATGAGTTTTAATTTTTTAGACGTTTTTTCGGCATTCACGCCTACAACATACCATTTATCGTGATGTCTTCTTGCAATGACCGAATATTTCCCAGGATAACCGTCGATGAAAACCGTTTCGTCCCAAAGGGTTGGAACGTCTTTCATAAAATCCAATTGGAATTTTGGAGCATCTGTCAGGTTATTTGGCATTACTGCAAACATCTGAATTGGATTTTGAAACAAAACTGCCGTCGCCAACTGAAATCCGTCGCTTGTTAATCTTTTATTTTTTTCTGTATTGGATTTGGTTAAAAATTTATTGAGAAAAGTCCCTCCGAATTCCATACTTCCAACTGTATTTCGGATAAACGGATGCAAAGTCGCAAAAAAGGCTTCCTGCTTACGAACATCTTCCGAAAAATAAAGCATTTCTGAAGCTAAAACGGCTTCGCTTCCAGCAAAATTTGGGTACATCACTTCCCAACCTCTTGGCAAAGTGGCACCGTGAAAAATAATCATAAGACCAAAATCATTGGCATCCGACAAAATATCTTCATACAAACGCATTGTTTCCTGTTTGTCTCCTCCGAAGAAATCGACTTTCAATCCTTTTACTCCAACTTCTTTCAGCCATTTCATTTCTTTTTTTCTTTCAATGGAAGAACTCATTTTGTTTCTCGGTCCCATTGGAGCATCATTGGCAGTGCCATTTGAATTGTACCAAAGCATCACATTAACATTTTTGGATTTCGCATATTGGACAAGTTCTTTCATTCTTTCTTTGCCAATGTTTTTATCCCAAAGAGCATCCATCAAAATGTATTCATAACCAATTTTTGATGCCAAATCGATAAATTTTACTTGGTCTTCATAGTTCATACTGTTGTCCTGCCAAAGAATCCAGCTCCAAGTTGAACGTCCAAAATTATACTTTTTTGAAGGTTCGTAAAGTGGTTCTACCACATCAAAAGGAATCGTAGTTTCTACGATTGGCTTTAAAGTTTCTCCAACTGTAATGGTTCTCCAAGGTGTTTTTCCTGGAAGAGAAAGCGTTGCACCTGTACTTCCGAAACCATTGTTTTCAGCCCTATTCGGATAGGCAACGTGATAAAGATTTTTATCTGAAGTGGTGTCAAGATGAGAAGCACAATACAAACTACTAACTCCCGTTTCTGACAGCATAACCCAACCGTCATTTCCGATGTGAAAAAGTCCGGGAAAAACGTAACCATAATCGGCTTTTGTTCCTAATTCAGCATCAGCTTTGTAGCCACTTTCGTAGCTTGGTGCTGTTCGTGCAAAACCTGTCATCGGCTTCATCATGGGTGACAAAAAAGTGGTTGTTTGTGAAGGAAATCTAAATCCTGTTACTTCCGACAAAACCACACAGCTAAAACGGTCTTTCATGGGTAAAACTTCATATCGAAACGCGATATTGTTGTCACTTACCTGAAATTCAATCGCTATATTGAACTCATCGGAATTGGTAAAATCGACAGTCAAAGTGTTGGCTTTGTATTCAACTTCCGATTTTTTGATTTTCTCGTTGCTGTATTTTTTGGAAACAAAATCTTTTTTGCTTTCAATAAACTTTAAATTTTTAGAAAAATCAGATTCGTTGGTAATTAAACCTAAAGGTGATTTTTCAAGCATCGATTTCCCTTGAAAAGTCACGGAGTAGGATGCTTTTCCATCTTCCGAAAAAATATTCAGTTTAAGTTTGCCATCCGGACTTGAGATTTCGGCAACTTGTGCGAAAATATTCGATAAAAAAAAGAAGCTTATTAACGATAGAATTATATTTTTTTTCATTGTAATTTATTTTGAAAACGTCCAGTAGTCGAAAAACATAATGTCTTTTTCTGCTTTTCCCTTAAACACGAAATATAGATTGTGGATTCCTGTAATTTTGTTTGATAAATTGATTTTAACCGTTTCAAAACGGTCGTCTCCTCCCGTCAATGGAACTTTAATTGTGCCAACGATTGGTCCTTCTACCCCATCTAATCGAACTTCCATAAATACCTCTTCATTATGGGTTGTTCCTACCCTTGCGGAAAACGATTGAGCTCCTTCTTTTCCAAAATCTACATTTTTCACACACGAATAAGCTCCACTTTTCTTTGCTTTGATGAAAACTCCTGCAACTTTGTTCTGATAGGATTTTACATTTTCCGACCAAGCTATCATTTCCGCCTGATTGAAAGTGTATGGATTTACAGTAGCAATTGCTTTTGTAATTCCATTTTTCATTTTGAAAGGTGAAATGGAACCCTCTTTATTGAAATTAAGTTCATCCACACAAACAGATCTTGTAAATCCGCTACCGCCTGGCAAAGCACCATTGTGATAGAAAAAATAAGTTTTCCCTCTGAAATCAATAACTCCCGGATGATTGGTAAACGATTTTCCTTCGGATGGCATGATGATTCCGCCGTATTTCCAAGGACCTTGGGCATTTTTGCTGGTGGAATAGCCAATAAATTCAGGAAGCGGACCTCCCGGCCAAAACAAATAATACAGTTCTTTGCGTTTGTAAAGCCACGGACCTTCTTCATATTTTGTAGGTCTTTCCGGATTGCCTTCCCTTTTGCCGAAAGATTCTTCGGTCATTGGCACTTCAACAATATCGCCGGAATAGGAAATCATATCTTCATTTAGCTTTACATATTTGAGCTTTGGATTTCCCCAATACATGTGAGCTTGACCATCATCATCAATGAAAACCGTCGGATCGATATCGCCCCATTCACTCTGAACAAGCGGTTTTCCAAGCGGGTCGTGAAATGGCCCGAACGGACTATCGGCAACTGCAACCCCGATTGCACCTTTGTTATTGGTTTTAGACCACATTGGCACATACATAAAAAATTTACCATTTCGTTCGATACATTGTGGAGCCCATGCATCACGTTTTGCCCAATCAAAATCATTATACGATAAAACAACGCCGTGATCTGTCCAGTTGACCATATCATTGGTGGAAAACAGTTTCCAGTCGTTCATTGTAAACCACGTAGAATCATCTTCATCATGACTGGTATAGACATACAATCGGTCGTTGAAAACCATCGGAGCTGGATCGGCAGTGTAGGCGGTTTGAATGATTGGATTTTGGGCAAAAAAGTGTAATCCGAAAAATAATAATCCAAACGTTAAACAGTTTTTTAGTAATGATTTCGTTGTCATTTCTTAAATTTCAAACTTAATATTTTATAATCTGTTCGGTCCAAGTTGGTCCTGTGATGTAGAACATTCCATCTTTATAATGAACTGGTTCGATTCCCATTTGTGGTCCTGATTCCCAAGGTTCAAAAGTTTGACTGTAGGGATAAGGTCTTTTTTCATACATAAAATAATGGCAAGAATTCCAGAGATTTCCGTCTGGACCGATGAAAAGAGCATTGTGTCCCGTTTCCTGATAAGGATCTTCGGTATCGGTAAAGAATAGGTTGTCGTAGCCGTTTTCTTTCGCCATTTCTGTTCTGTATCCTTTTTTTCTAGTTCCAAAAATAGGTTCAGGTGAAGCCAATTCCCAAGGTCCCAAAGGTGATTTTGATTTTAATAAACCGACTTCATAACCTCGTGTCCAAGTGGAGAAAAACATAAAATAAGTTCCTTCTTTTTTGATGACAAAAGGCCCTTCGATTCCACCAACCATCCATTCTGGCCAGCCTGGTTGTTTTTTATCTAAAAATTTTTCTATCGGAGTTGTTAATTTTCCTGTTTTCAGATCAATTTTCGCCTGAAAAAGTCCGTTACCACTGCAATACAGATACACCTGACCATCCTCATCTTCAAACAAAGTTGAATCATTATTATATTGTGGTGTCAAAGGACCATTTACCAAATTATAAGGTCCAGTCACTTTATCCGCTGAAAACAACCAAATGCTGTGAGTGCCCATTCCTTTCGGATCTTCTTTGGTGACTTTTCCGCTGTTGACAAGTAGCCAATATTTTCCTTGGATAAAATGAATTTCTGGTGCCCAAAATCTTCCGTTGTATGGAGAATCTTTCGGAAGTTTCTTGGCATCAATGATGAAAGAATGCTGTTTCCAATTCACCATATCTTTAGAAACCAACATTCGGACTCCAGGATTTGGCCCTGTCCAAACTGGATTTGAAGTTCCCACACAATACCACAAATCATCGACTTTGATGATAAAATGATCGCGCATAGAAATAGTAGAATCACGTGTAATGGGGTTGGTATATCGAAATTCTTTCTGGGCAGAAACCTTATCTTTTTTATTCTGTGAAAAACTCAAATTCGTTGTAGAAATGAGTAAAAATAGCGTCAAAATTATTTTAGAACTATTCATAGGATTTGGTTTTATCGGTTTTTAGGACTCTCAGACATTTTTAGATAGGTTTCTTCATAACCTCCATTGTCAATTACAATTTTATACAAGACAATTCCCGGGTCTAAGGGTTCAATTATCAAATTATAAACTCCGCTTTGATTTGTTGGAAGTGTAAATGTTTCTGTTTTTTCAATCAATCTTGATGCAGAGGTTGGATACATTTTGGTATAATTATTTGCCCAAGTCAATTCTTGATTGATCCCGATGGTTTTTGGGTTTTTTCCATCAAAAGAAACTTTTACACTATGACCGCCATTCTTGAAAGGTAATGTAGAATCGAAGAAGAAATGCACTTTTATGGTCGAAGGATTATTTTTTAATTTTAATTGATAATTGATTAAAGCTCCGTCTGTTTTTTCGGTGTAAGGCATCAAAGCAATTCCCGAAAGTGTTCTTCCTAAATCTGGAATAACCGTCCATTTTGTTTTTGCTGGAGCTTTAGTTTCAAAAAAATGCTCGGCTTCCATCACCACTACTCTATTCTTTTCTTCGAAAATATAACCGCCCGTTTTTGCTTCTTCGGGCTTGATTCTGTAAATGATTGGCTTGATATTTCCTTCTTTCGGTTCATCCCAAGATGTATAGCCGATGTGGGTTTGGTCCATCATGTGATTCCATTTTCCGCCCGAAATGTTGAGGTTGTAATCTTTTGTGTAATCTGCATCTCTGGCGAAACATTCATCGGCATAATCTGCCCAATAATTCGCTTTTAGATCTTTTTCTTCCGCCAATTTGTGATTCATTGCTACTGCATAATACATATCGTACAGATTTGCCATTGCACGAACAGGATGCAAAACAATCTGTTTGTAAGTATCTTTGTAAGCTTCATCCAAATTGATAAATTGCCTTAAAGCTCTTGTTTCCAAAGCTAAATACGAATCTCTCACTTGCAGAAATTCGCCACTTTGAAGATTGTAAGTTTTATGATTCATCATTTCTGCGGAAACTCTTGCATTGTATTTACAATATAAATTGATGATTTCTGCAATTTCTTTGGCATTAAACTTTCCAAAATCATCTTCAGTAAATTTTACTGTATAATTTTCAAGATTATCCTGTGTAAAAGAAGTGGGATTCCACGCCATGTTCAGGAAAAAATCCATTGGATATTCATTTGGCTTTAAGTCTCCTACATTGAGAATCCAGATTTTGTCAACGCCATAACCGTAGGTTAGTTGCAATTGTTCCCACATGTGCGGAATTTGTGTCATATTCAGTCATTGATAGGCTCTTGGAGCTCCGTGAAGATCCACATGGTAGTACATTCCATAACCTCCAGGATGCTTTTTTCCATTCAAATCTGGCAATCTTCGGACATTTCCCCAGTTGTCGTCACAAAGCAGAATCGTCATGTCTTCAGGAACTTTCATTCCAAGGTCATAATATTCCAGAACTTCGCTGTACAAAGCCCAAAGTTGAGGTGTTTCTTTCGCCGGTTTTTTGGTTACTTTTTCAATGATTTTCCTTTGGTCACGCATGATTTGTTCCAACAATTTGAAATTGGCTTCGGCACTTCCCAAATCGCTCATGGGTTCGTCACCATCGCCTCGCATTCCCATCGTAACTAGATTGTCATAGCTTTTATTTCGGCTAAAGCCATCTTCCCAAAATTTTAGAAGACCTTCTTTATTGGTGTGGTAATTCCATTCTCCGTTTCCGTATTCCGTTCTGTGATTTCCCCATTCCTTTTGGGCTCTCATCATCGGTTCATGGTGTGAAGTTCCCATCACAATTACGTATTCATCTGCAACTTTTGGATTCATAGGATCATCTTCATTGAAGGCTTTTCCCCACATGGCAGGCCAAAAATAATTCGCACGAAGACGAAGCAAAAGTTCGAACATGTGCGAATACATTTTGCTGTTGATGCCTCCAAATTTGGTTCGTGTCCAAGTTCCAAAAGCCGGTTCTTCATCATTAATAAAAATCCCACGGTATTTTACTTTTGGTTCACCCGAAGCAAAATATCCCGGAATTACATAAGCCGAAGAGCGTTTTTGGACGGGAACATCGCTCCAATAATGCCAAGGAGAAACCCCTAATTGTTTGGACAGTTCATAGATTCCATAAATCGTTCCACGTCTGTCGCTTCCTGCAATGATGAGCTGTTTTTTGGACTTTCTATTTTCTAAAGTTGTGATTACAAAACTTTCCCATTTTCCTTTTAAATCCTTAGTATCTATTTTTTTTGATGCAACTAATTGGTCAATTATTTTGTTGTCTCCCAAAGTTCCGATGATGATTTCAAAATCGCCAGAAGTTTCTAATGTTGAAAGATTCGGTAGTTTTCCTGTGACTTTTTGAATATCCGACTGCAAATCTTTTACAGCCCGAATTACAGCTACATCTTCTGAAGCGTCATAAAAAATAGCAGTAGCTTTTCCATCAACTGAAACTATTGGAAAACCATTCTCATTTGAAATGATATTTTCTGTGATTCCAGATGTTTGTTGTGCAAATGCAATTCCGCTGAAAAAAGTACACAGTAAAAGAAAAAAATTAATTTGATGAATATTTAAAATCATAATTATTCTGACTGTAATAAATCATTGACTTCTTGTTGATTTACAGGTTTGAAAAGTAATTGAGAAAACAGATATAAATCATTTTTCCAGACTTTGAAATCGTGTCCTCCTGGTTCTATATAAAAAACATGTGGAATTTTATTTTCTGTCAGATAATCGCTTGTTCTTTTGCTGAAAGGCATCAATCGATCCTGATCGGCACACGAAATCCAAAGCAGTTTCAATTCTTTTGCTTTAGCAGGATTTGGAAGCAATTCTTGAGGTTCTTTTGTATTTGGTGCAGATGAAAAACCTCCAACCCAAGCAAATTTATTGATATTGCCCAACCCGAAATTTAAGGTTTGTCCGCCACCCATCGAAAGTCCTGCAATCGCTCTATTTTCTCTGTCTTTTTTAACCGGATAATTTTTCTCAACAAATGGAATTAAATCGTTCAATAAATCTTTTTCGAATGTTGTAAAGGCTTCCACCTTGTCTTTTTCCCAAATATCTCCGGTTGCCCGATCATCTTTCATGGCTCTTCCGTTCGGCAAAACCACAATCATTGGCTTCAGCTTTCCTTGTGCATAAAGATTGTCTAAAATAATATGAGGTGTTCCGTTTTTAAACCATTCTTTTTCATCTCCGCCAATTCCATGAAGCAGGTACAAAACGGGATATTTTTCACTCTTTTTAAATCCTGGAGGTGTATATACCAAGGCTTTTCTGTTAGTTCCGACTGTTGATGAATGGTATTGAATCGTATCAATTTTGCCATGTGGAATTTCTTTTTTTTCCACATCAAAACCTTTTGGAGCTTGCTTTTCAATAGTTTGTGCAGAAGCATATAGTACTGAAAAGAAACATAGAACAAATACAATTGAATTTTTCATAATCATTTATTTGATTTTTGAAGTGTCGTTAATTTCGAAAAAATCTACATCTACAAAACCTCCAATATTTTTTGTAGCATAATTGAAAATGGCGAACTTGGTTCCCATAAAAAATCTTCTGTAATCAAAAATCATCTTGAACTCTTGTCCGATTGGTTTCCAATTTTTGTTATCGGTGCTGTAATAAAATTGGGCTGTGTCTTTCTTCAGATTAAAATCAGCATCAATTCTAAAGAAAACCTTATCATCTTTTAAAGGAATTCGAGCCATTTCATTTACCTCAACCGACAAAACAGCTTTTGTCTTTTCCTGTAATTGAACAACATTTGTGGACATCGTGATGTATTTTTCATCTCCAATTGCAACGACTGAAAGAAGTCCCGAATCGCCATTAAAAGCACTAAAACCAGCAACATCGCCATCTTTCATTTCCGAAACATCCAAACTTACGGTTCCTGAACATTTTGGACCATACATTCTTTGCGTAATGGTGTTTGGAGCCAAATAAATATTATCCACAACCCGACTGGTTTTTAATCTCAGATACCCTTGTCGGTCCTTTAACGACCAAGCTTTATTCACGGGATTATGATTCCATTGCCAATTAATATTTAATTTTTCGCTTGAAAAATCATCACTTGAGATAATTCCGTTTTGGTTGTCATACGCTTTAAGCGGAATTTTGCCTTCGGCTGGAACACGACCCTTTTCATCGCCAAGCATGGGCCAACCGTCAACCCAGCGACAAGGCATCAGGGTTGGAACACGACCCACTCCTCCTCTATCTTGAAAGACCAATCCGTACCAATTTCCGTTTTCATCATCGATAATGCAACCTTGGGCAACGTTTGAAAAACCAGCAAAATTGTCGTCCAGAATTACTTTCTTTTCATAAGGTCCGGTTATGTTGTCGGCCCTGTAACACAATTGTCTTCGTCTGCCGTTTTTTGGCCACGAAATCATCAATAAATAGTATTTTCCGTTGTGTTTTACAACTTGACTTCCTTCCAGCAAACCCGTTTCTTCGGCATCTCGTTCGAATAACTTCATGGCAATTCCACCTTCTTTTGGTCCTGACAAATCGCTTTTTAGTTCTCTAATCATACCTGATTCATAGAAAACATACACCCTTCCATCGTCGTCAAAAAAAAGCGAGGCATCATGAAAATGATCGGTTCTTGAAACCAATTTCCATTTTCCAGAAGGATCATCGGTTGAAAAAATATAGGATTTGAAAGGTTCATCATTTGGCGAAAACAATACGTAATATTTTCCGTCATGATGTCGGATAGACGAAGCCCATTGGCCACGACCGTAAACCGTTCCGTCGAGCAAATCATATTTTGAATTATCGGTCAAACGGTCAAAAACATAACTCACAGTCTCCCAATGCACCAAATCTTTCGACTTCATGACAGGTGCTCCAGGCATCAAATGCATGGTGGTACTGATGAGATAGAAATCGCTTCCCGATCGCGTTATGGACAAATCTGGAAGATCTGCCCAAATCACAGGATTGGTGTAAGCTGTAGTTTCATTTGACACAGATTGAGCCTTCAACTGACTAGTATTTCCGCAGTTGAAAAAAACTACTACAGTATACAGAAAACCAATTTTTCTTATCATTTTATTTCTTTTTGTCTGATTTAAGACGAAAGTCAAAACCAGATAGATTCTAAATTATGGCTGGATATCATTTCCAGAAGTGCTGTACAAACCAATCATGCTTCCTGTAAAGCCTTTTGCAACATCGGTAGAAAGGATAGCTCCAGAAACTGTTCCGCCAAGGTTTTTAAAACTTTTTCCATCAAGCGAATAGCTGAAAGAATAGGCATCACCTTTGGCTTCCACTTTGAACTGGACGTCTTTTCCTAGGCTGATTTTTTCACTTGCGATAACTTTTGAAGTTTCACCTTCCGTTCTTTCCAATACAATATAAAAATCGTTTGCTTTTTTGGTTAACCCTAAAACATAATGGAATTTCTCATTCTGATAGCAAACAATTCCTGCTAAATCTTTTTCTGATTTTGGTTTGTATTGCAAGGTTGTAGTCGCTTCGAATGTAGCGTGTTGCTGTCTGTAAAAAAGGGTTGATGTTGGTGCCATCGCCTTGATATTAGACGAAAAAGGCTTCACTTTCAATCCTTCTTTTGCAATTGAAATAAAGTTTTCTCGTGGCCCTCTAAGACCAATCCATCTCATGTCTAACTTTTCGTTTTTGAAATTTTCTGTAAAAGTGAAATTTCCGTTAGGTAAAAAACCATTCTGACCCGTTTGATTTTGAACACCAGCTGGCATTTTCAATTTTGGTTGCAACGGAATTAATCCGTTTTCGAAAATCGGAAATTCTCCACTCCAATCAATTGGCAAAATAAAAGTTTCACGGCCTGTGTTTACACGAAGCTTGTCGTTTGGTCGAACTGCCAAAAACACACCATAGTATTTTCCGTTTGGTCCTTCAACCAAATCAGCATGACCAGCCCAATCTACCTTGTCTTTTCTGTCCTTTACGAAATATCTTTGGGTTAAAATCGGATTGTTTGGAGCTGGTTTGAAAGGTCCTTTTGGACTGTCACTTACCAAAATCACTTCGCTGTGCCAATCTCCAGTTCCACCTTCGGCACACATCAAATAGTAACGACCATCTTTTTTATAAATATGTGGTCCTTCAATCCAAATTGGTTTTTGGGTGATATCGATTCCTCCATCCACAATAATTTTGTCTGAACCCGGAATTACTTTATCATTTTCAACATCATAATCCCAAATTTTGATGACACGATGTCCACTGTACAATTCTTTTCCTTTATCCGGAGCGTCGTTATGCACTACATACGCTTTTCCGTTATCGTCAAAGAAAAGCGAAGGATCAATTCCGTCAAATTGAAGTTTGATTGGATCGCTCCATCCTTTCATTGGATCTTTAGTTTTCACGACCATGTTTCCCATGCCACCAGCGAATTGCGTAGTGATCATGTAGAACGTATCGTTGTTTTTATTGTATTTAATGTCTGGAGCATAAATTCCTGCCGAAATTCCTGCACTTTCAACTTTTAATTGTGAAGGACGGTCCAAAACGTGTCCGATTTGTTTCCAATTCACCAAATCGTTAGAATGAAAAATTGGCACTCCTGGAAACATTGCAAACGAAGAATTTACCAAATAATAATCATTCCCTTTTTTTGTAATACTTGGATCTGGGTAACATCCTTGGAGAATTGGAGAATAAAATTCATCCGCTTTCAAAGGGTTTTTGGTATAAATCGCATCATTACCTCGGTAACTAAAATTTGAAAAAGTTTGTGCAGATAGACCACTAACCGAAAGCAAAACTGTAGTAGCAAGTACTGTAGTTTTATTTCCAAAAAATCCTAAATTGAATAGGTTTTGTTTCATTATCTTATTTTTTAAAGTGTTTATATGTATTTTTTTAATGTTAATTTTTATTCATTCAAATTATAGACAGTGTCCAATAGCCTAACCTCAACTATTTTTGAAGTAGGCACATTATCTTGTCCAGAAAATTTAACTGTGATGGTTTCCTTTGTATAATCAACCTCCGAAAGGGGTAGTTGCAAGTACTGCACAGAAGCACCTGATGTTCCCTTCATTTCTTTTGTGATGAGGAGCCTTCCATTAATACTGATATTCATTACACTCTTTGCATTGGCATCAAAATAGGCTACATATAGATATCGAGCATTGGCAGTTTTATTTTTCATTTGATAACTGAACCAACCTTTTGCATCCCTGAAATGTAGGTCTTCCCTGTAACCTGTGTTGGAATTTTCCATTTGAATGAAATGATCTGCTTCTGACTGTTGTTCGCCAGCCACCATCTTGTCCGTTGTTATAGCATCGAGCTTGAGTTCTTGATTTTCTTTTTTGACCCTTTGTTTTTGCAGGGCTTCCACCTTTTCAGCATCGGCTTTAGGCCAATAGATGATGTAGCGTTCGGCTTGAATCTTATAAAAAGGCAGTAGATCAAATCCTTTTGAGAATTGTTCTTGGTAGATGCCATCCAAATGAAAGGAAAGCGGATGTTCCTTGATTGGATTGATATGACTCAACAAGGAAGCTGAACTTTCTAAAAGTATCGGAATCTCTGCCAATGGAATCTGTGGCCCGTTAGCAATATGCCCACCCCGACTATCATCTGCAAAAAGACCTTTTTGGTTTTCACTTCCATAACGAGAAGCCAAAAGCACAGGGCCATAGGTAAAAGCATAATAATCAGATCCATCTGGAAGCTGTTCTTGTTGGAGTCGCATTGGCAATTGAAACACTACCTGATCGCCTTTTTTCCAATTTCTTGAAATAGTGTAATAGCCGAATTTATCTTCTTTAGTTTTGTATTGTTTACCGTTAAGGAGAATTTTTACCTTTTGCTTTTCTGTCCATTTCGGAGACCTTAGTTTCAGAGAAAAAAAAGTTTTCTTTTCCACCTCAATCGTCAACTTCGTAGAAGCTTCTTCTGGAAAATTATTCTCCTGAAAAACTTTTATTTTTTTGGATTTCCAATTGAGCTTTGATGGAATAAATAGGTTTACGTATAAATTGTCGCCTTGATGAGCATAAATCATTTCGCCATATTTGACATGGTTTTCCATACCCGAACCGACACAGCACCAAAAACTGGTTTCCGGTTGAGAATATACACGATAATGACCTGGTCTCATGGGCGTGAAGTAAACGAACCCACCCTTTTCAGCATGCTGGGTCGTTAAAATATGGTTGTATAAAGCTTTTTCATAATATTCAATGTAGTCCGTTGTTGGAGATGTTGCATAGAGTTGCTTGGTAAGCTTGAGCATATTGTAGGTATTGCAGGTTTCAGGACCTTCTATACTCTTGATCATGCCCGAAAAATCATCTGTAGCGTTAAAATGTTCGCTCACGCTATTTCCTCCAATTACCACTGATCGTTTTCCTGTTACATTTTTCCAAAAAAAAGTGGAAGCATCATCCCATTGCTTGTTTTGGGAAAGATCAGCAATTCGTTTAAACCCGATCACTTTGGGAATCTGAGTATTGGCATGCATTCCATTCAGATTATCCTGTCCTGCAATCAAAGGATCTAATATTGCTTTGTGGGAAAATTTTTGAGCAAGTGTTAGATACTCTTTATTTCCCGTCATGGCATAAACATCTGCAAAAATCTCATTCAGTCCGCCGTGTTCACTTCGAAGCATGTCTTGGATCTGGATTTCATTTAACCCAGAAACTTCTTTTAGCATCCAATCTGTAAGCGATAAAAGCATTTGCTTTGCCTTTTCATTTCCTGCATAAAGATAGGCATCACGCAAGCATGAATAGGTTTTGTGAATGTTGTATAGCGGAACCCAACGATCATTCAATCCGAAAGAACTGGCTTTAATATCGGCATTGGCTATTTCTTCCCATATCTTTTTTCCATTTGGAATACCGGAAAGATAACCGTTACCATTTACCTTTTTACAGCGTTCCAATTCGTCTACAAAATAATTCACCTTGGCTAAAATAGCATCCTCTCCAGTTGAAGCATACAGTAGCGATAATGCTGAAAGATAGTGACCTCCAATATGACCATCCAATCCTGTACTTTCCCAGTTGGGATAATTCTCTTTCTTGGAAACAAGACCTGCTTCTTTTAAGTAAGGTGCCAAAAGCCTGTCGGCATCCATTTCAAGCAGATATTCCCTATCCTTTTCCATGGCCCTGCTAAAAGGGCTTTCCAGCAATCTCACTTCTTTTAAATCAAAATATTCCAAAGCCTCATTCTGAGCCACTACATTAAAGCCTAAAAACAGCCATAAAAAAGCAATTTTATTGTAGTAAAAACTTTTATGAAAAGGAGCTTTAGGATACATAATTTGCAAAATTGGTACTTAGGGTTGGTTTTACAATATTACATTTATTTTAATATAAAGCAAAATATGAAATCAATAAATAAACAATTATCAATTAAATAACATTTTTATTGATTATAAATAAATGTAATATTTACATTTATTAATTTTATTGAAGAATTTGCAACGATATTTAACCTACAAGTTTTTAGATAATGTCTAATCGGTCAAATAATTATGATATGGAGGTTTTTAAAAGTAAAAAACATTTAGATTTTCTAAATAAAGTCAAAAAAAAAAGCCTTCAGAAAAAAATTCCGAAGGCTTAAAAAAGTAACTAACTCAAATTTATTCTTTTATTACTTTCATAGTTTTGGTTGAATTTCCAGAAGTGATCTTAGCCAAATAACTTCCGCTTGAAAGTGATGACATATCGATTTTTGGATTTGTTTCATTAAGATTAGACTCCAAAACCTTTTGTCCCAACATATTAAAGATTGTTATGTTGGTAATTGTTTCTTGATTCGAAACATTCAAAATATCTTTCACCGGATTTGGATAAACAACTAGGCTATTGAAGCTAAAATCTGGATTAGAAAGTGTAGCAGTAACCTCGATATCATCCAAAAACAACTGGCCTTGATTCGGACTTGAATAAGCATTAAATCCGAAATAATAAATTCCTGATGTTTCTGGCGTGAAAGTTACTTCGTTCATCATCGCCATTCCGTTATCAATTGTTGGATGATCTGCTATTTCTTCTGTCATTGCATTTGCAACAGGCTCTGATCCATAAAGAACATGCAAACTTTCTGCATAATTATCGTTACTGTTATTTCCATATTTATAGGAAATAGTATATTCTGAACCACCTGTCAACTGAATACCTTGCGTGAAAAACCAAGCATTCGCATCAACGGAACTGTTATTGTATCGCAACACATATCCTTCGAAACCATAAGCAGAATCCCCCCAAGTGGTATCCCAGCTATTTCCAGATCCTATTGTTTGTAAAGTAACACAGTCTGGCAAGTTTGGAACAGAAACCGATTGAAAATCTTGTACATAAGGAACTGTTGTTTCAGAACATTTTGTTCTAAACACAACTGGTCCGATCCAAGCTCCAAATCCGTCAGGTCCTCCACAAACCGAACGAACCCAAACATTATAAAAAGTATTGTCTTCCAATCCGTCAATACCAAAAATAGGGATGTCAATTTCTTCACTCGGAGTTAAAGTAGAAGGATCCGTTACTGTTGTCAATCCGTGAACCACTTGCCAATTAGGCTCATCCCCTGCTTCAGTCCAACTCACAGTAGCCGAATTATCTGTAATATCAGCAATAGTCAAGCTTGATACATCTGGACAAGACGGATTAATTTCCCATCGGATATTATCCAAGAAAATAGAATTGTAATTTCCTGTTGTATTCCTAAAGCCAATATAAGTATCCGCACCTGAATAATTTTCAAAATCGATTACATATTCATTGTACCCGTTATTTTGCAAAGTTAATGGTTGGAACACCGTAAAAGTGGCCTGACTTGAATTACCATTTAAAGTTCCAACTTGTAGTGTTGAATTATCATTATAACTTCTGGCATAAAACTTCAATCGGTGTGTTCCGTTTGATAATGTATTCAGATAAGGCGAAACCAACATGACAACATCTGCTGCTTGAGCATTATTTGCATGCAACTCTACTGCATTTGTTCCAAAAGCGGCATCATTGTTTACGGTTCTAACGGCTGCGTTTTGAGGAATTGTTGGTCCTGCTAAAACAGCCGACCAACAATTTGGAAGATCACCATATTCAGTGGTTTCAAATCCTTCGCTGAAAGTACCAGTTGGCAAACAAGCCGTTCTAAAATCTATTGGTCCAATCCAAGCTCCGTTTCCTTGATCACCTCCACAAGCTGAACGTACCCAAAGTTTGTAAGCCGTATCCGGTGTTAATGCTGAAAGAGATGCCTCTGCCTCTACACTTGGTGCTGGAGAAATTGGGGTTAATGACGTAGGATCAGTTACATCTGCTGTTCCATAAACCAAATCCCATTGTGTTTCTCCATCGTTACTAGTCCAATTAACCTCTGCTGTAGTTGCCGTAACATTTTGCACTTGTATTGCCGTAACATCATCACAAAGGGGAGCTATTTCCCAACGGAAATTATCTACATAAACCGTAATATATTGTCCCGAAGTATTTCGGATGGCAACATAATTATCACTACCTGAATAGGTTGTATAATCTACTACAAATTCGCTATAAATATGATTTATTTCAAAATCTTCTAAAGATGTAAATGTTGTTCCTTGAGCTGGACTTCCAACTGTCCCAACTTCTATCGTAGCAGGAGAATTCGATTTAGCATGAAACTTTAATCGATGTGTTCCAGTAGTTACAGTATTCAAATGTGGAGAAACCAATATAATTTTAGGATTATCTCCCTCATCTGAATTGCTTAAAGCAACTGCTTTTGATCCTGCAGTTCCGTTTCCAGTGGTTACAATAACTGTACTGTTAATTACGGAACTTCCACCCAATATTGCTGACCAACATGCAGGCAAATCTCCAAAATCTGTTGTTTCAAAATTCTCATTTACTAAACTCGTTGCTACACATGGTGTTGTAAATGTTACGGGGTTCATCCATGCTCCAACACCAAACTCTTCTCCACAAGAAGAACGAATCCAAGCTTTATAAGTTGTATTTGGCTGTAAGCCGTTGATTGTAACTTCTGGATTTTCGGAAGGTGAAGGAGAAACTGGCGTTAAAAGTGTTGGATCTTCAATGGTGTCAGAATAAACCACGTCCCATTGTGTTTCAGAACCACCTGGTTCCCATCCTATTGTTGCGGAAGAAGTAGTTACTTCTGTAACGATAATATCATCTAAATCTGGACACAATGGTGCAAGTTCCCAACGAATATCATCTAAGAAAATTGGATTATAAGTACTTGTATTGGCATGACGGAAAGCGATGAAGTTGTTTGTTCCTTCATAATCTGTAAAATCAACGGTATATTCGGTGAAATTTGCAGTTGCATTGATTGTTTCCTTTGATGTAAAAACAGCATCAGCCGTCATGGTGTTTACTGTTCCCACTTGAACCGATACGTTGCCATAACCTCTAGCATAAAATTTTAGCCTATGAGTTCCTGTTGTAACCGTTGACAATTGAGGTGAAATCAGTAAAATATTCACCGTTGAAGCCGAAGAACCATTCGCAATTTGTATAGTGTTCGGAGCCGAATTTGAAAAACCTCCATTTACCCCAACAAAGGTGTCGGATGAAGCACCCACTTTTTGAACATTCCAGCAGCTTGGTATATCGCCATATTCTAATGTGTCAAAATTTTCATTTAATATTTCAACGGGAACACAACCACTATTGAAATTATAAGGTCCTCTCCAAGGGCTAAACTCTGACTCACAATTAGATCTGATGTAAAACTGATATTGATTTGCGGCAGTCAAGTTATCTACACTATATTCGGGATCTTCTTCTACAACAATTCCCGAGGTTTCAGGTGTTGGAGCATCATCGCCCATTGGCAATACTAAAACTTGCCAAGAACTTTCTGTTCCTCCTGGAATCCAACTAAATGTTGCATTGGTAGTAGTTACATTGTTAATCAAAATATCTGTAGGAAATGGACAACTTAGAATTGCTGTTACATAAGAATTCAAACACCACTCTTCGGTTTCACATTCAGCATTTTCACTATAATGAACACGAACCGATTCGTAAGACATATTTTCAACAGTCAATGGCGTCAAACCATGTGCAATAACATTATTATTAATATCAGTCACCGTGATATATTTTTCAACTGCCTCTCCAGAAGAAGTCAAACTAAAAATATAACTTTGATCTAAATTGATATTAGAAACGGTAGAAAAATTTCCAGTATAGACACAACTGCTGATTTCTTGTGGATCTCCAGAATTATTTGAGATGATGGATTCGGATGGATTCGGAAGTGTGTTGATGCATTGTGCATGAATTTCTGATGCAAAAGCTAGCAAGCATACAATGAGTAAGGTAAATTTTTTCATAAAAAATATTCTTTGGTTAATAGATTTCAAATGTATAGGTTGTCACCCAAAAGTGCTTTGGAAAAAACGTGACATTATACAAATGGAACAAAAAACCCCTATTAAATTATTAATTATAACACTAAACGATAGTATTGATAAATTCTATTTTAATTTATCAATACTATCTACTCTAAACAATAAAACAATGGTTTTTATGAATAGTTAATAATTTATAGCTTCATTTATGGTCTCCTTTTTTTAAAAAATTCCAATTACTTTTTGCTAATTTTTTATCCTAAATGAGATTCTAAAAACATAGCTTCTAAACAATTTATTAAATAATTTACATACTCCGAACCAAAATAGTAACTTTGCTTCCGACCTATTCGGAATTGCCAAAAAATATGCTAGAATCAGACAATACTATAGAAGTTTTAGGAGCCCGCGTTCACAATCTCAAAAACATAGACATTTCAATTCCTCGTGAGAAACTAGTAGTTATCACTGGACTTTCAGGATCTGGAAAATCATCACTTGCGTTCGATACCATTTATGCCGAAGGACAACGCCGTTATGTCGAAACTTTTTCGGCTTATGCCCGACAGTTCTTGGGTGGTTTAGAACGTCCAGATGTGGATAAAATTGACGGACTCTCCCCTGTTATTGCCATCGAACAAAAAACAACCAGCAAGAGTCCACGCTCTACAGTTGGAACAATAACTGAAATTTATGATTTCCTTCGTTTGCTTTATGCGAGAGGTGCCGATGCTTTCAGTTATAATACGGGCGAAAAGATGGTCAGTTACAGTGATGAACAAATAAAACAGCTTATCTCTGAAGATTTCAAGGATAAAAGAATCAATATTTTGGCTCCCGTTATTCGTGCTCGAAAAGGTCATTATGCCGAATTATTCCAACAAATTGCCAAGCAAGGCTTCCTGAAAGTACGCATCAATGGTGATATAAAAGATATCACGCCTGGAATGAAACTGGATCGTTACAAGACACACGACATCGAAATTGTCATTGATAGAATCGTAGCTGATAACAGCCCAGAAAGCGAAAAACGCCTTATGGAAAGCATCAATACCGCGATGTATCACGGCGAAAATGTCCTGATGGTTTTGGAACAAGATAGTAATGCCGTTCGTTATTTTAGTCGGAATTTGATGTGTCCTTCAACTGGAATTTCCTATCAAAATCCTGAACCCAACTTGTTTTCGTTCAACTCTCCAAAAGGCGCTTGTGATCATTGCAACGGTTTGGGAATGGTAAACGAAATTAACATCAAAAAAATAATTCCGAACCCAAAAATGTCCATCAAGCAAGGTGGTTTTGCTCCTTTGGGAGAATATAAATCGACTTGGATTTTCAAGCAATTGGAAATTATCGGAGAAAAATATGGCTTTAAAATTACCGATCCAATCGAGTCGATTTCGGAAGAAGCAATGGACACGATCCTAAACGGTGGAAAAGATAAATTTGCAGTTGCCTCAAAAACGTTAGGCATCACAAAAGAATATAAAATTGAATTTGAGGGCATTTCGCATTTCATCAAAAATCAATTTGACGAAAGTGGTTCGACTTCCATCAAACGTTGGGCAAAGGAATTCATGGACGAAGTGAAATGTCCGGTTTGTGAAGGTTCAAGATTGAAGAAAGAAGCTTTATACTTTAAAATCAATAACGAAAATATTCACGAATTGTCTTCGATGGATATTTCAGATTTGACCGTTTGGTTCAATGATTTGGAGAACCACTTATCCGATAAACAAAAACGGATTGCAACCGAAGTCATCAAGGAAATCAAGGACCGTTTGGCATTTCTTATGAATGTCGGCTTGGAATATTTGGCTTTAAGCCGAAGTTCGAAATCACTTTCGGGTGGAGAAGCACAACGAATTAGATTGGCTACCCAAATTGGTTCGCAACTAGTTGGGGTTTTGTATATTTTGGATGAACCAAGTATCGGTTTGCACCAAAGAGATAACGAAAAACTCATCAAATCCTTGGAACAATTACGAGACATCGGAAACTCTGTCCTTGTGGTAGAACACGATAAAGACATGATTGAACGTGCCGATTATGTGATTGATATTGGTCCCAAAGCAGGAAAATATGGAGGCGAAATCATCAGTAAAGGAACTCCTGCCGAAATTCTGAAAGAACATACACTTACTGCTTCTTACCTTAATGGCGAACGTGAAATTGAAGTTCCAAAACAGCGTCGTGAAGGAAACGGAAAGTCAATGAAACTTACTGGAGCAACTGGAAACAACTTGAAAAATGTTTCAATAGAACTACCTCTGGGGAAAATGATTTGTGTAACGGGAGTTTCTGGAAGTGGAAAATCAACTTTAATCAATGAAACCCTCTACCCGATTCTGAATGCGTATTATTTTAATGGTGTAAAAAAACCACAACCTTACAAGAAGATTGAAGGTTTGGAACATATTGATAAGGTAATTGACATCGACCAAAGTCCGATCGGGAGAACACCCCGTTCCAATCCAGCGACTTATACGGAAGTATTTGGAGAAATCCGAAATCTCTTTACCATGACTTCAGAAAGTATGATTCGTGGCTACAAAGCTGGACGTTTTAGTTTTAACGTAAAAGGCGGAAGATGTGAAACTTGCGAAGGTTCAGGTGTACGAACAATTGAAATGAATTTCCTTCCAGATGTATATGTAGAATGTGAAACGTGTCAGGGAAAAAGATTCAACAGAGAGACTTTAGAAATCCGATATAAAGGAAAATCGATATCTGATGTCTTGAATATGACGATTGATGAAGCCGTTCCGTTTTTTGAAAATATACCAAAAATCTACCGAAAGGTAAAAACATTGCAAGATGTTGGTTTGGGTTATATCACTTTGGGACAACAAAGCACGACGCTTTCTGGTGGAGAAGCACAACGTATCAAATTGGCGGGTGAATTGGCTAAAAAAGACACCGGGAATACGTTCTATATTTTAGATGAACCTACAACTGGACTGCATTTCGAAGACATTCGCGTCCTGATGGAAGTCATCAACAAATTGGTTGATAAAGGCAATACGATTTTGATTATCGAACACAATATGGATGTTATCAAGTTAGCAGATTATATTATTGATATAGGTCCAGTGGGGGGAAAAGGCGGTGGAACTGTTGTAGCTAAAGGAACTCCTGAAGAAGTTGCCAAGGTAAAGAAAAGCTATACGGCTCAGTTTTTAAAGAAAGAATTACATTAAATTTTACAGACCTAACAGGTTTTAAAAACCTGTTAGGTCTTGAAGAAAATTTTTATATATTGCCAAGCTTTTATAAGCAATAAAAAATTAGAATAAATAATATAATATGAGATTAGAAGATTTTGACAATGATGAGGATAAAATAATCCAAGATAGATTAAAGCAAAAAACGTGGAATGAAATAAGAACCAACGATTCTTGGGCCATTTTTAAAATTATGGCAGAATTTGTAAACGGTTATGAAGCCATGGGACGAATTGGTCCATGTGTTTCTATTTTTGGTTCAGCACGAACAAAACCAGACGACCACTTTTATCTTTTGGCAGAAAAAATTGCCTTTAAAATTAGTAAAGCAGGTTATGGCGTGATTACTGGTGGTGGTCCTGGAATCATGGAAGCGGGAAACAAAGGAGCACATCTTGGTGGTGGAACCTCGGTTGGTTTAAACATCGAACTGCCTTTTGAACAGCATTTCAATCCTTATATTGATAGAGATAAAAATCTTAATTTCGATTACTTCTTCGTAAGAAAAGTAATGTTCGTTAAATATTCTCAAGGTTTTGTCGTGATGCCGGGAGGTTTCGGGACGCTTGATGAAATGTTTGAAGCTATTACTTTGATTCAAACTAAAAAAGTAGCAAAATTCCCTGTAATCTTGGTAGGACGTGATTTTTGGTCAGGTTTGATGGATTGGATAAAAGCCGTTTTGGTCGAAAAATACCATAATGTTAGCCCGAGTGATCTTGATTTGATCAAGATTGTGGATACAGAGGAAGAAGTTGTGGACGTTTTGGATACTTTCTACAAGAAATACAATCTAAGTCCGAATTTCTAAAACCCTTTAGTACAATTTGTTCGTATAAGTTCATAAGGATGCAGCTTTTTGTTTTCTTTGTGAACTTTGTTTTTAAGAAACAATTAACCAACCTTTATAATAAATCACATCTTATTAGTGTTTACTATTGCTATTTAAATTTGAAAAATACATCCTTGAAATACATCCTTAAAATTATAGTTGGCATTGCCTTGTTGGTTTCTTGGAGCTCATTTGCACAAAATCATTCAAGTATAGATGTTATGGTAATTCCAATCGACAAGACTCTTTTTGTCAAGCAGGAATTAACGTTTCACAATCAATCGAATGATACTTTGACCAGCGTTATTTTAAACGATTGGAACAATGCCTATTCGAGCAAGGAGACACCACTTGCAAAACGATTTTCTGATGAATTTGTGAGAAGCTTTCATGTTGCAAAAGAAGAAGAGCGTGGTAGTACAAAAGAGATTGCAATTAGGGACATGTATAACCAAGATTTCCAATGGAAAAGACTTCACGACCAACCTGATTTGATTGAAGTTACGTTACCACAAAAACTAGCTCCAAACGAAAAAATCAATCTAATTCTGAACTATACACTAAAACTTCCGAGCAACCGCTTCACTAATTATGGTTATGGCGAAAATGGCAAAATGTACCTCAAAAATGCCTTCCTCACTCCTGCTCGATACGAAAATGGTGGTTTTATAAAATACAGCAATAATAATTTGGATGATAGTGCCAATTCTATTTCCGACTATGATGTAACGGTTTCGGTTCCAGAATCTTTTGAAATTACAACCGATTTATTTTCAAAAAAAACAATTGAAAACCATAATGCTATTTATACATTATCTGGCACAAACAGAATTGATTTTAGCCTCTTCGTGGAACAAAATACCAATTTTAGAAGTTTTAAAAAATCTGATTTAGAAGTTCTCACCGATTTGAAAACCAATAATGTTGATGAAGTTCGAAAAGCTTTACTGATCAATCAGATGATGGATTTTGTCAAGGAAAATATCGGTGCATATCCTCACGGAAAAGTTGTGGTTTCGCAAGCAGATTATGACCGAAATCCGTTTTATGGTTTGAACCAATTGCCTTCTTTTTTAAGTCCGTTTCCGGATGATTTTCTCTTCGAAATTAAATTCCTAAAGACCTATTTGAATAATTATCTCAAAACCAGTCTTCGGCTTGACCCAAGAAAAGACAATTGGATTTATGACGGTATGCAAATGTTTGTAATGATGCGGTATATCGATGAATTCCATCCCCAGAGCAAGATGATGGGAAGTGTTTCTAAATTTAGAATCCTCAAAAGCTATAACCTTACGAATCTTTCATTTAACGAGCAATATAGCTATTTTTATATGCTGATGGCTCGAAAAAATCTTGATCAACCAATTGGAGATCCAAAAAACACCTTTATAAAATTCAATGAGCAAATTGCTGGAAAATATCGATCAGGATTGAGCTTCAAATATTTGGATCATTATCTTGAAAATGAAATCGTATCCAAAAGCTTGGTTGAGTTTTATAAAATCAATCAACAAAAACAGACAAGTCGAGAAGATTTGGAACAAATTTTAAAAGCCAATTCTCCTAAAAACATTGACTGGTTTTTTAATACCATAGTTAATTCAAGAGAAATTGTAGATTATAAGTTCAGTAGTATTTCAAAATCGCAAGACAGTGTTAGCTTTACGATAAAAAATCGAACCAATACTACTGTTCCAATTCCTGTTTATGGATTGAAGGGAAAACAGGTTGTTTTCAAGGAATGGTATGAAAACATTAGCACTGATAGTACTTTTACTGTTGAACGAAAAGAGGCTGATCGAATTGTCCTCAACTATAAAAATGAAGTTCCTGAATTCAATTTGAGAAACAATTGGAAATCGATGCGGCCGTTTTTCCCAAACAACAGACCTTTTAAATTTGTATTCATGAAGGATTTGGAAGATCCCTATTATAACCAGATTTTGTATGTTCCCACAGTAACCTATAATCTTTATGACGGAATTTCACCAGGAATTCGCTTCCATAACAAAACAATTTTGGACAAGCCTTTCAATTTTGATGTCAATCCTGTCTATTCAGCCAATACACAATCGCTAATTGGGAGTTTTTCTTTTGCCATAAATCAATACAATCGAAAAAGCGAAGACTTCAACAACCGCTATTTGATTAGCGGAAATTACTTCCATTATGCTCCAGATGCTACCTATTTGAAAATAAATCCAACGGCAATTTTCCGCTTTCGCGAAAAGGATTTTCGAGACAATAGAAAGCGTGGTTTGCTAATTCGGCAAGTTATGGTCAACAGGCAAGAATCTAAATATGACTTAAGCTTTGATGAAAACAACCAAAATTACAGCGTTTTCAATGCAAAATACTCCGATAATAAAACCGAAATCACCAAGCATTTCAACCTTTCAACGGATTTACAACTATCGAGCAAATTTGGAAAATCATCAATCGAATTTGGCTACAGGAAATTATTTAACGACAACAGGCAAATCAACGTTCGCTTCTTTGCTGGTGCTTTTTTATACAACACAACCGATTCTGATTTTTTTAGCTTTGCCCTAGACCGACCTACTGATTATCTTTTTGATTATAATTATTATGGAAGATCTGAAACCAGCGGACTTTTCAGCCAACAACTCATTATTGCCGAAGGTGGATTCAAATCAAGATTGATCAATCCGTATGCAAATCAATGGATGGCAACCACCAATGCGAGTTTTAATATTTGGAATTGGGTGGAAATTTATGGCGATGCCGGGTTTATGAAAAACAAAAATCAAGGAGAGCGATTTGTTTATGACAGTGGTGTTCGATTGAATTTGGTCACTGATTATTTTGAGCTGTATTTCCCTGTTTATTCTAACAATGGTTGGGAAATTGCCGATAACAATTATCAGGAAAAGGTTAGGTTTATCGTTACTTTGAGTCCAAGCGTTTTGATAAATCTTTTTACGAGAAAGTGGTTCTAATTATTCCTTTACTATAATAAAGGAAGCCTTAAATCCTGTAGACATGTTCCATTCACTTGAATACAACTGAAGACCTTTGTCCATGATGATAAATCCACCCGTATTTGGGAAATATTGACCTTCGTTCAAGGCCACAAAATCAATTTTATTGAAACCATCTACTAATTTGATTTCAATAAATTTAAAATTTCCTTCTAAAAAGATATTGTCTAATATAACTTTATCATTGAGCAACACCTTTAGCAAATCACCATCCACAGCCTGAGGATCTCGGTACATCACTTTAATCGTTTCAGATTTTGTTCTAAAATCTCCAAAGTATTGATCTCTTCTAAAAGCCTTCGCATCACCATCGCCTTCAGTACTTGATCTCGTATTCATCCTCTTCGTATAGCGATCAGCGGGATTTGCAAATTCTTCTTTTTTAAATTCTACCTTGCTTTTATCACTCCACAAATCAGGAACATCATTTTTTGGTTTTACATCAAAGATGCTTGGTTTTTTTTCGGGTGTGATAACAGGAAGTGCATTTGGATTTGGCATTGCAGGAATTGCCTTAGGATTACTGATGAGGTCCTGAGCTTCTGATTCTATGGAAAGAAAAATCGTAAAAAAAAGTGCTATTAGATATTTCATATTGATTTGAAGCAATGCAATTTTCAAAGGCTAAATGTAAAAATTAAGGCTGTTATTTAGGCTTAAAAAACCCAAATTAACTAAAATTTATCTTTTAAATAAAAAATTAGTGATAATTTTCCATTCAATAATCAAAAACCAAGCCTTTTTTATTGCTTAAAATTTAAACTTAGGTAAAAATTTAAGTATTAATTATTGTTTTGTTAATATAAATTCCAATATACAATCATTATAATAATTCTTTGTAAAAACATCAGTCACAAGTTACAAATGCTGATTATTTTCATTATAATTGTTTAAAGAATTATTAGAAATTATAAGAACAAGAAAAAGTATTGCAAAATACAGCATTCATATAACACCATTTAAAAACAAAACAGCTAATTTATGAAAGAAGAATATTTCAAATGGTACTCACCAAACTTAAGTCGTGAAATTGAAATGCTCGTTTTTGGGCATGCAGGATATCCGGTAATTTTATTCCCTACTTCAATGGGAAGTTATCACGAAAACAAAGATCAAGGACTAATTGAATCTGCAAGATGGTACATCGAACAAGGCTTGATTCAGGTTTTTTGTCCAGGAAGTATCGACAAAGATAGTTTCTACAACAAGAAAATCCATCCCGTTCATCGTATTCAAAACCACGTTTGGTATGACAAAATGATTTGTCACGAAATCGTTGAAAGAGTCAGACATAATACTGGCACAGGAAAAGTTGTTGTTGCTGGTTGCAGTTTCGGAGGTTATCATGCTGCCAATTTTGCCTTTCGGCACCCGGGTTATGTCAGCCACATGTTTTCCATGAGTGGCGCTTTTGACATCAAGAGTTTTATGGACGGCTTTCACAATGAAGATGTATTTTTCAATAGTCCGGAAGATTTTCTTTATGGCTTAAATGATCCAAATTTATGGCAAATGGATATTGTTCTGGGAACTTCAAACTGGGACATTTGTTTGGATGCAAATCTAAAAATGAGCAAGGTTTTAAGCAATCGAAGTATTGAACATTGGCTGGATATCCGTAGAGACCAAAAACACGATTGGCCCGTCTGGAAAGAAATGTTTCCACATTATTTATCTAGAATAAAGTTTTTCTAGCCAACACAAAATATCAAAACAAAACACAAAAAATAAATTATGAAAAAAATTGGAATTTTATTCGGAATGGAAGACACCTTTCCGCAAGCATTTATAGACAGAGTAAACTCAAAAAATGAAAAAGGAATTATTGCCGAAGCCGTTTCTATTGACAAAGTAATTCAAAACAAAGGTGGCGAATATGCCGTAATCATCGATAGGATTTCACAAGATGTGCCTTTTTATAGAGCTTATCTTAAAAACGCAGCCTTGACAGGAACAAACGTCATCAACAATCCGTTTTGGTGGAGTGCCGATGATAAATTTTTCAACAATGCCTTGGCTGATACTTTGGGAGTGCCGTTACCCAACACGGTAATCCTTCCTTCTGCTGAACATCCAACAGATACAACTGGAAAATCATTCCGCAACTTGGCTTTCCCTTTAGATTGGGATGGTATTTTTGACTATATCGGATTTCCAGCTTATATGAAGCCTTATGCCGGTGGAGGTTGGAAAAATGTTTACCGTCTTGAAAACAAGGAAGAATTTTGGGAAAAACACCGCGAAACAGGACAATTGGTAATGCTTTTGCAAGAAGAAATTGTATTCCAAGATTACTATCGTGTGTATTGCCTTGGTGGAAAAGCCGTAAGAATTATGCCTTATGAACCGAGAAATCCACACCATTTGAGATATGTGGTTGAAAATCCAAATACCGATAAAAAATTATTAGCAACTATAAAAGACTACACTTTAAGACTTTGCAAAGGTTTAGGTTATGATTTCAATACGGTAGAATTTGCCGTAAGAGATGGAATTCCTTATGCTATTGACTTTGGAAATCCAGCTCCAGATGCCGAATTGACTTCTGTAGGCCAAGAAAATTTTGACTGGGTTGTGGAAGAAGCTGCTAAAATGGCAATTGCTGCTGCAAAAAAACAAAAACCGGGCGAAATGAACTTGACTTGGGGAACTTTTATCAAAAACGCCGCTAAATAAAAAGATAAAGCATTAAGGTATAAAATATATCTTAATGCTTATAATTAACAAAAACAAAAATGACGAAAAAATTACCCATATTCACTCTTGGAGTTGAAGAGGAATACCAAATTATCGATCCTGTTACACGAGATTTACGTTCACACCTTTCTAAAATTGTGGATGGTGCAAAAGTAATTTTGAACGAACAGGTGAAAGCTGAGATGCACCAATCTGTTGTGGAAGTTGGAACCAATATCTGCAAAAATGTAAAAGAAGCTCGTGAAGAAATTACTTTTCTACGAAAAAAAATTGTTGAACTTGCTGATAAACAAGGACTCCTTGTTGGTGGTGCAGGAACACATCCTTTTTCGAGATGGCAAGACCAAGCCATTACCGACGATCCTCGATACCATAATATTGTTAATGAATTGCAAGATGCCGCTCGTTCCAATCTAATTTTTGGGATGCACTGCCACGTTGGAATCGAAAACCGTGAAATTGGTTTGCAATTGATGAACCAAGCCTGTTATTTCTTGCCACATATTTTTGCCCTTTCAACCAATTCTCCTTTTTGGGAAGGAAGACAAACAGGTTATAAATCATTCAGAACCAAGGTTTTTGATAAATTCCCAAGAACTGGACTTCCGGAATATTTTGATTCCTTGCAATCTTATGATAATTTCTTGGATACTTTGGTACAAACCAATTGCATCGATAATCCAAAGAAAATTTGGTGGGATTTGCGTTTGCATCCGTTTTATGACACAATTGAATTCCGCATTTGCGACATGAGTTTAACTGTGGATGAAACAATGTGTATCGTAGCAATTATTCAAGCGGTTGTGGCAAAATTGTATAAATTAACGATGGCAAATACCAGCTTCAATATTTACCGTTTGGCACTTATAAAAGAAAATAAATTCCGTGCCGCACGATACGGAATCAGAGGTAATATGATTGATTTTGGTTTAAAAAAAGAAGTACCAACTTGCGAATTGATCCTCGAATTGCTTGAATTTATTGATGATGTTGTGGATGAATTGGGAAGCCGTGACGAGATCAATTATGTTCATAATATTTTAAGAGATGGAACAGGAGCTGCAAAACAATTGGCCATTTTTGAACAAACGGGTGATTTAACGAAGGTGGTCGATTTTATCACGAGTGAATTCACAAAAGGATTATAATTTCAGCTTTTGAAAGACATTTATAAACCGTAATTTTTATCTTTGCAGTTAATTTACAATCAGTTAAACTAAATATAATGAGTGATAATTCAATCAAAATTGCAATTCTTGACATGTATGATGGAGAGCCGAATCAGGGAATGCGTTGTATCATCGATATTATAAACCGATTCAATCAGGTGGTTACTTTCAAGATATTTGATGTTAGAGGAAAATCTGAGTTACCTGATATTAAAAAATTTGATATTTTTATTTCAACCGGAGGTCCCGGAAATCCTTTAGAAGGCGACGGAAATTGGGACTTGAAATACTACGATTTCATTGATACTTTGACCGTTTGGAACAAAGAAAACAACATCAAAAAACACGTTCTTTTCATCTGTCATTCGTTTCAAATGGCATGTAAGCACTTTGGCTTGGCCGAAATTACGAAACGAAACGACACTTCTTTTGGCGTGATGCCCATTCATAAAACAAAAGAAGGTGCAGACGATCCTGTTTTTGAAGGACTTTCAAATCCTTTCTACGGTATTGATTCCCGTGATTATCAAGTCGTACAACCTAAGTTAGCCATTTTTGCTAAAAAAGGGGCTAAAATTATTTCCTTGGAAAAAATCCGTGACCACGTTCAGTATGAAAGAGCGATTATGGCAGTTCGTTTTTCAGAATATATGGTGGGAACTCAGTTTCATCCTGAAGCCGACCCTATCAGTTTTGTTGCTAATATGAAAAACACCGAACGAAGAGAAAAAATCAAGAAGATGAAAGGCAAGCGAAAGTTCAGGAACATGCTGGAAGATTTGCTCGACGAGGACAAGATTTATAAAACCAATGAAACCTTGATTCCTAATTTTCTGAGAATTGCTATTAATGATTTGATGCGAACAAAGAAGATTTTATCGAATTAAAATATTTTTATTTCATAGAAAAACTGCCACGAATTCACAAATTTTCATTTTGAGTTTGTGGCTTTCTTTATTTCCAACTAACCAAAAAAACAAATATGATTTCAAAATATAGACAACTATTCAACGATAGTTTTACTCCAGAAAAATATCAAGACTTTAAAGACGATATTGCTTCTGACTTTAATTATGAGCCAACTTTTAGAATGGCCGAAACACCTTTTCTTATTTCGAATGATTTAAAGCAACAACTTTTAGAAGGTTGTCAAGATGTTATAGCGTTAATTCAACAAGACAACTTTAAAAAATTAACAAACAAATCTTTAGAACTAAACAGCAAAGTTCCGAATGAAGACGAACATACTACTTTTCTAGCAATTGATTTTGGTATTTGTGAAGAAGATGGAAAGGTTATTCCGAAATTAATTGAGGTACAAGGATTTCCATCATTATTCAATTATCAATATGTGCTGTATGAAAAATTCAAGACACATTATCCTTTTTTAGAAGAGCTTACACCGTTTATAAATGACATTTCTGGAGAAGAATATTTGAAAATTATTGAGGAAGCGATTTGCAACAATCATCCGAAGGAAAATGTAATCCTGCTGGAAATTGAACCCGAAAAGCAAAACACAAAGATTGATTTTTATTATTGTAAAAGAGACATCGGGATTCCGATTGTTTGTGTAACAGAATTGATTAAAAAAGGCAAAAAATTATACTATAAAAATGAGGCTGGAGCTGAAATTGAAGTAAAACGCATTTATAACCGTGTTATTTTTGACGAACTTGAATTGCGAAAAGACTTGAAAATGGAGTTCAGTTTTTCGGATGATTTAGACGTGGAATGGGCCGGACATCCAAACTGGTTTTTCAGAATCAGCAAATTTATCCTGCCGTTCTTGAAAGGAAAATATTTTATTGAAACGACTTTGTTGAGTGATTTAAAAGAAATCCCAGAAGATTTGGAGAATTATGTTTTGAAACCTTTGTTTTCGTTTTCGGGAAGCGGTGTGATTTTTCATGTCAAGAAAGAAGATATTGAAGCGGTAACAGAGAAAGAATTATATATTTTACAGAAAAAAGTGAACTATATTCCAATCGTGCAATCGCCTGATGGAAAGGTAAAAGCAGAAGTTCGTGTGCTTTGTGTCTGGAAAAAAGAGGACAAGGCTCCTACTCTATTGTGCAACCTAGTTCGTTTGAGCCGTGGTGAGATGATTGGAGTGAAATTCAATAAGGATAAGGATTGGGTTGGTGGAACTTTGGGATTGTTTGAGAGGGATAAATTACAAAACGTATAAATCTCAATATCGATGGAAGAGAAAGACTATCAAACAATCTTAAGCGAAAGTACTAATAATGGCTCTTTTTTAACTTATGGTGAAAAATTATTAACAACTGAATGGAAAGCTAAAAGGAATAAAATTCTTTTAAGAGATGGTGAAAAATGTTGTGAATGCAAAGCCCCTCATAAAAGAGTTGAAGGAAAAGGAATAAGAGAACAAACAAATGAAGAAAAAGATGTTTATTGGAAAAAAATTTCTCAACTACAATTACCTAATTTTATAACTAAAGAAAGAATTATTTACCCAAAAGTGAATGTAATTTTACATGTTCATCATAAATATTACATTTTAAATAAATTACCTTGGGAATATGAAAATAATGCACTTATTACTTTATGTGATTTGTGCCATAAAAAAATTCATGAAACACAGATTATTCCAATATATTTAGACGAAAGCAAATCCACTATTTTGGAATTAAACCTTTGTAATAACTGTAACGGCATTGGATATTTAAGTCAATATAAATATTATCAAAATGGAATTTGTTTTAAATGTTATGGTACAGGTTATCTTGATTTAAAATAAAGATATTTATTTCAAACCATTAAGAAATTAAGTTTCATTAAGTTAATGTTTAATGCCTTAATGAAACTTAATTTCTTAATGGTTTAAAAAGCCGAAACTTAAATATAATACAGAAAATTTATTCTTAAACTACTGATTCCAAAGGCGAAGCTAGCCCCGATTGTAGTGGAAATCCTTTTTGTGCCGGGGTTCGGGACAAAAAGATTGTAACGGAAAGCGGGATTAGCTCCTGAAAAAAACCTAAACAGCCACTATTCTATACATTACAAATATTAAACCTATCTTTGCAACCTCTTTGTGCTTAATTCAGAGCACTTGAACGAATTATTTATATGTTATTTGAAGATTTATCACTTTCCAAAAGTATACAAAAAGCGGTTCACGAATTAGGATATTTGGAACCAACCCCAATACAGCAACAGGCGATTCCATTGGTTTTAGAAGGCCGAGATTTAGTGGGTTGTGCTCAAACCGGAACCGGAAAAACAGCCGCATTTGCTATTCCCATCATACACCAATTGCACAGAATTGTAGGTTCTACCAAAAAAGCGAAGCAAATTCGTTGTTTGGTGGTGACACCTACAAGAGAATTGGCGGTACAGATTGGGCAAAATTTTGATTCCTACGGGAAATATACCAACTTGACACAGCTGACCATTTTTGGTGGTGTTTCACAAGTGCCACAAGTGGATGTTTTGCGTAAAGGTGTTGATATTTTGATTGCAACTCCAGGACGATTGTTGGATTTGCACAAGCAAGGTTTTATTGATTTGGACCATTTGCATACACTAGTTTTAGACGAAGCCGACCAGATGCTAGACATGGGTTTTGTGAATGATGTGAAGAAAATTGTGAAGCTTACGCCAAACAACCGCCAGACGTTATTGTTTTCTGCAACGATGCCGATTGCGATTCGTGAATTGGCTGAAATGTTTTTGAAAGATCCGGCAACCGTTTCGGTTTCGCCCGTTTCTTCGACGGCAGAAAATGTAGAGCAAAGAATTTATTTTGTTGACAAAACCGAAAAAAGAAATTTACTGTACCATTTGATTCGAAATGAAAAGTTGACTGATTTATTGGTTTTTTCGAGAACGAAACATGGTGCTGATAATGTTGTGAAAGCCTTGAGAAAGCACGGTGTTGCTGCTGAAGCGATTCACGGAGACAAATCGCAAAGTGCCAGACAACGTGTTTTGGATGCTTTTAAGGCGAAAGAAGTGGGCGTTTTGGTTGCAACCGATATTGCAGCTCGTGGTATCGATATCGACCAATTGCCTTTTGTAATCAACTTCGATTTGCCTAATATTCCTGAAACGTATGTGCACCGAATTGGTAGAACGGGTCGTGCTGGAAATGGCGGTATTGCAATTTCGTTTTGTAGTAAAGACGAACATCCTTATTGGAAAGATATCCAGAAATTGATTAAGGTTGATGTGCAGACAATTACAGATCATCCTTATCCATGGCATGCAGGAAGTCCAGAAGCAGAGGCTGCTCCACCAAAAAATTCAAACAGAAGCGGTGGCGCTCATAAATCTAGGAAATCGGCGGGTTCTAAACAGAATAAGAAACGTTGGTATTAATGAGTTGGAAGATGGAAGTCTGAAGATGGAAGAAAAAAAAGCCTGAAGCGATATGATTTCGTTTCAGGCTTTTTCAGTTTTTAGACCAACTATTTTGTCTTGAAATTTACTTTGACGATTTTATTTTTTCCTGCAGCTATTGCAGTTGAATCGTTCATAAATCTTATGGTGTACAAATCTTTATCGGTAGAGAATTGTTGCCAGTTTTCGCCAGAATCTGAAGAATAGTGCAAACCGGAAGCTCCAACTGTAACTAATTGTTTTCCGTTACTGTTTGGAACATATTGAACACACGAAGCATAACCAAAGCCTTTTTTCTCGGCTATTAGATTCCACGTTTTTCCGCCATCTTTTGTAATCGCTTTGTTGCCGAAGTTTTGATTTGGCTTTTCATAATTTCCTCCAGCGATGAATCCGTTTTGGGAATCGTAGAAATCAGCCGTGAAAATTCCCGTCATTGCTTCGCCTTGAATGATTGGCGTGTTGAATACTTGCCAAGAATTTCCTTTATCGGATGAATAAAAAATTCTTGATTTTTTTCCGCCAGAAACCATCCAAGTGTCATTCCCTTTTATAATTAAATTGGTATTACTGGCTGCAAAAGCGGCTTCTCCTTCTTCTACTTTTGGTAAATTACCACAAGAAACTTTTTTCCAAGTTGTTCCTCCATCTATTGTAACAATTACCAAAAGACAACCATCTGTCGGGTCGCCCATTGCAATACCTTCCTGATCGTTCCAGAATTGCATGCTATCATAAAAAACTTTTTCATGCTTTTCCTGATAGACTAATTGAATTTGAGAACCATCTTTTGAAATTCGGTACAAAAGAGCTGGATTTCCAACATTTAGAATAAAAATATGGGAGGAAGTTTGGGCAATGCTTCTAAATTCGAGCTTTAAAGTATCTTTTGCAACATGACCATTGAAGTTTTTTTCGTTGTCCAAATCAAAATAGCCGTACTTCCCGTTGTTTCCGGCATACCAAATTTTTCCAGAATCAATCGAAATGGCTCTTATCGAAATGCTATCGGTAAAAATGTTTTTAACTGTTGCTGATGTAAACAGAACTATGTCACTTTCAATTGCTTCTGACTCTTTCTGTTTGCAAGACATTATCAATGAGAAACTTAGCAGTATTAGGAATATTTTTTTCATTTGGAAGTTATTTAGAGATACAAACTTACTTTTTTTAAATGAATGAAATAAAAGCTTCTATAAAATTTATGCTTGCTTAAAAATGCAAATACTATCCAAAAATTAATTAATTTTGCCCCTTTAATATTATTTTATGAGTGCTTCACATAATGGCCACCTGAATAAATTATCATTAGCAGGATTACTTATCACTTTAGGTATAATTTACGGTGACATCGGGACTTCTCCTCTCTATGTAATGAAGGCAATAATTGGAGATTTGCCCATCAATGCAGATATTGTTTTAGGTGGTATTTCATGCGTTTTCTGGACCTTAACACTTCAAACCACAATAAAATATGTAATTATTACTCTAAATGCTGACAACAATGGCGAAGGAGGAATTTTTGCTTTATATGCATTAGTAAGAAGGACAAAAGTCAAATGGCTCATCGTTCCCGCCGTCATTGGAGGAAGTGCTTTATTGGCCGATGGTATCATCACTCCTCCTATTTCTGTTTCTTCGGCAGTTGAAGGTTTGAGAACGTTTTATCCTGAAATCAATACTGTTCCAATAGTAATTGGAATTTTGTTTGTTTTATTTTTTATACAACAATTTGGAACCAATTTGGTCGGTAAGTTCTTTGCCCCAATGATGCTAATTTGGTTCGGAATGCTGGGAACACTAGGTATCATTCAAATTTATTATCATACAGATGTTTTAAGGGCTTTAAATCCTTATTATGCCTATCATTTATTGACCATACATCCTGAAGGTTTTTATATACTTGGTGCTGTCTTTTTATGTACAACAGGAGCTGAAGCCTTATATTCAGATATGGGGCATTGTGGTCGAAAAAACATCCGTGTAAGTTGGATTTTTGTAAAAACGACTTTGGTTTTGAACTATTTCGGGCAAGGAGCCTATTTGATCCATCATGAAGGAGAAACCTTGAAAAGTCTTGGTGGTTCCAATGGTAATCCTTTTTACTTGATTATGGCAGATTGGTTTCAACCTATCGGAATCACGATTGCCACGCTTGCTGCTGTTATTGCTTCTCAAGCTTTGATTAGCGGTTCATTTACTTTGATTAATGAAGCAATGCGATTGAATTTCTGGCCAAAAGTAAAAATCAAATACCCAACCGAGTTAAAAGGACAATTGTATATTCCATCTATAAATTGGTTATTGTTTGTAGGTTGCGTATTAATCGTTTTGCGTTTCAAAGAATCAAGCAACATGGAAGCTGCCTACGGATTGGCTATTGTACTTTGTATGATTATGACCACTTGTTTGCTTAATTATTATTTGATCATGAAAAGGGTAAAATGGTATTTTATTACCCCAATTATCTCGATTTATGCTTTAATTGAATTGAGTTTTTTTGTAGCCAATATCAAAAAGTTTTCGCATGGAGGTTATGTGACTTTGATCATTGCAGTCGCTTTGATTCTGATAATGGCAACATGGTATAGAGCCAAGAAAATTAGCAAAGCTTACACCAAAATGGTAAAAATCGACAACTATAAAAAAGTCCTTGGCGAATTGAGTAGCGATTTATCCATTCCAAAATATGCAACCCATTTGGTCTACATGACCAACTCGGGAAGAATTGATGAAATTGAGGAAAAAGTCTTGTATTCTATCTTGCAAAAGCGTCCAAAAAGAGCTGATTTATATTGGTTTATCCATGTCAACATCTTGAACGAACCTTATAAAACGGAATATAAAGTTACCGAACTTATAAAGGATGATTTGATTAGGATTGATTTTAATCTAGGTTTTAGAGAACCTACAAAAATCAATATCATGTTCAAGGAAGTAGTGAAAGACATGGTGAAAAATGGTGAAGTGGATATTACAAGCCGGTATGAATCATTAAACCGAAATAATATCATTGGCGACTTTAAATTTGTCCTTTCAGAAAAATTCCTTTCCAACGACAGCGATATGTTATGGCACGAAAAACTGGTAATGAACACTTATTTCTTAATTAAAAAATTAAGCTTATCCGAAGAAAAAGCCTTTGGTTTGGACAGTAGTTCAGTTAAAATTGAAAAATTCCCAATGGTACTGCATCCGCCAGAAAGGATTTGCATGAAAAGAATTGAATAATATACAGCCACTAGAAATAGTGGCTTTTTTTTGGGATAATTCAGACATTATGTTTTTTTTTAATTAATTTTATTTACCATTAAAAACCTATTATTTATGATTAATGTTCTCCACATTAACCAGCTTCAAAAAGAGGAAAATCAAAAAGATTTCTATGTAAACAATCTTAGGGAACATATCATTCTGAACAAAAATAAAATTACAAAACCTCACAAACACAATTCCTATCTGTGTGTTTTATTTACAAAAGGATCAGGTATCCATGAAATTGATTTTAATATCTATACTGTAAAAGCAGGGAATTTATTTGTTATTTCTCCAGGAAAAACGCATCATTGGGAACTTTCGGATGATATTGATGGTTATATCTTTACACATACTAAAGACTTTTATGATTTGCATTTTTCACACAATAGCATTTCTAATTTCCCTTTTTTCCAATCGGTACAAAATAGTCCGTCGATCGAGTTGGAAGTAAATCAAATTCCAGAAATAGTTGCTTTATTTGAAGCGATGTTATCGGAATACCAGAACAAAAAAATACTAAAACATCAGGTCTTGATAAGTTATTCGGATATAATGTATGCCAAGCTTTCTAGAATTTATCTGAAAGATCAAACCGAACAAGTTGTCAATCATAGCTTGTATTCACAAAAGTTCAATGAATTAGAAAAACTCATTGAGAAACATTTTCTTACTGAGAAATCACCTTCAAAATATGCCTCGATGATGAACATTACACCCAAGCACCTCAACAGGATTACCCAAAGCATCATTGGGAAAACCACTTCAGAAGTTATTCTGGATCGAGTTTTATTAGAAGCAAAAAGAATTATGCTTCACACAAGCAAAACGTTCTCAGAAATATCCATTGGACTGGGATATGAAGATTATGCTTATTTTTCAAGGCTTTTCAAACAGAAAACTGGGTTTACTCCTTCTCAATTCTTGAAATACTATCAGTAATTTAGTTAATTAAATATTAAAATAAAATTAGTGGCACAGATGTTGGAATTACGGTTATAAGTAAAAAAACCAAAAACTTTTAACCAATAAATTTCCACATTATGAAAACCAAGATACTTACCCTCGCCCTGTTTGCTTTCTTATTTGCAAACGAAACCAATGCACAAGATGTGACTACGGTTAATGCTAAAAATTCTGATATTAGCGATAATTTAGATTTGAGAGCTGTTGCATCCATCTTTGGAGATTCTGAAAATCTTCAAGACTTTGAAAGAAGATTAAACGACCCTAAGAATCAAATATCTAATCTTGATTTAAATTATGACAGACAAGTTGATTATTTGAGGGTAATTGAATCAGTTGAAAGAAACACGCACTTGATTATACTTCAAGCCGTTTTGGAAAAAGATGTTTTTCAGGATGTTGCTACAATTGAAGTAGAAAGAGACAACAACAATAATGTTCAAGTTCAAGTTGTAGGTGATGTTTATATGTACGGAAGCAACTATATTTATGAACCAGTTTATGTAACAAGACCTGTTATTTTTGGAGTGTTTTGGGTAAATGCATACCGTCCTTACTATTCTCCATATTATTGGAATTATTACCCAGGATATTATTATGGATGGGCTCCATACCCAGTTTACAGATATAGAAATCATATTCACGTTCACATCCATGAGCACAACACTTACAATTATGTAAACGTTAGAAGAAGTGAGAGAGCGGTTGCTATGCACAGCACAAGACGTGCAAATGGATATGAAAGACAACATCCAAACGAATCTTTCACAAGAAGAAACAACAACATAAGCAACAGACATGAATTGGTTCAAACAAGAAATGCTGAAGGAACTAGAACCAATACTGGTGTTAGAAATTCAAATGCTGCAACAGCAACACGAAACAATTCAACTGCTACGACAAGAACAAATACTACCCGAAACAATTCCAATGTGGCTCCTACTAGAGCAGAATCTGGAAACGTTAGAGGAACTGGTGCAACGAGATCAACTCAGGTAAGAACTGAAACTAAAAGTGTAAAAGCTAAAGATGCGGCTCCAACAAGAAGTCAAACCGTTAGAACATCCACTCCAACAAGAAATGCAGCGGTTAGACCAGCAGCTTCTACTAGAAATAATAGCAGTTCACAAAGAGTAATGTCTGAAAGAGTAAATTCTAACAGAAATGCAACTCCTCCAGCAGTGAGATCAAGCTCTCCAACGGTTCAACCCCAACGAAGCACTCCGGCACGTTCACAAAATGCGACACCACAAAGGACTCAACGAGTTGAAAGCTCTTCACCGAGAAATAATGGTGGATCAACAAGAGGTGGATCAAGAGGATAATTTAATTTCATAAAAATATAAGAATACCCGAAAATGATTTCGGGTATTTTTTTTTTGTCAAATAAATTCAAAATAAAGTATTGGTAATCTGCTTAAAGAAATTATCTTTAGGTAGTGTTTAAAAAATCTAATTCAGGATTTAAAAAACTATTTTTCAATATTTTACGAATCAAGAAACCCTTTATCCCGAAATGAAATTATTAAAATTAATACGTTATCAGAATTTATTAATGATTGCTTTGATGCAAATCATTTTTAAATATGGCTTTTTAGACCAGCAAAATATTCCGCTTGCCTTAAATGATTGGCAGTATTTGCTTTTAGTTGCAACCACTGTTTTGATAGCTGGAGCCGGATATCTGATCAATAATATTTTTGATAAGGAAACCGATACCATCAACAAACCGGAAGAAGTTGTGATTGGAAAAAGCATCTCCGAAGACAAAGCTTTCAATCTATACATCGCCATGAATATCATAGGTGTCGGAATTGGATTTTATCTTTCCAATTTTATTGAAAAACCAGCCTTTGCACTACTATTTATATTGATTTCGGCCACTCTATATCTTTATGCTTCAAGCTTGAAACAAAGTTTGTTAGTTGGAAATGTAATTGTAGCTATCCTGACTTCAATGAGTGTGATCATAATCGGAATATTCAATCTATATCCACTGATTACTTTGGAAAACCAAGCCTTTTTAGGTCTGATTTTTAGAGTGCTTTTGGATTATGCTATTTTTGCCTTCGTGATTAACTTTATTCGAGAAATCGTCAAAGACCTTGAAGATGTTAATGGAGATTATAACCAAGGAATGAACACTTTACCTATAGCACTTGGCGTTACAAGAACAACCCGAGTGGTTTTCCTGCTTAGTTTTATTCCAATTGTTGCACTACTTTATTACATCAATGAATATTATTTTGTAAATGAATTGTATATCGCGACCATTTATTGTTTGCTATCAATTGTGGCTCCGCTGATTTATTTTACCGTAAAAAGTGCTTCCGCAAAAAACAAACAGGACTTTCATCATCTGAGTTTGATATTGAAATTTGTTATGCTTTTCGGGATTTTATCGGCCTTGGTTGTAACTTTAAATATCAAATTAAATGCTTAAGGAAAAATTTAAAAATCATACTATCATATTAGCTTCAGGATCCCCAAGAAGACAGCAATTTTTGAAAGATTTGGATTTGGATTTTGAAATCCGATTGAAGGAAGTAGAGGAAATCTATCCTGAAGGGCTTGAAGCCGAAGAAATCACTAATTTTTTAGCCGAATTAAAAGCCAATGCCTTTGAAGGCGAATTGAAAGAAAATGATATCTTGATTACAAGTGATACAATCGTTTGGTTTGACAATAAAGCTTTGGGCAAACCAAAAAATTATGATGATGCATTTCAAATATTAAAGTCGTTATCAGGAAATACTCATGATGTCATTACTTCTGTTTGCATCAAAACTATAGAAAATACTGATGTTTTTTATGAACTCACAGCTGTTACTTTCAACGAATTGCCAGACGAAGCGATACATTATTATCTTGAACATTACAAACCTTATGATAAAGCTGGAGCTTATGGTATCCAGGAATGGATTGGCTTTATTGGTGTTTCAAGAATAGAGGGATCTTATGCAAATGTCATGGGATTGCCAGTTGATAAAGTATATTCGTATCTGACAAATTTCTAATCGAAATTATTTTTTTTGGAAACCTTTTCGGGTCATTTCGCCCCAACCTTTCGTGCCTCTAATTTTTTCCATATATCCCACCAAGGCTGCATAGACGGCAATTGGATGGAAATACAAAGGCTCGATTAATGCACCACCTAAAAGTTTTAGAAAATCCTTGATCTTTGGATATTTATGATAGGTTCGTTCTTCGCTGTACAAGGCAATTACCGAAAACATCACGGCAAAGAAATACACAAAAAGAACCAACAATAAGAAAAAATGCCAATACAAAAGTCCCAAAATAATAAATACAGCCGTAATTAGCAATCCTAAAAACTCGATAAAAGGGGCTAGAAATTCGAAAAATGTCCAATATGGGACACTTATTGTTCCTAACAATTTATATTTCGGGTTCATAAACATTTTCCTATGGATCCATAGGGTTTCGATAGTCCCTCTCATCCAGCGGCTTCTCTGTTTTTTGAAAATCGTAAAACTTTCTGGAGCTTCAGTCCAACACAATGGATCCGGAATATAACTAACGGTATAAGGAAGTTTTTTATCGTGCATATAACGTCGCATTCTCACGACCAATTCCATGTCTTCACCAACCGTCTTATGATCATAACCACCGGATAAAATTGCAATTTCTTTATCAAATGCTCCAAAAGCTCCACTAATCAAAAGCAAACCATCAAGTCGTTCCCAAGCCATTCTACCCAAAAGGAAAGCCCTTAGATATTCCAAAACTTGAATTCGTGGCAACATCTTGTCAGGAATATTCACCTCAACCAATCGTCCGTCTTTTATGATGCATTGGTTCGCAATTCGCACCACTCCACCAGTTGCAATCACTCTTTTCTCTGTTGATTCTAAAAAAGGTTTAGCTAGTTTTAGCAAAGAATCCTTGTCCAAAATACAATCCACATCAATGCAAACCACATACGGGTTTTGAGCAATATTCAAACCTACATTTAAAGCATCAGCTTTGCCTCCATTTTCCTTATCGACCACAATCAATTTTTTGTAGGCAGCATTTCGGGATTGATAGATAGCCTTAACTTTTTTAGTTGGAATTTTGGTTTCAAATTGCAATTCGACAAGAATTAAATCATAGGTATTGATTAATATTTCCATAGAATTATCCTTACTGCCATCGTTCACAACAATTACTTGATAATTATTATAATTCAATGACAATAAAGATTTTACATTTTCTTCAATCGTCATTCCTTCGTTATAAGCTGGGGCAATAAGCGATAAATGTGGAGCAAATTCAGTCGAAAGCAATACTTCATAATTCACGAAACTATTTTTCTTCAAATGCTCTTTTAATTGCTTTACTGATAAATGAGCCAAAATCAAATAGGACGACATGATCAAGATGGCATACACCATAATCAGGATAAGATACAACTCTACAAATTGATGTAATTCGCCCGTGAACATTATACTTTGGAAGATTTAGGGTTTACAAATAAATGCAATACATTTTTGGCTTCGCTTTTAATCTTTTCACTATTTGTGGTAGCAATTAGCTCGTTGATAAAAACGGCTTTTTGCGATAAATAAAGTGTTTGGATAATCTTCAAACCAAGACTCACAACCGTTTTATTTTTAGATGTCAAGAGCAATTCGATACCATTTGTATTTTCTATATTTCCTTTTTTAAATGCCGAAAGAATATTAAGCTGTGTCCAAGTATCAATTGGGTCTTTGTGATCGATCAAGTGTGTAATTCCGTTGGTACCATTGAGTTTAATACAGGCATTTAAAGCTGTAATTTTAAGGGTTTTATTCTTGGATTTCGAAATTTTCACTAATGTGTTGAATATTTTTGACACATTCATTTCAGCTAGTTCCTTGATTCCCTTACACTTTATTTCCCAATGCCTGCTTTTTAATTTTTCGAAAGAATCATTAATCAAATTTGATTCAAAATAAAAAGATTCCAATTTCTTGGCATAGACTCCTTCATAATTTTGATGCAAATTAATAACCGATTCCAGCAATTGATTTCTGAAAAGTGGCTTTTGATTCAGGCTAATAAAATCCTCTTCCTTTTTTATGCTTCCATAATTTTCAGTACCAAAAAGAATGGAAAACAGCATCTTTTCAATACTGATTTCATATTTTCGAATTAATCTTTCATTTCGGATTTTTGTTGACCTGCTAATCATAATCAACACAAAAAGAACAACCGTAACAAGTATAAATAAATAAATGGAATAGACCAGAAAAGGTTCTACCCAAGTTTTACTTTTATATAATTGCCACAATTCGTTCATCCAAAAAGTACTAATTATTTCAAGTTTAATAATTTATTCATCCTAACTAAGAGAACAGAAGGACTAACTGGTTTCGGAATGAATTCATTTGCTCCAATATCAAACGAATCCAATTCGGTTTGCTCGACATTAGAAGAAGTGAAAATAATAATTGGAGTATCGAGGTTCAATTGGGTTCTAACATATTGCGTAATTTCCATTCCGCTACATCCTGGCATGTTGATATCCGTCAAGATCATATCAAAAACCGTTAGCTTGATTGCCTCGAGTGCTTCTTTACCATCTGCATATTGATGGACTTCAAATCCTTTTGCTTCTAGAAAAAATGACAGTGATTTTCGTAATAATTCATTGTCTTCTGCTAAAATTAATTTCATAAACTAGGTTTAATTGGTGGAATAGATTTGGGATCTATTATACTTGTTTTGGTGTTGCATTATGCTCCAAAGTATTTTTTTGTAATGCATCGATTGTTGCTATTAATTTTGCTTTAACGGATTGAAATCTTTCAATTATTTGAAAACTCAGTTGTGAATCAACAGTCTCTTTTTCTATTTCATCCAAATAATTGGCTTCATTTTTCAATCCAAATAATTGCAATGAAGATCTCATATTATGTGCCATCGCCATAATGGTTTGATAATCTCGTTCGATAATTGCTTTTTCAAGCAAATTCATTTCGGCAGGTATCTTATTCACAAATAAGGCAATCATCTCGTTTTTGAATTCAACATTTCCTGAAGTAAGTTCCATCAAATAAGAAAAATCAACTTCGTCAGTGTTATTTTCGACATTCTCAAGTGGAGCCATTACTAATAATTCTTTTGTTTTTTGTTCCAAAACATTTTGAATGGTCAAAAGCAAATCTTCTTGTCTAAAAGGTTTTGGCAAATAACCATCCATTCCAATTTCCAAGCATTTTTGTTGTTCTCCAACCAATGAATGAGCTGTCATGGCCACAATTGGAATTTCTGATTTTAGTTGCTGTCTAATATAAATCGTTGTTTTATAACCATCCAATACTGGCATCTGCAAATCCATCAAAATCAAATCATATTGATTTTTAAGCAACATCTCAATTCCTTCCTGTCCGTTATTGGCTATTTCGATGGTAAATCCAAAATTTTCAATAACATTTTTTGTCAAGCTTTGATTCAAGATATTATCTTCACACAGCAGAATAGAAATTTTACCCAAGGATTTTTTTGAAGATGTGATTTCGTGAAGCTGTTCTATTGAATTACTATTGTCTTTTGCAAAATTCAATTCAAAATAAAACTCTGAACCTCGACCTACTTTACTTTTCACCGCTACAGTTCCGTTTTGCAATTCTACCAATAGTTTTACAATGTTCAAGCCCAATCCTGTTCCTCCAAATGTTCGAGTAGTACTTTCTTCTGCTTGTGTAAAACGGTCAAAAATAGTTTCCAGTTTATCTTCGGCTATACCAATTCCCGTATCTTTTATTGAAAACTTCAGGGTATAACTTTCATCGGTTTCCTCGATTTTTTTGACAGCAATAGTAACTTCACCTTCTTCAGTAAACTTCAAGGCATTTCCAGCAAGATTCATTATAATTTGGTTCAATCTCCCCTTGTCTCCCACTATGGTTTCGGGCATATCAGCATCTAAAAACAAATTGAATTCAATATCTTTTTCAGATGCTTTTACCTTCAATAGATCATACACATGCTTTAACGTGTTTTTTAAATTAAAAGGCTGAGCTTCGATCGCTAATTTACCCGATTCTATTTTTGATAAATCTAAAATATCGTTGATAATCAACAATAGATTTTCTCCAGCAGTTTGCACATTATTCACAAACTGGGTTTGCAAACCATCGAGTTTACTTTGTAGCAAAAGTTCTGTAAAACCCATTATGGCATTCATCGGCGTTCTAATTTCATGACTCATATTGGCCATAAAACTATCCTTTGCATATACTGCCTTTTCGGCAATATTTTTAGCTTTTATCAACTCCTGGTTTTTAAGCTTCAGTTCAAGTTGCGTCATGATGTGCTTTGCAAATGTCGAAAGTGCGGTTCGTTCTGCATCATGGATTTCTCGCGGAATCATATCAACGGCACAAACAGTTCCGATGTTATATCCATCTGGAGTTGTGATGGGAATTCCTATATAAAATCTCACGTTCAAACCACCAGTGACATGAGGATGGTTTTTAAAAAAATCATTTTCTAAAGCATCTGGAACCTCTACAATTGAATCTTGCTTTATGGTATATTGACAAAAAGTTTCCTCTGAAGGAATCTCTGAAATTTCTAGTCCTACTGAAGATTTGAACCATTGCCTTTTATCGTCAATAAATGAAATATGGGCTATTGGAACTTTACAAATATGAGCGATTAATTTGGTAATATCATCATATTCCTCTTCAGACAATGTGTCTAAGATATTATATCGGTATAAAGCCTCTACTCTTTCTTTTTCATTAGAATTAATCGCCATTAGTTTTTCCGTCATTTTTAAGATAGTGCTATGTGTGTTACAATCAATTTTCCATTCACTAAATTATAAACGAAAAAACAAATTTCTAGGTTTTTTCAATCCAAAAAAAGTAACAGATTCTTTGCTTTTATATTTTGTTTTATTGGGAAATAATCGGGTTTCAAATATACTAAAAAAGCTTTTGAAATCTACACTTTTAAAGTCATGTTATTAAGTATTTTATAAGATGCTATTAATGTATTCTTAATATTTTTCCAGAAAATAATTTTACTACAATAAATCTTATAACTTTGGTTCAAATTTGAATTTCAATCAAAAATGATATCCATAACAACTGCCCATTTACAAGAAATAATAAGTACAATTATTTTAATTGTTTCGGCTCTTTTATTACGTTTTGGGGGAGCTAAACTCGTTCGGAAATATTCCACAAAAAGTGAAATCCTTGAACATAGGATTAACTTGGTCATAAAATACATCAATATTTTTGTAACTGTTTTATTCTTTATTACCTTATTTCTGATTTGGGGAGTTGAAACAAAAGATCTCTTTCTAACGGTTTCATCTGTTTTGACTGTAATTGGTGTTGCATTATTTGCACAATGGTCTATTTTGAGTAATATCACTTCGGGGATTATCTTGCTTTTTTCATTCCCTTTCAAAATTGGAGATACCATCAAGATTCATGATAAAGACTTCCCTATCGAAGCTGAAATCGAAGACATCAGTACGTTTCATACCCTTCTCAAAACAAGTGAGGGAGAAGTTATCACTTATCCAAATACTTTACTGCTGCAAAAAGGCATTTCGATCATTAAACATCATACCTTTGATAGTAGGGATTTTACAGATTAGTTTTACTAATTACGTGTAAATTATATAACAAATTACCCAAGTACTGTAACGTGTTATCCCATCATTAATATAATATTTGCTAAAGTTTAAGTACCCTAACTTTAGATAGTATTATATGAATGAAATTTACAAATTTCCTTTCTATGCTAAATTGGCATTTGTTTTATTGAGTTTAATTTCGATCTTCTTCATTTTTTATATTGGACAGGGGATTATTATTCCAATAATACTGGCCATTCTTTTTTCCATACTACTCAGACCCGTGACGTTGTTCCTGAAATCGAAGCTTCGTTTTCCACACATTCTTGCCGTTATTGTTTCAGTGCTGATGTTTGTTTTATTAATAGTGGGTATTATCACTTTCCTTTCCTGGCAAATTAGCGATTTTGTTGAGGATTGGGACAAGATTCAAAGTAACATTAAAATCCACTTTGCCAACATTCAGGCCTATGTTCGCGATCATTTCAACATCAGTACAAAAGAGCAAGAAGAATACATCAATTCTGCCACTTCAGATTCATTGAAATCTGGAAAGGAAATGATCGGTTCTACCCTAATGTCCTTTACCGACACTTTGCTTAATTTGGCTTTGGTGCCTATTTATATGTTTCTGTTTCTTTTATACCGAACTCATTTTGTCAAATTCCTGTGTAAACTATACAAACCAGAACACCACGAAAAATTGCAGGATATCATGGCAAATATAAAACTTGCCGTAAAAAGTTACTTGGTTGGTTTGAGCATTCAGCTTATTAGTGTTGCAACTCTAACCAGCATTGGATTGTCAATTGTGGGAGTAAAATATGCCATTTTATTAGGTGTGATTACAGGAATTCTAAACCTAATTCCGTATGTAGGTATTATGTTTGCCTATGTTATTAGCGTTTTCGCTTCACTAACAGGTTCTCCAGATTTATCTTTAGTAATTGGCGTTTTGATTGTAAATGCAATCGTTCAATTTATTGATAACAATATATTAGTGCCAATTGTTGTGAGCTCAAAAGTAGAAATCAATGCACTGGTTTCCATCGTTGGAATCATCATTGGAGGATCTATTGCAGGAGTTGCCGGAATGTTTCTGGCTATTCCGCTAATTGCCATCCTGAAAGTAATCTTTGATCGAATCGAAGGGCTGCAAGCTTGGGGCTATCTAATGGGAGACGATTTACCCAAAACCTATGAATGGCGTCACATCAGGCTTCCGCTTTACAACTTTGAGAATGCTTCGGATACTATCAATGTGAATAGAGTTGAAGAATCTAAAACTATTTTTACAGAAACAACTACCCGAGATGAAAATAATAATGAGTAAATCTCAAATTAATCTTTAAAAAATCTAATCTTCAAATGAAAAAACCGATTACAAAGATTAAAACATACGCTAGGAGAAAAACCGAAGGTCTAACAGACGAAACCATCAACCGTAAAAACAGTTTTCAAAAATTCCTGATTGATGTAGCGGATGTGTTCATGTTTGTAGCTACCGTTTTCAAAAACACATTCGCTCGTGGCTTTGAATTCAAAGAGTTTACCAAGCAGTGTTTCCAGATAGGAAACAAATCATTAGGACTAATATCTGTTACAGGATTGATCATTGGTTTGGTTTTAACCATCCAAGCACGACCAGTTCTAGTCGATTTTGGAGCTGTAACGATGCTTCCGGGAATGGTTACTATCTCCATCATACGAGAAATGGGTCCTGTGATTACCGCCTTGATTTGTGCCGGTAAAATTGGATCGAGCATGGGTGCCGAAATTGGCTCTATGCGTGTTACTGAACAAATTGATGCCATGGAAGTTTCATCTGCAAATCCTATAAAGTTTCTAATTGTTCCAAGAATTTTGGCTGCGACATTAATGTTGCCGTTATTGGTTCTTTATGCAGATGCTCTAGGAATTCTTGGAGGTTGGCTGGCTGCCAATATCAAAGGCGATGTGAGTTTTATTTTATTCATCACTCAGGCATTTGGCGATGTAGAATTTGGTGATTTATTTCCTGCCATCATCAAGACCTTTTTCTTCGGATTAGTGATTGGAATGGTTGGTTGCTACAAAGGATTCAATGCAGGAAGAGGAACTGAAAGTGTTGGAATTGCAGCCAATTCAGCAGTTGTAATGTCTTCTCTATTAGTGATTATTGTAGATTTAATTGCGGTTCAAATAACAGATATTATATGATAGAAGCAGCTACAAATACAGAAAACGTAATCGAAATCAAGGACCTTAGAATTGGCTTTGGTGATATGCAAGTGTTAGATGGATTAACGATGGAGCTTCGAAAGGGAGAAAATCTAGTTGTTCTTGGAAAATCAGGTACTGGAAAATCAGTTCTCATTAAATGTATTGTTCGTTTGCTTAAAGCAGATTCTGGAATGATCAACATTATGGGAGATGAAGTAAACAGTATGAAATATGAAGAACTAGAAGATGTTCGTCGAAAAATTGGTTTCCTTTTTCAAAGTGGAGCTTTATATGATTCTATGACGGTTCGACAAAATCTTGAATTTCCGCTAAAGCGAATGAAAGAAAAGATATCTGATGAGGAAATTCAAACCAAGATCAAAGAAGCTCTGGAAAACGTAGGCTTGCCTGATGCGATAGACAAAATGCCATCCGAGCTTTCGGGAGGTATGCGAAAAAGAATCAGCTTGGCGAGAACCATCATTGTGGATCCTGCCATTATGTTGTATGACGAACCTACGACTGGTTTGGATCCTGTAACTTCACATGAGATTAGCTTGTTGATTAATGATATTCAGAAGAAGTATAAAACCTCTTCCATCATTATCACGCACGATATTGAATGTGCACGAACGGTGGCAAACCGGTTAATCATGCTTCAAGAAGGAAAAGTGTATAAGGAAGGTAAACTGGATGAATTTGAAAATACTGATGATGCATTGGTCAATTCATACTTCCAAAGTAATAATAGTAGAAACCCAAAAGAATTATAAAAAAATATGGAAACGAAAAGCAACAATTTTAAAGTACGTCTGGGATTATTTATCCTTGTAGGGATCATCCTTTTTTTCCTGGCGATATTCGTTATCGGGAAACAAAAAAATCTCTTTGATCCGGTAATCAAGGTTACTGCCGATTTTAGAAACGTTAGCGGACTCCAAGTGGGTAACACGGTTCGTTTCTCTGGAATCAACATTGGAACGGTAGATAATATCAGAATCATCAATGACTCGATGGTAAAAGTGGATATGCTGATCAAGAAGGATGTTCAAAAGTTTATCAAATCTGATAGTCAGGCCGGAATTGGTTCTGAAGGGATTATTGGTGATAAAGTCGTAGTGCTTTCTCAAGGAAATCCAAATTCACAAATCGTGAAAGATGGTCAGCGAATTGCTTCAACCGAACCAGTGGAAACCGATGCCATCATTCAGAGTTTGCAAGTTACATCTGACAATGCAGCAATCGCTTCGGGTGAAATTGCCGAGATATTAATCAAAATAAACAGTGGTGACGGAACTCTTGGCCGATTGATCAATGACGAGAGCATGGCCCAAGAAATTGATCAGACCATCAGCAACTTAAAAAGCAGTACGAAAGGTTTAGATGAAAATATGGAAGCTGCAAAACACAACTTCCTGCTGAGAGGGTATTTCAAGAAAAAAGAAAAAGAAGAAGCCAAGAAGAAAAAAGAAGCTGAGGAAAAAGCTGAGAAGGCAAAAAAGGAGGCGGAAAAAGCTGCTGAAAAAGCAAAGAAGGAAGCTGAAAAGAAAAAATAATATGACTGCTATGAAAACTAAGAAACTACATTCCAACGGATGTAGTTTTTTTTTGGGTTTAAGGTTTAGGGTTTAAGGTTTAGGGTTTAAGGTTTAGGGTTCGGAGTGGTTAATAAACTGTTTCTTTTCGTTCTATTACTGTATTGTTTTTATATGCTACTGTACTCTTTTTGATTTTTACCGTACTTTTTCGGGTTGTCCCACACTCTTTTGGATTTCTACCGCACTTTTTCGGGTTTTCCCTCACTCTTTTGGATTTCTACCGCACTTTTTCGGGTTGTACCGCACTCTTTTTGATTTTTACTGTACTTTTTCGGGTTGTCCCGTACTCTTTTTGATTTCTACTGTACTTTTTCGGGTTCAACCCTACTCTTTTAAATTTTTACCGTACTCTTTTTGATTTCTCCTGTATGAAATGGAATTGATGTGCCTTGGTGTGATTATTTTGGCCTTTAAAAGTAAAAACTACAGTGTTTTGGATGTAAAACCCCAATAAAATAGGGCTTTGTAAGAAATATATGTGAATATTGTAAAATATAAAAAAAGTACTGTAACAGAATCCTTTGATAGTTGTGGCATCTTTGTAATGTAAACTTAACACACTTATTAATTATGAAAAAGTCAATTTTAACACTAGGAATGATCGCGATGTTATCGGCAGGAACTTTAACAAGCTGTAAAGACGGAGAGTCAAAAGTAGAAGATGCTCAAGAAGATGTTTTGGAAGCAAAACAGGATGTAGCCGAAGAACAAAATGAGGCTAATCAAGAGTATGAAAACTACAAAATGGAAATCAATGAAAAGATTACCAAAAACGAGCAAAAAATTGCCGACTTGAAAGTTAAGAAAATGACTGGATCTGCAGATGCTCAAGAACGTCACAACAAAAGAATTGCTAGACTTGAAGAAAAAAACACAGAGTTGAAAGCTAAACTTGATCAATACACGACATACAGTGCTGATACTTGGGAGGCCTTTAAAGCTGATGTTGACAGTGCTGCTGATGCATTAGAAAAAGAGTTTGAATCAGAAAACTAATAAAAGAAAACGAAAAAAAAGCTATGAAAAAGATGTTTAGATCAACGTTACTGTTATTTGCTATGGCAGTTTCAACGACAGGTTTTGCTCAGGATGATACAGCAAGTTCATCAACTGATACAAGAGAGAATTTTAAATTTGGTGTAAAAGCCGGTATCAACTTATCGAATGTATATGATGAAGAAAATGATGAATTGGTTGCAGATGGCAAAGTAGGATTTGCGGGAGGTGCTTTTATAGCGATCCCATTTGGCAAATTCATTGGAATCCAACCAGAGATTTTATATTCTGAAAAAGGATTCAAGGCTGAAGGAAGTTTCCTGGGGGCTGATTATGAATTTACAAGAAAAACATCTCACTTGGATATTCCGGTTCACTTGCAAATTAAACCAACCGAAAACCTTTCGTTATTAGTGGGGCCTCAATTTTCTTACTTGTTGAGTACTGAAACAGAATTTAATGATAACTCAGTAGGTTCAGAAGAGGACATCAACGATGACAATTATAAAAAAGGAGTTTTTGGTGTTTCTGCAGGAGTTGATTTCAATGTAGATCAATTCGTGATTTCTGCAAGAGCAGCATGGGATTTGAGCAAAACTGATTCAGATGGTGAAGAGTCATCTCTTCGATATAAAAATCAAGTTATTCAGTTTACAGTAGGTTACACGTTTTTATAGAGGTGGGAATCATTGCAATTTGAAAAAGAAATACCTGTAAAAGACCGCTATATCTTTTACAAAAAATTTAAAATAAATTATTAATTAAAAACAATTAGATATGAACTCAGGTAAAGTAGTATTAGGAGCGTTAGCAGGATTAGCTGCAGGAGCAATTTTAGGAATTTTATTCGCACCGGATAAAGGAACCAACACACGTAAGAAAATTGCCGATAAAGGCAAAGGATCAATCGATGACATCAAAAAGAAATATGAAGATGTTATTGGAACCATTTCTTCAAAATTTGAAAGCGTTAAAAACGATGCTTCCAACTATTATAATGAAGGAAAAGAACTTGCAGCAGATGCTAAAAAGACTGTTGAAAGCAACGTAAAATAATAGTAAGGTCCGTTGAGTAAACCTATTTTGGGCTACTTGACGGACCTACTTTTTTTTTAAATAAAACACAAAATATTATGAATGATAAAGTAATCTTGGTTGAAATGCTTTATGAAAAAGCAGAACAATATGTCAAAACGACCCTCGAAGTCAATCGTTTAAAAACGATCGATAAGGTAACAGATGTTTTTGCTTCGGTAGCTTCACGGTTTGCTATAGTAGCAATTATTGCTTTATTTTTTGTGTTATTGACGGTTGGAATGGCACTCTATCTAGGAGAATTACTAGGAAAAAACTATTATGGTTTCTTTGCATTAGCCTTGTTTTATGGGGTTATGGCAGTTGTTTTTATCAAGATGAGAAAACCATGGCTGGATGATAAATTGAACAATTATCTGATTAACGAAATCTTTAAAGAGAAGAAAAATGCAAGTAATTAAAGACGATCGATCATTGGCAGAAGCCATCCGAATTATGGAAAACCAGCAAAGGGCCGAACTGGATTTGCTCAAGAGACATTTTGAGTTCACAGTTGATCAATTGAATCCCGTTAATATAGTAAAGGAAAAAATCAGTGAAGCCGTGTCCTCGATTGGTGAAACTATTTCTTCTGACAGTTTTAAAAGTAAGGCGCTAAAATTTGGCGTAGGCCTGGCTAGTGGTTTCCTTACCAAAAAAATAATTGTAGGTTCATCCGGAGGTATTTTCAAAAAACTACTTGGAATGGCAGTTCAAGCTGGTGTTTCGGGCTTAGTGATGAAAAAAATGCCTACCCCAATGGATGATGATCGCGACAACTACAGAGAATAACTATTGAAAAAAATTACACTTCTATAAAATTTCATTATCAAGCAATTAGAAATTGTTTTTAGTTTAACACCCGTACATCATATCTGATTTGCAAATTACACTACTAAATACATTATTTTTGATACATAATGCACTTTTCAACAATTTCTAATTGCTGCTGATGAATTCCAATTATCTTCTGATCTTGTTTTTTAGTATCTGCACCTGCAGCATTGGTTTCTCGCAAGAAAAACCAACTAAGAAAGACTCGACCCAGATGTATAAAAACATCGAGAAATATTCCAAGAAAAGAGGCTTTACAAAAATGCTACACAAGCTTATTTTTGAACCTACGGAAAAGAAAAAAGCAAATCCCATCCGTAAACCCAAAAAAAGAGTTTACAAGAATTATGAAGGAAAGATTGTTAGGAATATTGACATTCAAACACTAGATCCATTTGGTTTTTCGGTTAGCGATACTACAAAAAAAGCACGAAATTGGGCGGAAAGAACGGGTAATCGGATTCACATCAAAACCAGCAAACTTGCGATTAAAAATGTGATCTTAATTCGAAGAAATAAACCTTTGGATTCGCTTTTAGTTCGTGAAAGTGAGCGTTTGATTCGTTCACAACGGTATGTGCGTCAGGTGATCATTTCGGCCGAGCCAGTATCTGCAAACTCAGATTCAGTAGATGTTTTTATTCGGGTTTTAGATTCTTGGAGTTTGATTCCAAAATTTTCGGCTTCCACTTCCAGAACCAGTTTAGAACTCAATGAGCGAAACTTTCTAGGTTCAGGTCATGAGTTCAACAACCGTTTCATGAACCGTATTGACGATGGAAAGAATGCCTACCGAATGAGTTATCGCGTTCCTAATATCATGAACACGTTTATCCAAACGACAGTGTTCTATGAAAAAAATCTTGAAGACAATTATCGTAAGAGCATCAATGTTGAGCGAACCTTTTTCTCCCCTTTCACTAGATGGGCAGGTGGTGTTTTTGTGGAGGAACTTTTTAGAAGAGACACTTTGGCCAATAGCGAGAATAGTTTTGCTTTCCAGAATTTCAAATATGAATCGGTAGATGTATGGGGAGGCCACTCTTTTCGTCTTTTTGAAGGGAATACAGAAGATGACCGAACTTCCAACCTGATTTTTGCGGCACGAGCTTTAACGGTAAAGTATAAGGAACGGCCTACAATTGAATATGACAGTATCAGTTTTTATTCGAATGAGCATTTTTTTCTTGGCGGGATTGGTATTTCTTCACGTCAATATGTGGAGGATGAATACCTCTTTAATTATGGAATCATTGAGGATGTACCTGTCGGGAAAGTATATGGCTTGACGGGAGGAGTTCAAAAAAAGAATGGCATTGACAGAATTTATGCCGGAGCTCGGGCTTCGTATGGAAATTATTTCAAATGGGGCTATTTGAGTACGAATTTTGAATATGGAACTTTTTTTAATGGTTCAAAAGCCGAACAAACCGCCTTTACCTTTCAAGCAAATTATTTTACCAATTTGATGAATATTGGCAACCGGTGGAAATTCCGTCAGTTTATAAAACCACAAGTTATTTTAGGCACGAACAGGCTTCCTACTAATGGCGATTACTTGACCATTAACCAAGACACCCATTTTCAGAGTAATTTTGGAGCTGGAAATTTTGGTCGAAATGGGGCTGGAATTCTGGGCTTTAATAGTGCTACTTTTGGAACCAAAAAGGTAGTGCTTTCGCTGCAAACACAGTTTTATTCGCCTTGGGACTTATGGGGTTTCAGGCTCAATCCCTATTTTAATTATACAGGTGCTATTCTTGGAACAGAAAAAAAGGGAATTTCTCAAAGCAAGCTTTTTTCATCCGTTGGTATCGGATTGCTCATTAGCAATGACTTTTTAGTTTTCAATTCCTTCCAATTGTCGTTATCCTACTACCCTAGTATTCCTGGACAAGGAACGAATATCATCAATACCAATTCATTCCAGAGTGAAGATTTTGGCTTTCAGGATTTTGAACTTGGAAAACCACGAACAATCATTTATAAATAAACTCCAGTAACTATCAAGATTTCCACCTATTTACTTACTGGCATACTTATTGGCTTCCCACATATAATATATTAGTTTAAAAATTAATATAATTTAAAATTATCAATCCTAAATTTTTACAACTATGAAAACATTACAATTAATTACAGTCGGAATTACTTTGTTTATTACAAGTTTTGCGGAAGCCCAGATAAACGTAAACGTAAATATTGGAACTCCACCAGCTTGGGGACCTGCTGGTTACAACGATGTCAATTATTATTATCTGCCCGATGTGGAAGCCTATTATGATATTAGAGCATCACGCTTTATCTACTATGGAAATGGAAAATGGGTTAGAGCTTCACGATTGCCTTATCGATACCGAACCTATGATTTGTATAGTGGTTATAAAGTTGTGATAACGGATTATAATGGTCCAAATCCCTATATTCATCATAAAAAACACAAAGTAAAATACTATAAAGGATATAGAGGTGGTCCACAAAAAACCATCGGAATAAAACCTGTAAAGAAACACAAGGAAATCCACGGAAAGAAAAAAGGTAAAAAACACCATCCTAAAAAAGAAAAGCATTAAAATGATAAAGACCCTATTTGGGTCTTTTTTTTATCTCTCCTTGTTAAAGAAATCTAAATCCTAAATCTACTTTTATATAATTAGTATATTTGAAGCCATTGCAAAATTAAACCCTCATCCATGCACAAGCTTTCGATTTTATTTCTTATAAATTTTCTTTTTTGCTTCCAAAACAGCAATGCTCAACAGCCTAAAAAACCAAATGCAGTTGAAATTTACCATCAAATTCAAAAACTAAATTTTCTTGGTTCTGTCCTTTATATTGCAGCCCATCCAGATGACGAAAACACCCGACTTATTTCCTATATGGCCAATAGCCAAAAGGCGAGAACAGGTTATTTATCATTAACCAGAGGTGATGGCGGGCAAAATTTAATTGGTACCGAATTGCGAGAACTTCTAGGGGTTATTAGAACCCAAGAGTTAATTGAAGCCCGAAAAATTGATGGAGGCGAACAGTTTTTTTCGCGTGCAAATGATTTTGGCTACTCAAAAGTGCCGAATGAAACCCTAAAAGTTTGGAACAAGGACCAGGTTTTGAGTGATATGGTCTATGTTATTAGAAAGTTCCAACCGGATGTTATCATCAACCGTTTTGATCATCGTTCACCAGGAACAACTCATGGCCATCACACTTCCTCGGCAATGCTTTCGCAAGAAGCCTTTGAAATTACAAATGATAAAAATTTCTATCCGAGTCAATTAGATTTGGTTACTACTTGGCAACCAAAACGCTTGCTTTTCAATACTTCGTGGTGGTTTTATGGTGGAAAAGATAAATTTGACAAGGCAGACAAATCGGCTTTAATCAATTTGCCAACAGGAGTTTATTATGAATCTTTGGGAAAATCCAATCAGGAAATTGCCGCTCTAAGCCGAAGCCGTCATCAATCGCAAGGTTTTGGAAGTACGGGAAGCCGTGGAGATGATTTAGAATATTTGGAATTAATCAAAGGAAATGCTCCAAAAGAAAAAAATAATCTTTTTGAAGGAATCGACACGTCTTGGAACCGAATCAAAGGCGGAAATGCCATTGGGACCGTTTTGCAAAATGTAGAAAAAAACTTCGATTTTAAAAATCCTTCCGCTAGCATTTCTGAATTGGTAAAAGCCTATTCGATGATTCTGAAACTTGAAGATGAACATTGGAAAGCCGTTAAATCGAGGGAAATCAAGGAAATCATTGCCGCATGTGCAGGTCTTTATTTAGAGGCTGTCGCCGAAAATCAAGAGGCAACTCCAGGAAGTTTGATGAAATTGAGAATTGAAGCCATCAACCGAAGTGCTGTCAAAATTGATTTGGCATCTATCAAGATTCTTCCTGAAGGAAAAGATTTTTTACAAAATAAAGCTTTGCTCAAGAATGTTGATGAAAATATTGAGCTTGACATCAGGATTCCAGAAAACATTGCTTTTACAGAACCTTATTGGCTTAAAAAAGAAGGAACGGTTGGAATGTATCGTGTGGATGAACAACAAAATATAGGGATTCCGGATATTATTAGAGAAGTAAAAACTGAATTTATCATTAGCATCGACGGAGTTTTGATTCCGTATGAACGTTTCGTTGTCTATAAATATAATGATGAGGTGAAAGGCGAAGTCTATAAACCTTTCGACATTGTGCCAGATGTTACCACTACTTTTTTAGACAAGGTAAAAATTTTCAACAACCAGAAACACAAGACCGTTAGTGTGAAAATAAAAGCTGGTAGAAATGATATCAAAGGAAATTTACATCTAGAATTGCCATCGGGTTGGAAAGCCACTCCAACGGAAATTCCGTTTGAAATTGCTCGAAAAGGTGCTGAACAAACAGTTACTTTCGAAATCACTCCTCCAGCAAATGCTAGTGAGATCGAAGCTAAAGCAATCGCTATAATTGACGGCAAAACATTTGATAAAGAACAAATTGTTATCAACTACGAACACATCTCCAATCAGCAAGTTTTGAAAACTTCTGTGGCAAAATTCATAAAGCTCGATATCAAAACTGGAAGCGAAAAAATCGCCTATATCATGGGTGCGGGAGACGAAGTTCCAGAATATTTGATGCAAATGGGGTATGAAGTGACAATTATAAAACCATCTGAAATTGAAAAAGAAAAACTACAACAATTTGATGTTGTAATGGTTGGAATTCGCGCCTATAATACCATTGATGAGCTGGAATTCAAGCAATCTACTTTATTTGATTTTGTAAAAGAAGGAAAAACGATGATCGTGCAATACAACACAAGTGGAAAATTTGTAACAAAAGAATTAGCACCTTTCGCACTTAAGATTTCAAGAGACCGTGTAACGGAAGAAGATGCTGAAGTCCGTTTTTTGCAACCTAATCATCACGTGCTGAATACTCCAAACAAAATCACTGCAACTGATTTTACAGGTTGGGTTCAAGAGCAAGGCTTGTATTATCCAGATCAATGGGATAAAGCCTTCACTCCTATTTTATCTTCTAATGATACGGGAGAAAATCCAAAAAACGGAGCACTATTAGTCGCTAATTATGGAAAAGGATATTATATTTACACAGGTTTAAGTTTCTTTAGAGAATTACCATCGGGTGTTTCGGGAGCTTACAGGTTGTTGGCGAATATGATTTCGATTCAATCAAAAAAATAACAATTTATGGAAGATAAAAAAATTAAAGCTTGGAAAAAAAACTACACATTGGTGCTTGTCGCCAATGCAGTTTATATTTTGATTTTTTATGTCCTAATGCAATACTTTTCATAGCCAATGCAGCAATTAGACTGGACTATTTTGATCCTCACACTTTTGTTTATCGTTTTTTATGGTGTTTGGAAAACCAAAGGAAGTAAAAACGTAAACGACTATATATTAGGCAACAACGAAACACCTTGGTACACCGTTGGAATTTCGGTAATGGCGACTCAGGCCAGTGCCATTACGTTTCTTTCAACACCAGGGCAAGCTTTTAACGACGGAATGGGATTCGTGCAGTTTTATTTCGGTTTGCCAATTGCAATGGTTATCATTTGCTATACTTTTATTCCCATCTATCATAAATTAAAGGTGTATACCGCTTATGAATACCTCGAACAACGTTTCGATTTAAAGACACGTTCACTTGCAGCACTGTTATTTTTGTTCCAAAGAGGTTTGGGGACGGGGTTGACGATTTATGCTCCAGCAATTATTTTATCGTCTATTTTAGGTTGGGATCTGACCCAAATGAACATCGCCATCGGAACATTGGTCATCATCTATACTTTCACAGGAGGAACGAAGGCTGTGAATGTGACCCAAAAGCAGCAAATGTTCATCATCATGTCGGGAATGTTTATTGCCTTTTATCTAATCATCAGCTATTTGCCAGAAGAAGTTACCTTTTCGAATGCTTTGCAAATTGCTGGTGCAAATGACAAAATGAACATCATCGATTTCTCGATCAATCCTGAAAGTCGTTATACCTTTTGGAGCGGAATTACAGGTGGTCTATTCTTAGCCCTTTCCTATTTTGGAACCGATCAATCTCAAGTGCAACGCTATTTGTCGGGGAAATCTATCCGCGAAAGCCAGATGGGACTTGTATTCAATGGGTTGATGAAAGTACCGATGCAATTTTTCATTCTCTTGACAGGTGTCATGGTTTATGTTTTTTTTCAATTTCAAACACTTCCAATCAACTTCAATCCAAACAGCAAAAAAACGATAGAAACCTCCATTTATGCAGCTGAATATAAAAGTTTAGAAGAAAAATTGATTGTTGTTTCAGAAGAAAAAAAGCAAGTTACATTAGATTATGCCAATCAATTGAATATTGATAGGGAAAATCAAGTGTTGAAATCCAGAATTATGGCTTTGGCCGAAAAAGAAAAAGGCATTCGCGATGAAGCAAAAGTATTGATTGGAAAAGCAGATAAGAAAGACAAAACCAGTGATGCCGATTATGTTTTTATACACTTCATTATCAATTATTTGCCAAGAGGTTTTATCGGATTATTGTTGGCTGTAATTTTATGTGCTGCAATGTCCTCAACCGCTTCGGGCTTGAGTTCATTGGCTTCCACAACTGTAATTGATATTTATAAACGAAATGTAAAAGGCGAAAAATCAGAGAAACATTTTGTGAATGCTTCAAAATTATTCACTTTGGCTTGGGGAATTATCGCTATTCTTTTCGCTTGTATCGGAACGTTGTTCGAAAATCTAATTCAACTTGTCAACATCATCGGATCGATTTTCTACGGAACCGTCCTCGGAATATTTTTGGTTGGGTTTTATATCAAATATGTAAAGGCTCAAGCTATTTTCTGGGGAGCTGTAGTGAGCCAAATCACGATATTTTTCATTTATTATTATGCCATTCACATCTATCCAAGTGGCGATGAAAAGCTGGGTTATTTATGGCTAAACTTCATTGGAGCCATATTAACTATTGTATTATCAGTACTGTTCCAGTATATACTTCCGAAAAAAGAAACTGAAATTTTAGCATAAAAAAACACCGACTTGATTGTCGGTGTTTTAGTTGTATAAAAAGAGTAATTTATTTTTTACTCCATTCAGCAATGCTGTCTTTGTTCATTTTAACATAGTCATTGTTTTTTGCCTCTTCGGCAGCAGCCAATGAAGCTTTTGCAGTTTCAATAGCACCTTTTTTATCACCTAATTTTGCTTGAATTAAAGACTTTTGTCTCAATTGCCAAAATGGTTTATCCGTGCTCATTTCTAATGCCTTGTTTACATATTCCAACGCTTTATTCATATCGCCGTTAGATTGAAAGAAGTAGGTTCCTGCTGCATAATAATCGTCTTTTGAAGGACCATTCAAGGCTTTGTCAATACTTGCCATTGCCGTCTTATGAGTTGGAACTTCAAATTTAACTGCTATTAAAGTTTTTTCCCAAGAAATTTCCAAATGTGCAAAATTGTTATCCAAATTATTTACAGCAATTGTAAACGTTTCAACTTTTCTGCCTAAAGTTTCCGGTTTTACGCTAGTTTTCAAAGCCACTTTCGATTCGTCCCAGTTTTCTGGAGTTCCCCAATTTTGAGTATCAGTGTAGAAGAAAACTTCCCAACTATCTGCTTTTGGAGTAGTAAAAATGGCATATTTTCCTTTTTTCAACGTTTTTCCGTCAATGACAACATCATCACTGAAAGTAACCATTGAGTTCTGGTTTGCTCCAGTTCTCCATAGTTTCCCAAAAGTAACAAGATCACCAAAAATCGTTCTCCCTTTTGCACTTGGTCTGCTGTATTCAAGGGTAACTTCTGATAAACCAACGGTTTGATTTACTGTTGCTTTTGGACTCGCTTGAGGCGTTTTTACCTGTGAAATCGCAGGAAGACTTACTAAAAATAGTGCTGTAGCTACAAGTATTTTTTTCATTTTAAAGTGTTTTTTTAAAGTTTAATGCCTCAAAGATAGTATTTCGAAACAGCTTTAAATGTTAAAAATAGCTTAAAGTCAAAACATATTGTTTAACGATTATTGAAATAGATTAAACAATTTGTACTTTTACAAAAACAATTAGAAATGAAACTTTATACTCTTACTTCAAAGCAGAATTTACCTATTTCATTGGACCAAGCTTGGGAATTTTTATCGAGTCCCAAAAATTTAAAGACCATTACTCCTAGTTATATGAGTTTTGATATTCTTTCAGGTGCCGATCGACCGATGTTTCCTGGACAAATCATACAATATATTGTCACTCCTGTTTTAGGAATCAAAACCAAATGGGTAACGGAAATTACTCACGTTGAACACAAAAAATATTTTGTTGACGAACAACGCTTCGGGCCCTATGCTTTGTGGCATCACAAACATTTCTTGAAAGAAATTCCAGGTGGTGTAGAAATGGAAGACATCATCGATTATAAGCTACCGATGGGAATTTTGGGTCAAATGGTACATCCGTTTATCGTACAACCAAAACTGAAAGAAATTTTTGAATACAGACGAAAGAAATTAATTGAATTGTTCGGAGAATTTAAAGGATAAAACATGAAAAATATACTTTTAATTGGCGGTTCCTACGGAATCGGATTTGAAATAGCAAAACTTATTGAAAAGGATAATAATGTCTTCATTGCGTCAAGAACTTCAGAAAACATTGAGAATTTAAACGTTACCCACATTCCTTATGATGCTGCAACTGATGTCTTGGATGTTTCCAAATTACCTGAAATTATCGATGGCTTGATTTACTGTCCAGGAAGTATTAACCTTCGTCCGTTTAAAGGATTAAAAATTGAGACTTTCGAAGACGATTTGCAAATCAATTTTATCAGTTTGGTAAAAGTAATACAGACCGTTTTGCCAAAACTTATAGCCTCACAACAATCCAGTATCGTGTTATTTAGCAGTGTTGCAGTTTCAATGGGAATGCCATTTCACACCAGTGTTGCAGCTGCAAAAGGAGCGATTGAGGGATTTGCAAAAGCTTTAGCTGCTGAATATGCTCCAAAAATTCGAGTGAATGTCATTGCACCTTCCCTGACCAACACACCACTGGCCGACAAATTTTTAAACAACGAAACCAAACAACAAAAATCTGCTGAAAGACATCCTTTAAAACGAATTGGACAACCCGATGACATTGCACAAATGGCTCATTTCCTGATAAGCAATCAGTCTTCTTGGGTTTCTGGACAGGTATTTCATGTTGATGGCGGAATGTCTACTTTATTGGTTAATGGTTAAATTTGTGATACTGCTTAAAATAAAAAAATGAATATATTCTGGTTTAGACGTGATTTGAGAATTGAGGACAACAAGGGTTTCTTTGAAGCTTTGAATGCTGGAAAAGAAGTGTTGCCCATTTTTATTTTTGATACCACTATTTTGGACGAACTTCCAAAAGATGATGCAAGGGTAAATTTCATCAGCGATTTATTGGTCAAAATGAATGAAAATCTTAAAATCGAAGGAAAATCACTTGCCGTATTTCATGGAAAACCATTTGAAGTTTTTGAAAAATTAGCCCAAGAAAACCAGATTGAAGAAGTGTTCACCAATCACGATTATGAACCCTATGCTCGAAAACGCGATCTAGAACTATTTCAAATTTTCAAAAAAAATAAAATTGGTTTCAAAACGTTCAAGGATCAGGTTATTTTTGAAAAAAGTGAGGTAGTCAAGGATGATAATTCACCTTATGTAGTATTTACACCTTACTCTAAAAAATGGAAGCAAAACTTCAATAAAGAACATTTAAAAAATTATAATTCAGAACGTTTACTTCAGAATATTACATCTCACTCCTACCCTTTTCTTAATCTAAAAGATATTGGTTTTGAAGCTTCAAAAATTAAGGTTACACCTTACAATGTCACCTCAGAATTAATTTCAAATTACGAAGAAACCCGAAATTTTCCAGCCTTGAACAAGACTTCAATGTTGGGAACTCATCTTCGTTTTGGAGCTGTCAGCATTCGTAAAATAGTTCAAAAAGCACTTGCTTCAAAAAATGAAACATTCTTGAATGAGTTAATTTGGAGGGAGTTTTTTATGCAAATCCTGTGGCATTTTCCGCATACGATAAACAAAAGTTTCAGGGAAAAATATGACGCAATTGTTTGGGACAACAATGAAGAAAACTTCCAAAAATGGTGTGATGGAAAAACAGGCTATCCGTTTGTTGATGCCGGAATGCGAGAATTGAATGCAACAGGACACATGCACAATCGTGTTAGGATGATTGTCGCTAGTTTTTTATGTAAACATTTATTGATCGATTGGCGTTGGGGTGAAACTTATTTTGCCACTAAGCTTTTAGATTATGAACAATCTAGCAATGTTGGAAACTGGCAATGGGCTGCTGGTTCAGGAGTTGATGCCGCACCCTATTTCAGAATTTTTAATCCTACGGAACAAGTCAAAAAGTTTGATAAGGATTTGAAATACATCAAAAAATGGATTCCAGAACTTGAAACACTCCATTATCCACAGCCCATTGTGGATCATAAAGAAGCTCGTGAAAAATGTTTGAGGGTTTATAAAGAAGCGGTTGGTTGATTTTATAAGCTCAATGTTTTTTTAGATTCCAACTTCCCCTCCTCTGGAGTGGTGCCTGTAAGGCGGGGTGGCTAATTAAGTAATATATTTCCGATCATTTACAGCTTTTAAAAAACCACCCCGCCCTTCGGGCACCCCTCCAAAGGAGGGGAAAACTAAACTAGAAAAAATTATAAATTTATATATTGGATTTTCTCAAAATTCAGCGTTCTATAATCATAAATAATTATATCAGCTAACGATTGATCCTGAGTGTCCACATCCTCGCTTTTGTAGGCAACACAAAAAATTCCTGCCGCTTTTGCTGCTTTGATTCCGTTGGTACTGTCTTCTATGATGATACATTGTTCAATTGGGGCTTTTGAATAGGAAGCTGCTTTTAAAAAAATGGCGGGATTAGGTTTGGATTCAGGAAAATCATTTCCGCTGACTTTGTGCGTGAAATAAGGGTTGAGATCAAAACGCTCAAAAACAGCGTCAATAATTTCCATTTCGGAAGATGAAGCTACGATTAATTGGACTCCGTTTCGATGCAAATCGATAATTAAATCTTTTACACCTGGCATGAGATGTATATCTTCTTTTTGACCAAAAGCTTCAATAAAGAGTTTGTTTTTAACCGCAATTAAATCGGGAATTTCATGATCGAGTTGAAATCTGTCTTTCAACTTTTGGTAGATCATTTTGTTTGAATTGCCTGTAAATGTGGCAAATATTTCATTTGTCACTTCAATATTTAGTTCTTTAAACTGGATTTGGCTGACTTCATGGTGCAATGGTTCGCTGTTGACCAAGACACCGTCCATATCGAAAATTACGGTCTTTACCATTTTAGATTGCAGATTTGAGATTTGAGATTTTTTTGGCTGATAATTCGTTGAAATGATTGATGATCAAATTGGCTTTGGATAAATCTTGTCCTTTTGAATGTTTGCTGTTATAGCCAATGCAAAAAATCCCAGCTGAAACTGCTGCTTGAATTCCGTTGCCAGAATCTTCAATGACGATACACTGGTTTTTTGGAGCTATAGAAAGTGAAGCGGCATGTTCAAAAATGGCAGGATGCGGTTTTGACTTTGGAAAATCTTCTCCACTAACGATATCAGAAAAATATTGATGCAAGTGAAAACGCTTGAAAACACGTTCGATTGTTTCTTTTGAAGCCGAAGAAGCTACAATCAACTGAAAACCATTTTGATGCAATTCCTTGATTAAATCCTCGACACCTTCGAGCAAATGCAAATCTTCCTTAGTATCGAAAGCCTCATTAAAAATATTTCGTTTGGTTTGCACCAAAGTTTGAACATCGTGATCTAAATTATGGATTTCGATGATTCTCTGGTAGGTATTTTTGGTGGAAAATCCGGTGAAACTTGCATAGAGTTCGTCGGAGATTTCAATATTGAGTTGCTTAAAATGTTGCTGATAGGCATAATAGTGAACGGGTTCTGTATCGACTATCACACCATCCATGTCGAAAATTACTGTTTTTATCATTGTTGTGTGGTTGTTGTATCGTGTAAAATTAACATTTATTGTTGAAACTTTCAGCAGATGTTGTCGTGTTTTAAGGAAAGTTTACAAAAACACAACACCGTTTCCTTCTAGCCCCGATGGTGCCATTGTTTGAGCTCTTGCAACTGCCGTGAGAGCTGTTGCAAAGCGAGTGGCTCCAGCGGGAACATGGATTTCAAATACAAGACCGAGTTTCGCTCCCGAAGCTTCGGGATAAAATTTAAAGTAGATTAAACCTTTTGGCTTATCTTTAGTCCAATTGAAAACTATTTCTTTTGGAGGACGAGAAGGATTTTATAAAGGCTTTGCTGGACCCGAAGACGCAAAATGTTGCGTTTGAACGGCTATTGGCTGCTTTTCAAAAGCCGTTGTATGCCCATATCCGGAATATTGTTTTGAACCATGATGATGCTGATGATGTGTTGCAAAATACGTTTGTGAAGGTGTATCAGAATTTAAAGAATTTTAAGGGCGAAAGTAAATTGTTTTCGTGGATGTACCGAATTGCAACAAACGAATCGATCACTTTTATCAATGCAAAGGCCAAAAGAAACGGGCAAACGAGTGAGGCTTTCCAGCAGAAACAGGTTGAAAATTTGAGAGCTGATGACTATTTTGACGGTGATGCGGTTCAATTGAAATTGCAAAAGGCGATTGTGGAACTTCCTGAAAAGCAACAACTTGTTTTCAAGATGAAATATTTTCAGGAGATGAAATACGAAGAAATTTCGGAAATTCTGGGAACTTCGGTTGGTGGATTGAAGGCTTCGTACTTTCACGCGGTGAAAAAAATTGAGGATTTTATGAAAAAGGATTAAACCTTTGCTACTAATATATGTCATAATGAATATGAAAGATTTTAATTTAGATAATGAACCGAAAATAGGCACTGGATTTAAAACTCCTGAAGGTTATTTTGATGCTTTCCAGCAAAAAATGATGGAGAATTTGCCTGTTGAGGAACCGAAAGTAATTTCGCTTTTTGAACGGAATAGAAAATGGGTCTTGAGTGCTGCTGCGGTTTTGATTGTGGTTTTGACAATTCCGACTTTCTATAATTCGGCTTCAAATGAAGATGAAATTGATGTTGCTTCGATGGAAAATTATCTTGCCTATCAATCGAATATTTCTCAATATGATTTGATCAATTTGCTTGACAATGAAGATATTCAAAGCTTGGATGTTGATTTTGCCTTGGAAGATCAAACGATCGAAGATATTTTGACGACAAACACTAATCTTGAAAACTACCTTTATGAAAATTAATAAAATTATATTCGTTTTAATGCTTTTGCTTTCGGTTTCTTTTTATGGTCAAAACCCTAAAAAAGAAAAAGTGAAAGCACTGAAAGTTGCATATCTAACCAATAATTTGTCGCTTACTGCTACTGAGGCTGAAAAATTTTGGCCGATTTATAATGCTTATGATGAAAAGCAATTTGAATTGCGTCATGAAAAAATGAAGATGCTAAAAGAGCGATTGGATGATGAAGCTGTTGATAATCTTAGTGATAAGCAAGCCTTAGCCATGATCAACCAGATTGAAAGTGTGGAAGATGACTTGTATCAGAATAGGAAAAAATTCATGACGAGTTTGAAAGCTGTCTTGAGTCCAGTGAAAATCTTGAAATTGAAAAAAGCCGAAGACGATTTTAATAAATCTTTGTTGCGACAATATAAAAACAAAGGGAAAAGAGATTGATTTTGTTGCAAATTTGACAAAAAAAGAGATAGCTTTGCAACAAAAATAAAGCGAAATGATTAATGCTTCGGCAAACGGCTGGATTGATAAATTCTTTGCAGAGCAAAAACCGGTTTTGCTTCCTGTTGTTGGTTATTCTGATTTATTTTATAAAAAAATTCGAGAAACAGGCTTCGTTTATGGCCATATCGTTTCTTTTGATACTTTACTTCCCATAAATACTAAAGGCTGGACATCTGAAGAGATTTCCAAAGTGGCTTTACTTAATACTTTGTATAGTGTTTTCGGGATGGTTACTCACGAAAGCGATCCTAAAATTTTTATTGAAAAAGCGGTTTCTTTTTACAAAGAAATGCATCCTGAAGGTTTTAATTTGCTAAAAAAAATGCTTCCGGGAAGTTCGCTTTCACAGGAACTTGAGAAAATGATTGGCGAGCGAGTACAGACAAACGACAACATCATTAGCAAAAACTTCTCCCATATCCTCACGAATGCTTTGCTGTTTGAAGATGTATTGGCATTTAGACAATACCTGATCAATGGAGCTATTCCGCATAATTATTTGAAGAAGCTTGAGGAAACGATTGTGAGTATTGTTTCATTGGCTCTTAAAACTAAAAACAATCCATCAAAATATGACGAATTATTGACAAAGCTTTTTGAGGCTTCGGTTCGTTTTACTAAGTTTTCTAAAATAAATGTTGAAAATCTAGAAGCTTTGGAACTGGATTTTTTTAGTCATGATTTAGAAAAATATTATCTGATTGACATGGCTGGAATGGCTTTATGGAATGATGAAAACATGGAAAAAGAGGAAGCTTCTTTTTTGTACCAATTGGCTGAATTAATGCATGTTTCAAAGGATTTTGTTGCCGAAAGTATCACTACTACTGATCACTTTATACAAAAGCATAAAAAAGAAATTCCTTATTTTAATTATTCCAATCCTGTGAAACATTTTTATGATCAAGCTACCCAAACGGTTGTGGTTTTGATTACAAGAAATAAAAACAGATTGTTGAAAGAGATTTCCCAGAGTGGAGAATTGATGGTTTTATTGGCACATTCGGCTAAAAGGGATTTGGACGAAAAAGAAAAGAAAAAGGTGAAGAAACAACTGTTGGAAATTTGCAAGACCATTCCGTCTTTAACGATCTTCCTTTTGCCTGGTGGAAGTTTGCTGTTGCCGATTTTGATAAAATTTATTCCAAAAATGTTGCCATCGGCTTTTAATGAGAATTTGGATTCAGAATAAAAAAAAATCCACTCAAAAGTGGATTTTTAATTTTCTATTTGAAGATTTAAAACTGTAATTGGTAAACGGTATCCAAATCCTTGTTTGAAGAAAGATTTACTTGCAAATCTTTTACAATACCTGAATTCAAGCCATACACCCAACCGTGAAGGTTTAAGTCTTGTCCGCTTCTCCAAGCTCCTTGAACAATAGAGGTTTTAGCTAAGTCTAATACTTGCTCTTTTACATTTAATTCTACAAAAGCATCAAATCTCTCTTTTTCATCAATGATAGAATCCAAATATGTTTTGTGGTGACGGTAACCATCCTTGATATGACGGATCCAGTTGTCGATCAAGCCGATAGAATCATTGCCCATTGCTGCTTTTACTCCACCACATCCATAATGTCCACAAACGATAACGTGCTGTACTTTTAAAACATTCACGGCATAATCCAAAACGCTTAGCATGTTCATATCTGAATGAACCACCATATTAGCGATATTTCTATGCACGAAAACCTCGCCAGGCTGTGCTCCAATTACTTCGTTAGCAGGAACTCGACTGTCCGAACATCCAATCCACAATAATGGTGGAGATTGTCCGTGTGACAGTTTTTCAAAATATTGTGGGTCTTGATTGATTTTCGTTTCAACCCATTTTTTATTTCCTTCAATTATTTTTTTATAAAAATCACTCATTATTTAAATTTTAAAATTGTAAATATTACTATAACTTATTTTTCTTCTGTTTTTCTTTTTTCTTCAAGTATCGCAATACATTGATTATAATCCAGTTTTGCTTGTTTTCTCAACTGGGCTTCTTCGTAGCTTTCAAAAAAGACATGATTGCTTTCGTCATTGATATCATCAAGCTCATAGACTTTCTTGAAGCCTTTCAGTTTCACCTTGATGTTTTCCTCAACTGCTCTAATGGTTGCAAATTCTTGGATTAAATCCAAAACATCATGTGCGATATAAACCGTATCAGAAGCATTGATTACCACACGTGAATTTTCTGGAATTTGAGACAAGGTAGTCTTAATTGCAGCTTTGTTTAGGAATGAAACTTCCTGAGCAAGATCGATTCGGATGACGTCTCCGTCCTCAAATTTTTCTTTTCTGAAACGATAGGCTCTTTTCAGGTTTCCTCTGAGTATGAACATAATACTGATGATGATACCCAATGCAACTCCTTTTAGCAAATCGGTAAAAACTACAGCAATTGTTGTTGCAAAAAACGGAAAGTATAGGTATTGATTTCGGGTTATCATCTTTCTAAATTCAATAACTCTTGTGAACTTATAAATACAATAAGCCAAGATTGCCATGGAAATAACTGCACAGGCAATTACTGCAATACCTGCTGTATGGGTTACATCATAAGCAATTTTTATCGCGACTAGAGCGATAATCAAAAAGTTGACTTCCTTTGGCATGTAGGAAGCAAAGTGCTTGATATTGGGAACAGCCAGTTTATAACCTACCATTAAAAGCACAGCTGCCAAAGTTGCCAATGGAATCTTATTCAATAGAAAAGGTATGGCCAAAACACTAATTAGCAATAAAACACCATGAATAATGGCCGACATTTTTGATTTTGCTCCTGCATTGTTATTGGCAGAAGTTCGAACTACAACTGAAGTCATTGGCAAACCTCCAAGAAGAGCACTCAGCATATTTCCAATTCCTTGTGCTTTCAATTCAACATTCGTATCCGTATATCTTTTTTGAACATCCATTCTATCGGCAGCTTCAATACATAAAAGGGTTTCTATTGAGGCCACGATTGCAATTGTAGCACCAACAATCCACACTTTTGTATTCAAAAAACCATTAAAATCAGGTAAAACAACAATATTTTTAAAGTCTTCGAAACTCGTTGGAACCGGTAATGAAACCAAATGTTCTTTTGAAATTGCCAATGAACTTCCTGTGGCAGTGAAAAATTCGTTTAGAAGAATTCCTACTACAACCGCAACCAAAGCACCAGGAACTAGTTTCAATCTTTTTAGAAAGCCAACTTTATCCCATGAAATCAAAATAGCTAATGAAACTATTGTAATTAAAACAGAGCCTAACTGAATATAATCCAAAGCACCAATTATGGAAGAAAAAGTATTTCCGCCATCACTTTGAAGAAAACTTTCATCTCCCTCAAAATCAGAATCATAACCTACAGCATGCGGAATCTGTTTCAGAATAATGATAACTCCAATACCTGCCAACATTCCTTCAATTACGTTTGTTGGAAAATAATTTGATATGCTTCCTGCCCTAGCAAATCCTAGAATTAACTGAATAATACCTGCAATTAAAACAGCTGTTAAAAAGATATTGAAAGCTCCTAAATCGGTAATTGCTGTTAATACAATTGCCGTTAAACCTGCAGCAGGTCCTGAAACACTCAAATGAGACTTGCTCAAATATCCTACTACAATACCTCCCACAACACCTGCAATAATTCCAGATAAAGGAGGTGCACCAGAAGCTAAAGCAATTCCTAAACACAGCGGAAGCGCCACCAAAAAAACCACTAAACCAGATGCAAAATCGGATTTGAGGTTGGCAAAAAGATTGATTTTTTTTGTCATAATACCTAACTAAAATTGAATACATTAAATATAACCCTACTGAATAGCAGAGTTCTAGACCCAATAAATAAATTGAATCTGAAAAATGTATTAAACGTTAGGTGGTGGAGAAAAAATTGAGGCCGATATATTATCGTGTTTCAATAAATTTTCGGAGATAATAATACTTGAAGTAAGTTTAGTTGTTCTAAAGAAATGTACTGTCATATATTTTATTTCTGCAGTAACTTCTTTCAACTCTTTATGAACTAGCTCTTCCTCGGACATACTGTAAAAAATGCTTGTATCACAGTTTTGCTTTATCAACCCCACAATTGTTGGAGTCGATAAAAAGGTGATAAACATTATTAATACAAGTTTAACCGCTAATTTCATAAAGGCAAAAATAGTTGTAAAGAGATCTAATTAAAAAATAAAAGTAATTATTTAATTAAAATTTAACAACAAAAAAAACCAGAATTACAGATGTAATTCTGGTTCAATAAGATATGTAGTTACATTACAAGCTTTCCTCAAGCCAAGCTCTCATCATCCAAATGGTTTTTTCCTGTTCGGCAATGAAATCACTCATCATAGAGTTGGTTCCTTCATCATTAATTTCATCTGATTTATTTAGGATTTCTCTTTCAATTTTCAATAAGTCTGATAATGAATTTACAATCAAATGAACGGCTTTTTCATCATTAGAAATACCTTTTCCAACCGTTAATTTATTGTGCTTGATATAATCTTCAAAAGTATGCAAAGGCGTTCCTCCTATCGTTAATACCCTTTCGGCAATCAGATCAATTTTTAATTGAGCATCGTTATACAGTTCTTCAAACTTTACATGAAGGTCAAAAAAACGTTTCCCTCTGATGTTCCAGTGAATTCCTCTTAAGTTTTGATAATATACTTGAAAATTGGATAATAGTGTATTCAAATCGGTCACAATCAATTCTGACTCCTTTACGGGAAGTCCTAAGATGTTAGTTTTCATAAAATTATTTTTTGAGTTTTATTTAGTATAAAGTTACTTAAAAATAACTGTCTTGACTATAATAAAAACTTATTGTTTTCTTAAATTTGCATCAAATATCTATATAATGACAATCACACAATTGCAATATGTTTTGGCTGTAGCCGAACACAAGAATTTTACATTGGCTGCCGAAAAATGCTTTGTGACACAGCCCACTCTGAGTATGCAAATACAAAAAATTGAAGAAGAGCTGAGTATTCAAATTTTTGACAGAACCAAAAAACCGATTCAGCTGACTGATATTGGACAGAAGATTGTCAATCAAGCAAAAAATATTGTTATTGAAGCTGATAGAATCAAAGATATTGTAGAACAACAGAAAGGTTTTATTGGTGGAGAATTCCGATTAGGCATCATTCCTACCATCATGCCAACGCTTTTGCCGATGTTCCTGAATAATTTCATCAAAAAATATCCAAAAGTAAAACTGATCATTGAGGAATTGAATACGGATGAAATCATTTTGAAACTAAAAAATGGACATCTTGATGCTGCAATAGCTGCAACTCCTTTGATGGAAGAAAAATTAAAAGAAATTGTGTTGTATTTTGAACCCTTTGTTGCCTATATTCCTGAACACCACAGGATGGCTCAAAAGGAAGAGATACAAATTTCTGATTTGAATATTGAGGAGATTTTATTACTTCAAGATGGACATTGCTTTCGTGATGGAATCCTGAATCTATGTAAAACCAATGGCGTTAGTACAGGAAATTCATTTAGATTAGAGAGTGGTAGTTTTGAAACGCTTATTAAATTAGCGGATGAAGGCTTAGGAACAACTTTATTGCCTTATCTTCATACATTGGACCTGAATGAAAAAAATAAAAGCAAATTACATCATTTTGTAGAACCAAAACCTGCAAGAGAAGTAAGTCTCATTTTTCCAAAAACAGAATTGAAAATTCATATAATTGATGCTTTGAGAACCACCATTTCCGGGGTTGTAAAAGGGGCAATTGTTTTCCAGAACGTTCAAATAATTAGTCCATTAAGTAAAAAATAAAAAAAGGAGCCGTTTAAGCTCCTTTTAGTTTTATTTGTTTAATAGTAATTGGCAATGTTGCAATTCTGGTTTTTCTTTTGTGTATTGAAACAGCCAATCGGTTAACTGTTCGATTTCATAAGGCAATAGTATTTTTAATGCTTTTTCTACTTCCTTACAAAAAAGTAATGGATCAAAACTTACTCTTTCAAGTATGCTTTTAGTGTAACTAAACATAGTCTTTTTCATAAAATGAATTTAACCTATTTTGTATTTGTTTTTTCAAATTTAATCAAAAAATCAATCCGCACGAAAACGTTTTAGTTAATAAAAACTATTTTTTATGTTAAAATTATTTTTTGTAGGCTCTAAACATTTCCCGTTTGCCTGGAGGACCTTCCAATTTTTCTACAGAAAATCCAACTTCTAGCATACTTCGTTTTACACTTCCTCTAGCTGCATAGGTCACAAGATAACTATCGTTTTTCAAGGCTTCATACATCTTTCGGAAGATTTCTGTACTCCACAATTCAGGTTGAACCCTGTATCCAAAAGCATCAAAATAAATTAAATCAAACTCCTGATTATCAGCGATTTCATTAAAATATATTTTTCTTTTTTTTAACAGAAATTTTTCTGAAATTTTAACATTTGCATTCCACTCTGCCTGATGCATTTTTTGGAAAATAGCAGCATCTTTTTTAGCGTCAAGTTCAGAAATATAATTCATTTGAGCAACTTCTTCAAACGAAACAGGATAGGCTTCTACTCCAACATAATAAATCGATTGATTGAATTTTAGAGCTTCTAAATAGGTTATAAAAGCATTTAAACCAGTTCCAAAACCTATCTCTAAAATAGAAACGGACTTCCCTTCAAATAAGGAAAGTCCGTTTTTTATAAATACATGTTTTGCTTCTTGAATTGCACCGTGTTTAGAATGATAATTCTCATTCCACTCCGGCAAATGGATTGTTGTAGAACCATCCGAAGTTTGAATAATTTCTCTTTTCATTTGTTTCAATTATTCAATATATAACTTTTTAATTTTAGGGATAGGCCCGCCACATTTTACTTGATGACACTTTAAACAAGCATCAACACCATCATTAAAATGTTGTTTGGCATTTTTAGGGTCTTCATAAATAAGCCGTTGGGCTTTAATAAAATTTGCTGCTTGTTCTTTAAAAAAAGCGTCATTTTCTTTATCGTCTGTCATTACTGCTTCATGAATTTTCAGAAAATGATTGGGAAATTCACCAATGGTGTCACCTTTTTTAATTCTTTCTTTTAAACGTTCATTGTCGACATACATCTGCTCCATCAAGAGTGACATTTCAGACATTTCATACATTTCAAATTTTTTATCGTTGGTTTTTTCAGAAGCTTTTTCGCTAGAAATCTCCGTTTGTTCAACTTTCTGATTACATGAAATGGAGGCAAGAATGATAATGAATGTTACTATTTTTTTCATTATTTTTCAATTAAAACGCCATCTGCTTGGAAAGCATAGGTAATTTTTGGTTCCGTTATTTTTGCTATTTCAGCATCAGATTTACCTCCATCTTTAGCATAATGCTTTAGTTCATCAACTGTTATAACATCAAGATAAGCTCTTCCACTAACAACTGCATTCGAATTATCGGCATTTAATGGAACAAAGAAACCATAATCTTTAAAACGTACAAAAGATTCGTTTTCGTTTGTCAAATCCATTGACATCCAACAGCCTTTTTTCTTGCAAACTTCTTTTATTTTTGACTTGAATTGTACAGCAACTGTATCGCCTTTCTTCAAAGACTTATATTTTTTTAACATCTGTTCTTTAGTTAAAGCTTTATCAGCTGTGAATTTACCTCCAAATGAAGCATATTGAACTTTGGATTCTTTAGTTTCAACCTTAACCTCTTCTATTTCTTCTTTTGAAAGTACATCTGTTTCTTCAATGTCTTCTTTTTCAACTGCTAAAGTATCTGTTGGAATTATAGTATCAGTTGGGATTTCGGTTTTTGTTTCATCAATTTCTACTTCTTCAGATGCTTTCTTACAACTGCTAATCAATGCTAATGAACAAACTAAGACAATTATTTTTTTCATTTTCGTATATTTTAAATTTCAATTTGTAACCCTACAAAAATAAGAGTTTATTGGAACTTTAGACCATTCTATTACTAAATTTCAATTATTCTTATTGTATTTATATTTTTTTAAGTGGTATATAATCAATTTAGAAAAAAGCATTAAAATATTTACCTGCAGATCCTAAATCATCTCAAATTTTATTAATTTAGCAAAAACTAATAAAACTATCTTTAATTTTTAAATTTAATTCATAAACAACTAAATACCATGAATTTATGAATAAATTTTATTTAAAAACACCAAAATAAATGAGTTCAAAAACCACTCACGAAATCGATATAGTAAAGGTTCCTGCTTCAAAAATTGACACAGTCGATTTTGACAACCTAACATTTGGTACCACTTTTACAGATCATATGTTTGTATGCGATTTTAGAGAAGGAAAATGGCAAAAAGCGGAGATAAAGCCTTATGCACCATTTCTACTAGATCCATCAGCTAAAGTATTTCATTATGGTCAAGCAATCTTTGAAGGGATGAAAGCTTATAAAGATGATCTAGATGATGTTTGGCTTTTTAGACCAGATCAAAACTTTGAACGCTTTAATAAGTCTGCCAAAAGGATGGCAATGCCCGAAGTTGATGAGGAAATTTTCATGAGCGGCTTACATCAACTAATTGATTTAGAGCGAGAATGGGTAAAAAAAGGATTAGGTAATACATTGTATATAAGACCTTTCATGATTGCTATTGGTTCGGGTGTTATTGCTGCACCATCAACTCAATACCGATTTATGATTATACTTTCACCAGCAAAGTCTTATTACTCAGGAGAAGTAAAAGTGATTATTGCCGAACATTATAGTCGTGCTGCAAATGGAGGAATTGGAGCTGCAAAAGCTGCAGGAAACTATTCTGCCCAATTTTATCCTACAAAATTAGCAAATGAGAGAGGATTCCAGCAAATTATCTGGACAGATGATGCAACTCACTCAAAATTAGAGGAAGCTGGAACAATGAATGTATTTTTTAGAATTAATGATACTTTATATACAGCACCAACTAGTGAAAGAATATTAGATGGCGTTACCCGAAAAAGTTTAATTGACATTGCAAAAAGAGATGGGATTGAAGTAGATATTCGTCCTGTTCTTGTAGAAGAAATTATCGAAGCAGCTAAGAATGGAAGTTTAAAAGAAATTTTTGGAGCTGGTACTGCCGCAGTTGTGAATCCTATCGTTGGATTTTCATATCAGGAAATTTATTATGAATTGCCAAAACTTGAAAATTCAATAGCTTTGCAATTAAAAGATAAGCTTACTAAAATTCAATACAAACTGTCTGAAGATACTTTTGGCTGGACAGTTAAAATATAATCGAAAAAAGCTCGAAAATAAATTTCGAGCTTTTTTTTATTTTAAGATTTCTGAAAAATTCGGTTTGAAATAGTTTGGGCCTTTCATTACCTTACCGTCTTCTCTGTAAATAGGGTTGCCATCATCTCCAAGTTTACTCATGTTACTTCTTTGAATTTCGTCGAAAACTTCCTCAATCTTATGTTGGAGTCCATGCTCAATAATTGTTCCGCACAAAATGTATAGCATATCTCCCAAAGCGTCAGCAATTTCAATAATGTCATTATTTTGTACAGCCTCTAGATATTCTTCATTCTCTTCTTTCATCAAATTAAATCGCAGAATATTTTTTGATTCTCCTAGATCTGCTGTAGGATTTTCATTGAATCCAATTCTAAACGCTTCATGAAATTCTTTTACTGAATTAAGTTGCTTTTGCATAAATATGTCTTGTTAAATGATATTGCAAAATACTAACTTTTGACAATTTATAGCTATTTTTGTATCAAAATTTATCAAACATGTTTAGCCAAGGTCAATTAGTATTTGCTGGTTTTTTTGTGGTTCTTTTTATAGTTGCTATGATATATTCTTACAGAAAAGATCTTAAACTACATAAAAAATTTTATAAAGGAAGTTATATTATTCTTTTAGGCTTTATTGTATTTATTGGTTTTTTATTCTTAATTAAAGGATATCTAAAGCACTAAAAAAATACTTCAAAATCATTTGTTGTCGATTTGATTTTGACTCATATCAATTTTAGATATTCAATTTCAAAAGAATAGATTTACAAGATTAATAGCTTTCTTTTTTAAACCATTATCATAAGGACAGTCATGCGTTTGCCTCACGTTGCTGGCTGATAGGCAATATTTCTATCCTTTTGTAGAGATTTCCAATAACAAATTTCTGCCATTTAATGTGATTAATGCTTATCTGTTGGAAACCCAATACCTTTTTTTGCTTTTCCCTATATCCAGCATCCCTGCATCAATAAAAACAAAAAACCCCTCATCGAATGATGAGGGGTTTTCAAAAGAAAGGCGACGACAT
>NZ_AUGO01000013.1 GCF_000422705.1 Flavobacterium soli DSM 19725 | reverse complement strand
TGAGTAAGTCATGCAGTGGGGACTTTTTTTGTTCAGAACTTACAGTAGTCATAGAAAAATAATGTAAGACTGGATTTTAACTATGTCAACATTCCAGCAATAAAACCATTACTAGGAACTACACACCCCCAACAACCTATCAGAGCCATAGGCTCGACACATCTTGTAAGGCCGGATTTTAATCCGGTCAAGCCTACGAAACTACCACACCTTAACACGTATCCGTATCAGAGCCATAGGCTCGACACATCTTGTAAGGCCGGATTTTAATCCGGCCAAGCCTACGAAACTACCACACCTTAACACCTATCCGTATCAGAGCCATAGGCCCGACACATCTTAGAAGGCCATATTTTACTCTGGTCGAAAAGAGCATTCTACTTATACCAACTATTATAATCAAAAATCTACATAATCCATTAACATAAAAAATTTACTCCAACTCCTTAAAAACAAAACGCTCTTCATAAGGAATCTCAAACCGATCCAAATATTTTAGATACTCCTCCATAAAACTTTCATTTGCGTGATGAGTTTCTTGATTGGCTACATACTGATAAACAGTATTAATTTGTGAATGTCCATACGAAAAAACGCCATAACCTACTTGCCATTCAAACCGATCCAGCAAAAATCTATTATCATTAATGTACTTTGAAGATTTTGCTTTAACAATTTTCATTAGCTCAGAAATTGAAATCGTAGGTTTTAACGAAAAAAAACAATGCACATGATCTTCCACTCCGTTGACGATAATAGTCTTGCAACCTGTTTCATTAATCAAATTTCCAATAACACCAAAAACCTCTTTCCGCCAAGAACCCTCCAAAATCGCTTTTCTATATTTCACTGCAAAAACTGCTTGTATATAAACCTGATGGTACGTGTTTGCCATATGAATCCATTTATAATTATCATTAAATTTATACCCTATATATCCCAACGGATTAAAATCCGTTGCTACAAAATAAAAGCGTTCCTACGGAACTAACACGCCCTATAACGAAACAGAGCCAGAGGCTCGACCCATATTGTAAGGCCGGATTTTAATCCGGTCAACATTACCAAAAACATCAAACAATATCAAGCCATCCTCAAGGAACTAACACGCCCTATAACGAAACAGAGCCAGAGGCTCGACCCATATTGTAAGGCCGGATTTTAATCCGGTCAACATTACCAAAAACATCAAACAATATCAAGCCATCCTCAAGGAACTAACACGCCCTATAACGAAACAGAGCCAGAGGCTCGACCCATATTGTAAGGCCGGATTTTAATCCGGTCAACATTACCCACGTCACATCGCTAAACATTACCAACATCTCATCGCCCAACCAAACCCTATCAGATTACAAAAAATCCACAACCTCCAAAACGTTTTTCGGATGACGTAAAAAATAAACATCACCTTCTGTCTCAGTAAAAAAACCAAAATAAACCAAGGCTAATAAGTTTCCTTCGCCTTCTGGAATTGGAGATTCGAGTATAATTGTTGCTCTTTCATCATTTTTGCCAACTAAAGCAAGTACACTCGTTTCGATAGTGCATAAAGGTTTTTCGCTATCAAGACGCATTAGCACCAATTGAAGCCCTAATTTATCGGCACTTTTAGGAAAATAAATTCTCCTGCTGTCAAATGCTGGAAGGGTCAGTATTCCTTCTTCGATTGCAACCTCATAATGATGCATCAATACAGATTTGAGACGCTGTTTTTGGTTAAAAGAAAAACCTTTTAGCAACTTCTGGCCCAGTTCATTTTGCAAACCGATAGCAAAAGTTCGTTCACCCTTTGGCGAAGTCATGTCGCAACCCTTGACATTGGTTACCAATGATTGTATAAAACCATACATGTGAAGATGGGGTATGGTTTGAAGATAAAACTGTAAAGTAGCATAAATTTGAGAGGAAATCTTGGAGCATCTGCCAAATTCGGTACCCAACTGTCGGGTTACTTCATATCGCTCTTCTGTTTTAATACGGTCGCCTTTAAAACCGCCTGGAGTGGAAATAATGTTTCCATATTTAGTTTCCCTTGCAGAAAGATCTCCCAGCTTACCCGTAAATTTTATTAGGCCAATATTTTTTGCCATGGCATGTATTTTTTTTGTTTGGTTAATAAGGATAAATATAAAAAATGTATCTTTACAATTACAAAAAGTCACGCACTTTTTTTTCAATAAACCTCAGGTTTTAAACTCCTTAGAACACCTCCATAATCCTATCTAAACCATAGCCATACCGTACCCATACCGTATCATGGTGCACTTTAATTCGTGCCATAGTCGTATGTACTTCGTAGATATTACCTATCATACTCGGCTTTCTCAGTATTCTTCCTGCACATTATTTGCTAAAAAAGGTACTTTTATAGCACAAGAGCCAAACATCACCCCAATCAAACCCAAACCCAAGCTTCTCTAATAAATACAACAATGACCAAAACCCTCTCCTCTTTTAAAATCTTCAATTATCTTTGCAAAAAAGAAATAGGTTATTATGAATAAGACTTTAAAATTGAATCTGCTGTTGAAAGACGCCACGATTCATAAGGTACAATTTGACAAGGAATGGTTTTTTCATTTAAAGGACATGGCAGATCATTTGGGCGAAGACCTCACAGCCGTAGAGTCCATCCACCTTCCGTTTACCATTGATGAGGAAGTTGTAGAAGCTAAATGTGCCACTTTAGAAGATATCGAGAGAGGCAGAAAAGTGCTGTAAGTATAGTAACTACTCTATTATTTTGGCGTAAAGCAGCATGATCTCAGCTTGCAAAACACCATAATCTATAAAAAAACGAGTCTCCAATTTTAGCAGCTAAAAAGCTAAATCGAGACTCGTTCTGTTTTCTATACTATCTGTATTCTTCTAATTATCTTTTATAAGCAGGGTGTTCAAGCACTTCTTTTACTCTAAATCGCACGACCCTTGCTATCAAATCCTGTGGTAAATCCTGATCCAAAGGGAATTGTACAGAACCCTTGCCGGTTTTATACACCGAGAACTCCTTTTCAAAAGCTATATTTCCTGTTGGCAATGCATAAAAGCCAATATGGTTCTTGAAAGCTGCAAAATGAACCAGCATCTTGCCATTCAATTTAAAAGTAGGTATCGCATAACTGATTGTTTCCACTGCATCTGGGGCATTTTCTTGGATAAGAGCCTGCATCGCTGGCAGCTTTTTCTGGGTTGCTTCCGGAAATGCAGCTATATATTCGGCTATGGTTTTTGGGACAAGTTTTTCCATATATTAAATCTCAGTTGAGGAAGAGGCTCTATTTTTTCTTTTCAAAATTAACGCACTAATTAAGGCAATCACGATACCAAGTGGCAAAATTTCTGAAAAAGTCAGCAGGATAACCAAGATCGGACTTTTATACCATTCCTTATACATTTCCATTTCATCCATTTTCACTTGCAATTGTGCAGCAGTGAGCCCTTCTTCTTTTCCTTGACGAATTACAAAGTCCATATATTTATCCATAAAATCGGGTATGAAATAGTAATATTCAATTAACCATACCACTACATACATCGTCGAGGCTATTAAAGCAATGAGCAACCCTATGGTAAATGCCTTCTTGAAAGTGATAGTTCCATTATTGTATTTCTCTCTGTAATTTCGTATACCTATAAACACAAAAGAAAAGGCAACCAGCATACCAAGGTAGCCAATAACCATACTCGGCTCAAATTGTTCGCTATTGTTATAGCATTGATAAGTAGAAAATACCATCATTGCAGTAACAATTAATCCTGCAATGAATCCGAATGTTAAGATTGTTTTTTTCATCGTAATAGTTTTAAATTAGGTTGCAAATTTTGGCAAAAAAACCTCGACAAGAGTCATACTTTCGAGTGATTTTAGCATAATGGCACTAAAGTATTAGTGGATAATTCGTAGCTTCTTGGCAGTTTCAACAGCTTGTGTACGTCGCTTTACCTCTAGCTTTTCAAAGAGACTGGAAGTATGCGACTTGATCGTATGTAATGATAAAAATAAACGATCGGCAATTTCCTTGTTACTCATTCCCTCTGCCATTAGTTGCAACACCTCTAATTCCCGCTTGCTTATTTTTCGTTCAGTTATCTCGACTTCATTCACTATAAAAACTGATGTGGAAACATAACGTTCCACCACCACTTTTTCAATTTTGGGATGTGACAGCTTCTGGGCAAGCCAAATTCCCATCACAGTAAAAAATAAAGCAATGCATCCCACATAAAGTTCTAGTTGATGACTGACAATAAGAAATCTGAACTGCAAAAACCGAAGCAATAACAGCAACAGAGCCAATGAAATTCCGTAGAGGATAACTTCTCTATATTTTCTTATCTTTTCTAAAAACATGTAACTTTTCGTTCTGTCATCAAATATAATAAATTTAAAATAACGCGGTTTAAAGGCAATCAAGACTTATGTAGCACTCGTTTGAATGGGAATTACATAATGTAAGAAAAGAATCCTATAAAGCATTTTACTACTGAAACTATACATTTGCAACAACACATTAACTACCAATAGACACATTGTTAACAAACTACATATAGAAATGCAACACAACAAACCCATCCGTATCCTAATTGCCGACGATGATTTAGACGAAATTGAGCTATTGAAAATGGCTTTCGACAAACATCCCGACTTTGAAGTAGTAGCCTGTCTAAACAGTGGTCAGGAAATTATAGATGCCGTAAAAAAAAGCAATATACTGCCAGACGTTGTGTTTACGGATTTGTATATGCCTGTTCTTAGTGGACTGGAAGCTGCAGAAATTTTACGGATGGAAAAACAAAACGCCAAAATGGAGATTATCATTTTCTCTACTACTCTCAATCCTTCTATCAAGGAAAAAGCAAGCCACCTGGGAATTACTGGCACACTTCTAAAGCCGAACCTACTAGAAGAATATGAAGCACTTCCTGCCAAAGTATCCACAATGCTTTTTAGCAGAACCTCTGGAAACAACTATACCGTTACACCTAATTTATAACCTAATCACATGGGAGATCAAAAAAACCTCAATAGCGAAGAAGCCATTAATAAGATTAAATATTTGGCAGAAGAAATCAAGACGGGCATGTTTTGTACCTATAAAGAATGTGAAATACAGTCAAGGCCCATGTCGGCTTTGGAAATCGATGATGAAGGGCATCTTTGGTTCATGACCGATCAACGATCGAACAAAGTAGCCGAAATAAAATCGAACCCAACAGTAGAGCTTTTCTACACAAAAGGATATGACATGTTCCTGTCCCTTCATGGCAAAGCTACAATCTTGCACGATAGGGAAAAGATTGAAGAACTGTGGAATCCCATCATCAAGGTTTGGATGCCTGGTGGTGTTGAAGATCCTAATTTGTGTATTATCAAGTTTACCTTCGACCATGGTTATTATTGGAACAACAAGCACAACAAGATGGTAGTGCTTGCTAAGATGGCAGCTTCCCTACTAACAGGAAAAACTATGGACGACGGTATCGAAGGTAAACTGACCTAAGAGTCGTTGAACCTCTTTTTTTATTACTTTTGTTAGAAAGACTTTTGATTATGAGCATTACCTTGCAATTGTTTTGGCTTTTTGTTTTGGCTATTCCTGTAGCATGTGTAGCTTGGACAGTTACCCATGAAGAAGTATTTCGAGAGCCCAGGGAATACTGCATAAAACACTCGAAAACTGGAAAATACATCCTTAAACGAAAATTCTTTTACCTCTTTACCTGTGAATATTGCTTTAGCCACTACGTTACCCTTTTTTTTATTGCTTTTACAGATTTTCATTTACTCCTAGAAGATTGGAGGGGCTACATTATTGCCGGTTTTGCATTAGTATGGATAGCCAATACCTATATGAGCCTGATGGCCTACCTCCGTCAAGGCATCAAAAAAGAAAAAACGGAGATTGAACTTATGGCTGAACAAAAAATAGTAGCAGAACAAAAGGAAAAACTGCAAAGGCAATAATCTTTCAACAAAACCTTCAACTACAACGTTGTATCTCTCTTCCTCCTGCAAAACATCTCTAATAAATGAGGCACTTTGTTGTGTTTTTTCTATTTTTACGATAATTAAAATGATAATCCAATAATTTTATTTATCTATGAACAAATTTATTCCTGCGTTATTTCTTTTTGCATTTGGCCTAATTGCCGAAGCTCAAGAAATTACTTCCCCAGACAAGAACCTAACGCTAAAGTTCAGCCTGATACAGAATGGCGTTCCTTCTTATGAACTGAATTACAAGAACAAACCTGTAATAAAATCCAGTAAATTAGGTATTGAAACTAAGGATATTCCATCCTTTTTGGACGGTTTTACAATTGCAAAGGTAGAAAATACCACTTTTGATGAATCATGGAATCCAGTTTGGGGCGAACAGAAAACCATCCGAAACCACTACACCGAACTATTGGTTACTTTGGCTCAAAAATCAGTTAAAGATAGAATTATAAAAGTACGTTTTCGTTTGTTTAATGACGGCTTGGGCTTTCGATATGAATTTCCAGAGCAAGAAAACCTGACGTATTTTGTCATAAAAGAAGAAAGATCACAGTTTGCTTTGGCGGGCGACCACAAAGCGTTCTGGCTTCCAGGAGATTTTGACACACAGGAATACAGCACCGTTACCTCTAACCTTTCGGAAGTGAGAGGAAAAATGAAAGAGGCAGTTACACCAAATGCTTCACAACAAACTTTTTCAGACACTGGACTACAAACACCTTTGATGATGAAAAGCAAGGATGGATTATACATCAATATCCACGAAGCGGCTTTGGTAGACTATTCTTGTATGCACTTGGAATTGGACGATAAGAATATGGTCCTTAATGCTTTCCTGACTCCAGATGCGGTTGGTGATAAAGGGTATATGCAAGCTCCAACACAATCCCCTTGGAGAACGATTGTCGTTAGCGATAAAGCTGCCGATATCTTGGCTTCTAAATTAATATTGAACCTAAATGAACCAACTAAATATGAAGATGTTTCGTGGATCAAACCTGTAAAATATGTAGGTGTTTGGTGGGAAATGATTACAGGAAAAAGCTCTTGGGCCTATAATGACATGACAAGTGTCAAGCTTGGTGAATTGGATTACTCCAAAACAAAACCAAACGGAAAACATGCAGCCAATACTGCTCATGTAAAAGAATATATCGATTTTGCTTCAAAACATGGATTTGATGCTGTTTTAGTCGAAGGCTGGAATGAAGGCTGGGAAGACTGGTTTGGCAAATCAAAAGACTATGTTTTTGATTTTGTAACCCCATACCCTGATTTTGATGTAAAAGAATTGCACCGTTATGCCGCTTCTAAAGGAGTGAAAATGATGATGCACCATGAAACATCAGGTTCAATCCGAAATTATGAGCGTCACATGGACAAAGCCTATCAATTTATGGTAGCCAATGGTTATAACTCAGTAAAAAGCGGTTATGTAGGTGATATTATTCCACGTGGCGAATACCATTATGGACAATGGGCAAACAATCATTACTTGTATGCCATTACCAAAGCTGCCGAATATAAAATCATGGTAAATGCTCACGAAGCTGTTCGTCCAACCGGATTAAGCAGAACGTATCCTAACTTGATTGGAAACGAAGCCGCTCGTGGAACCGAGTATGAAGCTTTTGGGGGAAACAATGCAGACCACACCACTATCCTGCCATTCACAAGATTGATGGGAGGACCAATGGATTATACGCCAGGAATCTTCCAAACAAAAGTAAGTGCTTACAATCCTGACAATAATTCATTCGTGCATACAACTTTGGTTAAACAATTGGCTCTGTATGTAACGATGTATTCCCCACTTCAAATGGCTGCCGATTTGCCTGAAACCTACAACAAGCATTTGGATGCCTTCCAATTCATAAAAGATGTAGCAATCGACTGGGATGAAACCAATATACTAGAAGCCGAACCTGGAGACTACATCACAATTGCACGAAAAGCAAAAGGTAAAAACGAGTGGTTCATTGGAGGTATAACAGACGAAAATGCCAGAGTTGGAAACATAAATTTTGATTTTCTTCCAAAAGGCAAAACCTACGAAGTGATCATTTATGCCGATGGAAAAGACGCTCATTATGAGAAAAACCCTCAATCGTATGCCATCAAAAAGATGAAGGTTACCTCTAAAACAAATTTGAAACAGCAAATGGCTCCAGGTGGAGGTTTTGCAATAAGCATAAAAGAGGTTGTGAAATAAAAACAATTTCTTCCAAAAAAAAAGAGCGGTTTCAATAATTGAAGCCGCTCTTTTCTTTTAATACATTTTAATTTTCTTTGTCTTGTAGGTATTAATTCCAAGGAAATGATACAGCGGACACATTTGCACAACAGCAGCTATAAGCAGAACAGCTCCTATTATCAGCAAACCGACATCAACTATCTGATCCTCAAAAAAATCAGTTAGCGATAGTGCTACTGCTATAATACCAATAACAGCCCGTGCAATCCTGCCGGACCTATTAATATTCTTTTTCATTAGTTAATACAGTTTTGTTAAATTTGGCTAACTGCAAAAGTAATAAAAAAACCTATGAATTGTTAAAAACTTCTTAATTCTTTTATGGAAGTTCCACTTTTCCAGACCATTGTAGAATTCCCCCTACAAGATTATAAGTGTTTTCAAAACCTAGTTGATTCATGATATCACACGCTTGCTGACTTCTACCTCCCGCTTTGCAGTACACATAATAATTTTTGGATTTGTCCAATTCTTCAACTGCATAAATAAAACCTTGTCCTTTATAGATATCAATGTTGATTGCGTTTGGGATAAAACCATCATTCCACTCGTCTTCGGTTCTAACATCTAGGATTACTGCATTGGTGTCGGCTTCATATTGAGCAACCCAGTCTTCTTGTCTTAAATTCATTTTTGTTTTTGTTTAATTATAAAAAAATCCAAATCCGAAAAAGATTCAGATTTGGAATTTATAGGGTTAGGATTCTAAATCTATGCCTTTATAGAACAGCCTATTGCTTTTGTTTGACGAATCGGAACTTCTTTTCCTTGAAGCAAAGCATCTACAGCATTTTGAACGTAGGTTTGCTTTACTGCTTTTTCATCTTCATAATTATCATCAATAGCTCCAATATATTCCACCACATTTCCTTTTGCTGTTTTTTGAACTACATAAACATGTGGTGTTTTTGTCGCCCCAAATTTCGGGAATATTTTTTGCCCATCATCAAATAAGTACGGAAAAGTGAAACCTTTTTCTTTGGCTCTCACTTTCATCAAATCATAACTATCGTCTTTTTGCTTTTCCGGATTGTTCGGATTGATGGCAATTACAGGATAGCCCAGTTTGCTGTATTTTTTATCCAAGGCGATAATTCGATCCTCATAGGCAATAGCATACGGACAATGATTGCATGTAAAAATCACAATAAAACCTTTCGCATCTTTATAATCCTTGAGCGAAACTTTTTTGCCATCTACATTTTTGAGACTAAAATCTTCAACAGCATCACCAAGTTTATAACCTTCAGAATCCTTAACGGTAAAAGCACTCATCACTCCTACCAATAGCACAACGGCTAACGTTTTAATCGACTTCATAATTTATTTAATTAAATTGTTTTACTTCCTTTTCTAATTCTTCGTATGTAAAGCTCCTTTCATAGAACTTTCGGTTTTGCTTCTTATAGATAACCGTTGCTGGAATCGCCCCCGACCATGATTGATCTACCCTTTCAATCCAGGCATTTGCATCAGGATCATTGAGCAGCAACACCTTCGATTGCAATTTCTTTTTTTGCATAAAAGGAATCAACCGGCTTTCAACCTGTTTCGACATGTCAAGGCTAACCAGTATCACTTTCACTTTTTGGTCCTTATATTCTGCATTCAACTTTTCAAAATAAGGCAATTCCTCGATACAAGGCATGCACCATGTCGCCCAAAAGTTGACAACATAAGTTGTATCATTGTCTTGCTTCAGGAAATATTCCAAACCATTATAGTCGTATGATTTTACAACAATACCTTCTTTTTCATATACCTTCAATGGCTTTGGTTCGCCTTCGCTGTAAATCGAAGCTCCTGTAATTGCTATAAAAATCAATGCTATACCCGATAAGATTAGGAATTTCTTCATAAAGAATTTTTAAACGGAGCCCTAAATTAAGCATAATAAAAAATCACTTCATTTATTTAACAAAAAATTATTAGAACATTTGTATGTACAAATAAAACAATGTAATACATTTGTACCTACAAATTTTGTAATTACAACTATGACAATCGAAGATATTATAAAATCAAATTCACCACTTTCACTTCCCAAGAAGACGGTCTTGAATATTTATTATACACAAAACGTCATTACTGAGAAATTCAATGAAATACTAAAGCCATTAGATCTATCGGGAGAACAATTCAATGTATTGAGAATCTTGAGAGGTCAAAAAGGATCTCCCGCTAATATGTTCCTCATTCAGGAAAGAATGTTGGCAAAAACGAGCAACACTACTCGCTTGGTCGACAAATTGTTATTGAAGGAACTGGTTACACGAAAAGTATGTCCCGGTAACAGACGAAAAATCGAAGTCCTCATTACCCAAAAAGGATTGGATCTATTGGCCGAACTTGACCCGAAAGTGGAAGAACACGAAAGTCTATTTGTACAGAATTTGAATACCGAGGAACTCCAAACCCTCAACAATCTATTAGAAAAATTTAGAACAATTTAATCCCAACATAATAAAATGAATACTATCATCGAAAGCCTAAACTGGCGATATGCAACAAAACAATATGATGCATCTAAAAAAATAAGTGACCAAGATCTTGAAACATTGCTAGAAGCTACAAGGCTAAGCGTTTCTTCTTATGGCTTGCAACCTTATAAAATTATCAATGTTCAAAATCCAAAACTCAGAGAAGAACTGAAAGCCGTGGCTTGGAACCAAACCCAAATTACAGATGCTTCACAACTTCTTGTTTTTGCAGTAGAAAAAAATCTGGGAGACAAACAAATCGATGCCTACATGCAAAACATCAGTGAAACCAGAGGAATTCCTGTAGAAAATCTAGACGGTTTTAAAGGTATGATCCACAATGCAATCGACGGTTTAGAGGAACATACTAAACAAGAGTGGGCAAAAAAACAAGCCTATATCGCCTTATCAACACTCATCACCACTGCCGCTCTGTTAAAAATTGACGCCACTCCAATGGAAGGCTTCGACGCTCAAGCATTCGACCGAATCTTGGATCTTGATGCACATGGCCTAGCTACTGCCGTTATTGCCGTTATTGGCTACCGTCACGAAGAAGATGCAGCACAGCATTATAAAAAAGTGCGAAAATCAAACCAGGATTTATTCATCAATTTATAATCACAACCTTTAATTAATTTACAACAATGAGAAATTTAAAAACTATTGCAATCGCATTATTCGTAGCTTTCGGAACAACTGTAGCTACTGCACAAACCAAAAAAGTAGATGTTGCAAAAAGCAAAATCAGCTGGGTGGGTAAAAAAGTAACCGGTTCACACGAAGGAACTGTTAGCCTAAAAGAAGGAAGCTTGGTTTTCAACGGAAAAAAACTAACGGGTGGTACGTTCACAGTTGACATGAACTCAATCCAAGTTACAGATTTGAAAGCTGGTCAAGGTAAAGAAAAACTAGAAGGTCACTTGAAAGCCGATGATTTCTTCGGAACTGAAAAATACCCAACTGCAAAATTAAACTTTACAAAAGTTGCCGCAAAACAAAACGGATTATACACGGTAACAGCTGATTTGACATTAAAAGGGATCACAAAACCAATCACTTTTGACATCACGGTTAACGGAAACAAAGCAACTTCTGCCTTGAAAATCGACCGAACAAAATACGGAATCGAATACAAATCAGGAAGCTTTTTTGACAGTCTTGGTGACGCAGCCATCAGCGACGAATTTGATTTAGCAGTAGAACTAGCATTCTAATTTACCCCTAAATAAATACCCGAAACCTCGAAGTAACATTCGGGGTTTTGCTTTTTTAGGGCGATGGCCGGGCTATTCGCTCCTATCTTTTCTTTTTTTAAAGGAAAAAAAGAAAAGGATAACCGCTTCTATCCCTATCGCGATAGTAGAAAACGAGAAACAAACTTCAAAAAAAGAACATCCATAATAAAATTTTCATAACATTTATTTTCGATTCAAAAAAAATACTACATTTGTAATTCAAAATTCAAACATGAACACAATTTTAAACAATACTTGGTGGTGGAACACTTTACGTCAATCGTCGTGAACTGTACACCTATGAGTATATTTTAAAATCTAAATATCCAAAAAGGCTTGTCAATCACGACAAGCCTTTTTTTTTTGCTTTCAACTTTACAACAACAAACATGAAAATATTTAAACTCAACACCTTTCACAAACAAATTCTTGCAGACACCATAACACCTGTAAGCATTTACCTCAAGATTCGCGACAAGTTCCCGAATAGTTTGCTCTTGGAAAGTAGCGATTATCACGCAAGCGACAATAGTTTTTCCTATATCTGTTGCAATCCAATCGCGACCATCAAAATTGAAAATGAAATGCTGTCAAAATCTTTCCCCGACGGAACTGCAGAAACCTTTTCGATTGAAAAAACAACCAATGTTCCAAACGAGATCCAACAATTTACCTCGCAATTCCAAACCACAAAAAACGATTTCAAGTTCATCAACAATGGCCTTTTTGGCTACATTTCCTATGATGCAGTTCGGTATTTTGAAAAAGCAACAATCTCTAAAAAAGATGATACTACTTCAATACCTGATTTGTTTTATGCCGTTTATCAAAACATCATCGCCATCAACCATTTCAAAAACGAAGCGTATATTTTCTGCCATTCCATCGACGGTTTAGACAATAGCCAAGAAATCGAACAATTGTTGCAAACCCGAAACCTTCCCTCCTATCAGTTTCAAAAAACCGGAGAAGCTATTTCTAATCTTTCGGATGACGCTTTTTTAAACCATATCAATTTGGCCAAAAAACATTGTCATCTTGGCGATGTGTTTCAACTTGTTTTGTCAAGACGCTTTACGCAAAATTTCAAAGGCGACGAATTCAATGTCTATCGTGCTTTGCGAAGCATCAACCCTTCGCCCTATTTGTTCTTTTTCGATTATGGAGATTTCAAGATTTTTGGGTCTTCGCCCGAAGCTCAACTGGTCGTTAAAAACCGAATTGCCGAAATTCACCCGATTGCAGGAACTTTCAAACGCACCGGAAACGACGAACAAGATGCTATTTTAGCCAAACAATTATCTGAAGACGAAAAAGAAAATGCCGAACACGTCATGCTGGTCGATTTGGCCCGAAACGATCTAAGCCGAAACGCACATGATGTGACCGTGAACCAATACCGCGAAGTGCAATTTTTTTCGCATGTGATCCATTTGGTTTCAAAAGTGACAGGAAAAATATATGAAAAGGCGAATACCATGCAAGTGGTAGCTTCTACTTTTCCAGCCGGAACCCTTTCGGGAGCTCCAAAACACAAAGCCCTGCAACTCATCGAAAAAATTGAAACTACCAACCGAAATTTTTATGGTGGAGCCATTGGCTGTATGGATTTTGAAGGTAACTTTAACCACGCGATTATGATTCGGACCTTTTTAAGCAAAAACCATCAATTGCATTACCAAGCTGGAGCTGGAATTGTAGCCGATTCCAATAACGACAACGAATTACAAGAAGTATATAACAAACTTGGAGCTTTGAACAAGGCTTTACATTTGGCTGAAAAAATTTAAGAAAACATGAAAAAGATAGTAGTAATAGACAATTATGACAGTTTCACTTACAATTTGGTGCATTACCTCGAAGATTTAAACTGCCAAGTGACGGTGTTCCGCAACGACGAATTTGAACTCGACGAACTCCTGCCGTTCGACAAGATCTTGCTTTCGCCTGGTCCAGGAATTCCCGATCAGGCAGGTTTGCTCAAAGACGTAATTCGCGAATATGCCAAGACAAAAAGTATTTTGGGAATCTGCCTCGGACAACAAGCCATCGGGGAAGTTTTTGGCGGAAGCCTCATCAATTTGGAAAAAGTATACCACGGTGTCGCTACAAAAGTCAACATCACAGTCGATGATGAAATGCTTTTCAACGATTTGGAAAAAGAAATTGAAGTCGGCCGTTATCATTCTTGGGTGGTAAATAAACAATTGCCCGAAGTTTTGGAAGCCACTTCAGTTGACGAAAACGGTGAAATCATGTCGCTGCGTCACAAAACTCTCGATGTTCGAGGTGTTCAGTTTCATCCCGAAAGCGTTTTAACCCCAAACGGAAAAAAAATACTCGAAAATTGGCTCAGTAGCTAACGCCAAATTCAAGTTCTTACTATTCCACATTATTTTTTTGACATTGCAATTGACTTTTGAAATTGCAATTGATTTTTGAAATTGACATTGACTTTTGATGTTGATCCAGACTTTTATTTTCTAATTTCAAGCACATAAACTATGAAACATATTCTCAATCGCCTCATCAACCATGAAATTCTCTCGAAAGAAGAAGCAAAATCTGTTTTGGTTAACATTTCCTCAGGACAGTACAATCAAATCCAAATAGCCTCGTTTTTGACCGTTTTCATGATGCGAAATATAACCATCGATGAATTGGCTGGTTTTCGGGAAGCCTTATTGGAACTTTGCATCGCGATCGACTTCTCAGATTACGAAACCATCGACCTTTGCGGAACGGGTGGCGATGGCAAGGACACCTTCAATATTTCAACTCTGGCTTCGTTTGTAACCGCTGGAACAGGAATCAAGGTAGCAAAGCATGGAAACTATGGCGTTTCGTCCATTTCGGGGTCCAGCAATGTGATGGAAAACCTTGGAGTGAAATTCAGCAATGATCAGGATTTCCTAAGAAAAAGCATCGAAGAAACTGGAATTGCCATTTTGCATGCCCCACTATTTCATCCCGCCATGAAAAATGTGGGTCCGATTCGAAAAGAATTGGGCATCAAGACGTTTTTTAATTTATTGGGTCCAATGGTCAATCCATCATTTCCAAAAAATCAGATGGTGGGCGTTTTCAATTTGGAGCTCGCCAGAATGTACAGCTATCTGTATCAAAATACCGAAATCAAGTTTAGCATCCTTCACGCATTGGACGGCTATGACGAAATTTCGCTGACAGGCACTACCAAGATTATTTCCAATACAACAGAAAGCATTTTAAAACCCGAAGATTTTGGGGTATCAAAACTAATCCACAACCAAATCGAAGGCGGAAGAACAGTTGAAGAAGCGGCTCAAATTTTCCAAACTATCATTTCTGGAAATGGGACAACAGCACAAAACAATGTTGTCTGTGCCAATGCTGCAATGGCAATTTCCTTGATGAAAAATTGTTCCATTTTGGATGGATTTCAACAAGCAACAGAAAGTTTGCTATCAGGAAAAGCACATAAAGTTTTAGATAAGTTAATCGACATAAGCAAATAACAATGAACATTCTAAATAAAATAATAATTGACAAAAAAAGAGAGGTTATACTCAAAGAATCGATTATTCCAATCCGACAATTAGAACAATCGGTTTTGTTTGAAAAAGCCACTTTTTCGCTGTCAGAAAAATTAAAAAACAGCACTACTGGAATCATTGCCGAACACAAAAGAAGGTCGCCTTCATTGGGCGAAATCAATTATAACTTATCCGTTGATGAAGTCGCAAAAGGATATGAAAAAGCAGGAGCTTGTGGTATTTCGGTTCTAACAGATGGCAAATATTTTGGTGGATCTTTGGATGATTTGCTTTTGGCAAGAGCTACAGTAAGCCTTCCGCTGTTACGAAAAGAATTCATCATTTCCGAATATCAGATCCTTGAAGCAAAAGCTTTCGGAGCCGATGCCATTTTATTGATTGCAGCTGTTTTGACTCGAGATGAAATAAAAACTTTTTCTGAATTGGCACAATCGCTTCAACTCGAAGTGCTGCTGGAAGTTCATGACGAAGAAGAACTGAACCAATCCATCATGCCAAGTTTAAACCTCATCGGAGTAAACAATCGGAACCTCAAAACCTTTGAAGTAAACCTTGATGTAAGCAAAAATCTAGCTTCTAAAATACCCTCTTATTTTGTAAAAATATCAGAAAGTGGAATACAAAGCATTACTTCAATTAAAGAATTACAAAAATATGGTTATCAAGGATTTTTGATTGGAGAAACATTTATGAAACCGAATGAACCTGGTGAAAATTTGAAACAATTTATCAATCAATTAACGTTATGAAAATAAAAATCTGCGGCATGAAATATCCTGAAAATATAGCTGAAGTCAGCAAGCTTCAGCCTGACTTTTTGGGCTTTATTTTTTGGGAAAAGTCACCTCGTTTTTTTGATGTCGAGATACCAAAACTTCCCGATTCAATCCAAAAAGTGGGCGTTTTTGTAGATGCATCACTTGAAGAAATTCGTTCAAAGAAGAAGCAATACAACTTGAACATAATACAACTTCACGGGAATGAAACAGTAGATTTTTGCTCAAATTTAAAGCAAGATGACATTCTAATCATCAAAGTTTTCAGCATAGACGATACTTTTGATTTCACAGCATTAGAACCATTTGAAGACGTTTGCGATTATTTTTTATTCGATACCAAAGGAAAAATGCCTGGCGGAAATGGCACAACCTTCAACTGGGAATTACTCAAAAAATACAATTCTAAAAAATCATTATTTTTAAGTGGAGGCATTGGAATTGAGGAAATTATAAAAATAAAACATTTAAACTTGCCTATCTATGCCATTGACTTAAACAGCAAATTTGAAATCGAACCTGGACTAAAAAACATAGAACAATTACAGGAAATTTTACCCTTAAAAAATAAAAAAAAATGAGCTATAATGTAAACGAAAAAGGATTTTATGGAGATTTCGGAGGTGCTTTTATCCCCGAAATGCTCTACCCGAATGTAGAAGAATTGCGTCAAAATTACTTAAAAATCATGCAAGAGCCTGAATTTCAGAAGGAATTTCAGCAACTATTAGTTGATTATGTCGGGCGTCCTACACCACTCTATTTTGCCAAGCGATTATCAGCACTATATAATACAAAAATATACCTCAAGCGTGAAGATTTGTGCCACACCGGTGCTCACAAGATTAACAACACGATTGGACAAATTTTATTAGCCAAAAAACTCGGCAAAACCCGCATCATTGCTGAAACTGGAGCCGGACAACATGGAGTAGCAACAGCAACCGTTTGTGCCTTGATGGGACTAGAATGCATCGTTTATATGGGCGAAATCGACATCAAAAGGCAAGCTCCAAACGTGGCCCGAATGAAAATGCTTGGAGCTGAAGTTCGTCCTGCAACATCAGGCTCCAAAACACTGAAAGACGCTACAAACGAAGCGATTAGAGATTGGATAAATAACCCTGAAAACACTTATTACATCATCGGATCCGTTGTCGGACCTCATCCTTATCCCGATATGGTAGCTCGTTTTCAAGCTGTGATTTCATCGGAAATAAAACACCAACTTCTAGAAAAAGAAAACCGCGAAAATCCCGATTACGTGATTGCTTGTGTGGGTGGCGGAAGCAATGCTGCTGGAGCTTTCTACCATTTTCTGGATAAAAAAGTGGTGAAAATAATAGCCGTTGAAGCGGCCGGAAAAGGCATCGAGACTGGCGAAAGTGCCGCAACTTCGGCATTGGGAAAAATCGGAATCATCCACGGAAGCAAAACCCTTTTAATGCAAACCGATGACGGTCAAATTACCGAGCCCTACTCGATTTCGGCAGGATTGGATTATCCAGGTGTTGGACCGATGCATGCGAATCTTTTCCAAACCAAAAGGGCCGAATTTCTTTCCATAACCGATGATGAGGCTATGAAATGGGGACTAAAACTATCCAAAACCGAAGGTATTATTCCCGCTATCGAAACCGCTCACGCCTTTGCTGTACTGGACAAAAAGAAGTTTCAGCCAAGTGATATCGTGGTCATAAACCTCTCTGGCAGAGGCGATAAAGATTTGAACACCTACATTGATTATTTTAAACTAACCTAAAACTCACTAAAATGCACCACAATAGCAGTATCAACGACAAATTAAAAGAAGACAAGAAACTACTTTCCATCTATTTTTCAGCAGGTTATCCCAACCTGAACGACACCAAAACCATTATTGAATCGCTTGAAAATAGTGGTGTTGACATGATTGAAATTGGCTTGCCGTTTAGCGACCCATTGGCTGATGGCCCCACTATTCAAGAAAGTTCTCAAATAGCATTACACAACGGCATGACAACAAACATCTTGTTCCAACAGCTTGAAAACATTAGGGAAACCGTGAAAATTCCGCTGTTGATAATGGGCTATTTCAATCCGATTTTGCAATATGGAGTTGAGAATTTCTGCAAAAGATGTGCTGAAATTGGCATTGACGGACTCATTATTCCCGATTTACCAGTCGACATTTACATCGAAAACTATAAATTCCTTTTTGAAAAATATGGCTTGGTCAATGTTTTTCTCATTACCCCACAAACTTCTGAAGACAGGATTCGATACATCGATAGCGTTTCAAACGGATTTATCTACATGGTCTCCTCAGCAAGTGTAACCGGAAATCAGGGAATTTTTGGCGAAAGCCAGACCAACTATTTTGAACGAATTGCAAATATGAAGTTGAAAAATCCACAGCTAGTTGGCTTTGGAATTAACGATAAAACGACTTTCAATCAGGCTACAAAATTTGCAAAAGGAGCGATTATTGGAAGTGCCTTTATCAAATTTTTAAAAGAAAACGGCGTTAATACTATCGATAATTTTATCAAAAATATAATTTAAGTAAACATACTCATACAACTGAAAAACAATTTTTTAACTATTTAGAATAGATATCCTCTATGGCTCTTTTTTACTTCTTTTGATTGCTTTTTACTAGATTATATATTCAAAATAATAAAATCATTTTCCAACCTTTTCTTTCAAGAACCACATTCTTTGCAAACCCCAACTAAAATACAATTTACCCGTTCGACCTGATAGTTTACGGGTACAGAAAAATGCACCATCGAAGGAAGACATTCGATGGATTGGCAACTTGTGCATCGAAAGTGAAAATGATTATCAGGCAATTGCTGTTGATCACATTTGATGCAAACCGCAAAATATTGTTTGCCATCATCGGCTACAATTCTATGTACCAAGTTGTCGTCACAAAATTGATTCAGCACCCTATAAATCGTTGCCCTATCGATTCCGATTTCAATTTTCTGAACAATGGCATCCTGGCTCAACGCTTTTGTAGTTGAAGTTAAAACAGCCATAACCGCTTCTTTTGTGGGGGTGGTTCTTCTTTTCATAGTTATCGCAACTTTGTCGCAATTATTATTGCGATTATGTTGCAATAATAAAAAATGTTTTTAACTTTGCCAAAATAATAGCACTAAAATGACACGTAGAGAACTCATCAAGTCGGGAGGAGCTCTGGCAATCGCTTTAGGCATACCGCTTCCAGTTCTTTCTTTAACTAAACAAAATCACATGAAAAACACAGCAAATTTTGATGTAATTATTATAGGCGGAAGTTATGCCGGACTTTCTGCGGCAATGGCATTAGGTCGTTCTTTGCGAAAAGTACTTATTATCGACGCTGGAAATCCTTGCAATAAACAAACTCCACATTCCCATAACTTCATTACGCAAGACGGGGAACAACCCGCTGTAATTGCAGCCAAAGCCAAGGCACAGGTTTTGAAATATGACACTGTGCAATTTCTAGAGGACAAAGCAATTAGTGGAGAAAGATCTAAAAAAGGCTTTACCATTAAAACAGGATCGGGAGCGAAATATTCAAGTAAAAAACTAATTTTCGCAACTGGAATAAAAGACATCATGCCCAAGATAAAAGGCTTTGCAGAATGTTGGGGAATTTCAGTAATTCATTGTCCTTATTGTCACGGGTATGAATTTAGGAGTCAAAAAACTGCTATTATGGCAAATGGTGAAAGGGCGTTCCATTTGGCTTCGCTGGTTCATAACCTGACGAAAAAGCTCATAATCCTCACCAATGGTAACGCCAATTTTGACGACACACAACTTTCAAAGCTCAACCAAAACGGCATTGAAATTATTGAAACTGAAATTACCGAAATGGAACACCAAAACGGACAAATACAGAATGTAGTTTTTAAAAATGGTAAAAAAATAAGCCTTGATGCCCTTTATGCAGGAATACCCTTTGAACAACATACAGAAATTCCGGTCACATTAGGTTGTGAACTGACCGAACAAGGTTATATCAAAGTAGATCCTTTTCAAAAAACATCTATTAAAGGGATTTATGCTTGTGGAGACAATAGCTCGATGATGCGATCGGTAGCAAATGCCGTTTATACAGGAAATATGGTTGGAGCAATGGTCAATAAGGAACTGGTTGAGGAGGAGTTTTAAAACAAGCCAGTATAAGTATAAGTATAAGTATAAGTATAAGTATAAATATAAATTATATAAGAAAAACAGCTCTTTATAAAAATAATTCCTCTTTTCTTGTTGTATTAAAAGAGTTGGAAAGCACTATCTTTTTGTATTACTTCGTTGATAATTTTTTAGTTTTTTTTGCCAAATGACAATTCTTAACCCTACAACATTTCCTAAATTGCAGCTATGAAAGAATTTATAGAATACATCTTGCAATTTGGGAATTTAAACCCACAACAACTGGCCTTGATTTCAAGTAAGGCAACAGAATTAACGATCAAGAAAGATGCTTACTTTTCTGAAGCTGGTAAAATATCACAAGAGGTAGGCTTTGTCGTAGAGGGTATTTTGAGGGTTTGCTATTACAATAACAAAGGCGAAGAAATTACCAAATATTTTATTGACGAAAATAATCTTGTTGTGGATTTGGAGAGTTTTGACAATCAGATTTGCTCAAGTGCTTATGTCCAAGCTCTTACAGATTGTAAGATGATTGTTTTTTCCAGAAAAGATTGGCTGGATTTGTTGCATACAATTGTGGGATGGGAAACAATCGTGCACAAAATCATCTCCAAAGTATTGAGGCAGAAAGTAGAAAGAAGAAGCCCCTTGGTTACTGAAGATGCTACAACCCGCTATTTAATGTTTCTAGAAATCTATCCCAATGTTGTTAATCGTATTCCGCTTTCCTACGTTGCTTCTTATTTGGGCATTACACAATCTTCTTTGAGCAGAATCAGAAAAAACATACGCTAAATCGCTTTTTGCCAAATGGCAAATGATTTTATTTTTAAACAGAGCACCTTTGCTTTATAATTTAAAAAAAGATAAAAATGAAATCAGTATTAATTACAGGAGCCAACAGAAGCATTGGTTTGGAAACTGCAAAACAGCTTTCGGAAAAAGGATTATTTGTTTATTTAGGAACACGTGATCTTGAAAAAGGAGAAGCAGTTGTAAATGAATTGAGTAGAAATGGATTTCAAAACATCAAGGCTATTGCAATTGATGTTACAAAACCAGATTCAATTCTAGAAGCCAAAAATAGGATTGAAAAAGAACAAGGTAAATTGGACATCCTGATCAATAATGCGGGAATAAGTGGCGAATTTCCTCAAAATGCAGCGACTACCTCAATAGCAGACATACAAACTGTGTTTGACACCAACTTTTTTGGCGTTATCAGCGTTACACAAGCCTTTTTGGAATTGCTTAAAAAATCAGATAGTCCACGAATCAGCAACATCACTTCTGGACTTGGCTCTTTAACCTTACACAGCGATCCTAGCTGGAAATACTATGATTTTAAATCTGCAAGTTACGGAACTTCAAAATCTGCCTTGAACGCCTACTCTATTGTATTGGCTTATGATTTAAAAGACCTGCCCTTCAAAGTAAACGTAATTGATCCCGGTTATACCGCAACGGACTTCAACCATCATAATGGACCTGGAACTGCAGAAAATGCCGCAACTTTTATCATCAAGCATACGCTAACGGATCAAAATGCTCCAACAGGAAAATTCTTCAGCAACGATATTGAAGATGCATCTGAAGTCAGTCCTTGGTAAAAACTTAAAGTTTGCCATAGTCACTTATACAAACCCCTTTCTAAACGAAAGGGATTTTTTTATTTGGATACTTCAAAAAAAATTTACCTATAAAAAATCATTTTTTATTGTTTATCAATAATTATTTATTTATTATTTTTGAACATAATTTTAAACTTGATAATTATGTCAAAAACAAACAACTTCGTATTTTGGGGCCTATATGTTATCGCTTGGCTCATTTTTGTCGGCTTGTCTATTGAAGCAGGAGGCTTACTCGTAAATTTCTTTTTCACGCTCTATAACCCTGACTTTGTCCAAAATCTTTATCAAAAGTTGGACTTGATTCAAATGTATAACGACAGTAAATTGGCTTTTTTTGGTGTGTATAGTTTCATTCTACTCATTGCAATTCTAAAAGCCTGCCTATTTTACACCGTGATCCACCTCATGCACAAAATGGATTTGTCAAAACCCTTCAGCGATTTTGTAGCACGACAAATTTCGCTAATGAGCTACATCACACTTTGCATCGGGCTGTTGAGTGCTATTGCCCAACAGTTGGTTAATAGTTTACAGCCTCACGGTTTTGTTCCCGACAACTTGGACCAATTTTGGACCGACAGTGAAGCCTTTATTTTAATGGGTGCCGTGATCTACATCATTGCTGTTATTTTCAAAAAAGGAGTAGCAATTCAAAACGAAAACGAACTAACTGTATAAGCCATGCCAATAATTGTAAACCTCGATGTGATGATGGCCAAACGAAAGATGTCGCTAAATGAACTTTCGGAAAAAGTGGGCCTCACGCTCTCCAACCTTTCCATTCTTAAAACTGGGAAGGCAAAAGCCATACGGTTCAGTACGCTTGAAATGATCTGCAAGGTCTTGGAGTGCCAGCCTTCGGATATTTTGGAGTATAAAGACGAGTAAGAAAAACTTTAAACAATCATTAACTAAATCACTTTCAAAGCAAAAAGGGAATTGGATATATTTGGAACCATGAAAAATATCCTTTTCCTTTTCTTGTTCGGAATTTGCAACCTGGTTTTTGCCCAAGACGAAAAACTCGTTGCCGGAAAGATAATAGTGGCTGATGCCAAAGTCAGCAACATCCTGGTGCTGAACATGACCACCGAAAAGGAAACCCATACTGACAGTTTGGGCCATTTTAAAATTATGGCAAAAGTTGATGATTTGCTGGTTTTTTATGCATCCCATCTGGACAAGATGCGAAAACTAATAGACGATGAAGCCTATAACAGCAAGGTTGTAACCATCGAGATGACTTCGAAGATTGAAGAACTTGATGAAGTGGTGATCACAAATTATTCGCATATCAATGCTTATGATTTAGGCATCATCCAAAAACCAATACCCCTATTAACTCCTGCCGAACGTGGAAAATACCGTTCAGAAAAACGTGCCGAAGAATTTGAAGCAAAACTATCCACTATTGCAAAGCTTGAGACCCTTTATGATACTATCTTTTTAGAAAAGGAACTGAAAATCGAAAAAGGGATGGCTAAAGGATTTCTATTTTATGCCACCGACCATGAATGGTTTATGGCGGTTGCAAAAGGAAAGAACAAGATGCTGACTACTTTTTATCTCACCATGCTGGCCCAAAAATATAATGAATTGCGGAAAAATACTTTCATCAAAAAAAATCCCTGAATGAAAAAAACCCTTTCAGTTTTGAAAGGGATTTTGCTTTTATCAAGTTTATGGAGCTTCTTGATGTAACCGCTTAACTTAATGAGATTGTCGCATGGTAGCTAGGGAATAATGCTCTTGAACTGTTCTATCTACATCAATCCTATTTTGGCTCCAGGTAACAAATGATATCAGAACTAAAAATAATAGTCTTTATTGGCTTTTATTTCATCAAACAAAAACAATCAAAACTTATGGTCGATACATTGTATTCTTCTTTTGAAAAACACCTTCTAATTCATAAAATTTATTGTTGTACCGGATGCGAACTTTGTATTTCAGGGTAGCATCATTTTCAGGAAAAGAAGAAGCACTTTCGTGTAAGCTGATTTTTCCTGATGGATGAGCCACTATTTTTTTCTCAATTTCATTGATATAGAAATTTTCCACCTGAAAATGTTCGCTCAATGGTGCTGAAAATAGTAGTTCATACACCATTTGGGGACTAGCATTTTTAATACCGGCAATTTCCCTATGATACGTTGCTACTGTAATTTGTGGAACTTGTGATTGAGGTTTCGGAACAGCAGTTTTACACTGGATTAACAAAATGATAGATAGCAATACTAAAAGTTTTTTCATGACGCAAAATTTTAGTTAAAAGTAGATGTTTTTGTATTATTTTTACCCAATTAAAAGTTGAAATTGCTAAAGCATTTCAAACCCCATAAAAAAACTAGCTATCTGAAATCGTCATGAACTAAGAGTTTGGTGCAAACCAATACTTATGGCTAAAGCTATACTATTACCCCTAAAAAATACAATTAAAAACATGAAAAAAATTATTTACTTCATTGCCCTTCTCTTGGTTTCTCAATTGAGTTTTGCCCAGCGAAATCCCATCATTGTTGCAGGAAAGCCTGTAGATTCTGATAATTATTTTGAGATCACGAGACAATTAGACGCTTATTGGGCATCCAATCCCAACAAAAAGAAAAAAGGTAGCGGTTTTAAAGTCTATCAACGATGGAAAGAGCTTTGGAAAGCCTTACATCATGAAGATGGAACACTTTTTACGCAAAAGGAAGTCCAAAATTTGTATTTGGAAGGAAGAAATTTGACTCCGTCAGCGACAATGGAGCAAAATAATACTAACGACATCAGCAATTGGATTCCATTAGGACCATTTTCACATACCAATTCAGGGTCATGGAGTTCTGGTCAGGGTAGAGTGAATGTCACTTTGGTTGATCCAAATAACCCCAATACGATTTACATCGGAGCTCCTAATGGTGGTTTATGGAAAAGTACTGATGGTGGAACTACTTGGGCTAATTTAACGGATTTTCTACCTACAATTGGTGTTTCGGGTATTGCAGTCGATTATGCAAATTCAAATATTGTTTATATTTCTACTGGAGATGAAGATGCTTCAGACAGTTATTCATCGGGTATTTTTAAATCAACAGATGGCGGTTTGACTTGGAGTGCCACTGCATTTCCAATATGGGATTATTCGACAACAGGCGAAATTTACATCCACCCCACCAATTCTAATATTCTTTGGGTAGTAAGTAGTCAAGGTTTTTATAAATCTACTGATGCAGGACAAACCTGGACGTTGAAAAACGGCGGTGTTTGTAAAGAAATGAGATTAAAACCCAATGACCCTAACGTGATGTATTTGGTAGAGCAAAATTATGATTTAGGTCAAGTCTACATCAAAAAATCTATAGATGGGGGTGAAACGTTTACCACTCAAACAACCTATAATAACGCTGGAAGAACTGCTATTGCCGTGACGCCAGCTAATGCAAATTATCTATATGTTTTGGTTTCAAATACCGATTCTACTTTCAAGGGACTATACCGTTCTACCAATAGCGGTTCAACTTTTACCCCACGAAATACCACAACTGATATTTATGAGGGTCAACAAGCTTGGTTCGATTTGGCTTTGACGGTTTCAGATGAAAATGCAAATCTAATTTTTACAGGGTGTTTGAATATTTGGTCGTCCAGCACTGGTGGAGTAAGTTTTACCCAAGTGAACTCTTGGTCTGATCCACTAGCACCTTCCTATTCTCATGCGGATATTCATGATTTAAAATTCTTTAACGGAAAATTATATGCAGGAACTGATGGCGGAATCTACATTTCTGAGGACGATGGAACTTCTTTTTCAGATAAAACTAAAAATGGTGTCGCTATCGGACAGCTTTACAGAATTGATGTCAAACAAGCTGCAGGAACCAACATAGCGGGTGGTTTGCAAGATAATGGTGGTTATCAGTTGTATGAAAATCAGTGGTATAACTATCATGGTGCTGACGGAATGGATGCTGTCGTGCATCCAACACTGAACTATAGTTTAGGTTTTATCCAATTTGGTTTAGGACTTTATGCCACTGAGAACAATCAAGTTCCAACACAAGGTCAATATGTAGCCTCTTCTCCTAATGATGTTGAGGGTAATTGGATTACGCCACTTGAAGTGGGTGCTGGAGGAAAATTATATGCTGGTTTTGAAAAACTGTATTCGCTGAATCCAGACACCTTTCAATGGCAACCAGAAATGACTTTTCCGCTGACCAGCCAAAACATTGACCAAATCAAAGTGGACCCGAACAATGATCAACGGGTGATGTTTTCTTCGAATAACCAAGTGTTCCTTTCGAATGGCTTGAATCCAATGGCTTTTACGGAATTATCCCTTCCTGAATGGGGTGACATTACCAATTTTGCTTTCCATCATCAAAATCCACAGATTTTATATGCCACCAAATCCGATCATGTTTTAAGGTCGCTGAATGGTGGAGCAACTTGGGAAAATATTACCTATAATTTACCTGAGGGAAGAAAAATCGATATTGTGCACCAATCAAGCAGTGACAACAACACCATTTATGTAGCCTTGTCAAGAGCGGTTTATTATTTGGATGATTCAAGTACTACCTGGACCTTACTCAGCACTGGACTTCCCAACACCACCATCACCGATTTGGAAATCAATGCTGTTGAAAATCATGTCTTGGTAGCAACTTATGGTCGTGGTGTTTGGAGAACATCTGTATCGCCTACTAGCTTGGGTGTGGAGGGTAATGAAAAAAATGAAGCTACACTTTTTTTCTATCCAAATCCAGCTCAAAATGGCTATGTTCAATTCAATAGTACAATCGATGAAGCTGTAACGGTGAATGTTTTTGATATGAATGGTAGAAGAATCTTGCAAAAACAGTTAGATAAAATTGCTTTAGACACTAAAATTGATGTTTCGCCAATGAGCAGCGGCAACTACATCATTCAATTGATTTCAGAACATCATTTGGTTACCAAAAAACTGGTGGTTAAGTAAGGTTGGGAATTGGGAGTTAGAAGTCCTTATTTCTAAAATCTTAATACTTAATACTCTAGTCTTACTACTTAAAAACTCCCGAAGCGATTCGGGAGTTTTTTGTTTAAAAAGAGGCTTCTACTCTATCACTACACTATAGCTGCCTTGTTTGGTCTTGTCTAGGTTTTGCACCAAAATTCTGGTGGCATTCTCAAGAAGTTCGCCCATGGTTTTCGTGATAGTGGCTCCGGCAGAAAGTTCGACCTCTACACCTTCCAGCTCCTCTGAGTTACTCAAGGCAAAGGTTAGCGACACGCTTCCTGTATTGGTAAAAACCAAATTCGCCTTTGCATCATACTCCACTACTGTTATTACATCGGTTCGCTTAGGGGTGTCTAAAATAGTTTACCACTGTTGTGGATATACTAGCAATCGTGTGTTTATATTTATAATTATTTACCAAAAAATAAAGGGAGATAAAAAACCTCCCTTTACTATCTTAATAGCTCTAAAAATATAAATAATTTTTAATGTCTAATTACTTGTAATTCTATTTCTCATTTCAACATATGTACTATATACTTCTGGATCAGATTCAAGATAGTCTCTGATACATCCATTAATTCGATCATCCTTATCGATAAAATCACCTCTATAGCTTCCTTCACAAGAATTGTTCGCATTTCTGCTTTGACAATCTCCTGTACTCATATTTGCTGAATGAATAAGTATTCTTTCACCACCACCCACGTAGTAGAAACGTATTTGAAATTCATAGCAACCACCGATTACACTAATTATGTCGGATTCACACCTGAAATCTTTAAGATAATTTATAGGTGCAGGTCCACCACTTTTAAGAATACTGGAATTGTCCACTTCCTTTTCTTGTATGATTTCATCTTGAGTAAAATTTTCATCTGAACAGGAAATAAAAAAAAGACCTGATAGTAGAGTAATAACCAGTAAAAAGCTTATTTTTTTAAGACTAAATTTTGTAATCATAATTTTGTTTTTTTTTAGTTTGGATTTATATTTCCAGAATTAAGATTATTAAAAAAAATTTAATTGGCAATATTTGAGCAAAAGATTGAGAAAGAACTCCACTCTGCTTCGAAACCATGTTCTTTAGCTTTCATTAAGTCTTCACATGTATCATCACCTGGCTTGTTTAGCATTATTTTACACAAACCTCTATAAAAATATTCATTTGCTAATTTTTCAGAAGATTTAACGATTTCTATTATTTTATTGTAATCTAATATTGCATTTTCATAGTCTTTGTCTGCAAGATATGCAATACTACGTTTCTTGTATATTCTTAATTTGTCTGCGTTTTCATTTAAAGCTTCACTATATTTAACAATAGCACCTTTAAAATCATTTATCCTTATTAACGAATCTGCCTTATGTACATAATAAGTAGTTAATGAATCAACATCATTTTGAGATGTGACTTGACTATAAAAATTAGTTTTAAAAAATAAAAAAAATAAAAACAGACACTTATTCATTTTTTTAATAATAATTTTATCAATTAATCACAAAAATTAACTTTAATCAGCTAATCAAATTTATAAATAATTTATCTCTACTTTTTTAAAAAATAAAAAAATTAATCTTTTTTTAACAGGAATACTTAACATGGCCAAAAACTAAAAGAGAGAACTTTTTATAGGCTTGTATAGTAGTGTTAAGTTTTAATAATAAAGAAATAACAGGATAACTCGGATATCCACAAAGTTAGACCGATTCTCAAAACTTTGCCCAAAAAGGGTGAATATCATCCTTAAAATATTCGTAGGAAAACGAAAAAATCCCTTTCAAAACTGAAAGGGATTTTGCTTTTAAAATAGGCAATGAACTTCCGGCTCTTCTTTTATTCCACTCTTCTTTTATTCCACTCTTCTTTGGCATGTTCAACCAAACCTTTACTACGTTCCGCTTCACTGCTGAAGCATTCCACCAAACCTTTACTACGTTCCACCTCACTGTTGAAGCGTTCCGCCAAACCTTTACTACGTTCCGCCTCACCGTTGAAGCATTCCACTAAACTTTTAATACGTTCCACCTCACCATTGAAGCATTCCACCAGTGGAAAAGAGTAACGAAGTGGCGGAACGTTCTAACTACCCCCTATTTATAGGTATTTGTAAGACTACACACTATAAATAATGGACTGAAACAATTTTTGAATACAATAAATCCCTATATTTGAGCATAATACACTACAACGGATCTCCCCAAACTCGTTGTTTTGAAACCCTACGCTATTTTTATTGGAATTATTTTATGGTTTTACGGAAAACCGTACTTTCTAGCCCTTTAAGTTCTTTAGCTTTGTGTTAAAGAAATAGGGTTTCCCCTAGTGGTGGGGGAGATTTTTTTTATATTTTTGGGAGGTACAATAACTGTTTTCTAAATATTTTATTAATTATGTTATATAAAATGGAAAACATTTAGAAAATTTAAATATTGATGGAATCTATAAAAACAATTGTTATTTTCGAAAATTAGACGAAAAAAACCTTCGCTTATAACCCCTTTTTGGAGTGATCTGCGAATGCTTGTTTCACATATTCTTGTTGTACAACAATGATAAACACAATAACCTTTTAAACTCAAATAATTTATATATGATTACAAATTTACTTTTACAATTTGATACTACGGATTTCTGGAAAATTAATTGGTATTATCCTTTAGCTTTACTAGGAACAATAATCGCAATCACAATTGCATACAAGAATTACAAAAAGAAAAGCCCTACACCGCTTTCAAATCCAATAGACATTGATAATAATCCTAATATAAATTCAACAAATACGAACAATATTATTCTAAATTTAAACCAACAAGAAAATGGAGATAATCAAATATCCAGATCAGAAACTGACATGGAAAAATTACGAAGAACAATTTCAATATTATTTATTGATGATGATACAAAATTTAAAGTTGTAAAAATTTTGATAAACGAAGGATGGATAAATACCAAAAGTATAACAGACCTTAAATCATATAATGATGATGCAATAAAAAATGCAGACATTGTTTTTGTAGATGTTCAAGGTGTTGGAAAATTATTAGATTGTAAAGATGAAGGTTTAGGATTAGCATTAAATATTAAAAGCAGATATTCTGATAAAAAAGTAGTTATATATTCTGCAATTCAAATACACAATGTTTTTCACGAATCTATACAAAAAGTTGATTTTTTACTTTCAAAAGATGCAGAACCGTATGAATTTATTAGCTTAATTGAACGATTTAGTAAAGAGATTAACTAATGGAGACTTTTATAAAATTGATAAATAAAGATGGTGTAATTATATTTTCTAATCTTCCCGAAAGAAACGAATACTACTATTTATCATGTGAGAATAAAAATTCACTAATTGATAAGTGTATTTTCATTAGGAAAAAAGCAAGACACGGTATAATTCAATCTGAAGAAGGGATTACATATCTATTTACATATGATTATGAAATAGTTAATAAACCACGTTTCTTCAAGGAAAAATTACAAATATATTCTGAACAATTAGCAGAAATTAATTTAATCAAAAACAAATTAACTCAAGATATTCAAGCTAATAATCGAAGACTTGTTCATAATATAACTTCATTTAACGCACATAATATTCAAGAATTATATTTATTAGTTCCAGAAGAAAAATTAAGTAAGGATTATAGGAGCATTAGAGAAACAATTAAAACTTTTCTTCTTGACAATTCTGATGCAGTTGCAGACGCTTTTTTAAGAATCGCAAAAAATAGTATTGCAATGAAAGCTGAATTTACGGTTTTTAAAAAGCTAGATGGTGGCCAAGAAACATTGCAAAAACAGCCGCATCCTATAAAGAAAGTTATATTAACTGTCCTACATGTCTTTTATCAAGATTTTAAGGAACTAGATGTATATGTAGCCGTAGAAGAAAGTACGCAAGTCTTAACTTTTGATTTTGAAACAATTAGAGTAGCTTTATATCACATTATTGATAATACTGTAAAATATATTATGCCCAATTCTCAATTACGCATACGATTCTCTGAAGTGAAAGATGAATCATTTAGCTTAATTTTAGATATGTTTAGTATGGAAATTAAGGAAGAGGAAAATCAAGATGTTTTCAAGGAAGGCTATTCAGGTATCAACGCAAAAAAAGCTGGCAAAAATGGAGATGGTCTAGGTCTATATATTGTTAATAGGATTTTGAAATTAAATAACGCACAACTAATAATAAATCCATATCAAAAACCAACTTATATAAAAAAAATTGAAGGTATTGTTTATGAAAAAAATGTTTTCGAAATAAGATTCCAAAAATAAGCACTGCTTCCAACAGCGTTGCACAACCCCACTCGCCCGGATATCCACAACAGTTAGCGCAAAACGTTATCTGCTATTCTTAACCAAATAATGAATTTTAAATATGATGAATTTCTCAGAAACATATTTCGCGAAAAACTTAGAAGATCTTATAATTACTGATATTACCAACTACTTTGCTACTGCAAAAGAAGAATCAACTAAAATAGAATTTAAAGCTTTTCACGCTCAATTTGGAAACTTCAATAAAAATTTAGAAGGTGTTATTCGAGGTCTCTGTGCATTTTTAAACTCAGAAGGTGGCATATTAATTTGGGGCGCTCCACTCGGGGTAAAAAATGGTGATCAAATTTTATTTCAAGGTGCATTATCTCTAGTTGATCAATTGCTAGATAAGGATATGTTGATAAGCAAAATTTCAGATTCAATTGCTCCATTGCCAATTGGAATTAATGTAAAAATTATTGAAGATAACGGGAGCTATCTTTACGTTTTTGAAATTCAAAGAAGCAATTATTCACCACATCAATACAAAAATACATATTGGGCGAGGCTTGATGGTCAAACAAAACCAGCACCACATTACTTAATTGAGGCTTTGTTCAAAAAAATCTCGTATCCGAATATCGAAGCGTATATAAATTTAGATCGGTTTGGAAATTACCCTGACGGCCGAAACTTTTTGGACATCTCAATTTTGACATTCAATTTTTCTGAATTACAAAATGAGTATGACATTACATATCGAGTTATTAGTTCAGCTATTTTTGAAGGCGCCACGTCAGCTAATCCAAATATAAGGCGGCACTATGATATGGCTGGGCATCAATTTAAAAATGATGCTATCAGAATACTTCATTTTGGAGCACCGGACATCACATCTCAAAAGTTGCTTTTCAACATTGGAGATTTACCTAATGGTGAAATGGATTTGGTTTTGCATTTCGGAGGCAAACAATCGCCTCTGAAATTTTCAGAATACAAACTTAATTTCAATATTCAAGGAATTCCTGCTGAAAATCCATTAGCATTAATCACTTCTAAAAAAGAAAACACTCTCGCTTCTGACAAACAAAAAGAACTCGGTACTACGAGAGAAAATTTATTGAAAGATTTATTGAAAAGGTAAGAGTTAGAACAACAGTTAGCGGTTTCGCAAATAGTGCCCACAAACAAAATCAACTCTACCCTTTTTCAATACATTATAAAAAAAGCCTTCACAAAGCCAAAACGTTGAAAAACCGGAATAAACAGTTCTAACTTTTTTCAAAATAAAATATAAAGAATGGTGTATAAAACGAATCTAACAAAACGAATCTTCGCAACCCTGATTGATTATGGAATTTATCTGTTATTTTTTATTACTTACATAAGCCTTTTTGGAACAGCTAATCTTGAAGGTGGAAAAACTGTAAATGGCTTTCTTGCATTGCCTCTTTTTATTATCTGGTTTGTTTACTTTATACTGATTGAATTCTTTAATGGAGCAACACTTGGCCATCATTGTTTGGATTTAAAAGTAGTAACATTAAAAGGGATGAATATTGAATTTACGCAAGCTTTAAAAAGACACTTGTTGGATCCCATTGATATTCTATTCTACGGGATACCTGCAATTATTGCGATTAAAAATTCGGAAAAACATCAACGACTTGGGGATATGTGGGCAAAAACAATCGTAGTCGACACGAAAGATTTAAAAAATATTAACCAATCAATTGAAGTCAAAGAGAATTAAACAACGTTTATTTTTCATAACTTCGTTCCCGTTCGGTAAGGAGAATCGACCCGAAACACCGCCACTTCTTTTATCAGCTAAACAACAGAAACATTGACAAAAATTAACGATGACATAATAAAAATTGCAGACCAAGCCTTTTTAAAAATTTTGGCAGATGACAAAGTTCTAGTAATAAAACATAAAATTCGCTTAAGCGACAAATCAACTTTGGGAATGCTGTTTTTTTTATTGGGAGGTATATTTTTAATTGTTGTTCCCTATAGCAAGACCTCAACCGAAGTTTCAAAATATATCGGACTTATATTGGGATTATTTTTATTGGTTTTATCAATCCTAACTTTAATACGCCAGGCTAACGATGGAATTAAAATTAGAGACGGCATTATTTCATTTCGACACAACCTTAAATTAAAAACCATTCATTTGAACGGAAGTATAAAAGTAAAAATGAAAATAGAAGTAATGAAAATAAGACGTAGGGAAACAAAAGGCTCGGACTTTATTATTGTCACTCATTTTCTTCAAGCCCAAAATAAAGAAACTCCTATCTTAAAATTTCAAATGGACAATGCAAATGCAGAAAACGCAAAGAAATTAGGCAACGAATTGACACGAATTATAAATGCTAAATTTCGATAATAAAATTTTAAGTAGAACCCGACGGCTCGGATATCCACAATAGTTCGCGCGGTTTTGTAAACCGTGCCCACAAACAAAATCAACTCTACCCTTTTTCAATACATTGTAAAAAAAGCCTTCACAAAGCCAAAACGTTGAAAAACCGGAATAAACAGTTCTAACTTTTTTCAAAATAAAATATAAAGAATGGTGTATAAAACGAATCTAACAAAACGAATCTCCGCAACCCTAATTGATTATGGAATTTATCTGTTATTTTTTAGTACTTACATAAGCATTTTTGGAACAGCTAATCTTGAAGGTGGAAAAACTGTAAATGGCTTTCTTGCATTACCTCTTTTTATTATCTGGCTTGTTTACTTCATACTGATTGAATTCTTTAATGGAGCAACACTTGGTCATCATTGTTTGGATTTAAAAGTAGTAACACTTAAAGGGATGAATATTGGATTTATGCAAGCTTTAAAAAGACACTTGTTGGATCCCATTGATATTCTATTCTATGGGATACCTGCAATTATTGCGATTAAGAATTCGGAAAAACATCAACGCCTTGGAGATATGTGGGCAAAAACAATCGTGATCGATACGAAAGATTAAAAAAAATCCAATCACACCTATATCCACAACAATTAGCAGAAAATCTATCAGACCGCAACCAAAAAGACAATGAAATCAATAGTACAAGAATTAAGAGAAGAAAAAAACTTAACTCAAACCGAACTTGCTGAAAAAAGTGGACTTTCGTTAAGGACAATTCAAAGAATTGAGGCTGGAAATATTCCAAAAGGTTTTACATTGAAGGCTCTCGCAAGTGTTTTTGAAACTGAGACTGAAAATCTTATTCCTAAAAAAGAAATCACAAAACTTGACAGGGCAAAACTGATTAACTTTTCTAGTTTATTAGGACTGATAATTCCTTTTGGTGGAGTTATATTTCCATTGATTTTGACATACAAAACAAAGGACGCTAAAAACAAAGAACTTGGAAAAAGTATCGTTAGTGTTCAAATACTTATATCCTCCATATTGGCGGTTTCTCTAATCGCAAGTCCGTTTATCCAAAAAGGATTATCAATCCGTTTTCCACTTTTTTTAATCCCGTTATTTCTAATTCTTGGTTTGAAATTAGTGGTTGTTATTGCAAACGGAATTAGTTTAAACAAAATAAATGATTTGCATAAAAATTTAAAAATCAATTACTTATAGGTGTTGTCAGCAAATTGACGTAAAATTGACGTATTACTTTTGCAAAGAAATTGTTTCCCAAAACAGAAATTTGCAAAAAAAATATAATGAAAGTTTTAAAGAAAATTGTATTGACCATTTTGGTTGTTTTAGTTTTGGCTGTAGTGGGTGGCTATATTTATTTTGACCAAAAATTTACTCCTGAAAAAAATTATTTAACAGTAAAAAATGAAAGTGGTTTCGTTCCACTTACATGGTTAGGCAAAGCAAAAAATGTGTTGTTGCTACCCATACATTTTGAAGCCGATACAGCAACTTATTATTTACAATTTGATACAGGTTCGCCCTATACAATTTTCTATTCCAAATCAATTAAGAGCATTCCTCAAATATCCATAACTAAAGAACATGCAAAAACCTCATTCTATATAGGTAAAACAAAAATTGCATCCAACAAATTCAAAATTTATAATCTTGGGGATGACAATGATGAAGATACACTACAAATAATTGGTACAATTGGGGCAGATATTTTGGAAGACAGAAAGACACTCCTCAATTTCAAAGAAAATTATATGGTGCTAAATCTATCAAAAGTACCAACACAATTTCAAACTAAACTCTTTGATTTCAAATTCAAAAAAAGAAAAATAATTTTCAAGGGTTTGTTAAATGGAAAGGATGAAAAGTTTTTGTTCGACTCAGGAACAAGTGCCTATGAATTATTATCTAACAAAGAAGTTTGGGGAAAATTGAAACTACCCAATTCAAAAATTATCATCGAAAAATCACAATCTTGGAATAAAGTATTAACTGCATATACAGCAAAATGCAATCGAAAAATACAAATCTCTAGCCATGATATACCATTAAATAATATTACTTACATAGAGGGTTTTTCGCAAGCTCAATATGCAATGATGAAATTTTCGGGAATGACAGGAATGCTGGGCAACAAAATATTTTTAAACAATAATTTGTTTTTTGACTGCACTCAAAATAAAATGGGAATAGAGTAAAATATTTCTCGTACCATGTCAATAACAAATCATTAACTGAAAACTGAAAACCGATCGCATTCTATGATAAAAATCCCTTTCAAAACTGAAAGGGATTTTGCTTTTATGAAGGATATCCCCCACTTCGCCAAGCCCAAAAACATAAACTGCACTCTTTTAGAACTTCACCTAAGCCTGTGCTTGATGTTTTTTTATATTTTTGTAGACATCGCTTCAATTAAAGAAGAGGAACAGCATGACAATCTATCCTAATAATGAAAAGCAAAAGCCTTTGCTGACGTCATTACTTGGAAGAGATAAAGGTTCGGTTTTGAGGTTAAAAGAAATGATGGAGGACTAGTGTTACCGAAAAGGAATAGAGCATCAAAATAGACAAATCACCAAAATAAGCAAAAACAAAAACCTTGAGCATAAAATGGAAAACAAAAAATATGATGTAATTATAGTGGGTGCCGGAGGTGCAGGCCTCATGCTTGCCCGGGAGATGGGACGTAAAAAGAGAAAGACCTTATTGCTGGACCGTAAAACAGATTTGCTGAACCTCTCTTTTAAAACACTGGGTAGTTTTATGGACATCAAGGAATTTGATTTATCCCCGGATGTGGTGGCTACTGAAATAAATAAAGTGACCCTCTACTCCAAGAATGTAAAACATTCAGCACGTACCAAAGCCAGCATATTGGACAAGGCTTATCTGCATCAGCATCTTATAGAATCTCTTGATAAAGAGTATGTGGATATAGAAACGGGAGTGTACATTAAAAAACACAATTCAGATACAACGGGAAACATAACAGAAATAATAGACAATAAAGGCAACACCTATTCTGCCACTTATTTTGTGGATGCAACTGGACTATCGGGAGTTTTGAGCAAAAAAAGCGGATTGCAGGAGAAAGAACCAGATGTGGCTGTTGGAGTGGAGTTTAATGTTAAATACAAAGGCAATACTAACGAAGCACATCTCTATCTGGGTAATCATTATGAAGGAGGCTATGGATGGCTGTTTCCTATGAAGGACAACAGAGCGATATTAGGTTTTGGTTCTTTTGATATTCTGGTAGTGAAAGAATTGAAAAAACGATTAAACAAGATGCTTACAATTCCGCACATTGCAGCAATTGTAGAAAAAGACAATGATGATGCCGAGGGTGGCATACTGCCTATTACTTCTGTAAAAACAAAGATTTTTTACAATAATCTTATATGTGTTGGCGACTCCGTTTCGCAAGTAAATCCAGTTGTTGGAGAAGGATACAAATTTATTTTCAGATCCGCTGTAATGGCAGCCAATGCCATCGAAAAAGCATTATCTCATCAAGACGCTTCATTTCTTAGTGAATATGAACAGCAATGGAATAAACAATATTATAATTTTTATTGTAATTCAAAACGCATGCAAGAGAAACTCATCAAGTACAGCAAAAGTGATACTAAGGTAAATATAGGTATGCTTTTCCTAAAAACCAAACGTGATAAAACAGTAGAAAAAATCATCTCTGGTGAATTTACAAGAAGAGATAACTATTTGCCTTAATGCATTTCGCCAACAATGCTATTTTCTTTTTTTAGTTTTTCGCTACTTGATCAAGTAGCCTTTCTATAGATTGAGTATAAGAAGCCATAAAAAAAATCCCTTTCAAAACTGAAAGGGATTTGCTTTTTAGGAGAAAAAATTAATTCAACACCCTTTTCTCAATATATTTAGAGTTCATGATCCTCACGATTCCCATATAATCCATCGTGAATTCGATCTGGTCACCCACTTTGTAGCCTTTTGGATTTTCACCCAAATCGAGCACCACCATATCAGAAGTCGCTCCGGCATATTTAATTTCGGTATCCGTTGGATCAAAATGCTTGATGTCGATATCAAGCAAACCTACGTCAATAATGGCACGATAGGTCGTCTTGCCTACATTTTCCTGATTGAAAGTAACGGTGTCACCTTCCAGATTCGGACCCATTTCGCCAGACGGAATTAGAGGTTTCTCATATAATTCGATGATCTCGGCATACAGCTTGAAAATATCGTTTTCCAGTTCATCATACTTTTTGTTATTGTAAACATCGGTACCCATAAAGAGCGTTTCCCCTACCCTAAAATGATTTACATCCTTTGGCAAAAGTTTTTGCTCGATCAACGGAATGGTAACGGAAGAACCACCTGAAATATAGGGAATTTTCACGTTGAACTTGAGTTCAATGAGCTGTTTATAAAGGCAAAGTTGCAACAACTTGTCGTTATTGGGCAAAATGCCATATAGACAGGAAAGATTGGTTCCTATTCCCACCACTTCGATATTCTTCATTCGAAAAACGGTAGCATAAAAATCTACAAAATCATCACGCATCACGCCTTCACGAAGTTCGCCCAGATCGATCATGATAATAATCTTATGGATTTTATTTTGCCTTAAAGCTTCTTCGGATAGCATCCGGATGGTTTCAAAATCGGTATTCATACTGATATCGGCATAGGTAATGACTTCTTCGATCACGCCCTTTGCAGGAGGTTTGATATAGATGGTTTCGGCATCCTGCTTCAAGAGCTTGATCATCTTCAAGTTACTTATCCTGGAATCTGAATATTGGTTGATGCCCAAATCGAGTAGTTCTTGCAGGTATTTCTTGTTACCGCAAAGCATTTTGGTCACAATGGACCATTCTATACCGTGATCATTAAAAAAAGAATCTAGGTAGTGGTAATTCTTTTTGAGTTTTTGTGTTTCGAGAGTTATAAAGGCCATCTTTAGTTTTTTGAATACCTCATTTCAAGGTATTTGTTAGTAAAGCCTAGCTTTTCATACAGCTTCTTGGCTGGATTATCAGGTTCAACATGCAAAGCGATGCTTCCCATTGCGGTTTCCATTGCTTCAATCATGAGCTGTTTTCCAATTCCTTTTCCGCGTTGGTTACAATCTGTCGCAATATAGACCAGGATATTTTCGGGAATATATTTCTTCATTCCTGTTTCGTTTACCACAACCGCACCCACAATCTCCGAATCCATTTTTGCAGCAATCACAAAACCTCCTTTATTGGGTTCATCGCTCAAGGCATATTTTATGGCCTCCTCAATATCATTTTTTGGGTCACCATATTCTTCTAAATTATGAAAAAGAAAATCTAGAATTTCTTCTTGCAAATGGCTTTCAATTTTTGTAGTTGGATTGAATTTTTCGATCACTATCATTTTTTACATTTTTATAATTAATTACAAGTTCGCTTTTTTAAGCTTTTTAGGCAAAAAGATGGCGTTAAACTTTGTTAAAATGGGCTTAGCGTCTCTTATATAAACTTTTAGAAAAAAGCGGTCAATTGCTCTTTCTCAAAATAATATAACAATATCCCTAAATTCCATAACTCTTTCTAAAAAGTGCAAAACTATCTTTGCCTTGTGCTTTGTTAGGAATTATACTAGTAAAGCAAGAGATAGATTAACATTAAAAACTAAAACAATGAAAACAAAATTTAAATTAGTAGCAGTTGCAATTGCAATGCTATTTGCAGGAAATGTAAACGCACAAGAACCAGCGACATTACCTGAAGCGGCTGAAAATTATGATCAAGGTTTCCGTTTAGGATTCGGTTTAAATGCAGGATATGTATTTGAAGATCCTTATGATTTCGCACTTGGTGCAGATGCAAGACTTCAATATGATTTATCAAAAAGAACATCTATCACCTTGACTACAGGTTTTACGAATCTTTTTATTGGAAACGATGTTAAAGATTTAGGGTTTATTCCTGTAAAGGCAGGTTTCAAAGGATTCATCTGGGAAGACCAATTTTATCTTCTAGGAGAAGTTGGTGCTGGTTTTGCAGTAACAAATGACTATGATGAGACTACCTTAATCCTTTCGCCTGGAATTGGTTATGCCAACAAATACATCGATTTGAGTTTGCGTTATGAATACTACGGAGATTTCGTGAATGTGGATGGCGACAAAGGTGTAGGACAACTTGCTTTGCGTCTTGCCTACGGTTTCCGACTATAAAAAAGAAAAATTGCTATGAAAACCAAAAACCTGATTGTGAATTTGCAATCAGGTTTTTTTTTATGAAATCAAATATAAAGCCTTGTACAAATTTTTAATTAAAACTAGCTAGCTAAACATTTGATGGATATGGATTGTTGCGGATTTAACACGGTTTAGTAAACTTTTTTATTTATTTATACATTATATCTTCCAGTTCGCTTTTCTGTCCACTGTAAAATTCAAAAAAGTCAGTTGGTTTATTTGCAATCAATTTTACTTGTTCTTCTTGGTTATGATTCAGTCTGTATATTTTTCCTTTTTTATCTACAGCAATATAATTTCCATCTTCCATATCCAAAATCGTGTAAAACAGTTTTTTGTCAAACTCAATTTCAAATGTATAATCTAATTCCAATAGGTCAATTTGATCTTTACTCAATGACTTTAATATTTTTTCAGTTGCCTTTTGATCAGGATTTTCTATTTTCAAATACTTAAGTTCAATTTTGCTTTTCTGAATTTGTTTTAGGTCAAATATCTTATGGAAATATTCTGGATCTTCAATCTCAATTTTAGTCAGTCCGTCAGATTGATAATAGAGTTTGATTTGTTGATAACGATTCTCTTTTTTGTTTAAAACAGAAATTCCTGTCAGGTTGAAACAAGTTTTATGATTTTTGCTTATTATTTCAAACTCTTTTGGTTTATAGCCACGAGAAATATAAATTCCTTTTGGTTTTTGGACAAAACTAATACCATAAATTTCAGAAAGTCCGATTGCAACTTTAATTTGAGGCACTTCATATTCCAACAATTCAGCAATTTTATTTCCAAATTGTTCAATATCTTTCTTTTTTGTCTTTCGATCGAAAATACTCATCTCAGATTTTACTTAACTCATTAATATAATGCTTGATATTTTCCTTGATTTCCTCGTCTAATTCCGGATTTTTAATATCTGTATATTTTTCCATCTCGTTCAGGATAATCTTCCCCACAATATAACGTGCCAACTCTTTATCATCAGCAGGAACTACAAACCACGGAGCATTTTCTGTAGAAGATTTATTAATCGCTTCCTGATAAAACTTTTGATAATCGTTCCATTCGTCGCGTTCTTTCAAGTCTCCAGGCGAGAACTTCCAGTTGTGTTTTCCCTCTTCCAAGCGTCTCAAAAGACGTTCCCTTTGTTCCTCCTTGCTCAAATGCAGGAAAAACTTCAAGACGATCGTTCCGTTTTCGGTAATATGTTTTTCAAAATTATTGATTTGCTCAAAACGCTTTTCCCAGAATTCATCCTTGATATCCTCCACCTTTTCAATTCCTGGAAGATTTTCATTCAAAATATATTCGGGATGCACCCTTGTCACCAACACATTTTCATAATGAGTCCGATTAAAGACAGAGAATTTTCCTCTTTCCGGCAAGGCAATATAATGTCGCCAAAGATAATCATGCTCCAATTCGGTCGAATTTGGTGTTTTAAAACTATGCACCACCACTCCTCTCGGATTTATCTCCTTAAAAACTTCCCGAATCAAGCTGTCCTTCCCCGAAGTGTCCATCCCTTGAAGGCAAATCAAAACACCATAGCGATTGTGGGCATACATCGTGTCCTGCAACTCACTCATCTTGTTCCGAACCTTGGCTAGCTTTTTCTCCTTTTTCTCATCATCGATAGGAACCTCAATTTTCGTTGGCCTGTTTTTTAACTCCATAGGTTCCACAACCCTAAAATCTTCTAAATTTATATTTTTCATAGCTCCATTTGTTTTACATAAATGTATATATTTAAACTCGAAAACAAAATATTTTTTTTTTAAAGGAGCTAATCCCGCTATCCGTTGCAATCTTTTCTTTTTTAAAGAAAAAAAGAAAAGGATTTCCACTACTATCGGGGCTAAAAATAGAACACCATCATGCAAAAATTTCAACTTGAACTCTTGTTCCAAATCATTGGCATTGGCTCTGCTTCCGGATTATTCTTCAAAAATGATTCGCTTTTTCTAATTTCCGACAACAGCAAAGTACTTTATGAATATGGCATGACCGATAAAAAACTCGATGCACATATTCTCCTAGAAAATCCCGAATTGCCAAAAGAAAACATTCCGAAAAAACTAAAACCCGATTTCGAATCCATTACCCCATTTGGCGAAGACCTTTGCGTTTTTGGTTCAGGCTCTACCGAAAATCGCAACCAAATGGTGCAATTCAATACCTACAATAAAAACCCCATAAAGACTTTAGACCTCACCGATCTTTATCTTTCCATGCAATATTTCGCTGAAATTAAACCCGAGGATTTCAATATCGAAGGAAGTGTTTTTGATGGCGAAAACTGGTATTTCTTCCAGAGAGGCAATGGCGAAAAGGGTCAGAATGGTGTTTTTACGGTTTCAGGAAAAAATCTCGAAAATCAATTTACAATCCTTTACAATTCGTATAAACTTCCAAAAATAAAAGGTGTCCAAACCACTTTCACCGATGCCATCTTGGTGGAAAATACCCTTTATTTTTTGGCCACAGCCGAAGATTCAAAATCCACTTATGAAGACGGAGCCGTTTTGGGAAGCATCATCGGAAGTATCAACACCAAAACCATGAAAATCAAGTTAAAACAAACCATCACCAACGAACATAAATTTGAAGGACTCACCCTTTATAAAAACAACAAAGAAACACTCGAATTCCTTTTGTGTGAAGACAAAGATTCTGACGTGCAACAATCTGACATTTACAAGCTTACTTTGAAGAAGTGATCAGTGGTCAGTTTACAGTCGCAGTTTACAGCAGTCACGTATAATGATTAACAAATAACTTTTAACCAAAAAAAACAATGCATCCAATTTTAAACAAAAATCTATTTTTAGTAAAAGAACACATTGGGATGTTCAAGGCCGCCAATAACTTTGACATTTATGATCCGGAAAACAACCAGATGATCATGACAACCCGAGAAGATAATCTTGGTTTCTTTACTAAATTATTTCGCTTTACCGATTACAAACGAATGACGCCGTTTCATCTGGAAATCAAAACCACATCAGGCGAAAAGATTATTAGTGTCAAAAGAGGCTTCACTATTTTGCGTTCGGATGTAGAGATCTTCGATGAAAAAGACCGTTTGATTGGCTTGTTCAAACAGCAGTTCTTTTCTTTTGGCGGAAAATTCAACATCGAAGATAAAGATGGAAGACCTGTATGTACACTTCAAGGAAAGTGGACAGGCTGGGATTTCAAGTTTATGAAAGACAGTACAGAGTTAGCTCATGTGAGTAAAAAATGGGCCGGAATGGGTCGGGAGCTCTTCACTTCTGCCGATAATTATGTACTTCAAATCCATGACAATGTAAAACCAGACGACGCTGTTCGCCAATTGATTCTTGCCGCTGTGATGTGTATCGATATGGTGTTTAAAGAATAAATAGTTTTAATTACAGTTTACAGTTTCCCAACAACTGTAAACTGTTTAACTTTATTGACGATTAAAATTTTTAATTAAATTATTTTAACAACTTATTTTTAATTTTTTGTGAATAATTAACAATATTTAATTTTAAATTAACCAATGTAGTATAAAAACATTAAATTTGGTTTAAACAAAAACCCCTAAATTTAATGTATTATGAAAAGAAAACTACTTTTACTTCTATTCACATTTTCGGCCTATACTGGTTTTTCACAAAACAATTACCTTGATTTTGATGGTGTCAATGACAATGTTACTGTAGCTGGTTCTGGCAATCTACTATCCAGCAGTGAGACAATATCCATGTCATGCAAAGTATTTCCAAAAAATGACAGTCCAAGCTTTCCAGCATTCAATGGATTTGCAGGCTATCGAAATGATTCTAATTTTGATTTTTATCTCATTCAATTAACAAGCACCGAAGTTGAGGCAAGGTTTAGAAATTCCAGTGGAGTTGGCTATACCTTAACCTATGATGGATTGGTGTTGGAGGAATGGAACCACTTTTTCTTGGTATATGACGGATCCTATTTAACGCTTTATCTGGGAGATCAGGAAGTAGCATCGGTTGCTGCATCAGGTAGTGTTCCTGCATCCAATTCTTCGACATTTAAAATCGGGAACATACAATATAGCTCGTTTAATTTTTACCATCAAGGCTATATTGACGAAGTTAGTCTTTGGAGCAAAGCCCTTACCGGAACCGATATTAGCACCATCATGTATAACAATGGAGAAATTGCAGCACCTGAAGGCGAAACCGATCTTAAGTTGTATTACAAATTCAATCAAGGAACAGCCTATGGTTCTAATGCAGGTTTAACTACCCTAACAAACGAAATGGGAACGCTCAATGGCACATTGAATAATTTTGCCTTAACTGGAACTACTTCCAATTGGGGAAGTGAAGAAGAGTTGGCGACCAACAATTTTATGACGTCTAAAGTTTCTATTTATCCAAATCCCACTTCAAGCCAAATTCATTTTTCTGGTTTCTCCGAAATCAATACCATTAAAATTGTTGACTTGGCAGGAAGAGTAATCCTTACTCAAGAAGAAATAAAATCACAAACAGCTACAGTGAATGTGGCTGATTTAACCAGTGGCGTTTATTTTGCCATCATAAATCAGAGTGAAACTATAAAGTTTATCAAACAATAATCGCCAGCCTATACCCTATTTCAAAAAGCTTATCCTTCCCGATAAGCTTTTTGTTTTATTTTTTTATACCTTTTCCCAACCTTTGGCTATAAAAAACACTCTATATAAAAAACAACAATTGTGATAGACGAAAAAATACTAACAGAGTGCAAAAAAATGCATCGTGGCTCCCAGCGACAGGTGTATGAGTTTATGGCACCAAAGCTCTACCGAACTTGCAAGCGGTATCTCAAAAAGGAGGAGGAAATAGAAGAAGTGATGGCCGATGCTTTCTATACTATTTTCACCAAACTGGACCAGTTAAAGGAAGTTCGAGCTTTTGAAGCTTGGGCCCGAAAAATAACGGTTAACCAATGCCTTTTGACACTCAAGAAAAAAGTCAACTTCAACATTTATATAGATGATATGAAGATTGAACCACAACTGGAAACGCCAGAGGAAACTATTCTAGACGAAGAAGATTTGCTGCAATTGCTCAATCATATCCCTGAAGGTTGCAAAACGGTTTTCAATCTTTTTGCCATTGAAGGATTTTCGCATAAGGAAATTGCTGCAATGCTTGGGATTTCTGAAGGAACGTCTAAATCACAATTGAATGTTTCCAGAACCAAGTTAAAAGAATTAGTAAATAATCTGTATTATCAAAAAGCAAAATAGTAATGGAACATCAGGATACATTATATAAACAATTTCAACAGGCTTCACAAAAAGCCGAAGGCAAAGACTTTCCTGCTATGGATAAAGTTTGGGCAAGGGTTGAAGACAAACTCGACCAAAAGGTACTCAAAAACGAAAATAGACTTTGGAAAAAAATAGCGATTGCTGCTTCGTTTTTATTGCTTTTTACTTTAGGTTATCAATTTTTTAAAGAGGATTCAGAAATTATTACTCCAGAAAACGCAGTGGTACATGAAGAAATAGAAACAATAAAAACGGAAACTCCAATTATTAAAAATGAACAACAAGAAGCGAATCCAAACATTGTAAATTCGGCGAAAGCCAAAGAAATCATTCAGGATAAAATGGTGACGGAACAAGCTGTGACTGTAGTAGAAAATCACACTCCAGCAACTGCCGATGAACTTTTTGAAGAACCTGCTACCAAATCTTTTGAAACCGATAAAGCTGGAGTTCTCCAAAATAGCAAAAAAGAAAAAAGTGCTGGATACTTCAATCCGCCTACTTATGATGCTGTTAGTGTGAAAAGCAGTTTTGTTCAAAAACAAAGAAAAAATGATAGTTTTACAGAAGAGCAAGTTGTAAAAAAGCCAAATCCTCTTGTGGTTGTTGATGGAGAAGCTGTTGTAAACCGAAATGATGATAACTTGGACACGCTTTTAAAGAAAAATAACACGCAAAACGAAGAAGTTGAATTGATTAAAGTTTTAACAGAACCCTTATACGTCATCAACGGAACGGAATATTCTGAAGAAGAACTTTTTGGCAAAAACCCAACCAGTCCTTATTATCCGTTGGACAAACAAGAGATTATCTCGACTAAAATTTTGCTCGAAGAGGAAGCTACAGCTGCTTATGGCGAAAAGGGTAAAAAAGGGGTTGTGATTATTAGTACAAAAAATGGAAAGCCTTTGAAGAAATGAGAAAAGTGATTACTGTACCCAAACCTTGTCTTGAAGATTGGAACCAAATGACACCAACTGATAAAGGAAAATTCTGTGAAAGTTGTAATAAAAATGTTTATGACTTTACCAATAATTCAAGTTCTGAAATTAGTAAGCAACTTAAAATTGAAGGAAAAATTTGCGGAAGAATAAAAAAAGAACCTGCAAAAGAATATTCATTCCCTTATAGAAAAATTGGAATATTTATTTCTTTAGCTTCTATTTTTAGTTTTTCAAATAGTGTGCATTCTAAAACTACTGTTATAAAAAATTCTACGATTATTTCTAATGATACAAAGAGTTTAAGTAGTATTAAATTTACCAATGATTCAATTACACTCTATGGAAAAGTTTATGAAAACAAGCTTCCTCTACCTGGTGTAACTGTAAAGTTAAAAGAAAGTAATATCAAAACTACTACAGATATGGATGGAAATTTTACGATCAAGTTGCCTAAAAACATTAAAGCAAGTGACTTGATTTTAGAATTTAGTTATATTGGTATGGAAACTAAAGAAATTCTAATAAAAAAAATAGAAGATAAAATTCAGGTTGAACTTTTTAGCAATGAAACCTTAATTGGAGAAGTTGTCATTTATAAAAGATCGCTATGGGATAGAATATTTAGATAATTCGAAAATTTAAAACTAGTAAAACCATTAAGGTAATAAGAAACATTAAGTGAGAAACTTAATAACATTACTACTTTAATGGTTTTTAATTACAATCTGTAACTGAATACTGATCACTGAAAACTAATCACTAAAAACTATTTCTCAATCTCACGCAAATTCTCCATTTTTTTATGAGCCAAGAAACCGTTGATGTCTTCAAAATGTTCCTTCACTCTCTTGTTTCCGAATTCGAAAACCTTTGTAGCCAAACCGTCTAGGAAATCACGGTCGTGCGAAACCAATATCAAAGTTCCATCAAAATCACGAAGTGCATCCTTGATGATGTCTTTAGTTTTCATATCCAAGTGATTCGAAGGCTCATCCAGAATCAGCAAGTTTACAGGTTCCAACAACAATTTAATCATTGCCAAACGTGTTTTTTCTCCTCCAGAAAGTACTTTTACTTTTTTAGTCGTGTCGTCTCCACTAAACATAAAAGCACCTAAAATATTTTTTATTTGTGTGCGGATTTCTCCAACTGCAATATTATCAATGGTTTCAAAAATCGTAGCATTTTCATCTAAAAGTGAAGCTTGATTTTGAGCAAAATAGCCTATTTGAGCATTATGACCAACTTCTACCGAACCACCATTGATTTCAATTTCTTTCATAATGGCTTTGATCATCGTTGATTTTCCTTCCCCATTTTTGCCTACAAAAGCTACTTTATCACCACGTTCAATTACGATATTGGCATCTTTAAAAATCAAATGATCCCCATACGATTTGGTCAAATCTTTCACCACAACCGGATATTGACCTGAACGAACCGCTGGTGGAAATTTCAATCGCAAAGCAGAAGTATCCACCTCATCAACCTCAACAATTGTCAATTTTTCGAGCATTTTTACCCTCGATTGAACCGCATCCGTTTTAGAAAAAGTCCCTTTAAAACGATCGATGAAAGCCTGGTTATCGGCGATCATTTTTTGTTGTTCATCATAAGCTTTTTGCTGATGAATTCTTCTGTCTTTTCGAAGCTCTAGATAATGTGAATATTTAGCTTTATAATCGTAAATTCTTCCCATTGTAACTTCAATAGTACGATTTGTAATGTTATCCACAAATGCCCTATCGTGTGAAATTACTACAACCGCTTTCGCAGAATTGATCAGGAAATCCTCAAGCCATTGGATACTTTCGATATCCATGTGGTTGGTTGGCTCATCCAGCAAAATCAAGTCTGGCTTTTGCAAAAGGATCTTTGCCAATTCGATTCTCATTCTCCATCCTCCCGAAAATTCTGATGTTTGACGTGTAAAATCTTCTCTTTCAAATCCTAAACCAACCAAAATTTTCTCTACTTCGGCTTCATAATTTACCTCTTCAATGGCATAAAATTTTTCGCTTAAATCCGAAACACGCTCAATCAATTTCATATAAGCATCTGATTCATAATCAGTACGAACCGTTAGTTGCTCATTTATCTCATCAATTTCGGCTTTCATCTTGAAGATTTCACCAAATGCTTTTGAGGCCTCTTCCATAACAGTTGCACCATCTTGAGTAAGCAAATGCTGTGGCAAATAGGCAATTATAGCTTCTTTTGGTGCCGAAATATTACCAGTTGAAGGCTTACTTTGTCCAGCAATTATCTTTAGAAGTGTAGATTTTCCCGCTCCATTTTTCCCCATTAGGGCAATTTTATCATTTTCGTTTATGGCAAAAGAAACATCGCTGAAAAGTGTAGTACCACCAAATTGTACTGAAATATCGTTAACTGTAATCATCGTAAAAAGTTAGAAGTTAGAAGCTGGAAGTCGGAAAACTAAAAGCTGCTGATTTTTTGAAGGTGCAAAGATATAGTAATTGATACTATTGAAATAATCTATTTCATTAATTAAACTAAAAACTTACTTCTACGATTTCAAAATTATTCTTAATTCTTTTATAAAATCAATATTGTCGTTTATATTCAAGTGATCCTGATTTTTAAGTGGAAAAAATCGATCTGATGGTTTTAGCAATTTTTGAAGTTTAACTGAATTACTAAAAGAAATTACCTGATCCCTATCACCATGAAAAATATAGATTGGGGCTTTGACCTTTGGAATAAACTGATTGGTTGCAAATTTATATTTAAGAACAAATCCCGGCAGGAAAGGAAAACGACTATCAGCCATTTCGGAGAAATTATAATAAGGAGCTTGTAAAATAAGTACTTTAGGATTGTTTGTCGATGCTAAATAAGTTGCTGGTCCTGTTCCAACGGAATAACCGACAATAATAACCTTATTTTCGGGGTATTGAGACAGCATCTTTTTATATGCAAAAGTTACATCTTTATAAAACTGTTCTTCGCTCTCTATTTCACCCCCACTTTTACCGAAACCTCTGTAATCCAATATAAAAATATCATATCCTAAATCAGTATAAGTATTGGCTATATTTCCCCAACTATCAAGGGCTCCTGCATTTCCGTGAAGGTAGAAAATCAATCCTTTTGATTTTTCAGCTTTAAAGAGCAAGCCGTTAAGATTGATATTATCAAAAGAACGAATTTTTAACTCTTCGAATTTTTCATCAAATTGAAACTTATAATCCTTACTAAGTTTAGCGGGCTGGAAAATAAAATCTTCTTGATTGAAGTATAAATAGGAAAGAATAATTAGGTAAAGAATAGCAAATAAACTGCAAAATGTTATTACAATAAATTTGAGTTTCTGCATAACTGTTTTTATTTATTTGGATTTTTTATCTCATACCAAACTTCCTCTTCACCTTGATACTCAAAAGTATTGATGTATTTAAATCCGGCTTTTTCCAAAACATTTCTTGAAGCTTTGTGACTTGCATCAGCATAAGCATTGATTGTATCTAGTTTTAGCGTGTTGAAACCATAATTCACAAAAGCATTTGCAGTTTCGATGGCATAACCTTTTCCCCAATGTTTTGGAATAAAGCGATAACCAAGGTCATAAAAATAGTCATGACCGTTGACATCTTTCTCCAACTTTAATCCCGACCATCCAATAAATTCATTTGTTCCCTTCAGAATTACAGCCCAACGACCAATTCCTCTTGTTAGATACCGTTCTCGAATATTGGCAATTATTTCGCGTGATTGTTCAATATCTGTTACAGGATTATTACCTAAATAGCGATGTACTTCGGGATTAGAATCGAGTTCAAACATACCCAAATCGTCCGAGGGAAAAAGTTCCCTTAAAAGCAATCGTTCGGTTTCAATATACTTGCACATTTCTACTAGATGCTCATTCTAAATTCTTCAATAATAGAATTGGCTTTACCAAAATCAACTTCTTGGATGAAAACCTCAACTGCCAAATCTGAATTACCAAAACCTCCCAATCTAGCGGACTGAATGTTGTCTTTTATAACGGTATCAATTCCTGCAGCTTCAATTCTGTTTTGTAAATTTTTAGCTAAAATTTCGCTTCCTGAAAATATTTTTATTAATCCCATGAGATATTTTATTACTTATTATTTTTTTTCTTATTGAAAACTATTCTGTTTCTTCTTCATCCTCGTCCTCGTCTTCTTCCTCATCCATTTCAAACCATAAAGGCTCAATCATGATTCTGTCTGCAAAACTTTCGATTCTTTCCGTTACATTTTCTGTAAAGAAGATACATTGTGTTTTCTTGGCTTCGGCAATTCGTGCAATTTTGGTATCGAAACGCAAACGCAACAATTCATCCGTATCTTCTACTATAAACATTTTTAATTGATTGATGTCATAACCTGCTGAAGCAAACAAATCACTCAAACGGTTGGGAGTTCCTATCAAAACGTCAATTCCAAGTGAAATATGGTTCTTGTCAAAATCGATATCACCTTTATCGTGAACGCCATAAACACGTAAATTGGTGTAATTCCCGTATTTGGCAAAAAGCTCACGCATTTCATGCATCTTTTCTTTAGTTTGCACAAAAATCAAGGCTCTAGGCGATTCTTGGAATTCCTTTTCCAACCTTTGAATCACGCTGATCACCAAAGTCGTTGTTTTTCCCGAACCTGCTGGAGCTACAATCACGCAATCGGCACCACTTTTTATGGTTGAAAAAGTTTCCTGTTGGATTTCGTTGGCTTCTTCAAGACCATTTTCAATCAAAGCCTGTTGAAGATTTGGGTTTATTTTTTTTAATTGCATTTCTTATTTATTGAAAAATTAAAAGATTTAATGATTAAAAGATTCGCAAGGAATTTTTCAATTTTTAAATCTTTTAATCGTTAAATTCAAATTTATTTACTCGCAAAAAGCTTCACATCATTTTCAGAAATCTCGTTTCCTCCCAGAATGATTAGCCTTTCGATTACGTTTCTTAATTCTCGGATATTTCCTGTCCAATCGTATTCCTGTAACAATTTGATAGCTTCCTTGGAGAAAACCTTGGTTGCATTTCCTTGTTCTTCGGCGATTTTTATGGCAAAATGTTCGATGAGCAAAGGTATGTCATCCCGACGGTCATTCAAAGCGGGAACTTTAATTAAAATTACGGCAAGTCGGTGGTATAAATCCTCACGGAAACGACCTTCTGCGATTTCTTTTTTCAAATCTTTGTTTGTTGCAGCAACAACACGTACATCTACTTTTATATCCTTGTCGGCTCCAACTCGCGTTATCATACTTTCCTGCAAAGCACGAAGTACTTTTGCTTGAGCAGAAAGACTCATGTCGCCAATTTCATCCAAGAAAATTGTTCCTTTATCGGCAGCTTCGAATTTTCCTGCCCTATCTTTTACGGCTGATGTAAAAGCACCTTTCACGTGTCCGAATAATTCACTTTCAATCAATTCTGATGGGATTGCGGCACAGTTTACTTCTATAAGTGGTGCATTGGAGCGTTCGCTTTTTTCGTGTAATTGATGGGCAACCAATTCTTTTCCCGTTCCGTTTGGTCCGGTGATTAAAACCCTTGCATCCGTTTTGGATACCTTTTCAATCATTTCTTTTATGAGATTGATGGGGTCCGAATTTCCAATCATCTCATATTGCTTGCTGACTTTCTTTTTTAGAATTTTATTTTCAACTACGAGTTGCTTTTTGTCCAAAGCATTTCGAACGGTATTCAAAAGTCGGTTTAAATCAGGTGGTTTTGAAATATAATCGAAAGCTCCAAGTCGCATTGTGTTGATGGCAGTTTCCATGTCTCCGTGCCCAGAAATCATGACCATTGGGATTTCGGGTTTTATTTTTTTTACCGCTTCTAAAACTTCTACTCCGTCCATTTTTGGCATCTTGATGTCGCATAACACCAAATCGTAGTCGTTATTTTTTATTTTTTCGAAACCTGAAACACCGTCTTCGGCTTCTTCGACTTGATAGGTGTCGTTTTCTTCGGAAAGTATTTTGGTCAATACTCTTCGGATGGCTGCTTCGTCTTCTATGATTAGTATTTTGCTCATTTTTTTTGTGGGTTCTAGGTTCTGGTTCTAAAATTTTTAATTTGGCGGTTTAGGTTTTATGATTGGCTTTCTAGCCCTGATGCTGCAATTGTTTGAGCTCTTAAAACTGTGACTAACAGTTTTAAAGCGAGTTGCTGCAGCAGGAAAATGGTTTCATTCTCTGCCCAAGCGTTTCGCTCCTAACTATTTTGTTGGTATAAATGTACGTCTCTTTGTGGAAATGGTATTGATATATTATGTTTTCTAAACTGCTGATCGATTTCGAAACGGAGTTCGCTTTTGATTGCTGGAACGGTAAATCCGTCGTCGATATAGAAATAGAGGGCAAAATCGAGTGAGGAATCACCAAAATTCTCGAACATTACTATGGGTTCATACTCATTTAAAATTCTAGTATGGTTTTTGGCACATTCTATTAATATGTTTTTAACCAATTGCGTATCAGAACCATACGCCACTCCAACTTCTACATTTTCACGAATTATATTGCTTTTTTGTGTCCAATTGAAAAGGATATCGCTCATGAACTTGTGGTTGGGAATAACCATAACACGCTGATTTCGAGTAACAGCGATGGTAGAACGAAGGCTTATTTTTTCGACACGGCACACTTTTCCTTCGATTTCGATAATGTCGCCAACGTGCAAAGCTTGGTCCAAGATGATTAAAATTCCGGCAATTAAATCTTGAAAGAGTTGTTGTAATGCAAATCCAAGTCCGATGAAAATGGCTGCCGAAGCGGTTAAAAGTACGGTAACATCAACACCTGAAGCTTTCAGGGTGAACATCAATACGAAAATATAAACGGCATACTGAATAAACTGAAAGATGCTAATAAATTTGTTTCGGTCATCAGCGGGAAGTTTTCGAGTAACAAATTTTCTGATGAATCTTAAAATAAATGACGTCGCAAAAAAAGCAAAAAGCAAAGCAATCAAAGCTCCTAAAGTGAAGTTTACTTCTTTAGTTTTGATTAGGCTTAAGCCAAATATTTCTTTGAGTTGTTCAAATAGTTCCATTCATTAGTATTTTAACCATCTATACAATTCTTTCCAGGTTGGTTTTTTTCCGTACATCAGGATTCCGACGCGGTAGATTTTTGAGGCAAACCACACGACGAAAAAGAACGTTCCGAACAATAAAAGCACGGAAATCAATAGCTGCCACCATGGCACTCCGAATGGAATTCGCATTAGCATCACGATTGGCGATGTTAGCGGTATCATGGAGAATACGGTTGCTACGGTTCCGTGAGGTTCGCTCAAAACACTAAAAAACCCAACGTAAACCCCTAACATTAATGGCAAAATGATTGGCAAAAGGAATTGTTGCGAATCGGTTTCGTTATCGACAGCAGCACCAATTGCGGCATAGATGGAACTGTAAAGGAAATAACCTCCGATGAAATAGATGATGAAGGAAATGAACAAAGTTGCGATTGGAAGGTTTAATAATTCATTGATGTAAAGTTGTGCTTTCACAGCAAAATCGGCTTTTGTTCCTGCCATCATTTCTGGGGAAACTGTAGGGGTTGAGTTCATTTCGATTCCTAAAAGTGACGATACTACAAAGAATAACACTCCTCCAATTATGGCCCAGATGGCAAATTGCAAGACTCCTGCTAATGAAGTTCCTATGATTTTTCCCATCATTAATTGGAAGGGTTTTACCGATGAAATGATGATCTCGATGATGCGGTTCGTTTTTTCTTCGATGACGCTTCGCATGACCATGTTGCCATAGATAATGATGAACATCATAATAAGGTAGCCAAATGCAGCTCCAATTCCAACTTTGATTTCGTTGAGTCCTTTTACGGTTTCTTCTCCTGAGGATTTAGTGAGGTTGATGCTTACTTTTGCTTCGGCGTTTTTGATTGCCGTGGTATCCAATCCTGCTTTTTGGAAATTAGAAGTCGTTAGTTTTTGTGCTATAATGTCTTCCAAATCTTCGATAAACGACATACTTGGACTGTCATTTGAAATGTACTGGATTTTGGTGGAAAGTGTTTTGCTGTCGTCGATTTTTGGGATATACAACAATCCTTCATAACGTTCCGAAACGATGCTGTCCTTTAGTGTTTTTAGATCGATTGCCGTGAGATTCAGATAATGGTATTCGTCAGAATTCTTGAAATTTTGGACAAATAGATTGGATTCGTCATGAACGGCAATTTCTTTGACGTCAGATTTCATTGTACTCAAATAACTGACAAAAGCAATCAGCCCGACAAAAAGCAACGGACTCAGGAAGGTCATCACGATGAACGATTTGTTTCGCACTTTGGCGATGAACTCTCTTTTTATAATTAAGGTTAGGATGCTCATTTGATTTATTTGCTTACTGTTTGAATAAAAATATCGTTTACACTTGGGATTTTCTCTACGAAATGGGTTACTTGTCCTCTTTGGGTCAGGATGTGAAGCAATTCGTTTGAAGTGGCATTTCCTAATTGGATTTCGAGTTTCAAATCTTCGTTTAGTGACTTGAAATCGGCTTGACCAACAGTGAATTTTTGGGTTAGATCATACATCAAACCTTCGACGTTGCTGGTTAGAATCCCTACTTGAAAACTGTTTGTTCGATATTCTCTTTTGACATCGTTGAGTTTTCCTTCGATTAGTTTATTCGATTTATGGATCAAACCAATATAATCACACATTTCCTCAACGCTTTCCATACGATGTGTCGAAAAGATTACGGAGGTTCCTTGACGGTTCAGCTCGATGATTTCATCTTTAATCAAATTAGCATTCACAGGATCGAAACCTGAGAACGGTTCATCCAAAATCAATAATTTAGGTCGATGAAGCACCGTTACCACGAATTGGATTTTTTGTGCCATACCTTTTGAAAGTTCTTCGATTTTCTTGTTCCACCAGCTTTGGATTTCGAATTTTTCAAACCAATAATCGAGCTGTTTTTTGGCTTCGGATTTTGAAAGACCTTTCATTTGAGCCAGATACAAACATTGTTCTCCCACTTTCATCGATTTATACAAACCTCTTTCTTCTGGCAAATAGCCGATGGATTGCACATGCTTTGGGCTTAATTTTTCTCCGTCGAGCAAAATTTCGCCGCCATCTGGCAAAGTAATTTGATTTATGATTCGGATTAGGGAAGTTTTACCGGCTCCATTTGGACCTAAAAGTCCATAGATACTTCCTTTTGGTACTGTTATTGAAACCTCGTTAAGTGCGGTATAATCGCCATATTGTTTGACGACTTTCTTGACTTCAAGTATGTTGCTCATATTTTAAATGAATTGATTTTATTGGGCTTTTAAAGCTCTAAAGTGTAAATGTAGCCAATTAGTAGCGAAAAGAAAAAAGTGTTACAAAAAAAAACCCACCCTTATTTGCACAAGGATGGGAAAAATTGCTATGAAAAAGAATTTACTAGTAAACTAGTAAAGTCCAAATGTAAAAATATTTTTTTAATTATGAAAACATATCTTTAACTTTTTCAAAAAAAGATTTATCACTCTTCTCTGGGTGTGGAATAAAGTTTTCATCTGTAATATTTTTCTCAAAAAATTGTTTCTGTTCTTTTGATAAAGTTTTAGGTGTCCAAACGTTTACATGAACCAATAAATCACCGTTTCCGTAACCGTTTATGTTAGGAATTCCTTTCCCTTTTAATCGTAGAATCTTGCCTGATTGAATTCCTTCTTCGAGTTTTATTCTAACCTTTCCGTTAATTGCATCAATGTCTTTAGAAACACCTAATACTGCTTCCGCAAAACTAATATAAAGGTCTAAATGAAGATTTTCGCCTTCTCTTTTTAATGTTTCGTGCTCGATTTCTTCGATTGCAACAATCAAATCACCTGCCATACTGTTATTTCCTGGAGCATCATTTCCTTTATTGGAAACTTTTAATTGCATTCCGTCTACAACCCCTGCTGGAATTTTGATGGAAACAGTTTCGTCTTCCAGAATCATTCCTTGAGAATCCGCATTGTTTGGTTTTTTGTCTAAAATTTGACCCGAACCACCACAAGTCGGACAAGTTGAAGCCGATTGCATTCTACCTAATATAGTGTTGGTAACACGCATTACCTGTCCTTGACCGTTACAAGTAGAACATGTTTTATAGGAAACTCCAGAAGCCTGAATCTTACGTTTTACTTTTACTTTCTTCTCTACTCCATTTGCAATTTCTTCCAAAGTAAGCTTTACTTTGATTCGAAGGTTACTTCCTTTCACACGACGTTGACCGCCTCCACCTCCACCGAAGCCAGAGAATCCTCCGCCTCCACCAAAAGCGCTTCCGAAAATATCACCAAACTGACTGAAGATGTCATCCATGTTCATGCCACCATGACCTCCGCCAAAACCACCTGCTCCATCAAAAGCTTGATGACCATATTGATCGTACTTCGCTTTCTTTTGAGGATCGCTCAAAACTTCGTAGGCTTCGGCAGCAAGTTTAAAATTTTCTTCAGCTTCCTTGTTTCCCGGATTTTTGTCAGGGTGAAACTCGATTGCCTTTTTACGATATGCTTTTTTTATCGCGGCTGCATCGGCACTTTTTGTGATACCTAATATTTCGTAAAAATCTTTTTTCATGTTTTTGTATTAAGATTTAAGAATTAAGAATTAAGACTTGGCCTAATTATTAGGTCTTAAAATAAACAGTATTATTGTCCGATAACTACTTTTGGAAAACGGATAATCTTGTCTCCCAGTTTGTATCCTTTTTCGATTACATCCACAATCTTACCTTTTAATTTAGGTGAAGGTGCTGGGATTTGAGTAATAGCTTCTGCAAAATCGGCATTGAAGGCATCGCCTGAACGAACTTCAACTTCTTCCAATCCTTTTGACACCAAAGTACTTCTTAATTTTTCATGAATTAATTCTACTCCTTTAACAAGAGCTTCATCGTCAGACTTTTTAATTTCTGCCATTCCTCTGTCAAAATCGTCCAAAACTGGCAACATGGCTTGCAATACTTCTTGGTTAGCAGTTTTAAACAAGTCCATACGTTCTTTTGAGGTACGTCTTTTATAGTTTTCGAATTCGGCAAAAAGACGAAGAAATTTATCTTTTTCGTTTGCCAAATCTTTTGTCAGTTGTTCTTCAATACTTAATTCTTCAACGATGAGCTGTTCTCCGTTTGCATTTGCTTCTAATGTTGCATCGTCTAGTTCCTGATCTTTTTCAGTATTTTCAGTAGTCATTTTCGGTGTATTTTTGAATATGTTTTTAAATTTCATTGCATTTTCTTGTGTTGCAAAAGTATTGCCATTTGTTTGAAAATGTCAAATTGTCACGCTTTTTTTCATGGTTTTATTTTATCCCCGACAGTTTATCATCTAGCCCCGACTGGAGCAAATAGCTTTTTGTTCTGGAGTTCAGAACAAAAACTATTGTGGAAGGCGGGAATATGTCCCGAAGCTTCGGGACAAAAATGCCTTTTGATTCGCTTCTAATGATAATGATATTTTAATATATTTTTAAGAAGGTTTTGCAATTGATTGAAGTAAGTTTGTGAAACTAAAAAACAATATTATGAAGAAAAATATTTTAAGTTTATTTGTTTTAGCAACTCTTTCTTTGACAGTTGCATGTAAAAAAGAAGCCAAAAATACTGAGGCTGAGACTGTTGCAACTGCAACTGAATCATCTGCTGTTTATAAAGTAGATAAAGCTGCTTCGGTTATTAACTGGACAGGTAAAAAACCTGCGGGACAACATACTGGAACTATTGCAATTTCTGAAGGTGAAGTGACAGTTAATGGTGATGTAATAGAGAGTGGAAAATTCACGATTGACATGACAAGCATCACGGTTACTGATTTGACTGAAGCGGATGGAAAAGGAGATTTAGAAGCTCACTTGAAAGGTACTGGAGATAAAGCTGGTGAAGACCACTTTTTTAACACTGCAAAATTCCCAACTGGAACTTTTGAAATCACGAAAGCTACTGTTGCTGAAGGAAAAACTAATATTGAAGGAAACTTGACTTTGAAAGGTATCACTAAAAACGTGAAATTCCCTGCTACTGTTGTGGCTGATGCTACAGGAGTTACTGTTACTAGTGATGTTTTTACAATCAACAGAACAGAATGGGGTGTAAATTATGCTTCAAAATCGTTGCAAGATGACTTGAAAGATAAATTTATCAACGATGATATCGAGCTTAAAGTTACTGTAAAAGCTACAAAATAGTTATTAATTCATCTTACTATATTTGAGAAAACTCCGTTCGCGGAGTTTTTTTTTTTATGCCAAAGTCAGAAGATGACTTAGCGCTTTTTCGATGATTTTATATTTGAAGACGAAGCCGTTGTCGGATGCTTTTTGTGAGCTTACATTTTGGCTGGTAAAAAGCATGATGTGCATTTCACCCAAAACAAAACTCATTAAAAACTTTGGTATAGATGGAATAATTATGGGCCTTTTGACAGCTATTGCAATTTCTTCTGTGAGTTCCTTATTGGGTACAGGATTTGGAGCCACGGCATTAAAAGTTCCTTGCCACGAATTTTTTACTGCAAAATAATACATCTCGGTCAAGTCTTGAATGTGGATCCAGGATTGCACCTGACGACCGGATCCAAACGGAGCTCCCATTCCAAATTTTATGGGTTTTAGCATTTCCATCAAGGCTCCACCTTTGCTGGACAAGACCAAACCTGTTCTTAATTTGCATACTTTTATATTCAAAAGTTTGAATTTATCGACACTTTCCTCCCATTTTACGACGACGTTTCCGAGGAATGAATTGTCTACTTCCTTTTCGCTTTCGGTATATAATTTCTTTAAATCATCGGGATAAATCCCCACTGCCGAAGCCGAAACGATTTGTTTTACTTGATGTGGAAAATCTTTTAAAGCTTTGAAAAGCAAATTTGAGGATAGAATTCTGCTTTCGATTATTTCTTGCTTGTATTTTGGAGTCCATCGCTTTCCGATATTGGCTCCAGCCAAATGAATAATGGCATCTACACCAATGAAACAGTTTTCATCAATGATGCCTTGTTGAGGATTCCAATAAAATCCTTTGAAGTTGGATTGACTTTCTATTTTTTTCTTAGAAGTGGAAAGATAGTGGACTGTTTCTCCGTTTTGCAACAACAGCGAAACCAATTCATTCCCTACCAAACCTGTTGCTCCTGTAATTAATATCTTCATTGCTTGTCGTGTTGTTCTTCAAAATTACAACCCAAGCCATGAAAATAAATGTTAATTAGGGTATGTTTAACTTGTGATTAAGTGAGAATAAAAACTTCCGTCTTGCATCTTCATCTTTACTTCACCCTAATGCTCCACTCGAAATCCATTTCAGAAACTTGAACACCTTGCTCATTTGTTCCAATTGATTTCATCCAGAAAGTTTGGCCTTCGCCTGTGGCAATCGTTCTTTGAATAGCTTCTTCTATCAGATGGCCATCCTTACATATAAATGTTATTCTTCCTGTCGCTTTTTTGGTAAAATTGCCTTTGTTATTGGCGACAAGCATTGAGATTTTTTTTCCGCTTTTTTTGATATGTAGCATTACCAAAGCTCCAGTTGTGAGTTCGGCTGCCATCGCTTGAACAGCGAAATACATGGAATTAAAAGGATTTTGATTGATCCATCTGTGTTTTACAGACACAACACATTGGTGTTCGTTAATTTCTTTAGCACGCACTCCAGATAAAAAAGCAGATGGCAATTTGAAAAATAAGAATTTATTGAGATTTCCTGCTGTAAAGTTCATAATCATTGGATTTTTAGTAAAAATAGGATTTATTTTCGAGATTTCAATTTGTTAATTTTTTGTTAAATATTAGTACTATGCGAAACAAGGTAGCTTCTTTTAGCCATATATTTGCATAAGAAATTACTATATACTTTTAATCATGGAAACAAATAACAGCAAAACAACCGCAACATTGATACACTTGAGTGCTCTATCCCAGTACTTTATTCCTTTTGGAAATTTTATTTTTCCAATCATTATTTGGAGTTCATCAAAAGACAAATCAACTTATATTGATGCACAAGGAAAACAATCGATCAATTTTAATTTAAGCTTGCTTATGTATTCTTTTTTAATGGCTTTAGTTGCAGTGCCTTTATTTTTTGTTAGCGTTTTCAGCAAGGCTAAATATGTAAACGTGAATCATGGTGATTTTTTTATCGAAGATTTCAACATGACAGAAATTTCGGGATTATTAGTTACAGCAATAGTGATAATTTGCCTATTTATCCTTTTAAAAATACTTGAGTTTTTCCTGATTATTTATGCAGCAGTAAAAACATCAAATGGATACGATTATAAATACCCTTTGACCATCAATTTTTTAAAATAAATCTTATGAAATAAAAACTTTACATCAGCAAAAGGATTAATCACCCTTGAGTTTCAATCATCATCAAAAAATCATCATTAATCAATCATCAATCAAAAAAACGAACAATCATGTTAAAATTAATCATCACAGTAACCATGTTCATGACAGCGTTGTTATGCCAGGCCCAGGTTTCGGAAACCAGGAAAGCTGAAAGCTTTTCAAAAATTGAAGTAGCATCCGGAATTGAATTAAGCTACAAGGAAACACAGGAAGAAGCTTCGATATTAGTTGAAGCAGATGAAGGAAACCTAACGAATATTATCACTGAAGTTGACGGAGAAACTTTGAGAATATCTGCAAAAGAGGAAGTAAAAAATGTAATGGTTTACATAGCAGCCAAAGATGTCGAATCATTCAAAGCCAGCTCTAAATCCAGGATCATATTTAAAAATACCATCCACACAGAAAATATTTCTATTGCACTTGAATCAGGAGCTTATTTTAAAGGTTACTTCAAATCGAAAGGTCTTACAAATATTGAAACAGGGAAAAATACTGAATTCAATGGCAGGATCGAAACAGCTTCTTTCATTGGAGATTTTAAAAGCCATTCAAAAGTGAACATCTCTGGAAATACTGAAAAAGCAATTATCAAATCGGCCTCAAAAGCCTATTGCAACGCTAAAAATTTTTTGACAGAGAACGCTGAAGTGTATTCAGATAATTCAATTGTCATGATTACGAGCCATAATAATATCGATGTAAATGCCACTGATAATGCAAAGGTTACTTATTTTGGGTCACCAAAAAAAGTAAACATTCAACAAGAGTTTTTAACTGATACAAAAAAATATAAAAGACCAACGCTAATTGCAATGGACTAAACAGAATAAAATCCACAAAATGAAAATTTTAATTAAATTTAAACGCATATTATGAACATTGAAAACACAAAAGCCCAGATGCGAAAAGGTGTTTTAGAGTTCTGTATCTTATCTGTTTTGAAAGAAAAAGATGCCTACACTTCTGAAATTTTGGACACCTTGAAAAACGCAAAATTGCTTGTGGTGGAGGGAACAGTATATCCTTTGCTTACAAGATTAAAAAACGACGGATTGCTCAACTATCGTTGGGAAGAATCTACTTCGGGACCGCCTAGAAAATATTATGGACTAACCGAAATTGGACAAACATTTTTAAACGAATTAAACGGCACTTGGACAGAATTATCTGACGCTGTAAACATCATAACAAACCAAAACTAAATAGTCATGAACAAAACCGTAAATATAAATCTAGGTGGAATGTTTTTTCATATCGATGAAGATGCATACCAAAAATTGACACGCTATTTTGAAGCTATAAAACGTTCGCTTTCTAACTCTAATGGTCAGGACGAAATCATCAAGGATATCGAAATGCGTATCGCTGAGCTTTTTGCAGAAAAACACACAAACGACAAGCAGGTTATCAATTTAAGAGAATTGGACGAGGTTATTGCCGTTATGGGACAACCAGAAGATTACAGAATTGATAACGAAGAAGCTGAATTTCAGCAAAAAAACACCAATTTTGATTATTCTTCCCGACCTATAAAAAAATTATACCGTGATAAAGATGGCGGAATGATTGGCGGTGTTTTGGCTGGTTTGGGTCATTATTTTGGAATCGACAAAGTTTGGTTAAGAGTTATTCTTTTGATTTTGGTTTTCGCTTATGGAACTGGAATCTTGGCTTATATCATCCTTTGGATCGTGATGCCAGAAGCCGTTACGACATCTGAAAAACTAGAAATGACAGGAGAACCTGTAAACATTTCAAATATTGAAAAAAAAGTAAGAGAAGAATTTGATAGCGTTTCCGAAAAATTTAAAAATGTAAATTATGACAAAATGGGAAACCAGGTAAAAACGGGAGCCGATAGAGTTGTAGAAAACGTAGGCAATGTTTTTATGAGCATCTTTAAGATTTTTGCAAAGATTTTAGGTGTGATGTTGATCATGGGAGGTTTAACTACACTTTTCTTTCTCTTAGTTGGAGTCTTCACACTGGGAACGACAGCCTTCATCGAATTTCCTTGGAGTGATTTTGTTGATGCCGGAAATTATACGGATTATCCTGTTTGGACATTTGGTTTATTAATGTTGTTTGCTGTTGGAATTCCATTTTTCTACCTGATGGTTTTGGGCTTCAAATTATTGATTCCGAACATGAAATCTTTAGGAAATGTATTCCATTATACCTTTTTAGCACTTTGGATCATTTCGATTGCATTGATTATTGCACTTTCAATCAAACAAGCTACGCAATTTGCATTTGAAGGAAAAATGGTTAAAAAAGAAGTATTACAATTGAATCCGACGGATACTTTACAGATAAAATTCAAGTACAATGAAAATTTCGCAAATGATATTTATGATTATGACAGCCACCGATTGGTTCAGGATTCTACCAATACCGAAATGATTTTTTCAAGCGATGTAAGGATTAAAATCATGAAAACGGATGAAAAACAAGCTTACATTCAAATTGTAAAAGAAGCCGATGGAGAATCATTGTCAGCTGCAAAACAATCTGCAGAAAAAATCAAATACGCATACAAATTACAAGGAAATCAATTAATTTTAGACAATTATTTATTGACTGAAGCTTCAAACAAATTCCGCAATCAGGAAGTAGAAATTAATTTGTATTTGCCAGAAGGAATATTGTTTAAAGCGGATGAAGCCTTTAGAGACAGAGACAATTCTGATAATGAGTTTTTTAATTTGCATCATAGTTCAGCTGATTATCTTTACAAAGTTGAAGAAACTAAAGTAAAATGCCTGACTTGTCCTGCATACGAAAACGAACATGGTGATGTTGAGAATGAAAATCTTGAAACTTCTTCTGATACCATCAAGAAAGTAATCTTGGAGGTAAACGGAAAAGAAATTATCCGAACCGAAACCGTAACATCCAAAAAGAAAGGACTAACAATAGATGAAAATGGCGTAATCATTAAAAACAAATAATCATGAAACAAAACATTTCAACTTGGACAAAAGCAACCTTACTACTTGCAACTGCTTTCTTTTTTACTTCCTGTAATTTTAATTTTGTTGAGGGAAAACAAGGAAGCGGAAATATTGTTGAGCAAACACGTAACATTTCGGAGGATTTTAAATTTATTGAAGTAAGTACAGGAGTTGAAGTTCTTGTAGAACAATCCGATACTAAATCAGTTGTAGTAGAAACCGATGATAATTTGCAGGAACTCATCGTTACAAAAGTTGAAAACGGTGTTTTGTATATAAAATCAAGCGAAGGATATTCCTCTAATGAAACTCCGAAGATAACTGTAAAAATGCCTGTCATTGCTGGACTTTCAACAACCAGCGGTTCTACTATAAAAAGCCAAAACAAGCTAATTACTGAAAATATTGCTGTAAAATCAAGCAGTGGAAGTGAAATAGACATAGAAGTTGAAGCCGATCATATCACAATTGAAACTACCAGCGGAAGCACTGCCGAAGTTTCTGGAAAAGCAATTAAACTTGAAACTTCTTCGTCAAGCGGAAGTAGCTTAGACGCTTCTGATTTATTGGCAAATGACGTAATATCACAATCCACAAGCGGGAGTAGCACAACGGTCAATCCAATTTTGAGCCTTGACGGAAAAGCTTCAAGCGGGAGTTCAATAGGATATAAAAACATACCTAAAACGCTTACCAAAGAAGAAAGTTCAGGCGGAGGCGTTTCTAAAGAATAATTTAATCAAACATCAGCCATGGCTGATGTTTTTTTTTATATTTTTGACCAAAACTAATACAAACCATGAAAAAAATCGCATTTTTACTAGTTGCAGTATTCATTTCTACTTTGGCTTTTAGCCAGAAAAAAGAAAAGGTAAAAGGTTCTAAAATTGTTACAATTGCTCAAAAGGAAGTTCAAAGTTTTACAGCTATCGAAATCTTAGATGATTTGGAAATCTTTCTTATAAAAGGTGACAAATGCGGTTTAGAGCTTGAGGCCGATGATAATCTTCACGATGCAATTGATCTAAAATATAATGGAGGAACATTGATCCTTTCTTCTGCAAAGCAAATCCTTGGCTACAAGAAATTCACGATCAGAGTTATATATACGGATGATTTTAAATTAGCAGAAGCTAAAAATGATGCTATAATTCAAGGTCCAGAAGAAATTAATCTAGAAGAAGTGACCTTCAAGAGTTATGAAAATGCAAAAATGTATCTGAATACGAATGCAAAGGCTTTGACTATAGTTGGAAATGACAAATCTGAAATACAATTGAATGCAAAATCAGAAGCCGTTAAAATCGAATTGAGCAAAAATGCACAGATGAAGGCCTTAATTTCGGCTACTGAAATGAAGTTCGATATGTATCAAAAATCAAAAGCAACTATTGAAGGTGATGTGATTGATTTAAAACTTCGTTTGGACAACAACACGACATTTGTGGGTAAAAATTTGGCCTCAAAAAATTGTGAACTTATTGCCGAAGGTTACACAAATGCTACTGTTATGGTAGAAACTTCTTTAAACTTGGATGCTTCCGGAAGCTGTGAGGTCTACTTATATGGTGATCCAAAAATAGAAATGAAACAATTTGCAGGTAATGCTTCACTTCAAAAAAAGACTTTGAAATAACAAAAAATCCCAACTTCGCAGTTGGGATTTTTTTATAACCTTTACTTCTGATTATTCTAAAGAAGCTAAATATCTTTCTGCATCCAAAGCTGCCATACAACCTGTTCCTGCAGCAGTAATCGCTTGACGGTAAACATGATCAGCAGCGTCACCACCAACAAATACTCCGTCAACATTTGTTTTAGAAGTTCCAGGAATATTCTTAATGTAACCTGTTTCATCCAGATCCAAATAGTCTTTAAATATATGTGTATTTGGCTTATGTCCAATTGCTACGAAGAATCCAGTTGCTTGAATTGTTTTTTCTTCCTTAGTTGTTTTATCTAAAACTTTAACGGCTGTTACTACTTGTCCATCACCAATAACTTCAACAGTTTCGGTATTTAAAAGAATTTCGATATTCTCCGTTTTTCTAACTCTCTCTGCCATGATTTTTGAAGCCCTGAAATTTTCGCTTCTCACTAGCATCGTTACTTTCTTACAAAGTTTAGAAAGATAATGTGCTTCTTCACAAGCAGAATCTCCTGCTCCAACGATTACAACTTCTTGATTTCTGTAGAAAAAACCGTCGCAAACCGCACAAGCAGAAACTCCACCACCCATTTGAAGATAATGCTGTTCTGATGGAATTCCCAAATATTTAGCGGAAGCTCCTGTAGAAATAATCACAGTCTCACAGTGAATTTCTTTTGTTTCATTTACCCAAACTTTATGGATAGGCCCAGAAAAATCTACTTTTGTAACCCATCCGTCACGAACATCTGTTCCAAATCGTTGAGCTTGTTGTTGCAATTGTATCATCATTTCTGGTCCCGTTACACCATCAACATAACCAGGGAAATTTTCTACTTCATTTGTTGTTGTTAACTGTCCACCAGGTTGAGTTCCTTGGTAAAGAACCGGATTCATATTAGCTCTAGCTGCATAAATTGCTGCCGTATATCCTGCAGGACCAGAACCTATAATAAGACATTTTATTTTTTCTATCGTATCTGACATGTCGTAAATTGTTTTGTTGTTTTGAGAATGCAAATGTATGTTTTTAATAAAAAATAATTCCTAATTGTTGATTAGTTTTAATAATTATAATATAGTCAAATATTATTCTGATTTTGGTTTGGTAGAACTAATTTTAATTCTATATTTGCATCCGCTTTCGGGGTGTAGCGTAGCCCGGTTATCGCGCCTGCTTTGGGAGCAGGAGGCCGCAGGTTCGAATCCTGCCACCCCGACAAAAAGCCGAACAGATATGTTCGGCTTTTTTATAAAAAAACACTACTTACTATTTTTATAGAATATCGAGAACAGTTATCGCATCCCCTTAGGACGGGAAGTTCGAAGGATCTAATCTTACTATACAAAAGAAGCCGAACAGTACTGTTCGGCTTCTTTATATAACTATTTTGAATTGACCAAAATTTGTGAATTTTCAATATCCGTTATTCTAGAATTTTAACATTACTGTCGTCAATATCATATGCATCAATTACCGCATCATAATCTTCAAAATCTACTACTGTTCCTCCTCTTGAAAAGTAGCCAGGAATGATTACAATTCTAAAAGTCTGGTTGTTAATAAATTGTGGAGTTGTTGCTAGGTTATAAGTTCCTCCTGCATAGATTGTAAAGTCGATAGCACTAAAATCAAAGTCATAATCTAATTCACCTTCATTTAGATATAAAGTTCTTGGAATCAATTGCCAGATGGGTGTTTGTGGATCAATTGTTCCTGCCAATCTATAAATTAGAATATTGTCAGAATCAAAAATTACAGGATTCAAATCACGAAAAATAACATATTCATTATTGTTATTCAGCTGGAAATTTACGTTTTGAAGTTCAAAAACTTCGCTTTCTACAGAAATTCCGTCTTGTCCGTCTCTTCCCGGAGGCCCTGGATCACCTTCACAACTTTGAAAAACTGTCATGGACACTACTGCTAAAAGTAAAAATATACGTTTCATATTTATAAGAATTTATTGATTTATAAATGTATTCCAAAAACCAAACCAAAAAAAAAGATTTAAGATAAATTTAATGATTTTGGCTCATAAAAAGTTCAAGAAAAGGACTCAAATCAAGTTGATGCAATTGTTGTGAAGTGTTGATAATTGGCTGTAGCCGAAAATATTCATTGGAGATATAATACTCCAAACCGTTTAGAGTGGCAATGCCTTCGACTTGATGATAAGGCAAAGCGAGGTCGATTTTTCGCTTATTGGCTGAAAAGAAATCATTGTTGTTGAAATCGGATAGCAAATAAAGAAAAGGCTTCAACTTTTTTGAATAGCCACATAAAACGAGTAGCCTTTTTTCTTCCAAGAATGTAGCCCCTGTAATCAATCCGTTGACTTCCAGATCAGATTTGAATTTAGCAATGTGACTTCCTGGAAGTTTTGGAAGAACATATAAAGCTGTCTTGTTAGTTGTCCATTGCTTGGTAAACAAATAAATACTGTCGTTACTGACAATAAATGCTTCACAATCAAAATCAGTAGTATTGGGCTTTTGCCGAAAGAAATCAGGCTGATTGGAATAGGAAAACGAGATGGTGTCGATCTGCGGATTATTTGCCTTGAGCGACATTTTTTCGATTCTTAGTAAGTGTAAATTTTGCCGATTTCCTTTGGAATTATTACCAAAATCACCCACATAAAGATAGGCACTGTCTTGCGAAATTTCTTCCCAGTCGGTATTTTTAACGCCTTTTAAAGAAAATTGATTTTGAATCTTTCCGATGGTGTCAAGTGCATAAAGATGTGTATCGGTATCATCGTTATGAGTCCACAATTGATTATCAAAATACACCAATCCCGATGTTTCCCTGAGAGTATCAGAAAGTGTTATGGAGAAAACGGGTTCTATTTTTGTTTTTTCATACAGGCAACTGCCGTCGTTTAAAAGAGCTGACGGATTGTAGTTTTTAGCCAAAACGTCCGTGCAACCCGAGAGTTGTGCTTTTGCCGAAAGGCTTATTATAAAAAGTAGAAATAGAAAATAGTTTTTCATGTTTTATTGTACTGCAACACCGTTTTTCTTGAAGATTTTATCGAAAAACAAGATGTGATAAGGTAAAGCGTTTTCCCAATATTCCCAAGTATGAGCTCCAGCACGTTCGGTATAATCGTGTGGGATTTTTGCATACACCATTCGGCGGTGTAGTTCGCGATTGTGTTCGATTAGGAAATCATCGACACCACAATCGATCATCAGCGGGAGATTATTGGCCTTGATTTTATGTACCATTCCAAGAACAGCATGCGAATCATAGACTTCCTGCGAAGCACCTTCTGGACCAAAAACGGATGCCATCAATTGGTTGATTTTTTCGGGCGTATCACGGTTTCTGATGCTTCCCATATCGACGGCTCCACTCATACTTCCTGCTGCAGCAAAAAGCTCTGGATGACGTGTTGAAAGATATAAAGCTCCGTGACCTCCCATTGAAAGTCCGGTAATGACACGACCGTTTTTGTTTGCAATGGTGCGATAGGTCTTGTCAATTTTTTGGATGACTTCCTTGGTAATATAAGTTTCGAATTGGCTTCCTTTATTAACGGGACTGTCGAGATAGAAGCTGAAATTTTCACCTTCGGGCATCACAATGATGATGTTGTATTGATCGGCAAGATTGTGCACCAACATCTTGTCTGGAGTACTCTTGAGCCAATCTCTAAAATGTCCGTAGGCCCCATGAAGGAGGTATACTACAGGATAATTGGTCTTGCTTTTTGTATAGGAATTTGGGAGTACCACTGCTGCTTTATAGGTCTTATCCATTGCAGTGCTATAAATGTCTAAGCTATCGACTTTGGCGGCCTGTGCGGAAAAGATGGTAGCAAAAAGAGCTGTGAAGATTAGTATTTGAAGCTTTTTCATCGGGTATTGTTTTGTGTTCTTGGTAAAGATAAGGATTTAGGTTGGGAGAAGGAAGACGTTAGTGATTGAAAGATGTAAGGATTTAAAAATTGAAATGTGACTATAGGAAAATTTGAAGTTGGGCAAAGGATTTTAAAAAATGAAACTTATTTTTTTATAGTATACATTAAAGGCTTCATAGTATATATTGATTTATTTATAGTATACATTATAAATTCTATAGTATATATTTAAAACTTTATACTATACATTTATAACTCCATACTATATATTCAGACTTTTATAGTATACATTAGTTACTTCATATTATACGTTGATTATTTCATACAATATATTTGTTACTATATAGTATATATTAAAATATTCATAGTATATATTGAAAGATTTAATGTTGATGTTGTCTCTCGACCAAACTCGGGATGACACTATACCTTATCTATAGCTGTGCTGAAACGAAGCTCGGGCAGGCCCATTACTTTATTTATATTTATGTGTGGAAGAAATGAAGAAAGCTTCGTGTTGCTCTGATGCAGGACAGAACACGAAGCTTTTGGTATTGTGAGGATGGGGATTTTATCGGAAGTTTTTGAAACGTATCTTGTTGATGTCCTTAAATTCTAGGCTTGTAGCGCCATAAACTCCCTTGATGTACTTTTTTGCATGCAATGCTATGTCAACGAGGCCTGTTTCTTCGGTGTAGAGAAACTCGTTGCGGTTGATTCTGGCGGTGTTGATGTTTGCTATGGCGGTATCAATGCTGAAATTTGCTTGGAGGAGCTGGTCTTTGAGGAGTTCGAGTGCCTCAAGTGTAAACTCAGGGTTTAGTGGTTCATAGCCTTCGGTCATGCTGAGAAGGCTTACAAGATCGGCAAAGCATTCGTACATGCTATCGAAACTGGCCCTGGAGATAGAGCGTTCCTTTTTTGCCTCTGGGTCTTCGGGATTGGGAATGTCTTTTTTGTTGGGCTTATGGAGGCGGATTCCTTTAAGTTTCTTGACGATGCTCTTGGCATTCTCTATGTCTGCCGGAGAAGCATTTGTACCAGACATGATACCTACTATACGGGAACAGAAAGCTCCGAGAGATTTGTAGCGTTCTTGACGCGTATCTACACAAATTGACCAAGTATTTTTCTTTTTTAGGACTTCTTCTAAGTGCCAGGTTCCTTTGCTGTAGAGTTGTTGCAGTTGTGGAAGCTGGAGTGCGAGTTTGCTGGGCATGTACTTATCGAGGGTTTTGATGTTCTCTATAAGTTCGTTCAGATTGAAGACATTGATGCTATTACCCGTTGGATGGTTTGTCATTTGTTTTGGTTGTTTGGTTAATATTCTTTTATTGTATTTCAAACATACTAAAAAAATGTATTCGGGTGCAGTAGAATTGTTATTTGTTTCAATCACGCAAAAAAAACTCTTGATTTATTTTAGAGCATACTGATTTAAAGTATGAAAAATATAATCCTTGAGAATTTACAACAACCTCGAAATTGCAACAATACCTTCTTCCAATTGCTTTTCGGACAATGATGCATAGCCTAATCGGAAACCATTTATCGGGGCGTTGAAACTGAATTTGTCAGGAGTCATGAGTCCGATGCCTTGCTGTTGGAGTTTTTCTGCGATTTTAAAGATGTCCATTTCTGTTTTTGGAATTAGCCAGAATGCCAGTCCGCCATCAGGTTTTGCAAACGTTACCTTATCGCTTAGATGTTCATTCAGTAGCGTCTCGAAATAATCCCGCTTTGCTTTATAAATTGCTGATGTTCGCTTGAGGTGACGTTTTACCTCTCCATCATTGATTAATTGCAGAACAGCCTGTTCCATAATATTGTCGCCCTGAACATCAATAAGCTTGCGAAGATTGCCCACTTTATTGATAAAACTATTATTGCTGACCAGAAAACCAATCCGTAATGCCGGTGCCACAATTTTACTCAAAGTACCGATATAGATAAAGTTGTGGGCGTTTTCGAAACTCGAAATCGGGAAAATAGGCCGATGGGAAAAATGAAACTCATTGTCGTAATCGTCCTCAATTATCGTAAAGCCATATTTGTTAGAAAGTGCCACCAATTTCAAACGCCTTTGCAAACTCATGGTAACTGTCGTGGGAAACTGATGGTGTGGCGTGGTATAGATTGCCTTTATCTTTTTATTGGTTTTTAAATAATGTTCAATTTCTTCAATATTTACCCCTTCATTATCAACGGAAACAGGAAGCAGATTGGCTCCAGCGCTTTCAAAAGCTTGCCACGCTGGTTTATAACCTGGGTTTTCGATGAGTACGGAATCGCCTTTTTCTAGCAAGCAATGTGCTGTGAGGTACATCGCCATCTGACTTCCCCTGGTAATACAAATTTCGGAGGCTTCAATGTTCATTCCTCTCTTGAAATTGAGCATCTGCATAATGGCCGTTCTAAAATCCAGATCACCCAACTCATCACCATAGCCCATCATTTGCCAACGCGATTTCCTGTTGAAAATCTGCCTGTAAGCTCTAGCCAATTCCTTCATTGGCGCAAGCCTGCTGTCGGGCAAACCATCATCAAACACAATGGAATTTTTCACCGTTTTTTGTTGTGTACCATTGTCATTTAAAGCAATTATCTTTCGCTTATTGGCTTTCGGAAGAACATCGGCTACAAAAGTCCCTTTTCGTTCCTTTGAAATCAGCCAGCCTTCTGAAAGCAGTACGTCAAGAGCATTGACAATCGTATTACGGTTTACTTTTAATTGCTCTGCAAGCTGTCGGCTTCCCGGTAATGCCTCGCCTTGTTTTAATTTTCCGCTCTTGATCGCGTTGATAATAGCATCAGTAATTTGCAAGAAAAGAGGTTTCTCACAATGAAAATTAAGTTCTATTTGAAGTTGCCAAGGTCTAATCATCTGGACTACTATTTTATAGTTTTTCTGGACTATTACAGCAGTCCAAAAGTACAATACTTTTGTATGACAATTAATAATAACACTATTAAAATTAAAAGAAATGAAAAAATCAATTTTTTACCACGCTGGATGCCCAGTATGTATTAGTGCAGAACACGACCTATTATCGCTTATCAATCCTTCTGAAATTGAAGTAGTGCATTTAGGAGACGACAAATCAAGAATCGCTGAAGCAGAAAAAGCAGGTGTACAATCCGTTCCCGCTTTGGTAACGCCAACAGGAAATGTATTGCACATCAACTTTGGTGCTTCAATGGAAGACGTAAAAGCGTAAAGAAAAGATGTCCTGCGAATTATTCGCAGGGCATTATTAATCATTTAAAAAAAATAAAATTATGCAAGTAGCAGTTTGGGATACCTATGTAACCCGCAAAGATGGAACAATAATGCATTTTGACATTGTGGCTCCAGATACCATCAAGGATGAAGAAACCATCCACCGTTTTGGGAAAGATTTTCTAGTATCCAAAGACGAAGAAAACCAGCCCTTGACCTCCAAAGAATGCCGATTTTGCCACATTGACAAGGCCTCTCCAGAAATTGAAGCAAGCGTTACTCAAAAGGGGTATTATATTATTGAGATGGAAGGTTGCTAAAACCTTTATACCAATTCCTTAAAGTACTGCAATAGAATCCTGTCGTTATCTAAAGTTGGTGTAAAGACTTCTAATATTGCAGGCTTTTCATTTTGTATATATAAAGCTGATAATGCCTCCGAAAGTTTAGTTTCGTTACTGGCTGTCAGGTATTCAAAACCATACATTTTAGCAAGATGTTCGGCAGTAAAGCAATGTGATGTTTCAAAAAACTCATTGAAAACAGGTGTTTCGGCATGACCGGGAAGAATCCTGAAGATACCTCCTCCTCCATTATTGATGATGATAATTTTGAAATTCGACGGAATATATTTGTTCCAAAGTGCATTGCTATCATATAAAAAACTGATGTCTCCCGTAATGAAAGTTGTCTGTTTTGTATTGGCGAAAGCCGCTCCAATTGCGGTTGAAGTACTACCATCAATCCCGCTAGTTCCACGATTGCAATAGACTTCTATTGACGGATCGATGTCGATTAGTTGAGCATATCGAATGGCAGAACTGTTGCTGATTTGCAAGTGACTTTCTTTTGGCAAAGCCGAAATCACGCTATTAAAAACCGTAAAATCAGAAAACGGAATCTTGGACAAATAAAGGTCGTGTTTCTCTTTTCGGAAGGTTTTTAGGTCTTGACCTTTCTTGAAATAATCACTCTTTATTTCTTTTTTCAAGGGCAAAAAAGCAGTAAAAAAACGTTGTGGTGCAACTTTTATATGCTCTGTTAAAGCTCCAAAAGTATCATAAGCCCTCAATGTATCAATGTGCCAATGGTGTTGTGGCTTGTATTTTCTTAAAAATGCTTTAATTCTCTTTGAAACCACCATTCCGCCAAAAGTTACGAGAATTTCAGGTTTGAAATTTTCAAAATCTTCTGTCGTAAAAGGCGTTATCATCGTATCGATGTTATTGATAAACGTTTGATGGTGCAAGTTAGAAGTCGTTTCGGTCAAGACAATTATGGAAGGATCGGTTGCTAATTGCTCAATAATCGCCTCGTCCATCACATTTGGATCGTTTACTCCTGCCAAAATCATTTTTTTTGAAGCAGAGTTCCAAATTTCTACAAGATGACTCAAATCCCCAATTGGAGTCGGCTGCTGTTCATTTGCGGAAGCGGAAATTGTTATAGAAAGTGCGTCAACGGTTTCATACAAAGGTTCTTCGAATGGAGCATTGATGTGAACCGGTCCTTTTTGTGTCAAAGAAATATGGATCGCTTCGTTGATTTTCGAATCATTTTCTGCGGAAGCATCTTCGTGCAAGTTGGCATTATACAAAATGTGGTTTGCAAACACATTTTCCTGACGGATCGTTTGGCCATCGCCGATATCGATCTTGTCATGTGGCCTGTCGGCAGAAATCACTACAAGCGGGATCTGACTGTAAAAAGCCTCTGCCAAAGCTGGATAATAATTCAGTAAAGCCGAACCTGAAGTACAAACAATTGCAACGGGTTGCTTGGTTTGCTGAGCAATTCCCAAGGCGAAAAATGCGGCACAACGTTCGTCGGCAATACTAAAACATTTGAATTTTGGGTTGTTCACGAATCCAATCGTGAGTGGTGCATTTCGCGAACCTGGGGAAATCACGATATTGGTTAATCCTTTTGCGGCACAAATTTCGATAATGCTTTGTGCTAAAGGTATTTTGGGATAGATCATTTTCTATTTTTTCTGAACTACAAAGTTACAAAGTTACTGAGGGATTTCCTGTAATTCAAGTAGGTTTTTCTTAATTTTGAAGCAAATATTACATTCCAATGGAAATTAAAATCCGTCCTGCTACTTTTAAAGATTTGGCTGCTATTTTGGAAATAGTGAATCACGCCATTTTGAATACAACTGCCATTTATGACTATGATGCACGAACGTTGGAAGAGCAAAAATCGTGGCTGGAGGAAAAACAAGCTTCTGGATTTCCTGTACTGGTTGCCGAACAAAATAATGAGGTGATGGGTTTTGGAACTTTTGGCAGTTTTAGAGTAAAAATTGGATATCGTTTTACCGTAGAACATTCTGTTTATGTTACTGAAAATGCCATTGGCAAAGGAATCGGAACGTTACTTTTGCAAAAATTGATTGATTTAGCAAGAGAACAAAACTACCATTCTATGATTGGTGTTATTGATGCTTCAAACTCTGGAAGTATTGAATTTCATAAAAAATTCGGATTCAAGGAAGTTGGAATACTTGAACAAGCTGGCTATAAATTCGATCAATGGCTTGATGTTTCATTGATGCAACTCCTTTTAAAGTAGGCAGGGGGTCAGTGGTCAGTAATCAGTGGTCAGTTACTATATTGCGATAAACCGAATACTGATTACTGAACACTGATTACTGAACACTGCCAACTATGCCTTAATCCAATCCACAATTTCTTTATCTGTTGGCAAAGTTCTTGGCGAGATTACTTTCACTACTTCGCCTTTTTCGTTTAGCAGGTATTTTTGGAAATTCCATTCTACTTCTGAATCTTGAACACCATTTTTATCTTTTTGTGTTAGAAACTGATAGATCGGTGCCATATCATCTCCTTTTACCGAAATCTTGTCCATCATAGGGAAAGTCACTCCATAGTTTCTTTCGCAGAAAGTAGCAATTTCCTCATTGTTTCCTGGCTCTTGTTCCATGAAATTATTGGCTGGAAAGCCTACAATTACAAAATTTTGATCTTTATATTGATCATAAATAGCTTGCAAATCTTTGTATTGAGGTGTCAATCCACATTTTGACGCAGTGTTGACAATCATTACTTTTTTGCCTTTTAGGGAAGCAAAATCAAATTCATTTCCAGATAAATCGGTTACTTTAAATTGGTAGAGGTTTTGCCTTGTCATTTCTTTACTTTTTTCATTTGCGATAGTTGTCTTTTTATTTTGTGCTGTATTTTCTTGACAAGCAACCAAATTTAAGAGTACAAACGCTGTGATTATTATGTTTTTCATTGTTGGGATATTTTTGATAAAATTACGGATTATGCCATTTCAGACTTGCAATTTTATGTTAAAAACACACCCCTGTTTCTGTTCAACAATTGTTAAATTATAAGTCCAAAAATAAAGATAGTTCTAAAAATGTTAAATTTATTACTTACAAATCCATAAGTTTGTAATACAAAACCCAAAATTCTATGACACAGGAAGAACTTTTACCTTTGATCCTCAAGAAGGACGACAAAGCTTTTACCTTATTATATGACATGTATTCCAAGAATCTTTATGGAATAATTTACAACCTGATTCGCAATCATGAGGAGTCAGAAGATGTTCTACAAGAGGTTTTTGTGAAAATCTGGAAAAACATCGAAAGTTATAATGAAAGTAAGGGCCGCTTTTTTACTTGGATTCTCAACATCGCTCGAAATACTGCTATCGACAAACTTCGTTCTAAAGGATTTAACAACACGCAAAAAAACTTATCGGCCGATAATTTCGTACATCTGTTAGATGACAGTAACAAATTATCAAACATGATTGACACCATTGGAATTCAAGAGTTCGTAAAAAAGCTCAAGCCAAAATGCATCAAGATTATCAATCTTTTATTCTTTAAAGGATATACTCAGCAGGAAGCTTCGGAAGAATTGGAAATACCACTTGGAACTGTGAAAACACAAAACAGAAATTGCATTAACGATTTAAGAACCTTTTTACAAGTATGATGGAAGCGAGAGAATATATCGAATCTGGAATTTTAGAACTCTATGTTTTTGGAATTCTAAGCGATACAGAGACTGAGGAAGTTAGTGCCATGGCTGAAAAATATCCTGAAATTAAGGCCGAAATCTTGTCGATAGAGAAAGCCGTAATCAGTTTATCCTTTAGCATGTCACCTTATCTTTCGGCAGCAAACTATGACCGAATCCGTACTCAACTTTTAGCCAAGCATGGTGTTGAGGAAGGTGTTGTAGAAATGAAACCAAGAAGCAATGTTGCCCTATTTATTGGATGGGCTGCTGCAATTGTGTTGATGATTGGGGTTGGATATCAATATACTCAACTGGATGCTGTGAAAGAGGAAGTTGTAGTTGTAAAAGCTGAAAATTCGGATCTTGAAAAAGAACTCAACTCACTTGAAATTGACAAGCAAAAAACCGAAAGCGTCTTGGCCATTATTCGTGATGATAACAACACTGTTGTTGCTCTAGGAGGACAAGCTGTTTCGCCAGAATCCAAAGCGAAAGTATATTGGAACAAAGAAACTCAAGCGGTTTATATCGATGCGGCAGGATTGCCAGAACCTCCAGAAGGCATGGTGTATCAGGTTTGGGCCTTGAAACTTAATCCGCTTACGCCAACAAGCATTGGTCTTCTTGAAGATTTCAAAGCTAATGAAGCTAGATTGTTCAATGTAAACAGTACAGGAGAAGCCGAGGCATTTGGAATTACACTAGAACCAGCTGGTGGAAGTGTTAGTCCTACTTTGGAACAATTATATACGCTAGGAAAGGTGTAAATTGATTGAAAGATTGAAGGATTTAAAGACTTAATGAAACTTAATTCCTTAATGGTTTAAATTAAGAAAGGCTCAACTTATGTTGAGCCTTTTGCATATATTAATTTGTGAAAGTCTGTGGAATTTGTGTTTAAACTTTGAAGCTTATTTCTTCAAATATTTCTTATGCTTAAAATAAGCAAAACTAGCCAACACGGTCAAAATTCCCAACGAATAGTAAAACTCAACAGGTGTCACCACTTGGTCTCCACTTGCATAGGAATGCAATCCCGAAAGATAGAAATTCACTCCAAAATAGGTCATCATAATCGAATAGAACGCTAAGATACTCATCAGGTTGAACGTCCATTTCCCCCTGAATAACGGAACGAAACGAGCGTGAATTACAAAGGCATATACCATAATACTAATTAAGGCCCAAGTTTCTTTTGGGTCCCAACCCCAATAACGTCCCCAACTTTCGTTGGCCCATTGTCCTCCAAGGAAGTTTCCAATCGTTAGCATGACCAAACCGATTGTCAAGGCCATTTCGTTGATATAGGTAATTTCTTGAATGTTCAAATTCATTTTTGCCTTGTTCTTTTCGTTAGTAAACAACATCAGTATCAAGGAAACAACACCCAAAATCATCGCTAAGGTAAACGGCCCATAACTCCCCACAATAACCGCCACGTGAATCATCAGCCAATAAGAATTCAAAACCGGTTGCAAGTTTGCAATAGCAGGATCCATCCAGTTCCAATGTGCAATCATCAAGATCATTGAAGCTACGAAAGTTCCTGAAGCTACTGTTAATTTAGATTTTCGGTCAAATGCCAAAGTAAAAAACATCGTCGCCCAAGCCACATAAATCATAGACTCATAAGCATCACTCCAAGGTGCATGACCCGAAATATACCATCTTGCAATTAATCCAAGTGTATGCAAGAAAAAGAAAAAGCCAATCAGAATATGAAAAGCATTCATTACTATTCGGATGGCTTTCTTTTCCAAAAGGATGTTTACAATAGTAAAGATTAGCATCAATAATCCCGCTAGCATATACATATAATATAACTTCTTGAAGATATCATATTTATTATAGGCTATTTCAGATGAAATTTTATCGTCGCTTGGAATTACCTTGCTACCGTATTTTTTTTGGAAATTATGCATGCCATCCAAATAGAAATCAGCATTTTTATAATTTTTGGTAATTCTAGCCGAATCCAAAGCCATAAAATATAGCGGAAGAATCTGCTTGGTCATAACCGAATCCATTCCTTTAAAACCTGCACCGTGAAGTTCCATGTGGGAAACCCATTTGTTGTTTTCATCATTAGGAACCGGAAAAATCCTCAGAATGCTGCCACTCAAGGCAGAATTCAAAAGGTTTACTTTTCTATCTGTTTTAATAAAATCGTCTTGAAATTTGTTTGGAACTGCACTTTTATAGGCCTCATCCAGGTAAGGTGATAATTTATAATTGCCTTCTGCATCAAAAAATGCTCTAAAAGGAATCAGTTTTTGACCTTTATCTACCCCAATTATCTTTCTAATACTGTCATTTCCTTTATCAATAAAAATCAGCGGAATTTCAAACCAAGCCCTAGAATATTGTGTCATCGAAAGGAAAACCTGATCGGAATTCATATCATTATATGTGTCTCGCTTGCTTACTTTTCGCAACAATTCAGACGAAAACGTGTTCACCGGTTTCATTCTTCCACCAGCATCTTGAATCACCAAACGTCCAAATTTTTCGGCGTGCTCTTTGTCAACAATACGTTCGTTGATGAATTTTTCGGCCGCCTGTCTTGTTTCATCCGTATGGCCTTCATGCTGTTGTGCAAAACTACTAAAGCTCAAAAACAACAGTATAACCGTAATAAGCTTTGCTTTTTTCTCTTTTACTTTTTCTAACTTCTTCTTGATATCGGCAAAACGAGTATGCTTGTCAAATAAAATTGCCATCATGGCAAAAAACAAGATAAAATAACCAATATAAGTAATCCAAGTTCCCCAAAAATCGTGATTAGCCGAAAGTATTGTTCCTTTTTCATCTGGATCAAAAGAAGCTTGAAAAAAACGGAAACCACCATAGTCCAAGACATTATTCATAAAAATTCTGGCATCAAATTTTTCCTTACCGTCTATAACCGTAACCTGACTTTCATAAGCCGAGTAGCTCTTTTCAGTTCCCGGATATTTAGAAGCAATAAAATCATTCAATTGAATTTTAAATGGTACTTCGTATACCTTGCTTCCGTAGAAAATAGTAAAATCTAGCTTTCCTAATGTAAATGATTGTGGCGTACCCATTTTTCCTTTTGATCCTATAAGCGTTACCTCTTTTTCTTCTCCTTCGGCAATAATTTTTACGATTAAAGCATCATCGGTAACCTTATCTTTATAGTCATTATTGGATACAAATCCAACTTTACCTTTAATTGCTGGTTCAGGAAAAACAAACTGTGCTCCACCTAAATTATAAAGCGAACGCATCATCAATTGTTGGGTTGTATCTTTCACAACGCTTCCTTTGAATTGATCGGCCATTCGCATAAACTCTCCCTCAAAAGGGGCTTTAATGGTATAAGTTTCTCCCTCGGTATTGATGTTGATGGCTCCAGCAGTATATTTATTCAACGAGAATAAAACGTTGTGAATGTTTTGTACTTCGCCTTCTTTTAAATAATGTTCGTGACGCGTTCCGCCACCTGATTCTACCATTTTTAAAAACGTAATTCCATTTGGATCTTCCTCAACTTTTTCAACAGCACCCATAATAAAATTCTCATATTTTATCTCATAAGGCAATTGGTCGAATTTACCTTTAATAGAAAAATCGTTGCTTGTTGCAGGCGAAAGCAATAAATCTTCTTCATGAGTCTTACGCTTCATTTCACCTTTATATTCACCATCTACAAAAACAGTCAAGTAAGTTTTATCCGAAAAAATCTGGTTGGAAGCCTCTCCTTCGCGTATTGGCATCATCCCTTCATAACTGATATAACGCGTTACAAAAGCACCTGCAATAATGAAAATAAAAGCCAAGTGCAGCATCAAAGTTGCCCATTTCTCTTTCTTATGCAATTGATAACGTTTGATGTTTCCGAAGAAATTCACAAAGAAAAAGAACATTATCGCTTCAAACCATTTTGTATTGTAAATCAATATTCTGGCAGTGTCCGTATTGTATTCGTTTTCAATGAAAGTTCCAATTCCCATCGCCAATGCAAAACCGAGAAACAAGACGGCCATTAAGCGAGTGGAAAAAAAGAAGGAAGCAAGAAGAGAAAGTATTTTATTATCCATGAGAAGTGGAGATTGTTTTTAGTGGTGCAAAAATACACAAAAATGTTAGCAATCTTTTCATTATGCTTCTTCGGATATTCTTAAAAAAAGCATAAAAAACTACACAAAAATTATGAAACCTAAAGCCAAAATGAATGTTTTTAAGGCTTTCGCCAAATTTTATCAGCCCTCTTCAATCTTTTTTCACAATCTAGTTAAGAAGCAGCACAACAACCATCAGGTAATTGCACTATAGGCCGATAGCTAAAAGCTCCCTTACCCACAACAATTTTTCTTATATTTGAACTGCTAAAAAAACAACTACAATGTCAAACATCAAACTCATTATAGAAGAGCGACCAAACGTGGTCGGTAACTTTATGGTAGGGCGTTTATTGCCTTTCCGCGAAAAAAGAATGGTTGGTCCATTTGCATTTATCGACCACATGGGACCAATAAAATTAACCGAATATGAGAACTTTGATGTTCCGCCACATCCACATATCGGGCTCTCAACCCTCACCTATCTTTTCGAGGGAAGTATTATGCACCGTGATAGCTTAGGTTCTGAAATAGAGATAAAACCGGGAGCTGTCAATTGGATGACATCCGGAAAGGGCATCGTTCATTCTGAAAGAACACCAGAATATCTTCGAAATTCTGACAAATCGCTCCATGGATTGCAGATATGGGTGGCTTTGCCAAAGCATCTTGAGCAGATGGAACCGTCGTTTTTTCATATTGAAGAAAAAGACATTCCGCATTGGAAGATTGGCGAAATAGACATAAAACTGGTTGCTGGTGAAGCCTTCGGCAAAAAATCGGGAGTACCTGTTTATAGTCCGCTTTATTTTCTAGAATTAAAATCTACTACCAAGCAAACCGTTAGCTTGGGCGATGATTTGTTTGGCGAAAGCGCCTTGTACATATTGGAAGGAAGTATCGAAAGCGAAGGCAATAATTTTGGCCCAAAACAAATCCTGATTGCAAATGACTCGAAACTTTGTTCATTTGAAATGAATGAAAACACTACGATTTACATCTTTGGAGGTGAACCTTTTCCTGAAGAACGAACCATTTATTGGAATTTTGTAGCCTCAACAAAAGAATTGATTGAAGATGCTAAACAAAGATGGCTTGACCAGACGTTTCCGAAAGTTCCAGGTGAAACTGAGTTTGTACCGTTGCCTGAACAATCGGCAAATTTTAATATTAAAAAGTAAACACAGATTATCACGGATTATAAAGACACGAATTGCAGTAATTTACACGAAAATATATACTCTGAAATTTCACGAAGATGACTTTGACAGGTAAATTAGTGTAGATTATTGCAATTCGTGTCTAATTTTTATTCATCCGATTGTTGTAAACGTACTTGCATACTCTTTAAAGTCCTATTTTTTGAATAAATTTGTCGGATGATACAAATAACCCTTATCGGTTCGGGCAATGTAGCCCAGCATCTGCTTTTGGCCTTCAATAAAAATCCTGATATAGAAGTGGTTCAGGTATTTTCGCGAAAGCTAGAATCTGTTTCACATCTCATTTCCATTGATAAAATTACAGACCGCTTTGATGATTTGGCGGAAGCCGATATTTATATAATTGCTGTTACAGATGATGCTATTGTAGAAGTTTCCTCGCAATTGCCATTCAAGAATCGATTGGTGGTGCATACTTCTGGAAGTGCTTCGATGGAAAATTTGAACGACAACAATAGAAAAGGTGTTTTTTATCCCTTGCAAACTTTTACAAAAGGCAAAGAAGTTGATTTTAAAACCATCCCGATTTGCATTGAAAGCCAATTTAACGATGATTACAATATCTTGAAAAAAGTAGCCGACTCGATATCCGATAAGGTTTTTATGATTAATTCAGAACAACGGAAGTCATTGCACGTTTCGGCAGTATTCGTTAATAATTTTGTCAATCATCTTTATGCAATTGGCAATGCTATTTGTGATGAAAATCAAGTACCTTTTGAAATTTTACAACCTTTGATAAAAGAAACTGCTGATAAAATCATGTCGCTTTCGCCAAATGAGGCTCAAACTGGTCCTGCAAAACGAAACGACAAAACTACTATCGAATCGCATCTGAATTTTTTGTCAGATGAAAATCATAAAAACATATATAAATTACTAACACAATCCATACAAGACAATGGCAAAAAGTTATAAGGAATTAATGAACGACATCACGACTTTTATTTTTGATGTTGATGGCGTTCTAACCGACAGTTCTGTTCATATTACTTCTACTGGCGAAATGCTCAGAACAATGAACATCCGTGACGGATATGCAATGAAGGCAGCCGTTGAAAGCGGTTATCATGTTTGCGTTATTTCGGGCGGAAGCAATGAAGGTGTTCGAATTCGTTTGCAAAATCTTGGCATCAAGGATATCCATTTGGCTTGTCCGGACAAAGTTGAAAACTTTAAAGAGTATACCGAAATGCTGAACATTAAGCCTGAACAGGTTTTATATATGGGAGATGACATTCCTGATTATCACGTGATGCAATTGGTTGGTTTACCGACTTGTCCTCAAGATGCAAGCCCTGAAATTAAAGGGATTTCGACGTATATTTCCCATAAAGAAGGTGGAAAGGGTGCTGTTCGTGATGTTATTGAACAGGTTATGAAAGTTCAAGGGAAATGGACTACTTACTTTAATGGAAAACACGATTAGTATTCAGTGTTCAGTATTCAGTGTTCAGTATTCAGTGTTCAGTATTCAGTGTTCAGTATTCAGTGTTCAGTGATATATTTTGTCTAAAATTATAAATAACATTCTATGCGATTTCAAGAATTATTAGCCTATCAAAAATCTTTTCATTTAGCAATGAGAATTTTTGAGATTACCAAAACTTTTCCGAAAGAAGAAATTTATTCACTAACCGACCAAATAAGAAGATCTTCAAGAAGTGTATCTGCAAATATTGCTGAAGCATACAGAAAAAGAATATATCCTAAAAATTTTCACAGCAAGCTTACTGACTGTGATGCCGAAAACTCTGAAACTCAAGTTTGGCTTGAATTCTCTCTCAAATGCGACTATATCAGTGAGGAATTATTTGATGAACTGATTAGAGAAAGTGATGAAGTTGGCAGAATTATTAATTATATGATTTTAAATCCACAAAAGTTTGGTGTTTCAATTTAGCCTCTACAAAAACTGAACACTGAACACTGAACACTGATTACTTAACAAAAAGTAATACCTTTGCACCTCAATTATATAAAATGAGATTACACAGAAATTTAGTTTACACCACGATTGATTCATTGAATGCAATATTTAATGACGGAGAATATGCTGATAAAGTGGTGGCAAGAGCCTTGAAAAAAGACAAACGTTGGGGAAGCCACGATAGAAAATTTGTTGCCGAAACCATCTATGAAATAGTACGTTGGAAGAGATTATACAGCGAAATTGCTGATGTTAAAGAACCTTTTGACCGAGATGATTTGTGGAGGGTATTTGCCGTTTGGGCTGTTTTGAGAGGTTATCCAATTCCTGATTGGAGACAACTTGAAGGAACTCCTGAACGAAAAATAAAAGGACGCTTTGATGAGCTTTCTAAAAACAGAGTGTTTAGAGAATCTATTCCAGATTGGATGGATGAAGTGGGTGTACAAGAATTAGGCGAAGCAGTATGGTCTAAAGAAATTGCAGCTCAAAACCAACCTGCAAAAGTGATTTTAAGGGTAAATACCTTGAAAACTACGAAGGAAAAATTAAGAGCAATCTTAATGGATTTAGATATTGAAACTGATTATCTGAAAGACCAGCCAGACGCTTTAGTTTTGAAAGAAAGAGCAAATGTGTTCTTGACAGATGCTTTCAAGGAAGGTTTTTTTGAAGTTCAAGATGCCAATTCACAATTAGTGGCTGCTTTCCTAGATGTAAAACCAGGAATGAGAGTAGTTGATACATGTGCTGGTGCCGGTGGGAAAACATTACACTTGGCTTCACTTATGGAAAACAAGGGCCAGTTGATTGCTATGGATTTATATGAAAGTAAATTGAAGCAACTGAAATTGAGAGCCAAAAGAAATGGAGCTTTCAATATCGAATATAAAATTATCGATTCGACGAAAGTTATTAAAAAACTTCAGGAAAAGGCAGATAGGGTTTTGATTGACGCACCTTGTAGCGGTTTAGGGGTTTTGAAAAGAAATCCAGATGCAAAATGGAAACTGCAACCTGAGTTTATTGACAATATCCGTAAGGTTCAGGCAGAGGTTCTGGAAAGCTATTCGAGAATCGTTAAACCAGGTGGAAAATTAGTTTATGCAACTTGTTCGGTGTTACCATCTGAAAATCAAGAACAAGTTAAGCATTTCTTAACCACAGAAAATGGTAAAAACTTTACCTTTGTAAAAGACGCTAAGATCCTAGCTTCAGAATCAGGTTTTGACGGGTTTTATATGGCATTGTTAGAGCGAAAAGCATAATTCAAGAATATTTTTTTCTAACAGATCTCAAATTAGATGTTAAAAAAATATTTTGATTAAAATAATCGCCTACTTTTGCTTCCCTTAATTTATGAAGATGAAAAAAAATTACACCTTATTATTGTTATTGTTTGCTGCTTTTGCATTTTCTCAAGCACCTCCTAATTATTACAATAATGCAACAGGAACTGGATATACCTTAAAAACACAGTTGCGAAACATTATTACAAATGGTCATAGTGATCAAGGATATAACTCACTTTGGAATCTCTATACAGAAAGTGCTTTTCGGGACAATTATTATGAAGATGATAATACTGTACTAGATATTTACTCTGAAAACCCTACGAGTGCTGATCCTTATAATTATACTTCAACTTCAGACCAATGTGGAAACTATAATGGTGAGGGTGATTGCTATAATAGAGAACATTTGGTTGCTCAATCCTATTTCGATGAAGGGAGTCCTATGAAAAATGACCCTTTTCATGTAGTTCCGTCTGATGGATCTGTAAATGGAGCAAGAGGAAATTTTCCTTTTGGTGAAGTGGGAACAGCTAGTTATACTTCTCAAAATGGTTCTAAAAAAGGTTCGATGGCATCTTCATCTTTTTCTAGTTTTACTGGAACTGTTTTTGAACCAATAGATGCTTTCAAAGGAGATGTTGCACGATCATTCTTTTATTTTGCGACACGATATGAAACACAAATGGCTGGCTTTTACACCGCTGCAAATGTTGCTACTACTCAAGTAAAATCGATGTTTGACGGAACAAATAATAAAGTTTTTTCGGATAATTTTCTTTTACTTTTGATAAAATGGCATATTGAAGATCCTGTTTCTCAAAAGGAAATTGATCAGAATAATGCCATTTATGACTATCAAGGCAATCGAAATCCATATATCGATAATCCTGATTATGTGTGTGATATCTGGACAACACAATGTGCTACAGTTGAGGCATTGTTGGGTACAAAACAATTTGATACTCTTGCAAACGTTATGGTTTATCCAAACCCATCAAACAACAATAGAATCAATATCAACTCTGAAGTGATCTTGGATGAAATTCAGTTGATTAACGTTAATGGTCAAATCATGCAAGAAATTAAAAATCCTAACAGTTCAAACAATGTTTATACGTTGGAGAATTTATCTCAAGGATTTTATTTCCTAAGATTAAGTTCGGATACTCAAACGATAACTAAAAAGGTTATTATCAATTAAGAATTTACACTTTCATATATTGAGCCGATTCGAAAGATGCGGCTTTTATATTTTAGTTAAAGAGTGAGAAATGACACCTTTTTTCTCCTTGATACAATAAAGATTTCCAAACTCATTTTCAGGAATTTCAGGATATTTCTCTTCACCGAGGAGTTGGTTGATGTGCTTTGGAATGGTGTTGCTGTGTCCTATAATCAGTATGGTTTTACCTGTATTTTCAGCTATTATTTTTTTTAAATCTAGTTCGCTTGGGTTATAGGCAATAATTTCTTTTTTTTGAGAAATGGCTGTTGGTAATGCTGTGCTTTGAGTTCGGATATATGGTGTGCTGTAGATGAAATCTATTGGTTGCAATTGAAAATAATTTGCCCAATCATTTGCTCGTTTTTTTCCTTCGGCTGAAAGCTCAGTATTGGGTGAACTATCGGCTTTTTCAGCATGCCGAATTAGATAGATTGTGGTTTCAGTTTGGGACATTATGTTTTGAGATAATATTCCGAATAGGAAAATATAGAATTGTTTCATGTTTTTTTATATTGGATATAAATTTAATTAATTTTTGAATTCCTTACCTTTGTTGGATGGAAAATCAGTCGAAAAACAATCCGTTACATGGTGTTACGCTTCAAAAAATGTTGGAGCAATTAGTTTCTTTTTATGGTTTTGATACTCTGGGAGAACTAATCAAGATTAAATGTTTTACTGATAATCCGAGTATAAAATCGAGCTTAACGTTTCTTAGAAAAACGGATTGGGCGAGAACGAAGGTCGAAAATCTCTACATCCGGACGCTTCCGAAGTTTCCAAAGGGCGAATAGATTTTTAACTAGCCCGAGCTTCAGAAAATGGTTTTACTCTACACTCAAACGATTCGCTCCTAAAATTTAAATTTTTCTTGTGACTAATAAAAAAATCCTGGGATTTCCAGGATTTTATTGAAACTTAATATGGTTATTCAACCGTAATAACATGTGTTATAAATGCATTGTTTTCAGTTGCAAACTTTAAGGAATATACACCCGCAGTAGCCACCTTAAACTTATAAGGTTGGGTTTTGGTTGTGTAAACATTATTACAATTGCAGACATCATATGTAGCCAGGATTGCAACCTTTTTTTCAGTCGAACTAACAGTTTGTTCGCTAAAGATATAAAATTCACCACAACTTGCTGCAATTTTATAAGTGACATTTAAGGTGATTTCCTGATCAATAGTTGCTTCAACTGGACCTACAACTCCATCTGTTGCAACACCTATGACTTGAACACAATTATCCTTATTATCGTCTGGAAGCGAACAACTTGTAGAGAACAATGCGAAAAGTAAAGTTCCAGAAAGCATTTTAATTAAATTATTTTTCATGTTTATATGTTAAGTTATAATTTCAAGATGTGAATTGATAAAAAAGGTTGCTTTATTTTTTATTCAAAATCGAATAAACCACCGAATCCCAAAACTTGCCATCAAAATATTCATTTTCTTTAAAATGTGCCTCTTTCTCGAAATTGCATTTCTTTAGCACGCGTTCAGAAGCAATGTTATCAGGATCGATTACTGCTTCAACAGAATGAAGTTTCATGGTCGTAAAACCATATTCCAATATTCTCGGGATGGCTTCGGACACAATGCCTTTTCCATTAAATTCTGGAAGTATCATATAGCCTATTTCTGCACGAAAATTCTCCGGCTGAATACGATAAAAACCCATTATTCCGAGTAATTTAGGGTTTCCTTTCAGGGTTACTGCCCAATTTATTCCTAGATTATTATTAATTGCATCATCAATTGTTTTGAAATGCTTTAGAGCGTCTTCGTGGTTTTTTACCAATGGACGAGGAATATATTTCATGGTTTCGGGATTGGACCGAAGCTCGAAAATTTCATTAACATCTGATGAATCTAATCTTCTGAGTAATAATCGTTCGGTTTCTAAGACTGGGAAAGGTAAAAAATCAAGTGTTAGCATACTATTTCTATTGAAAATTGAGATTCGAAAATTTTATCTTTCTTTAAAATAACCACGCCTTCTTTTTCCATAATAGCTCCAGAATTTTTAGGCGTATCTGAATGTCCAAACCATGGTTCGATGCAAATAAATGGTGCATCTACTTTCGTCCAAATTCCTAAATTTGGGAAATCGTGAAAGGAAATTTTCAGGATAGGTTGCTCATTTTCATTGATCGTGATTGCTTTTGATTGTAGTTTCTTAAATACCAAAGCATCATTTTCAAACAACGGATAATGGAGATGTAATTTATTTTTACTTAAATTGAGTTGCGATGTTCGATCTGAAAGCAAGTCGTTTTCTAGCAAGAAATATTCAAGTTCATTATCTTCATCGAATGAAAGCGAATAATTGCTAAAATCTTTTGGTAAGGCAAATGCTGGATGGGCTCCAATGGAAAAAGGCAATTCTTTTTTATCATTATTGATTACTTTGTACTGAAGTATAAGTTTATCTAGATATAAGGTATAAATAAGTTGCAACTCAAAAGCAAATGGATAATTTTTCAAAGTTTCTTCAGATGATTGAAGTGAAAAAATAACGCTATCTTCGGATTGTTCTTTTACATCAAAAACCATATCTCTAGCAAAACCATGACGGGAAAGCAAATATCTATCTCCCAAATAGTTATAGCTATTATCTTTCAAAGTTCCAACAATTGGGAACAAAACTGGAGAATGTTTACCCCAAAATTCTGGATTTCCTTCCCAAATAAATTCTCTCTTGTCACTTCTCAAGGAAATTAGTTCTGCACCTTTAGTACTAATTGTTGCAGTAAGATTATTATTTTTTATAGCAATATTCAATTTATCTATATTTTTTATTTGATGTAAATGTAAAAAATATTGAAACTACAATTGCTTATTGATCTCAAAATAATCATTGGAAAAGATGTAAGAGACAAAATAAAAAAACATTGGCTTTTCATTCAGTGTTTTCGCAATTAACAAAAACAAAAAATACTTATTCTACAACTATTGTATGTGTTATAAATTCAGTAGCTGTTTTTTTAAACTTCAAATTGTAAGTTCCAGCTGTGGCCGACTTAAATTTGTAAGTTGCCGTTTTGGTAGTTGGAGTCGCCACACAATTCGATCCTACATAATTTGCTTCAACAGTAATTGTCTTAGTATTATCCTCAGCAGTTTCAATAAATTTATTAAAGGCTCCACAGCTATTTTCTACCACAAAGCTTGTAGACAGATTTACTTCCTGATTTAAATTAGCTTTTGGGGTCCTGTAACAACTGTAACCAAAGCTTCTTTCAAAACAACATTTGGACCGGGATTATCATCATTACTACATGAAGTAAATGCTAATGAAACTACCACTAATAATGCAATTGCTTGCAATTTGAACTTTTTCATAATAATTAAAAATTTATTGATTTCACTTAAGATGGCATAAACTTCAAAGGTTGCTTGAGGGGCCGTGTTAAGGAAATGTTAGAAAAAAAGCCTTGCAATGTAGCCTTCTGTTTATAAATACTTTACCGAAAAACAATATTGAAAAAAATTATAAAAAAAAAGCGTTGACTTCTCAACGCTTTCATACAAACAAACTATATAACAAACCTAACTATACTACACTATTTGATTTTGCAATTTCAGGATCCGCCTGAACGTGAGCTGTATTTGCTCTTCCGCTTGGATCTAGATTTTCTTGCCATTTTGGAATCCATTTCCTAACGGTTTGGGCAGCACTAACTTGAGGATAATATTTGTGAAAAATGTCTCTATAGAAGTAAGCTTCTTTGGTAGTTGGTGTATTATATGGGAAACGCTCTTTTGCATTATCCATTTGCAAATCTGTTACTTGATTTGAACAATATTCAATCAATTGATCGATCCAACTATAACCTACTCCATCTGAGAATTGTTCTTTTTGACGCCATAAAACCTCATCTGGCAAATAAGGCGTTTCTGGTGTGTCAAATGCTTTTCTTAAAATATATTTTTCAATCCCATTATAGGTTTTCGGTTGCTTTTCTTCTGCCTTAATTAGCATTGCAACATCTAAAAAGCCTTTGTCCAAAAATGGAACTCTAGCCTCTAATCCATGAGCCATAGTCGATTTATCGGCTCTTAATAAATCGGCAGTAAATAATTTTTGAACCCTCTCGATAGTTTCTTTTTGGAAATCTTCGGTTGATGGTGCATTTCTAAAATACAAATAACCTCCAAAGATTTCATCGGCACCTTCTCCTGAAAGTACGACTTTAATTCCTCTATCGGTAATGGCTTTGGAAAGGAAATACATGGGGGTACTTGCTCTAACAGAGGTAACATCATAGGTTTCCAAATGCCAAATCAATTTACTTAAAACCTCAATTCCTTGCTCGATAGTAAAATGAATTTCGTGGTGATCAGTCCCTAAAAATGCTGCCACTTTTCGAGCTGCTTTTGCATCAGGAGCATCTGCATCCAAACCTATTGAAAAGGAACTTAATTTTTTTCCTTTTTCTGCCAACAATCTAGCAGCAATTGATGAAGTTAATGAGGAATCTAGGCCACCTGACAATAATACTCCTATCGGCACATCACTCATTAATCTTTTTCTTGTAGCTTCAGTTAGCGTTTCTCTGATTAATGATAAGTCCAGATCTTGTACTGATTTTCTATAATCTTCATATTCAGGTTTATAATATTTTACAAATCCTGTTTTTGGGGTATAATAATGTCCAGGAGGAAATGTAGAAAACGTTTTGCATTGATCTGTTATAGGTTTCATTTCGGATGCAAAATAAACCCTTCCTCTTTCGTCAAGCCCATAATATAAAGGCTTCACTCCCATCGGGTCACGTCCAGCAATAAAATCATCACCATCAATAACAACAAAGGCAAAATCACCGTCCAATTTATTTAGAAAATCATATCCAAATTCTTCATACAAATGAACGATAACTTCAGAATCCGATTTAGTCCTAAAGGTGTGGTGGCTCAAAATACCCTCTCTCAATTCCTGATGGTTATAAATTTCCCCATTATGAATCATGTAGGCAGTTTTGGAACCTTTTATGGGTTGCTTTCCAGAATGTAAGTCGATTATCGACAGACGCTCATGGCTCAAAACATGTCCATTTTCGGTGATATGCAAATCACTTTCATCTGGTCCTCTATGCGACATTCTTTTAGAAAGTGCTTTTACTAATTGTTCATCTTTTCCTTTCCCAATAATGGCTAATATTCCACACATAACTTAATCGTATAATTTGTTTTTAATGTATAAAGCAAATTTGAAGATTATATTTATGCATTAAAACCAATATATTAATTTTAGTTATAAATTGAAACCAAAAAAAGATATTATACAAAAATTAAAAACTTAAATTACTTCCAAAAAAGCCATTTGGTTATAAATTATAAAAAAGTATAGATTTGTGAAGAATGTAAATTTTAGAAGTAGAAATTATGAATTCATTTAAATTATGCCACAATTTGTTTGATTTGATAATTTGAGCCATTGATTTCAAATTTAAAACCCAAATCATTACCTAACATTTTGATTGCCAATAGAGATTGTGGGGATACACCAAAAACTGTTTTTCCTTCGATACTAATTTTGGGTAATGCAACACTAATTAAAAAATAATTTTCATTGGCTTGTACTAAACTTCCCAAGACAACTTTATCCGTATTTCTGTTAAAATCTATCTTTGAAAAAACAGCTTTGTTTTCTAGAAATTCCTGAAGCTTATGATTCAATTTTTCCTGTTCAATATGCATCATCGACAAAGCTGTTTCATGTTTGTCACCAGCCGAACCTTTTGCATCATTTTTTGAGTCTTCGGTCAAAGCCGTAATCATATCTTGAAAAACATCGATCTTGTCTTGAATTTGCTGTTTGTAATGAGCAACTACTTTTTCTTTAAAAGTCATTCTTAAAATATTTCATTAAAAAATAAAGCCACAAAGCATATTGAACTTTGTGACTTTATATTTTGTGACAGTTTTCTATTAAAAATCGAATTTATAACTCGCTCCCAACACTACTTGAAATTGCTGAACTGGATAATTCAACCATCTTTCATAGGCTTGATTGGCGATGTTATTGGCTTTCAAAAATGCCGTTAACCTTTCGTTGTATTTGTATCCTAGATTTAAGTTAGCATCAAAATATCCATCCAAAGTTTTTTTATTATTTCCAATTTCAGTGAACGATTGATCAATTTGGAAATCCATTCTTTCGCCAACGAAAAAGACATTCGCTCCAGCAAACCATTTTTTGGTGATGTTCACATCCAAGCTTGATCCTAATTTTATTTGCGGTAAATTCCATGCTTCTTCTTGCAAATCATTGTTGTAGGTTGCAAAAGTTCCGTTGATTCCAAAAGCTACATTTTTAGAAAAATCGGCTTTTAATTCTCCAAAAAAGCTGATCGTTTTCATATTATCATATACTACATTAAAGGAATTACCATAAGCATAATCTTCATTATCAAAATCTTGAGAATAATCATGACTTAAAAACAAAGCTTTATTTTTCTCACTTAAATAGGAACCACGAACGTTGTAACTAACGGCATTCGAAAGTTTTCCTTTCAAACCTAGATAAATGTCATATTGGCTATCTGTTGGAGCTATGAAAGTATTTGGCGAAACAAACGGATTGATATTGGTAAAATCTCTATAGGAATTTTGTGTCAAGCCACCTTCAGCTCCAGCATAAGCAATCATAAAATCACCAACTACTTTATAAGAAGCGGTAACGGTTGGATAGATAAAAAAGTCGCTATCCGAACCTGCATCTACTCCATTGGTTAAACTTTTAAGTGTTGAAAGATAGACAATGTCAACACCTAAATTCAACGTCAAATCATCTTCAAGGATTTGAAAATTTGGGTTTGCACCCAAAATAAGATACGAATTTTCATTCCCAAAAACGGGTGCTCCCGGATTTTCAAAATTGGGATAATTTTTATCGAATTTAGCACTCAAATAATCCACCGTGAAATTGGCAGTAATGGCTTTGTCAGCAATGTCCAACTTTACTGAAGGCTTCATGTAAAATCTATTTTCTTCAGAACCAAGAGCATCCCAAAAACGATTGTACTTGAATGTTCCTTCGTTAAAGAAACTTTCATTTGCTTTGACTCGTCCACCAATATAAAAATTGTGATAGGTTTGTTGCGGATTAATGCTATTAATCAAAGTATTTTGATCAGCCTCTGATAAATTATTTCCGAAAAATTCAGGCAATCCATACCAGTTATACACTTGATGCTGATAGCCCATATCGGCATTCCAAGAAAGATTTTGCTTTTTGCTACCATACGTCAGATCCAAAGAGGTATCATAAAATTTGTCATCTAATTTTACATCTTTAATATTACCTTGAGTAGATTGATGACGTAGCATTCCGCCCACATAGTCCGTATTACTAACATTTTCGGTAATAAAAAGTTCGGCATTCGCAGAAGCATAACTTCCAAAACCTAGCGTTACATAATTTTTATAAAGACGTTCCTGAGCCGTTTTGTCAACAGAAGCCGCTCTACCTTTTGAAGGTGTAAAAGTGGAAGCGACTGGAAAAGAGAAAATATTGTATTGGATTTCTTCTTTCTTTGTGTTTTCCTCATCTTCAATAACAGGCGTTTCTTTTACTTTGAAAGCATCAGAAATTGTAGGGGTGTAAGGCTTTACCACATTCACTACTTCAGTTCCTATGTTTTCATCCTTTTTTTGTGCAAAAGTGCTTTGCAGACCTGCCAAAAGAAAGATGAATGTAATTTTATATTGGATTTTATGAGTCATTTCGATCGAATTGAAAATTAAAATAATTGCTTATTAGTTTTGGATGGATGAATTGGTTTTAGCTTCTTCCACTTTGATGATGGTCAACTCTTTTTGAGCTTCCTCGACCACATCTGGATAATCTGTAAAATTCTTGATCACATTTTCCAAGATATAAGTCGCATTGAAACTATCCTTTAATCCGTAGAAATTTTTAGCCATCAACACTAAGGCTTTTGCACCAAAATATTTATAACCCGAATAATCTTTTGTCAATTTTTGAACTGATTTATTCGATTCTTCAAATTTACCATCCTTTGTTTTGAAATAAGCATCATAATATAACGCTTCGGCTGCCATTTCTCCTTTAGCTATTGTCAATAATTTAGCATAAGCAATTCTCGTTTTGGCTTCATCATTGGTTTTAACTGCCGAACGTGCTACGATAATTTGGGCATCACTTCTCACTTTATCATCCGTTTTTGGATTAGCCAACACTTTTTCGGCAGAAGTTACAGCATTTGCATAATCAGCCTTATCGTAATAAGATTTCATCAAATTGGCTTGTGCAAAAGTGATGTTTTGAGGATAATCGGCTTCCGTTTCCAATCGAATTAAAACCGGAATAGCCTTGTCATAATTTTTAGTTTTCAGATGAATCTGTGACAGGCGAACCAAAGCTTGTTCTGTAAATTCGTTTCTTGGTTTTGCTACTACAAATTCATAATTTGGAACGGCATTGTTTTCGAGTCCATCGGCATAATAAAGTTGGCCCAGATAGAAATTTGCCTTCAAGGCATGAACACCGTTCGGGAATGAAGCAATATAACCTGTAAATCCTGAAATAGCTTGCTTCGCATTGTTTTGCAAATATTGCTTTTCTGCAGCTTCATAGGTATCATTATCCAATTCGGCATCTGTAATTTCAACAAAATCGAGCGTTTTTACCCAACTTGCATACTCACTAACTTTTCCTGCATCAACATAAATCAAACGAGCTGTCGAAACCGCTTCGAGTGCCTCAGGTGTATTTGGGAATTCAGCAGCCACTTTTTTGAATTTCACCAATGCTGGTTCTGATTTATTAGAATTGTAATAAATCAACCCTTGGCGTAAAATCGCTTTTGAAGCATATGATCCATTTTTATATTCAGATAAAAGCTTGTCGTAGGTTTGAATTGCATTGTCGGCTTTGTTTTCGGCAGTATAAGTATTTCCTAACTCAAAATAGGCATCATCACGGTACTGCGATTTTGGAAAAGCTTGAATAAATTTATTCAAGTCCTCTATTTTCTTGTCATTTCGGGCAACAAAACCATAGCTGATTGCTTTTTGGAAAGCAGCATAATCGGCATCCACGCCTTTTAGATCAATTGCCTTGTTATAGGCTTCCATTGCAGGCCAATATTTCGTAGAAACGAAATGACTGTCGCCCAAACGAAGATAGGCATCATTCAAACGAACCTTGTCATCTTTGCTTTTGTCAATATAACTTTGAAAATTAGTAATGGCCTGATCATATTCTTTTAATTTGAAATAGGCATAGGCCAAATTATAATTAAAATTCTTGAATTCTGGCGTGTTTTTGGCTTCAGCCGAACCTCCAAATTGCTTGAAACTTAGCAGTGATTCGCTAAAATTTCCAAGCACATATTCGGTTTCACCTTTCCAAAATGTAGCCCTTGCAGTAAATTTCGGATCACGTGGCTCTGCAATTGATTTTTTAAACATCGATAAAGCTTCTTGATAAACTCCATCGGTATATAACTCTAAGCCTCTATAAAAAGTAACTTTCTGATAAGCTTGCTTGTTGGCAAAACTTTTATTTTTTTCCAATAAAACTAAGGCTTCTTTATAATTCTTAGAAGTTATGTAGGAGTTAATCAATAACGTTTCGACCTCTGGCTTGTTAGGGTTTGAAGGATATTTGTCTATAAAAGCACTCAAAACGCTAGGAATACTCTGGTAGGAATTTCCAATTTCGTAGCTCAATTTGGCATAATTGAAATAGGCATCCTCTTGAATTTTCAAATCAAAATCCATTTCCGAAGCATTCTTGAAAGCATTCAGAGCTTGTTGTTTTTTATCCGTTTTCAAATAGCTTTCGCCTAAATGATAATAGGCATTTTGTGCTACGAAATCTTTCCCGTCCACAATTTTATTGAACTGAGCAATTGCATTTTCATAATCCTTTTGTTGATAATAGGCATATCCTAAGATATAATAATCAGTGTTGTTCCATTTACCTTTTTTGCCTTTATACTGGGTCAAATAAGGAATTGCTTTATCATATTGCTTCAAGTTGAAATAGCTTTCACCAATAATCTTGTTCAACTCCGATTTTTCTTGAGCATTAGATTTCGCCATTGCTTTCTGGCCTAAATCTATTGCTTCCTGAAATTTCCCAAGCTTGAAATTCATATCAGCTTGGAAATATGACATTTTTTCCTGATACTTTTCTTCGCCCGAAACCTGATCGAATTGCTTCGTTGCTTCTGTATAATCATCAGCTTCATAGGCAATAAAACCTAAATAATATTTTGCCTGAGAACCGTATTCCTGAGAATTGGCAACCTTGTTGAAATAGGACGTAGCCTGCTTTTTATCTTTTGCAGTAAAATAGGCATACCCTTTTTGAAAGTTGAACTTTTCAATTTCATCGTTACTCAAAGTGCTTTCATCTACTTTGTCAAACCATTCCAAGGCTTGTGGATATTGACCTTGCTCAAAATAGTAGTGTGCCACTTCAATATAAGCTTGGTTTTGTTTGGAACTTGTTGGGTAATTTCGAACAAAATCTTCCATCAATTTATCGGCTCCTTGCTGATTGAGTCGGATGGCACAGTTGGCAATATAATAGGCACAATCCGCTTGAACTTCTTGGCTGTTATTTTGCTGTTTTATTTCTTCGAAAATAATTTGAGCCGAAAGGTATTGCTTGTCTTTATAAAGCTCGATGGCTCGGTTGAAATCTCTTAAATCATGGGTATAAATTTCTGATTTTTGGGCAGAAACTGTGGTGGAAACTCCGGCTGTTAAAAGCGGGAACAATATCCAGGAATATTTATGCATGGTGGTTTGGTTTTAAAATTCAAATATATCAAATTCCTTTTGGTATAACGCATCTTTTTTAGGATTGTTGCCTAAGTTTTAAAGGATTTGTTGTTAGGATTATGTTAAAATCAAATTGCTCGAAGTTCCTCAAAATTTATTTTGAATACCAGCGTTATCTTAGTACTTTTACAGCAAAACAAATCCAAATATGTCACAACCGGTACTTTTTTTAAGAAACGTAAACATTTATCAAGAAAAAAATATGATTTTATCCAACGTTAACCTCGAAGTTAACCAAGGAGAGTTTATTTATATTATTGGAAAAACGGGATCCGGGAAAAGTAGTTTCATGAAAACGCTTTATGCTGATTTGCCTCTAACAGAAGGACAAGCCAGCATTGTTGACTTTAATTTGGCTACTTTGAAAGAAAAAAATATTCCTTATTTGAGAAGAAAAATTGGAATCGTTTTTCAGGATTTCAAATTACTTCCCGATAGAAGCATTAACGAAAACATGTTATTTGTCTTGAGAGCGACTGGATGGAAAGACGCACAGGAGATGCAACTCAAAATTGACGAAGTTTTGGAAAAAGTTGACATGCGAAATTTTTCTAAAAAAATGCCACATCAGTTATCAGGAGGAGAACAACAACGAATTGCTATTGCAAGAGCTTTGCTCAATGATCCTGAACTCATTTTAGCCGACGAACCTACAGGAAATCTGGATCCTCAAACGAGTGCCGAAGTCATGAACGTTTTAAGAAAAATCAATGAAAATGGCAAAACCGTTATTATGGCAACCCATGATTATGCAGTACTCTTGAAATTCCCTTCTAAGACTTTAAAATGTGAAAACGGGACTATTTTTGAAGTAGTGCAACGAACCGTTTAATTTTACTGTTAATTGTTCTTTTTGACTTTTAAAATTTAAACATCCCTAATTTGATTGATACTGCAAAAAAGACAATTGTAATTTCTGGTATTAACATGACCAATAGCGGATTATTATCCATAATTACGGATTGTTTGTATGCTTTATCAAACTACAATATCGGAAAAAACATAAGAATTATTGCACTTGTCAACAACAAATCCTTGTTTGACATCCCTAATGTTGACTACATTGAATTTCCAAAATCGAAGCAATCGTGGTTCACTAGGCTTTATTACGAATACTTTTATTTTAAGAAATTATCCAAACAGCTTGATGCTGATATTTGGTTTTCACTCCACGATATTTCTCCAAATGTTTTCGCTAAAAAAAAGTTTGTATATTGCCACAATCCTACTCCATTTTTTAAACCTACCTTGAAAGATTGGCGATTTGGATTCAAAATTTGTCTGTTTTCTTTGTTTTATAAGTATTTGTATCAAATCAATATAAAAAGTAATACGGCAGTTATTGTACAACAAAATGCAATCAAAGCATCTTTTCAACAGTTGTTCGGAATTGACAATGTAATAGTTGCACATCCCGAAATTATAGTTAAAAGTTCAATCTATAAAGCAACCCTAAATCCTGAGAAGATTCATTTCTTCTATCCGAGTTTCCCAAGAATGTTCAAAAATTTTGAATACATTGTAGATGCTTTTACTCTTCTGCCTGAAAACATCCAATCAAGAATTGAAATTCGTTTTACTTTAGAGAAGAACATGAATAAATATGCCAATTATATTGTAGAATATACCAAGAAATACCCTGCAATCAAGTGCATAGGATTGTTGTCACGTAAAGAAGTTTTAGACTATTACAATACTGTTGATGTATTAGTATTTCCTTCCCGATTGGAAACGTGGGGATTGCCGTTATCTGAGTTCAAACAATTTGACAAAACTATTTTTGCAATCGATTTGCTTTATGCAAAGGAAACTGTTGGAGTTTATGAGAAAGTGCATTATTTTGAACCCCAAAAGCCACAAACACTTGCAAAATTAATGACTGATTATGTAGAGAATAAGCTTCCTAAAAGTTGCGTAAATACCTCAATAAAAACTCCCGATTTCAAAAATTGGAATTCGTTATTCGACTTCATATTTAAAGAAAATTAATATGCCTTTCTTTTCCATAATAATTCCGCTCTACAATAAAGAAAACTACATTCAAGAGGCTTTGAAAAGTATATTGAATCAACATTTTCAAGATTTCGAGATTATTATTGTGAATGATTGTTCTACCGATAAAAGTTTGGAAAAAGCAAAAGAGATTAACTCCAAAAAAATTCGTTTCATTAATCATGAGAAGAACAAAGGACTTTCGGCCACTAGAAATACTGGTATTAGAAATGCAAAGGCACAATTTGTTGTTTTTTTAGATGCAGATGATGTCTGGAAACCTCAATTTCTTGAGAAAATAAAAATTCTCGTTGATACTTTCCCCGAAGTGAGCTTATTTGCTACCAGTTATGTTGAGATTTTTCCAGATAAATTATTGATGAGACCGAGTGTGAAATCAATTGGTTTGAAATTGGATGAATATCATTTGATCACTGATTTTTTTGAGAGAAATACAGGTCAAGGTTTCTACATTCATTCGAGCCTGTGCCTCAATAAAGACCTCTATGAAAAGATTGGATACTATGATGAAAACATAGATTTTTCCGAAGACATAGATTTCAATATCCGTGCAAACAATTTCTCAGATCTGGCCTTTTATAATAGTGCCGAAGTAGGCTACACCATTTTTTCAGAAAATCAAATTACCACTTCCGGTATCAAAGGCAAGAAAATTCCCGATTTGAATAAATACATTGATTGGGAAAAAGAAAGCCCAACTTTAAAAAAATATATTGATTTTGAACGCTATGTTTTAGCAAAGCACTGCAAATTAGCCGGTAACAAAACTGAATTTAGAAGATTAGTGCAGTCGATTGATTTTAAGAATCTGACTTTTTCTCAAAGGATATTGATACGAATGCCGAAAACAATTTTACTATGCATCAAAAAAGTTAAAGTTTTTTTATTACTGAAAGGCTGGAGGGTAACTTCTTATTAAAAGCTATTTTTTGTTATATTCTAAAAATTCGTCGTAATTTCTAATATAATCCTCTTCGCTAAAAACTTCCGAAGCCAAAACCAAACAAACGGATCCTGAAGAAAAATTCTCTAATTCTCTCCAAATATTTTCATGAATGAGCAATCCTTTATCTGGTTTATTCAACGTTATTTTTTGTATTTCGCTTGACGTTTTTAGGACCACATCAAAACTTCCCGAAACGGGAATTAGCAATTGCTTTAGATTCTTGTGAGCGTGACCTCCTCTTTGCGAACTACTTGGAACGTCAAAAAGATAATATACCCTTTTTATTTCAAAAGGAACTGTATCATTTTCTATAATGGCAAGGTTACCGCGAAAGTCTTCTTTTTTAGGAATTTCTATGATCTCTATGTTCATAAGGCTAACTTACGTATATTTTAAATAATCCAACCATTGTTTCCCTATGTTTTCTAACGCAAATTTTTGAACACTTGCAATTGCATTGGATTTACAAAAATAATATAAATCTTTATTTTCAATCATTTCGTTCATTGTTTCGGTTAATTTCAGTAGGTTTTGATTTTCTACTAAAAGTCCATTATGTTTGTGTGTTATGATCTCATTTGGACCTGAAAAACAATCAAAAGAAACAACCGGAGTGCCAACTGCAAGGCTTTCTACAATTACATTAGGAAAACCCTCATTCTGGCTGGACAAAACTGAGAAAAGCGCATTTTTTTGATAGGGATAAGGATTTTTTTGATGACCTTTAAAAATTATTTTATCTTTTAGTTTTTTTTGTTCTACCAATACTTCTAATTCGTTTAAGTATTGTCCTTCTCCTAAAATCAAAAGCTTTATACCACTATCTGGCAAAATTGATTTTGAATAAGACTCAATAAGTATATCAAATTGTTTGACCCGATCATTCATCCTACCAACAGCTACTACATAATGAGTTTCTTCTGGAATAAAAAGATCGCTTTTCTGTTCTATCCGTTCTAAATCAAAAGGATTGTAAATAGTGACTACCGGAATCTCAAACTCTTTTTGTAATACTTCCGTAATCCTCCTAGAAACAGTCAGTATTGCTTTTGCTCTTTTATAAATTAAACTTTTAATTATTTTGTTTTTAGAAATATAAAATTCAATAATTCCACTTCTAACGGTATAAATAACTGGTGCATTATAGACATAATAAAACATCAACAATTCATTGATTTGATTTACACGGTAACGAAAGTCAACAATACGGTCCACTTTATGTTTGCGTAAATATTTTTTCAGTACATAAATTTTCTTGAGCTTATCAAAAATGGTTTTGTTTTCCATCTTACCTAAATTCAATAATTCACCCGAATATTCATAGGAAACATTATCAAAAATAGTAACATTATGAACCGAAATACCATTCTTCTCAAAAAAGACCGACAATGTTGCATGCACTTTTTCCGCACCACCACCACCGAGAAAATCCCCGATGATTGCAATTTTAAAGTCTGTTTTTTCCTTATTCATTTTTGAATTCCTATTTTCGTAAACAAATATAAAACACTTAACTGAATTTATGCAAAATACTCCACTAGTAACCATTATTTGTTTGTGTTATAATCATGAACAATTTGTTGTTGAAGCATTGAATTCGGTTATTAATCAAACCTACAAAAACATTGAATTGATTATTGTAGACGATAGTAGCAGTGATAATTCAGTTAATGTCATAAACGAATGGCTAAAAAATCATCCAGAAATTCCATTTATTGCAAATAAAAAAAACCAGGGAAATACAAAAGCATTCAACAAAGGTCTAAAAATTAGCAAAGGAGATTATATTATTGATTTGGCTGCAGATGATGTTTTGATGGAAAATTGTGTAGCATTACAAATCAATCAATTTCAAAATTCTACTTATGAAAATCTAGGAATTGTGTATGGAGGATTAGAGTTAATTGACGAAAGTAACAACACAATTGGTAACTTTTTTGAAATTTACACTACTAATACATCTGGAAAAGAAAACAGATCAGGTAATATATACAAAGGCTTATTAAATATGCAAAACAATGTTTGTTCGGTTTCATCCATGGTAAGAAGAGAAGTATATGATCGTTTTTCGGGATACGATGAAAGCCTTGCTTATGAAGATTATGACCTTTGGATTAAAACAGCCCGTTATTATAATTTTGACTTTATTGATACAATTCTCGTAAAAAAAAGAGAATTAAAAACTTCATTAACTTCTTACAGGGCACGAAAATGGAACAGGAAGACTTGGAAATTAGGTTTTTCAACTTACAACATCCTGCAAAATGCGTTAAAATTAAATCAATCCAAAGAAGAACATAGAGCTATTTTAAAAAGAATTCGGTTTGAAACTAAAATAGCAATTAAGACAGGTAATTTTTTTTTAGGTTTAAGATATATTGGGTTAGAGATAAAAGTTCGGCTGCTTATACTAAATAAAAGAGGATAGAAATTTTTTCTATCCTCTTTTATTGTTACTTGTAAGAGTGAAACTGAATATTATTATGTTGAAGTTTTTTTAGCATTATTAAATTTTATTCATTACTAAATTTAAAATTTCATTTACTTCATTAATCTCAATTTTAATTGAACCGCATAACAATTAGATAATTTGTTGGTCAGCAAACAAAAAGTTTCTTTTTTAAGACAAAAAAGAAGCTTTATTTAATTCATTAGCATACTAATTTAAGAAGCGTTAATAATAGTCTTAAAGAGTATAATTATAATCTAAAAACTCTTAACTTTCGCCAAGGAGAAATCAATTTCTTTTAAAAAAAATAGTTTTCCGAAAATAAAAAACCAATACAATAAAGTAAACAAAATAAGTAACAGCATGAGCCATTACAACCCCTTCAATACCAAATAGAAATGTTAAGTAATAGCTACTAGCAAACATCAAGGTCAAAGAAAAAACTTCAGTTAGGATAAAAATCTTTGTCATCTTTCTAGCAATAAACTGATAGCCTAATATAAAGGAAGCTACTTTAAAAATATCTCCAGATAGTTGCCAAAAAAACAAGTTTTCAACAGGAATAAATTCTTTTGTAAATAATATTTTGATTATAAAAAACCGCAAAAAATAAATAACTGTTACACCTAAAATAAAAACGGGAAGTATATTTTTAAAGTAGCTCAAAAATATAGCTCTAGTCTCTTCGTTCTTTTTAGAAGTAGAAAGTTTTGGCAAATAGTAAACAGATATCAAAGTAGTAGCAAACATCAAATAATATCCCGAAATTCTCGTTATCGATTCCCAATAGCCTGCTTCTTGTATTCCCACAGTAGCAATAACGTTTTTACGTATTGCAAGATAAATTAACGATCCAAAAATACCCGAAAATAAAGCCATCAAAGAATATGAAGAAAGATCTTTTATAACGGCAAAATCAAAATTTTTTTTTCGTAAAATATTTAAAATGGAAATTTCTTTATTGATAAAATATAAAGTTACTAGAAACAATAAAGAAGGTGTTATAACTATTGCCAATAAAGCACCTAGAGTTTGGAAATACATAATCAATAGTACAGAAACCAAAAGCCCAATAATGTTTCCCACTATATTGATATAGATAACATTCTTGAATTTCCCTAAACCATTAATAACCGACAATAAAAATATTGATAGTGTATAAAATGGAATGGCAACAGCCAAAACCTTAAAAACAAATGAATACTGATAATTCTGTCCAAAAATTTTATGATTAAAATAATCTGCAAAAAGAAGTAAAACAATGCTTAATAAGATTGCAACGGCTAAAAAAGCTATAAAAATTGTTGAAAGTATTTTATTTATTTTTTCAGAATCGTCCTTATTTTCTGCAACAGTTTTAATAATACCGCCATTTAATCCCAATGTAGCAATACTTTCAATGGAGGTCATAAAGTTTCGCATATTTCCAATCAATGCCATTCCTGAAGGTCCAATAAAAATCGCAATGACTTTAGAAGTAATCAAACCAATCCCAATTTTAATCAAAACACTCACACTATTCAAGGAAGATATCTTGAATAATTGTGATTGCAGTATTTTTTTAATAATTTCCAAATTTAGGAGTGGTTTAAAATCATTTTGTACTTTGGGAAAATCTTATTTTAAACAAATATAGAATACTTCCTTGAATTAAAACATCCGAAGATTTCTTGAACAGTATAAATTATTCAACCAAAAAAAACCCAAACTTTCGCTTGGGTTTTTCTTCGCACTAATAAACTAAGTTTATAGGTTTATCTCAATCGGTCCACAGATTTTACAAGATCTTCATCCTTCTTGATGGCTTTATTGGCCAAGACCAAAAAAACGATAGCAACAATCGGGAGGAACATTCCAATACCTTTCTCAGAAACCGTAACGGCTTCTCCAGATAATTTTAGTAAACGGTAAACAAATAATCCTAATAAAATTAAATTCAATATGATATTCAGTCGGCCAATAACAAACTGATTTTGTCTTTTTTTATATGAAATAATGCTCAATAACGATAATGTTGTGCTCAAGCCAAATGCAGTAACATACTTGATATCAAACAGAAAATAAAAATCTTTTTGATCACTCATGGTCCACAACGGGAAAAAGAATGGCAAAACTCCTGTAATGATTAAAGCAATTAGCAAATATACGGTTTGTATTCTTTGAAGCATCTTTATAATTTTCTAGCACAAAAATATATTTTCTTTTTTAAAAATACTATTGTATGATTAAATTTTATTCGTATTATTGCATGGCAATTCCTTAAGTACTTCATTCTTTGACGGGTTGCACTAGAAAAAATTGCACTACAATATCTCAAACCACCTTTCCAAATTAATTAATTCAAATAAACTACATGTTTGATATTTCTGTATTAAAAGAAATGAAGCTTGCTGAGCTTCAAGAAATAGCTAAATTGGCTAAAATAAAAGCAACAGGCGTTAAAAAAGAAACCTTAATTTCTCAAATTTTAGAACGCCAAGTTGCAACTCAAGAAGTTGCTACGAAAGACAATACAATTACCGAAGATACCACGAAATCAAAAAGAGCTAGGATTGCTCCAGCAAAAAAGAATCCAGCTACAACCACTCAAGAAAATTCAGATTTATTTTCGAAAGCTGAAAATAATACTCCAGAGACCGTTCAAGAAAAAGAAGTTCCTGCAAAAGAAGTAACGCAAGAAACTCCAGTCGCTCCAGAAGTTCCAAAAGAACGAAAAGTTATAAAATTCAACAAAGCCAAATATGAAAATAAGATTAACAACGCTATTCAAAAGGAAAAAGTTGATAACATTATAGAAAAAATACCTGCTGAACCTACTGCTGAAAAAGTGGAAACTGCAAATCCAGCGGAAACTAAGATTCAAAAGAATCCGAACCAAAAACCAAACCCAAATCAAAGCCAGAAGCCAAACCCAAATCAAAATCAAAATCAAAATCAAAATCAGAACGGCAATCAGACTCCTAATGGAAACCAAAATCCAAACTTTAAAGGAAAGAAAAACAATTTCCGTGATGCCGATTTTGAATTTGATGGAATCATAGAAAGTGAAGGTGTCCTGGAAATGATGCCTGACGGATATGGATTCCTCCGTTCATCTGATTATAATTACCTAGCTTCACCTGATGATATTTACTTATCGAATTCTCAAGTTAGATTGTTCGGTCTAAAAACTGGAGATACCGTAAAAGGAGTAGTTCGACCTCCAAAAGAAGGAGAGAAATTTTTTCCTTTAGTTCGCGTTTTGAAAATCAACGGACATGATCCTCAAGTGGTTCGCGACAGAATTTCTTTTGAACACCTTACTCCTGTCTTCCCTACTGAAAAATTCAGAATTGCCGAAAAACAAAGCAATATTTCTACCCGAATCATCGATTTATTTTCTCCAATAGGAAAAGGGCAACGTGGTATGATTGTGGCTCAGCCAAAAACAGGTAAAACCATGCTTTTGAAAGATATTGCCAATGCAATTGCTGCAAATCATCCTGAAGTTTATTTGATTGTACTTTTGATAGACGAGCGTCCTGAGGAAGTTACAGATATGCAAAGAAGCGTTCGAGGAGAAGTTATTGCCTCAACTTTTGATAGAGAACCTCAAGAACACGTTAAAATTGCCAATATTGTACTTGAAAAAGCAAAACGTTTAGTAGAATGTGGTCACGATGTTGTCATTCTTTTGGATTCAATTACCCGTTTAGCAAGAGCCTATAACACTGTTCAGCCTGCTTCTGGTAAGGTATTGAGTGGTGGTGTTGATGCAAATGCACTTCAAAAACCTAAACGATTCTTTGGTGCTGCAAGAAATGTAGAAAACGGAGGTTCGTTGAGTATTATCGCAACAGCCTTGACTGAAACTGGTTCTAAAATGGACGAAGTGATCTTTGAGGAATTTAAAGGAACTGGAAATATGGAATTGCAATTGGATAGAAAAATTGCCAACAAACGTATTTTCCCAGCAATCGATCTTACTTCTTCAAGTACGAGAAGAGACGATATGTTGCTTGATGAGAAAACATTACAGAGAATGTGGATCATGAGAAAATATCTATCTGATATGAATCCGGTTGAAGCAATGGATTTTATCAACGACCGTTTCAAGAAAACTAGAAACAATGAAGAATTCTTGATCTCGATGAATGACTAAGAAATAATTACTTGAAATAATAGAAAAAGTCCTCTACAAATCGCTGTTGATTTATAAAGGACTTTTTATTTTGAAAAAAATCTAAAATTTCATTCCAACACCAAATCCTAACAACCAAGGATCAATATCAACTTTTGCCGGAATTGAAAGTCCGGCTGCTAGATTCGAAGCATCAACTGTTACATCTGTAGAAAGGAATAACTTTTTGATATCAACATTTATAAAAAACGTGTCGTCTAGCATCAAGTCGAATCCTAATTGGCCAGCAAATCCAAAAGCATTTTCATATTCAATGCCTTTAACAACACTTCCAGCTTCTTGATTATAAAAAATCGTATAGTTTATTCCTGCTCCAATATAGGGTTTAAATATTTTTTCTTCTGTAGGGAAAAAATGATATTGCAATGTTAAAGTTGGCGGTAAAAGATAAACGCTCCCCAAATCGACTGAAGCATTTGTTGGTCCGCCAACTGCCGAAATATCCGAACCTACTGTTTTCACATCATGTTTGGTAGTCCCTAAAATTAATTCGGCCGCAATATTTTTGGTAAAAAAATAGGTAAAATCCAGTTCAGGAATGAAGGTGTTAGAGATGTTTGCATCTCCACCTATTACACCAATTTCTGCACTTTCGGTAGGAATTACACCAACACCTCTAACTCTAACTTGCCATTTTTTAAAATCTTGAGTCTTGTTTTCTTCTTGTGCATTTGCAAAATTTATGCTTAATAACGATAACGCCATAAAAGCTAAAACTACTTTTTTCATTTTTATTTTGGTTTTAAATTATAGTTCAAATTTATAGCTGAAATAAAAAGCAAAAACTGACAAAAATCATTGTTTAAAAAATATTTGATCGACTATTTTTCTTTCTGGATTGCGGTTTTACCAATTAGTCACTACATTTGCAATCCTATGCTAAAAACGGTCAATATATTAAATAAAAGAGCTCGCTTTGATTATGAAATAATCGAAACCTATACTGCTGGAATTGTTTTGGCTGGAACCGAAATAAAATCGATCCGAATGGGCAAAGCTAACATTACCGAAAGCTTTTGCGAATTTACCAACAATGAGCTTTTTGCTATCAATACTTATATTGAAGAATATGCTTTTGGAAATCAGTTTAATCATAAGTCTAGAAGTGAACGAAAGCTGTTGCTAAAAAAAAGAGAACTCAAAACCCTAGCAAGAAATGTTCAAGCAAAAGGATTGACAATCGTTCCGCTTAAACTTTTTACCAATGAAAAAGGATTAGCCAAACTTGAGATTGGATTGGCAAGAGGAAAAAAAACCTATGATAAAAGAGAATCTCTCAAAGAACAAGATACTAAAAGAGATATTGATCGAATAAAAAAAGCTTTTTGATAAAAAGTTTTTTTTTATAAAAAAAAATGACTAAATTTGTCATGAACGATAAAGTCATTAAAAATGAAGGAGCTAATAAAAAATGCAAGAGAACAAAAGGGGCTTAAAATACGAGAGCTTTCAATGCTTTTGGAAATCGATCAAGCTTTGGTTAGCAAGTTCGAGTCTGGTACTCGAAAACCAACTCGCGATCAAGTCATTAAACTTGCATCGATCTTGGAAATTGATTTAGAAACTTTAATGGTGGCTTGGCTCAAAGAAAAAATCCTTTATGAAATAGGAAATGAAGAATTTGGCCTAAAAGCAATGATGGTTGCTGAACAAGAAATGCGCTATTATGCAACGCCAAAAAAAAATGTTTCAAAATCGCTAAAAAAAATCCTTGATGAAATTGATACTCTAAAATCTAAGCTAGATAAAGTTAGAGCGTTTGACAGTTATAGAATTGCCCAAGCCCTAGAACTAGAATATACTTTTGAAAGTAACAGGATAGAAGGTAATACTTTAACCTTGAGAGAAACCGATTTGGTCATTAATGAAGGTTTGACCGTTTCGGGAAAAAGCATGAGAGAACATCTCGAAGCGATTAACCATCAAGAAGCGATTGGCTATATCAAGCATCTGATGGAAAAAAACTCAATATTAAATGAAAGAGAACTTTTGTCTATTCATAATTTAATTTTGAGAGGAATTCATCCAGAAGATGCAGGAAGATATAGAAAAGTTCAAGTCATGATTAAAGGTAGTTTGCACATGCCACCTCAGCCTTTTATCGTGCCGAAACAAATGGAAGATTATTTTTTTTGGTATGAATCTAATAAAAAATCTTTGCATCCAGTGGTTTTAGCTGCAGAAATGCATGAACGTTTAGTAACCATTCATCCTTTTATTGATGGAAACGGGAGAACTTCACGATTAATCATGAACTTGATTTTGCTTTCACATGGTTTCATCATTGCCAACATCAAGGGTGATTATGACACGAGAATGGAATATTATCAATCATTAGAGAAAGCACAAACTTCATCCAACAAAGAAGATTTTTTATTATTTATTGCAAGGATTGAAAAAGAAAGTCTCGAAAGATATATTTCTATTATTGGTATGTAATTTGAAATATTCTATTGGAAACGCTCTAAAATTAGAGCGTTTTCTTTTATAAAAAATATATTATAACTTTTTAGAAAAATCCCATAACCTTTTCATTTACAAAAAAGCCAACTTTGTATTAGAAAAAGAATTTTACTAATAACTAAAAATTAAAAGCTATGCCGAATTCAAATGAAATTAAAGGAAACTGGGAAGAGTTTAAAGGAAAACTTAAACAAAAATTTGCCGACTTGACAGACGATGATTTGTTATACGAAGAAGGTAAAGAACAAGAGATGTGGGGAAAATTGCAACAAAAACTAGGAAAGACTGAAAAAGAAATCAAATCGATGTTTGATTAATTTGAAGGTAACTTCTTAGAAAGACTAAAACTAAAAAACGGACTGCTTCAACTAGCTTGTATTGATTTACAAGTTTATGTTGAAGCAGTTTTTTTTTATGAAATCCATTCTTTAAAATCAGCTACTTTTTCTCGGCTAACAATGACCTCATCGTCCTTATATGTTGGCAAAATCAGCTTGAGTCGAGAGTTGCTATACACCACTATTTCCTTGATTGACTTTAACGGAATGATAAATTTTCTACTTATTCGATAGAAATCTTTCGGATTCATTTCTTGTTCCAAAACTTCTAAAGTTGTATCAATCAGGTAGTCTCTGTTCTCAGTTGTATGAAGATAAGTTCCTTTGTTTTCGCTGTAAAAACACTCAATTTCATCTGTCGTAATGACTTTTAAATGCTGACCAACTTTTACCGTGAACCTTGATTTATAGGTCTTTTCGGCTGGATTTATCAACATTTTTTTTATTTGTTCAAAATCGAACTGCAGGTTTTCGGGCTTTGGTGTTCTGGATCTGAATTTTTCTACAGCAACTTCCAGTTCGTCTTCATCAATTGGCTTCAAAAGGTAGTCAATACTGTTGAGTTTAAAAGCTTTTAGAGCATATTCATCATAAGCTGTTGTGAAGATTACAGCACTTTTTATTTCTATTTTCTCAAATATCTCAAAAGACAACCCATCGGATAACTGAATGTCGAGGAAAATCAAATCGGGATGCTCGTTTTTTGTAAACCAAATCAAAGCTTCTTCGACAGAATGTAAAAGTGTATTGACTTGCAAACCTAATTTTTCGACTTTTCGTTGCAGTAATCTTGCTGCTGGTTTTTCGTCTTCGATGATGATAATGTTCATTTTTAGTGATTTGAAAATTTGGTGATTTGACAATGAGATAATTTGATAATTTGATAATTAAGTCATGCGACTGAAAACTGATCACTAAGAACTCATTCCCATTTGTTCCCCTGATTTTTCTTCATTAGTTCATCAATTTTCTTTTCTTCCCAATCGTTTCCAAGGAAAACATTCGTTCCAAAAACTCCTGCAGCGTGAAAAGCCAAGCCAATCCCCCAAAAGAATGCGGTAGAAAATGTAGAAAACTCAAAGAAATTTTCTCCTGGGTCTAGTTTAAAATATTTCATCGAAATTAGAAATAAGTTTACTAGAATATAGGCCATCAAGTGTTTATAAAATCCTGCAATAGATTTTACTCTTTTTCTTGCTCTTTCAAATTTTTGTCGTTCGATTTCGGTTAAATTTTCCATTTTATTTATGTTTTAATTATTGTTTTTTCTAGCTTGTTTTCGTTTTTCTTCTTCAATCAATTGTTGTAGCTTTTTTTCTTCCCAGTTTTTCCCCAAGAAGGGATTTAACTCAAAAGCTGAAACTCCATGTACTAAAATACCGGTTCCCCATCCAATTAGTGAAAACCAAAACCAATGAAAATGTGGAACAAAGGTGAGATTTATAAAAATCAATACAGGAATAACAATACAATAGCAAACTAAATTATAATAAAAACCTCTTATTTCCTTGGCTTTTCTTTTGGCCTTTTCATATCGATATTCTTCAAATTCATCATACTTTTCCATACTACTACTGATTAATTCCACTTGTTATTTTTTTCTTTTCGCATGATTTCCTGGATTTTTTTCTCCTCCCAATCACTATTCAAAAAAGGCATATAATTGAAAACCGTCATGCCATGTGCCACAAGGCCAATTCCCCATCCTATCAAGGGATAAAAAAACCAAAGATGTGATGGACTCGAAATTAAATTTAAAATCGCCAATCCAATATTAACAATCACAAAAGAACTCAGGTGACCATAAAACCCTTTGATGTCTTCCACCCTTTTTTGGGCCTTCAAATACATATTTTTTTCGTCGTTGCTATTATTTGTTTCCATAACGGATATTTGTTTAGTTAATATCGGGATGCTAACCGAAAATTCTTTTTCATTTTGTTCGATCAAAACCTTTCTGCTAGTTATGATCCCATATCTGTTGATGATGTTTTGTAAACCAACACCTTGCCTGTCCTGCAGGACTTCCTTTTTTTGATAATCGTTTTGAATTACCAGATAATCACCTTTGTCCAAAATCCTGATATGCAAAGGCCTTTGTTCACTTACCACGTTGTGTTTCACGGTGTTTTCTAATAATAATTGCAGCGAAAGTGGCACCACTTTGGCTTCTGGATTCGAAACATTTGCAGGAAGTTCATAGAACAAACTATTTTCAAAACGCATCTTGAGCAAGTTCATATAGGTTTTGGCGAAAGCCAATTCTTCTTCAACCGAAACCAGTTCTTTGTCTTTTTGTTCCAAAACATAGCGGTAGATTTTAGAAAGCGAAGTCGTGAAACGTTGTGCATTATCGGGATTTTCTTCGATCAAAGAACTTAGAACGTTCAGGCTATTAAAAAGGAAATGTGGATCGATTTGGTTTTTCAGGCTTTCAAATTTGGCAGAAGCCGTTCCTGCAATGATTTTTTGTTCCTTTACTTTATTTTCCTGTGCTTTCTTATAATAATAAATCAGGTGAAAAAATAAGCTCATCACCATTGTGATAATCAAGGCTATTACATAAAATCGTGGAGATTCTTTTGAAAGAAAGTTTTCTAAAGTATTTTTCAAGATTACTACCGACATAAACATTCTGATCAAGAAAATTCCTCCAATGGTAAGGGTAATACTTCCTACAACACCTATTAAAACTCTAACTTTTTTATAATTTCCCCAAACTACTTTATGGTTCAAATAATCAAAATAAGCCGAGTTGATCAATGTGAGAACAATTCCATACAAGCAATAGTAGCCCATTTCTTCAAAAAGATCTGCATCCAAAGAAAATTTCCTTCCAAACAATGCCTCTATTATAAACATGATACCCATGATAACACAACTCACAATAAAGCCCGTGATTACCGTCTTGAAAACATATTGGATTACTTTTTGCACTGTTTTATTTTTTATTACTTATTCTTATTTTTTATTGCATTCCTTTTGAGCTTCCAATGCCCTGTCTAACCCCCAATTTGGATGGAAAGCTGTTTCTGGTTTAAAAGTAGCAAAAAGACCGATTGCTTTGTCAATTTGAGCACACATTGCCGAAGTATCTTGTCCGAAATAACGTGCTCCACCAATTTCAAATTCGGCTTGACCGAAAACTACCCTTGGATTTTCGGGTGCGATCTTTCCAGCTTTTGCATACATTTCCATCACTTTTGGTGAATATTTCATGGCATTTGTCATCGGATCATATGCTACCCAAGCGGTATAAATCATCGCTTGCATTACAAGGATTTCAGGATTTTCAGGATGCTTGATAAATTCGATATCCAAAGCTTCTTGAGCTTTATCCAATAGAGGGGCAACTTTTTCCTTATCGCCTAAACTCTGGAAAGCCGTTGTGGTGTTCACTAAAGCTACATAATAATTAGGAAGCCAAGAATTCTTTTCGGCCGAAGCGATTCGTTCAAACATTGCCGAAGCTTCTGCAGGTTTTCCTTCGCCCCAAAGCTGAAATGCCTTTCCCATTCCTTGCTCAAACTGTGATTGTGCACTTACTAATGCTGTTGCAAATAAAACGATGGTAATGATAATTTTTTTCATGATATTAATTTTTGATTGTTAGTGTTTTGATGATTGAAACTTTTAATTTACAGTTCAAAAGTAAGCTTGAACGTTGTACTATAAAATTAAAACCTACTGAATTGTCAATTTTTAAGGATGAACTGTAACGGTTTATAAATTATCCAATTGATTGGTTTTCTTATCCTTGCTGATGGTCCAAAAGAAACCTACGAAAATGAATCGGTCGGCTGTTGGCACTATTGGTTTGCTGTTAAAAACACCATTGGCATCTGGAGTGTTTGCAAATTCATATCCGAAAACATTTTGGGTTCCTAAAACATTCGAAACCGAGAGATAGAGAATCTTTTGAGGACTCATCAAATAAGCCCAACTCAAATTCAGGTTATGAAAATCTTTGGTTTTGCCATTCATAAAGCCTGCTTTGTTTGGGTTTTCAAAAGGACGACCTGAATTGAAATTGTGGGTCAATCCTAGCTGCGAACGTAAACTGTTGATCCAATATTTGGTGACAACCGAAGCCGTATGCTTGGCTACAAAACTTGGCGTTGCCTGAATGGGAAAGTTGCGATAATCCCTTTGGGTGTCAATAAAAGAATAGGAAATCCAATATTCCAGGTTCTTGAATGTTTTATTGTCTCTCCAAAATAAATCCAACCCTTTTGCATATCCTGAACCCGAATTTTCATAAACAGAATTGAATTGAGCCGTTGGAGTATCAAACTTGACTAGGTTATTGTACTTTTTATAGTAAGCTTCAGCCCTAAACGTTTTTCCCTGTCTATTGTAAGAATAATTCAAAATATAATGGGCTGTGTTTTCAGTTTCCAGTTGACTGGTATATTTCAAATAATCGGCACGTGGAGCCTGAACAAAATCGCCATAGGCAAATGAAAACTGACTGAATTTTCCCGTTTTATAGGCTAACGAAGCTCTTGGTGAAAGATTAAACTCATCCAATAGATCATTGTTTGATGCTCTGAAGCCTACTTTTGCAGCTAGTTTCTTAGAGAAAAAAATATCCATTTCAGAATAGGCTGCAGCAATATTGGCATCGTAGCCTGATAAAAAACTATCTCCCAAATTTTCTTTGAATGATTCATCAAATTGGGTGATAAAATAATCGGCTCCAATCGACAATTTTATACGGTCAGAAAATTTGTTGCTGACTTTCAGTTTCAAATGAGAAGCATGTTCCGTATTCTCCACATCGTCAAGGTCCAAACCAATCTTATTTTGCCCATAGCCATAACTCAAACCTGTTGTAATGTCCCAGGTACCAGCAAGTACGCCATTGAAGGAAGTATTGAGGTATAGATTATTATTGTTCAGGTTCACTCTGTTTTTTTCTGTCGTATTGATATTTTCTTGGTTCAAATCGAAACGTGCAGCTTCAAAAGCGGTGTAAAATTTCAGCAAGCCACTATTAAATTGATAGCGATAAACCGCTTCACCCGATAATGATTGATAAGCTCGGTTCCAATCTACGGCTTGTGGAACAGCAAGCTGATAAGGAGCCAAATCTACATAAGCCGTATTCAACGTAAGTGAACTTTTCTCCCATTTTTGAGTGTTGCTAAGTCCTAGACCAACTGTCATTAGTGAGATATCGGTTTCTTCCTGAACCGGTTCGTCCTGAGTATTCAATAATAAAACGCTGGACAAAGCCTCTCCATATTCTGCAGAATATCCACCTGTAGAAAACGAAATGCCACTGAAAAGAAAAGGAGAAAATCTACCACGAGTTGGGATATTATTTGCGGAAGCACCATAAGGCTGGGCCACTCGAAGACCATCAACAAAGGTTTGGGTTTCATCGGCTTCACCACCACGAACGAACAAACGACCACTTTCACCAACGGTTTGTGTCCCTGGAAGCGATTGCAAAGCGGCAATAATATCTCCAGCAGATCCCGCCGTTGTCACGATATCCAACGGTTTCAGCACCGAAACCCGAGCCTTATCTCCCGCTTCAAGTGTTCCTGCATTGATGACCACAGCATCAAGACTGTTCATACTTTCCTTTAATTTTATAGTTTTCGATTTGAAATTTTCTACTATAAAGGTCTCTGTAAAACTTTCATACGTTAAAAAGGTGATTTTCAAGATTTGTGTTCCAGTTGCAGTAGTGGTGAAAGAAAAATTTCCATCAGCATCACTTGCCGTTCCATCATAAGTTCCTTCAATAAAAATGTTAGCTCCTTCTAACGGAAGTCCTTTTTCGTCCACTACTTTTCCCGAAATTTTGGTTTGAGAAAAAACTGAAATTGAAACGATTAAAAATAAAAAAGTAAAGATTCCTTTCATGATTATGTTTTTTTGATGAAGCAAAGTTGGGAAGTATTTGAAGCAAAAAAAAGTAATGATTACTGAATTGTAGATTTTTGAGGATGAACCGTTATAGCGAGTTCCATAATAAACTTTTCAGTAAACTTATACGTATATAAAAATAAAAAACAAAAACAAAAAATTTAAGTAGATCGAATTCTTATTTTTTTTGAAAACTACATTTTAAAAACTAACTTTGTCCGCTGGCTGGCTGTATAGAAGCAAATCTCTATTGTCTTTCAGGCTCCTTTTAAAACATGATAGCAAATCCTAGAAAATCAAGATTTGATTTTGTAATTAAGATAGTATTACTTGTTAACATACTTTTTAGCTTAACAGTGCTATTGGGTTGGTTTCTTCATATTGAAATTTTAAAAAGCGTGGTACCGGGCTTCAGTACTATGAAATTTAATAGTGCTTTATGTGTTTTTCTACTAGGATGGATACTTTTTTCCAGTATACAAAAAGAAAGGTTCTATGTGACGCTTTATTATCTATTGTCCGTTGTGGTATTTGCCATTGGTTTTTCAACACTTTTAGCTAGCATATTTGAGGTAGATTATGTACTCGACGAATTGTTAATGCAGGATACCAAGGGTCACTTGCTAGATACTCCCTTCCCAGGAAGAATGTCAAGAACAACTTCCTTCAGTTTTACAGCTTTTTCGTTGGCTTTTTTAATGATACGGTCAAACAATAGGGTTTTAAAAAGTAGTGCCCAATATGCTTTTCATATCGTAAGCTTGATTTCTTTTATAGCAATCATTGGATATTTATATGGTGTACCTGCTTTTCATAGCTTTACTCGTTTCGAATCGATGGCTATCCCTACAGCCCTATTGTTTTTTATCTCCTCTATTGCCGCCACACTGCTACATCCCAATTATGGGATTACGTCGCTTTTTATTGGAAATAGGATTGGGAATATAGTGGTTCGAAAGATCTTTCCCATTTCTACAATTGCAATTGTTCTTCTTGGTTTTTTTCACATATTGTCTAATAGATACGGTGCTATTTCAGTAGAATTGGGCATCACGTTATTTATGCTTTCGTTTATATTGGTAACTTTAATTATTCTTGGAAGAACTGCCCTATACTTGAATAGAATAGATTTAAAGCGATCCCAAGCCGAAGATTCACTTTTGCAGCTAAACAATTCGCTAGAGGAAATCATAAAGGAACGTACAAAAGAACTAGAAAGTAGCGAAGAAAAGTTTTTCAAGATTTTTCACATGAATCCTGCTGGAATGATTTTATCTGATATTGATACCAAACAATATTTGGAAGTCAATAAAGGCTTTTCTAAGCTAACAGGCTACACCATGACAGAAGTAGCCGGGAAAACAGCTGTTGAGCTTGGATTGATTTCGCCGGAAGACCGAGAAAAGCTAATTTCATTACTCATAAAAAAAGGCCGACTCAGTAATTATGAAATCACCTATTATACTAAAAAGGGAATAAAAAAAGCAGGTCTATTATCTTCTGAAACGATTGAGGTTTTGGATAAAAAATACGGACTTACCATAATTTATGATATTACGGAGCGAAAAGAGCTAGAAGAAAAAATTGTCGAAGCTTCAAAAACAAAAGAACGCTTCATGGCCAATATGAGCCACGAAATTCGCACTCCTATGAATGCAATTATTGGTTTCACCAATCTAATTGACAAAAACGATCTGAACGAAACCAATAAAGAATACCTCAATTATATAAAATCGAGTGGCGAAAATCTGCTTGTACTCATCAATGATATCCTAGATTATTCGAAAATAGAAGCCGGAATGTTGCTTTTAGAAAAGATACCATTTAAGATAAATGATTTAATGCAGTCAGTAATGATAATGTTTACTGCTAAAGCCGATGAGAAAGGTTTGAGTTTTGACCTTACCATCGATAAAAAAATGCCCAACCTCATCATTGGCGACCCAACACGGTTAACGCAAATTCTAATCAATCTCATTGGTAATGCAATTAAGTTTACCGAAAAAGGAAGCATCAAAGTCACGATCACAGTACTTTCGATTGAAAATGATTTGGCCACAATCATGTTATCAGTAAAAGATACAGGAAAAGGTATCCCTAAAGATATGCAAAATGAAATCTTCGAAAGATTTGTTCAAGCAAGTGCCGAAACCACCAGGGATTTTGGAGGAAGTGGTCTCGGATTGTCTATTGTAAAAAACCTTGTTCATATGCAAAAGGGAACCATAAAAATTGACAGTACCGAGAACGAGGGAACAGAATTTATGATTACCCTTTCCTATAAAATAGAAAATGAAAATCTAAAAATTGAAACCGAGAAATTAGAGTTAGAAACGATCTTGAAATTGGAAAAATTCGACAGAGAGATCAAAATATTATTGGCAGAAGACAATTCCTTAAACCAACTCCTTGCAAAAAATGTACTGACTCGATTTGGATGTGCTATAGATATCGCAGAAAATGGTGCAATTGCAGTTGAAATGCTCCGATATGGACATTATGACCTAGTATTAATGGACATCCAAATGCCCATAATGGATGGCTACACCGCATCCCAAAACATAAGAGCCGAAGTAAACAAGGCTATTCCAATCATTGCCATGACGGCCCATGTTATGACAGGAGAAAAAGAAAAATGTATCAGCTTTGGCATGAACGATTATATCTCGAAACCGTTCAAACTACAAGAACTTTATAGAATCATACAAAAATATAGCAACTAATTCTCGCCAATACTAGGACTCCTTATACTCCAAAATAGCTATTGTAGTTTTTAGAATGTTAAATATTTCAAAATGATGTAACATCTGCTCGATTAAAGCGTTTAATTCGTCATACCTAATCAATCAAAACATCATCAACTACAATGGATTTTAAATTCAAATGCCTCATTTTTGTCTTTTCTCTGTTTACATCAATCTCCTTTTCCCAAGAAAAATTCACGATCAGCGGTACTATTTCAGACGCTTCCAGCAATGAAACCTTAATTGGTGTCAACATTTATGTCCCCGAACTCAAGATCGGAACTACCACAAACGAATATGGATTCTATTCGCTGACTTTGCCAAAAGGAACCCACACTGTCGAAATTAGCTATGTAGGGTTTCCAACCGTAACCCAGGAAATTTCACTCAATCAAAACATGAAACTATCCGTTCCCCTCAGCAACGATGGCGAACAGCTGGAGGAAGTAGTCGTTACGGACAAAGGAAAAACCAATATCCGAAAGCCCGAAATGAGTGTCAACAAATTGTCGGTGGAAACCATCAAGAAAATGCCAGTAGTTCTGGGTGAAGTCGATGTCTTGAAGTCGATCCTGTTACTTCCCGGAGTTACCAATGCTGGCGAAGGAGCCTCCGGTTTCAATGTTCGTGGTGGAGCTGCCGATCAAAATTTGATCCTTTTGGACGAAGCTACCATCTATAATTCCTCACACGTTTTTGGTTTCTTTTCGGTTTTTAATGCCGATGCGATAAAGGAATTGAAACTCTATAAAGGTGGAATTCCGGCCCGTTTCGGTGGTCGTGCTTCCTCTGTTTTGGATGTCTATCAAAGGGATGGAAACTCAAAGGAATTTCACATGAACGGTGGTATCGGATTGATCTCGAGCCGTCTTTTGGCCGAAGGACCAATTGTAAAAGACAAAGGTTCGTTTCTTATAAGCGGTCGTGGTTCCTATGCCCATCTGTTCTTGAAATTGGCGGATAATGATAACTCGGCCTACTTCTATGATATGAATGCAAAGCTGAACTATAAATTGAGCGAAAACAATAACCTCTATCTTTCAGGCTATTTCGGTAGGGATGTTTTTGACATTGGCAACGTTTTCAATAACGTCTATGGAAATTCGACCTTGAACCTTCGTTGGAACCATTTGTTTTCGGATAAATTGTTCTCCAATCTTTCGTTTATCTACAGTGATTACTATTATGGTTTGGATTTGGATTTTATCGGGATGCAATATGAATCGGGCATCAAGAACTTCAATCTTAAATATGATTTCAAGCATTATGTTTCGGACAAATTGAAATTGGCCTACGGTATCAATGCTATTTATTACAACTTTAATCCGGGAGAAATAAAACCTTTAACAGCCAGTTCGGGTATCAATGAACGAACTTTTGCCAAGAAATTTGCTTTTGAACCTGCCGCCTATATTGAAGCAGAACACACCCTAACCGACAAACTTTCGTTGATGTATGGACTGCGTTACAGCATGTTCTACCGTCTGGGTGGCGATTCCAGCATCAATATATATGAAAACAATCAGGCGGTTAATTTCAACGAAACCTTCCAGATTTATGAAAAGGCTACCCCAATCGGGTCGACCTATTATGATAAAAATGAAGTCATTACTTCCTTCGATAATTTCGAACCAAGGGCTGCCATTTCCTATGCCTTAAATGAGGATTCCTCCATCAAGACCAGCTACAACAGGATGGTGCAATACCTGCAGCTGATTTCGAACACCTCATCTCCTACTCCATTGGACATCTGGACACCAAGCGACGAATTCATCAAACCGCAAATTGCCGATCAGGTAGCTTTGGGGTATTTCAGGAATTTCCACAATGATGATTATTCGCTGGAACTGGAAACCTTCTACAAGACCGTAAAAAACAGAATCGACTATATTGATGGTGCCGATTTGATTGGGAACGAATTTATGGAGCAGATTGTCCTGTACGGAAAGCAACGTGCCTACGGATTGGAAATGATGCTCAAGAAAAATACCGGAAAATTCAACGGATGGATTTCCTATACACTCTCGCGATCCGAACAACAAACGCCAGGTAGAAATGCCAATGAAACCGGTATAAACGACGGAAAATGGTACAAGACAGGTTATGACAAATTGCACAATATTGCCGTAACTGCTGCTTATGAACTAGGCCCTAAATGGTCGTTTGGAGCCAACTTCGCCTTGCAATCTGGACAGCCAGTGACCTATCCTAATGGCTATTACCAATATGAAGGCATCACGGTGCCGAGCTATGGACTGCGAAATGAAAACCGACTTCCCCTCTACCACCACTTGGATTTCTCGGCTACTTATACGCCAAAACCCGACAAGAAAAAGGGATGGCAAAGCGAATGGGTATTCAGTATTTATAATATCTATGGCCGAAACAATGCCGCTTCCATCAGTTTCCGTCAGGATGAACTTACAGGAAAGAATGAGGCGGTTCGTCTTTCGATATTCGGAATTGTTCCGGGTATCAGCTACAATTTTAAATTCTAATCCTAAAAAAGCTACACAATGAAAAACTTAAAATATATAGCCGTTCTATTGATTGCCACCTTCTTTACAAGCTGCGAAGAGGTAATTGATGTTGATTTGCAAACGGGCGAGCCAAAACTGGTGGTAGATGCTTCAATCAATTGGCAATTGGGCTCTACAGGAAATGAGCAGGTTATCAAGTTGAGCACCACAACGGGCTATTATGAGCCAACCGTTCCAAAGGTTACAGGAGCAACTGTTTTTGTAACCAACACCGACACCAACGAAGTCTTTGACTTTATCGAAAACCCGGGAACTGGCGACTATGTGTGCACCAGCTTTATCCCGGTTGTAGAGGGCAATTACCAACTCACTGTGGTAACGGGCGGGCAAACCTATACCGCTACCGAGAAGCTGATGCCCGTTGTTCCCATCGATAAGATTGAGCAAAAAGAAGCACCGTTTGGGGATGATTCGGTGGAGATCAATGTGTTCTTTACGGATAATGGTGCGACTGATGATTTCTATATGTTCCGATACATCACTTCTTTCGGGGCTATCCCCAACTATGGCGTGAGCGATGATGAATTTTTTCAGGGCAACCAGTTCAATGATGTCTATTTTAATGAAGATTTAAAGTCTGGTGAATCCTTTGATGTGACCTTGTTTGGCGTTTCAGAGCAATTCTATAATTATATGAACCTCCTCTTGGATGTGGCAGGTGGTGGCGGACCTTTTTCTACCGCACCTGCAAGAATCAAAGGCAATATCCTCAATACTACTACTCCTGATGACACCGCTTTTGGCTATTTTAGGCTTTCGCAAACGGATACTCGGAATTATGTGATTGAATAAATTATAGATGGTTTCCCAAAAAAAAACTCCCGAATTGCTTCGGGAGTTTTTTTTCTGCTACTCTATCACTACACGATAGCTGCCTTGTTTGGTCTTGTCTTGGTTTTGCACCAAAATTCTGGTGGCATTCTCAAGAAGTTCGCCCATGGTTTTCGTGATAGTGGCTTCGGCTGAAAGTTCGACCTCTGCACCTTCCAGCTCCTCTGAGTTACTCAAGGCAAAGGTTAACGAAACGCTTCCTGTATTAGTAAAAACCAAATTCGCTTTTGCATCATACTCCATTACCGCTATTACATCGGTTCGCTCAGGAGCTATTTCGCCTATATATTCGTCCTTGTCCTTCGATTTTGTAGCATGCTCAAAAACATACTGATTTTTCTTGGCATATTCGTTTTCAAAAACCACCTGAGCCGCAGCCATCACCTCGGTCAGAATCAAATAGCAATTGTTTAAAACCACAATACGGTCTTCGGTTAATTTAGGACGTGTTTTTGAAAAGGATTTTTGCTTGGTGTTTTTGGTCAACAGATCGTTTCTCACCGATTCCAATCGCATGATATGATCGATCTTACAGCCTGCTGTCATCAACTGGCTTTCATATTTTTTACAAGCCACATACATTTCAAACAGGAATTGAGCCATCTGAGCCCTATTGCGTCTAATTTTCAGATAATCATTCAGTCCAAATTCCCCTTGTATCCCTGCACTAGTAGGAAACGCTTTTGTAACAAAATAACGCATCGCGCTATAGGCAGATCGTGCTGCATCCATGCTTCCATCCACTTCCTCGGTCAAGCTCACCTGCTGATCTTTTACGGCACTATCCCTTACAACAGTTTCGGCCTGCATCACTGCACTCAGGAAATCTTTTGCATAGTTGCTATCCATTGTGCTGTCAAAATCTTTAAACAACGGCAAATCAGCTTCAAACAATCCGTGTGTCACTCTTGCTGTTTCGGTCATATACGCATCATCTGTAGAATAAAGGCGTACTACTTTTTTTGGTCTCATAGCATTTTTTGTATTTAATTGTTATTAGTAAAATTCAAATTAAATGAATTTTAACACATAACGCAACACTATTTCTAAATATTGTTATTTTATTTTACAAAAAATGAATAACATTTACCAAATACATTTAATTGAAATAAATTAACTTTAACAACACTAAAAACACAATAATTCAACTGTTTGTTGCCACTAACTATCACCAAGTCAACTCTTGTTCTTTCTTTTTTAAACTGATTTCCAAACACTTTAGAGCATTTTTACACTTCAATAATGCATTGTTTTAGCCTGTTATAGCTCCGCACTGCACCGTTGCACCTGATCACCTTTTCGATGGTTCTTGCCACCGTTTCGTTACCTATTGCCACCTTTTCATTACTCATTGCTACCTTTTCGTTAAACCTTGCTACCATTTCGTTATTCTTGGCATCATTTCGTTAAGGCTTGCCACCGTTTCGTTAACCTTTGCCACCGTTTCGTTAATCTTTGCCACCGTTTCGTTAGAGCTTGCCACCGTTTCGTTAAAGCTTGCCACTTGAGCACAGATTTAAAGAAATGGTTCTATCTTCTAAAGAATCTCAATTATCAATCTGTTAGATTGCTTATAACTTTACTACTTTAATAGGAAGCTTTACCAATGCCACAACGGAGTTATTACTACTATGATTTTAATTTTTAATTCTTACTTTTTAATTTATTTTCCGCTTTTACGGAAAACCGTAATTTGTTGTGATGGGGACTGGTTAGATTTGTGTTAAAGAAATAGGGTTTTCCCTAGTGGTGGGGAGTTTTATTTTGGTATTCTTGGGAGGGATAACAATTTATTAATCAAGTAGGTTGCCTATTTTTTTTTAGAGTCGCAAAGTCACAAAATGGATTCTTGAAGTATAAAAAAGTCTTTTACTTTTTGCAGGAAGTTTGCAAAAGCACAGCGTTTCAAAACCTCCAAAAAAGCCATTTTTACATTATCCTCAATAAATTAACATCACTTTCTGTTAAAAAGCCTCAAAATGCGTAGAAATACGGGTAGCATTTTTGCGGAATCCCTATTAAGGTTTTACAAATATTATGTTAATTTTCCACAGCTGTAAGATAATATGCAGGAATGAACAAACCATATAAGACACACAATATGAAAAGATTGCTAACATTGCTACTGCTTCCCATAAGCGTTTTCGCACAGGACATCGGACGGGACCTGGCCCCTGATAACGCCATTGCCATCACCGATCCCAAGGACAACAATATCCTGAGCGAGAACCAATACCATTACAGAACACAAAACTAGGAAGCATGAGAAAGCTATTATATACCCTATTGCTTCTGCCTGTGATGGCAATGTCGCAGAGTACGAACCAGAACTATGTGAAGAGCGTGACCTACAAGCAGGAAACGGCTACTGTCCTTCCTGCAAGCCCTACCGCTGCCCAGGCGGCAGTGAATGTCACCTACTTTGACGGCCTTGGAAGGCCGATGCAGCAGGTGGCCCACAGGCAATCGGCAATTGGAACGGGAACGGATATCGTGACCCCTATTGTCTATGACGCCTTTGGCAGGCAGACCCACGACTATCTTCCGTATGCGGCACAGACGGCCACCATGGCCTATGATACAGCGGCAGTGGCCAACGTATCGGCCTTTTACAATACGACAGCCTATGAGAATACCACAAACCCCTACAGCCAGAAGCGATTGGAAGCCTCGCCACTTGGCAGGATCATGGAGCAGGGAGCTCCCGGACTGGACTGGCTTGTTGACCACGAAAATGACGACGACAATACCATCAAGTTCGAGTATGGGACCAATGTGGCCGGAGAAGTGAAGCTCTTCAAGGCCAACGCCACCTTGCATCCCAGCTTTAGCTCCCCATTGTATAACATCGCATTGGTTAACGGTGCAGGGACAACCTACTATAATCCCGGCCAGCTTTACAAGACCATCACCAGGGACGAGAACTGGAAGCCGGTTCCGGCCAACCATATCAAGCTCTCGACCACCGAGGAATTCAAGAACAAGAAGGGAAAGGTGGTGCTCAAGCGTACCTACAACCTGGTGGGCAGCACCGTGACACCCCACGACACCTACTATATCTATGACCAGTTTGACAACCTGACCTATGTGATTCCTCCGCTTGCCACGGGAAACATCAACGGATTGCTCAATGACCTTTGCTACCAGTACCGATATGACTCCCGCAACCGCCTTGTGGAAAAGAAGCTGCCAGGCAAGCAATGGGAGTTCATCGTCTATGACAAGCTGGACCGGGTGGTGGCGACAGGGCCTGCCTATTCTCCCTTTGGGACAGGCACCTCGGGATGGATGCTGACCCGCTATGATGCCCTCAGCCGCCCCGTGATTACGGGATGGTACCAGGCCACCGTTAGCTCCACGACACGGAACACCCTGCAGATTTCCTACAATGGTGCCATCACCAACCTTGCAAGGGGCACCTCGACCGTCGACAATATTGCGACCGGGTATGCCACAGCTACCTATCCTTCGGGCTTCAAGCTCCTGACGGTAAGCTATTATGACTCCTACGGCTTTCCAAACGCTCCCACTGCCTTTTCTGTAAGCCTGGATGGTGTGGAACATATCCATTATAACAATACTGACAAGAAGCCAAAGGGAATGCCAACGGGATCTTGGGCAAGGGTGCTCACCACAGCAACAGCCACGTTGGGAGAGACCTCCTACACCCTCTATGACAAGAAGGCAAGGCCAGTGAGGACCCATACCACAAACCACCTTGGGGGTTATACCTATACCGATGCAAAACTCGATTTTACAGGCAAGGCCCTCTATACCCTTACCCGCCTCAAGCGCCAGGCAAGTAGTGACGAACTGCTGACAAGGGAGGAATTTACCTATACAGCACAGGACAGGCTCCTGACCCAAACCCACAGGATTACATTCCAGGGTACGGCGGGACCTGTGGAGCTGATCGCCAAGAACGAATATGACGCACTTGGACAGCTCAAGAACAAGCGTGTCGGTGGACCAGCGACTACCCCGAACGGACACCAGAAGGGGGACTATACCTACAACATCCGTGGGTGGCTCAAGGGGATTAACAACACGGCAAGCCTGGCTGAGAGTGGATTGCCTACTGACTTATTTGCTTTCAAGATAGGCTATAATGAAGTGGAAGGCATGAGCACGCCCTTGTATAATGGCAACATAGGAGAGACCTATTGGAAAACATATCCTGAGAATGTGTTAAGGAAGTACAGCTATGAATACGACGATTTGAATCGCTTGACAGATGCCTATTATCAGAAGCCTGGACTGATCGATCCCTATACCGCATCTTATAATGAGGAGATGGGCTATGACCGTAATGGAAATATTACCAGCATGTTCCGCACGGGTTATCTTGATGCCGATGGGGGTCCTGTGTATGAGATTGACAACCTCGAATACCAATACAGCCGCAACAGGCTGCTCAAGGTAATCGACCACTCGAACAGTTTGGATGGTTTCCGTGATGGGCAGAACCCAAATGGTGTCACAGAACCTGATTACGGCTATGATGCCAATGGCAACATGGTTCAGGACTGGAACAAGGGAATCGATGCGATTGTGTATAACCACCTGAATTTGCCTACAAGGATTAACTTCAAGGTGGATCAGGGTGAGAAATTTATTTCCTATATTTACAACGCATTGGGACAGAAGGTTTCCAAGCAGGTAATCCACCAATCCTCCAGCGAGCAAATCAACACGGTGACGGATTATTTGGGCGGTTACCAGTATGTTGGAGGAATATTGCAACATTTTCCGACAGCAGAAGGATACGTGAGTGTGACCAATGGCAAGGATTTTGACTATGTTTATAACCATATGGACCATTTGGGCAACATAAGGGTTAGCTATACGATGCCAAAGGGAAGCACGGTGCTTTCTATACTTGAGGAGAATCATTATTATCCCTTTGGGATGAAGCATGCCAATTATGGGGATGGTAGGCATGATTATGTTCGAAATCCTGATGGTACGGGGTATGCGGTTATAGACGAGGTACATCGGAATAAGTATCAGTATAAATACAACGGCAAGGAGTATCAGGACGAGCTGGGGCTTAACTTCTACGACTATGGAGCAAGAAATTACGACCCTGCGATTGGAAGATGGATGAATATTGACCCGCTGGCGGAGGTAAGTAGGAAATGGTCTCCATATGTATACTGTTATAATAATCCAATGATATTTGTCGACCCAGATGGAATGTTTGCAACACCTCCGACTGATTTTTATAATTTGAATGGTAAACATGTTAAGCACATTGAGGATGGCAAGACGGATAAGAAAATGGTCTTAACAAAAAGTGAAAAAGAATCTAAGGTGCAAAGTGCTATTGATAAAGGACAGGTAGTAAGTGCGTTTTCTGACTCTGAAAGTGATAAAATGAGTGAGATATATAATAATGATGCGGAAAATAAATCATTTACTGAGCAAGGATTTATGAGAGGAACAAATGGAGAGTCGGAAATTGTAACTGGTGCAAAGGCTGGTGAAATTGGCTCAAAAGAATGGGCTAGTGCACGTGCTGAATTAAGTGAAAATGGAAGTACTCCTATTTCAGATGTACATTTGCATCCCAATAAATTTGATAGTTCAGGAAATATAAAACAGTTTGGTAAAGCAATGGGCTCTGGAGCAGAGGTAATGTTTCAGATTAGGTGTTTTTGAAAATCACCACTCTAACTCCTTGAAAAAAAATGTTTATTTTGAGATTCCAAACCAATTAGAGGTGACCTACCAGGTCACCTCTCCTATTTTTGAGGTCGGATAAGACCTAAAAATGCTTTTCTTCTATCTTAATGTATCAAAATAGGTCATGGAAATAAAATGTAATTTTTGTAATGGTAAATGCATAAAGAATGGATTTCAAAACAATGGGAAACAACGTTATAAATGTTGTATCTGTCAAAAGCGGCAACAGTCTTGCTATGGCTACAATGCTTATAAGTCAGACCTCAACCAGAACATTATCCAATTAACAAAAGAGGGCTTGGGAATAAGAAGCACTGCAAGGGTATTGAAAATTTCGACTACCACATTACTTAAAAGGATTGTAGCAATTGCCAAGAGCATTCAACAGCCCATTATTAATAAGGGAAAAACCTATGAGGTTGACGAGATGTGCACTTATATCAGAAACAAGCGAAACTTTATCTGGCTGGTTTATGCCTTGGAAAAGAATTCTAAAAAAGTTGTAAGTTTTAATGTAGGAAAGCGAACCAATAAAACGCTAAACCGTGTTTTGAAAACTTTAAAATTATCGGAAGCAAAAAAAATATTTACTGACAGGTTGAAAAATTACAAATATCTGATTGATGAAAAATTACATTCTGTTAAACGTTTCGGCACAAATCATATTGAAAGGCAGAATCTGACATTGAGAACCCATATCAAAAGGCTAAACCGCAGGACTATATGCTTCAGCAAAAGTTTGATGGTTTTGGTTTGTGTATTGAAGATTTATTTTTGGAGTTAAAGGAAAATCCTAATATCTATCAAGGATAGCGATAACAATATTCTGAGCAAGAACAATGGATATATTTCAATACCGATAATACCAGCAACATAGCATTTACTGACAACAATGATGTGATTGCAGATTCTACGAGCTACAACTTATTGATTTTTTTCTAAAAAAACCTATTAAACATTCTCGGTCCCATATAAAACACCAGCTTCCCTCCTTTTACGATGTCTTCATGGCGAAGTATGTAATCTTTAATCGGTGTTCCGTTAAGCAAAACTTTCTGTACATACACATTTTTATCGCTTTGGTTCTTGGCTTCAATGCTAAAGGTTTTTCCGTTTTCCAATTGCAATACCGCCGACTTTACCGCCGGACTTCCCAAGGCATAGTCTGCCGAACCTGGAGCTACAGGATAAAAACCTAGTGACGAAAAGATATACCAGGCACTCATTTGACCACAGTCGTCATTGCCACCCAATCCGTCTGGTGCATTCTTGTATTGCATCTTCAGGATCATTCGCACGCGTTCCTGTGTTTTCCAAGGCTGGCCTGCGGTATTGTAGAGATAAGCCACGTGATGTGCTGGTTCGTTTCCGTGCACATATCCGCCAATTATTCCTTCTCGGGTAATATCTTCGGTATCGGCAAAGAAGGCATCGGGCAACTGCATGGTAAACAATTCGTCGAGCCTTTCGGCAAACTTTTTCGGGCCACCCATCTTTTGCATCAATAGTTCTGGCGTATGTGGCACGAAGAAACTATAGTTCCACGAATTTCCCTCTATAAATCCTTGTCCGTGTGTACTCATGACATCAGGGTTGGATTTGAAGGTTCCGTCTGCTAATTTCGCTCGCATGAATCCAGTTTCAGTATCATAGTTATTGTTCCAATTTCCCGAACGCTTGGTGTATTCTTCGTAAACATCCATCTTATTGAGGTACTTCGCCAATTGGGCAATACACCAGTCATCATAGGCATATTCTAACGTATTGGAAATCGAGGTGCCACTTTTTTCGGCAGGAATAAATCCGTTGTCGATGTAGTAGCCGATACCTTCATAATCCCGCTGGTTCGAAGTCACGATACAGGCTTCCAATGCTTTTTGAGGATCGCCCTTATAGACACCTTTGATAATGGCATCTGCAAGTACCGAAACGCTGTGGTAGCCACTCATGCACCAGTTGTCATTGGAATAATGCGACCAAATTGGTAACATCTTCAAGGCACTTTGATCGTAATGTGCCATCATGGAATGTACCATATCATTGTTTCGTGAAGGCTGTATCAGATTGAAAAAGGGATGCAGGGCCCTGTAAGTATCCCAAAGCGAAAAGGTGGTGTAATTCGTAAAGTCTTCTGCCTTGTGAATTTCCTGATCTAAACCTTTGTATTCGCCATTCACATCATTGTAAACCGTTGGCGTGATAAAAGTATGGTACATCGACGTATAGAAATTCACTTTATCCTCTTCTGATGCCTTGATTACAATCTTGTTGAGCTCTCGGTTCCATTCGGCTTGGGCCTCATGCTGCACTTGTTCAAAATCCCAATGGGGTATTTCGGTTTGCATATTCTCCAGGGCATTCTTCTGGCTTACGGGTGAAAGGGCAAATTTGATTTTTATTTTTTCTTGATCTTCAGTATCAAAATCGAAATACATTCGGATATTTTTACCTGCTATTTCTGGGAAGTTTTCGGTCTGGTCGAACTTACGCCAAAATCCGCGATAGGATTGCTTGTCATCATAATTCTGCTGACCGTATTTCTTGAAAGGTTTTGAAAACGACATGGCAAAATAAACCGTTCGGGTTCTTGCCCAACCGTTGGTTTGACGGTAACCTGTTACCAATGTGTCATTGACCACCCGAACATAGGTCCAGACATTTTTTTCGGGATAATGGTAAATGCCTGACATCAAGTCGAAGATGATATGTGATGCTGAAGATTTAGGGAAAGTATATTGGTGCATTCCAACCCTTTTGCTCGTTGTCAATTCCGCCAGGATGTTATGGTCGTCAAGTTTGACCTTGTAATATCCGGCTTCCGCCAATTCATTGTCGTGGGAAAAAGCCGAACGGTAACCACTCTTGGAATCATCTGCCGTTCCGGGATTAAGTTGGAGTTTTCCTTGTGTGGGCATGATCAGGAAATCCCCAAGATCCGAATGGCCCGTGCCGCTGAAATGGGTGTGACTGAAACCTGTAATCGTCTTGTCTTCATAGCGATAGCCTGCACAATAGTTATAGACCTTGCCATTGTATTTTCCGTTGAGTTCATACGAAATGGTATCAGTTTCGGGACTCAATTGTACGGCTCCAAAAGGAACGGTGGCCCCGGGATAGGTATGTCCCATTTTTTCGGTTCCGATAATCGGGCGGACATATTTAAAAAGCTGCTGTTGAGCAAATGTAAAAAATGATAGCAGGAATAACAGGAAGGACAAACTTTTCTTCATGGGGTTTTCGATTGAAGTTTATATAGGTTTTGGGATTCAAAAGTAGGGAAAAGAACCCAGTGGTCAGTTTTCAGTTGTCGGTTGAGAGTTTGAGATTTGGAATTTGGAGTTTGAAATTTGGAATCTCATCATGTTAACTATTTGATAACTTAACGGTTACGATTTATTTGCTTGTGTTTTGTTATTTTGATAAAAACAATCTATTATGAAATTTTTCAGTCTCAAATTCATAACGTTTATTAAGGAATGGCTTTTTTTGAAGGCCATGCAATCGAGTTTCCGTCATTAAACATCAGAAAGTAGCCTTTAATGAGTAAAGCAGAAAACTCGATTTTCAGCAGGGAACAATTTGGAGAAGACTTTTTGTGGGGCGTTTCTACTGCCGCTTTTCAAATTGAAGGTGCTCACGATGCTGACGGAAAAGGACTTTCTATCTGGGATGTCTTTACCGCCAAGAAAGGTAAAATAAGAAACGGCCATCACGCTCTAGTCGCCTGTGATTTCTACAATTGCTATAAGGATGATATCCATCTGATACGGCAACTCAATATTCCTAATTTTCGATTTTCTATCAGCTGGCCGAGAATTATGCCTACAGGAACCTTACCTGTAAATGAAGCCGGTATCGAATACTACAACAAAATCATTGACTTTTTATTGGAATGCGAAATTGAACCTTGGATTACACTCTATCATTGGGACTTGCCGCATGCCTTGGAAGTGAAAGGAGGCTGGACCAACAGGGAATGTGTGTCGTGGTTTTCAGAATATACGGAGGTTTGCACCAGGTACTTTGGCGACCGTGTCAAGAATTGGATCATCATGAACGAACCATCCGTATTTACTGGTGCTGGATATTTTTTGGGTATTCATGCACCTGGGAGAAGAGGTATAACGAATTATATAAAAGCCATGCATCATGTAACTTTGGCAACTGCAGCTGGTGGAAAAATGGTTCGAAATACCGTAGTAGATGCTAATATCGGAACTACTTTTTCTTGTACCCATATTGAGCCCTACAGCCAGAAACCAAAGGATATCAGAGCGGCAACACGGGTAGACACCTTGCTGAACAGGACTTTTATAGAGCCTATTATTGGACTGGGATATCCTCAAGAAGATCTGAAAGTGTTAAACAGGCTCGATCGCTACATCCTAGGGGATGACAGGAAAAATCTGTCTTTCGATTTTGATTTTATAGGACTGCAATGCTATACGAAAGAAGTTGTAAAAAACTCAATTATAACGCCTTACATCGGTGCTTCATTGGTTCCTGCTAAAAAAAGAGGAATGCCTTTTACCACTATGGGATGGGAAATATACCCAGAAGCCATCTATCATATCCTTAAAAAATTCAACAGCTACAAGGGAATGCCGAAAATTCTAATAACCGAAAATGGTGCTTCTTTTGCTGATACGGTCATTGATGGAAAAGTAAACGACAAGGAACGTACCCAATACCTACAAGACCATTTGCAACAAATTCTAAAGGCTAAAAAGGAAGGTTGCACTGTAGAGGGCTATTTTGTGTGGAGCCTTACCGATAATTTTGAATGGGCCGAAGGCTATAATGCTAGATTCGGTTTGATTCACGTAGATTTTGACACCCAGAAGCGAACCATCAAGGATTCCGGGTTATGGTTTCGGGATTTTTTAGATCCTACTATTTGATAGGAACACTACTCTTATTTATTTGCTGGTAGACTAATGGTCTATCAGCATTAATTTTAGTACCTAAATTATTTAAATATATACAAAAAGCTATTTTAAAAAAAAATAAAATCTCAAGCTTTTCAACAAAAAAAGCACCCTATCGGGTGCCTTTTCACATTTGTCAAACCAATAACCTATGTAACTAAAACTCAAATTATCTTTTTACGATAATAAAATCTGATCTACGGTTGATTTGGTGTTCTTCATCCGTACATTTCACGCCATTGGTGCAATGGTTTTTGAGCATGGTTTCACCATATCCGGTCACACTTTCGATACGACTGGTCTCAATTCCTCTTGCTACTATATAATCATAGGTAGATTGGGCTCTGTTTTTAGACAAATTCAAATTGTACTCGTCTTTTCCTCTAGAATCAGTATGCGACTCGATCTTGATAATGATGGAAGGGAAATTTTTCATGATATATACTACCTTATCCAATTCAACTGCTGCTTGTTCAGTGATTGCCCATTTGTTGTACTCAAAGAAGATCGGATTGATATCCACCTTTTCAACATTTCCTTCTTTTTTGATGAGATCAGCATAATTAGAAAGCTCGAAGTCGATATTGGTAATTTCCTCACCATTTTTCTTGGTAGTAATCACTTCTTTTTCGGCAGAAGTATGGTTGGGTTTTGACGCTTCGATTTTAAGGGTCGAACCACATGGCACTTCCAATTGATAAGTTCCATCTTCCTTGGTTTGCACCGAAGCTACCACATCGCCATATTTATCATAGGCTTTTACATCGGCTTGGTTAATACCCATCTTGAATTTGATATTCGTCACTTTCCCCGAAACCAATTGGTTGCATGGAGGATCTACTCTGGTGAAATAATAAATATCATCATCGCCCTTTCCTTCTTTTCTTGAAGAAGAAAAGTAACCAAACTTTTTATCCTTGTCGATGATAAAGGCAAAATCATCAAAACCGCTGTTAACTGGTTGTCCGATATTTTTCGGTTCATCAAACTCATCTTCTTTTATTTTTTTGCTTTCAAAAACATCAAGTCCACCAAGTCCGTAATGACCATCTGATGAAAAATATAAGATTGAATCCTTTACAAAAGGAAACATTTCTCTTCCTGCTGTGTTGATTTTTGGCCCAAGGTTTTTTGGAGTTCCCAATAATCCATTGCTAAAAATATGCGAAACATACAGATCTGTATCACCATAACCGCCTGGCATATCCGAAACAAAATAGAGTTTGGTCCCATCTGGCGAAAGGGCCGGATGGCTCACGGAGTAATCCTTGTGGTTAAATGAAACGCCTTTCGGGTTTTTCAGCTCGTTGTTGACCACATCACCTTTGATGATTTCGATATTGTTTGTACCGTTTTTGCTATTGATGAGCTTGTCGTTCTTCTTGACATTATTGGCACTATAATATACTGTTTTCAGATCAGCGGTGAAAGTCAATGTTGCATTATGATACTGTGTTTGGTTGTTTGGAATGAATTTTTGTTCATTAAAAAAACTACCATCAGATGCATTCCTGTCGGCAACATACAAATCCAGATAAGGCTGGTCGTTCCACGAATACTTTTTAATGCCCAATTGCAGGGTGTCCTTACTCGATGAGTATACAATTTGGTCACCATAAAAAGCAGTTCCAAAATCGGCTTTGTTTGAATTAGAAGCTAGATTCGTCACCGTATAATTGGAGGTAACCAACTTCAAACTATCCAAATGCTTTTTCTGATTAATGAAACGCTGAATGGCAACCGGATCCCCTTTTGTTTCCAAGCGCTTTTTCAATAAAGCATCAGCTTCCGTTTGATGACCTTCGGCTTTTAGAGCTTGGAGGTATCGGTTAAAGTATTTGTCGTCCATGCTACCTTTCAAAACTTCGTCCAGACGCGTATACCATCTTAGTGCACTTGCCATATTTCCTGTATAATAATAGGCATCTGCTACATTCATCATCGTTTTGATACCCGGCTGATCTTCGCCTTCAAGGTATTTTTCATAGGATGCGGCAGCCTCAACATAAGCTAGATCGGCAAAGAGTTTATCGGCTTTCTTTAAGCTCCTTTGCGAATAGACATTGGCTAGGCAAAAGAACAAACTTGCTATAAATAATATTTTCTTCATGATAGTGATGTATTAGAAAAACCTAGGCGATTTGATTCTGGATGACTTCGGCAAAAGCTGAAACCTGAGGACAATTTCATGTGATCCGTCGTTGTATTTGTTAAGCTCGGTTACAGAATAGTCATAGGCATAACCTAAAAAGAAGTCTTTGGATATTTGAAACCCTGCAAGGGCACTTACCGCATCATCATAACGGTAGGAAGCACCAAGAGTTAGCTTATCATTGATCAGGAAATTAGCCGAGACATCCACCGTTATTGGAGCTCCCGAAACAATCTTACCCAAAACAGCAGGTTTGAATTTGAGGTTATCGTTCAATTCAAATACATATCCTCCCATCACGTAATAGTGCAATCTATCGGAAATGGTAGATTCTGCGATATCATCATAATAGTCAGCTCGGATAAAATTAGGAACCGAAAGTCCTGCATAGAAGCGATCCGTATAGTAGTAAATACCAGCTCCAACCGAAGGCGTTATCTTGTTGTTGATATTGTTGTTGAACAACTGGTCACCATCCTGATGGTAAATCCCTTTTGACCAATCAATATTTAACACCCTCACCCCTGCTTTCAAACCGAAAGCTAGTTTTGCTTCATAGCCTACTGGAACCGTGTAAGAGAAATTACCATCCAGGTAAAGATCCTCTGATGGCCCTAGTTTGTCGTTTACAGCACTGAATCCGAGTCCAATCCTTTCATTAAACGCTTGCGAATGCAAGGTAAAGGCTTGGGTACTTGGAGCACCATCTATTCCTACCCATTGGGAACGGTGCAAAAGTGATGCTTCTAAAAATCCTGTAGATCCTGTATAGGCTGGATTTACGGTCAAGGTATTGTACATATATTGTGTATATTGTGGTTCTTGCTGGGCATTAACACCCATTACCGCAAGGAGCATACCTGCCAGTAAATATCTTTTCAAATCGGTATTGATTTTCATATAATATATTTTTTATTTGATAATTGGAGCAGCAGTTTCCCACTGCTCCTTTTCCTCATTGTTATCTCATAATATAAACCCATCCTGTTTTTGCCTTGCCGTCAACCTCAAGGATATAGTAATAGGTTCCTACTGGAAGTTTTTCATTTCTCCTTACGACACCATCAACATTCGCAGTACCGTCCCAATTGTTCTGATACCCTTTTGTTTCAAATACTGGTGATCCGTATCGGTTGAATACTTGAAGTGTATTATCTGGATAGAATTCAATACAATCAATCATAAAGAAGTCATTTGTACCATCTCCATTTGGTGAGAACTCGTTGAATACTGTTAGACATACAGGTTCAGTTGTAGCACTGGCCTCATTATTTCCTGTATTGCTATCGATAGGTAAAGAAGATAAGATCATTGCCGTATTGGTATAACCTCCACCAAATACAACTGTAGCTTCAACAAGCATAAAGGCAACTTCTCCTGGCATTAAGGTTGGTATTGTCCAAAGACCTGTACCAGAATCATAAGTGCCATTTGTAGCTGTTACACTTATCATTTCGTAACCACTTGGCAGATTCTCACTTACCACAACATTGGTAAAGATGCTACTTCCAGTGTTCGTTACTGAAATTGTAAAGGTGACATTGTCATTGATTCTTGGATGGAACTCATCGACAGTTTTAGAGATCATAATATCTGCACAGCTGGTTACATTTACATCTAATATTGCCGAAGCGATACCATCACATCCATTCATATCCGTATAGGAAACACTTACAAAACCATCTCCCTCAATATTCCAGGCAATAGTAATGGTAGCATCTGAAGTCGTACCTCCAGCAACTATATCACCTCCTACTACATCCCAGATGTATCCAGAATTGCCACTCTCTGTTGTATAGGTCACTTCTGTACCGAAACAAGTTGTAGCACCACCACCTGAAATAGTAGCTACTGAACTTTCATAAACTGTTACCGTTACCGCAAGTCGGATAGCACTTGGACAATTATTGGTTACAATTGAAGCATAATAGGTCATACCATCTGATAGTAAAGTGGCAGGATTCAATGGAGTACCACCTGTTGGGGTGGCATACCAAGTAACGCCAGTTTCATTTACTTGAATATCGGCTACAGTTGGAGCATCTCCTTCACAGAATTCCTGTGTTATAGAAACCGTAGTTGGCGTTGTTCCGCTACTAACATTCGCTTGAATGGCAAGTCTTGTAGTACTTTCACATCCTGTAATTGGATCGATATAAGAAGCATAATAGGTTACGCCATCTATCAAAGGTTCATCTGCTGCAATCAGGATTCCTCCAATTGCACTCGTGTAGAAACTTACATTGGATTGGTTCACTTGTAAATCTGCAACTGTAGGATTAGTAGCCGAACAGAAATCCTGTATCGTATTGTCTGTGGTTGGTGTTTGTCCGTTACCTATTGTGATAATAACAGCTAAACGAATTGCACTTGCACATCCTGATGCTGATCCTAGTGCTCCATAATAAGTAGTTCCAGAAACTAATGCATCGGTTGGAGCTAAAGCAGTTCCTCCTGTTGGAGTGGTATACCAAAGAACACCTGATTCATTTACTTGTATTGAAGCAACTATTGGAACTTCTGCTTGACAGAAATTCTGAGTTGTATCGTCTGTTGTTGGGGTTGCAGCATCATCAATGTTGACTGTTATGGCCAATCTTGTGCTACTTGCACAGCCAGAAGCGTCCACTATACTTGCATAATATACCGTATTGTCTAGCAATGCTGTGGCAGGTGCCAATGGTGCTCCTCCAGATGCTGACAAATAGAAGGTCACTCCCGGCTCGTTCACCTGAATATCCGCTACTGTTGGTGTATCGGCTTCACAGAATGATTGTGTCGTGCTGGTTGTGGTTGGTGTCGTGCCGTTACTTAATGTTACAGTAATTGCAAGACGTGTAGCACTTGGACAACCCGTAATAGGATCGATATAAGAAGCATAATAAACCGTTCCGCTTATAATTGGTGTTGTAGCAGCAATCACTGAACCACCTGTTGCAGCAGAGTAGAATGTTACGTTTTGATCTACTTGAATAGTTGCAACTGTTGGATTATCAACACTACAAAGCACTTGCGAAGTTGATGGAGCTGTTGGGGTGATACCTTGCTCAATCGTTACTGTAACAGCAAGTCGGGTAGTACTTTCGCATCCATTAACCGTTAGACTTCCATAATAGGTCATATCATCTGACAATGGTGTTGTAGCTGGAAGAGGTGCTCCACCTGTTGCAGCATTGTACCAAACTACACCTGCTTGATTTACTTGAATATCAGCAATAGTTGGATTGTTTACAGCACAGAATTGTTGTGTTGCATCATTCGTAGTTGGTGTCGAAGCCGAACCGATTGTTACTGTAACAGCTAATCGTATTGCACTTTCGCAACCTGTGAATGCATCCGTTAATGAAGCATAGTAGGTCGTTCCACTTACCAATGCAGTTGTTGCTGGAACTATGGTTCCGCCTGTTGCTGCAGTGTACCAAACTACACCTGTTTCATTTACTTGGATATCGGCTACCGTTGGAACATCTGCTTGACAGAAATCTTGGGTAGTATCGGTTGTAGTTGGTGTTGGAGCATTTCCTACTGTAATTATTACAGCAAGTCGGATACTGCTTTGACAACCAGTTACGACATCGGTTAATGAACCGTAATAAGTTGTTCCTGTTACCAAGGCAGTTGTTGCTGGAATCACGGTTCCGCCTGTTGCTGCAGTGTACCAGATTACTCCTATTTCATTTACTTGGATATCGGCTACCGTTGGAGCATCTGCTTGACAGAAATCCTGGGTAGTATCGGTTGTAGTTGGTGTTGGAGCATCGCCAACAGTTATCGTTATTGCTAATCTGGTTGTGCTTTCGCATCCAGTTACTGCATCGATTAGTGTTGCATAATAAGTTGTTCCAGTTAACAATGCAGTTGCTGCTGGAACTACAGTTCCACCCGTTGCTGCAGTATACCAGATTACTCCAGTTTCATTTACTTGGATATCGGCTACCGTTGGGTTATCAGCCTGACAGAAATCTTGGGTAGTATCCGTCGTCGTTGGTGTTGGAGCGTTTCCTACTGTTACCGTTACGGCAAGTCGGATACTGCTTTCACATCCTGTTACGGCATCGGTTAGAGAAGCATAATAGGTCGTTCCACTTACCAATGCAGTTGTTACTGGAACTATGGTTCCACCTGTTGCTGCAGTGTACCAGATTACTCCTGTTTCATTTACTTGGATATCGGCTACCGTTGGAACATCTGCTTGACAGAAATCTTGGGTAGTATCGGTTGTAGTTGGTGTTGGAGCGTTTCCTACTGTTACCGTCACGGCAAGTCGGATACTGCTTTCACATCCTGTTACGGCATCGGTTAATGAACCGTAATAAGTTGTTGCTGTTACCAAGGCAGTTGTTGCTGGAACTACAGTTCCGGCTGTTGCTGCTGTGTACCAGGTTACTCCTGTTTCATTTACTTGGATATCGGCTACCGTTGGAGCATCTGCTTGACAGAAATCCTGGGTAGTATCGGTTGTAGTTGGTGTTGGAGCGTCATCTACAGCTACCGTGATCGCCAATCTTGTATCGCTTTCACAGTTATTCAAAGGATCAAATTGTGCTGCATAATACACCATACCGTCTACAAGTGGCGTTGTAATTGGAAGTAATAGACCACCAGTTGCTACAGCATACCATCTTATATTGGTTTCATTTAATACGATAGAAGCCAATGTTGGAGCATTGATCACACAGAAATCTTGGGTTACGTCAGTCGCTGTCGGTGGTGCTAAAGGATTGATTTGGCACTCATCACAAAGAAGTCCGTCGTTATTATAGTTGCCTTCATAGAAGTTATCCATGATAAAGATATTGGCAAAATAATTATCAAAATCTCCATCACTCATTCCTGTATCGGAAGAGTCAGGATCTGTATCATTTTCGAAAAGCCTTACACCTTCCAAACAGCAAACACCTCCTGGCAATTGGAACGTAAACAATAGAATCTCAGTATCCTGAACAAAATTGATCATAGAACCATCACTAGAAATCGCATGGAAATCATTTGAAGGAGAAGCTCCTGGTCCATAAACTTGCGAATTATCCGTCCATACACCTCCTGCAAGGGTTGTAATCACTAAAGGCTGATTGCCTGCAAGAGATGGTATTGCCACTGTAATTTGGCTACCACCAGCAATAAAGAAATTATTCTGGGTGAAGTTTGGTAATGCATATACCTCATAGGTGCACGTCACTGGGTTGAACTTGATGGTAAACTCAACTTCTGGATCTACCACACAAGCTGGATTCGCAGGATTTGGATCACATGGATTTAAAGGATTTGAACCATTTAATACTTCGGTTCCGTCGTTTATTCCATCGCCATCGGTGTCTGGATTTGTTGGATTTGTACCAATGGCAATTTCTTCCTGATTGGTTAATCCGTCGTTATCCTGATCACAGGTTGCAAAATTAGGATTTGGTACACAAGGATCATTGTCATCAGGATCGACACCTTGATTGACACCGTCCCCATCGTCATCTACAGGACCACATACTGTACCTGAATTATTATAATTTTCTCCATAATGGTCTTCTAATGTAAAGACATTACCAACATAATTGCCAAATCCTGCTCCATTCATACCTGGAGCTCCTGAACCTGGATCGGTGGCATTGTTGAAGATTCTCACTCCTGGTACACAACCAGCAGCTAATGAGAAACGAAAAAGTAACAATTCGGCTCCCGTTACAAGATTAACTTGTGAACCGTTAGTTGCAATTCCATGAAAATCACTTGTGGTTGCTGCCAAAGGAGCATAAACCTGTGAATTATCTGACCATGGACCACCATTAACTGAAACTACTGCCAACCCGGTATCTGGTGCTGAAGCAGGAAGTACTACGGTAATCTGACTACCTCCAGCCAAGAAGAAATTGTTCTGGCTGAAATCAGGACGAGCATATACTTCATACAGGTTGGTTTCGGGTATATACTTTAGGGTAAGGTCTATATCTTGCGAATAGAAATCTATCGCAGCAAAGAACGTTAGTCCTAGGATTAGCATTTTAAGTATAAAACTTTTCATACGCACTTTTATAAAAGTTAAAATTATCATATCAAACATTTTGTAAAATGGTCATCCAATTAAGGAATCTGTTCTACCAAATCGTTATAATTGGCAAGTGTTCCAGTATTCATCGGATAGGTTACCACTATATTCAAAATGATTTGTCTATCGTTGTTAGCACCATCATATAGTACTTTTCCATCCATATTAATATCTCCAGAAAAATACCCTTCGGCTCCTGCATAATTCAATACATTACCTGAATTTCCTGAATGCGAAAGCACTTGGGATCCTTGTATCTGTCGGTCATTATTAACCCCATCATATTTGATTCGACGGTCAAAATTTGCATTTCCAGCTCTCATGGCATTCATACCACTTATACTTACACTTGGAATTCCGGCAGATGTTCCAGAAAGGACATAAAAGTCATTGCTATCCATTGTTGTATAATCAAGCGTAACAGTATTATTTTCTACCGTTACTGCTTCAGCTATCATGGTTCCGAAATGGTTTCTATGTTTGATTGCTACTAGGAAATTCTCTGGAAGATTAGAGATTACTAATGCTCCACCATCTCCAGCCACGATAGTTCCATCACGACGCAATAAAGCAGATGCCGTTTTAAAAACCGAATGTGGAGCGGCAACTTCTCTAAATTCTAGGAATACCCAGTCTACAATTGCAGCTCCTCCGCTTACGCTTAAAACTGCCGATGTTGTCGTTTCAGCACCACCTCCATTTACATGAGTGAACCTCATGTTGAGTGCACTACTGTAAGGTTGGTTGAGCGGAATAAGATCCAATGTTCTTAAATTATCACGCATCAATCCGTTTGATGTTCCGTAAAGAGCCCCTTGCAACATGGCTTTTAAATTTAGTGTCACATCACACAGGTTCGATAGGTTTACCGTAACGGCTAATCGAGTTGCACTTTCACAACCTTGGTTTACCAAAACGCCATAATAGGTTGTTCCATTTACTAATGGTGTGTTTGCTGCAAGTGCTGTTCCTCCAGTAGCTGCTGCATACCAGATTACTCCTGCTTCATTCACATCTATTGAGTTCAATGTTGGGTTATTATAAGAACAGAATTGCTGTGTTGGGTTGTCTGTAGTTGGTGTCGCAGCATTTCCAACAGTTACCGTTACAGCCAAACGAGTAGCACTTTCGCATTCGCCAATTGTTTGAGAAGCATAGTAAGTTGTACCACTCACAAGAGCTGTATTACCTGCTACTACACTACCGCCAGTTGCAGCGGTAAACCAAACAATCCCTGCCTCATTAACTTGAATATCATTCACCGTTGGGTTATCTACAAGACAAAAATCTTGTGTAGTGTCAGTAGTTGTTGGTGTTGTCGCATTGGCTACCGTTACCGTTACAGCTAGACGAGTTGCACTTTCACAACCTGAAGCAATATCTGTTAGCGAAGCATAATAGGTAGTTCCATTTACTAGAGGTGTGTTATTGGCTACAGCCGAACCTCCATTGGCGGCATTGTACCATGTTACTCCAGCTTCATTGACTTGTATAGCGCTAACAAGTGGATTCAAGATAAGACAAAATTCTTGGGTAGTGTCGGTTGTTGTTGGAGTTGCAGCATTTCCTACCGTTACGGTTACTGCCAAACGTGTAGCACTTTGACAGCTTCCTAAGGTTTGTGAAGCATAGTAGGTTGTTCCGCTAACTAAGGCTGTATTTCCAGCTACTACTGAACCGCCTGTAGCTGCAGTATACCATGTAATCCCAGCTTGATTCACTTGAATATCACTCACTGTTGGAGCATCTATAAGACAAAAATCTTGTGTAGTATCAGTAGTTGTTGGAGTTGTAGCATTTCCTACAGTTACGGTTACCGCTAAACGTGTAGCACTTTCGCAACCTGTACCAGCATCTGTTAGCGAAGCATAATAGGTAGTTCCGCTTGATAGAGCTGTTCCATTGGCTACAACAACTCCGCCAGTTGCGGCACTATACCACGTTATTCCCGTTTCATTAACTTGGATATCCCCTACCGTTGGTGCATCAATAAGGCAAAAATCTTGAGTAGAGTCAGTAGTAGTTGGCGTTGGAGCGTTTCCTACTGTTGCCGTTACGGCAAGACGAGTAGCACTTGGACATCCACCAATGGTTTGCGAAGCATAATAGGTCGTTCCGCTTACTATAGCGGTATTTCCAGCGATTAAAGCTCCGCCTGTTGCAGCTGTATACCAAACCACACCTGCTTCGTTTACTTGTAAGTCACTAACAGTTGGACTATCTATAAGACAAAAATCTTGAGTGGTATCAGTTGTTGTTGGAGTTGCAGCATTATTCACCGTTACGGTTACTGCAAGACGTGTAGCACTTGGGCATCCGCCAATGGTTTGCGAAGCATAATAAGTAGTACCGCTTACTAAAGCAGAAGCATTTGCCACGACCGATCCTCCTGTTGCTGCTGTGTACCAAATTACTCCAGCTTCGTTCACTTGAATGTTTCCTACAGTTGGAGCATCAATAAGACAGAAATCTTGGGTAGTATCGGTTGTTGTTGGAGTTGCAGCATTACCAACTGTGGCAGTAATGGCCAAACGTGTAGCACTTTCACAATCATCAATAAGTTCAAATTGTGCAGCATAATAGGTCGTTCCAGAAACCAAAGCCGTAGTATTTAGCAATGGAGTTCCTCCACTTGCAGCTGCATACCATCTAATATTGGTTTCATTTACCTGCAAATCGGCTAAGGTTGGTGCATCTATGAGGCAAAAATCCTGAGTCGGGTCAGTAGTTGTAGGAACTGCAACGGGATTTATAAGACACGGATCACAAATAGTACCGCCGTTATTATAATTCCCTAAGTAAAGATCGTTTAGCGACAAGGCATTGGCGACATAATTGTTAAAATCTCCGCCTCCCATGCCTGGGTCACTTGATTGGGGATCGGTCGTATTGTTAAACAACCTTACTCCCGCAGCACAACAAGAGCCGCCTGGAAGTTCGAAAGTAAATAACAATAGCTCTACGCCAGTAACGAAATTTACTGTAGAACCATTGGTTGACAAGGCATGAAAGTCATTTGCAGGTAATGCTGCTGGAGCATACACCTGTGAATTATCTGACCAAGGACCTCCGTTGACATTTGTTATTAGAACAGAAGAATTATCAACACTACTAGGAAGTAAGATGGTCACTTGACTCCCTCCTGCCAAAATAAAATTGTTTTGTGTAAAATCAGGTCTTGCATACACCTCATAGTGGCACATGGAAGGATTGAAAGTTACATTAAGTTCGATTTGCTGAGCATTTGCTTGCTGTATTCCAAATAGCATAATAACCATTAGGAAAGCCTTCAGGATATTTTTTTTCATAATTTATAAAAGGTTGGGGTTGGTGGGGTAAAACTTTTTTTTCTCTATAAATTCTTTAAGGCATCTGCTCAAGCAGTCCGTTGTAATTTGTCAGCAAATTGAGATTCAGTGGATAGGTTAAAACCGTATTCAAAATCAGTTGCCTGTCGTTATTGGCACCATCATACAATACAACTCCATCCATATTGATGTCTCCTGAATAGTATCCTTCAGCATTGGCAAAATTTAAAATCAAGCCCGTATTGTTTGGGTGGGATAGCACTTGGCTGGCCGTCATTTGTCGGTCATTGGCTACGCCATCATATTTGATACGGATATCAAAATTGGCATTACCGGAGTACAAAGCCTTGTTCCCTCCTATTGTCGTCATCGACACTTGTCCAGAAAAACCTGGGTTTGAAAACAAATCATCATTTGTTAATGTGGTAAAATCCAATGTTACTGCTGCATTTGTTACCGTTACAGCCGTACTAGAAAGTGCACCAAAGTGGTTTCTGTGTTTTATGGCAATCAGGAATGTTCCTGGAAGGTCAACTGTTAAAGCACCACCATCAGCAGCTACTACATCACCGTCTCTTTGCAAAAGTGCCGATACTGTTCTCACTATGTTTTGGTTGTTGGCAGCTTCTCTGAACTCAAGGAAAACCCAGTCCACAATTGCATCACCTGTTCCATCGTTAGCATCAAGCACAGCTTGAGTCGTGGTTTCAGTTCCTCCTCCATTTACATGGGTAAAGCGTTCGTTTAGTGAGCTACTGTAAGGCTGTGCCAAAGGAATCAATCCTTTCACACGAAGATCGTCACGCATAAGTCCACCACCTGCTCCAAAAAGAGCTCCTTGCAACATCATTTTTGCGGTAACATTTGTACTACATAAGTCGGCAAGGCTAACAGTGATCGCTAATCGAACGGTACTTTCGCAACCCGTTCCGGCATCAGCGATAGCTACATAATAAGTTGTCGCATTTGCCAATAAAGTGGTTGAAGGAAGAAGATTTCCTGCTGTTGCAGCATCATAATAAACTAAATCTCCTTCATTTACTTGTAAACTGGCAAGAGTTGGAAGCGTATAGGAACAAAAATCCTGAGTAGTATCAGTAGTTGTTGGCGTAGCAACTGAATTTACAGTAACCGTAACGGCTACTCTAGCCGATTCTTCAGGACACCCAATTCTTGCTGAAGCAACATAATAGATTGTAGTATTTGTTAATGATGGCGTAACAAATGGAGCACCTGCCGCTACTGTTTCCAATAATGTTCCTGCAGTTGCAGCATCATACCAACGCAATTCATTTCCAACAGGAGTATCAGCTAATAGTGACGCTGTTTCGCCTTCGCAAACTTGAGCATCTGCTGTAGCTGGATCCGTAATCAACGGTTGCCCAGGTGTTCTGGTTATGCCAAAAAAGTCAAGATTTTGCAAGGCTGACAGACTTACCAAGGATGCAAAACGAACACTGATCCTATCTACTGGAACACCCGGGTTTACAGGAATAGTCATAATTTCATCTCCTTGAAGAGAAAGCAAATTCAGCGTCAAGAGTGTACCTAAATTAGAACTAAAAACCTGGTTTGCTCCGTTAAAGCCCGTTACAGTTATGTTATTTGCAATATTTAGATCGACTAAAGTTTGAGCTAATCGAAGGCGAACGGCATACTGGTCTGAAACATCCGAAAGCCCTTCAAAGTAAACGGTTTGTTCTATAGAAGCTGCCACACCAAGAATCCCTTGGCTCAAAGTAGAATGAGTAGCGGGGTTAGCATCAATCGCAAATTCAGGATTTTCAACTCCTGCCGAAGCAAGTTCTAGCAGATCCAAAGTTATTCCTGATCCGCTAAAAGAAGTGAAAGCTGCTGTACCACAATTGGCAGGGTCCTCTACATAATAGGCTTCATACACATCGAGTCGACGTATATTGAATAATCCTAGAAGAGATCCGATTTCATTAGTAAGGCGGATGCGATCATAAGGTGCACTTGGCGTGATGGCCAAAAAATACTCTCCAGCCGCATTTGTCACTACCCTGAGGCTATTGCCATCAAAGTCAGAACTGTCCGAGCTTTCGCCTTCCAGTACCACTGTGTTCACATTTTTAGCTTGCACAGTGAATTCTTGATTGCCAACAAGCACTACACCGCCGACATCTGCAAGCAATCCACCAAGGCCCCCACCTAATAGGAACGGTAGCAGATTGTCGTCGGTGGCTATCTTAACATAGCTGGTAGTGTTTGCCGCTAGAACGTCATCAAATTTAATTTCAAGGTGTCCCGAGTAGGCTCCTAGACCTAGAGCTACACCTGAACTTGCCCTAATTCGGGCTCTCGTTGTCATATTTTCATCAATAGCATTTGCCGAGTCGTCCACTTCACTTTGTGAAGTAATGGAGGTGGCATAGATTCTTGTTTGCGCTTTTACACTGAGTGTAGGGAGAAACGCAAAAAACAATAATAATAAAAGAATCTTGGATTTTTGGAGGGTAGAATTCATTACCATAGAATACATTTTTTTAAAATTTATAACTCAGTTTAAGGGGTAACTTGGGTTATATTTTTTTTTGTTGGGTGGGGTTAAAAGAAGGAATCTTGATGTAAAAGTAGAGCAATATTTAGGTGTCTTTGTTTTTTGGACTATCAGAATTCGTGAATTCTACTAGGTGAAAACAACTACTAAATCATTGATAAACAGTTGTTAATTAAGAGATAATGATTTGTATTTTTTTTTGTCAGTCTATTCCTTATATTAAACAGGAATTCTCCCTAATTTTTTCTATATTCGTTTCATTCATTGTTAGTTAAAAATGGAAACTATTTTCAAAATGCGTTTCAATAAGTTTCTAGTAATGAAATTTGCGTAAACAACCTAAGAAGCAGATTTAAATTTTTACCATTCAAGTTGAAACAACTACAACGTTGTAGTTGGAGTAAATGAGTCGTTTTTGATAGAAATTAAATAATTTAAATAGATTGATTAAACAAAAAACTATGACAGTAAACATTACCCCAGTTTTCCAGTCAATTAGTGCGATGCTAATTAATACCGATTTGAATGCCTTAGGTGGTTTTTTAAGAAAGGTCGATTTTTTTACTAATATCCTTTTTAAGGTGGCAGAGGAAATTCCAGAAGACACCTACAAGCATGTTAGTGGGGCCGATCCCATAACGTGCTCCTTCCCCGAACATTTTCAATGTATTGCAGCCGCCGTGCTGCTTGAAAACAGTAAGTTCTACTTTCTGCTGATCTATGTTTCCCTCATTGTACTATCCGTTATATTATTGGAACGAATTAATTATAAAAAGAAAAGCCGGATTCATTCACTGATTGATGATCCTAATGCTGAATTTGGAATGGAGCATCAATTGTCAAATGGAGAAAATATTGACCCGCTAGCAGAAGAGTGTGAAAAGAAATTAATGTCAAACGAGGTGAAGGAAGAATTGCTGAAAAAGCTTATTCACTTTGAAGAAGGTACAAAATATACGGACAAAAGCCTGAATCTTTCGGCATTGGCGGTAAAATTAAAAACCAACACGAAGTATTTGTCCTACGTTATCAATAAGTACAAAAAGAAAGATTTCAATAGTTATATCAACGAGTTGAGGATCCATTACATTATCAGAAAAATGGAATCCAATCATGCCTACCTCAACTATAAGATTAGCTATCTGGCCAACGAATGTGGCTTCTCTTCTCATAGTAAATTTACGGCAGTATTCAAATCGATTGTTGGAATGTCGCCTTCGTGCTTTATGGAACAACTGTCCAAGAGAAAGAATGAAAACCCTTCAACTAGTTCATAATTAACATCGACGAAAACATCCAAAAATTACTATTGTTTTAAAATCAAAAGTTCTCCCTTAACACGATACAAGTAAATACTCTGAACTAATTCAGGGTATTTTTTTTATGCTAATTTGAAAATGAGGTTTTCCGTAATTTAAATTTGGATTTAATGCAATAAAAAAAGCGACCCTTTTGAAGCCGCTTTGAATGTTTTCACAACGGAATAATCCTTATTGTGAATTGCTTCAAAATTGTACTGCAATACTACAACATTATTTTTAATGTTGGAATGAGGAAAACCGTAATGTTGCTATTTTTTTTTGAATTAAATTGCGAAATTAAATCTTTAATTATGAAAAAAATATTAGGATTGGATTTGGGGACTAACTCGATAGGTTGGGCTTTTATTAATGAAGCTGAGAATGAAAACGAAGCCTCATCTATTATAAATACTGGAGTTCGTATTGTTCCTCTTACTACTGATGAAGAAGCTGATTTTAAAAAAGGCAATACAATTTCTATAAATGCAGATAGAACATTAAAACGTGGTGCAAGAAGAGGTTTGCAACGTTTTAAGCAAAGAAGAGATGCATTGTTGAAAATTTTTACTGAAATAAAATTCATACCCAATGATTTTATTTATGCCGAAACTGGCTCTGCAACAACTTTTTCATCTTATAAATTAAGAGCAAAATCCGCAACAGAATTTGTTACTAAGGAAGAATTGGTTCAGGTATTATTAATGCTCAACAAAAAACGCGGTTATAAAAGCAGTAGAAAAGCAAAAACAGCTGAAGAAGGAGATGCAATAGACGGAATGAAAATTGCCAAAGAAATTTTTGAAAACAATTTAACTCCTGGACAATGGGTTTATAATTCTTTATCCAATGGTGGAAAATTCATTCCTGATTTTTACCGTTCTGATTTACAGAAGGAATTAGAGAAAATTGTGCGTTTTCAAAATCAATTTCATTCTGATCAAATCAATGATAAGCTTCTTGAATACATTCAAGGTAAAACCAGAACTGTTACTTCTCAACATTTCTCAAGAACATTAAATATTCCTCTTGCCGAAAATAAAGGAACAAGAGAAGAAACAAAATTACAACATTACAAATGGAGAAATGAGGCTTTGGCAAATGAACTGGATTTGAAGATTTTGGCATTTATTATAACTGAAATAAATAATCAAATTAATCAATCTAGCGGTTATCTTGGTGCCATTAGCGACCGAAGCAAGGAATTATATTTCAATCAGGAAACTGTTGGCCAATTTCAATACAAGCAACTTCAGAAAAACGCACATGCCGAACTAAAAAATCAAGTTTTTTACCGTCAGGATTATTTAGATGAATTTGAAAAAATATGGGAAACTCAGTCGAAATTTCATACTGAATTAGATGAAAAATTAAAATCTGAAGTTCGAGATATTACCATTTTCTACCAACGAAAATTGAAATCTCAAAAACATCTGGTAAGTTTTTGCGAATTTGAAAAAGGACATAAAGCCATTCCTAAATCGTCTCCATTATTTCAAGAATTCAGAATTTGGCAGAATTTGAATAATGTTGTCGTTAAAAATGAAACTACGAAAGAGATATTTGAATTGAGCGAAGAATTGAAGCAAATAATTGCAAAAGAATTGCAGTTAAAAGAAAGTATTACAGATATTCAGATGTTAACTTTTTGTGAACTAAAGAAAGGTATACATACTGTTAATTTCAAAAAAATTGAAGGAAACAGAACTAATACATCAATCTATAAAGCATTTGAAAAAATATTAATTTTAGAGGGCTATGACGAACTAGACTTTTCAAAACTTGATACTAAGGATATAAAAAACATTATCAAATCTGCTTTTTCAGATTTAGAAATCAATACTGGTATTTTAGATTTTGACTCTAATATTCAAGGTAATGATTTCGACAAACAACCTTATTATCAATTGTGGCATCTATTATATTCAGCAGAAGAAGATGATTTTTTGAAAAAAAGCTTGATTAGCAAATTTGGTTTCAAAGAAAATCACATTCCTTTTCTTTTAAATATAAATTTACAAGCAGATTATGGAAGTTTGAGTGCCAAAGCCATAAAAAAAATATTACCCCATTTGATGGATGGACATATTTATGACAAAGCTTGCTTCTTAGTTGGTTACAACCATTCATCATCATTAACGACAGAACAAAATAATGAAAGAATTCTAAAAGACACATTAGATTTAATCAAGAAAAATAGTTTGAGAAATCCTGTGGTAGAGAAAATTCTTAATCAAATGATTAATGTAATTAATGCCATTATTGCCGACCCAACAATGGGGAAACCTGATGAAATTCGTGTCGAACTTGCTCGTGAGTTAAAAAACAACAATGAGCAACGAAGCGAAATGACAAAAGCAATTAACAAAAGTACGGCAGAACATGAGCAAATCAGGAAATTATTACATTCCGAGTTTGGAATCCATCGTGTAACCCGAAATGACATTATACGCTATAAACTTTGGAAAGAATGTGATGGAATTTCATTGTATACAGGAAAACCAATAGAACCATCAAGACTGTTTACAAAAGACTATGATATTGAACATATCATTCCCAAATCACGTTTATTTGATGATAGTTTTTCAAATAAAACTATTTGTGAGCGACAATTAAACATTGATAAAAATAATAAAACAGCTTATTCCTTTTTACAAGAAAAATTATCTCTCGAAGAATTTGACCAGTTCGAAAAAAGGGTAAAGAGTTTGTTTGGAAAAATTAGCAAAACTAAACAGAATAAACTTTTGATGGCTGACAATGAAATTCCAGAAGATTTTATTGCTCGTCAATTAAGAGAAACACAATACATTGCTAAGAAAGCTAAAGAAATTTTATTGGAAGTTTCCAGAAATGTCACTGCAACAATTGGTAGCGTAACTGACAAACTTCGTGAAGATTGGGAATTAGTTGATGTGATGAAAGAACTCAATTGGGAGAAATACGACAAATTGGGTTTAACCCATATTGAAGAAGGTAAAAACGGAGAACGCTTATACAAAATTAAAGATTGGACAAAACGAAATGACCATCGACATCATGCAATGGATGCCATAACGGTTGCTTTTACTAAACCAGCTTATATTCAGTATTTGAATAATCTAAATGCAAAAACACAAGGCGATAAAAAAGCAAGTTCAGTTTTTGGAATTGAAACAAAATATTTGAGAAGAGACAAGAATAACAAACTTCGATTTATTGAACCAATGCCAAACTTTAGAGAAGAAGCTAAAAAACAACTTGAAGGTATTTTGATTTCCTACAAAGCAAAAAATAAAGTAGTTACCAAAAATAAAAACATAACTAAAAAAAGTGGTGGAACTAATCAGAAGATTCAATTGACACCGAGAGGACAGTTGCATAAAGAAACAGTTTATGGGAAACTACAACAGTATGTTACCAAAGAAGAAAAAGTGAATGCAAATTTCACTGAAGAGTATATTCAAAAAGTTGCAAAAAAAGAATATCGAGAAGCCTTATCGAAAAGATTACAAGAAAATGGCAACGATCCTAAAAAAGCGTTTACAGGAAAAAATGCTTTGAACAAAACACCTATTTATATTAGTCTAAAAGATACCATTGTAGTTCCCGAAAAAGTCAAAATAGTTTGGCTAGAAGCCGATTATACAATCAGGAAAGACATAACACCTGATTTTAAAATCGACAAAGTAATTGATGTTGGCTTAAAAACCATTCTTCAAGACCGTTTGAATGAATTTGCTAATGACCCCAAAAAAGCGTTTGCAAACCTTGACGAAAACCCAATTTGGCAAAACAAAGAGAAAGGAATTGCCATAAAACGAGTAACAATTAGTGGAGTTAGCAATGCACAAGCTTTACATACTAAAAAAGACCATTTTGGTAATGAAATTTTAGACGAAAACAACAACCCAATTCCTGTTGATTTTGTGAGTACTGGAAACAACCATCACGTTGCTATTTACAGAGATGAAAAAGGCAATCTACAAGACGAAGTAATTTCATTTTTTGAAGCTATAACTCGTAAAAATCTAGGATTATCTATTATCAATAAAAATCACGAAAAAGGTTGGAAATTCTTATTCTCTATGAAACAAAATGAGTTTTTTATATTTCCTTCCGAAGGATTTAATCCAAAAGAATTTGACTTATATAATCTTATAAGCAAAGAATTGATAAGTAAGAATTTATTCAGAGTCCAGAAATTTTCTAAAGTTGAATATGGGAGCGCTTCCGTTAGAGATTATGTATTTAGACATCATTTAGAAACGACAATAAATGATGTAAAAGAATTAAAAGACAAAACTTATAAGTCTATTAAAAGCCTTCCTTATTTTGAAGGAATTATAAAAGTTCGCATCAATCATTTAGGTAAGATCGTTCAATTAGGAGAATATTAGTTATGATAAAACGAACCCTTTTCTTCGGCAACCCTGCTTATTTAAGCACAAAAAATGAGCAGTTAGTAGTTTCTTATCCTGACAAGGAACAAGAAACCAAAACTGTTGCTATAGAAGATATTGGTGTCATCGTTTTGGAAAACCAACAAATTACCATTACCAATGGCTTACTCGAAAAACTGACCCATAACAATGTAGCTTTAATCAATTGTGACCAATACCACTTACCTATTGGTTTGTTAATGCCCTTGAGCGGTCATACCGAACAAACCGAACGCTTTCGGCATCAAATTGAAGCTTCCCTACCTTTAAAGAAAAACTTGTGGCAACAAACAATCAGTAGCAAAATTACCAATCAGGCTGGTTTACTCAGGGAAAAAGGAATTCCGATGCGAAAGATGGAACTTTGGGCAAAAGAAGTAACTTCGGGTGATGCTTTAAATCACGAAGCAAGGGCTGCGGTTTATTATTGGGATAAATTATTTGATATTGAAGGATTTACCAGACAACAAAAAGGTTTACCTCCAAACAATCTATTAAATTACGGCTATGCCATTTTAAGAGGAATTACAGCTAGGGCCCTTGTAAGTTCTGGAATGCTACCAACACTAGGAATTTTTCACCGAAACAAATACAATGCCTATTGTTTGGCAGATGACATTATGGAACCTTACAGACCTTTTGTTGATTTGATAGTTTGCCACATCATGGAAACAGAAGATAAAATAGAGGAATTGACAGTTGAAATAAAAAAACAATTGTTGAGCATCGCTTCTATTGATGTGCTAATTGACGGAAAACAAAGCCCTTTGATGGTGGCAATGAGTCGAACTACAAATTCATTACATCAATGTTTTGAAGGAAGTGCAAGAAAGATTTTATACCCCGTTTATGTATGACGAACATTACACCAGACTAAATCAATATAGAAGTTTGTGGATATTAGTGTTTTTTGATCTGCCCACCGAAACACGCAAAGAGCGTAAAATTGCCAGTACGTTTCGCAAGAAATTATTGGACGATGGCTTTTCTATGTTTCAATTCTCGATCTATATGCGTTTTTGTGCCAGTAGAGAAAATGCCGAAGTGCATACTAAGAGAATAAAAAATAATCTCCCCGAACATGGTAAAATTGGCGTGATGCAAATAACCGATAAGCAATTTGGGATGATGGAATTATTTTATGGCAAAAAACCTGTAGAAACGGATAAACCTTCTCAACAATTAGAATTGTTCTAAAACTAGTAGAATTCAAAAAATAGTTCCTCACTTGCATTACAAGAAATAATACCTATTCTTTTTCATTTTCTACAATAACCCATAACAACCAACATATCAAACA
>NZ_KE383908.1:174796-198807 GCF_000422705.1 Flavobacterium soli DSM 19725 | reverse complement strand
ACCCAATTCTCATCCTTGGTTATGGTCCTGCAGAGCGTGTTTACAGGATAGTAACCGCTGTTGACAATAGCAATATTGTAAACCGGACTCGTAGCGTTCCCATTCCAAGTGGAATTGGCCTTTAGCAGCCGTACTTGGTTGGCCCCGTTGGTCTTGTAGTCAAACTTGATGGTATGGTCAAGGTCGCTTGTAGGGTTTACCATCCAGTCCGCTCCCGGGGCTCCCTGCTCAAGCACCCTGCCAAGTGGCGAGGCCTCCAATCGCTTCTGGCTGTAGGGGTTTGTGGTATTCTCATAGGCTGTCGTATTGTAAAAGGCCGATACGTTGGCCACTGCCACTGTATCATAGGCCATGGTGGCCGTCTGTGCGGCATAGGGAAGGTAGTCGTGGGTCTGCCTGCCAAAGTCGTCATAGACGATAGGGGTCACGATGTCCGTTCCCGTCCCGATTGCCGATTGCTTATGGGCAACCTGCTGCATCGGCCTTCCAAGGCCATCGAAGTAGGTGACATTCACTGCCGCCTGGGCAGCGGTAGGGCTTGCAGGAAGAGCCGTACTGGTAGGCTGCTTGTAGACTATGCTCTTCACATAGTTCTGGGTCGTAGTTTGCGACATTGCCATCACAGGCAGAAGCAGTAGGGTATATAATAGCTGTTTCATGCTTCCTAGTTTTGTGTTCTGTAATGGTATTGGTTCTCGCTCAGGATATTGTTGTCCTTGTCCCTGACATACTGCAGGCGGTTGAAGTTGTCATAGTGATAGGTAACCTTGTCGCCCTTGGGGTCGGTGATGCTGGTGACGCCTACCAAGGGATCATAAGTATAAGTAGTTACCATCGTATTGGCAAGGGCAGGATCATTCCGAAGAGCGTTCAATGCATTAATCATATCGGCTTCCACATACGGGGTGGCATTGGACTTGTTGATTACTTCGTTGATAAGCATGGAAGGAATGTTTCCGTAAGCAATGTTTTCGATCTTGGCAACTGGAAGTATATAGTTGTAGCCCCAAATGTAACAGATACTGGTACCATTGGCCTGCTGAACTTCAAGAGGGTTTCCATTAGCTGTACTGACCTGTATGTATTTTACTCTAGGCTCCAATGTTGTAACACCTCCTTTTGAAGTTTGGATAATCTCAGGAAGCCAGAGGTTGCTGGACCAATCCTTGTAAACCGTCTCCTGACGGCTTAATTCACCACTTGCATCTGAGGTTGTCGTAACAAGGGGAATTCCAATCCTGTTCTGTAACACCAGTGCTGCGGAATAGGGCCTGGAAGCCATTTCGGAATCTGTGGGATAAAGATAGCCTTTCCTAATATTCAACCCAGCATCGTCGTAAGTCTTTTCCTCCTTGAGCTGCGATAAGTGATTATAGGTATATTCCTTTGAGACGGTAACTTCATTTCCATCAAAGAAACTCTTCTCTATTACATTCTTTAATCTGTGACGCTCGGTTACAGTTGAATAAAAATTCACATTTATTCTATCACAGGGACATACTACTGTGTAATCTACAGGATAGGGATCATAAGCCATGGTCTCAATACCATGATTCACAATAAAGCTTCTGTCAGCAAACTCATATTCATATACCTTGCTGCTTAATTGGTTATGGTATCTGTCATACGTTTCAAGCGTATCAATATTTCCTCTCAGCCAATCGCAATGGGTTCTACGCTTGAAACTCTCTGCGTAAGCCCCAACATATAAGACGCCTGTAAATGCAGGATCCAAAGGCGGATCAAGAGGGAATTTATCAATAAAGGAATAGGTATATTTGTTATAGCCACTCAGTCCCTCATTTAATCTTTCCGTTACATGAGTATAACCAACTAGATTGCCTTTAGTTGCCTCCATAGGCACCTGACTTCCAGATGTTAACTTATAGCCTTGACCCATATAAGTTGAACAGCTGGTAAAATAATTTTCATCCAATACGTCAATAAAATTTATAGCCCTTCCACTGGATCTATAAGTATTGCTAATGGGATCCAGGTATTCATATGCATACTCCTTAGTAAATGCCTTGCTTGTCAACTTGTCAAACGAATTGATGGCCTTGATCCTTAGCCCTGCATATATCCACTCGTCTGGATTTGGGTCACGGGACCATCTGACCTGAAGTGTAGCAGTATTAGATCCGATACCTGTTTGCTGGTTTGGATCCACGGGAGTTTTGGATTCTGCAATAATCTTGTAGTCGCCGGCAGGCATATCAGCAGCCTTGATCGAGAAATTCGGCTCATGGATATTCAATAAAAAGCTAGAGTTGGTAATGCCAACTATTTTGAAAAAAAAATGACAATTATTCTGACTGAAAGGTGCTGCACATCCCGTCATAGTGGCAATGAATTCAATACCTCCCTTTACATTCGGAGGTATTGTTAGCGTTCGCGAATAGATATTTCCACTAAGAGTTACACCTGGAAAGCTGGTATCAGTCATAAAATAAAAGACGGGATCCGTGGTATCCTGAATATAATTACTGTTATTGTTATTAGGATTATTATGGACAAAGTTGTCTGTCAGGTTGTCCCTATAGGATGTGTCGCTACCCGAAAAGCTACCAACGAAATTGTTCTCCCACACGAATTCCTCATATCCCCCGGTAGGATATATAATCTTCTCAAGGACAGAGGCATTTGTATAATTTGGATAGACAGACCTATTCGCATCGCCTATAGAAATCTGCAGTCCACTCGTATTATATACAAGGGGTGGCTGAAAAAATGTTTTTGGCAGTAGCGAGCTGTTCTGTCTTCCATTATAATAGCCAAAATAATCTATTGAATTGGAATAGCGGTTGGGTAACTTTATGGGATTGTATTTGAACACATACCGGCCTTGGGTCGCTATACTTGTAGCTCTGCCTTGAAGTGAAAGGGAATCAAGCCTTAAACGATACCTTCCCTCTAGCTCATCTCCAAAAAATTGGGTTAGAACTTCTGGCGCACTTACCATATAAGACGTATGCAGCTGCATCTTTTTGACAATTGAATCATTGTTATTCTTCTTGGTGTCGATCAGCATTAGCCTTCTCAATGCATAGGAATTCGCCAGATCCAAGCGCCCTATAGTTTCCTTCTCAAAGATAACTTTTCCAAACGGAAAGGCAATTTCTTTCAGTTTGGGCTGGTCAAATTTTTTCATCAGGTAGTTTGAACTTTTTTCCTGACAATCTACCGCATAACCCTTCTTCGTTTCCTGCCCCGTCAAGACATAGGTTCCTACATTATTTTCCGTAGAATAGGAAAACCTTATGATTTCACTTCTTGTAGGGAATACGATATCCATCAGCATCCACGATTGATAGCAGTTGAATGACCCTATGGAATTAGGTGAGCTACTTGTAAGTATACTTTCATTGACGTGTGACTTAGTTTTCGCATCCCTTAAATATTCGCGACCCTTCCTGCTTCCATCTTTTGACTCTCCAAAATAATATTTGATTCCCGCTTCATCGGTTATCATAAACCCAATGATCACTCCAGAACTCTGTGTCGTCTCAATCCTCAGGTTACTCAGAGGTGTTTGAATAAGCTCAATAGTGGATTCATTTCCCTCTCTTTTATATTGGAACTGCCCAGAATAGCCCAGAAAACTAAAGTTGAATGCATCTGGTTCATAATCCCTAAGTGCACCATATCCTAAGATTGTAAACAATTGTCCCTGCTTGGCATTCGTCCCCATTGGATCATCATCTCTTGAGAGAAGGTCAGCGATGGTAAAGGTGGTGTTCATATATCCAACTGGTGCATCATCTGGCAACTTGTTGATCGTTCTTGAAATAAGCCCTCCTGCATTGAGCGACCAGCCAAGTCCTGCCCAGGAGGCGATATTACCCACTCGTATTCCATCCGAGCTATACGATAAGGAAATTGGCACCTCCACACCTCCGTGTGAGATGGTATGGAACGGCACCGATATGTTAGGCGTTCCCGTGTAAAGCGAAACATTCACAGGAGAATGCTGCAGGATGGTGGCCGCCTCAGGTGAAGGCGGTATTACCTTTGGCACTTCCTGTCCTGTAACCTGTTGGCTTGAAATTCCTGCAACAAGCAGTGCAATGCTATAAAATGTAGTCCTTATATCCATCTTATTTCGATTTATCCTAATTGTCATTCTTGATTACCTTCACGCTTCCCTCACCCTTGTTGGTCTGGATGTTCACGATATACACCCCAACAGGATACCCCGAGAGGTTCACCGGAACCGTCCTACTGTCGATTGCAAACTTCTGCAGCTCGCGGCCCCCAATGTCATACAGGCGTGCCGTACCAGTGTCAAAGTCAAAGCCCACGATCACGTTCGTGTAGCTCATAACGGGGTTGGGGATCGCCTCGATCTTAAGCTTTTCCTTCACCGGCTTCTCCTTGTCCTTGATCTTCACCACCCAGAAGTCCTTCCCGCCATAGTTCTGCTTCTTGTCCCTGGAGATTTTCGCTCCCGGCTTTGGCCCCAAGTTTTCCATCGGCACTGCACCTCCCTGGCTGCCGCCATTGCCTCCTCCAGAGTTGGTCGGATTCAGCAGGTTGCCCACTGGGGAGTTGGCCCCAAGCTTGAAGCCAGAGTCGTTGTTGTTGCCCAAGGCGTCATTGATGCCTTTGGTTGCCGAGTCCAATTGTCCTGCAACGGCCTCATTCACCTGCGAGGCGGTGTCATTGACCATAGTATCCAGTTCCTGCTGTGCCTTCTGTGCCCCTGCAAGCTGCTGGCTGCTATCCAACGGGTTGAGTCCATCGACCAGTCCCTTTTTCTTCTGTTGCCTCCTGTGGGCAAAGCCCTTGAATTCTGGATTCGAGGTACCGGCCATCAGGTAGCCGCCGTCGCGGGACATCACCACTTTTCGCAGTATATCCTCGCCCTCGCTGCCGATGGATTTCCGCCAGAGTTCCTCGCCCTTTTCCGAGATCTTGATTGCCATATAGTCGTTGAGCCCTTCCTTGCCTTGCTCGTCACCGGAGGAGATCGGGCTGTAGGCCCCGATCAGCAAGCTGCCGTCCTGGTTCTCGATCAGGGAAGTGAGGATATCCACCGAGCCGATGTCGTAGGCCTCTTCCCAGAGCGTCTCGCCCGTTTCCCCGAGCTTCACCACCCAGAGGTCGGTTCCCTTCTTCGAGGTACGGGTCTGGCTGTTGGAGCTTCCCGCCACCATATAGCCAAGGTCGGCCGTCTGGCGGATGGCGTAGGGCTGGTCGTCATGTGCACCGCCAATGGCCTGTTGCCACTCGATATTGCCCTTGTCATCCAATTTCAGTATCCAGAAGTCGCCCCCCTGTCCGAAGTTTTCTTGAAGCTTTTCTCCTGAGGTAGGGCTGTTGGAATAGCCCGCCACGATAAAGCCGCCATCCTTGGTCTGTTCCACATCACGCAGCTGGTCGGCATATTGGCCTCCGTAGGTCTTCTGCCACTGCTCATTCCCATCGGCATCGATCTTGATGATCCAGTAATCGGTATTCCCCCTTGTCTTTTCCTTTTTTGTGCCCTCGACAGCAGTTTGGTTCTTCGCAGGTGCGGAAGAATTCGAGGTACCGGCCAGCAAGTAGCCCCCATCCCTTGTAACCACCACCGTCTGCAAATCATCCTGCCCGATGCCACCGAAGCACTTCTGCCACATCTGGTCGCCCTTGGCATTGAGCTTGATCACCCAGTAGTCGTTGCCTCCGTGGCCCTCAACGGCCTTCTGGTAGCCCTTGGAACTGTTCGAGGTACCTGCCAAGAGGAAGCCGCCATCATGCGTGGTCTTGATGCTTTGCAGCAAATCGCTTGCCCCTCCGCCAAAGCTCTTCTGCCACTCGGCACTGCCATGCTCGTCCATCTTCCAGATCCAGTAGTCAAGGTCCCCGCTTCCCGGATCGGTCTTGTTGCCCGATTTCATCGAGAGGGAACTTCCCCCAATGATGAAGCCATAGTCGGCAGTGGGCTGGAGGTCGGTCAGGTATTCGGCATGGCGTCCGCCAAGGGATTTCTCCCAGAGGATCTCCTGGGCAGAAAGCCCAAGGGGAAGTAGCAAAAGGGGAAGCAATTTTCTCATAGTGTGCAGCTTATCGGTTCTTTATTACAGCGTGTTATCTTACGCTTGACGGAAAATTAACATAAAATTTGGAAACCGTTAGTAAGAATTTCTCAAAAATACTACCCGTATTTCTACGCATTCTGAGGCCTTTTGACAGGAAGCGATGTTAATTTTTTGAGGATAATGCAAAAATGGCGGTTTTGAGGATTTTTAAAAGCGGCCGTTTTTAAAAAATACCTCCAAAATCAAAAGCTTTTTATACCTCAAAAGGGCATTCCATAATTTTTGGCACTTCATGAAAATTAAGAAACCCATTCATCGAATCCAAAGAATGTTGACGGATATGAATGTAAAGACTATCAGAAGTCAAAAAGTTTTGATGGTGAACCTAAAAAATAATATTGTCTTGTATTTTTCGTCATTTTTAAACTTTTCAAATGAAGTTCTGTAAAATAAAAATAAAATGCAAGGGGGGTAGTGCCGTCCCAAATAGTATAGGATTACTTTGTGAGTTGAGAGTTACCAGTTATGAGTTATCAGCAAGTAAATCTTAAATCTGAACTCTAAACTCTACAATCAAATAAAAGGTTCCGTCAATTTATATTTATAGGAAAACAACACCAATCCCACTTTCGATTTGATCTTGAAGCGTTCGAAGAGTGCCGTCCGGTAGGCTTCGATCGATTTTATAGAGAGGTGCATGATCATAGCCATCTGATCGTAGGTCAGTTCCCTTTCATCACACACCAAGGTCAGGAATTCGCGTTCACGGTTGGTCAGATGGATGGTCTGTTGGAGTTGCTTATCGGCTTGACCGTCATAATTTCGGATGCGTTTCAAAATCTCGGTTACATTCGTGTAGCCAATTTTCACAATGTTGTCGATTGCCGCTTCCAGTTCCTGAGCCGTGCAATTCTTGTGCAGGAAACCGCGAGCTCCAAAGTGATAGGCATCGTCTATGATTTGCTCATCGAAATGCTGGGTAAGAAGCAATACCTTATGGTTGCTTTTTCGGTTTTCCAATTCCTTGAGCACTTCAATCCCGTTGAGGTTGGGCATCGAATAATCCAAAATAAACAAATCGGGCGTATTTTCCAAGGGCAAGGCTTCCAGAAAAGCATCACCACTTTCAAATTCATGGCTCACACTGTAATGGTTCATCTTTTCGAGCAGTTCCTTTAGTCCCTGCCTTACAATCTTGTGGTCGTCTATAATTCCGATGGTAATTTTCTCCATAATCTAGGGTTGCTTGTTTTCTGAAAGTAGGATGGTAGTGCCTTTTTGTGGTGCGGAAATCACCTTGATGCTGTATTGAATAATCGCGGCCCTTTCCACGATATTGCGTAATCCCAAAGTAGCAGTAGTGTCCTGTATGGCTTCATAATCAAAGCCTTTTCCGTTGTCACGTATACTCATCTCGAAGACAGGTGTGGTTTGAATCCCAATCTCTATAACGGTCGCCTTGGCATGCTTGAAGGCATTGTTGATGACTTCCTGAAAAATCCTGTAAATTACAATCTTCTCATTTGTCGTCAGGTTTTTTTCGGCCGTGTCCTGGGAAGTAAATTTCAGCGTTATCGAAGGGTTCTTTTGCAAACGCTCTACTTCGGTCTGAATCACTTTTAGCAGACTCTGCTTGGTCAGGAATTGGTTGTTGAGCGAATGGCTGATGCTTCGGATGGACTTGGAGAGGTTGCTGACCGATTGTGTCAAGGGTTCCAGCGTTTCCTTGGCGACAGCCGAATCCAACTTCAAGTTTTCGATCTGGAAATTAATGTAGGTGAGCTGTTGTCCGGCATCGTCATGCAAATCCTGCGAGATGTTGTGCAACACCTGTTCCTGGGTTTCGATAATCGTAGAGGTCAACGCTTTCTGGAAATCGATGTCCTTTTGGTAAATTACCTTGGTGTAGTTCTTGATTTTGTTGATGTAGAGCTTCCCCAATAGCACACAAAAGAGTACTACCAAACTCGCAAAGAGTATTGCAGTGATGATGCCAAAAGCCAGATTAGTGTTCATGACGCAGTGTTTTTTCCTTAAACATATAGTAGTTGATCAGGCCATAATAGACAAGGTTGATAAAATAACCGATGACGGTATACAGCGGTGTATTTCCAAAAATAACGGTCTCAGAAAGTGCCCTACTCTTGAATCCGAAGATCATACTGAGTCCGAAGAAAAACAGTACGGGAGCAAAAATGAGCAAATAGTTATTGGACAGGAAAAAACCGAAATCTTCCTTCTTGAGCCTAAAGAAACTTTCCCCGATGAAAAACACCAAGTAGAGGAAAGAACCAAAAATAAAGGTATTGTAATTGAATTTTTCCATTCCTTCCCATAGGAGAAGGTTTGCAATTGCATAGCCTATAAAGAGAAGGAGTATCCCGATACCCCATCTTTCACGTTGGATTACCTTGAAAAACAGCCACAGCCAAAGGGAATGGTGAAAGATATTGTTGAAGGAATAGATGAGACTGATATTGATGCCATGGTACAAAAAAAGTACACATAGCAACTCACATGAAAGGCTTACCGAAAGGATGGCCAGTACTATTTTGTGAACCGTATTGTGGCGTTTGTAGGTAAACAGCACTACAATAAACGAGATCACTACCAATAATTGCGTAACGTTCATAAAGGGTATTATGGATTGGATCATAATCTCGCGCTGTTGTCCTTTTGGGGTTAGAAAAGCAGCGTGAAATTACAAAAAATAATGAATTATAAAACTATTGCCTCACGATCAAGGCGGAATCTGTGAATAATCATAATAATTATAGCTTCCGCCCCCCACGTTCACCCTAATGATGGTTGACGCCCTATCGTTAACCGTTGCCTTTGCAAATTGAAAGACACTTGTATTCTTGAGGTTGTACTTGTTGACGATACTGCGAAACAGGGGTACCGAAAAACAGGTCTCATTAAACACATAACGGTCCACCATTTCAAGGGTCATGACATTGGAAGTGTTAAAGGAAAGGCGGGTGTAACGGTTATAATTAGTAGCAAAATAACTACCTCCGTTGGCACTGATCTGGGATTTTAGCTGTGAAAGTGTCAGGGAGGTATAAGGTCCAATATTGGTTATGGTAGCTCCTGTTATATTATGGGCACATTCAATATAGGGATACGTTTCTTCATAAAAAATAAAGTCGCCGTTGTCCCTGAGCCATGCTGCATAATCGGATTCCCGGATCTTTGAAGCATCGATGGCCACGATACCATCACCCGTGTTTACTTCTTTCTTACCGGTAGGTACATCATACATGTACTCCTGATTTTCAACTTGCCAGTCGTTATACTCTTCGTCGGGAATGCGGTTGACGGCTACAAAAATAAGGTTTTCGCAAGTTGGGGTTTCTTCAGAATCACAACATTCGTAGCAAATCAGACCGCAAATTATAAGCAATAGCAAGAGTAGAAGGAGAATGGTACTTCTTTTCATAGTGGGGGTGGTATTGTTTGTTTTTGTTTTAGTTAGGGTAATGTGTCAATTCAACAGGAGGCCCAATGGTGTTGCTTTAGGAACGTGCCAAAGGATAATGGATGAGCAACAGGTTGAGGTTGACTTTCTTTTCTTCTTCAGGTACGGCCTTTTTTGCAGGTATGCTAAAAGAGACACTGGTAGCCGTTACAATCAGGAGGAGTAGGATCCGTTTCATATGGTAGTTTTTTGGTTCACTACAAAGGTTTCACTTTTTGAAACGTTATACCATAGGGGAAACCCTATTTTTTTATAGTTCTTTCCCTATTGTTCAGTCGAGGCACAAAAAAAAGTGCCTGATTGCTCAAGCACTTTCATAACCTCGAAAGGGAAATAATTAAGATTTAGCTTTCTTAGCACAACATCCTGCTTTCTTATCACATGATTTTTTTTCAGTAGAAGTAGTAGTTGTTGCAGTAGTGGTTTTTTCTGTCGCTGCCTTTTTCTTTTCAACAGGTTTTTTCTCCTGAGCGTTCACACTCATTGAAAAGGCAAAAGCCATAACAGCCATCATTACGATTGATTTTTTCATTTGTTTTATAGTTTAATTAAGTGAATAGAACGTTTAAATACCTCCTTTTAGTGCCCATCAATTGATTCAATAAGCACACCAACTGTTTACAGCTGTTTTGATTAGGGTAAATATATATAAATAAATGAAATGTTGCACCTGGTTAACATTTTTTAACGTTAAGGGTATTGTTTGGGAAGCTCTAAAGCTTTTAGCCACGAATCCCGAAGCCTAGGGAACAAATTATAAAATCTGTGATAATCCGTGTAATCAGTGCAATCCGTGGCCTATTCCCAGCTCACGAATCATCAAATCAATTCGTGCCAATTAGTGAAATTCGTGTCTTACTCCAACCCCCAACTCCAAACCCCCGAATTATCAAATTATCAAATTTTCAAATTGACTATACAATCACTAGCTTTGCCCATAGGAAGCGAAAAAACAAAAATCCCTTCCTCACACCAACACCAACCAATCCAACCAACTATGAAAAAAATACGCTGGGGTATCCTGGGAACCGGAAACATTGCCCGTAAATTTGCTTCCGACATTCAACGAGTAGAAGGGGCCGAACTGGTCGCTGCCGGTTCGCGGTTACTTTCAAATGCACAGGCCTTCTGTGAGGAATTCCAAATCCCGCTCCCTTTTGGCAGCTATGAAGCCCTGGCACAAAGTGAAGAAGTTGACATTATCTATGTTGCCACTCCCCATAGCCTGCATCACGCCAATACCCTGCTGTGTCTCCACCATAACAAGGCCGTACTCTGCGAAAAGCCCTTTGCCCTGAATGCACGGCAAGCCGCAGAAATGATAGCATTGGCCCGGCAAAAGCAACTGTTCCTGATGGATGCCCTCTGGACGAAGTGCCTGCCACATTACACGACCATGATGCAGATGGTCCAAGAAGGTGCGATAGGCGAGGTCAAAGTCCTGTTGGCCAATTTCGGTTTCCAGATGGCACCCGATCCCACTTCACGTCTGCTAGACCCTGCATTGGGTGGCGGATCGCTGATGGACATCGGCATCTACACCGTCTTTACAGCATTGGATGTACTAGGAAAACCCGATTCTATCCAAGTGCATCTGGTAAAAACGGAGCAGGGAGTCGACCAGCAGTGTGCCATTACGTTCCGGTATGCTAACGGAGCCATGGCCAGCCTGTTTTCAACACTGGCTGCCAATCTCCCAACCGACGTTGCTGTTTGTGGCACAAACGGACGTATCCAAATGACCACACCTTTCTACGAACCTACCTCCCAGTTGGAATACTATCACGAGGGGAAAAGAACGATGCTTGATATACATCATGAGGGCGGCTTTGGCTACCAATACGAGGCACGGCATGCCACAGCCTGCATGAGGCAAGGACTAACGGAAAGTCCTCTTCTGACCCACGCCAAAACCCTAGAACTGATGGAGGTATTGGATGAAATCCGGCGGCTTGGGGGGATTGTGTTTCCGGGGGAATAGAGGGGGAAGGGCAAATAGCAAATGTCAAATAGCAAATGTCAAATAGCAAATGTCAAATAGCTAATCCCAAATAGCTAATCCCAAATAGCAGATTCCAAATTACCTATAAAAGATGGAAAGCCACCCCCGCCCATCGCAAGGCATGTTTAATTTTGAGACCTGACCCGCCAGATCCTTCCTTTAAACTCCCTTATTTCCACTTACTTTTTATTAAATTACTTTCCCGTTTCACTTTATTCAGTAGTTTTGCAAAACATACCAATTAGTGTCTTATGAGCAAAGCAGCACTCACACGGCACATGATCCTCCAGAATTCCTTTGGACTGATTTACAGGAAAGGCTATCAAGCCACCAGTATCGACGATATCCTATCCACAACCCCTGTTACCAAGGGTGCCTTCCTCTATCACTTTAAGAACAAAGATGAGATGGGGCTTGCCATGATCAGGGAGATCATGTCACCGGGCATGAGAGCAAACCTGATACACAACCTGGCAGGGAAGAAAGATGCCAAGAAAGCCATCTACGAAATGATGGAAAGCCTCCTATACGATACCGCATTTTTTGATTACCGTTTCGGATGCCCAGCCGTCAACCTTATAGATGAGATGTCTCCCCTGAATATGGATTTCAACAGGGCCTTAAAGGAAATGATGGAGGAATGGCAACAGTCAATTGCTGCCTGTATTGAAAACGATGCCCAGCTGGGCAAGAACGATCAAGCCCCAAACGGAATGCAAGTTGCCTATTTTGTAATGTCAGGCTATGCCGGCGTCCGCAATATGGGAAAGCTATACGGATTGGAATCGTACAAGACCTATCTAAGAGAGCTCAAAAAATACCTTGCCGCACTCTAATTTTTTTTCCACAATAACATACCAAGTAGTATGTTCTATATCTATTCATTTTAATTTCTTACCCATGTTTCAAACCCTTCTTTTCCTACATTCCCTTTTTCGGTGAAACGTTTCCAGCGGAAATGGGCGGGGCAACTGAAATCGAAGCAGTACTCCCCTGATTTCACATCATCAGCAGCGACGCAGCTGTTCCACTGTTCCACAGCCGTTTCCCTGGCAGCCTTGAATTCGTCCCAGCTGTTGGGCTCCACTGAGAAACCCCGGGCAGATTTCGAATAGGCCTCCACACCGTGCTGCTGAAGTTTGGGGTGCGGTTTCCCGTGATGTCTTGCGGCTGCTTCTTGTCTATTTTACATAATGCATTTCATACACTCGGCATACAGTATCCCTGCTTTAAATGGGGAGTATGGGGGGGTGGGCAGTGTTCGGTGTTCGGTGTTCGGTGTTCAGTGTTCGGTGTTCAGTGTTCAGTTTTCAGTTTTCAGTATTCAGTGTTCAGTATTCAGTGTTCAGTATTCAGTATTCAGTGTTCAGTGTTCAGTGGTCAGTGTTCAGTGTTCAGTGTCCAGTTTTCAGTTTGGAGAAGGTGCCTTGAGGGTGTGCGGATGGGGTTTGTGCCGTAATTGTATAGGGGGTGTTTCTAAAGGCATAGTCCTTTTCCTGCCAACTGTTGCGTGGTTCCTTTTGGCGGTTTTTTTTTTGACTTTTTTTGGGCGTATGGTTTTTGGGTGGTTGGGTTTCCTTTGGCTTTGGGGGGTGGGGGGGTGGCGCGTATAGTTTTTTGCCTGCCCATTTTCCGTTTTCCAAGTGCTGGATTCCGGAATCCAGCACCCAACCCTTTGCACCATGCGGTTGCTTTTGATAGGTTTGTCCCGGGCCTTAGAGCCCATTTCTTACTCACCAAATCCTATCCGCTATGCCGAAATCCCTTTCTCCTGAAAAGATCCGCCTGCTCTACAGCCTGCTCTATGAACTGGCGACCGTTGGCACCGTGCCGGTGCTTCCGCCTGCGGCCGTGAACGATCCCTATGATGAACTGATGGCGCAGCTTTCGCTGGTGGGCGTCCGCCTGGCGTCCCTGCGGAAGCATCTGCGGCTGCCGCCCCAGCAGTATGCCTACCATCCCGTTGCCCCGTTTGTGGCGGTGCTCGACCACGGGCACGTGCTCCGGTCGTTTACGCCCGCCGTGGCGGAACGGGTTGGGCTTTCGCCCGAACAGCTGCGGGGGCAGCGCTTTACGGAGCTGCTGGACGCGGCTTCGCGGGACGCCTTTTCCGTTGCAGCGCAACAAGCGGCCCTTCCTTCCGAGGCGTTGCAGTCCGCTGACCTGCTACTGGTGACCGCCTCGGGCCACCGGGTGCCGCTGTACTGCTGGGTTGCCCCCGAGCTGGTTGCCGGGCTGCTTGTGGTGGTGGCGGTGGAGTATACCCTTCTCGACCTTTCGCCGCAGCGGACTTCCCGCAACGGGAGGAAATCTGCGGGTGTCCGCAAGGCTGAGCGGACCTATGCACACATCCTGATGCACCTTGACCAGCCGCTGCCGCCGGCCCGCCAGCTGGGGCTGCTTGTCGGCATGAGCGAGTCGGGCCTCCGCCGGGTGTTCCGCGAACGGTATGGTAAAAGCCTGTACGCGTGCTACCAGGAGCTGCGGCTGCAGAAGGCCTGGGAGCTGATCCGGTATACGGACGATGCGCTGAGCGAGGTTGCGCGCCGGTGCGGGTTCGAGGACTACCTGAACTTTTACAAGGTGTTCAAGAAGCGGTTTGGGGTGCCGCCGAGTATGGTGGGGAGGAAGGGGTAGATTTGGGATTTTAGATTTTAGATTTTAGATTTTAGATTTGGGATTGAAGGATTGAAGGATTGAAAGATTTGGAGATTTGAAGATTTGGAGATTGAAGGAAGAAAGATTTTTGGCCACCCCGCCCGCGGCGGCGGGCACCTCCCACAAAAAAAGCTGGACAGGCTCTCCAGAGTAGCCACCCCACCCTTCGGGCACCTCCCGCAAAAAAAAGCGGGACAGGCTCTCCAGAGTAGCCACCCCACCCTTCGGGCACCCCTCCGGAGGAGGAGAATAGGAACTTAGCGATGGGAGATGGGGTGCTTTTTTTAAGTTTACTGCAATTGACTACTTAAATACCTGATAGGCATAGTGTTGTGTACAATAATTAATGAATTTTACACTACCGTACTATCTTTAAAGTTTACGATCATGAAAAATATGCCTTTTAGAACTGTCGCCGTCACCGCCATCCGCTATCTTTATGTGTTGCTGTTTGTGTATGCAGCCGTAAGCAAGCTTTTGGATTTTGAAAATTTCCAGGTGCAGCTTGGGCAGTCGCCGTTGCTGAGTGTCCTTGCGGGCGCCCTGGCATGGCTTGTACCCTTGCTTGAGCTGCTGCTTGCGGTATTGCTCTGTATCCCCCGATTTGCAAGGTTGGGGTTGTTTGGGGGATTTGTGCTTATGGCCCTGTTTACTTCCTATCTGATTGTTATACTGCGCTATGCGGATCAGGTACCCTGCTCGTGTGGCGGTATCCTGGAGGACATGAGCTGGCAGCAGCATCTCTATTTCAATATCGTATTTGGCCTGTTGGCCGCAGTGGCGTGCCTGCTCCGTTCGAGGGACTGGCGGCGTACGCTGGCGGTACTGTCTGTTGGCAGTATGGGCAGCCTTGCCCTGATGGGCGTGCTGTTCCTTTACACCACCTCGCAAATGCAGTATGAGAATCCGTTTATCCGGCGTTTCCCGCAGGGAACTGCTGTGAAGCGTGGCGACGTCGATCTTGGCACCACTTCCAAGTACTTTGCGGGAACGGATGGGCGTACGCTCTACCTTGGCGACCACCGTGCCCCTCTCCATGTTAGGGCGTACGATACTGCCCTGCAGACGGTGCAGCAGTACAAGATTGCACTGGATCGGGAGGACTTTCCCTTTGCCGCGGTACAGGTGCGGATTGACGCTCCCCACTTCTACCTGATGGACGGAACGGTTCCGGTGGTTTACAAGGGCAACATCAGTGACTGGAAGGCCGAAGTGGTGCTGTATGATACGGGCCACTACTTTTCGCGGGCCGAAGTGATGACTTCCAACAGGTTCGTGTTCCGGGCCCAGGACCGTCCTACTTCGGAGCATGTATTGGGTACGCTCCAATTTGGGGATCGCGTGGAGGCGGAACATGCCCCTGATCTTTTGGAAAGGCAGCTTGATGGCTTTTTCGACACGGATGGGATGCTGCACTATGACCGGCTCCATGATAAAATGACGTATCTCTACTATTACCGGAATGCCTATATCGTGGCCGATTCCTCGCTCCATCCCATCCGACGTGGCACAACTATCGATACCACTACGAAGGCCAAATTACACATCGTGCATGTGAAGGAAACCCGGCAACGCAAGATTGCCTCGGTCGGAGCAACGGTGAACAAGGTTTCGGCGGTTTACAATGATCGGCTTTTTGTGAATTCCAAGGTGATGGGACGGTTCGAGCCCAAGGAAATGTGGAAAGCGGCGTCGGTTGTGGATGTGTATGCCCTTGATGATGGTCGCTACCTGTCGAGTTTCTATGTCTATGATGTGGATGGGGCCAAAGTGCATGGGCTTTCTGTATCAGGGCATCATCTGTATGCGCTGATTGGCCAGCACCTGCACCACTATGTATTGGAAGAATCCATTTTAGGAGGAACAGCTCCCTTATAATCTCTACTGATCAGGAGCAGGGGTGAGATCGAAAACCTGTAGAAAAGAGTAGATCAATTGTATTATTTAAATTTTTGTATCATGAAAAATTTCTTAAAAGTGATCTTGCCAGTATTGGCCTTCACATTGGCCAGTGCGGCCGCGGTTGGCACGCACCAATCGAAGGTAGAGGAGGCGAACAGTCCCCTTGTGATTGAAGGGTTTATCCAGAGCCCTACTGAGAATTCGTGTACGCCGGTGTCGGTCAACTGTACGATTGAGAACACGGGCAATGCGTGTATGACCAGTGACCTGACGCCGCAACATGTGTGGCTTAAGGACGGGGCGAACAAATGTAACGTGACCCTTTACCGGCTTGATTGACGCCATATGTCATTAAGCAGGATGCAGCTGTTCCGATTGGGGCAGCTGTTTTTTTTTGGATTTAAAGATTTAAGGATTTAAAGATTTAAAGATTGGGAGATTGGGGGTTAAAAGATTTAAGGATTGTAGGCCACCCCGCCCGCCGCGGCGGGCACCCCTCCAGAGGAGGGGAAATTTAGCCGCGACAGTGGGTACCTCCCGCTGAAAAGGTGGGACAGGCTGTCCGGAGGAGGTGGAGTTTAGGGTTTAAAGTTTAAAGTTTTTTGCCACCCCGCCCGCCGCGGCGGGCACCTCCCGCTGAAAAGGTGGGACAGGCTCTCCAGAGGAGGGGAAACTGAAGCGTTGAGGGAAAGGGGAGGGTTGACTGCTGAAGGGGATTATTTGGGATATGGCAGCAGGGGTTTGCTATTGTTGCCTTGCTGCCCTAGTGCTGCTGTTCCCTGTCGGGTTTCATCCATGAGGGCTTTTCCTTGTCCCTGAGGTAATGGTCGAGCCATTCTTCCAGTTTTCGGGTGAGGTCGGCCTGGTTTTCCTTCTTATTGATGATATGGCCCTCGTCGGGGTAGACGAGCATGATGTGCTCGCGTTCCAGCCTCCTCAGTGCGGCGTATAGGGTGGCGGCCTGTCGGGGCTGCACATTCTGGTCCAATGCCCCGGCCCAGGTGAGCAGCGGTGTGATGATTGCCGCGGCGTGGTAGAGCGGGTTGTTCCGGAAGTAGGCTTCGCGATCTTCAAAGAAGGAGGTTCCCATCCTGTATTGCTGGTTCTCATGGCGCCAGCCGTCGATGGAGTTGTATTCCGTATTGTAGGTGAAATAGTGGTGCACGTTGTCGGCCACGGCTGCCCCGCTGATGGCTGCCGCGAAGCGTGGGGTCTGCGTGAGTATAAAATTGGTCTCGTAGCCCCCGAACGAATGGCCTATGAGGGCGAGCCGTTCGGGATCGGCCACTCCCAATCGTATGGCCTCATCGACTGCTGCCAGCACGCAGTCGGTGGCCGAGTAGCCGGGATTCCCAGCCTGATAGACTATATCGGGCATGAGTACGGCATATCCCTTTGCGGTCAGGTTGGCTATATTGAACCCAAGTCCATTGGACAGTGATGGGTTGACATAGCGGTGCAGGTGGTGGGACAGCTTCTCATAGAGGTACACGACCATGGGATATTGCCTGCCGGGCTCGTAGCCTGCGGGGTAGAACAGGGCACCCTGCAGTGGCACGCCCTTGCTGCTGGCGTAGTGGATCAGTTTGGCCGTGCCCCAACTATATTGTTCGTGGTGGCTGTTGCTTTGGTAGAGCCTTTTGGTGTCCTTCTTGAGCAGGTCGGCCACATAGAGTGCAGGCGGACTGTCAAATCTTTGCTGTACGTACATTATCCTGTTGCCCTTGGCGGCCTTCCTGAGCCGTGTCAGGCTGGCGTCCTCCTCCAGCAGGCTGCGAACCTTTCCCTTTGGCGTCAGCAGGGCATAGCCGTTCCGGCCCTGTTGCAGTTCCCTCACTTGCAGGATCAGGTCCCGCCTCAGATCCAAGGCCCTGTTTTGGGAAAGTGGCCGTCCTGCAGGGTCGATGCGGTAGATCCGGCCTGATTCCTTGCCGTTGGTAAGGCGTTTGCGGCTGCTGCCGTTGGTGGCGATCTTCCAAATGTCGTGTGCATCGTATACCAGCAGGTACCTGCCATCGGCTGCCCATCCTGCCAGTCCCTCTACCCGCAGTTCATTTCCGGGGTCGGCCAGTCGGTTGTCCCAGTTGGTGTCCATGCCCCGCGTGATGCAGGTGTGCACCTTTGCGACCAGGTCGTAGGTGTGCCAGTCGCTTTCCCTGTAGTAGGCGATGTAGCGGCCGTCGGGTGAAAAGGACAGCTGGCTGTCGTAGCCCGACTGCTTCTGCAGTAGGAGTTGGGTATTTCCCGTTTGCAGGTCGCACAGGTAATAGTCACGGTCGCCGAACCATTTGTAGAACGGAGCATAGGCGAGGGGATCAGCCAGCAGGGCAAATTCCTGATTTCCGGTGAGGGCCATCCACGGCAACGTATCCGTGGTGATTTCCCTGACGCTTTCCTGTTGGGGCGACCATACGGCGGTATGGGCAGGATAGGCGACGGAGGCCTTTAATTTCCGATTGGGGTAAAAGTCCTTGTCGGCGGCATTCCAGATGGCCACCCCTTTTGCATAGGCGGTGGTGTCCTGTGGCCATCTGGAAGTGATGCCGAAGAATACCCTTTCGCCGTCTGCCGAGAGTTGCAACTGTACATTCGGGTCGGCCGTGATGGCTCTGTCCTTTGGGAAGGCGGGATGGGAGGCTTCCAAAATGCCCAGCTTTTGGGTGTCCACCCTATAGCAGTAGAGCAGGGTTTCCCCCGTGGCTTTCTCCCCATAGAAGGCGATTGCCTTTCCTTCGGACTGCCACTGCATCCTTTTGAAGGTCTCGCCTTCGGCTCCCTGCCGTATGATCCTTCTTGTATTGTCCCTTGCGTCCAGCAGCTCGAGCGTGGCCGCCTGTCCCTGTTGCCTCGTCAAGCAGAACGTATGGCCCTTCGGACTTTGGCTGTAGGCCAGCACGTCGGGAATCGTGGCCTTTACCTTTCCTGCCTTTCGTAGCACCAGTTGGGTAGTGGCTGTCCCTTCGAGCGTGAGCAGCAGTTGGAGTTCCGGCACGTAGCCGTATTGCCTTACGTTGGGTATCCTCTGTTCTGCCCCAGTGGCGAGGTGGAACAGGAGCAGGTGTTCCTTTTGTGGCATTGCGAAATAGCCTTCCCCAAGGAATTGTCCGCCCTGGGTATTGGGAAAATTGTAGCTTTTCATGCTGCCCGTGTGCTGGAGGAAGAGGGTATCGCTGGCGTTTCCGTATTCCATCTTGTAGCTTGCCCAATTTCCGTTTTCGGACAGCTGTTCTGCCGTGAGCGTGCCCCATAAGGCATAGTCCCTTTCCGATAGCTGCCGCAGCTGTCCCATCAAGGGACAGGCTGCCAGGCAGGCTATAAAGGCCAGTGTATATTTCCGTAGTTGGTTTTTCTTCATTAGTATCCGTCGTTTTGTGTCAGGTTAGTGTTGGCGAGTATTTCTGCTTCGGGTATGGGCCAGAGCTGGGCGGTGGTTTCCCATGCCGGCTTGAAGGCGGGCATGGTGGTGTCGAGCCTTCCCGTGCGTTTCAGGTCGAAGAAGCGGTGTCCGAATTCGGTGAACAGTTCGCGCTGGCGTTCCTCCAGTATGGCGTCTATGATTTGCTGCTGGGTCACGGCCGTGGTTGGTGGCAGTCCGGCCCTTGAGCGGATGGTGTCCAGGTCGCCTTTCGCGGCTACCAGTTCCCCCTGCCTTGCCCTTGCCTCGGCACGGACCAGGTAGAGTTCGGCCAGCCGGAGTACGACCGAATATTCGGTGGACGTGCCCGTATTGGTATTGATCCTGTACTTGTAGGGGTGGTACCAGGTAGCGGTGCCGTTGGTCTTGACGCCGATCCAGTTGGCCTTGCGCAGGTCCCCTTCGGCGAATGCCTCGTACAGTTCGGGACGGAGGCTTACGAAGGTGGGCGGTCCTGTCTGGAAGATGAAGGTGGCCCCTTCGAGGGCGTTGAAGGCGGCGGATTGGGGTGAGAACTGCCAGATGGTTTCGGTGCTCTGCCTGAGGAATACCTTTGTTAGGTCGGGCTCAAGGCTCCATTCCGATTGGTTGAGTACGGCGGAAGCGGTGTTGGCCGCTTCTGCCCATTGCCCATTGTAGAGGTATAGCCTTGCCAGCAGTGCCTGGGCGGCCGCCCTGTTGGGCCTAACGCGTTCGGCTGCCACGTATTGTTCGGGCAACAGGCCGATGGCCTGCTCGAGATCTCCGATGCATCCCTGGTAGACTTCCGCCACCGGCAAGCGCGGCAATGCCCTGTTCGTCACGTAGTTGGTGGTCGTGGCATACGGCAGATCGCCGTAGAGGCTTGCCAGATAGGAATAGACCAATGCCCTTATGAAAAGGGCCTCGCCCGTGAACCGGTCTGCCGCTTCCCGTGGCAGTGCCGCGGCATTGCTGCAGCCCTCGATAATGGCATTTGCGCCATAGATCTGGTGGTAGCTCTCGCTCCACTTTTGCAGGGCGATCGTGGAGAGCGGCTGCAGGTTGCTGTTGGAGACGGATAGGATGTTCTCGTTGTTGCCGTAGTAGAGCAGCTCATCGGCGTACATACCCAGCAGGGCGGCACTTCCGTTGGCATTACCTGCCAGGAGTCCGTTGTCGCGCAATTTGGCGTAGAGTGCGATGAGTGCGGCATTTGCGGTGTCCCTGTTTTCGAAGACCACCTTGCCGGTGAGCTGGGAGTTGGGCACTTCGACTTCGACGAATCCGTCGCATCCTGCCAGGCACAGCAGCAGGAGCATCAGGGCGGTATATAGTGTTGGTTTCATGTTTTTCATGTTTAGGTTAGAATGTCATTTTTACCCCTGCCGAAAAGACCCTCAGGGGTGGGAGGTACATTGTACTCTGCTTGAATTCGGGATCGCCGTGTTTGAAGCTGGTAAAGGTCAGTACGTTCTGCCCCTGTATGTACAGCTGGCATTTCAGATTGGTGTAGGCCTTCAGTGGCAGGTCGTAGGAGAGCGCGATGTTCTTGAGGCGGATATAGGAGGCATCCTCAATTGCGGCATCGCTCAGTGCGTAGCGGGCATAGCCCGTGTTTGCGGCCGCGTTGATTCCAACGGTGAGGGGCTGTGCCGTGGCAGTTGCCGCACCTTCGAGCTGGTTAACGAAAGTGCCTTCGGGTCCGGGGTAATTGCCCATGGCCTCCTGCTTTACGAATTGGAACAGGAAATCCAGGCTCACGTTCTTATAGCGGAGCTGGTTGTCGATGCCCCCGAAGAATTTGGGACTCAGGTCGACTGCCCGTTTCCTGTCGCCGTTGGCCGTGATGGTGCCGTCGCCGTTGCTGTCTTCAAATTCGTAGGTGCCCGTTTCGGGATTGGTGCCCGTATAGTGGTAGAGCCTCGTGATGGTTACCGGTTGGCCTACGATGAAGGTGTTGGCGTAGGTGGAGCTTTCGAGCCCGGGAAATTCCAGCAATCTGTTCCGGTTGGCGGCGATGTTGAAGCCCGTTGACCAGCTGAAGTCACCCGTGCGGATGTTTTCCGACCGCAGGGTCACTTCCAGTCCCGTGTTCTGGACAGTGGCCTCCAGATTGGCCGACAGCGCCGTGAAGCCCGTGATGGCGGGCAGGGGAATGCCCACGAGCTGGCTGGAGGAGCGGTTTTGGTACCAGGCGATACCGAGGTTCAGGCGGTCCTTCAGGAAGCCCGTCTCGAGGGCCACTTCGACCTTGGTATTCTTCTCCCATCCAAAGTCGGGGTTGAAGAGGCGTGTGGGCTGCAGTCCGATCAGGCCCTGGTAGGGAATTCCGGTCGAGGTGTAGGTATCGAGGAACTGGTAGTCGCCCAGCTGGTCGCTGCCCGTGATGCCGTAGCTTGCCCGCAGCTTTGCGAAGCCCAGGATGGGATTGCCGGCCAGGAAGGCCTCGTTTGAAAGTATCCATGCGGCCCCTACGGCGCCAAAGGTCGCAAACTGCTTTCCTGGGCCGAAGCGGCTGGAGCCGTCGCGCCTTCCCGTCAGGTTGAGGATGTAGCGTTCGCCGAAGTTCCAGTTTACCCTTGCGAAGAAGGCCTGGTATCTGTAGACGATCTCGTCGTCGAGGTTGATGAATTTTGCGTTTGCGGCGGCGAGGTTGCTGATCAGGCTGTTGCTTGAAAAGCCGTTACCGGAGAGGAACAGGCGGTTGGTGACCTGCTGCTGGAAGGTGCTTCCGGCCAGCAGCTGCAACTTGCTTTCCCCGAGCCGGAGTTTCCAGTCCAGCTGTGGTTCCGCGATCCATGACTTGCGGGTGGTGAGGCTGTTGGTGATGGAGGAGGATTCGCTACCCAGTCCGAAGGAGGGGTTGTAGCGGGTATGCGGCTGGATCTTGCGTTCGTCGTTTTCCAGTGCGGTATAGCCCAGGCTTGTCCTGAATTGGAGACCGGGTGTCAGCCTATACCCGATCATCGCGTTGGCGGCGAGGTCGTTGATGGCCGCCTCGAAGGTGGACACGAGCGGTGCGAGCGGGTTTTCGAAGGTGTTGTTTTCCCAGTTCAGTTCGCCGTTCCCGTCGTACAGGGCGGGTGCATTGGGTGCGAGCCGGCGTGCTATTGACGTCAGGTCCCTTGCCGGCAGGTCATTTGCCTGTGCGACGTAGCTGGCCGAAAAGCCCAGGCTGAAGCGGCCGTCTTCGGCGGTGTGCTGCAGTGCGAAGTGTGCGGCTCCTTTCCTGTAGACGAAGTCACCCGGGAAGACGGTGGTCTCGGTGCGGTAATTGCCGCCCAATGTGTATTGGGTGCGTTCGCTTCCGCCGGCTACCGAGGCCTGGTAGAGACTGATCTCGGCGGTTCCGCCGATGAGTTCCTTCTGCCAGTCGGTGTTGCGGTTTGGGTCCCATGTGCCGTTGATGTCGTATTGGGATGCAGGGTAATCTGTGAATCCGTCGTTGGCGAAGGCTTCCTCCCGCATCCGCAGGTATTCCGGGGTCTTCATGAGTTTGGGCAGGCGGGTGGTGTTGCCTACACCGCGGGAGGTATTCAGGGTAAATACGGCCTTTCCTGCCTTTCCCTTCTTGGTGGTAATGAGCACCACGCCGTTTGCCCCCCTTGATCCGTAGATGGCGGTGGCGTCGGCATCCTTGAGGACCTCGATGCTTTCGATGGCGTCGGGGTTGATGGCGTTGAGCGGGCTGGTGAGGCTCGGGTTGTCGCCCGAGGTGGAGGTGCCGCCGATGGTCTCGGAGGAGTAGGGCACGCCGTCGATGATGTAGAGCGGCTCGTTGCCGTCGGCCCGCAGGCTGTTGCGTCCCCTGATGCGGATGGAGAAGGCGCCTCCGGGGGTTCCGCTGTCCTGTATGATGTCGACGCCTGCCATGCGTCCCTGCATGGTGGCTAGGACGTTGGTCACGGGCTGGGTCTCGATGTCCTTGGCGGTGATACGGGCGATGCTTCCGGTGCGTTCCCTGTCCGTTACGGAGTAGTAGCCGGCGTTGACGATTACTTCCTTTAGCTGGTTGGTGTCCTGCTGCAAGACGATATTGAGTACGGTGGCGGTGCCTAAGGGCTTTTCTACTGTAACGTAGCCTACGTAGGAGAACACTAATATATCCGCTGGTGTGGCGGCTATGGAAAAGCGGCCGCTTTCATCGGTGAGGGTGCTGGCGGTGGTGCCCCTGAGGGTGATGGTGACGCCGGGGAGTGTGCCGGCGTTGTCAGTTACGGTTCCGGTTATCAGGGACTGTGCGTTGGTTCCTGTTGCGAAAAGGAGGAACAGGAAATAAAGCCAGGGCAGGGTTGCTGCGGATGGCTTGAAGATTGGATTTTTCTTCATACTTTTGGTGCGGTTAAATGAAACATTCTCGTTTTGTTGGTCTAGGTCCTCTACCGGTGTTTTGGGCGACAGGGTAGGGGACTGTTTTTTGGGCTTTGGTTGGGCGCTTTGGTTGGGTTTTTACCACAAAGGCACTAAGGCACAATGGTTTTGCGCTTTGCTTGGGTTAAACACAGATTACACAGATTACACAGATTACACGGATTATGTGGATTATGTGGATTACGCGGATTATCGTGTCGC
>NZ_KE383908.1:94161-174596 GCF_000422705.1 Flavobacterium soli DSM 19725 | reverse complement strand
GGATTATCGTGTCGCTTTGGATTTGGACACGAATTGCACGAATTGGCACGAATTTTTGCGCTTTGCTTGGGTTAAACGCAGATTACACGGATTACACGGATTACATGGATTATGTGGATTACGCGGATTATCGCTTCGCTTTGGATTTGGACACGAATTGCACAAAATTGCACGAATTGGCACGAATTTTTGCGCTTTGCTTTGGTTTGGGTTTGTAGTTCTTAGGTCATAGGCAGTGGGTATTGGTTATTTGGTTGTTTCTTTCTTTCTTTCTTTCTTTCTTTCTTTCTTTCTTTCTTTCTTTCTTTCTTTCTTTCTTATTCATCATGATCTATAATCTGTCCCCAAGCTTCGGGATAACATTTGCAATTAAAAAAACCTGCCCCTTTCTCCGATTAACTAACCCACTATTAAACTATCTAAAAATTTCGTCTTCATTCAGGGCAGGGAGTTTGGTTTGGTGTTCAGTGTTTGGTGCTCGGTGTTCGGTGTTCAGGGTTTAAGGTTTAAGGTTTAAGGTTTAAGGTTTAGGGTTTAAGGTTTAAGGTTTAAGGTTTAAGGTTTAAGGTTTAGGGTATTTGGTGGCTTTGGGTTGGGCCCGTGGCGTTTTTCCCAAACATTTTGCACTTTCATTTGTGCAATTGAAATAAAGGATTTACTTTTAAAGTGCGAGTTTAAGATAGCAAGAGGCCTGTTATTCCGGATGTATGGTTTGGGGATGGGGCTGTTGGGGGTGCAATGGTGGCAGTGCCTGCCGGTGCATTGGCCCACACGGACTGCGTGTGCAGGGTGCCTTCTGGGTCGCTGCCTGCGTTGCGTGCTGATCCCATTGGCGGTGCCACGGGGCCACCCAAGCTGGATTCCGGTCACGGTGGACGGACGATAAGGGGGTGCCTGTACTTCGTTCTCATAGTTGTGTCTATTTGGAACGATGTTTCTGCGTGTGTAGTTACTTGCAAAAAAAGCAAGGAGCGGTCTCACACTTGTCAATCCGAGGGTGTCCTAATACCCAGGCAAAAAATTATCACCTGCAATTGAAAGTTTGCGTGAGAACCGCTCACATGCCGTATGCAAAAGTAAAAAACTTTTTGACATGGAGCGATTTCACGATACTCTCGTCTGCTAAATTTAGGACTTTACGGAACGAGAAAACATCGTTTAATTATACCCATTGGTTAATTAATATTTCGCTACAGCAAATATATTGAAATAATTTAAATATCCAACATGTTGGATAAAAAAAAATATTATAAATGGAAAAAATATTCGAGTTTAAGACAACTCAATTTGATTTTGATTTGATTAATCATATAAAGGAAATTAGAGAATCTAAAGAATTGAATAAGGAAGATTTAAGCAAAATGATGGGACTTGCAAGTTCTTTCGTAGGTAATGTTGAATCATTTACCCAACGACATAAATATTCAACCCGACATCTCACCCTATTAGCTAAAGCTTTTGGCTTTAAGAATATTTCAGATTTATTGAATTTCCCTACTCCAAAGTTTGATAAAATTAAAGTTACCGTAAAGCAGACTATGAATGAGGCTGGTAGTAAAGTGCTTCAAAACGAAGTTTTAAGGATTGAGGAAGTGAAATAGGTTTTTCTTTGTAATTTAAAAACAGGTTTATACGTATTGGATGCTGGCATTAAAGTAGTTAATTTGATGTTTTCAAAGTTTAATGCTGATTACGGCAATACGTAATTTTGGTATTGATTATTTGTTTAAAATTGTATCAAACTAACGTATCAACTAAACCATGGGGGAGCGTATATAGAACTAAGTAGTCGTATATGTGCTACAGAGTAACTTATATAAACACGTTGTGCGTCATTTTATAGTAACTACTGAATTAAATTAACTTATTATGAACTTCACTTTACCTGAAAGAAATAAATTAGCTAGTTTATTAAATGCATTCGCCAATAAAAGTCTTAAAGAAGGAGAAATTGAATATGATTATGAAGATAAACCATATCAAAATCTATTTCAAGCTTTGTATAATATTCCAGAAATTCGAGCAATTTATGATGGCGATATCTTGATGTATGGTGTAGAAAAAGGAATAACAAAAAGATTTAAAACAGTTCCAGTACAATTTAAAGAAGATAGTATTGAAGAAATAATTAAAGAAATTGTTACAACACTTAAACACAATTTAGCTGATCATGTAATAGTTGTTCCAATTCAATCTGCTCAATTCAATAATGTATTTAGGATTGACAACCTTACTTTTATACCCCAAAATTATTCAAGGCAAGATAAACTAAAAATTATTGCGAGATCAGCTAAAAAAACTTTGGCAGAAACTGTTTCCATTGCCGATCATACTGAAAAATCTAGATCACAAGACTTTTTGAAATACCCACTTTTGCTTATTAAACAAACGCATCAGACAAGTACAGTTCACTACAGTTCACTTAATATTGCAAAAATAATTATCTATTCCATTCGATGTTTTTATTATGGAAACATACATAAAACTTCAAAAGACAAAACATCTTTTCTTTCCTGGGCACAAACTAGCTTAGTAGAAGCAAGCCATTTAGCAATTTATTCCAAAGAAAACTGGAGACAAAATCATAAGCCATTAAACTTTGATGTTAGTGTTCCATTTGATTTAAACTGGTTAGAAGATAAGGAGATGAGTAAAAAATTCAAGAATTTTCTTAAGAGAATATATTTTGAAAAAAGCCTAGATGATTTTAATGTCTCCTTTCTTAACGCACTAATTTTATTCAATGAATCAATAAAACAAAATACTTCAATTTCAACGATTATAACGATGACAATTGCAGAAAGTATTTTAACTAGAAATAGAAATGAGAAACGGCTAAGGATTTCTGCAATTATTCCACGGTTAATGAAGTTGCCTAAAAACAGACAAAAACAAGTTGCAAGAGATTTTGACGAATTATATCAAAAAAGAAATAATTTTGTTCATAGCGGAGAATCTGTTTCTATAAATTATGATTTTGAGACCTCTGAACCAACAATTCTCGAACAAGGAAGAAAGATAATAGCACAATTAATTTTAAGTTATCCAACTTTTGAAAATATCATTGAAAAGAAAATCCCGGCAAATGATACAACAAATAAACAAGTAATCAGAATGAAGTATTGGGATAAATATGTTGACTCAATATTTCATGATATTATTTATTAAAGAAACGAACGAACAACAGTAGTAACTGCTGCACAACCCTTTCAAAGAACTATTCCGAAGCTTCGGGAAATGCGAGTTTTTTTTTTATGATTAAAAACTAAATTTTTTTCTATTAAACAAAAGTATGAGGGTTTTTGTTTTACAAAATAGTGTTTTCCCTATTGTGGAGCTGAGTTGAATTGCAGAAATTGGCTGAGTGTAAAAAAAAGTTTTTGGGAATTAGGAAAACCGTAAACTGGAGTAGCTATATTTTGCGTATTATTGCGAAAGCTCAAAGGAATTATAAGCTTATATACACAAGGAGCTTTGTAATTGATTTCCACATTGTTTTACACATTCACACATTATGGCTCGCAGAAAAATGAAAATTGGAATCTGCCGTATTTGTAAAAAAAATACGGAGTTAAGTTTTGAACATATTCCACCAAAAGCAGCATTTAATAAATATACAAAATTTCGAAGCGTTCCTTATTTAGAATATGTCACAAACTCCCATAAAGGAGACTATAAACCTAAAGCAAAATTACAACAAGGAGGTCTTGGTAGTTATTGCCTTTGTAAAAATTGTAATAGCTTTTTAGGGACTAACTATGTACCAGAATATTTTAAAATGGCCCATATCTGTAAAACCATTACTCAAGAAAAAGATTTTGATAGAGCTATTTTCACAACAATAGATATTTCTCCAATGAGATTTTTGAAACAAGTATTATCTATGTTTATATGTATGAATGACTCAGATTTTACAAATGATAATCCTCAATTATTAGAATTTATCAGAAACCCAAAATCTCAAATATTACCAAAGAGGTTTCGTTTATTTATGTACCTGAATAATCTAGGTCAAATTCGTAACTTTACTCATATGTACACAAACAAATATGGATATGTAAATGAATTGACATTTCCTCCATTTGGCTTTGTTCTCAGTATGGATCCTGATTTTGCAATTCCTATAACAGAAATCACCCACTTTAAAAACATTGATGAAGGTTATAGAGGGGAGGTTAATTTTGAGCTTTTAAAACTTCCAACTCATTTACCTTTTCCAATTGATTATAGAACACTCGAAGAAATTGAAGAAACTATAAAAAATAATAAAGAATACGAGGAGTATAATTAATATGTTCTACAAGATGTTTTTTAGAAAACGGAATTATTATATACTTTATTTATATTTGAATTGAAAAGGGTATAACTATTCAATGAAATCATTTAAATAGAATAATAACATTAGACAGTAACAAAATGGATAATAAAAATAAAGAACATGGTGATTCATGGACCATATTAGAAATCATATTTCTTTGTTTTATTATTATAGCGATAAAATATTTCGATGAAAATTTGCCTCATTTATCTTTTGAAATATGTTTTTTTGCTGTATTTGGAGTAATGATTTGGAGAATGTATCTCATTTTAGAAAAAAAATTTACAAACATAAAATTACCCTTTTTTTTATTTACTTCTATTATACTAATTTTCCCTTTTTTACATTTCGTTTTCTATAAAATTGATTCGAAAAACTATACATTTAGTCAAGAATTTTTAGATTTAAAACAAAAAGAGTTTGAAGCTAGTGCTATTGATTATAAAGACTGTGCTTTTTTACTATCTTTTGTAAATGATGCAAATAATCTTTTGCTAAAATCTAAAATTGATGATACTCTAATAGGAAAAACTTTTTCTAGTGGTCAATACATAATTAGAGTCGAGGCTACTAAAAATTTAAGAAGACCTTGCGGAAGAGACTACAATTGTAAAGATGTATATGTATCAAATAAAAAATCACTGGAAAGAGCTAAGTTTACTATTTCATCAGAAACTGTAAAAGAGGCAATCACAAAAAAAATAAATAAAAGAGATGAGATTGTCTCAATGTCAAATGATCTAAAATCAAACGTCCATTTTAACAGCTTATATTTTGATTCAGTATCGGTATTTATATTTAGCAATTTTAAGCCAATCACAGGTGCTTCGCAGTTCTTACAATTTTTACAACTTATCACTTTTTTCTTTTTTTTACATTCTGTAACTGTTAATCTTGATAGATTTGACAAGTTTATCGTTGTAAAAAGACAAGATTCATAAAGCTTCAATTAGCACATATTTCTTCAACTATTTGTTTACACTTATTCGGAAGGCTTGTTTGGAAGGCTTGTTTGAGCTTTCCAAACTTCCAAACCTATGTTTCGAGCTTGTACAACGCATCTTCCACTTGGATGCGGTTGGCTCTTTTGTTTAAAAAATTTTGTGACAGGCTGGGAAAACAGAATTGCTTACTTTTTTAATATAGAAAGTAGGAAGTTGACTGTTTTAAAAAATAGGGTTTTCCCTATTGTGGAGCTGAGTGGAATTGCTGAAATTGGCCGACTGTAAAAAAAGTTATAGGGAATGAGGAAAACCGTAAATTAGTAAAAACTAGCTAATTTATATTTGAACTATTGTAGTTTTTATTCTACACTGTCATTTGAAAAACAGGTATTTCTACGTGTTGGATTACTACTACTAAATTGCTTAATTTGGTATTTTAAAAGTTTAATGCTGATTCCGGAAAACCGTAATTTGAATATTTTTTTGTTTATCACTGTAAAAGCTAAGAAAAGTTTATAGCGGGTATAGGACTAATTAGGTTTATATGAGCTACTTTGTATAGTATCTGCAATTTATATGTAATTTTAAAAAAGACAAAAATATGGACTTCTCAAGTCAATACATTCAAATTCAAAATTCTGTTATTCGAGTATTAGCAACAACTGGTCAAGGTGGGAATCACCAAATTGTTAGTTCTGGAAGCGGAGTACTTATAGATAATGGAACAAAAGCTTTAACTTGTAGTCACTGTATAGTTCCAAACACGATGATCGTAGGTGCTTTGTCAGGACAAAATATTGGTCAAATTGCGAATGTTATTTACAACGATCCTGTAATGGACATAGCAGTACTTGAATTCCAACAAATAATCGGTCCAGGAGTGGCTCTGGGAGATTCGAACAATGTATTAATTGGACAAGAAGCTTTTGTCGTGGGATTTCCTTCACATACAACTACCATCTCTGCTCTTGGAGCTAATATTGCTGGCTTTGAGGCAAACAATGGAAATCAACTCATAATGATTGATGCTTCTGTAAATCATGGTAATTCTGGTGGTCCACTATTTAATTCAAATGGAGAATTAATAGGTATAGTTAACGCAAAATTTGGCAATCTCTCGCAATTTTTAAATCAAGTGCAGCAAGCAAATCCACAAGCTGCAATGGTAATAGGTGGAATAAATCCTGTCCAAGTAATTCAACAATTAATAGGAGAAATGAAAAAAAATTTGAATTTAGGTATGGGTTCTGCAATCCCACTAAGCTCCATAGGAAATGCAACTAATTTAATAGCTAACCTAATACCATAAAGCCACATTCAACAGCTGTAAACGTCGGACAACTTCCACAAACTAAACTTTTAGTACATTTATAAAGACTACCTCTTATTCTGAGGGTTGCGGGATGTGCGGGGCTTTCATATGTGAAGATGTGTTTTGGAAAATTGAATAGCTCACTTTTGTGAATATAGGTAGGAGGGTTGTTGTTTAAAAAAAAATAGGGTTTTCCCTATTGTGGGGAGGGGTGAAATTGTTGAAATTGGCCGGGATGTAAAAAAAAAATTGGGAATGAGGAAAACCTTAATTTTTATCCATTTTCGCTTTTTACATTTGTTTAAAATCACGTAGAAATACGGGGTATTATAATTGTTAAAATGGATTATATTTGGTAGGTTTGAAAAGATCAAACAAGTACAAAAATCAATGGCAAAACAGAAAAAAGAAATCGTAGAAAAACCAATAGAAGTCACCTTATGGGATGCTGCCAATAAGTTACGTGGCAGTGTGGAACCTTCTGAATACAAGCACGTCGTACTGAGTTTAGTGTTTTTAAAGTTTGCAAGTGATAAATTTGAAGTCAAACGACAAAAACTAATAGACGAAGGCAAGGGAAAATATATTGACATGGCTGATTTTTATGCCATGGAGAACGTGTTTTATTTGCAAGAAACTTCACGGTGGAGTTTTTTGATGAAGAAGTCGAAGCAGAATGACATTGCCTTGGTGATTGACACTGCCTTGCACACCATAGAAAAAAACAACAAAGCCTTAAAAGGTGCTTTGCCTGATAATTACTTTTCGCGACTGGGTTTAGACGGCACCAAGCTTGCCTCACTACTCGACACCATAAACGATATTGATACCAACAAAGACCCGAAACAAGACATTGTGGGGCGTGTGTATGAATACTTTTTGAGCAAGTTTGCCTTGGCAGAAGGAAAAGGAAAAGGCGAATTCTATACCCCTAAAAGCATCGTTAACCTCATTGCCGAAATGATTGAACCCTACAAGGGCATTATTTATGACCCCGCTTGTGGCTCTGGCGGTATGTTTGTGCAGAGTATAAAGTTTATTGAAGCCCACCATGGCAACAAACAGGAGATTTCCATCTATGGACAGGAATATACCAATACCACCTACAAGCTTGCCAAAATGAACCTTGCCATTAGAGGGATATCTGGTAACTTGGGTGAAAAAGCTGCCGATACGTTTGCCGATGACCAACACAAAGATTTAAAAGCCGATTATATCATGGCCAACCCACCTTTTAACCAAAAAGACTGGCGTGCCGAAAACGAATTAAAGGATGACCCACGATGGAGAGGCTATGAAACCCCACCGAAAAGCAATGCCAACTACGGTTGGATTTTAAATATGGTGAGCAAACTCTCTGAAAATGGAGTGGCAGGTTTTATCTTGGCAAATGGCGCTTTGAGTGGCGGTGGCGAAGAATACAAAATTAGAAAACAACTGATTGACAACGATTTGGTAGAAGCGATTGTGATTTTACCACAAAATATGTTTTATACCACCAACATAAGTGTTACGCTGTGGATATTAAACAAAAACAAAGCAGCTAGAACAGTGCAAATGCCTGACTTGGTTAGAAACTACCGCAACCGTAAACACCAAGTATTGTTTATGGATTTAAGGGAAACAGGAATCCCTTTTGAAAAGAAATTTACACAATTTTCAGAAGAGGATATCATTAATATTACTCAGACCTATCATGTATGGCAGACCGATGCTGCCACTTATCAAAACGAACCTGAATTTTGTTACTCCGCTAGTTTAGATGAAATTATCAAAAAGGATTATTCGTTAGTGCCGAGTAAATACATTGAGTTTGTAAACAGTGATGAGAATATTGATTATGCTACCAAGATGAAAACCTTGCAGGCAGAAATGACCGATTTACTCAAAGCCGAAGCACAATCCAAAGCTGATTTATTAACTGTTTTTAATGAATTGGGATATGACATCGAATTATAAACCAATTGGCGATTATATACAGCTTGTTGATGAACGAAACAAAGGTTTACAATATACCAACTTGTTAGGAATTAGTGTTACCAAAGCGTTTATTCCTTCGGTGGCAAATATTATTGGTACTGACATGGAGAATTACAAAATTATCCGTAAAAACCAATTTGCTTGTAGTATTATGCAAGTTAGACGAGATAAAAAAATGCCTGTTGCACTATATAAAAGTGATGAACCGTCAATAATCTCTCAAGCTTATCCCATTTTTGAAATTAAAGATACTAATCAATTATTACCTGAATATTTGATGATGTGGTTTACTCGTTCAGAGTTTGACCGAGAAGCTTGTTTTAATGCGGTTGGTGGTGTAAGAGGAAGTTTAGAATGGGAAGATTTTTGTTTGATGCAATTACCAATTCCATCACCCGAAAAACAACGTGAAATAGTAAAAGAATACAACATCATACAAAACCGTATTGCGTTGAATAACCAATTGATTGCTAAATTGGAAGAAACGGCTCAAACGATTTATAACAAAGTAGTTAAAGAAAATCAATGTGAAGAATACTTACTAAAAGATTTGTGCACATTTCAAGAGGGTTATGTTAATCCCTCTCAAGAAAACACAAAATATTTTGATGGAAATATTAAATGGCTTCGAGCAAATGACGTTAATGGAGGATTTATTTTAAATACAACTAGAACATTAACTGAAGAAGGTTTTAGTAGTGCTGGATCTAGTGCTTTACTATTCAAGCCTCAAACAATTGTTATAACAAAATCAGGAACTATTGGTCGATTAGGAATATTGAGTGACTATATGTGTGGTAATAGAGCTGTAATAAATATTAAACCTAAAGAAGATTATAATTTACCTCTAATTTTTTTCTTTTTAAAAAGTAAATATAATGAGTTAATAGATATGGCTGTAGGTAGTGCACAAGCAAATTTATATGTTCCTATCTTAGCATCAATGAGAATAAACTTACCTGATAAGAAAGATTTAACTCATTTTTATTTAGCTTCAAATGACATACTAAAATTAATGAAATTAAAAACTATCGAAACCAAAAAACTTGAGGAAGTGAAAGATTTATTATTAACAAGAATGACAAAGGTTGAGAGTGAAATAGAAACCGTTTAAAAAATGAAAATATGGCAAGCTTTAAATTACTTTTTTCAGATTATTTTGATATTGACCAATCTGTAATAAATCAATATGGTGCATTAAATATTTGTCTATCGGCTGATATGCCATTATTTATAGATCCTTTTTTATTATTTGCATCAGAAGATGAAGAGTATAAAAAATTACATCAAAATTTAATTGACCATATTTTAATACTTAAAGATATTGCTATCGAAGATAAAGAAAGTGCTGAAAATAATAGTATTTTTAGGTTTCCTGAAAGAAAGCAAAATTGGTTGGGTGTTTCAAAGTTTGGAAATGATGGACGAGGATTAGGAAAAGATTTTGCAAAAAAAATTATTAAATCATTTAATGGCTTTTATAATTCATTCGGTAATGAAAAAATAAGTGCTGAAACACATATTGAGAAACTTACTATAATGAATGATAGAATTGGTAGAGACTTCATTAGTGATTTTACCACAAATCTCATTTTAGATTTTTTATTACAATACACTCAAACATTTGCATTAAAACATTTAAAACCTAATCAGATTAGAGAATTTAGTATTAATTCAATCTTTAATAAGGATTTTAAACGTTGGATGCCAAAAAAGTATCAACTCCCCTATTTATACTTAGAAGAAAAAGGAGATTTTATAATTCTTACTCCTTTAGATATTTTAACTAAAGATGAAGCGGCTATAAATAATTCAGAGTTTTATTCCAATTTTTTATCTGTAGCCAATAGTATTAAAAATGTTGATTTACGAAATTCAATAAATGAATATTTTAGAAGTCAATTACCCAAAAAACCAACAAAAAAAGATAGGAATTATGCTGTAAATAAAACTGCTATAAAATTTCCAGAGATTATCGATTACTATATCAAATCAAAAGAAGACAATAAAGAAACTGTTTCCAAACTAACTAAAGATAAAATAAGAAAACTGACTTCTGAACTGATAGAAGCTTTATCATCATTAGGAGAAATTCTTTTTGAAAAAAGTGATTTTTATAAAATCGTTCCTACAAGTTATGATGAATCATTAAAAAGAGTTCATTATTTAAAAGATGTAATTGAGAACAACGATGGTTATAGAGTTTTTTATCACGAGGGTATTCCAATTGCTAAAGAAGAAACTATCCAAAGAATATTTAGACTGACATGGTTTGCGACTCCTTTTGATGTAAATTCAGAAGTTAATAATGGTCGTGGTCCAGCAGATTATAAAGTATCGTATGGTTCCGAAGATTCAACCATTGTAGAATTTAAACTTGGCAAATCAAGTTCCTTAAGTAGAAATCTAGCAAATCAAACTGATATTTATAAAAAAGCCTCTAAATCTGCAAGTGATATTAAAGTTATTTTATGCTATAATGATGGAGAAGTTAAAAGTGTTGAAAGGACATTGAATAAATTAAAGTTGGTTGACCAAGAGCATATAATAATTATTAATGCTTCTCCTAAGAAGTCAGCTTCGTTAGTTAAATAGATTATAAAACTTTTAATTTTAATTAATGTTAAGAGTGAAATAGAAAATTTAGAAAGTTAAAAGATAAAAATATGGATATAAATAAACCCGAAATTAATGCTTTCATTAATGATTATGTTAAAGATTTAAGGAACGGTCACGCGTCAATTTTTGTTGGTGCAGGTGTATCAAGAGGAGCTGGATATGTAGATTGGAAAGGGTTGCTAACTGAAATAGCTGAATCGTTAAGTTTGGATATTCATAAAGAGTACGACTTATTATCTGTAGCTCAATACCATGTTAATTCAAATGGTAGAGCTAGGATAAATAAAAAAATTCTAGAAGAGTTTATTGACGAGATTGAGGAAACTGAAAACCATAGAATTATTGCACGCCTTCCATACAATACTATTTGGACAACTAACTATGATAAACTAATTGAAGACACTTGTAATAAATTTAATAAAATTCCAGATGTTAAACACTCAGTAAAACAGTTGTTTCAGAATAGACCCAAATCTGATTTGGTTTTGTACAAAATGCATGGCGATGTGAGCTTTCCTGGTGAAGCGATATTAACCAAAGAAGATTATGAAGGATATTACAGTACTCATGAGGCATTTATAACCGCTTTAAGTGGTGAATTAATTTCTAAAACATTTTTATTTATTGGCTTTAGCTTTACTGACCCAAATATTGACCATGTCCTTAGTAGATTAAATTTTAAATATAAAACTAAAGATAGGGAGCACTACTGTCTTCTAAAAAAGTATAGCCTACAAGATTATGGCGAGAATCAAGCCGACCTGGATTATAACCTTAGAAAACAACAACTTTTTATTTCTGAGTTAAAACGATATGGGATTACTACTATTTTAATAGAGGATTATTCAGATATTACTCAAATACTTCAAGAAATAGAACGAAGATACAATTCCCACTCTGTTTTCATCTCTGGAAGTGCTGTTGAATATGGCGCTTTCACACCTCTAGAAGCTCAACAATTCATTCACTTACTTTCAAAAAAATTAATAGAGCGAAATCTAAATGTTGTTAACGGATTTGGTTTGGGTGTTGGAAGTGCCGTAATTAATGGTGCGCTTGATGCAATTTATTCAAATCCTAAAAAGTATAGTGAAGAACAATTGATTCTCAAACCATTTCCACAATTTAAAACGGGTGGGAAAGAACTACCTCAATTGCGGGAAGAATATAGACAACAAATGATTTCCAGAGCAGGAATAATAATATTTGTTTTTGGAAATAAGGATGAAGAGAAAGGTATTGTAAATGCTGGCGGAGTTAAAAGAGAGTTTTTAATTGCTGTAGAAAAAGGATTAGTACCTATTCCAATTCATTACACTGGTTATATGTCGGAAGATATATTTAATGAACTCGAAAAACATGGTATTTCTAAACAATTAATTGATGATATATCTAAACTGCAGCTAGACAAAAATGATTTGGATAAATCTGTTAATCAAATTTTAAAGATTATTGATAAAATAATAAAGTAGAAATGGCAAAAAAAGTATTTTTTAGTTTTCATTATCAAGACGTTATTGATTTTAGAGCGAATGTGGTTAGAAATCACTGGTTAACAAAACCAGATAGACAGCAGGCTGGTTTTTTTGATTCTTCAATTTGGGAGAGTGCTAAAAAAACAGGTGTTGCCGCATTGAAAAAGTTAATCAATGAGGGTTTACACAATACAAGTAATACTTGTGTGCTAGTAGGATCTGAAACTTTTAAAAGAAGATGGGTTTCTTATGAAATAATGAAAAGTTTTGAAAAAGGAAACCATATTTTTTGTGTTCATATTAATTCTATAAAAGGAAAAGACTCTAAAACAAAATCACAAGGTAATAATCCTCTTTATTATTTAGGTTTTTCATTTAGTTCAGACGGCAAAAAACTCAGTCTTCATGATTACGTAGAAAATAAATGGATTAAGTATCCAGACCTAGATGGTTGGAATGTGAAAGAAGTTGATAAAAAATATAGAAATAAAATTTATCGTCTATCGGATGAATATGAAATTTATGATTGGATAGATGATAATGGTTATAATAACTTTTCAAATTGGGTAAAATAATGGGAAGAAAAATTTTTGTTTCGTATAAGTATGGAGATACTTATGTTGAAGATTTGGACATATATGAAGATACTTTTTTTGGTAAGCAAAAAGTTCAAACAAAAGCAAGGCACTACGTTGATGAATTAGCAGGGATTTTATCAAAGGAAGACCATATTTACAAAGGTGAAAATGATGGTCAAAGCCTTGCCAATTTTTCGGATGAATATATTGCTTCTTCACTCAGAGATAAAATATACGATAGTAGTATTACGATTGTACTTGTTTCAAAAGGAATGAAACATATTTGGCAAGCTGAAAAAGATCAATGGATGCCATGGGAAATATCCTATTCACTAAAAGAGTACACAAGAAATGGACGCACAAGCCTGTCAAATGGCATTTTAGTAGTTGTTTTACCAGATGAATTTGGAAGCTATGAATATTACTTAACACATAATGGTGTCTGTAACTGTACAACTTATAATACTCCTTTTTTATTTCAAATTTTAAGGGATAATATGTTTAATAAAAAAGAGCAAGAAACAAGAGTATGCTCAAATGGTACAATTGTATATCATGGAGAATTCTCATATATAAAATCAGTTAAATGGGAGGAATTTAAAAACTCACCAAATTTTTATTTAGATAAGGCAATAGAATTGAGGGATATTAAAGAACAGTATAATGTTACTAAATCAATTAAATAATTATGAGTTTTATAAATGAATCACAGCTTAGAGGCTACAGAAAATCTATAAAAACATATAATCTATCATTAAATGAAAGTCTGAGAGGTTATAAAAATGAATCTAAGCTTTTAAAAACTAAAATATTTTTATCTCATAAACATGATGAGTTGGAGCAACTAGAAGGAGCAATTTCTTTTTTAAAAGATAATGGAGTTGATGTTTATGTAGATTGGCTTGATGGTGGAATGCCAAAGACTACATCAGGTGAAACAGCGGTAGGATTAAAAGAAAAAATCAAAGAAAATGATAAATTTATATTATTAGCTACTGAAGGAGCAATAAATTCTAAGTGGTGCAACTGGGAACTTGGCTTAGGTGATGCTGCTAAGTATATCAATAACATAGCTGTCTTACCAATCAAAAAAGATTATTCAGATTTTAGCGGTAATGAGTATTTAGAAATTTATCCATATATTTTTAGAATTGATTCATTTCAATATTTTAATGGGGAATATCGTAGTTCTGGGCTATATGTAATTTATCCTAAAGTAAATGGAAATGATAAGGTTGTTGCCTTAAAAGATTGGTTAAAACTAAGATAAATGCAAGAAATAAAACAACTCTTAGCCCTAACAAGTGCATTAAAAGAAAAATACAAACACCACAACAAAAGTTTTACTTTGGATGGTAAGTTGGTGGGTGATATTGGTGAGGTATTGGTAGCAGAGCAGTATGGGTTAACCTTGTATGGAAACAATAAACAAGTTTATGATGGTTATGTTACAGCAGAACCCACAAAACAAGTGCAGATAAAAGCTTCTTTTCATAATTATTTTTATTTTAATAAAGACCTTACCAACATTCCGGACTATTTTATAGCCATCAAGCTAAATGAAGATGGTTCTTTTAAAGAAGTGTATAATGGTAAAGGTAAGTTAATCTATGAAAAAATGTTAAGCCATTTAAGTACCGAACGTAAGTATAATTTTAGGTTATCAGTACTAAAATTAGAGGAACTTAACAACCATCCTGATTATGAAAAAATAAAACGAGTTCATGGATAACATCAATCTTAAAGCTTTACAAATCTTTCTAAACCAAAATGATATTCCAATCATAAAAGGTAAACCCAAAACCTTTTTGGGCATTGCCAAACAACCGCATTATGAAAATGTAACCTCTAATATTTATGCCTTTTATTTTGATAGTAACGAAGTCCATAAATTAAAGAATTTGTTTATTAAGAGTCTGTTGGAACTCATCACTGCTTCTTCATTTTCAAAAGATGCTCATATTTTTGAATCATTTGCAAATTTTCAAGTAGTAACCGAATATGGTACTACAAACCGAAAGCGTATTGATATTTTACTTCAAAATCATCATCAAGCCATCATCATAGAAAACAAAGTCTATCACGCACTTAATAATGACTTAGATGAATATTACAATGAAATAGAAGTGCCTAATAAAATAGGTATTGTACTATCACTTTATCCAATTTCAGATATCAAGCATCATCGTTTTATCAACATTACCCATTTGCAGTTAGTAACTCAAATCATGCAAAATTTAGGGAGCTATATATTAAACGCCAATGATAAATATTTAGTCTTTTTAAAAGACTTTTGTCAAAACATCATTAATTTAAGTCATCCGGTTATGGAAAAAGAAAACATTGCATTTTACTACAAAAATCAAGAGAAAATTAATCAATTAGCCAATTTCAAATACAATGTAAGAAAACATATTGTAGCGCAAATTGTTGAGGCAGGCAATCGATTGGATGGTGTTAGTAAGTATGAACCAAGAATTAATAGCCAACACGACAAACGATTGGTGTATTACGTATCCAATAAACATAAAGATTTAATGTTCACAGTGGTCTATGAAAATTTACTAACGGATGAAAAAGGAATGTATATTGCTGTTGAAATGGTAGGCAATTTATTGAAAGATAGAACACGTTATAATCAGATTGATTTTTCAGAAGAAGAAAAACGATTTGCATTTGCAGAACATTTTAAAACTACCAATGAGGGTTGGTCTCATTTTGCAGTGGTTCATTATCATCCTACAGATGTTGAAGTTTCTAATTTATCACAATTTATTATTGATAAATTAAAAGAAGATTATTTGCTTTCTATTTTCAATAAAATAGAGTTATTTTTGGATAGCGTTAAATAATAATTTTGAATATAAAATTTACTTTTTACTAAATAATTTTAATGAAATTCACCGAAGCCAAATTAGAACAAGCGTTTACCGAATTGCTAGAAAATGAGGGATATCCTCATGCTTTTGGCGTTACGTTAATCCGTAAGCCTGAAGAAGTGCTATTGGTGGAAGACTTGAAAGCATTTTTACTGGAGCAGTATGCACATGAAGGCATTACGGCTAGCGAAGTGCAGTCTATTGTACTGCAATTGCAATCGCTATCCTCCTCTGATTTATATGAAAGCAATAAAACCTTCTTAAAATGGGTTTCGGATGGGTTTGCCTTGAAACGTGAAGACCGTAGTAAAAAAGACATCTGGATCTACTTGTTGGATTATAGTGCTAAGGATCAAAACCACTACCGCTTTGTTACCCAAATGGAAATTCTGGGAAGCAATCCGAGAATTCCAGATGGAGTGATTTACATCAATGGTTTACCTTTGGTAGTATTCGAATTCAAGAGTGCTATTCGACAAGATGCTACCTTGCATGATGCTTTTGTGCAAATCACTACTCGTTACACAAGAGATATACCCGAGTTATTAAAATACAACGCCATCAGCGTGATTAGCGATGGCGTTAACAACAAAGCAGGTTCGCAGTTTGCACCCTATGAGTTTTTCTATGCGTGGCGAAGGGTGGCAGGATTGGCCAAGGATGTGGATGGTATTGATAGCATGTACACGTTGGTGCAAGGTATGTTCTTTAAGAATCGGTTAAAAGACATTCTTTGTAATTTTATTTATATTCCGGATAGTTCCAAAAAGAACGAAAAAATTGTGTGCCGTTATCCTCAATTTTATGCCGCAAGAGCTTTGTTTGATAGCATTAAAAAAGCACAAAAGCCAGAAGGGGATGGAAAAGGAGGCACTTATTTTGGCGCTACAGGCTGTGGAAAAAGTTATACAATGCTCTATTTGGCACGCTTGTTAATGAAAAGCGAGTATTTTGAAAGTCCAACGATTGTATTAATCACAGACCGAACGGACTTGGACGACCAACTCTCTACCCAATTCATCCAGGCAAAAGGCTATATTGGAGACAACAACATTGTGAGCGTTGAAAGTAGGGCTAATTTAAGGACATTATTACAAGACAGGCAAAGTGGCGGTGTGTTTTTGACCACAATCCATAAGTTTACCGAAGACACGCTACTGCTCTCTGAACGGAACAATATTATCTGTATTTCGGACGAAGCACACCGTAGTCAAACCAATATTGACCAAAAAGTAAAAGTAACAAAAGAAGGCGTCACAAAATCGTACGGATTTGCGAAGTATCTGCATGATTCGTTGCCAAACGCCACCTATGTTGGGTTTACAGGAACGCCAATTGATGCCACATTAGACGTTTTTGGAAAAGTAGTAGATGCCTACACCATGACGGAATCTGTTAAAGACGAAATCACGGTTCGTATTGCCTATGAAGGTAGGGCAGCAAAAGTGGTCTTGAAAAATAGCGAGTTGCAAAAAATTGAGGACTATTATAATTCAGTAGCTGAACTTGGTGCCAACGAGCATCAAATTGAACAAAGCAAAAAGGAAACGGCCAATATGAATGTCATCTTAGGCGACCCGGAGCGTTTGCAGGCTGTTGCAGAAGATTTTATTACGCATTATGAAAGGCGCATTGCTGAAGGTGCTACTGTGAAAGGCAAGGCATTATTTGTTTGCAGCACAAGAGAAATTGCCTACAAGCTATTTCAAAATATAATTTCCCTACGACCTGAATGGAACGAAAAGCGGAGAGCTGAAAAAGGCGTTCAACTGAATGAAAAGGAAAAAAAGGAATTAAAAAAAATAGAGCGTATCAAAATGATCATGACGCGTGGGAAGGACGATCCAAAGGAAATGTATAATTTATTAGGAACGAAAGACTATCGCAAAACATTAGATATACAATTCAAGCAAGAAAAATCAAACTTTAAAATTGCCATTGTGGTGGATATGTGGTTGACAGGATTTGATGTCCCTTTCTTGGATAGCATTTATATTGACAAACCCATACAACAGCATAATCTAATACAGACGATATCCAGAGTAAACCGGAACTATGCCAATAAAAACAAGGGTTTGGTTGTGGATTATATTGGTATCAAAAAGCAAATGAACTTGGCTTTAGCAAAATATAATACAGGCGATAAAGACAATTTTGAAGATGTTAAAGAATCTCTTCGGATAGTTCGGAACCATTTGGATTTATTAGCTAAGTTGTTTCACAAGTTTGACAGCACGAAGTATTTCAATGGCACTACGTTAGAACAATTGCAAAACCTTAATGAAGCCTCTGAATTTGCACAACAAACCAAAGAGTTTGAAACTCGTTTTATGGGATTGGTTAAACGACTAAAAGCCGCCTATGATATTTGTGTAGGAAGCGAAGAGTTAGATCAAAGTGAACGGGATTATACACATTTTTATCTTGCTGTTCGTTCGATTGTATTCAAATTAACGCGAGGTGATGCTCCCGACACTGCACAAATGAATGCAAGGGTTCGAGAAATGATTAAGGATGCTTTAGAAAGTGAAGGTGTAGAGGAAATCTTTAAACTAGGTCATGAAACAGTAACAGAACAGGATTTGTTTGATGAAGCTTATTTAGAAAAAATTGATAAAATTAAATTACCGAATACCAAAATAAAACTCCTGCAACAATTATTGTCTAAAGCCATTCAGGAAATAAAAAAGGTGAATAGGGTGAAAGGGGTTGATTTTAGCAAAAAAATGCAATCTTTAGTGGAACGGTATAACGAGAGAAGTGAAAACGACATTCTTAGAAGTGAAGTATATGAAGAGATGGCCGATCAATTAACGGAATTGATTTGGGAGGTGCATAAAGAATTTACGGCTGGGGATGCTTTAGGTATTGATTTTGAAGAAAAAGCATTTTATGATATTCTCGATATGCTATGTGCTAAATACGACTTTAACTATCCTGAAGCTAAAATGATAGCACTTGCCAAAGCGGTTAAAGAATTAGTGGAATCGCAAGCAAAGTTTCCTGATTGGAACAAGCGAGAAGACATTAAGGCGGCATTGAAAGTTGGCTTGATCTTGTTATTGGATGAATTTGGCTATCCACCCGTTGACAAGGATGAAGTATATGTAGAGATTTTTGAACAAGCTGAGAATTTTAAGAAGAATAAAATTAAGGAATAATATACTCAATATCTTCCTTACCAAAGGCATTGGAACCTATGAAACAATAGGATCATTATTCCTAATCCTCATAAGTGCTACATTTGTCCAAAAAGAATACCAGTCCTTCTGTGACGGTGATGACATGCAAGGGTATTCAGTGTTAAGGATGAGGTCTAGGGTGCAAGGTGTAGGGTGCAAGGTGTAGGGTGCAATGGGGTCAGTAGTCAGTGATCACTTGTTGCGATCCGTTTTTCCAATAGCCAGCCTTTTCCGCTGCCAATAGGTTTTGTGCCTGCTTTTGCCTATATTTGTGGGAGCAGGGCGTTAATTGCCCCGAGAGCCTCCAACCGTGCCGTGTTACAAGCCCACCATTTTACCTCCGCATTCCCCATAATGCCCTAACAGGCGCACCTTAAAAAAAAATCCTATGAACATTAGAAACTACTTCCAACTTACCGTGAGTGCCCTAGTACTTACCGCCGTTATTACGAGCTGCAGTGTCAGCACTACAAGTTCCCGATCAGGCAAGGTGCCTCCCGGCCAGGCGAAAAAGATGTCCGGCAGCAAGAGTGCCAAGGCGTTTGCACCGGGACAAGTGAAGAAGCGGTAGGGGATGAGTTGCAGTGGTCAGTCGCAGTGGGCAGTGATCAGTGTTCAGTGGTCAGTGTTCGGTGTTCAGTGTTCGGTGATCAGTGGTCAGTAGTCAGTGTTCAGTGTTCAGTGTTCGGTGTTCGGTGATCAGTGGTCAGTGGTCAGTGTTCGGTGTTCGGTGTTCGGTGGTCAGTGATCAGTTTTCAGGTTCAGGGTTTAAGGCAAAGGGTGCTGATGCCGGAGCCTGTGGAGTAAATTGGGGCGCTATAAAAAAAGTTATTGGTCATGACGAAACCGTAATAGGGTGTTTGTTTTTTGTGTATTATTGTAGAAGCTAAGAAGAAAAATAGTGGATATGTACAAGCTAGCAGTCAGCTTAAAAGACGACAACAAAAAGATAAGGAGCTTGAAAAATGGATAAACCAAAGCGACTTTTACTTTATGGACTATATGTCATTTTGTGTTTGGCAGCAGAGACATTCATACTATGGCTATTTCCATACACAGGACTTGGCGGACTGATCTGTTGGCCATTGACAATGATACTCGCAGCGGGACTAGGTTTCATTATTTTTAAAACAACCGAAAAACAACTAAAAACCTGGCAACTTTGGACACTATTCCTAACCACTTTTACAGTTCAAATATCCTTACAATTGTGGACAACCCCTCAAGACTTCGGCGGAACGCCTTTCTCTAAAATCGGAGACACTTTTAAAGCTTACAAGAATTACAACAGGATCAATTATAGCGACTATGCAGATTTGACGGCGGGAGAAAGAGTTGCCTACATCTATAAGTTCAAAGAAGAATTGCCAGACAAATTCATTTCGCTTCAAATTGATCGCACAGGACAAAATCACGAAAGTTCAAACCCAAGAACCTATGTTTTTGAGTACAGGAAAGGAAACATACAATATGACCCAGCACAATTGAAGTTAATCAATGGCGACACGTCGACAACGATCATTGCCTACCTACCAAACTCTGACACTGTCATCTATAAAACTGCCGGTGACATTTTTAGCCCCCAATTAATGGGTTGGAGTGATAATGGATATCACTTTTTCAAAAAAGAAGACGACTTTGAAATTACAACAGGAATTGAAGCCTTACATTATAGCATATTGCAACTAACAAGAAAGCCTAATCGCTGACAGCACTAGCCGTGCCGCCGCGGCGGACGCGTGCACCACTCTTTCAAAAACTATCCCGAAGCTTCGGGATTCTAAGCGAGGCTTATAAAGTGAAAGAGGTCAATTTTTCAAGTGATTTGATTGATGTGTGGTATGTTTAAAAATCAGACATTCTATTTTTGGGACAACTATTTTGGTATATTGTAAAGTAGTAAAACGGAGGTCTTTTCACAGCCTGACGTTACTGGTAATTTTGCAGAACCGACAGGAAGACAGCAACTACTTCAACAATTGAGTAATATTAAGCTTATAGATCTTGCCAATCGGAATGGAATAGTTTTCAATCACTATAACATTTCCTTCAATGGTCCTAATGTGTTTTGGAGCAACTGCAAATGACTTATGCACTTGTAAGAAGTCATTCTTAGGCAATTGTTCCAATAAGGCAGAAAATTTTTCCCGAATCATTATAGTTTCGGTCGTGGTTACTATCTTAGTGTAATTCCCTGTTGCTTCGATGTAGAGAATAGCCACTGTTTCCAGCTGGATGTGCTTTTTGTTGCTTTGTACAAAAATACGGTTGGAAACAGGAGTGCTTTCAGCTACTATTTTCTTTTCACTAACATAGTTCCCAAAAGCTTTACTGATCGCTTTCAAGAAACGTTCGAAACCAAAGGGTTTGAGCAAATAGTCCGAAATATTATGTTCGTATCCTTCCAAAGCGAATTCATTATATGCAGTGGTTACGATTACTTTTGGTGGATTTTGTACTGTTCTTAAAAATTCAAACCCTTTTAAAACAGGCATATTCAAATCCAAAAAAATCAAATCTACTTCATTTCTATTCAGATATTCAAACGCCTCCAATGCATCATAGCAGTTTTTCATCAACTGCATATTGGGCAATACATCACAATATCCTTTAATTATATCGTGAGCAATGTGTTCATCGTCAATGATTAAATATCTAATCATAATTTTTTAAAATTAGTTGAACTTTATACACATTCTCCGTCACAGAAAAAGTCAGCTTGTATTGATTGGGATAGATTAATTCTAATCTTCTTTTCAGATTTTTTAAGCCAATTCCTGATGCGTTTTCTGCCTTTTCGTACTTATTTTCAATAGTAAAACCGATTTCGTTTTGAGATGCAGCCAAACTCATTTTTATATACGCGCCCTCTCTTACATTTTCTACACCGTGCTTAAACGCATTTTCTAAAAGAATGATAAACAATAACGGAACTACTTTTATATTTTCATAAACATCACAATCAAAATCAACGCTTATCCCTTTGTGGTAACGCATTTTGTGCAGTTCGATATAGTTTTTCAAAAAGCCAATTTCTTCTTTAAGCATAACCGTTTCCTTTTTGCCCTCATAAATACTGTAACGCATCACATCAGAAAGTTTCAATATCAATTCTTGTGCTTTTTGAGCATCTTTCGCTACCAAGCCATACAAATTGTTGAGCATATTGAAAAAGAAATGTGGACTAACCTGACTTTTCAAAAATAGTATTTCGGCCTTTGTCTTTTCGTTTTTCAGTTTGGAAATAAAAATAATCTGACGAACCAACCAAAAGACACCCAAGCCGAGCAGAAATAAATAGTAAGTGACGACAAGAAACGCAACCTTTGGATGGTAGTTTCCTAAAAACAGTACGGATTGATTTTTAGTAAAAATTACTTCGTAAGTAGTAATCAGTATAGGAATGATCGCTATTGCCAAAAGAGCACTTACAATCCATTTTATATTTCTTTTTATTACTTCCATACTGCAATATTACAATTATAAATCCCCTTCTGCAATGAGGTTGACAAACAACCGTCAAAGTGTTTTGAACTGATTGAAATGAGTGACAAGAGGACTTCAAATAACTCTAAACACTTTTTAAACAACAGAGCATGACGTTTGTCCCAATAGTTTTGGGAAGAAAATCAACATTGATAAGTTTGCTGAAATCAAAAGTAACTATTATGAAAAAAAGAGTGTTCCGATATGTAAAGCATATCATTATAACCTTTGTAATTCTTGCCAGTTTTGCACTATCATTTGGATTGTATCACGGGGCCAGTTTTCGCTATGCAGAAAATCCTGAAATGATGAATTGGGACAAAGATGGTCCTTACGTTTTCAATAAAAATGATAGCGTTTTTACTGTTAACTACATCAGGGGAAATCAAGATAAAGGGTTTTATCTCGACCAAAAAGAATATGCTTCGCATTCTCAAGTTCCTGCAAATTGTTATTTCCCATTAGACAGTACCCGTTTTGAATTTACCATTACCAATAAAATAGAAGCTCCTAAAAGCACCTATAACGACACTGCCAAAATTATAGCCATTTCTGATATTGAAAGTGGTTTTAAAGCCTTTCGTGATTTTTTGATTGCCAATAAAGTGATTGACAAAAAACTAAACTGGACATTTGGAAACGGACATCTGGTATTGCTTGGAGATTTTGTAGATAGAGATTTTTCGACCACACAGGTGCTTTGGCTTATCTATAAATTGGAGCAAGATGCAAAGCAAAAAGGCGGAACGGTCCATTACATTTTGGGAAACCACGAATTGAAAAATATGCAGGGAAATTTTGAAAACACTTCGCCCAAATATTATCACGTTTCATCTATTTTAAAAAAACAGCAAACCGACTTATATGGTGCACATTCCTTCTTAGGAAAATGGATGTCGAGTAAAAATTCAATTGAAAAAATTAACGGAACGCTCTTTGCACACGGCGGAATACATCCCGATTTGGCAAAACATGAGACGAATTTAGACGAAATCAATCAAATTATTCGTAACAATTATTACAAACCTTACTACCCGAATCCACAAAGAAACTTGGAGCAATTAATAATTTCTTCTTACAAAGGAATAGCTTGGTATAGAGGTTACTTTAAAGATGATTTGGCCCAGAAGGAGATAGAGCAAGGATTAAATAAATTCAATGCCAAATCAATTGTAGTTGGACATACACTTCAATCAGAAGTCAATACACAATATAATGGAAAAGTAATAGGCATTGACGTAAAGCATCCAAAAGATTACTCTAAAAGTATTCCCAATCAAAAATCAGAAGGTTTGCTAATTGAAGACGGAAAATATTTCAGGTTGTTACACAATGGAAAGAAGAAGAAAATATAGAATGAAAGTATAATAAAAACTGCCGCTCAGAGCGGTAGCCGTTCCACTGCATCGGACACGTGCACAACCCTTCAAAAACTAAATTATCATAAAAAAGCAACCTCGCTAGTTCCGGAGTTTAGGGATAAGCGAGGTTTTTTTATGCAAAGTGATTACTGGGAAAATAGAAGGGCTCATTTTTTTTGAATATTAGCAAGTAGGAGGGTGGTGGTTTTAAAAAATAGGGTTTTCCCTATTGTGGGGTGTCGTGGCCCCGAAGTTTCGGGAGGAAAGTGGCTGGGGTGTGGAATGAGGGAAAGCGTAAATTGGGTCTTTGTTTTTTGTGTATTATTGTAGAAGCTAACAATAGTTATAGCGGGTATGCAACTTGATTTGGGTGTATATGCGCTACCTAGTAGCGGATATATAAGTTAGAGGAGATGCATGAAGACGACCTAAAAAAATCATCAAGATTATGAATTTAAAATATTTTCTTTATACTCTATCAGTAATAATTGCAGTGGTTATCTTTGTCGTTTTTGCTAATCGAAATATAGAATTTTCATCCAACTTAGTTGAGATAAATAGCATCTCTGAAGTAAACAATTTGGTTGTAGAAAAGCATATAATGAAAGAGGTAGTTATATATTGAATGATTCTGCTTTCGTGGGATTAGCATCTATTGCAGATTCTGATAGTAGTAAAATTCAGATTGATGATAATGCGATTTGGCTCCCAAAAGGGTCTAAACATATTCCAAGAATTTCAGACATTAATGCTCCGTTTGTACTTCATAAAAATAGAAACAGTGATTCATTGTTTGTAACGAAAAATGGAAATACGTTAATTTTTATTTTAAGTGAGTAATTTGCACCTCCGCTAACAGCTGGTAAACGCCATTAGCTTCGCTCCGTTCGGCTTCGCCCCGGGTGCTGTTTTGGTGTAAAAAGAAAACAGTTTTTTCCATAACTTTGTTTTTGGTGGCGGAGGGTTGCCGGGTTTTGTTTACCTTCGGTCAGTCGCTCCGCTCGAGTCCGCAATGTTGCCTACCATCCAAAAGTTATGTGTTATTTAAATGAAATGAGGAACCTACTTTTATTATCAGTCCTACTTTATTCGAACTTATCAGATGCACAATCCAATAATCTGAATCTGAGCAACGAATATGTCTATACCGAAGTCTTAAAACATTACATCGAAAGGATTGAGTATGCTGACATAAAAGAAATTTATCTCGTCGACAATTCAACTATCTTACCACTCATACCCAGTGAAATAATGGGATTTAGTATCAAAAATTTTACGAAAAGTGAAGCGTCGTTACTGGTTTTAAAGCAGAGAGGCGATTATATTGCAGCACTTCATTTATCAGATTTGAGAATCGAAAATGGCCAGTTCTATGTAAAAATTTCTGATGTCTATATTAGGAGAAAAGGCAAACAAATTCATTTTGAGTATTCTGATCTATCCAATATTAAAGTTCATTTTAAATTGAAATGTGATACTACTCCATTGGAATTTGAAAGTATAACCTTCGAATAAACAACACCTAACAGGCTTTTGGCTAGATTGCGAATTTGATGTAAATTCATGTTTGGGTTTCGCAAGAATTTTTATCTTTAACTGAAAATAATCGGTTCCGAAGTTCGTAATCTTGCGACGTGGCGAAACCGCATTCCCTTTACAAGCATGAAGAAGAAGAAGGTATTCCAGTATTTACTTTTAATAACGGTTGGGATCATGATGATTTACAACCTTATCCCTTTTGGAGATTATTGCAGAGGATTATTAAATGCCTTACACCTGATCTTTTTTGGTGGAATGTTCTTACTGCTATTCCTAATTATTTGCTCTATAAATGTTTACGACAAAGTCAAGAACAAAAATAAATTTGATCTTATCCCTGTGATCCTATTTTTAACTTTCGCAGTTTTCCTTTATGCATTACTAGAATTAGATTACTCTAGATTTTGGACTACTCCAACTTTGATGGGATCAGTATCATTAGATAACAGTCCAAAAAGTGGCTATCTAACCCTATATAAAGATGGGACTTTTGAAGCAACCTACAATTCAGCTGATTTTAGCTGTACTTATGTTGGAAGCTATAAGATTGATCATGATACTTTAAAGCTGGAAAGAACTGACCTATCCACTGAAACCGATGCTCTTTTCGCCACAGGATATCTGATCTCAACGAGAAAAAAAGAACTTAAACCCTTACATACTAAATACAGGACAATTGCTATTATTGAATAAGAAAACGTCGCCATTACTATTTTAGTTGTAAAAGCAACATTAATTTTCATATCTTCGTTTTCGGTAGCCTACAGTTTGCTTCGCCAGTTCACTACTTTCGTGTCCGGGTTTTATTTGCCTTCGGTCAGTCGCTCCGCTCGAGTCTGGAACGGTGACTACGAGTGAAACGTTAGCGGTAATAGATCGAAAAATCTAAAAAAGATATGATAATTTCCTTTGATCTCGATGACACCTTACTATCAAAAAGTAAATTTCCGCTGGAAAAGCAAACTCTTTGGAACAAAGTATTTGGAGTAGAAAGAATCCGTTTTGGAACAGTCAATCTTTTCAAAGAGTTGCAATCACAAAATCATAAAATCTATATTTATACAACTTCTTATCGAAGCGAACTTAAAATTCGTTTCATGTTTTTCACCTATGGAATTTCAGTTGCAACTATTATCAACCAGAAAAAGCATATAAAAGAGCTCGGTTTGAAAAGCAAAGAGGTTTCAAAATTACCTTCCAAATTTGGAATCGATGTTCATGTTGACGATTCAAAAGGTGTTGAAATGGAAGGTAAAAAGTATGGATTTAAGACAATAATAATTTCAGATAAAGAAAATGCTTGGGTTAAGCTAATCTTGGAGAATATTAGATAAATTGCTACTACCGCTAGCAGCTTGTAAACACCATTAGCTTCGCTCCGTTCGGCTTCGCCTCGGGTGCTGTTTTGTGCTAGAATGTTACAGTAATTTCTATAACTTTGTTTTTGGTGGGGAGAGTTGCCGGGTTTTATTTACCTTCGGTCTGTAGCTGGGCTCTAGTCCGAAGCGTCGCCTACCAGCAAAACGTTATAGACAATACATACAAACTTAAAAATAGAATAAAATGCACTTTATTTTCGCCAAACTTTACCATGAATATGAAAAAAATGACCCAACAACGGCTACAACTAGAATTACAACTTATATAACAATTTTCTATTTACTCCTCTCTCTATTCATACTATTGCCAGCGTCAAGTTATATTGAGAAAAACATAACCGGAAAACAATCTGATTATTCTAAGCTGAAATATATCGTATTTTATCTTGCCTTTTTATTTACTATCATGAGAATTGTTTATAGATATTATATTAAAAATAATTACATTCAAAAATTAGCTGAGAAACATAAAAACAGAAAGTTTAATAAAGCCCTTCTCTATTTTTTTGTAGTCACAATTATTCCCTCACTATTAGTATTAGCTGGGATTTTTACCGTTTTAATAAATGGGGGAACAATTGGCGGGAACGAAATAAAAGGATTGCTTGAATCTAAATAAAAACACTGCCTGTAACAGGCGTTTGGCAAGATTGCGAATTTTGTAGTAAATTCAAGTTTACATTTCGCAAGAAATTATATCTTTAAAGGAAAATAATCAGTTCCGAAGTTCGCAAGGTCGTCAAGCGGCAAAATGTTAACCTAAATACTATGAAACATATCGTCTTCATCATATCTTTTTTCATTGTAGCCCTATCTCATGGTCAAAATAAATATGATAAAGCAAAAATCTCATCCAAAATAAAAACGGTTGTAGAAAAAATATCTCAACAAAATAGACTAACTGGCGAATACATTGGTTATGCTGGAAGCAAATCTACTCAATATGAAAACTTTGAGGAATTAAAAAATGCATCAACTGACGAACTTATATCATTAACAAATCATCCTAATGGAGTCGTTAGATGTTATGCTTTTTGGACTTTAGGTTTTAAGTCAAATGTAGATTTATTTGAAATCGTCAAAAATCATTTAAACGACAATGAAATAATTGAATATCAATCAGGATGCATCATTTCAAGTGAAAAGGTTGGTGATTTTTACATTTCGTTAGTCACACCTGAATATGTAGATTTAGATGTAAAAAAACTTAATGATTTAGAGAGGAAAACTTTGGACAGTCTATTAATTTATCAGGAAAATGAACTTAATGCGAGACATACAGCAATAGAATTAGCAGAACCAACTCCACAACTTTATCCTATTTTGCGAAAGTTATATGTTACCAATCATAATCAAAGCGCATTATTAAAATTGTCAACCTATAAGCGTGAAGAAGATATTCCTCTAATTTTAGCGAATCGTGAAGATGATGAAGATAAGGAAAGCGGGTATTTCTTTACTTATGGAGCTATTCAAAATTTTCCTAGAAAAGAATTTATTCCTTTTTTAGAAGCTAGATTGCAGGAAACCTTAGATGAAAGACATTACAGCCAAGAATGGCGAAAACTATATTCTGCAATAGCAGTTTATAAAAATCAAAAAGCTTTGGAGCTATTAAAAATTCCATTTACACACGTCACCCATGATCATATAAAAAAATATCACCTCGATTTCATCTATGATGCAATTCTGGAAACCCCAGATCCGTTATATGCAGAACTTTTATGGGAACTTTGGGGACAAGATCAAGAAATTACTCTTACAGGTTATCGGTTTTACCTTCAAAACGATATTAACCGGGGTTATACTATGACCGTAAAAAAACTTGGTGGTCAAAAAATGGGCACAAATATCTTACCCATTTTTAATGAAAGTATTTTTACAGATAATTTGGAAGAAAGTATGCTGAATCTAATCATACTCAATGATAAAAAACTTGCACATCAAATTATTGAATCTAAGATTTTAGATGCTAACGTACATGAATTTCCTATTTATACTTCAGTCATAAGGAAAAATAAAGATAAGAGTTTTGTCGAATCCTTATTCAAAAGATTTGGGAAAGAGTGGAATGCTCACGTATATCTTGAAATAGCAAAAACGCTTATAGAATTTGAAGATAAAGCTATAAATGATAGGATAATTGTAACACGTAAAAACAATAAAAAATTGAATGAAAATTGGGGTGGCGAGGCACTAACTAAATTGCTCAAAGAAAAAAATATCAAATAAAAGTACTTCTGCCAATAGCCCTCTGGCGTGATTGGGGTTTTAGGCTGAATTTAAAGATGGTTTTGTATTTGGAAAATTTGTGTTTAACCGAAAATCGCGGATATGTATTCCCCAACCACGCATTCTATCGCAAAATCCAAGTAAAAACTGTCGTCAAATGAAACTAAAAATTCTCCTGATCTTAACTGTTACTTTTTTTCAGTCGAAAGTATTTGCAACCGCTCAATATCCGGATAAAATTGTCTATCAAGGTACCGAATACAGCCTGCAAACAAATCCATTAGAAAAATATTTTAAAAAGCATCCTGAGAAGCGTCCCAAAGGTGGAGTTATGTCATCGGCTTGCTGGAGAGGTTATGTTGCAACATTTGAAGTGCTGGATGGTAAATTGTTAATCAAAAAATTGGAAATCGAAATCCGAGACAAAGACAAAAAAAATGGTTACAGTTGGAAAAATGTCTTGGAAGAGACATTTCCAGACACAACAGAAAGATTTACCGATTGGTTTAGCGGTCTATTGATTTTGCCTCATGGGAAATTGATCAACTACGTTCATTTGGATTACGGCTCAACTTTTGAGAACTATATTCTTTTGAACATTAAAAACGGGGCGATTAACAAAGAGCGAAATCTTTCGGGAGAAGAGTTTGCGGAACTGAAAGCTAAGAAGTTTGCTGCCTATAAAACTACCAATGAATACGCTGAAAAAAAAGCGGAACTTATTGAAGAGGGTTGGGAACAGGATGATCTAGATCGCTTTATCGGCAGTTTTATTCAAGAGTATATTTCTGTCGGTGAAAATTAATACTTTTCAAACAGCCTTAACCGTTGCGCTGTGTCGGACAAGTTCATACCTTTCAAAAAACGATCCCGAAGCTTCGTGATTCTAAGCGAGGCTTATAAAGTGAAAGAGGTCATTTTTTGAAGTGATTTGATTGATGGGCCGTATATTTAAAAATCAGACATTCTATTTTTGGGACAACTATTTTAGTATATTTAGTAGAACAAAATGAGGAGGTTTTCACAGACTGACATTATGAGTAATTGTAAACCAACACAACGTAAAAGAAAAATGAAAGGTAAAGTTATAATAATACTTGGAAGTTCAAGAAGTGATGGTGAAACAAAAAAACTTACAGACACAATTCTGGGAATTTCAGATTTTGACAAAATAGACTTAAATGATTATAGTATTTCGTATTATGACTACGAATATAAAAATGCGAATGATGACTATTTGAACTTAATGCAAACGTTGATTAACAAATATGACACTTTTGTTTTTGCCACACCCGTATATTGGTATTCTATGAGTGGGATCATGAAAGTTTTTCTTGACAGGTTTACCGATTTATTAGATAACCAAAAAGAACTTGGGCGGCAATTGAGAAACAAAAAAATGACAGTTATAACAAGTTCAAATGGAGGTAATTTAGGAGAAGAGTTTTGGTTTCCTTTCAAAGAAACTGCTAAATATTTAGGAATGGAATATATTGGAAATTTACATACCATAAGCAATAGTTTAAATTTAGAACAGATAGAAGATTTCGTATATAAAATAAAAACAACGAACGGCTAAGAGCTGTAGCTGTTCCGTTGCGGGGGAGACTTGCAAAACCGCCTTTTTTGCCATTATTTTAAGAACCGAAAAATTCAGCTCCTTTCGGCTTGAAGTTTGGGACGGAAATTGGGAGTGGTAAAAAAAGTTATTGGGAATGTGGCAAACCGTAATTGGGGTGTTTTTTTGTTTATTATTGCAGATGCTAAGCGATTATTTTTAGCATATATATTTAAATTAGTGGCAACCGTAAAACCCACAACCCATAAGATGGCTGACAAAGTGGAGCACAATTGTGCCAGCAAACAAGAAATAATACATAAAGCCAAATCTGACATTGACAAATTTGGACACCACGTTGTTATGGTAAACCCGACAAACTATTCAACATCATTTACCTACAGTATCGGATTATGGAAAACGTACAAACATCCAGAAATAATTTGCTTCGGACTTCGAAATGATTTAAGCCACGCAATAATTAATGATGTTGCAGCAATTATCAAACTAGGCGAACAAATCAAAAGCGACCAGAATTACTTTGACATTTTTGAGGATTCTAAAGCAATGTTTTTAAAAGTTGACGATGAAAATATTGGAGATTATTTTGGAGTTGCGCAACAGGTTCTTAAGGATGAAAAATTTGACGCACTGCAAATTGTCTGGACTGATCGAAATGATAAATTCCCCTGGGAAGAAAACTTTGAAGAAGAATTTGCATACGTACAGCCCTTGCTTGACAGGAATGCTGCTTTTAAATTTAATGAACCTAAAAACCTGACAGCCTTTACTTCCAGGCAATGGCTTGAAGAAGGTAAACCCATTTTAAGGGTAGTTCATGATACCGAAGGAGATTGGCAATTTTTAACTGGAGATCAAATGGCTGACGATATTAGAATTGTTGCATTGGAACAAATTGTCACAAAAGATAAATCATTAAATGAAGTTTTTGACCTTGACTATGGCGAAGAAGCTGAAAGAGAAATTGTGGGTGGAAAATGGATTCGCACTAAATATGAAGAATAAAAGGCAGCCACTGCAAGCGCTAACCGTTGCGTAGCGTCGGACACGACTTCGTTAAGAAACTATGCCGAAGCTTCGGGATTATCGTAATAATAAAAAGACCTCGTTTATTTCCGAATTTCGGGATGTAAACGAGTTTTTTTATGCAAAGTGATGATTGGGAAAATAGAACAGCTCATTTTTTTTGAATACAGAGAAGGAAGTTATTTTGAAAAATAGGGTTTTCCCTATTGTGGGTTGGGATGGAAATGGTTGCGTTATAAAAAAAGTTATTGGTCATGACGAAACCGTAATAGGGTGTTTGTTTTTTGTGTATTATTGTAGAAGCTAAGTAGCGTTATAGCGGGTATGTAACCAGATTTGTGTGTATATGCGCTACAGAGTAGCGGATCTTTGAAAAATCCTCGCAGATTTTACACCGGAATTATATACTTTTAAAGGTTCGTGACAAGACACGCAAAAGCTCCTACATGAGCAACGTTTGCAGACACTATTTATAAACAGAAATGACGAAATTAATTCTAATTTAAATGAAAACAAAAATCCTCTTTATTTTAATAGCTTTTACAACATTATGTGATGCTCAAATTATAGACATTCCAGATGTTAATTTTAAAACGAAACTCTTGCAATCAAATTCTACAAATTATATTGCTAGAGATGTTGATGGAACTTACTTTAATATTGATACCAACAACAATAATGAAATAGAATACAGTGAAGCGGAACTGGTATTTGAATTAGATATTAGCAATACTAATTCGATTCAAAGTGTTAAGATTTCTGATATAACGGGTTTAAGTCATTTTACCAACTTAAAAAAGTTCTATTGTTATGATAATTTACTAACCAATTTAGACCTTACTACTTTTGTTGATCTACTTGCTGTTGGGTGTGCGACTAATCAGCTCACATCATTAAATATCAGTGGCCTAAATCAACTTCAATTTCTGGCGTGTGATACCAATCAAATAAGTACTTTAGATTTGAGCAACAAGCCTGATTTAACAGTTTTATACTGTGCAGCAAACAATATTGTAAGTTTAGATTTGAGCTCACTCACCAATCTTTTGTATTTAACTGTAAGCTATAATCCCATTTCAGCACTTGATTTTACTGGAATAAATACTATAGAAAGTCTTCAATGCATGTCTACCAATATTACAACTATCGACGTATCTAATCTCCCCTATCTAGATTTATTAATGTGTGGATACAATCCCTCTTTAGAAACAATATTTATGAAGAATGGTAAGATCGAATCAGGTTTGAATTTTATTAATCTACCTAATTTACAGTATGTATGTGTTGATGATGCACAATTAACAACAATTCAGAACCATATTAATGTTAGTACTGGAAGTCCAAATTGTTCTGTCAGCTCCTATTGTTCATTTTCTCCTGGCGGTACTTATTATAAAGTTCAAGGACAAAATAAATTGGATGCAAATAACAATGGTTGCGATATGAATGACAGTGTCATTTCTAATTTAAAATTTACGATTACAAATGGAGTAACTACAGGTAGCCTAATTTACAGCCAAACAGGTGATTACGCCATTACCTTGAATCCAGGAGACTATACAATAACTCCCGTTCTAGAAAACCCAACCTATTATGCTGCCTCTCCTGCAAATGCTATGGTTAGTTTTCCTTCCAATACAAGTCCTTTTACACAAAATTTCTGTATTATTCCTAATGGAATACATAGCGATGTTGAGATTACTTTGCTTCCTATAACTGCAGCCAGACCTGGTTTTGATTCAACTTATAAAATACTATTTAAAAATAAAGGAAACCAAGTAGAAAATGGAGTAATAAATGTAACCTATAATGATAATCTTATTGATCTTATTGCTGCAAATCCAACTTTTTTAAACAATTCTTCAGGAAATTTATCTTGGAATTATGCTGATTTATTTCCATTAGAAAGTAGAGAAATTGACCTAGTATTTAATGTAAATAGTCCAACTGAAACACCACCTGTAAATAATGGAGATCAATTAGATTTTATTGCAACAATAACACCATTGATTGACGATGAATTTCAACAAGACAATACTTCTAATTTAGACCAAAATGTTGTTGGTTCATTTGACCCGAACGATAAAACTTGTATCGAAGGCAATACCGTTACTTCTAATATAATTGGCCAATATGTTCATTATATCATTCGATTTGAAAATACAGGTAATTATAATGCCGAAAATATTGTAGTAAAAGATATTATTGACACCTCAAAGTTTGATATTACTACCTTAATACCTATTGATGGCAGTCACAATTTTGAAACAAGAATATCAAATACGAATAATGTTGAATTTATTTTCGAAAACATTAACCTTCCATTTGATGATGCTACTAATGATGGCCATGTCGCCTTCAAAATAAAAACAAAACCAAATTTAGCAGTTGGAAATACATTTAGTAATTCTGCTAGTATCTATTTTGATTATAACTATCCAATAGTTACAAACAATTACACTACAACAATTCAAAATACTTTAGGATTACAAGAGAATGATTTCATTAATGATTTTGTAGTTTATCCAAATCCAGTTAAAGATCTTTTAAATTTCAAAACAGAACGAAATGTATTAAAAATTGAAATATATGATATTGCAGGTAGAATATTAAGTTTACATTCTGTTTCTGAAAATAAAATTGATCTAAGTAACTTAAAAACTGGAAATTATATCCTTAAAATATATACAGAAAAAGGAATAATGTATACTAAAATAGTAAAAGAATGACGATCTGCCAACAACAGTTTGCAAAAATGGCGGGTTTTGGGCTTACTTTAAAGTTGATTTTGTACCTGCAAAGTCAATGTTTAAGCAAAAGTTTATACTTTCTTGATCTGCCACATCTGCAAACTAAAGGCAAAACATTGGGAAAAATTTACTCGAAGGGCAATTTTTCCCAATGACCGCTCGGCTTCGCAAACAGTCGGGAAACCATCGTTGCTCTCGCACGATATTCCCCAACTTTCGGCTTTGACGCATTCGGAAAAGGAGTGAGAGACTCCTTTGTGAACGACGACAAAGCCGAGTGGTGATTAGTGGCAAGCTTGAAAAACAAAAACTTCAGAAAAATGAATAACGAAATAACTTCAGCAGTACTTGGAAAGCTTAAACAGGAAGAAGATTTTCCTGATTGGTGGAAAAGTGTTGAATTTGATATCCCATTTTTTGGAAACGAAAAGCTGACCATAACCTTCATGGACTTTGATCCAGATGAAGACAAAACATTTATAGACGAAGCTGACAAAGCTTTGACAAGCTTTTTGAAACTAAACATAGAAGACCGAAATGGAATTTCAGAACTGGCATATAAAAACTGTATGGAGTTTTTGGCCGCAGTTGATTTTGACAAAGCTGATGAACCACTAAGACAAATAGAAAATAGAAATGAAATTTGGAACTTCATTCACCCCACAGAAATTTATGTAACAAGGCGACCCTATAAAGATCGAGATATTTATGTCCAAATTTCATGTGAATGTGATTGAGAACAAGAACATGGTCTCCAACTTGTTTTTAGACAAGGCAAAAAACTAACGAGAATTAGCGACCAAGATGGACATTTAACAGAAGCGGACGCCTATGATAAGACTGATTCAGAAGATAAATCCTTAAGTCAGTTTAATCAAAATGGAAATAAAACCGAGTGGTGGAAATTTTGGAAATAAAGCCCGCTACTAAGAGGTGTAACTGTTCCGCGGCGTTTGGTACGTGCACAAACCTTTCAGAAAGCTATCCCGAAGTTTCGGGAGTAGCATCATAATAAAATACCTCGTTTAGTTCCGGATTTTCGGGATAAGCGAGTTTTTTTTATGCAAATTGATTATTAGGAAAATAGAAGAGCTTACTTTTTTAAATATAGTAAGTAGGAGGGTGGGTGTTTTAAAAAATAGGGTTTTCCCTATTGTGGGGTGGGGTGGCCACGAAGTCTCGGGAGTAAATTGGCTAGGTTGTAAAAAAGTTGTTGCGAATTAGGGAAAGTGCGAAGCAGTACAACCTACCTACCCTGTATTTGAACCACTGTCGTTTTTAGTTTGCACTGTTATCTGAAAAACAGGTATTTATACGTGTTTACCATCTAATGAAAAAGACTTACTTTGGTTTTTTAAGCTATTGCAGAGGTTGCGAAAAACGGCATTACACTAAAAAGGTGCGTTTGTTTGCATGGTGGCTATAAAGGCAATAGCTTTAGTTTAAGAGTGGAGTGTAATTTTTTATGGTGGCTAATCTACCAAAATAGGCCTATACCATTTTTTACACCCTTTAAAAAAGCGAAAATGAAACTGAAAATTTCACAAGTGAGCTGGTTGCCGAATGGAAAAAAGTATCAAAAATATAAAAGGGGCTTGGAGGAATTGCTGAAAACATGAAACCAATAACCCAGTAGTGGAGCAACAGTACCGTTTGTCTAAAATCAAATAATTATTAAATGTAAAAAACATGAAAAAAGTAAATCTGTACAATGTACGTTCCGGAGCGTCAAAAACCCTTACCTTAACGAGCTCAATAGAAACATTCTATTCCGACCATTTGTCTCAAATGCTCAAGGACAATGGATATGAGGAATTCGATAACAAACTTATCATAACAGAAGAACCCATTGAGAATTGGCTGCAGAAAGGTCCCTTAAGCGCTCTACCCCCCAACTACGGAAGAGTCAAACATTCCCACCCCACCGATACCAAAACCAACGGGTCCCAATGATTTACCGCCAACTGAATCAGAAAAACTGATCGTATCTTCCAATCCAGTCAGTGACCTGAAGGTAAACTTCAATGGCCAAGCTTTTATACCCAGTAACACTCCAAACATTCAACCCGCATTTCCTACCGATGTTCACCTTCAGTTCAAGACCTATTGGAAGCAAGTTGGTACGGCAGTCATAGTTGGAGAGCAAGTCTATACAAAAGCGATATCTTACACAAATGGAATGTCAACTACCAACTCAGAGACCTTGAGTGCAGAATTTGGTGTTGCCTATGGTGTACTTTCCGCAAAAATATCCGCTACAGTCGGCCATTCGGTAACAATATCAGATCAGACCACAATCACCGATACCTATAACATTAGCGTAGCAGAAGGGATAACTACGGTCTATGTCCTTTGGCAATTGGTTGAAGAATACCTATTTGTAGATTCAAATGGCCAGCTTATAAATTGGTCTGGGCAAATGGTTATGGGCTTTATGTCGCTACCTGTCACATTTCCGAATGAACCAAGATATAATCAAAGCAATACCGTCTATTCTGACCGAACCAACTTCCCATCATAAAGCGCATAGGGTCTGACTGTTAGTATAAGCTGTTCTAAAAGAGAGCTTATACTAACCTTCAAACACCGTCTAAAAAACTCCCTTATTCTTAAAAGAACGACTTTATAGATTTGTGCAAAACATAGATTCCCAGTCTATTTATAGCTAATTAAACTGAATATACCAATTCAGCTTCCAGTTAAAGTTAAGAATAACATCCAATCGTTAACGCCCCTCTTCAGATTCAAATTCCTAGTCCACGACCAAATGGCAGGGAGTTCGTGAAATTTCTGATTTGCCCACCTGTGTACCTTTTTGCAGCCTTAACGGATTGCCTTGCCTTTCGCTATTGATTTCAGTATCCTTTTGCTGTCCCGTCCAAAGTTCCTTCTCTTTGCATACACTTTCATTTTTTTATAACAATACTCTTCTGCCCATCCTGCCAATCGGGCATAATGGATACCTACAGTCTCAATGATTTGAGGATCATTTGACAAGCGTGACAAATTTCGCAGCCTTCTGGATTGGCCCATAACGCAATGAAAATTCATCCTGTTCAGGTCGACCAGGTAGAATCTATAAGCATTGTTTTCGGGACGGAGTAAGAAATTTCCAGCCGTATTGTCAATAAATTCAATGCCCCTTTCGTGCAATTGATACATCAGGACCGTATAGGCCCCAAGGACCTTTGCCTTTTCTTCGGCTGTTGAACGGTTCAGGATCTCCCTCAAGGTCCAACTATCTTCCAAATGCTCACTGACGTAGAAACTCTTGGAGAGTCCCAAGATACCATAGGTTTCCATATAGGCGATTGGGGCAGGAGTATGAAAATTATTCCCAAGCAAAAGCTGTGCATATTCAAAGGAACGCCTGGCTTTTGATTTCCGGAAATACTGATATACAAGCCTATTGAAGCTGTTTGGCTTTTTAAACGATTTAAAATTGAGGAGCCTTCCGTCGCTCTTCACCCACTTGATCGTATTCCTTTTGTCCTCACCAATCATGGTCCCTTCGTTGTCAAAATTTTCGAATACTTCCATGATATGGGACTTCAAATCCGTATCTTCATCCGCAAATACACTATTTTGCTGTTTCATTTTTTCTTGATTAAGGAGTCCTTGGATGGTTACCGTGTCGAAAGTGATCTGCCGAATTGCTCTCGTATCAATTGGATCATTCCGTGCTGCCCTATAGTATTTGTATCTATGGCGATACTAGCTGTATTATAGGGCTGATATCTGTTTTGATTGGTTATGGAAAACAGTCCAACCGTTGGAGTTCCAACTGCACTTGAAAGATGCATAACGCCACTATCTGCTGCAATAAACAGGGAAGTGTTAGCGATAAAAGACCCCATTTCACGAATATCGGTGCTGTAGAACGTAGGGATTTTAAAACGCAATCTGGAAGTGTTTTCGATAGGCAATAGTTCGATGATAGCACAATCTGGAAATTCAGCTTTAAGGTTTTCATAAAACTCCAGCCACCATATTTCGGAATAGCACTTCGCTCCGGTAGCATTTGTAAACAGGCAAATTGTTTTTCTGCCCTTTCCGGTGATGCCCTGGAGCATTTTAGCACCGCTTGCCCTTTCTTCCTGCGTCAATTTTAAATCCAAAAAAGGAATGGGCTGCTCCTTGCGATTAATTCCCGATGTTGCCATAAACTCCCTTATATTGTAGATCGGATATTTGGCATGGTGCTGATAATCTGGTCTTTCCAAGTTCAGGTTTTCATCGAATGCTCCAAAAAATTTGCAGCTTGCGCTTGAAAATAAAACGGACAATCGTCCCGATGAGGAGTTTTCAATAGCATTAATTGCGAGGTCATATTGCCTCGATCGGATCGAGAGCCATACTTTTACATACTGTACCAAATGGCTAAACGGCTTCTTTGGGAGTTGCATGATCCTGTCAATGTTTCCATACTCCCTAAAGATTGCTGGAGCGATGCCACCTTTTACCAGAAGGTCGATCTTGCTGTTGGGAAACGTGATGCTAACTTCTTGTACCAACGCCGTCAGCAATAGCAGATTGCCTAATCGGTGATTGGGCCTTGAAATTAAAATCCGTCTGATTTCAGCCTCAGGCCGAGGGTTCAAATGAAGATGGGAAGCACCTATGTTTTTGGTCAGGCTTCGCATTATCGATCTCCTGTAACTGTTTATTTGTTTTGAAATTTTCATGGTTTTTTTGTGTCTTGTATGAAGTAATTCATGTGTTTTCTTTGCAGTTGGAGGATATCGGGGTGCCGTAAAGTCAATGCAATAGTATTCCTCTGCCTTGATCTGATGATTGGCTGAAGGGTATTGAATCGAAATGAAAGTAGGGAAGCCGTTTATAAAGAAAAATGCTGGGTATCACTGGGGAAACCCAGCATCCACTTCAAAACAAAAAAAACAAAAAAAATCTTTATTTAATTGAATGCCTGCCTAAACTCCAGTGGGCTTTGATTGGTCTTGGACTTAAACAATTTACTAAATGACTGAGGATGTTCAAAGCCTAAACCATAGGCAATTTCACTCACCGAAAGTTCTGTTGTAGAAAGTTTTTCCTTAGCCTTGGCAATTAATTTTTCATGGATGTGATGCTGAGTTGACAAGCCCGTAAATTGTTTAAGCATGCTTCCTAGGTATTTCGGGGATATGTTTAGATGATCAGCTATATATTGAACCGTTGGCAAACCTTTGGAAAGCAAATCATCGTCGTTAAAGTAGTCTGACAGCACCTCTTCCAAACGGTTCAATAATTTGTTGTTCGTGATTTTACGCGTGATGAATTGCCGTTGGTAGAAACGTTCGGCATAATTCAACAATGTTTCGAGATGCGAAATAATTATATCCTGACTGAATTTATCAATGTTGGAGTCGAATTCGTTTTCGATATTTTTTACAATTTCGTTTATGATATTTTTCTCCTTATCGGAAACAAACAGTGCTTCGTTTGTAGCGTAGCCAAAAAATTCATATTGCTTGATCTTTTTAGCCAATGGCGTGTTCCATAAGAAATCCGGATGTATGAACATGATCCAACCTTTTGGGTTATGGTCTTCTGCATGGGTACGTCCAGTTAAAACTTGATTTGGAGCAATAAAAGCCATCTTCCCTTCGTCAAAGTCATAGGTTTGTTGACCATATTGTAAATTATTACAATCTGTTTTAAGGGAAATCATATAGAAATCCATTATGATGCTAATATCTGCCTGACCTTCAATAGTACCACTCTCAACAATACTAATTAACGGATGCTTAGGCTTGGGCAGGTTCCCTAATCGATGACCTTCTGTAATCGATTTTATTCTGATGATTTGATTCTTTTCCATACTGATGTATATTTTATTAGTTATTAAGAGGATGCTTTAACCATATCAGCACTAAGGGAATCAGTAGAAATGGTATCTCAATCAAAGCAATCTTATAATTATCGGCCCTTAAAGCGAATGCCATGATTATTACTATGGTTAGTGCATTTAGAAGGTTGCCCATAAAAAATGTTTTGGGAAACAGCACCAATACAGACACCAGAATAGTTGCTATTCCCATAAATGGCATATAACTTCTGCTGATGTTTAATTCTTCCAACATTTTTAATGCTTCAGGGGATTTATCCAAATGCAATCCATCCCAAAAGTGCTTCACATTCAAAATTACTGTGACCGCGATTAAAATTGTACTTATAATTTTACTCATCCTATTTTATCTTTTAAATTATTTTACCAGATCATTTATTTTTTTGCTTACAATGAAACCTGTGCACCCCAGAAGCAAACTAAAAAAAGGCACTAAAAGTAATCCGATTTGTAATCCATTTTCATAATGGCCGGTTGTTGCATAATCGCTTATAAATCCCACCAAAAATGGAGATAAAGTACCTCCTATCAGTCCAGGACCTAACATTAAAACACTAATCGAAAATGCTTGTTTTTTGGGTCCTGCCACCAAATGACCTGCACCAAATGCAAAGGGCATCATAAATGCAAATGAAAACATTCCAGGAACCAATAATGCAATGGACATCCAACTGTTTGGCATAAAAAGTGCCATTGTTGTGGTAATTGAAGCTACAATAAATATAGTTGCCGGCGGATTCATCAAACCTTTGGAACCCTTATTTGCAATTTTATCAAACATTTTACCACCAAATAATGTTCCTACAATTCCCATAACCCCTTGAAGAAGCCCAAAGCTAAGCCCAACCTCACCAGCTGACAAGCCAAATGTCCTGATGAGAAAAGGAGACGTAAAGATGTAAAAAGGTGCTGATGATAACCCCATTAAAATTGCAGCCCTAAATAGCCACCCAAATGCCGGTTTAGAAAACAGCTCACGACCCATTTTTATGTAGCTTTCCCGATGTTGTGTTTCCTGTTTCAGAACTCCCTGTTTAGGAATGAAAAATAGAATGCCTACTACAAGTACAATTCCCATAATTCCTGCTCCAAAAAGAGCATTTCGCCATCCGATTGCATCGCTTGCCCAACCTCCCAATCCAAATCCGATCATACTGCCTAAAGGAATTCCCATTGAAAAAATAGCAATGGCACGTCCCCTGAAATTTTCCGGTATCCGTTGTGCAATGATAGCGTGAGCTGCTGGTGTTCCACCAGCTTCGCCCAAAGCTACCCCAATTCTAGAAAGCGTTAATGTTAAGAATCCGATTGCCAACCCCCCCAAACCAGTCATAACACTCCAAACGATTATACAAAAAAGCAGCACTCTACGGGCCCAACCCCCATCTGAAAACCGAGCAAGTGGCAAAGCCGCCAAGGAATAGCAAAGTGTGAAAGCAACTCCTGTTATCAGACCAATTTGTGTATCTGATAAATTTAAATCGGCTTTTATTGATTCCGCTAAAATAAAAGGCAAAACACGATCAATCTGACTTACGATACTAACCAGCAATAGCGTTATTAACAAGGCAGTTCTTTGCCAGCCATATTGCATTTGGCTATTCTTTTGAAGGGATATTTCGGACTTTTTATTCATTTTTAGCTACTTTGGAAACTACTACTTAACGCGTGTCCAATTTACGGTTTTTCCCATTATCGGGAGGCCCTTGTAACCTCTAGTTTCCAGACTATTGACATCTGTCAATTTACCTTTGAAACCATAAGTGTTACCGTCATTTGCGCTATACAGTTCACCCCCAACAAACTCCCCATCCTTAAATTTCAGTCCTGTAATGTGTGTAATGCCCTGTCTTGGACGACTTCTTAACTTGATATTGGGGTTCTTGTCGTCTTTTTTAGACGTTTTTCCATCGGCTTCAAACATATCCTTTGACCATAATAATTTAGCCGAGTAGGTATCTCCAGATTTGAAAATCTCTATCTTGTATTCTTCGGATTGCCATACACCCACTATGAGGTCTTTAGAGATTTTCTGTGCTGAAGTTACTTGTGCCATCAGTAGGACTAATGCAGTAAAAAGTTTTATTTTCATTTTTGATTTCTTATTAGGGAATTGATTTAATTAAGTATATAATTATTCATAACGTATCCGGCTACTATGGCGATAGGAATTCCAGCTAATGCAGCAATTAACGCTTTGCGAGCCTTTTTTGGGAATTGGCCTTTATGCCTGAAGTACAAGAAGATTCCTATTGGGGGTACCATATTTGAAGCCGCAAACCAAAATCTTGACAAATTGTCATTATTGTTACTATTTTCCATTCTTATTATTTTTTATGCTGGTTAATTTTTTTGTGCAACCAATTTCTCAAATTCCTTATGGGCCACATTTTTTTCAATGTAATTGGGAGCTATTCTAGAAAGCAATTTTAAAATTCTAGCCAAACCCGGTGTTATTTCAAGCTTATTTTTTAGAATGTCTTTAATTGCATCGGCTACCGCTTTATTAGCAGTCATCATTCTGCCTTCTGGTGGTGGAATCTTCCAATCCTTTTGAAGATTGGTTTTTACTCCAGGTGGCAGTACTTCAAATACTTTCACGTTTGTTTTTTCGAGTTGTAATCGTAAGGCTTTCGTGTAAGCATGCACACCTGCTTTTGAAGCACTATAAACAGGAGCAATTGAATAGCTCATAAATGCAATTGCTGAAGACACATTGATGATGGCTGCCGATTTTTGTTTCATAAGATGTGGTAAAAATTGATGTACCATTTGAATTGTACCTGATAAATTAGTATCGATTTCGTTTGTTATCTTATCAATATCAAACTCATTATTGTATAAATCAATTTGACGCATGACCCCTGCACTGTTAATGATAATGTTCAGATCAGGAAATTGTTTTGTCACTTCCTCATATAATTTTTCGATGTCTCTTGGATTGCTGACATCACTTTGAATTGTGTGAATGTTAGAAAACCACCTTTTAGTGTCACTCAAGCTTGCAAGGTTGCGACCCGTGATGATGATAGTAGCTCCCAATTTGTTCAATTGACTTGCAAACTCCAAACCTATACCGCTTGTACCTCCTGTTATAAGGATGGTGCTGTTTTTTAGTTCCATAAAGTAGCCTTTTTATTAAAATTCAACCTTTACTAATTTTTGTGATATTTCCCATAACTTCAATGATGCCTTTATGTCCTCAGCTTGTGCAGGTATTTTTGCAAGTGTTGGAAAACCACGAGTTTCCCCTATTTTGTTTGGTCCATAATAGAAGCCTCCTTTAGCTTCCGGAGCGGTTGCAGCAAATAATGTCGGCAAAGCCCCTTGTGCTGATGGTTGAAATAAGAAAGGGAAAAAAGTTCTCATTATTCCTGCTGAACTCCATCGGCCTGCACCGGTAATGAGGAGATTTGTTCGGGAAACACCTGGATGGGCGGCCATACTGGTTATTCCCCAACCGTTCTTCTCACTTTGTCGCTGAAGTTCCAAAGCAAACATCAAGTTTGCCAATTTTGCCTGGCTGTAGGCCTTCCCTGGAACATAAGAAGATTTTGACTGGAGGTCATCAAAATTGGTTATTCCCGCACGATTGGCTATGCTTGAAACGGTCACAACACGGGCAGCTGTTGATTTGCGTAGCAAGGGAAGGAGCTGGGCTGTCAATGCAAAGTGACCCAGATGGTTCGTGCCAAACTGAAGTTCAAATCCATCGGTGGTTTCCAGTCGTCTTGGTGGCGTCATCACCCCGGCATTATTTATTAGAAGGTCGATGGCTTGTCCTCTGAAGTTCATTCTCATGGCAAAGTCCTTAATGGAGGACAGGTCTGCAAGGTCTAATTTTTCAAAAATCACTTTTGCCTTTGGATTGGTCTGATATATTTTCGCCATTGATTCAGCCCCTTTCTGAGCATTACGGCCAAGCATTACAACATTCCATCCCGCTGCCGATAAGGCCAATGCATCTTCAAAACCTATGCCTTCCGTACTACCTGTAATTACTGCCAATCCTTCATTCCTATGCGGAATATCAGCTGTTGTCCAATTTTTCATTATCTGCATTATTAGCTATTAAAATTGAATCTTATATCCAAAATCTGGGAAGAAACCAATCTGATCGACTTGATCCACACTATTGGTCAAACGATTGTACTGACGGATAAACACATTTTCGTTATTGGTCACGTTTTGAAAATCCACATAGAACTGGTGTGAAACTTTTCTTTTACTGCTGTTGATTTTCATACCAATCTTAAGGTCTAATCGCAAATAAGGGTCATATTGTTCGCTGAAGGCTAAATCATCTTGTAGAATTTGATAACCTACTGCCTGACTAGCTGCCAAATCAACAGGAGTGTAGTATCTTCCTCCAGATGTACTAAATCTAGAATCAATCGAGAGCACATTTTTCCCATTTTTCCCAACCTTGAATTCTTTTCCTCCTAAAACGTTGAACACATATCCGTTGTTAAAAGGTGAATTTCTTTCAATACCATCGCTTCCTTCATATTTGGCTTCAAATAATGAGGCTGTTGCCAAACTATACCATCCGTTTGATAAAAATTTCTCAACTGTCAATTCTAAACCATAGTTATGTCCAACTCCTTCACTCACCAAATTCAATTCGTCAAAGCTGAATATAAAATCTGAACCTTCTGTTAATGAAGAATAACCAGTCGAGTTGGCATCAACAGCAGCATTTGTAATGTCTTGGTAGTATGCTTCGATTTTAGCTCTCCAACCAGTACCAGGTCTTAAATCATAACCTAAAACGTAATGATTACTTCTTACTAAATCTAAGTCCTTATTGGCTTGTACATCTGTTCCATTAACATTTTCATTTAAGAATAAAATAGGAGCTGGCACATTTTGATGATGAAGTCCATAACCAAACGTTATACTGTGTGCCTTTGCAAGTTGCCAAGTTAAGGAGGCCCTTGGCTCTGCCACAAATGCTTCATTCAAAGAAAAATATTGAGTATGCAATCCTGCATTTAGCGTAAAGCTTTCCGTTAAGCGATATTGCCCTTGGGCATAGGGTTGAAAAACAGTGTATCCGCCATCATTGCTAATGCGTTGTTGATAATCTGGATAACCATCGCCATCATTATCGGGTAAATCTAATCTGTTTGCTACACTTGCTGATAAATTAAACTGTTCCAGTAGCACACCACTTCGAAAAGTAAACTTATTATTAAACTTAGCATTATAAACAGAAGACAAGGTTAGCCGTGTTTCAGTATTGTCAATATCTGCAAAGCGAAGTAAATTTGCTTGTGGTGTTCCATAATCATAAATTCGATCTACTTGTCCATCTTGACCACTGAATGAGCCTCCAATAGTTGTTTTAATGGAAGAGTAATCGTTTAATGAAATAGTATTTCGCAAACCGACCATACCAAATTGAGAAGCATATTCAAAGTTCTCATCAGGTGCTGAAAAAAGATCTCCATCATCATAGTCTTCCTCACCATTAAAATCAATAGTTGAGTTCCCTGCAATACCAAATAAAGTAAAACTACCAAGCTTTGTTTTTCCAAAATCAAGATTAAAAGATAAGTCTGAATAATTAGGAATTGCACCAGTACCCATTCCTCCCACAATACCTGCAAGTCCATATCGGGCAGCTACCATAAAGGATCCGTCCTTACCCATTGGACCTTCGGCAACACCTTCAAAACCAGTCATGGCACCAACACCAACGGTATATTCATACTTATCAGTATTTCCTTTTCGAAAATTAATATCAAAAACGCCACCTAAAGCATTACCGTATTCTGCAGGAAAAGCAGAAGTTAAGAAATCAGAATTTCCCATAACATTAGGATTTAATGCACTAACCGGACTACCAGTAGTTCCCAAAGTACTGAAATGATTAGGGCTTGGAACGGGAATTCCATCAATTCGCCACAAAAGTCCTGTTGGCGAGTTACCGCGAACCACAATGTCATTTCGGCTATCGTTTGGAGCCGAAACCCCTGCAAAGTTAGAGGCGAGACGTGCCACATCACTTCTACCTCCTGCATATTTTGTAATTTCTTCCACACTCACTTGCCGTGCACTAACCGCTGCGAGTTTGTTTATGGCCTGATCTTTTCTTGGTCCAGATCTCACCACAACTTCGTTCAAGTTACTGTAGCTTTCTGTTAGTCGAATGTCAATTGACACTTCCTTTCCACTTGTAACATCAATGTTAGCTATTGTCGCAGTTTCATAACCTAAAAATGAAAAACCAAAACTTCCGCGACCGATAGGTAGATTTTCTAATCTGAATTTTCCTTCAGCATTAGTGGTTGTGCCAATTGTACTATCGGTTAAAAAGATGACCGTCACACCTTCTAGAGGCTGATCGGTAAAATTATCAATAACTTGACCCCTAATTGTCCCTTTTTGAGCAAACGAGCTGTAGCCAATTACTAGTACTATTATAATCAGTAATTTTTTTAAATCAAGAGTAAATTCAATTTTGTTTTGTTTCATAATGTTCTATTTAATTAACATTACAAAATTGCCGAAGATCAGGAAGATAAATTTAGCCGAATTACCTGATGTTGTAGCCAAAAGTATTAAATGTGAATCAAGAGCTGTAGTATAATATTGATATTCTTCCTACTAGAGTTAACAGGCTTTTAAAACCTGTTAGGGCTTCAAGTCTAATTATCTGACAATAAATTGATTGTTGTTGTTTTTAGAGGTGTGTATATGAAATCTAACTATCGCAACAATGAAAAGTGTCCCCTGTACTGCTTTTTTTCTGCCCTATCAATTAAAAACCAATAATCTGTCGCTGGCAGATGGCTACCGTTGTATGTGCCATCCCATCCGGGACTATTTCCCATAAGCGATATGATGAGTTTACCATATCGATCAAAAATATGAACCGCCATATCAGGCACTTTCCAAGAGTAGCCAATGGACCATTTGTCATTAAATCCATCTCCGTTTGGCGTGAAAAATTTTGGATACATCAATATAGTTACTTCCTCTGTAACGCTACCACAGTTATTTTTATCCTTGACATAAACGGTATAAATACCACTCGGTAATCCATTGAAAACAGGAACGTCCTGATAATAAACACCATCTATTGAATATTCATAATTTCCTATTCCTGTAGCCATTACCGTTATAGTGTTTTGATTTGTGGTCCATTCACTGATTTTGATTTGGGAAATAATTGGACTTCCAGATTCGTGAACGGTTATTGTCTTAGAATTTTCGCAAAGCATTCCTTGATTAATTTGCGATACACTCAAGGTGTATTGACCTTGTTGACTGATTGTAATGGTTCGGTTTGTTTCTCCTGTTGACCAAAGGTAGGTTTCAAAACCTTCTGGAGCCAAAATTTCTATTTCACTTCCTTCACAAAAGGTATAATTATCCGGCATATCTATCAAAGGCTTTGCCTGAACAATAAGTTTGAAAGAGGTAATTGCATAGCAGCCTGTTGCTTTGTTTTCCAATCTAACATATATTATTTGCGGATTTTCAGTGTTTATAAAATCAGCAGCTAGATTTTCTGTTCCAGATTCGGCAAGTTGTGAAGACGTATGATAGGTTACATCGAAGTCATCCCTATTTTGTGTGCCAAGCACCATTGGGGTTTGAATGGCCAGATTGAAAGTAGCTTTAAAACCATCACGCTCTTCGCAAAGTAATAAATCAGATGGTTGTGTAGGCTCCGGAACAGGAAATACTTCTATTGTTTCTTCCACTATTCTGGTTGTTCCTTGATTATAGATCGTGAGCTTTACCTGATAACTATTTGAAGTATGGAATATATGTGTAGGTGCAGGTTCATTTGAAGTAGTGCCATCTCCAAACTCCCATAATAAGGTTTCAAATTGATTAGTATTTATAGAAAATGTTGTTTCTTGGCCTGTGCAAATGGAGTTGCTACTTGCCTTTATTTTAAAAATGGTAGAAAGCACACTATTGGGCAAACCAAAAGTACTAGCACCATTAACCCCCAAGGCTATCCCGTTATCTTGGAAGTCACAACCTAATCCTACCATATCAGGATTATTGATTATGGATAGCCTGTAGCGGCTGTGTCTTGCAACATATATTTTATGATCAGGGGCTATTTGTAGTGTTGCAATATCGCCTCCTATCTCAAAAGGATTGATTGAAAAAATTTCAATTCCAGAACTTCCTATATCATTAGATTCTAAATCATACTGATATAAAAATTTGAGATTGCTGGTGTATAAAATTTTACCTGAAGGAGAAAATTCTAAACCGTAATCATTTCCACCGATTAAAGGAATTGGGTTTGAAACGTTACCCGTACTAGTATTAAAATCAAACAATTGTGTTCCGTTTTGCATTTCTTGTATGGCAAATGCAAGCTTGCTACCATCAGGAGCTACTTTTAAAGTGCAATGTCCAAGACCGTTGACAACAAATCCAGCCGCACTAATAACCGGACTTTCGTTAACACCGTTTGGAGTTACGAGATAGGAAGAGAATAGATTGCTACCATAATTATGTGCAACTACCCAGACATCTTGACCATTTTCATGCCGGGTTGCATTAACGGCTTCGGTAGTTGGAGTTTGAAGTAAAATGTTTTTATTTATAATTGTACCCATGCCGTTATTGGCACTCATATCAACAGTGGAATACCTAAAACCATCCGTACCACCAGCAGTAGCAGTTGTGAAAATATAATATATAGATTGATTACCCGGCTGAGGTACTATAAGGGATGATTGAATGCTGGAAGAACCTCCCAAGAGCCCAAATCCATTTTCCATAACATTATGGTTTTTATTCCAAACTGTTATACCATCAGTATAAAAAAGCAATGCTCCGTTTTCATCGGATATGGATGCACTTCCTTCCAATGCATTTAATTGGCTGTCATCAAGCACATCAGGAGTTCCGTTGTTAAAATCCAAACCCGTATGTACACCAAAATACCAAATATTATTTTCTTGGGCGTTGCCAAAAAAGGAAATTAGCAAAAAGACAATAATTATTTTCATAACTTCTGTTTAAAGAAAATCAAAGTTATTGACTTAATACAACTACCAGTTATGAAAAATCCGCTTTTACTTATAAATCTCAATTACAGATGCTTGCAGCTCCGAAGGAGTAAGTCCAGTATGTGTTTTGACAAAAATGCTAAAATTTGCCTGACTGTCAAAATTAAGCTCAAATGCAATTTCCTTTAAGGAAAGGGAACTAACCAGAAAAAGCCTTCGTATTTCTAAAACCAACTCTTCATGTATTAGATTTAAAACCGTCTTTCCGAATGCATTTTTACAGGCACTATTAAGTTTATCATGGGAACAGTTCATCATTTGGCAATAATCGGCTACTTTTCTTCTTGTGTATATATTTTGGGAGACCAATGAAAGAAACTGCGATACAAGATGGTTATGATCGGGGGTTGTTTTCTCTCCATGCAATTCAGAAAGGGTGATGAGTATGATTTGTAAATAACTATAAGACTTATAGATAGCCATCGGCGAGAGGTTCTCTGTTGCCAATTGCCCAGCCATTTGTTCGGCAAGACTATATAAATGATCAAAAGTTTGAGGGTCAAGATTGAATTCTGGATTGCTAAAATATAAATGAAAATGTTGAAGGGGCCTGATAAATTCAAACAAATCTTTTCGGAATTGTATCAGTAATCCTCGAGCTGTATCTCTTTGCATCAGATGCACTTGCCCAGGATATATGTTAAAAAGCTGTCCTTGATTCATCTCATAAGGCTTGAAATCTATATATTGAATTCCTTTGCCGCTTTGAATCAGAATAATTTCAAAGTAATCATGGCGATGAGGCCTTTGAAAATCGTAAGGATTAGGATAATCAATTGGTTCAATTACAAGCAATTTACTTGGATGAGGTAGTGTTACTGTGTTTTCTGAAATAAGGCTTTCATTGCTATTTAGGTGTGCCAAAATATTGTTTTTAAGGTTAAGATGATTTAATTTCACTGCCTAATTCTTTTTCCTACTCCTGTAGTCCTTTCTTTGAGGGTAATTAAATTTAAATGGACATACAATAGACCACATTTGATTATTTCTAACTTCAGTTTTTAATTCTTTAAATTGTTTTTGAATGTGTAAATGTACCAAAACACTAAACAGTAAGAAAACTAAAATTGTGATTATTTTAAAGTTAAATGTTTAGAATTATAATTTTTAAGCACAAAATCAGTAATTAACAATTGAATACTATCTTTTTGATATTGAGTGGCTTTTCGTAAGCTGTGATCCATTCCATCAAATAAATGGATTTCGTTGTTTAGTCCTAGTGAATCCATTTTTGAATTCAAAGTTTCCGATTGCTTAACAGATACGATTTGATCTTCTTTTCCGTGGATTATTAAGGTAGGAAAGTTCCTTTTACTGATGAATTTTATAGGCGAATAATTCTCTAAAACATTCTTTGCCCTGCTTTTGTCTTGAGCAGGATTAAAACCAAAAACATATTCCTCTATATTGATTTCTTTTCCTGCCAGATTTAAAAATTTATTTAACCGATTATTTAAGTTCTTAATTTCCGGACCCTCATACATGCTTGCTAAATCACTCGGTCCATAAACATCAATTAAATAACTAAACGTTGTTTCATTGTTCTTTTTATTCTCCAAGTGATGATCAGAAAATGCTATCATCATCGCAATTTGAGCACCTGCCGATTCTCCCAGCAAACCAATGTTTTGCGTATCTAAATTATAAAGTGCTGCATTTTCCTTTGCCCAATCGACCGCATCATAAACATCTACGATACAATCTGGAAACGGACTTTTCCCTTTTTTTCCTAAGGTGTAATTAGGACAAATAATGGTGTATCCTTGTTCTCTTAAGTTATGAATGGCACTATTAAACCTGTTGCTGTTAATGGTAAATTTGCTACCTATGATCCAAGCTCCACCATGCACATAAAAGATTACTGGAGATTTATCAAATATGTTTTTGGTTGGTGCATAAAGGTCTAGTTTTAGATTTTCTTTATAGCCAATGTTGCAGCTTACCTTTCCATTTGTTAATGGAGCATTTGTAGTATAAAAATATCCTGTAACAAAGACCGTTACAAGTAGTAGCAGTGTAGCTATTGTAATTCCCATGTATTTGATGATTGATTTTAATTTTCTCATTTATATTTTTTTTTTAAAAGTTCGTCTCAAGAGGCAAAATTGAGAATTATCAAATATCCGGATGTAGCTGGAACACGTTTTCTTGTAGTCAAAAAGCACTAATCCACAACTATCAAAAATTAAATGCCAACAAGAAAAGTACATCTCACAGGCATTTAGATTTTATTAATTGTCTAAAAAATATTCTACCACGGAATCTCACCCGTTTTGGGATTCATATCTTCTGCAAAGAATTTGCCTGTTGGGCCATCCTGATCAATTGTTGCATATTTAATAATTCTTTTAGCGGCATCTTCTACAGATCCTTGACCCAATTGACGGTTGAAATCGGTTTTTGTCGACCCTGGACTCACGGCATTGACCTTAAAAGGCAAGTCCCGTAACTCATAAGCCAAAACGATAGTGTACATATTCAAAGCGGCTTTTGATGACTGATATGCGACTCCTTTATGTTTGTAATGGATAAAATCAGGATCACTGTGCAAAGTAAGTGAACCTTGACTCGAACTTACATTTATAATTCTTGGTGCTACAGATTTTTTCAATAGATCTAAAAATGCCTGAGTAGTTCTGATAACACCAAAAAGATTCACTTCAAATACCTCTTTGAATTTGTTTACATCAGTATCCGTTGAAGTATGCATTATTGGAGTTTCTCCATCAAATTCGATTCCATTGATTCCTGAATTATTGATAAGAACATCTAAAACTTCAATTTTTTTACCCAGCTCTATTCTTGCTTTTTTTACGGAGTCTTGATCCGTAACATCAATTTGAACAGCTACTACATTTTTATACCCTTCTGATTTTAATTTATCAACTGCTTTGTTTCCTAATTCTAGGCTTCGACTTCCGATAAAAACTCGATAGTTTAATTGTAAAAGTTGTCTAGCTACTTCAAAGCCTATACCTTTATTAGCCCCTGTTATTAATGCAGTTTTCATTTTTTAAAATTTTTAATTTTGTTTCTGCAAAGTTATCAGACTTTAGTATACTTTTGTAACCGATATACAAAAGGATACCAAAGTGACGGAAGAAGTTGCATCACAAATCAAGAATTTAATATTCCATGTACAGGACACCCTGTATGTACTTGGAGGAAAATGGCGATTGCCTATAATCATTGCCATAAAACATGGAAACCATCGCTTTAAGGATATTAAAGACTTTGTACCAAAAATTACAAATAGGGTGCTATCAGCTGAATTGAAATCGCTTGAAGCAAATAAATTGATTACAAGGACTGTTTATGACACATCTCCAATACTGGTTGAGTATAAGATAACCGAGTATGCCCTAACTGTAAAAGAAGTTGTGACTACTATGGGCGAATGGGGTGAAAATCATCGCAAAAAATTGAAAGAATAATTTAATTAAAACTGTTTCTGAATTCAATTGGTGTTTGATTGGTTTTGCTTTTAAATAATTTGGAAAAACTTTGTGAGTATTCAAAACCTAGTGAGAAAGCCACTTCACTCACACTTAATTGCGTTGTCGTCAACATTTCTTTGGCTTTTTCGATCAATTTTTCGTGAATGTGCTGTTGGGTGTTTTGTCCGGTAACAGTTCGTAACATATCACTTAAATATGAAGAGGAAACGTTTAGTTCTGTTGCGATCTTTTCCACTTTTGGCAATTCAAGCGTCGTGTTTTCAGTAAAATAACTTTGTAAAAGTGTTTCGAATTTTGTCAGCAAATCGTTAGTAGCCATTTTTCGGGTTAAAAACTGCCTGTTATAAAAACGGTTACAATAGCTTAAAAGTAATTCCAAATTTGCTACAATGACCTCCTGACTGAAATGATCTAAACGCGAAATGATTTCATTGTGAATGTTTTGAATTAAAGCATTAATTGTCTTTTCTTCTTCTTCAGAAAGGTGTAAACCTTCAAAGACTTCATAAGAGAAAAAGCCGTATTTTTTTATGGCGCTAAACAAAGGATATTTCCTAATTAAATCTGGATGAAATACCAACGACCATCCATCATTTTTGCTTGTGTCGGTTTGATTGGCCATTGCAATAATCTGATTGGGTGCAATAAAAGACATACTTCCCTTATCATAATCATAGCTATTCTTACCGTATTTTATTTGATCCTTAAAATTTCGTTTCACCGTAATATTGTATAAATCCATATTCAGTTTTTGATTTTCGTAGGGGTGTTTATAACTCAATTGAGAATGATCAATTATGGAAATCAAAGGGTTTGAAGGACTTGGCAGTGCTAAAAAAGAATGCAGTGCAACTACAGAATTTATTTTTTCGATATTGAGTTGTGTATTCTTCATAGTTTGAGAGAAGCAGACCAAAACTATCCGTTTGCTTTATTAGCTTGTAAAGTTAAGCATTTTGAAAATCAATACCTGCACTTCGATCCATTGTCATCAGATCTAAAACAATTGCAGGATATTCAGCTGGCAATTTGCTCACTTCGTGAAGTTGGTTTAATTCTGCTTCTGTAAAAACAACCTCAACAGCTTTTAAGTTATCTTTCAATTGATGCAATTTTGTGGCTCCAATAATAACGCTACTCACAACAGATTGATGCAACAGCCAAGCCAAAGCCAATTGTGCAATGGATGCATTTTTCTCTTTTGCCATTGGTGTCAATATATCTAAAACATCAAACGCTCTATCTTCATGAAAAGGCGGAAATGGAAACGAATTTAAGCGGCCTTCCTCTTTTTGTCCGTCTCTTCTGTATTTGCCGGTAAGCAAACCGCCACTTAAAGGGCTCCAAACCATCATTCCGACTTTTTGGTCTAAAAGGAGGGGTACAATTTCACGCTCAACATCTCTAACATCTAATGAATAGTTGGCTTGCAAAGAGGAAAATCTATCCAAATAATTGTATTGGGAATAAGCTAGTCCTTTCATTAGTTGCCATGCGGCAATATTGCTTGCTCCGAAATATCTAATTTTTCCACTTCGAACCAAATCGTCCAAAGTTCTGATTGTTTCTTCAATGGGTGTCAATGGGTCAACTGTATGAATTTGGTACAGGTCAATATAATCTGTTCCGAGTCTTTTCAAACTGGCTTCAACTTGTTGAATAATATGCTTTTTTGAAAGTCCAAGATCGTTCTGTCCTTTGCCAATTGCTCCTCTCACTTTTGTTGCCAAAACCAAATCATCCCTATCAATACCAAGGTTTTTTATAGCTTGCCCTATCATCTTTTCTGAAATTCCTTCTGAATAAATGTTAGCCGTATCAATAAAATTAACACCGGTTTCTGTAACCATTTTAATCTGTTCATCTACAGCTTTTTGGTCGAGATTACCCATATATTCGAAAAATCCCTTTCCGCCATAATTCATTGTACCCAAACAAATAGTTGAGACTTTTAATCCAGTAGTTCCTAAAATTTTGTACTTCATGTTTTATAGTATTATTGTGAGTTGCAAAATTGGGAACATTACCTTCTTGGATTGTATCCAATATGAGGTTTGTTGTGTTCAAAATGAAGTTTAAAAAACTTAATTAAAACTGTTTCTAAACTCTAAAGGACTTTTGGATGTTTTAGTTTTAAAGAACTTACTAAAACTTTGGGGATGTTCAAAACCTAATTCAAAAGCAATTTCACTAACAGAGAGTTTGCTTGTTGAAAGTTTTTCTTTAGCCTTTTCGATAAGTTTGTTGTGGATGTGTTGTTGTGTGCTTTGTCCAGTATGCAACTTTAATAAATTGCTTAAATAATTAGGTGAAATATTTAATTTTTTTGCGATAAATTGCACCCTTGGCAATCCATCATTTAAAAGGTTTTCCGAGTCGAAGTAATCATTTAACATTTCCTCGACCTTAGATAAAACTTCATGATTCCTAATTTCTCTTGTAATAAATTGGCGGTTATAAAATCGGTCGGAGTATTTTAGTAGTAATTCAATTTGAGCAATAATTAAATCTTTGCTAAACTTATCAATATTGTTGTGATATTCTTGTTTTATACCTTCAAAAATCGCTGTAATTATTTTTTCTTCTTTCTCCGAGAGAAATAAAGCTTCATCAATTTTATAATCGAAAAATTCATATTGCTTAATTGTTTTTACCAATGTTGTTTTCCATAAAAAATCGGGATGTATTTTTAATAAATAGCCAGATCGATTGTTAGGTGCATTCGGATCAATCTCTATTCGCAACACTTGTCCAGGTGCAATAAAAGCCATCAACCCCTCATCAAAGTCATATTCTGATTGGCCATACAACATCTTTATGCCTTCAACCCTTTTTAGTGCAATAGAATAGAAATCCATTACAACACTTAAGTGCTTTTCATTGGTTTGATGCGTTACTTTTGAGTAATCAATTATACTAATCAATGGATGTTCAGGTTTAGGCAAACCAGCCCATCGATGGTATTCCTTGATAGATTTTATTCTTTTTATTTCCATAATGCAAGTTTAGCTCCTTTAATAAATTGTGAAATGTTTTATTTAAATAAGATACTACTATCCTTAATGATACAGATTAAATTGGAGAATCTATTTCTTCAATAAGTTGCCATTTGAATGAGACAAATGTATCGTTTTCTAGTTCTAAATGCTCAACTAATAGATTTGCCTGACGCGTAAGTTTAAGTTGATTACGATCTCTTTTTAAGTCATTCCACTTAGCAAAAGTGGAGACAATTACATGTTGTGAAGCAAAATCTCCTTTACTGTCAATGGTATATGTTCCGAATAAAGCCAAAGATCCTTTAGTTGCAGTAAGCAAATCTTGATATTTTTCAAGACCTTTGTTTTTATTGGCTAATTTTGGAATATTTATATCAATCAAGACAACATTAAAACGCATATCTTTTGTAAAAATTAATATTCCGCTAGGGTTTTGACCGAATAATGATAAAATGTCATTTTCAAGATGAAGATGTGCTGATTTTAGTTCCCAAGAACCTACTATTTTGTTTTTTCTCATGTGTAAAATTTATTGCCTTCTATTGCTTGTATCATAGTCTTATTTTCAGTTGTAATTGGTTCCGAAATCTTGGTTTATATCTCTTTTTATGCACTAAATTTCTTCATAAGCCTTTGCAAAATCAAATGCAAAATCCTCCAATTTCGTTTTTCCAAAAACAGGTTTGTTTAAATAAAAATCTCTTGACAAATCGCCTTTGTACATACTATCAAACATATCCACAAAACCTGAAGCCAGTAATGATGGTATGCCATGGTATTCCATACTTTTTTGTACTTCATCATTGCTTATTACTTCCCATTTCAAATCGGGTTTGCCAATGCTTTCTCCTAAAACTTTTGCAATTTCGTGACCATTTCGTTCATCACTTGCTACATATCGTACTTTGTTTTCAGAATTTATTCTTTGGATTTCTTCGGCAATTACCTCAGCAATATCAGCAGGTGCAACCATTGGAAATGTATGATCACCACCATAGTTTGCTTTTATTATACCTTGAAACTTAATCATAGTTATAAAGTTGTTGAGATTATAATAAAAATAAGTGGGTCTGATATGTGTTAGATTCACATCTGGCAATTGATTTAATATTTTTTCCGCATAATGGGCACCCAACAATATTCCAGTTCCTTTATCTAAATCAGCTCCAAAAGTACTTAAATGAATTACTCGACTTACTTTTGTTTCTTGTATTGCCTTGAAATAACTATTTGCTATTCGACTATAATATTCACTACGATTCGGTTCTTTGTAGTCAGCAGGTGGCACCATGCAAAATACAGCATCAGCTCCCATGAAAGTTTGTTTTAGAAATAGTATATCCTCTATAGAACCAATGGTAGCCTTAGCTCCTAAGTTTTCAATTTCATTTCTTTTTTCTTCTTTACTGCTTACAACTATTACTGAATGACCTTTTTTTACTAATTCTACTGTAAGGGGTTTACCAATATTACCTAATGAGCCTGTTACTATAATTTTCATTTGATTTTTTTATTAGTTATTAAAAATGAATTCCACCTGAAACTTCTAATCGTTGAGCATTAATCCATTTAGCATCATCGCTACATAAAAATGCAACTACACTCCAGATATCATCAGGTAAACCAACTCGACCTAAAGCCTTTTGACTTGCTATTAGATTATTGTATTCTTTGTTGTCTCTCACGGCACCACCTCCAAAATCGGTTGCAATTGCTCCAGGTGCAAGAGTATTAACCCTGATTTTTTTGATTGCAAATTCTTTTGCCATATATTTTGATAGCGTTTCTAAAGCACTTTTCATAATAGCGTAAGATGAAAAATCTCCAAAGGTAAATCTTGTAAGTCTTGATGAAATGTTTACAATAGCTCCGTTTTCATTTAAAAAAGGAAATAATTTTTGTGTTAGTAAATAAGGTGCTTTTAAATGTACCGCGTACATTGTGTCTAAAGTTTCTTCAGCAGTTTCAGATATTTTACCATTTGTGCCAAAACCTGCATTATTTATTAAATAATCAAAATTTGGACTACCTTCATTTTCCAGTAGGTGATTAACTGTATTTTTTACGAAATCATCGAAAGTGTCTTATTTACTCGCATCTAGTTGGAAGGCTGTTGCTTTTTGGCCTAAAGCAATAACTTCATTAACAACCTTATCGGCTTCAGCTTTATTACTGTTGTATGTGAAAATGATATGAATACCTTTTTTGGCTAAGCAAAGAACCATCTCTCTACCTAAACCACGACTTCCACCAGTTACCAGTGCTATTTTGTTTTTTGTTGACATAAATTATTTTTTAAAAGTTATAAAGCAAAATTCGAGGGATTTTAGAACTTTCATGTAGTCAAATCTACTATTGTTGTAGTCAAAAGTTAGCTGCTTATTTTCAATTCTCTCTTGTATTTAATTAGATTATTTAAGTTGGAAATCAATCACAATCAATAAAAAAATAATTTCAGAATAGATAGAGTTGATGAATTTGAATTTTCTTTTGGAAGTTCAGTTGAACATTTCTTCCTCCGTCTCACGGAAGCCTTAGTCACGACCATTCCCGAAGATGATATGTTCTTGGAAGCTACCAAAGGTTTTATGATGGAAAACGCTTTTATCATTCCTGCTAAGATAGCTGGAGCAGAAGGAGTAGGGCTGTATGACCTAAAAATGGAAAATGCCGCCATCATCAGAAAGGCGGCTAGAGAATTATATGTTCAGGCAGGAAGCCTCAAGCATTTTAGTGAAGAGCAACATGATTATCCTAATTTGCTTCGGTTTGCCATTGATGAATTCAAGGTTTTGTTTGTGCAATGGGTCAAAGGTTTTGATGTTTGGGAGTATATTGTAGACGATTGGGGGCTGTTTAATCCGCCAGGGGTGGAACCGGAGTAGGTTTTCAGTTTTCAGTCGCAGTGATCAGTCTCAAACCGTCTCTTCCAAAAAGCACTTTCTTTCCACCTGGTTTCGGCCTGGTAAAAGATACCTTTATGCCTCAGGTAATGTTGCCAAATGTTCTCCGTCTGTTCCGTATGTATCTTTTGAAGTGTTTCCGTAAATCCATACTGTACCAGTAAGGCTTGCAATTGCATCGCACCCGCCATGGCATTGTACATGCCCTGCGAAGATAATGGGTCGAAACTCAGTGCCGCATCGCCCAAAGCAACCCATTGTTGTCCTGCTACCTGTTCCAATTTAGTTGAATTGGCGGCAACCGTACCTTTAAAAGCAATAGCATTTTCATGTTCGCCTAGTAAAGACCACATAACAGGATTCCCTTTTGCCAATTCCAAGAATGAGGCAGTAGTTTTAAGTTCGCTTTTCGCCACTAAGTCAGCATCGGTATGAAAAGCCACCACCCGTTTGTTACCAGGAATAACAGCACTGTACCACCAACCGTTTTCACTGGCAGAAATGGTACTCATGGTATTGGTTTTGGTATTGGGTAAAGTAACCCAGCAAGCCACCAATCTATCTTCCACTTGCCGTTTAATGCCCAAGCTTCTTGCAAAATGCGATTGACGCCCACTGGCATCAATAACAAAAGAAGCAGAAATCGTTGAAGTAGATAAAGAGGTTTCACTAGCCATTAGTTGCACCTGCCAACGCGCATTTTCATAGGAGCTACTATGGAGTTTAGAACCCCACAAGCAACGAACTCCACGTGCTTCGGCAGTCTTTCTCAAATAGGTTTCAAAAGCCTGTCGGTCCAAATTTTTAACAAAGCCATCAGGATTCCTTAAATCATCTACAAGGTGTACTTGATCGTTTCCCCAATACGACTGCATACCCATGTTTTTTTGATACAAAGTGCCCACTTGGTTTTCCAAACCCTCCAGTAAATCCAATTGCTTTAGAATGCGTTGCGAAGCAGGAGCCAAAGATTCTCCGATTCGTTCTGTAGGTTCAGGAAGTTTATCCAACAATGTTACTTGATAGGTATCGATCAAAGAAATGGCGGCAATGCAACCTGCAATGCCACCACCTATAATAAGTATTTCTGTTTTTTCTGTTTCCAAGTCTAATGCTTTCTTGGGATAAAACGTTGGAAACGAACCAACTGTTCTGGAACACCCACCTCTTTTCGAGGTTGTCTGGAATGAGGAACAGTTCTGGTTTTGGTATGTTTATGTGCTTTAGAAGCTAACAGATTCACTAGTTTTTCAACTTCGCTTGTTAGGGCCTCATCCTGAACCATTTCGTCCTGAACCAATTCTAGCAGTTGCTCGCGAGTGCTTTCCATTACAACTTGTTCAGTAAACAAGCCTTCCATAGACAAATGTTCCAAAGTAGTATGCAATAAGAATTGTTCTTTCTTGTCCAAGTGTTTATTGTCGTTTAAGATTTTTCTCAATCGGGCTTCAGTTTCTTGTAACAACAGTTGGTTTTGTTCCTCATTAGGAACTACACCAATTTGCATTTCAGGTGGAAAATTGGGATTATCAGGAACACCTGGACGCGGTTGCACAATCGCCAACTTGTCAAAATACTTCACCATTGCGTTAATCTGGTTGGTTTGTGTTGGTGCTTCACCATCTAAAGGCAAATCATCCAGCCAAAAATAGCGGAATGCAAAAGCTTCCCTACGGGTTTCTTCTGCCAAATGTGTATCTAGAGTTTCTTTGTAACGTTCTTCACTCAAAATATTATTGGGAACTCTGGCAGGCCAAAATGTAGGCAGATAGGGATCGTATGCAGTAGTATAGCCATCCCTGCAGCTAGCCGTATCAGTTTGCCAAGGAATTGCCATCCATCTCGTCACACCACCGGGTACCTGACCACCCAATAAAGGACCGGCAGGTAAAGTTAGGACATCACTATTCATGGTAGAACCATAATAATGGTAATCGGTTTTGGGTGTCTTGGGAGCGTGTTTCAATCGGAAAGGAGCCATATACATACCAGAAGTTCGCATAGGCCAAGTCATTTCACAACCAGGGTGGAAAGCATCTGCCAAACAGAAATCCATGGCAGCTTTGGTTAGCATATCAGGTTGTTCAGCAATAGGATAATCATCAATGTTTTTAACAGGCGGAATATAAGGACAGCCTGTTGTATCCACAAAATCAGCATCAAAATCACCTTCGACCCATTGATCTAAAAACTCCAATTGCAAATGGGATAAGGTGGAATGTTGCCTCACAGAACCTGTTGTAGGAATGGCAACAGCATCACCATATAGCCAAGGCCATAATTGTGGAGCTTCGGCACCAGATTGATCGAATCTGCGGAAATTATTGGAAATCGTACGACGCATTTCTAAATTGGCAGAAGTAGGGTCATTTAATTTTTTTACCCATTCAGCACTAGTATAGTTAAATTGTCCACCCCAACCAAAAGCTCCGGCAAACCCTGCATTTACCCATTGTAAATTGGTCATTCTTTCAAAAATAGGCAAGATGTCTTTACAGAAAGAAGGTCTTGCAGGTCTTACTAACATTCCCGATTCTACAGCAACACTACGCATCAAATCCCACATAGTGCGAACCGATTTTTGCATAGGGGCATAATCAGGTGGTGCACAAATTACCCAGGCAGGATCTACATTCAGGGCTACTCCTTCATATTCTACTGTGGCTGTAACAGGACCATCTGACATATCATCATACCAGCCTTCATTGTTAGCAAAGGTAATGGCTCTGTCACCATTGATATTTTTCGATTTGCCATGACCGCCCAGCATCACCAAGCGTCCTTTTTCATCGGTATGCATTTCTCCCAAATAAACCGATTTGCCCATGAATTTTCCCGTGAATTTTTTTCCTTCGGTGACATTAGGTTTTGAAATACTTTCACCTCCACCATCAATCAATAACTTGCTACGGTCTTTTACATCAATATTTCTTAATAAGGAAGGTGGCACATTAGGATCGGAGGCATCCGGAATATCCAAGGCAATTTGGAATTGATACCAAGAGGCTTTTTGATTGGCCAAATGCGAATGCCAGGTAATCTTGGCATTATCCATCGTCAGCTCCTTAATAGCTTTTCCAGCAGCATTGAAGCCATAAATGCGAAACTGTGCAGCCTGACGTTTTATCGCTCCAGTTTTATCGCGGTAAGCATACACATCCTCTTTTGCTTCTGGTTCATCTACCAGAGGGCCTATGAAATACTCTTCTTCACTATTTCCCACTCGCATCACTCCAATAGGAGGATAGATGCCAGCTCTAACAATGCAATTGCTATCCTCGTCTGTATTCCCCCTAAAATGTGGATTTATTTCTTTAGGTTCTTGTAGCTGTTGCCCATTAGCCTGATGCCTGGCCTCAGCACTTGCAGCATAAACTGTTTTACGGGCCTCTGCAATTGAACCTAAAGGTCTATGTGCTTCTAATGTTCTCCAGATATTGAATGAAAGATTACTCCCAAATTCAGACTGACCAATAGCAGTTACATCTTGTTGGGGTAAATGCAACTTGGCAATACAGATGTACGGACTTTCCTCTGTACTCCAAACTACCTGTGCATCATTAAGAGGCATGGTTGCTTCGTTAGTACGCAATTGGATTTCAAATCTGAAAGCAGCACCTCCATTGCGTAAACGTTTTTCTAAATCCAATCGTAAATAATTATCATCATCAAAAGGTGCCCCTTTATACGTATCCTCTGGAACCAAACGGTATTTTACAATTTGAGTTTCTCCCAATTGAAAAGGTAAAATAGCCCAATAATCAGTACTTAGCACACTCGCTTCTTCTTTTTGCATGGCTTGCAAAATACTGGCCAATTCCGGATGCTTGTTGATATACGTATCATAATCCTGATCAACGACACCGGCAGTTGTAAACGTGCACATTTGCTGTGCATCACGGGCAAAAAAGCGATCAATATTCTGAAATATGAAATCGGCAGTAGGGCCTTCCCCAAAAAGCTTTGGGCCTTCCACTCCAAACAATTTCAAACCCACCCCAATGGTGGAATGTAAGTCAGGCGAAGTAGTGCCTGTATCGCTAGAGAAACGAACAGCACAATCATAATGAGAACCTGCAAAAATACCTTTTTTGAACCTTTCAGGAATATCCTCATTGATTACGAATTGTCCATAAGTGATACCATGTTGTTTTCTAAAAACAGCACGTTCGGCTGGGGTTTGTCCTTTTTCAATTCGGGTTTTTTGTCCCATTTCCACAAACATCTCTTTAAGACGCTCTGTTACTATTTCAGTACTGCCGCTACTGTCCCAACATTTTACGTTGTTTGCAGTAGGTTTTTCAATGATTCGTTTTTTGTTGTCCATATTTAGTAATTATTGGTTTGTTAAGCCATTTAGTAGGTAAATCGCATGTATTATCGGTTACTATGACAACCAAAATGGCACAATGGTTAGCCACTATTGGTAGTACATCTTGACAAATCTAAAATTTAAACGGCACATCAGTATAGGTAGTTTTACCTGTTTTTTAGGAAAAAATGATTTATTAACCATTAAAACTTAAACAAACAAAAAAGACTGCCCAGTTACTACTGAACAGCCTTTACTTTAGTTATAGCGTAAAAAAATATTGTTTTAAGGTAAAACCGTTGCAATTTGTGTATTCACGCGAATGTTATCAGGAGCATCTAATCCCATGTTTTCATAGTAGTTGAAGTCTAATTTTACACCTGGGCGGAAAATCAAACAATGGGTAGAGCCTCCAAAATGGAACATTCCAAGTTCATCTCCTTTTTTTACTTTCTGACCTGCCTTTACCGTAATTTCACAACTAGATACTTCTGCCATTCCAACAGGCATCACACACATCAAACCGATATTTGCATTGTCTGCCTGAATAAAAATTACAGCACGGGTTGCTACGGCTGTTAGGAAAGCCTGTGAGTTATTAGGACCTGCAGCATCTGGTCCATCCGGATTGTAAAATCCTTGATCCAAATTTTCAAGGTAATATGAACCGTTTACCACATAAGCTTTTACAATAGTTCCGTTTACTGGACTGTGCCAACGGTGATAACTCAAAGCACTCAAAAAGGCTTGATATACGGTTCCTCCTTCAAATTGAGGTGTTAACGCATCAAAGTTTAACATATTCTCCAAAGAATAAGGCTGCCCTTTCAACCAAAATTTATCGGAAAGCGCCACATTTTTCGCTATTTGCAAGGGAGCCGATTCACAGGCATTTACAATAATAGCATCATTATCGGGTGCTGTTACAGGACGTACGCTTTCGCAGAATAAACGCGTGAAGAAATCATCCCAACTTTTAAAACCATAGTAGGGATCATTTGGATTACATTGAAATACTTCTGAAAAAGTAGCGTCTTGTGAAATGGGATTGGGTTCCACACCTAAAGCAGATTTCGCTACTTGAAGCATTTCTTTCTGTGCTTTTGGACTCAACCAAGCAATAACATCTTCAGCGGGATCATTTTCTATCAATACATAACGTGAATCGGGACTTACTAAAAAAGTAGACCAATAGTTCAGAATTTTCTTGAATTGCTGATTTACCAATGCATTTGAGAAGACATCGTAGCCATAATTGGTTGCCATCGGCCATGCAAGTAGGGCATTAATTGGAAAACCAATCATCCCAGCTGGGGATTGATTGCCTAGTGCACCTGTCTGATAAGCCTCGGGTGCAGTATACATGATAGCATTCAATAAGATAATAAAATCTTCAAAGTTGATGGGTTCTGGTTCCCAATCGAGTGGTGTTGTTCTTTTTAAATGATGAGCTTCAGAAAACATACCTTGTACATTGGCATACAAAACAGGATCGGAATAAACCATCTCCTTGAAAGTAGCAATTTCAGGAAGTAACGGTTTTGGATTGCGTTTTGCCAATTTCATTACTTTTTGTGTCCATTGTTCTATTACCTGTGGATTGCGAGGTAGCCAACCTCCAAGATGTTGCACTCTAGAGCTACCTGTTGCCGTGGTGTTCGTTTGATTCATAAAAGTAAAGTTTATTTGAGTGTTCGACTTGTTGGTGCTTTGAAATAATAATTGCTTCTACCGATTCTAGTGCACATTGTAACTAAATAATTTTGATGGTTGTAATACATCTTGTTGTTAATGGCTATTTAATGTTTTTTTATTTATGTATAAAAAGGGCAGAATAGGTTTTTGAATAGGCTATTTCATTTTTTTTATAAATGCTTTTATTTCTTTTAGATGTTTTTGTTTTGTTTGTTTAGTAGTAAGGTTATTTTTGTAATCAACGGCTCCATTAAAGATATGGCTAATGTTTAAAGAAGAACCTCTGCTGGCAGAATGACAAGAAAAACAGTTACCCATACCCGCTACATTCTGATCGTGAATACTTGTAGCGGTAAAGCCAAGTTGCTCATAAGTTTCCATTGTAATATTATAAGTAGCAACAGAACCTCTTGGCAATTTACCAGGTGCTGGATATCTTAAGGAATCACCTAATGCAACTAATAATTGGGCTTGTTGTGTAGGATAATCATAGTTTTCAGTATTAATCCAAATAGAACCATTGTAAAAATAATTTTTCCAAATATCGGTTAGTTGTGCATGTACATCTGTATTGATAGCATCGATGTTGTTGTAATTTGTAGGTTCTTCTTGGCTAGTTTCAAGGAAAGTATTGCCTGGTTGACGTGGAACACCATATTGGTTGACAGCAAAGACATTTGTACTATCCGCGTTAGGGCCATTACTTGTAATATTTGCAATGGTAGCTGTTGCGTTAGAATTGAATAAGAGTTTGTTTGTTTTTGAGGTAACAGGAACATCAGATGTAGTGGTAGCATTCCAATCGTAATAAGGAACGAGATCATTATGTTCAAAAGTAGCCCATATAAATTCGGGATGATTATAAACAATACCTACAACGTGCATTCCTAGTAGGGCAATTTTTGTATCTTTTCCTTCTACAACGGCATTTGTTACAAAGTAGGAACTAGTGTCCTGAATGGCATCGGCATTTACCCACGCTATCTTTAACTCTAATGAACCTACCGGGAAGGTTGCCGTTGTGTAATCGCTTTTGTTCATCTTAGCATACTTCCAAATGCTAGTGTATAAAGTTTCGTTGACATGGATGGAATAGTAAACAGGATAACTAACATTGTTAGAACTAAAAGTCTTATTGGTATTTAGAACGTCTCCTGTTGCCTGATTCTTGTCTGCCGAAGTCAAAACAATTTTTTTGTCCGTAGTAGGAATACGCACTGTCTGAGTGCTAACTTGAAACAGGCTATCTAAAAATAATGGATGACCAGAAACATCATTAGTTAACCAAAGGAATTTTTGCCAAGACCATTGATGAAAATCGCAATTGGAAACGGTGGCATTATTTCCAAAAACACTAGTGCTATCTTCCAGAGGTGCTGGTGTTTTTCTTTTTCCAGAAATAGGGTCAACATGAAACCAGGCGGAATCAGCCAAGCAGGTGCCATCTTCATTTTGCTTTACATAGGTTTCCGCTTTTTGATCTTCTCCTACTTTTTCATTTTTAGGATCTTTACAGGATAGGGCTACTATTAAAAGTACTATTAATAGACCCACTAGGTTTTTCATTTTTTTCATAATTTATTGTATTTGTTTAGTTGATTAAATGCTTTTTGAAAATGTTTTGAAATGAGTTTGTATTATTTTATAGTGCATGTGGTAGAAATAATCTGTTTGTTTATATTTTATTCAGAACGCCTAAGTTTTTTTGATACTACTCGTTTTTAAAATTTAGTTTAGTCTGTTAATTGGACACTTAAATTTTTTTGACTAACTTATGCAACTGGTTGAAAAGTTAGATGTTATTAGGTCTAACTATCAATAATTCAAATGTATAGTTGTTGTTTTTTTGTCATTTCGGCTATACAAATCTAAAATTTAAACTACATATCATTATAGGTAGTTTTACCTGTTCTTTGCAATCTTTTTGACCCTTTGGATCTACTTTCCTATTTTTTTGTAGACTATGGAAGTGAAGGTGATTTTTTTAGATTCTGTGCTTAATTAGAAACGGTCTGCCTCCGATCTTAATAACTTTGTGAACCCTCTTAAAAATAGGATTAAATTATTCTTGGGCTGGTGAAGAGAAATGTTGAACGCTATTATAATGCGTTTTTGCAAATGGATTTATCGTTTGCAAAGAACAATACAGTCTTTACAATCTAATAAAAAAGTATTTTAGCTGTCAGAGCTGTTATTTTTACTAAAATTCAGTGTTCAGTCTCAGTTTTCAGTATTCAGAGGTCAGGGTGTTTAGCTTTCATCCCGAAGCTTCGGGAACAGATGTAAGTCTGTACTAGAACATGCATCGTGACAAGGAGGGATTCGAACCATACTCTCGCTACCACAAGCTACCGTTAGATTTCAAACCAACGCCATGCATTTCTTCAAATCATAGCGATTCATAGTAGTTGCATAGGAGGGATAGGCATCAAAAGAAAGGAAAAGAGAAATAAAGTTTTTCATGATGAGGCAAATTAAAAAGAGGCAGGTAGTGCCTGCCTCTTGGTTAGTAAGTTACATCGTTATCCTACTTCCTATCATTTAATAATCAATTTCTGTTGGTAGAGCACCTTGTTTCCGTTTTTCAGGACCACGATGTATATTCCCTCAGAGTAGTTGCTGATGTCAAAGGTCTCGTTACCCTTAGCGGAATCAAGTCTTTGCTGCACTAACACGCGTCCAGTGACGTCATACAGTTCCATCATACTGTCCGATACACCCAACTCATATTGCAGTTGCACTGTGCCACTTGCAGGATTGGGATAAAGGCTTATTTCCGTTTTTCCAAAAGCAGGAGCAGACAGGCTCTCCACACAGATATCCGGAGTCAGTTGTGGGGTGGTGTAATAGACGCTATTGTAATCTGTCCCATTGCCGAACTCCCCATAGTAGTTGGTGCCCCAGTACCAGATAGACCCATCGGTCTTGGTGGCCATTGTCGTGGCAAAGTTACGGGCGTGTACGCTATCCCAGTTGGTGTCTGTACCGATCTGGGTGGGAACATAATGCGTTGTAGAAGTGCCGTCCCCCAGCTGTCCATTGGTGTTAAGTCCCCAAGCCCATAGGGTACCATCGGCCTTGATTCCAAAGGATGTATTGGTTCCTGTTGAGAAACTTTTCCATACATCGGTACTGATCGAGTAGGGAATGTTTCCCTGAGGAGGTGCTTCTTCCCCAATACCTCTGGCTGGTCCTGTTCCCCATGTCCAAAGGCTGCCGTCTTCTTTTTGTGCCAGGATATGGAAACCTCCCACACTCATCTTGATCCAATCGCTGGCCGGGTTAATCTGGGTGGGTGTGGACAACGAATAGACACTGGAGGAAGCTACCAGCAATGAGCCATCATTAGCTCCCCATCCCCAAAGTGTCCCATCCGCTTTTAGGGCAAAGGCGGTACTGTTGGTTCCTGTTGCGATATCAATCCAGTCGGTGGCAGTGCCTACCTGTATAGGAACAAGCTGTTCTGAAGTTGCAGGTGCATTTCCGGTTTGGTTGGTGTCATCCCTGCCCCATGCCCAAAGGGTACCGTCAGCTTTCAAGGCTAGCGTAAAGAGGTACGAAGGGGCCACTTTGGTCCAGTTATTGGCAGTAGTAATTTGTTGAAACTCTAAATAGTACTCCGTCGTGGAGCCAACACCCAAGGATCCATACATATTACTTCCTACTCCCCACAGTGTCCCATCGCTCTTGATAGCAAAAGTATTCTGAATACCTGTGTAGGCTTTATCCCAAGTAGTCAGTGTACTCACTTGTATTGGATTTGGTTCTGTAAAGTTAGAAGTTGCCAATTGTCTCCAATCGCCTTGTCCCCATCCCCAGAGAGTACCGTCAGACTTTAGGCCAACGGTGTGTGTTCCTCCAAATGTTAGTGATTCGTAGCACTGTGCATAGGGAAGGTAGGGTATCAAAAATAAGGAAAAGAGAAGTAAAGTTTTTTTCATAAAGGGGCAAAATAAAAAGAGGCAGGCAGTGCCTGCCTCTTGGTTAGTAGGTTAAATTATAGTACAATATACGCATTATTATTTAATGATCAATTTCTGCTGGTACAGGATTTCGTTTCCATTTTTAAGGACAACAATATACATCCCATCGGCATAATTGCTGATATCAAGGGTCTCGGTGCCCTTGTTGGCAGTCAGGTCCTTTTGGATCAGCATACGGCCCGTAAGGTCATACAGTTCCACAGTACTTTCAGCAACACCCAAGTCATAGTGGAGCTGCACCGTGCCACTTGTTGGATTTGGAGACAGGCTACAGTTGCTTGTTGTGAAAGATGGCGTACTTCCATCGCTGCTGGCAGTAGGCCTGCTTTGCACATCATCACAGTAGGGGATATCAATCTGGAATACATACTCACAATCGATGTAGGTATCCCTATCCAGTACTTGTCCGTGTAGCCTCCAAGAGGTCATACCGCCCATGAAGGGGCTTTGTGGGATCACGGTCACCTGAATGATATTCTGTCCCGGCACCAGGGTAAAGGAAGAGGGAATGATGGTCACATTGCCTCCCTGATCACTGAGGGTAACTTGGAAGGGCTGGCTGTACCCGCTGTAGATCACGATGGTCTGGGTGAACGAACAGTATTTAGTCTCATTTCGGACCACATCTTTGATATCAACCCCTTCAATCTTGCATTTTTCACATCTTTCTGTAGAAAAATCAAGCACGTCCGATTCAAGGTCACATACGCCCGTATTGATGGTCAGCGAGTATTCTCCATCGGTATTCAGCGTGTAGGGATCGGCATAGCCACCTCCCGATACATCGGCCTGTCCGTCTAGGTTCCAGCTCCAGCTGTCAAGTGGCAATAGGGGACCGATGAGGTAGTTACCTACTCTTATGCAGTCGGTATAACAGCCTGAAGGGAAGATCCACATGTAATTTTCAGGACTTCTCGGTACGTCGATCTGTTTGGTAAACGTGCAGCCTCCGCCGGTGGTTGCCGTCACACTGAATACGCCACCATCGCTTACCTCTATGGTTTCACCTACCTCGCCGTTGCTCCAGTTGTAATGGGCAGGATTCCCGCTGTAGGTGACTGCCTGTGCGGTAATCACCACATGATAGGGATCACATTGGATGGAAATATCGACCAGGATGTCCACTATGGATTCCTCTATCGTTATATTGTGCAAGGCGATATTCGAACAGCCGCCCTCGGTCACGGTGCAGCTAATCACAAAATTAGCAGGACTAAACATACCCGAAAAATCTGCAACGGTCATGTTGTTGAACTGGCTTTGCACGCTGCCATCAATGGCCCATTGGATGCTGGTGGCATTCGTAACGGCCGTAAGGATGATAGGGTCGTTTTCGCAATAGCGTGCCTGTCCTTGGATCTTGATACCCGGCAGGGGCTTGAATTCAGGGGTTATCCTTGTCGGTGTATTGTAAGTACAGCCGTTGGAGCTGTTTACCTTGACCCAGTAGAATCCTGGTGAAGTGACACTCAATGTATTGGTGTTTCCTGCACCTGCTACTGGTTCATTCTCATTCATCCAAGTGTAGGAAGCCACGATACAGTTGTCGTCTTCAGGAACATATTGCAGGAGTACCGCTTCGTTCTTGCATACTGATGCATCGGCAGGCATTGCTACCACATCGCCAAAGAAACACTTCTTTGGAATGTAGACACTGGAGTTCAATACCAGACTACATCCAAGTGCGTTCGTTATGGTGCAAGTAATCGTATAAGTGGTATCAGGTGTGCTGAAAACCCTTCTGGTTGTAACTGCACTGTTCGTTGCACCGTCACCAAAATCCCAAAGCACGGAGCTGCCAAGAGGAGGATTAATATTGAGTCCAAAATTGACAGAGGTGTCATGGCATCCAACAGCGGCTCCTCCGTTAACGTCTATGCTAGTAAAGGCGTTGATACCTTGCAAATTGACTGTGTATTCTTTTGAACAGACAAAGGTAGTGGTATTTGGGGCGATGCCCTCGTTTTCTACCTTGAAAACATAGGATCCTGCTGCCAGGTTCTGGATTTCAAAGACACTTAGGCTCGAATTATAGGTTACCGGTCCGGTAAACGAGGCCGCTCCAGCAGTCTTGTAGTAGAAACGTACCTGTGGGCTGGATACTCCAGCATAGAAATTACTGTTGTCAATGAAGTTGACATTGAAGGTATTGTTGGCGTTACATTCCGTCATGTAGGAGAAGTCGGGAGCATACGGGATGATCACCTGCTTGGATTCCCATTTTTTGGTGACCCCACCTTCTACACACGGATATACGGCTTCGAAGATCAGGGTATATAAGCCAGGTGCACCTGTGAGGATGTTGCCACTGATGCTATAATTTTCAGAACCTGTTCCGAGTACTTTCCATTCGCTGGAGATAGGAGCTGGTGTGGCGGTTGCCGATAGCGTAATGGTGCCACAGGCTGTCAGTGAGGCATTGTTCTGCACCACACCGTTTGTTGTGCAACCCGGAGCGGTACCGCATTGCTGATAGATTGTCATCACGTTTGATACTGCAATGCAGCCATTCGGGTTGGTAGCCCTGAAAGTATAGTTACCAAAATTTAGTGCAGACGTTACCGTAAGCGAAGTTCCTGTTTCTCCTGGAAGCAGTACTCCATTCCTGTACCATTGGATAAGCACACCTGTAGTATTGGAGGAAACGGTCAGTACCGAGTTCACTTCCGAGGCATTGCAGAAGGTATTGCCTCCTGAGGTCAATGTTGCTATTGCAGGAGGATTGGGCAGTACGGTTGTGGTCCACACCGCCGTATTGCTTGTGCCACATCCATTGGCGTTAGCTATTACCGCAGTAATCAGTACATCGATGTTAGTTCCGCTTGTATTGTTGAACGTCCTGCTCTGGCTGAAGACACCCGCTGCTGTGGTATAGGTACCATTTCCTAGATTCCATGTAACCACATCGGAGGAACTGAGTGGTACCCCGTTTGTAGCCGCAACGGTATAGGTTACGGTATAAAGTGGACCAGCACAGATCGGATTTTCAGAGGCCAGGATCTGGATCAGGGTTTTAGGATTGATAGTGACCTGCATGGTAAATTGTGGTGCAGGGTTCAGTGTGCATTTGCTGATTGTCAGGGTTAGGGTAACGACAGTAGGTGCAGACACTTCATTCCACATCACATCTATTTCGTTGGTTCCCTGTCCGTCGATGACACTTCCCAATGTAGGATCTGATAGAGTCCAGGTATAGGAATCACCATCAGTAAAAAGGCTGGAAGTTCCATTCTGTACTGCCTTGTAAGAAGCAATGGAACTGGCACATACTGTTGATCCCTGGCTTGCAGTTATAGCAGCGTTTACGGGTACCTGCTGCACCGCAATGATTTCGGGTTCAGAAACACACTCAACAGGGCTTATCGTCTTGCGGTATACGGCAACCGTAGCAGGAAATGTTCCATTGAAGGTGATGTTCACTTCTTCTCCATCGGAAGAACCCAAGACGGTACCATTGGTTACCATCCATGAGTAGGTACTGTTGGGATCTGGATTTTGAACGCTGTAAGGATATGGAGCATTCGGACATACTTCGGTATCACCATTCAAGCCATCAGGCTTTTCTGGCAAGGCAATCACGGTTATGCTTTTTTCATCGGCACTGCAGAAGTCAGGCGCTTCCACTGCAAGCGAATAGTTTCCTGGTTCTGAGAAAATATAGTTGAACGTTGTTCCTGTTGCAGTAGCTACTACTGCATCGGAGTCGTCTGTCAGTATCCACGTCACTACCGCATTTGCAGAATTGGTGAAGCTCCCTGAGCTGTTTTCACAGAAATTGCCCTCTCCAATGATCTCCAAGGGAGGTGCCACGCTGATTGTGAATTCGGCCTGCCCACTGCAACCCAGCAAGGTATTAGTGTAGACGGCCCTTAGTGTTAGCGTACCAGGAACAAGGGGGACTACAATAATTTCATTACGTTGGTCGGTAAGCATTATTTCAGCCAGGTCATTGTTGGTATTGCCCACAATTTCCCATTGGACATCGGTAGTGGGCCATTGCGGAAGTTTATAGCGTGCCTGTTCTCGGAGGCATAGTTCTGTTGGGCCTTGGATGGTACCCTTGCTCAGAACTACTGGTACTTTTATGGTTGAAGGTTCCAGACAAGGCAGGTCACAATTTTGAGGGTCAAAGGTCACATAGCCAAAGCCAAGCTCGTCCACATTGTTCCAGAGCACCTCGACAGTGCCGTTGCCTTGTGAAATGATCTGGCCTCCAACGACCGACCAATTATAGTTGCCATTGCAGACTTGAACTCCATCAAAGGGTAGGGTGTAGAGGGCAGATTGACCTTCACATACAACCGTCGGGCAAAGGATTTCAAACCCGCGGCGTCTGGCAAAGACTTTCATCTCAAAGGTAGCCTTGCAATTACAGGCGTTTGTTACCGTAAGCCTCACCTTATATTCGCCTTCATGAGCATAGGTGTGAGTAGGTTCAAATGCTGTGGAGGATGTACCGTCACCAAAATCCCAAAAGTATCCAATCAGGGAAGAGCCTGTGTTGGGGAAAGAAAGATTGGTAAAGTTGATCAGCTGGTCACTGCAGGTCACAAAGTGGTCGGGTGCCGTCTGGTTGGGAATCTCAAAAAGGGCAGTTGGTAACTCCATTTTCTCAATACATAACGTCTTGCTGATCGTGCTTCCGGGAAGTGCAATGGTCATGGAAATGGACCCCATTCCAACGTTTTCCCATAGCACAGTACAGCCATCGTTTGCGGAGGTGAGTAGTGTACCTCCCACAACACTCCAGGTAGTAGTAGCACCTGCAGGCAAGTAGAACAATTCATAATTGACCTCACTAAGGTCGCAGACACGGAGGCATTCAGACTCTTCTATGTCTTCTAGGAATTTAAAACGTTTATCATCGGGGATGCCTATCTGGCAGCCTACCTGGCTGTCCCAGAATAGGCCGACGCCGGGAGGGGTTTGGGCGTGTGAGCTGAATATGCCCATGAAAAATAGCGCAAAGAACGTCAGGGCAAGAAATAGCTTCTGCCTTGGAAATGGATGCTGTTCCATAAGAAAAGGGTTTTTGGGTTAAGTATTATTTTTTGGGGTACGGAGGTAGGGGTAAGTTTTTACATAAGTAGATTTTTAAATTAGTAATAGGATTCTGTGGATTGCTAATTTAATAAATTTTTAACAAGTAAAATATTTTTTTTATTTCAATATGATGATCCGAAGTTTGTTTTGTTGTTTTATAATATGTTGTTATTCAGGTGTTTTTGTGGCTATTCCTTATTCTATAAGGTTTTTCATACTGCTTGTGGTTTTTATGAATACTTGTTTGAATTTAAATAGTAGTCAAATATTTAACAAATTTTAAAAGTTGAGTTATGATTTTAAACCGTATTGTAATGAAAGAAGAAATTTTTGCTAGAGCTTTCAATTGAAGTTGTAAGTCACGGTTGTAGGTTTTTCTGAAAAGAAAAGTTGCTATTATAAAATCAAACCAGCCAAACTACCCTAGAAAGGCAGTTTAACTGGTTTTTATTTGCAACTACCTTGCATTAGCTGAAGCTGTCTGCTATTTTTTGCTGTAGCATCCATCAAGGAAGGTAATCCTTACCATCCCAAATAGTAATCAGGATCTAGCCACACCGGACAATCGAGTCCAAAATACTCCCGCAGCATTTTTTCGGCTTCACAGAAAGCACCTTCCACCCAACCTTGCTGATCAGAATAGGCTTCTCCGCAAATATGGATTTGCTCGTTGTCGAAAGGTTTTCTCATGTAAGGCATTACCTTTTCAACTGAGTAGCCTGCTTTCCAGGCATGGTATCCTGCTCCAAAAGGGTCATCTGTCCAATCCCTGAAATAGGTTACATAAGGTTCCGGTATCTTTACCTTATCACCGTGCAACTCACGAAGCTGATTCATTATTTCTGCAACCATCAATTTTGTTGCCTGAACATCGTCGAAGTGATGAAGTTCCTTTAACGATACTGATTTGGCAGGCTTTACTTCAAAAAGGACTTTGTCATCCGACAGTGCTTTCCAGAATGTTTCGGTTTCCATATCACCGTAGCTTCCCAATAGCATTGAATTTTGGGTTTGCTCATCAGTCCCAAAATAGTAACATTGACGCATTGGCAAATCGGTAATGGAATGTCCTGAGTCCAATCCCAACTCTTTCCACCACGGATATTCAAAGCCCATCAGGATCTTAAAGGCTGGCTCCATGATCACCGAACGGATGTTCTTGCTTATGGTAGAATCCTCATTGGTATTGAAAAAGAAATTTTCCTGATCTAAGAGTTCCAGGGACTTCCTTGGCATTGCAAGAACCAGCGTATTGGCATAGACTTTCCATTGCGTATTCGTTTGCAGATTCAGAAAAGTCAGTTCATATTTATGGGTATCTTTTAAAGGATGGTCCTTTGTGAAAGTAAGTAGCTTATTTTCAGACCAAATACAAGCACCTTCATTATCCATATAAGCATTGGCTACGGCATAGGCAATACTGTCATAACCTTCCTCGATAGTCTTATAAATTGTTCCGGCAGAGAAATCACCTACCATATACGGAAAAGCTTCGGCTGAATTCCAATTGATCGTATTGGAATAATAACCGCCAGCATTTGCTAAAAACTGATAGCCTTCTTGGGAAACCCTATCTTTGATCAAATTCCAGAATCCTAAATCATTCACCTTGCGTTTGTCATACGGAGAACCGGGAAAATTATATACCATTTTAGGTTTTATATCATCCCAATCACGGCTGTCCAATTCAAATGAGTAGTCATAGATTGAAATTCCTTTTTTTATTTTGCTTCCATAAGTTTTTGCAACCCAAGGATCGGCCATCAGGACATCGTATATGATCTTGTTGAATAGCTGATCAGAACTAAAGCCGAAATCACCCTCATTCAGGTAATAGCGTGTCGGCAGCTTTTCACCCTCACTCTGTGCAACCGTCCAAGCGTCCTGCCTGAAATGCTCCTTCCTAAGATACATAAGTAACTTCGTTGGATCACCCATCGGGAAAGGAACAGGCGTCATCTTGTCCTTTAATACTGGAGTACGTTTGCTCAAGTCCTTTTCGCTAAGCGGATATCCTTCAATCAAAGTTGTAACGATTTCCTGTGAAGTCAGGTAACGCATGCCTCCAAGTTCGCCCCAGAAATTCATTCCTGGCATCATAACCGATTCCAGTCGTCCTCCGAGCTTCTTGCCCATATCAAAGATCTGTACTTCGCTTGCCTTGTATTTTTTTTCGGCTGTCAAACGGTAAGCCGTGTATAAACCTGAGGTTCCTGCTCCAATAATGGCTACTTCGGTTTTTAAATCGGGATGCATCCCTGAATTTAAAGGTGTATTTTTATTCATAATCTTGTGAATTTAAATTGAATTAAAGAATTTGTGTCCCAATTGGAAAGGTGTAATATCAAAATCCGTATGCCCATCCAATACAAGATCCGACATTATCTTTCCGAGGAAAGGGGTGAATTTTGCCGCCCATCCGGTTGCATAGACCACTACGTTCTTATGATTTGGCACGTAAGGCGGTGCAAAATCAATCAGCAACTCCTTATTTGGAATCTTGCTTAAAGCGATAAGGCATGTTGAGGTATATTCAGGTTCCGTACTTAATCCAGTCATGTGGTTTTGCACCCATTGTGAGGTATAGGCCAGTTCCTGTTCGTTAGGGATCAAGGTCCTGTCTTTGGGTTCGTCTATTGGAGCTACAACGAAATCAGGAGCTACCCGAATATAGTCTGGATTATCCCAATCGACCGAAGGGAAACCGTAGAACTGATTGCCATTTTCACCGATTGCATTCTGGAAGACAAACCATGTTGGATATTGGATGGTTGGATCGGTCTTCTTAAAGTAAGCCGATGACATGTTCCAATAAGTAGCTTCAATTTCAAAATCCAACAGATTAATGACGCTATTAATATAAGGCCCAGGTATGATTGCCAGCTTCTCTGTAACATATATGCCTTTTGGCGTAGTAACCTCAAATAGTTTTCCTACTTGATTGATTTTAAGCACCGGCGAATTTTCTTCCAATTGAATACTTTCTTCTTTCCTGCAAAGATTTAGAAGCGTTTCAATAGTTGCTTTGAAATTAATACTGGCACCATCTGGTTGAAACAATCCCGTGTAGGTTTCGGGCAAATTCTTAAAATGGTATTGGTCTTCAATTTCTTTTGCTGTCAAGGTAGTATAAGGAACGTTCAATGCCTTTAGTGCCTTTTCAGCTTCACCTATATTCCCTTCGGTAGAATGCACGTTGGGATCTCCAAACCAAAGTGTGCCTACCTTATCGAGCAATGTCGCATCGGTTTCCTTTTGCAAGGCATCCCAATAAGGCTGGGCATCCAAAGCCATTTGCACCATATATTCATCGGGATACGGAATCCTGAACTGGCGTGAAACTCCTGCCGAACTACCCAATTGATTCACAAAAGTAAACTGCTCCAATACCAGGGTTTTAGCTTTCCGCTTACCTAGATTATATGCCGTGGCGAGGCCTATTGCACCGCCACCAATGACAATTACATCATAATTTTCTGTGTTCATATTTTTTTTCTATTTAATTCTTATCCAATTGAAAACTTCAAAAGGGCCTAAAAAAGGAACATTGTGAAGCCTGGTTTATTCCTTATGATACGGACATCCTGAAGCTGCGGGAGCTCCAATAAAATTAGCATCCGGAAATTGCTCGTCTATTATACGCCTCTGGTCGGCAGGTATATCTTCTATCTTACGAAGCGTATTGACTTGAATGTGTGGCCAGCTTGTAGTGCCACCGTCATCGCCGAAATGGAATTCGAAGAATATGATCTGTTCATATTGCAACTGAAGGATTTCCCGTCCGTCTTCAATAACTGTTTCAATCCACATGCTCATGTTCATTTCTACGGTTGGGACGAAACGGTTCACAAACGGAACATTCAATATGCCACCCTGTGCTCCAGTTTTATTTTTGGACGACATCTGAATCAGTATATGGTTTTTTATATCTTCTCCGTTGATGGAGTCACGTAGCCGTAAATCAGGTCTTACGGAATAAGGATATAAATCATTTGCCAATATTCGCTGTGTATAGATTTTGTTTTCTCCTGGGTCATTTTGATCGTTGAGCGTTTCAAATACCCATGCTGGTGCCGGCTGATCGAGGTTTATGGGGTTCGTCTCGCTCGCACCGGCACCTCCCATTGTTCTGGAAATTGAAAGATGGTCGTATTTCCATGCAGCATTGCCTGTTGGAAATTGTGGTGGACCTGGAATTACATAATTTGAGCCGCTTGGAGCTATATCTCCCAATAAAGTAATTGTGCTACCGTGTGGAATTACACCACTTCGGGAAATGGAGTAATCGGGAATAAAATAAGGTCCGGTTTGCCCTGTTCCTGGTTTGAGTTCCTTGGATGCAATGATTTCAGAATATTTCCTACCGTTCAGATTTTCGAGGGTTACATATTCATCCTGTCCCAGCTCATTCTTAACAAGAAAAAGTGTTTCGTCCTGATAGCCACTCTTATATAAATCCTTATTCGGATTATCGGGTGAAATGGCATGTATGCCACGATCCTCTTTTATAGATTCTGCTGTAGCAGCATGGTTAAAGACATCGCTAAGCCACAAATACATTCCGTTCTCCTCATGGATTGGCGTGTATTTTAAAGTACTTTCTCCAGAAATTTGGTTAACGCTTTTGATACTTTGCTCATATTTTATGGCTCCGCAAAATTGCTCGTTTCCGCCACCGCGGTTACGAACCCCGCCCGGAACTAAATTAAATATAAGTTTTTCGATATATTCTTCACAGTCGAAACTATATTTTCCAGGAATACCTCCGGAGTTTGTACCCGGTGAAGGCATAATAGTGGTATGCACGCCACTACCCACAAATGGTTTCTTACTCTGGTTATCACTTTTACTGTTATAGCTGACCCAAGTGCCCTCCAGTACTTTTAAAACACCATAATCTACATTGTCTACTATTTTTTGCAAATCTTCTACATGAAAGGGTCTAATCGGATCTTCTATAAGAAGCTTTCCATAGCCCTCCATCAAATTCTCCAGGATTCCTTTGTTATCCTCTTGGGATGCCTTTAATATTGCTTTTTCGGCTGGGGTTGCCGTTTTTCTAGATAAGTTTAGCTCATCTTCTTCGTTTTTACGTTTTAACATAGTAGGTATTTTTTAGTTATTAATCATTCTATAAAGAAGCTAGAACATTATGGCAAAAGAATTTCATCTTATACTGTTCCAGGGAATTGAAATTTTATATTACAATGTTAAAGTGAAATTTTAAAAAAAGACTAGGTAGTTTTACTTGTTTTAATCAGAGACGAAGCCTTTTATCTCCTTACAGGCTAATATTTGTTTACTAAATAACTAATTTATAATTTTCATTAATAGAATTGCCTCTCTTTTCTTCATACATATAATAGCCGCTTTTGATATTTTCTACTCTAAAACTGGTAATTTAGCCTGATACCGCATGTCTTTAATACTCTAAGTTTGGATAGGTTAAATTATGCTCTTTTTCTAAGGTGGGTCGGTGAATCTCTTATCTAGATATGATCTATAAGGAAAAGTAGTATCCTAGAATTCTGGCAGATAGATATCCCTATAAAAAAAAAACCAGCCAAGGATACTTGGCTGGTTAGTTGTCATTAAAGTATTTAAATCGCTTTGAGATAAACTACTTCTCTGTTTATTCTTGCTTGATTATCTTCTTGATTATCTTACCTCTGGATGAAGTAATATCGAAGAGATATACTCCGGCAGGAAATGAAGCAACATCAATACGGTGCAACTGAGTTGAAATGGCCTGCTCTAATAAACGTCTGCCATTCACATCAAATACACGTACTGTAGCATCACGCAAGTCAGCAATGTTTATAAATACTTCTGTAGTGGCTGGATTAGGAAAAAGCTTAACTCCCATCAATTTTAAGTCGGTCAAGGACAGGTCAGGCTGTACCACAACGATAACGGTTGCACTGCTACAGTTATTCAAATCTGCAACTTCACAGATAGTGTAGCCTAACGTGTAGGTGCCTTCAACGGCTGATGCTGGAATGCTTAGTACTCCATTTGTATCAATCGTTGCACCAGTCAATCCTCCGTTGTCAGTTAAGCTGATGGTTATAGTGCTATCATTCACACTCATGCCATTAGATATGTCATTTGCTGTTACATCACCTGCAATTCCTCCTTGCCCCTCAGTGATAGTGACGTCTGAAAAGTCATCATCAACTGCCAGAAGTTCATTGGTCACCTGCAGTGTGGCAATTTCAGATAAGGTTTCACAATCATTGGCATTTGCCAATACAACCCTGAAGATATATCCATCAAGTTCAGCTATGACATTTGCCACCACTAGTGTGGTTGTGCTGCTGCCTGTATAAGAAGGTTCGGTACCACCATCGGTGATGTCATTCCAATCCGTTCCATTAGTACTCATCTGCCACTGGTAGCTGTCAACATTCGAAGCACTTATGGTAAAGGTAGCTGTAGTTCCATAGGTTGCAACCACATCCTCTGGTTGTGTACTCACTATTATTGCCGCTGGCTCGGTGATCGT
>NZ_KE383908.1:0-92552 GCF_000422705.1 Flavobacterium soli DSM 19725 | reverse complement strand
GGCGACCATGAATAGGTGTAGCCAGGTGTCCCGCCAGAAACGTTGACCATTGCCGACCCGGTAGCACCGCCGTTGCAGGCGATGTTGGTCTGTGCTGCAGGGGAAGCTACAAGCTGTGTTGGCTCGGTAATGGTAAAGCTCCTTGTGGCTTCACAACCTATATTATCTGTAACAGTAACAGTATAAGTCCCGGCAGAAAGTCCGCTGGCTGTTGCCGCTGTTCCTCCTGAAGGCGCCCATGAGTAGGAATAAGGGCTTATTCCGCCAGATGCTATTACAGTAGCTGTACCATTACCTCCATTACATAAAATATCGCTCTTTGAGCCAGTTGTAACAATGTTGGATATTGTTAAAGTTCCCGAACTAGAGGTAGCAGAGCCAGAGCCTGTAGCTACCGCACGATATGTATAACCATTCATAGATGCAGTTGCATTAGTTATGGTAAGTGTTGTAGTGGTTGCACCTGAATAAGGTGCTCCATTTGAAATATTTGTAAATCCTCCTCCGGTGTTTACCTGCCACTGATAGGATGTAGCTCCAGTGGCCGATACAGTAAAGGTAGTATTAGCTCCCACACAGATGGTCCTGTTTGGAGGATTTCCAGTTATTACTGGTGCAGGATTAGCGGAAGTAGTATAAGGACCACTGAATTGCGTAAGAGAGCCACAACCAAAACCTGAATCTGTCCAATTGCCGTTTCCAAGTGCTGGAGGATTTGGGCTTGTATTGGTAGTATTATAATTCAATACATCGTTAAAAACACCATCACTATCTACAGCTGCAATAACCTCCCAGCGATTGTTTGCAACACTCCATTGAACTCTACATGGTACTCCACAACATGACAGAAGAGTTTGATAAGTAGTATGTCCTGCTACACTTCCATTAGGAGACCAAACATCCCCACTGAGAAGGCAACCACCTTGATCAGCTGCTGTTAACTGCGAAAATCCTGCTTTTGGCAGGAGCATTGCAACAAACAACATTATAAAAAATATTTTTTGTTTCATATCAATCAAATTTTAAAATTTTCTAATTAAAAAGGCGGTCCTGAAGAACCGCCTTTTTCATGAACCCATTATATTACGGGCGTGATGGATAGATTCCTTCTGTACAGATGATATAAAACAAAGCCAAGGTAGGTTGCATTACATCAACACTAGTCTGAACAGTAAATGGTGCACCGTTTCCAGTACTTCCAACAGTAACACTTACTGCTCCAGCGTTCATTGTTCCCGTTGGAGCAGCATCATTGTACTCTTTATCTGTTGCAGGTCCCGAACTTCCTAAATAGTTGTTGGTAGGATCAGTTGAAGTTCCCGCAACATTATTTACATTAATTGTGCCTGTGGCATTATGAGTGTGGGCTGGAATATTTGCAACAGAAAGAATTCCTTGTCCAAAAGCAATAGTTGATGCAGCTCCTACCGTAGCTCCCTCTGGCAATGTATTGCTCACTCCTGCAGCAACCCTGTTCCTAAGATCAGGCAATGCAAAAGTGGTTACTCCATCGCCTCCATAAGTGGTTCCCAAGATTGAGAATAAGGCAGTGTTTGATGAAATAGGTAAAAGCTGTCCATTGCATTGCATCCATCCTCTTGGTGCAAAATTGCCAGCAAATAATTTAATGATTCCTAAATACTCGTCCATAATTTTAGTTTTTAAGGGTTATTATTATATTTGGTTTTTTAATAGTTTTGGTAGACTTGGGGCCTTTCTTGATTTTTTATCCCACTCTTTGATACCTGATTCTGACCACTACCCTTACTGTAAACATAAACAGCAAGATAGTGGGAAGGATTAAAAAATTCTGCTTGATACGCATCCAATCTAAATAGAGCAAATTTTGGTTGGAATTGTATATTGGTTATACCAATACTTCCATATTTTGTCCAAAAAAAAAATTGATTAGGACAAAGCTAAGACATTAGTTTTTTGTAAAAACAGGTAGAATTACCTGTTTGCAAATAATAGAAAATACTTTTGTACGGTACAGATATAACATGCTTTTTATTTCCTATAACAATTATATACTCGTTAATAATAACAAAAAAAGTTGCTTTTCAGATTGTCTAATATTAATCAAAGCTATATCTTTGAAAAAGAAAATTCTCACGTACCCCTAAAAATAAAACCAAATATTCAACTACTAATACAAACAAAAATTATGGAATTTAACAATTTAGAAAGCATCTTAAGATGTTTAAGAGAATGGAACAATATTAGGGATAATTCATCCGAAGTGATCGAATTCCTTAGTTTGGGAAATTATTTTTCGTTCAAAAGAAATGCGCCAGAAACTTCTGCTATTCATGCATATCCTGGAATTTGTGCAGCAGAAAATGAGTTTTATATGTTTTTAATTGACGCTACAGCAGATCACAATAGCAGTGAGTCAGATTTATTTAATGCCATTACGGTTTGCAAAGTGAAAAGAAATCTAGGCAATTCAGATGAAATTCCAGAAGCCGAAGCCTTAAAAAGAATTGATGCTTGGAAAAGAGATTATGCCGCATGGGCGACTGTCCAGATAAACAATCGACAACAAACACAAGGGATCTTTAAAGCATTTTATGTTCCCTCATCCTATATGCAGCGAGATGTTGAATATACTAGTTTCTTTGGCTTAAAAGAAGAAGTTGCTGCTTCAGCTAACGGCACTGCGGATCTTATTACGGTATATAATTCAAAATCCAAAACCGCATTTTATGATACAGTAAGACCTGTACCTCCTTTTGATGTTGCTCCACAAAGTAGCTTTTACTTGCTGAATTTACTATAAAGTAAACAAATGTCTTTTAACAGATTACTTAGTATCGGTACACTACTGGTTCCGTTATTATTGCTTCTTGGCGTAATAGCTGGTGCTTGTTACTACCGATACTTGGATAAAAAAAATCAATTCTTAGTTATATATCTTTCTATTTGCCTTACTGTCGATATTGTAAGCCGAATCATAGGAGAGGTTTATCATAACAATTTAATCTTTATCGTAATTTTCAGCTTATTGGAGTTGGTATTCTTTTATGTATACTACCGGGTTTGCTTTTTCAAAAAAAATATATGGCCCTATACTGTATTTACTTTCATTGCTTCAGTGTATATGATTTATGAAATGTTTACACTGAATGATGTAGAACCAATTGATTTTCAGCCTTATTCTAAAGTAATATGTTCTTTTATCATCATCATCATGTCCATCAATAGTCTTTTTGAAAACTTAGGCAAGGAACAACAAGACAGCATGCTAGTAAAGTTAAGTTCTGTTTTTGTGATTTATTTTTCTTTAAACTTGATTTTCTTCCTACCTGTAAATTTTCTTATCAATGTTACCTCTTCTGTAAAGTTCTACTTCTGGTTTGCAAATCTATTATTAACAATTTCACTTTATACCTTTTTAAGTAAGGAAATATGGAAAAATGGCTCGACCCAAAAACGATTGCAGTCTGGATTTTAGTTGTTTTGGCCGTCATAGCGATATTAGCAGTATCATTTGTAAAGCTCGTACAGTTAAATTTCAAACGCATGGTAGAAAACAAACTCAAAGAGTCTAGGCTACAACTCGAATACCAAAAAAATCTTTTGGAAAGCGGTATTGCAGTACAAGAACAGGAGAGAACACGTATTGCAGCTGATTTGCATGATTCTTTAATTGGTAAATTAACTATATTACGCCTTAAGAATCAATTGGAATACAACTTTGAACAGATAGACTTACTTTTGGGAGAGACAATTGCCGAAGCACGGCGAATATCACATGATTTAAGTCCACCAATGCTCGATGCTGTAGAATTGAATGAGCTACTGGAAGATATCACAATGCCATGGAAAAAATACTTGCGGGTTCATTTTTATACAAACATTGACACCGCTACAACTATAAACCAAAACCTTAAGATACAGATAGCGAGGATTGTACAAGAGCTTATTACTAATATCCATAAGCACTCAGGAGCTTCAGACGTTTATATCCAATTAAAAATTACGAACACAAACCTCACACTGATTGTGAGAGATAATGGAAAAGGATTCGACTATAAAGAGGCAAAAAAAGGTATAGGCTTACAAAATATTGAGCTGAGGATGATGTACCTTAAAGGTGCTCATAAAATAAAATCAAGTACAAGCGGTACTTCCACAATCATAACATTGAACCACTTACAATTCGGTAACCAATGAAAAATATTGCCATAGCCATAGCAGACGATGATAATCTCATCGCTGGACTACTAAAAAATTTTTTAAATGACAGCAAAGGGTATGAAGTATTATTTACCGCTTCGGACGGTGGCGAACTGATTGTGAAACTTAATAAGGATAAGCAACTTCCTGACATTGTCCTGCTTGATTTAAAAATGACAGGGATGGATGGTATAGAGGCAACTCAGCATATCAAGATTCATTTTCCAACAATAAAAATTATCGTCATATCCTCACATTACAAGCACAGTTTTTTAAATTTCATGTTCAAGACTGGCGCCTCAGCCTTTGTACCCAAAGGAATTTCTCCTGTTTTGTTGAAACACATAATACAATCTGTCTATATCAACTCTGTCTATTTCATGGAAGATCAGATAGCCTGCATGAAAGAAAAACCAGCAGCAAAGCCCTCCAAATACATTTTGAATAACGATGACGACCTATCCGAAAGGGAAATTGAGATATTGAAACTTATAAGTATGCAGAAAACAGCCAATGAAATAGGCGAAATACTTCATATAACTGGCAGAACGGTAGAAGGCCACAAAAATAACCTATTCATCAAGACAGGTGCAAAAAATATTGCGGGACTTGTAGTATTTGCAATACAGCATGATATAATTAGTATCGATATTTTGCCAAGAATATAGTTGTCATGTTTGAAGGTGGTATTTTTTTTCTTTTTTTTTCATTGTTACTAGAATTTCAATATCAGTATTCTAAGACAAGTTCATTTTGAGTTATAGATGACAAAACACTCCTTTTGTAAATGGTTACTGTTTAGCCATACTGATAAAATTTAAGTTGATGATTGCGTAAGAAACACTAAATGAAAGCAATTTGCGGAACGCATGAAAATTATTCTATGCTAAGGAGCAACATAAAGTTTAGAGCGTATTATTATCGTATCAAATCTAGGAAAGCGCTTCAATAAAAACAACCGTATAAATACGTGTTTTTTAATTTAATGAAAATTTAATGTATTGGTAATTAATAAAATATATGTAATAATTCCAGACAACTTCAATAGGAAGAAGTAGGAATTTTGCTTTTATTGTAAAAAAAAATGTAAGTAACATCCAATTACCTTTGACTCCTAATATAATAGAATCTTCTACAAAAAATACTACTCCGTCATCATACAAGAATTCTACCGTTTATAATTTGAATATTAAAGAAATAGAAAGATTTAGAATCTAAATTCGCAGCAACAATAGTCATTATGAACAATTCCCGACAGCTTATAAAATAACTACCAACCATCAATAAACTCCTATCAACAATAGCCAAATTGTGAATATCTATTCATGAGTTCGCTCTTTTTAGCGGTATTAAAATCTATCTTTGCCCTCCATTAAAAAAACAAGATATGAGTGCAATTTGGTATGAATGCAAAGTACGTTACCGAAAAATAGACGAGAATGGCATACAAAAGGTTACAACCGAGCCTTATCTGGTAGATGCAATTTCCTATACGGAAGCAGAGCGAAGGATCAACGAGGAGATGGCGGCCTATGTGAGCGAAGAATTTAAAATCACAGGCATCAAGTTTGGTAATTTTGCCGAGATACACCCCTTTGAAAATGCCGATCGCTGGTTTAAAACCCGAATTGCCCTTGTAGCCTTTGATGAAGAAAGTGGTAAGGAACGAAAGACAGGTATGAACTTGCTGGTTCAGGCGAATGATGTAAAGGAAGCATTTGATAACACAGTGACGGTGATGAAAGGCACGATGGGTGACTATACTATAACTGCTATTTCAGAATCGCCCATAGTTGATGTGTTTCCTTATTTTAGTGGAGAAGTGGAAGAAGAGGAGCGTGCCGAGCTAGCCGTTTTGACAGAGGAGTAAGTAGTATCTAAAAAATCAAGCAATTCAAGGGTTGTGTTGGTATAGCTTTTTATTAGCTGTTATACCAATACAACCTTTTTTTGAGTTTAAAAAGTCAGGTAATATTGTTCCCGAGTAAGTTGGCCGTTCCCAGTCCTTTGGCGGTTCCAGTTGATTTCAAGAGCCTTCTTGATGATTTCCTGTAACTTAGTAAAATTGGATGGCTTGCATATAAAACCATTAGCACCTTTACAATACGTCTGTTCAATATCCTCCTCCCGACTAGAAGTCGAGAAGATTACTACTGAGATGTGCTTGAGCTTGTCATCATTACGGATTGCTTCAACAGTTTCTATACCATCCATGATTGGCATGTTGAGATCCAAGAATACAAGATTTGGCAATTCCGAACAATTTTCATGGAGATGATCCAACAATTCTTGTCCGTTATGCAATACTTCCAATGTAACGTTGGTATCCACCATTTTCAGGGCTTCGTTGAACATTTCACAGTCTTCGGTGTCATCATCCGTCAAGACCAATCTAAAGTTCTGGTTCAGGTTTTTCATAGCATTAGGCTTATTTGGGGAATTAAAGATAAGACTTTTTTAGCAATTGTTTAATTTTTTAATATTGTTAAAATGTGAATAAATTAATTTTATTATTTTGTTTACTAGTGTTTTGTAGTATTTTAGATATTTTTTAGATAAACAAAAGTTAACTTATTAGAATTGTTTGTATATTATGGGTAATATTTTTTTTAGCCTACAAATAATTGCTTGCAATTAATTCTTCTAAGAAAACAATAAACTTGCTACTCAAATCCCACAACTTTTAATTAAAATCTTATAATCATAGCTTGTTCAGTAGTACTAATTTTATAGTATTAACCAGGATTAGTACTCCATTAAATAAAATAGCTATGAACACAAACCACAACCCAAACGAAGAGTTAACTGATGGCAAAACCCCTCGTGATCACCAAGAACAAACTATTTATCAGTCTAGCAACACTCGTCCGAGAGACGATAGAAGGGATGATATAGAGCATGACGAAGATGATCTAGACGAAAAAGAACTAGATGAGCGACGTGACTGGGGAGATGTAGACCCAGCAGGAGGCGAAGCTCCTACGAGTCCTGGAAGTGCGGTATAACACTTTATTAGAGCTGCCTTAGGGTGGCTTTTTTATTGCTTAGATTGAAGGTTTAGGAGCTGATATGTTTAAAAGGTTTTGAGGGTAGTGTTTGCTATTAGTTGTTTTCGTTATTCGATTTCCTTAGATCCAGATTAACAATAGTACTCACAATAAAACCATTGTTATACTGGAATGCATTCTTATTGTCAATTTCTCTTCCCAGTTGTACAACCTGATTCAAATAGCCACCTTCCATTTGAAAGTGCTTGTTAAAGCGATAGCCAAACAATACACCAAGACGGTTCTGATCGAATATATTTTCTCCAACATTCTTCCCGAAGCCTATAAACACCTCATCATAGAGTACGACATAGGGTGTCTTGTCCTGTACTGTCGTGCCTTTCAATGGAATTTGTAATCGTAGCATATATCGGGCACGGTTTAAGAATGGAAACTCGTCTTCCTTTTCGAGTGCCGCATCACTATAACGGCCTACCCACCTTTGCTCCAGCATAAAGCGATGCGATAGGTTCACCCTCCCAATCCTGTCCTGCAGCGTCAGCATCTCATAAATTCGGTGTTCTGTAAAGTCCTTGCCCATGCCGTTCAGTGGTGTTTCGCCATACGGATAGGTTTCGGCCCAGGCATAACCCACCCTCACTTGCACTTCTGGTAAGAAGTTATAATTCAAACCTAATCGCAATAATCCCTGTTGCCAATGCTCTATATAGTCATCTCGACGCCACTGGTATTCTGTATGGACTCCTAGTTTATCATTCAGTCTAAATGTTCCAGTATAGGCAAACCAGCCAATGTTGTTGTATTCTTTAGTCCTGTTTTGAGCTGATATATGAGCTGTACCGCATAACAAGAAGACAAATAGCACAAGTAGTGTAGATGGAGTTTTCATAAAAGTTCAGGGAATTGATTTGTTTTGTTACTGCAAAAGTAGGAAATTTTGAGAGATTGGTTTTGAGCGATCAGTCTCAGTTTTCAGTAAAACTCTAAACGCTCTTCTTTCGCAAACGTTTTCTTTTCCTTACTTTTACGGTCATCAAAATTACGATATGGATAGCACATACAAACTTACCGTCAATGGCACCACTGTTTACGAGCGTGGTGCAGCAGATCTCACCACATTCGATGCGGTTGCAACCAGCACAACTTCAGAGTTTCATGTACTCAAGGACAATTTTCCCTATGTAGCCGAAATTGTTGACTCCAATTTTCTTGCAAAGACTTATACCGTTAAAGTGAATGGTAACAGCTATGATGTAGTCATTACCAATCCGCTAGACCAGTTAATCAAGGATATGGGCTTCGAGGTGGGAGCTTCAAAACAAATCAATTCCATCAAGGCTCCCATGCCAGGACTAATCTTGGAGATGAGTGTCACCGTTGGACAAGAAGTACAAGTCAATGACTGCCTCCTAATTTTGGAAGCCATGAAAATGGAAAACAGTTTCCTGTCGCCACGTTCGGGTATCATCAAGTCCATCTCGGCCAGCAAGGGAGATGCCGTAGAGAAAGGACAATTGTTAATTGAATTCGAATAATTATGAAGAAGATATTAGTAGCCAATAGAGGTGAGATTGCCATAAGGGTAATGAAAACCGCCCAAAGGATGGGCATCAAGACCGTAGCGGTATATTCTACAGCCGATCGAAATGCACCACACGTTAAATTTGCAGATGAAGCCGTATGGATAGGGGAGTCACCTTCCAATCAGTCTTATCTTCTGGGTAGTAAAATTGTGGCTGTTGCCAAAGAATTAGGAGTAGATGCCATCCATCCCGGTTATGGTTTCCTGAGTGAGAATGCCGCTTTCGCAGAAGAAGCTATAGCCAATGGCATCACGTTTATTGGACCAGAATCGAAAGCCATCCACATGATGGGTAGCAAACTTGCTGCAAAGGAAGCTGTTAAAGCCTACAATATTCCGATGGTTCCTGGTATAGACCAAGCCATCACTGATATTGCAAAAGCCAAACAGATTGCAAAAGAAATTGGCTTCCCAATCCTTATCAAGGCATCAGCAGGAGGTGGAGGAAAGGGAATGCGTGTTGTAGAAAAAGAAGAAGATTTAGAAGCACAAATGACCCGTGCCATCAGTGAGGCAACTTCTGCCTTTGGAGATGGATCGGTGTTTATAGAGAAATATGTGGCCTCACCACGGCATATCGAAATCCAAGTGATGGCCGATAGCCATGGAAACATCCTGTATTTATTCGAAAGGGAATGCAGTATTCAGCGTCGTCATCAAAAAGTCGTAGAAGAAGCACCATCCTCTGTTTTAACTCCAGAATTAAGGAAACAAATGGGAGAGGCTGCGGTAAAAGTGGCAAAAGCGTGTGATTATCTTGGAGCTGGAACAGTAGAGTTCTTATTAGATGAAAATCTAAATTTCTACTTTCTTGAAATGAATACCCGCCTTCAAGTAGAACATCCGGTAACGGAAATGATTACAGGTTTGGATTTGGTCGAAATGCAAATTCGAGTGGCAAGAGGCGAAGCGCTTACGCTAAAACAAGAAGATTTGCACATAAAAGGACATGCAATGGAATTGCGTGTGTATGCCGAAGATCCGCTGAATGATTTCCTTCCAAGTGTAGGTAATCTGGAAGTATATCAGTTACCTGTAGGCGAAGGCATCCGGGTAGATAATGGCTTCGAACAAGGCATGGATGTCCCGATTTATTATGACCCGATGCTGGCCAAATTGATAACCTACGGAAAAACAAGAGAAGAATCCATTCAATTGATGATTAAGGCAATTGAAAGCTATCAAGTGCAAGGCGTGAGTACGACCCTGCCATTTGGAAAGTTTGTGATGGAGCATGAAGCTTTTCGTTCAGGAAATTTCGATACCCATTTTGTCAAGAACTACTATGATGCAGAACACCTGAAAGCACAACAGGACAAGGAAGCCGAAGTAGCAGCAATGATAGCCTTGAAGCAATATTTAAAAGACCAAAACATCCTTCGTTTGCCAATACAATAATTATGAAAGATAAAATAAAAGTATTAGAAGATAAAATGGCCCTCGCCCGACTGGGTGGAGGCGAAAAGCGAATAGCAAAACAGCACGAGAAGAAAAAACTAACGGCACGTGAACGCGTCGAATATCTTTTAGATGAAGGTTCCTTTGAAGAAATCGGTATGTTGGTAACCCATCGAACGACTGATTTCGGGATGGAAAAGGAAGTTTACTATGGTGACGGTGTGATTACAGGATATGGTACTATTAATGGAAGAATGGTCTATATCTTTGCACAAGATTTTACGGTTTTTGGCGGAGCCTTGTCAGAAACCCATGCAGAGAAGATCTGCAAAGTAATGGACATGGCAGTAAAATCGGGCACACCCATGATTGGACTCAATGATTCAGGTGGAGCCAGGATCCAGGAAGGAGTACGTTCCCTTGGTGGTTATGCCGATATCTTTTTTAGAAATGTGCAAGCTTCGGGCGTGATCCCTCAATTATCAGCCATTATGGGACCTTGTGCTGGTGGAGCTGTCTATTCTCCTGCCATGACCGATTTTACAATGATGGTCGAGAACAGCAGCTATATGTTTGTAACGGGACCAAATGTTGTAAAGACCGTGACCAATGAAACCGTAACTTCTGAGGAATTGGGAGGAGCGAGTACCCATTCATCCAAGTCGGGGGTGGCACATGTGACTTCTGCCAATGATGTGGAATGTCTTGAAGATCTGAAGAAACTATTGAGCTATTTGCCTCAAAACAATAAAGAAACCGCTCCAAAGATTCCTTTTGAATTGGGAGATGAAATCAGGGAACAGCTTTCGGGCATCATCCCTGAGAATGCCAACAAGCCTTATGATATGCACGATGTGATCAAGGGCATCATCGATGAGGATTCATTTTATGAAATCCACAAGAATTTTGCAGAGAATATTCTGGTAGGCTTTGCACGACTAGGAGGCAGAAGCATCGGAATCGTGGCCAATCAGCCTATGTTCCTGGCAGGAGTTTTGGATGTAAACAGTTCGATTAAGGCAGCTCGTTTTACCCGCTTCTGTGACTGCTTCAATATTCCGCTTTTGGTATTGGTGGATGTTCCGGGCTTCTTGCCAGGTACCGATCAGGAGTGGAACGGAATCATCGTGCATGGCGCCAAATTGTTATATGCCTTGAGCGAGGCAACTGTTCCAAGAGTAACTGTCATCACCAGAAAAGCGTATGGCGGAGCCTATGACGTGATGAATTCCAAACACATCGGTGCCGACATGAACTTCGCATGGCCATCAGCAGAGATAGCGGTTATGGGAGCCAAGGGTGCGAGTGAAATCATCTTCAAGAAAGAAATTTCTGAAGCAGCAGATCCTGCAGCCAAATTATTAGAAAAGGAGGCGGAATATGCAGAGAAATTCGCAACACCTTACCGTGCTGCAGAACGCGGTTTTATTGATGAGGTTATCCTCCCACAAGACACCCGAAGAAAGCTTATCAAGGCATTCAGTATGCTCGAAAACAAGGAAAGCATATTACCGAAAAGGAAACATGGAAACATTCCGTTGTAGGGAATTGTAGGTCGTCATTTCGTTTGACTTAAATCAATATCAACCAATCTTACATTTGTAGGGTTGGTTTTTTTTATTGGTGTAAATATTCTGCTCCAGTTTTCTATCTCCATTATAGTACTTCCAATTTCATAATTTCTGTTGTAAATTTTCAATCGCAATATTCAAAAAAGCAAATTTTAACAGTTCTAATCTTTTTTAACATCTATCTTAACAATCAATTAACAGCGAAGGAAATTCTTACAGTGTAAGTTTTTGTAAGTTCGCATTTACAATTATTAATCACTATAGAATGAAAAAAATTACCTTAACGTGGTTGTTGGGAGCTCTTCTCCTCGGAACTGCGAATGTTGCAACTGCCTCTGGGATAGATCCTACGAAGCCCTTAAAAAAACCAGTGGCTACTTTCGCTACTGCAAATGACGATTGTGCAAATGCCATCGCGATTACTACTTTTCCTTACAGTTTCTTTCAAGAAGACGGTTCAGAAGCAGCAAATGATGGTCTTTCTACGACTTGCGAAGGTTCTATGAACGATGGACTTTGGTATACAGTTGAAGGGAATGGCAATAGCATAATCATTACCGTAACACCAGAAGCAGGCTATGATGTGGAAATAGGCATCTATAGCGGAAGCTGTGATCAATTGGAATGTGTTGGGACCATGGATGATACCTACTCAGGACAAGCGGAAACCTTTACAATACCATCTTCAGAAATTGGTGTCACCTATTATATCAATGTTGGACACTATCATCCGACTACAGATAATGCGGAAGGCAACTTTACGATCGACGTACAGAGTTTGCCAACACCTGTAAACGACAATTGTGAAGGTGCAACAGAAATCGCTACTTTTCCTTATACCAACGAACAAACCGATGGAGCAGCAGCTTCAACAGACGGATTTGTGATGGCCTGCGAGAATTGGGAAATGAATGATGGTCTTTGGTACACCTTTACAGGTGACGGTAACAATATCGAAATCACCGTGACTACGGGAGAAGACTATGACATCGCATTGGGTGTGTTTTCAGGAAGCTGTGGCACATTGGAATGTGTGGGAACTGTGGATGACATGGTCTCAGGAGACGAAACCTTTACCGTAACAAGTTCAGAAATTGGAACCGTATATTATATCAACGTCGGATATTATGACTCTTTTGATGATGCACCAGAAGGGAATTTTACTATCAATGTTATCAGCACGATTCCACCAGATCCCGCTGCCTGTTCACCAGCCGCTATTTTTCCTTTAGACGGTGCTACAGATGTAGCTGTTGGAGAAGTAGAATTCAGTTGGGAAGCCTCCACAACAGGTGGGCCAGTAGATTCTTATGACCTTTATGGAGGAACAGAATTGCCCTTGACAGAGGATGACTTTATCGACAACTTCGAGGAAACATCAGCTCCTATTGAGATTGAAGGATTCAGTACTACTTTCTACTGGATTGCCATTCCAAGAAATGCAGCTGGACAGGCTTTAGACTGTGTAGAATGGTCGTTTACAACAGTTGAAGCTCCACCAGTTCCAGACAACGACGCTTGTGATACTGCTACTGCAATAGCTTCTTTTCCATTCAATGAAACCATAGATGCGACTTCGGCTACCAATAACGATGGCTTGATCGTTGTTGAAGATTGCGAAACCATGAACGACGGTATCTGGTATACGGTGGAAGGAAATGGAGGCGATATTACCATCAATGCCACCTCACAAGGATGGGATGGAAAACTTGGAATCTATACCGGTTCTTGTGGTAGCTTTGTTTGTTATGACAATGCTGATACAGGATATGAAGACGATACGGAAACCTTGACTATCACAGCATCCGAAATAGGAACACTTTACTATATCAACTTTGGGCATTATAGCGGTTTCAGTGATGGAGCAGAAGGTGTAGCTATCATCGAAGTAACTTCAGATGATTTGAGCATAGGCGACAATGAATTGCAACGTTTCACAGCCTATCCAAACCCGGTTAAGGATATCTTGAACCTTTCGCATGCCACTACTATCACAAATGTGGAAGTATACAACCTTTTGGGACAAAGCATGCTAGTGAAAACAGTTGGTACAAACCAAACACAGGTAGATCTTTCAGGATTTGCAAGTGGGTCTTATTTGGTGAAAGTAACTGCTGAAACGGCTACCCAAACCATCAAGGTCTTGAAACAATAATAGAGTATTTGGCTATAGCCAATAGCTAAATTGCAACCGCCTGGAATATTTTTCAGGCGGTTTTTTTTTTGTTTCGTTTTTATTATTTGAATTCTATAATTCTGATTTTAAATGTTATAAGGATAAATCTATGGTTTTTGTCTAATTTCAGAAAAAAAAAGATGAACATGAAAATTACTGTACAACCTTATGCCACAACACTTTTGGCAGAAGAAAAGACGGCACTTTATAACATCCTGAAGCGATGTGAAGAAGATCTGTTTCGACGTAATTCTTACCTGACGGATCTCATTTTGGAATTAAAACAAGTGGCAGTAGTAAACGCTCCTGTCATGGTGCGGCATGCCCTGATGGACGACAATACCAAGCTAAAGATTGTCGTGAACTTCAACAAAAAGCCCGTTCCGGAAAAACTCTATGATGCCGTTGCTCGAGAGCTGAATGTCATTAAGCAAGAATTGTAAAGGGTAAAAATATAATTTTACCCATCAACCGTAAACAAGCAAATTACTTAGAGTGTTTGTTCGTTTACGGTTTTTTTTAATAATTGATAACTGTAAAGTTATTCCCTTTACTTTTTACTATGTGCTTTAGCCATATAATAGGTGATGGGTTTCAATGCCTTTCCCGTTACAGGATGCACACCCGGCTGGTTAAAGAATTCTACTTTATTGTTTTGCTTGCAATACCAAACCAATGGCTTGTCATATTCAAATAACTTTGTCGCAGATGTAACTTCTATTTTTCTGAAGCCCAGCAATTCTTTTTGCAATGGCTTTTTTTCTATTGCCATCAAAAAACCTTGTGTCTCATTCTGGCAATCTACTTCAACATAGCGGTCTTTTTGCCATTGCATGCATTCTTTTGCCGGAAAGCAGATATCTTTTGCAATGTAGCCAACCGCTATAATGCTAACGGCAATCAGTACAAAAAAAATAGAACGAGGAATTTTCATTTGCCTTTTTGCAGGTTCTTCTACGGAAGTGAACAAGATGGGCGAATCATTCTTCAGGCTTATTTTTTGCTTCTCTATTTCCACATCGTCCAATTCTTCAGCTGGACTTTCCTTTTCAATTTCTTCTTCCAGCATCTTTTCATCCTGTTTGAGAAAAAGGTGAAAAGGACGCGGTTTGAAATCCAATAATACGGCAATCAATTCAACACTAGGGGAACTTGTCCGTTCATTCTTTCCCTTAAAAAAATTCACTATTGGACGAAATTTATCCACATCAACCTGTTCGATATCTCTCCTGAGCAGTTCTCCTTCCTTCGACTTAAAAAAAATCTCGAATACCTTTTTATCTGCATTACTGAGACCATTGTCAAAGAAAATCAGACACAGTTCTCGCAATTGGGCAGGAGAAGGCATTAAGAAATAACTGGCATACTTGCCGTCCTTTTTTTGTTCAAATTGCAGCTTGACCGCCTTCAAATAGTCATCAAAAATTCTTCTCATGGGGTATGTTTTTGGAATTAATCGGAATTCATCGGAACAATCGGAATTATCGGAATCACTTGCAAATACCCAGCAAAAACGGTAGTTCCTTTGCCTCGGAATCAGTTCTTGTTTGCACTGCAGTGAAAACAAATGTACAAAACTGAGGCTAAAAAACAGTGTAGAAAAACAGCTTCGTAAAACGATTCGGGAAGTATCCAATTAAGGAGCTGTTTTGACCCACTGCACTTCCCAGAGTACCCATTATTTTTCAGAAGGACCTGTGGTTTTCGCGGAACCAAAAGTAAGGACAAATGTCCCCAAGGTCTTTCTATTTCCAAAATTTTAATACTAATATCATGAAAAAAATAGTGCTTTTGGCGATGCTATCAATAAGCTGCCTTTCGATGATTTCCTGCACGGCTGAGGCCATTGAGGATACAAACCCTGCAACAGTTGTGGCAGATGGTGAACCAATTAATACACCCATCAAGCCACCACCACCTCCGCCACCAGGTGGATAAAACAAAGGATTAGCAATTATACCTTAATTTTTAGTACTTTCGGGGAATTAAACTTTTATAATGAAGTTCAATTCCCCATTTTTTATGGCACTTTTAGGAAGCCTTTTGTTTTCATGTAACAAGAGTGCCACGACTGTCGAGCAAAGCGATGCAGCTGTTACAATCCACAACTATCAGCAGCAATTGGCTACCGATACAGTCCTTTCCCATAAAATACTTCATGCTCAAAAAGCCGTTGAGGTTGCAAGAAATACTCAGGATACTTCTTTGCTCTATCAGGCGGTTTTGTATCAATTGGATAATGTCATTACCCAGGCTTATCCCGACAGTATCCCGCATTATCTCGATAAATTGTATGAGCTTGCCAGCAAAACAACTAATCCTACCAGTTCTAAAGCCTATATCATAAGCCGAAAGGCTGAACATTTTTTTGCCTTGCAGGATTATCCAATGGCCTACGATTTCTACAATACTTCTAAAATCCTTTTTGAAAAGCAAAACGACAGTTTGAGAACAAGTTACAGCTTGCTCAAGATGGCCCATATTCAGCAAGTTTACAACGATTATTCGGGTAGCGAGGAAACCCTAACCGAAGCATTGGCCTTCTTGGACACACCTAAACCCAATCAGGATTATTTGCGAGAAGCCAATAATCTACTCGGCATTTCCTATACCGCACTTCACGATTATGACGAAGCCATTCGTTATTATCAAAAAGCAAAAGCCCTGACTACCGATGTCCTTTTCCAAAAAATAATCGACCACAACATCGCCCTCTGCTATCTGGAGAATCAGCAGTATGCCAAAGCCCTTGGTGAGTTTTCGGCTCTTTATGAAAATCAAATCATTCGCAAAGACGAGAGTTCTTTTGCCAAGGTCATGGATAACTTTGGCTATGCACAATTCAAGAACGATGGTGTTTCCGGTTTGCCCTTGATGGAAAAAGCCTTGTCAATCAGGACAAAAAAAAGCGACGAAAGGGGGATGGTCTACAGCTACATCAACCTGGCTGAATACCACGGCAAACACAACCCATCACTTGCTGCACAATATGCCCAAAAAGCTTATACTCTGGCAACAAAAATTGGTGCCATCGACAACAGGATGAAGTCCCTCGAACTGCTGGCTACCTTTGGTGGCAGTCAGTACAACCAAGACTATTTCAGGCTCAATGATAGTGTGCAAGCCTTTCGGCAAAAAGCCAAAAATCAATTCGCCAAGATCCGTTTTGATGCTACTAAGGAGCGAAACGAAAACCAGCAGATGAAGATCAAACAGGCCGAAAATGAAGTTCGCAACCTCATAGGTGGTATCGTTTTAAGTGGGCTATTCTTAGGAATTGCAGTGCTGTTGGTGGTGACTCGCATCCGCCACAAGCGCGAAAAAATAAAACAGCGACGTGAAGAACAATACGAGACCGAAACCCGAATCGCCAAGAAGCTCCACGACGAATTGGCAAACGACCTCTTCAACACCATGACCTTTGCAGAACTGCGAGACCTTTCGTCTCCCGAAAACAAGGAGGTCCTGATCGACAATCTCGACCGCATCTATGAACAAACCCGCAATATCTCCAGGGAAAACAACACCATCGACACAGACGAAAACTACCTCAGGCACCTCAAGGACATGCTTTCGGGTTATAGTTCGGGAGAGGTTAATATCATCCTCAAGGAAATCGACAGCATCGATTGGGCAACGATTGATCCGGCAAAGAAAATTGTCATCTACAGGGTGCTGCAGGAATTGCTGGTCAATATGAAAAAGCACAGCAAGGCGACTCTGGTTGTCATCAGTTTTGAAAAAATAAAGAAAAATATAAAAATAAATTACACCGACAACGGAGTGGGAATAGGCCCTGACGAGCAATTAAGGAAAAATGGTTTGCAAAATGTGGAAAACCGTATTTTAAGTATAAAAGGGAAACTTACTTTTGAACCAACTCCACAAAGGGGTTTCAAAATGTATTTTATTTTTCCATCTTAAACAATTGCTATGTTTAAAAAAATTCTAATTGCCGAAGACATTGACAGTATAGGACTGGGCCTAAGCACCATCCTAGAACAACTCCACCAGGCCGAAATCGTACATTCCAAATACTGTGACGATGCCCTGCTCAAGATCAAGCGGGCCCAACTCGATGCCGTTCCGTTTGACTTGTTGATCACCGACCTCTCCTTTGAGGCCGATCACCGAACCGCAGTCTTGCCCAACGGCGAAGACCTGATCAAGGCCGTAAAGCAACAGCAACCCGACCTCAAGATCATCGCCTATTCCATAGAAGACCGAAACTACAGGATCAAGTTCCTGCTCGAAGACCTCGACATCGATGCCTTTGTCTGGAAAGGACGCGAAAGCTCCGGCGAGGTCATCCGTGCCATCAACACCATTTATAAAGGTGAGGCCAAATACCTCTCGCCACGATTCAGCCACCTGCTGCATCCCACTTCGCTACTCGAAATCGAAGAATATGACATCCAGCTCATCAAGTACCTCTCCGAAGGATTAAGTGTAGCCGAAATCTGCGAAGTCTTCAAAACCGAAGGCAAAACCGCCAAAAGCAGCAGCAGTGTAGAAAAGCACATCAGCAAACTCAAGATCTACTTCAAGGCGAAAAACTCCATCCACCTCGTGAGTATAGCAAAGGACTTGGGGTTGGTTTAGTATTCAGTATTCAGTATTCAGTGTTCAGTAATCAGTGTTCAGTATTCAGTGTTCAGTATTCAGTGTTCAGTATTCATTATTCGGTGATCAGTGATCATTATTCGGTATTCAGTTTCCAGTCACAGTTTCCAGTCAAAACAATAATCACCACTCAGCCAATCACTAATGATTAATCGCTACTCTACAGGCTGACCACTGAATACTAAATTAATAATTACGCATTACTGAACACTGAACACTGAACACTGAACACATTCAGTATTCAGTGATCATTATTCGGTATTCAGTTTCCAGTCACAGTTTCCAGTCAAAACAATAATCACCACTCAGGCAATCACTAATGATTAATCGCTACTCTACAGGCTGACCAATGAATACTAAATTAATAATTACGCATTACTGAACACTGAACACTGAACACTGAATACTGAACACTGACCACTGATCACCAACCACAAACCTCACTAAAATAAAAATAATTTCCCCTTTTACGGAAAACCGTAATGTGATGATTTTTTTCCATTGTACGTTTGACGAATAATAATCAAAATCAACACATTATGGATTTCAAAGACCACATCAAATTGTTAGGGGACAGGGTTTTGGGTTGTAGGTTGTAAAAATCTACAAGCTAAATCTACAAGCTAAAATTTTTTTGAATTTACGGAAAAACCGTAATATAAAAATTTTTCCCCTTCGTAGTTTTGGCTCAAGATTAAAAAACAAGGTTCTAAGTTAACTCCAAAACCCAAAACCCAAAACCCAAAACCCAAAACCTTTAATCCACAATTAGCTAAAACCCTAGTCAATAAATAGGGGAAACACCTAGTAGAGTTTCAGGTAGAACTACTAGGTTTGAAATCACTTTAAACACACACACAAATTATGGTACTAGATTATGAATACCTCAAACGAAATGCATCGTTCCCACTTGAACCCGCAAGTCCTTTTATTGTCCTGCATGCCAATCATTTTGATTCGGTAGCCGAACGCACTTTGTTTTCCTACACCGTTGAGGTGCTCAACTGCATCCATTCCTTGCAACGCATCAACGCCATAGGCCGCGAATTGGAGGCTGATTTCACTATCGATTCGGCAATCCTCTACCAGGCAATCGAACACCTCTTTGCCCGCCAACCGTTTTCCGAAAACCAGCTCATTGCCTATTTTGAAACCCAGCAAGCCTTGGAAGATTTCGACCTTGATGTGCAGGAAGTCATCCAGATGAATTTTCAGGGACACCTGCCATATCCGGTAGATTTCATGCTCTTGGGAATCCAGCAGGCCCACTATTCCGGTATGGAAGTTGCCAATAGGGTGGCGTTGCACGAACACTATGAGGCACTCTTTTTCCAGATGTTGCAAAAGGAAATCTCCGTACCCCATTTTATCGAGTTGGCCAAAACAATGCTCGATACCCTCAGGGGCTAAAGCGATCCGCCTCAAAAGCAGGTTTGGATTACGGTTTTCCGTAATTTATCCCTATTTTTTTTGTAAGATTGATAGTTATTTGTAGATATATCTCTACAATTGCTATAATAAGTGTTGTGAATTAACATTGCTACTCTTTTTTGCATTACATTTATCGACCAAAGGTTACTAACAAAACAAAATAACATGTACGATTCCCCTAATAGTAGGTCCCTAGGAATGCTGTTACTCGTTGTAGCTTCTTTTTGGGCTTGCCGCCAAAATGAACCGCTGCCTGTTTCCGCAGGCAATACCCCAGCAACAACAGTAACAGCTTCTATTCCCGAAGCCCTTGCCACGGTCCATACTGACACCGTCTATCAATATGAATACAGGACAGGCAGCAAGGGCGAATATACCTATAACTATGATGTCATAGGAGCCGATAACACAGGCGAACCCATAACCGGCAATGTCAACATGAAAGGAAAACACGGTAGCGGCTATCTCCTGGACAAAGCAGGCAAAAAGAAAGCAATAACCCTCGAATGGGTAGGATATGGAGAGCTGATGGCCGAAGATGGGGAAGGGAATGTTTGGGAATTGGGGGTGGAGTGAAAAAAAGTTTATGCTTTTACGGAAAACCGTAATGTGGGGTTTTATTTATGGTGTAGGTTTGGGGATGTTAAAAGGTTTAGTCCTTTTAGAATATTATAATACGCTAGGAAATAGCGGTTATAAATAAGTTAAGTATCATGCTAATAGAGTGACCTTAACGAACAATATTTAATCAAATACTTATAGATTTTATGAATTTCACTCATTATGACTTAGGAAGAAAAGAAAGGGGACAAATTGTAGAAATTACTTTATCAGGAAGTGCTGCAAACGTGAGGCTAATGGACAGCTCTAATTTTCAAAATTATAAAAATGGTAGACAGCATAGGTATTTTGGTGGTTTAGCAAAACAATCACCAGTTCGACTTTCTATTCCAAGTACAGGTAGTTGGCATGTAACAGTGGATATGCAGGGTTTAAGAGGAACTGTACGCTCAAGTATCAGAATGATGCCAAGTACTTTACCAGAGTTTAGACAACCAGCACTATCAACAGTTCCTTCATTAGTACATAAAAATGACGAATATCCTTTTAACAATTCAAATGAGGCTGAAAAACAATATGACGTATTTATTTCTCATGCTTCTGAAGACAAAGATGAGGTAGTTAGACCGTTAGCACAAGCATTAAAAAGTGAAGGACTTTCAGTTTGGTATGACGAGTTTGAACTGAAAATTGGAGATAGTTTGAGAAGGAAAATTGACAAGGGATTAGCTAATAGTAAGTTTGGAATTGTGGTTTTATCAAAAGATTTTATTAGAAAAGGATGGACTAATTATGAACTTGACGGAATTATAACAAAATCAGTAAGTGGAGAACAAATAGTTTTACCCATATGGCATAACATAACAAAAAAAGAAGTTATTGACTTTAGTCCTTCATTGGCAGACAAGTTAGCAAGAAATACGTCTTCATATACTGTTGAAGAAATTGCAGGTGAAATTGCAGAAGTTATACAAAACGCATGAAAAAGCACGAACACACAATATCACTTTGGTAATATGGCGGTTGAAGCGCTTCTATGAAGCATATGTACAAGGTATAATATTACTAAATCTATTGAACTTTATGTGCTAAAAGCCACCAATTACGGATACTGAAACCGTTAACTTATATTTTAAATTATACAATCATGAAATTAGTAAGTATTAAACTTCGAAATTTTCGAATTTACCAAGATGAATTAACCATTAATTTGGGAGATCTTAACTGCATCATTGGAAAAAATGATATTGGAAAATCTACAATTCTTGAAGCTATCAATATTTTCTTCAACGATGGCATAGAGAAAACAGACCTATCAGTCAACTCCAATGATGATTTAATAGAAATTACTTGCTTGTTTGATGATTTTCGAGAGAAACTTGTTTTAGATTCGACAGTAGAAACTTCACTGAAAGAAGAATCCCTTCTCAATCAAAATGGATTATTAGAAATAAAAAAGACATTTAAAATTGGCGGAGCGATTACCAAAGCCACTTACATTATTGCTGAACATGAAATACATGAGAAGCTTCTTTATATATTGACATTGAAAAATTCTCCACTTAAAGCTTTAGCAGCGGAACTTGAAATTGATTTAGCGGGAATTAACAAAACAAAAAATCCGCCGATAAGAAAAGCTATTAAAGAAAATTTACAAAGTCAAAAACAATTAATAGAACTGAAGGTAGATGGAAGCTTGGATACCGAGAACAATTTAAAAGCTGTTTGGTCGAAATTAAAAGATTATTTACCAATTTTTACTCTTTTCAAAGTTGACAAGACCATTAATGACAAAGACAAAGATGTACAGGATCCAATGAATCAAGCAATAAAGGAAACATTAGCAATTCCTGAAATCAAAGAGTTATTAGATAAAATTGAAGTTGAGATTAAAGCAAAATCAACAATTGTAGCTGAGCAAACATTAGAAAAGTTAAAAGAAATTGATGCTAGCCTTGCTGAAAAAATGAAATCTGACTTTAGCAAACTCCCAAGTTGGGACAAAATATTTGATTTAACTTTACTTAATGAAAATAATGTTCCGCTAAATAAACGTGGTAGCGGAGTAAAAAGATTAGTGTTATTAAGTTTTTTTCAAGCTCAAGCAGAGAAGAAGAAAATCGAAACTTCCGCACCTTCAATAATTTATGCTATTGAAGAACCTGAAACTGCACAGCATCCTAACCATCAAAAAATATTAATAAATTCTTTGATAAAATTAAGCGAGCGATCAAACATTCAAGTTTTTTTTACAACCCATAGTGCTAATTTGGTTCGTGAAATTCCAATGGAATCTTTAATTTATATTTATAAATCGATTGAAAATCAAAATGTTGTTGAATATGGAGTTGATATTGAAACTCAAGAGTTAAACGAAGAAACCATAAATAGAATAATTGACACACTTGGTGTCTTGCCAAATCCTGCAGATAAAATTTCCAAACTTTTATTCGTCGAAGGAAACCATGATGTAAACGCTTTAAAAAGATACAGTAAGTTGTTAAATACTTACAATCATGCTATAATTCCTTTGGATGAAAGACAAGATATTGCAATTGTAATTTCTGGTGGCTCTTGTTTAAAATTTTATATTGACAATAAATATTTAGATGGTTTAGGTAAGCCAGAGCTACATATTTATGATAATGACATACCTGATTATAGGGACTACGTTGATAAGATTAACCAACAAGAAAATAAGAAAGGTTTTAATACTACAAAAACAGAACTAGAAAATTACCTTACAAAAGAAGCTATTGAGGAGTCGTACGCCATGAATGGTTTAATTATAGTTGTTCCTGAAATTACAGATGAAATGGACGTTCCATTGATTGTTGCGCAAACGCTTCAAAATGCTAGCAACGGTAGAATGTGGGAAGAATTAAATGATGAAGATAAAAAGAAGAAAGAGTCTAAATGTAAAAAACATTTAAATACTATCGCCGTAGAAAAAATGACGATAGAAAGATTAACTCATAGAAATGGTTTAGACGAAATTTCTGAGTGGTTATTAAATTTAAATTAAAAAACGGCAACTAATCCGTCTCTCAGATATCAAACAGTTAACCCCGCTACCGCGCGAATCCCTTCGCGTGGATGCTCCGGATATCCCTGTCTCGTCCTAAAATAAATTTACAAAACTATAAACCAATTTCAAGACAATCCAATCCAAACCCCCTAAAAAACAAAACAAAAAAAGGTCGGTTATAACAACCGACCCTTCTCTCAATCTATAATTACTATCTAATTAATTATAATCTTTTTCCATGATTTCTCAGATGCATTCTGAAGTTCCAGTAAATAAACCCCTTGAGCCAAACCTTCGGCATCAACCTCTACTTCAGTAGCTCCGGCACCAACCGTGATGGTTTTTACAAAAGCACCAGTTTGAGTATAGATACTGATGGTTTCCAAAGTAGTTTTAGAAGTTACTGTAAAGTTCCCTTTAGAAGGATTTGGGTAAACCGCCGAAGCATTCAAAGAAAAATCTTCAACCCCTAACACTGTAAATGGAGCATTTATAACATACCCTCTATTTGCTCCATGGTTGTTAATTGTATAACCTGCATTACTTCTTCTCGCCCAAGCAAAATCAATAGTCGTTGCATTATAATTAAATACAAAATCATTAGCATCACCCGTATTGAAAGGCCTTGTGAAAACAATTGTTCTCAAACCCGTAGATGGAGAGTTGTTAGTATTGGAAACGAATGTCCAATTGTTTGTGTCTTCATCAGGCACTTGTCCTTCTCCTTGCTGAACACAATCAACTAATGTTGTATTGTTCCAATATACCATATCAGTACCCAACATCATTCCTTGTCCATTAGAAAATGACCCGAATTGCAAAGCAAACCATCTATCATTTGGCCCTACCAATGTAAGTTTAGCCGTTGTTGTTGTGTTATTCAATTCTAATGTAGCCTTTACATTAGTTGACAAATTCACTTCACCTGTCGATTTTGTTTGTGCAAACGACAAGGCCGAAGCAAACATGCAGAACACTAAAAGTAATTTTCTTTTCATAATTGTTTTTTTTTTATTTTAATAGATTAATTAGGGTTTCATTTCCTGAAAATGTGGCATATTCAAAAGCAGTTTTACCACTTTTATCTACCTTCGTCTTGTCGGCCTTATAGTCCAAGAGGAGCTTTGTTAGCGCCACATTGTTAAACTGTACAGCATAGATAAGAGGTGTTATACCATTGGCATCAGCCAAATCAATTGCAGCCTTTTTCGATAAAAGCATCTTTACAACTGGAATATTTCCCTTTACAACTGCTGCCATAAGAGGAGTTCCCATGCTACTGCTTCCGTTTACATCGCTTCCATTTTCTATTAAAAACTGGGCTACTTCATTATTACCACGGTAACAAGCCAGTATCAAAGGAGAATATCCGGCCTCATTAACGGTATTGAAAATATGGGGATCTTGTTGATGTAATGCTTTCGCCTGCTCGACTGTGCCTTTTCTGGCCACATCAAAAACATTCAAGGCTTCCTGTGAAGAAACCGATTGGAAAGCAAAAAAGAAGAAAAGCAAAATGTAATTTTTTATCATAAGTACTATTTAGTATTTTCCACAAATATATTAATTTTAGAATGCTATTAAGGAAGATACGTGTTAATAAAAAAGGTTGCGTGAAACATTTTAAATATTTTGTCGAAACCCATCGGTAGTATTTTTTGATGCTTATTTCTGGGAACTTCAAGTTTGCTATGAGTTGAGGTAAATAAATCTAGGGAGATAATCTGAGCACAAATAGACCTGCTATCGCTCAAACCATCTCACAAAGTTAATCGGTTTAGTTGTCATTCCGAGGAACGAGGAATCTATGTCTCATTCTAAAAAAGGCTATGGCTTTAAGGAAAACCATAATGCATCATTTTTTTAGAGTAAATATGGGGATGTTAAAAGTTTTAGTACTTTTAGAATATAATACGCTACGAAGTAGGGACAATCTACTTTGTTTTGGGAGTATAGTCGCTACTTTTTAGCGGGTATACACAAGTTAGTGTCAAGATTTCGTGAAATCTGCAAAAATGAACACTCAATTTTATGAAACAAAGAATAATTATTCTGATTTTACTTCTTAATTTCTTTATTTCCTTTAGTCAAGAAAAGTATGTTTATCAATTTGAAAAAATTGAAGCTATTGATTCTATTCAAAAAAAGGAAGTATTAAATTGTCTTGTCCTGAAATAGGTTTACAATTTTGTGTAAACCTATTTCACGACAAGACACAAGTTTCTGGCCTAGTAATAGTGCCAAAAAAGAAAACCCTTTGCAACTGTTCCGATACAAAGGGTTTGTAGCAGCCTACACTCCCGTAAGATGAGGAGCTCTAACTGCCAATATTTTATAGGAATTATCCCGTTGTCACATCCATTACAATCTATGTGTAACCAATAATTGGTCTTATCCCTTCTTTTATTTCTATGTCTCTATGTGGTAAAATAAAAAACCGCAATCAAGAACCATAACAAGGCTTCAAGCCATCATCAAGAGGAATAAATTCTTCTAAATGATTAACGTTCCAACAGACCTCTTCCGGTGTTCCAAAATTTCACCACAACCACCACAAGGGCAATCATTCCAATGATTTCCATCCATTCCATAACCTTGCTTTTTTAGGTTTATTTCTTGCATCCTATAGATAACACCCAGCTGAACCGCTATAACTTTTGTTGCCGTGTTGCTGATCAGTTTCCGCAAAAAAGCGCCGACGTTGGTTTTCTCCCTGCACGAACGGGTGGAAAGTGCAGGAACCTGCTACAGCCTCCTCGGCAACCTGACTACCCGTCGTCTTTGTTTAAAAAGTACTAGCGGTTCATTAGGCATTTTATCTGAAGTAAAAGTAGCAATTGTCCATCCAGCATATTTATGGTTTTTAACTCATTTCTTATAAGATATGTTTCTCAGCACATTATTTTGGAAAAGCCAAATCATAAATAATAAGTTCAAGATAGAAGTGGGTTCTGTGCAATTCCCCAAGCAGTTTTGGATTAAAAGCACTATTTTTACGGCAGTAGGATTCCAATCCAAAATACTTTTTATATGAAATATCTATTCGCCTTTCTCTTTCTTGCCCTTTGTGGTCCAGATGCCGCCCTCATCAAGAAAACACCCGTCACCTTCATAGCAAAAGTAACGGCTGTCAAGGATGGCGACACCTATATTGTTTTGGCAAACAACAAGCAAACCACCATAAGGCTCGCCCATGTAGACTGCCCCGAAAAGAAGCAGGCCTACAGCCAAAGTGCCAAGCAATTTGCCAGCGATCTATGTTTCGGGAAGACTGTAACTGTGGTAAGTGACGGCACCACCGATCGCTACAAGCGACTCATTGCCGAAATCTATGTAGGCAAGGAATGTGTAAACAAGGAGTTGGTAGCAAACGGTTTTGCCTGGCATTATAAGAAGTATTCTACTGACAAGGAATATGCAAAACTCGAAATAAAAGCCCGAAAAAGACAACACGGACTCTGGAAAGATTCCGCACCAATAGCTCCCTGGGAATGGAGAAAGCAAAAACGCAAGAAAGGCAACTAAGAGCTGCCTTTCCGTTTATTTTTTCCAGATATCCTGATACTGGTCAGGCTTCTTTTTAAACTGTGCATGCACATAAGGACACAAGGGCAGGACCATCAGTTTGTGGTTTCGGGCATAAGCCGTCATTTCCTCCAATAATTTCTTGGCATAGCCTCTTCCTTCAGCTTCTTTCTCCACTCCGGTATGATAAACCGTCAAGAGATCTTCCTTCAAGCTGATGGTCATTTCACCCAGCTTCTTCCCATCTTCATAAAGGTTGAAAGCACCGTGGTTTTTTTCGTTTACTTCTAGTCGAATTGTTTCCATAAGTCTGGTATGTGTTGGTTAATGTGTTCGGAATATCCGTATTTTGTTTTACAAAGATCTTACAAAATCACATCACTCACATTGAACTGGGACAAGAAATAGGGGTAGGGTCAAATTCGTCCCTAAAGCAGGTTAGCACATATAAAAGAAAAGAAGTAACTTGGCTGTTGCCAAAAAAATAACGGTCCTCATGAAAAAAAGTATCCTATTGGGTGTATGCTTTCTGCAGTTTTTTACAGCAATGGCACAAACCAAGACACCAATTCCAGCAACCAGCAAGCCTTTCGTTTTGGGAGTAATAGATGAATTGCCCTCAAAAATATTAGGCGAAAGCCGGACACTCAATATCTACCTTCCCGAAGGCTATGATGCAGATGCAACAACACGATATCCGGTGATATACCTGCTAGATGGTTCAGCAGATGAGGATTTTATCCATATTGCAGGCCTGGTACAGTTCAACAGCTTTGAATGGGTCAACCAAGTGCCAAAATCAATTGTGGTAGGCATTGCAACGGTCGATAGGAGAAGGGATTTTACCTTTCCCACCACGATAACCTCCGATCAGAAAAAATTCCCCACCAGCGGAAGGTCGGAAAATTTTATCTCGTTTATCGAAAAGGAATTGCAACCCTACATCAACCAGAACTACAGGACAACAACTTCCAAAACCATAATCGGACAATCGCTGGGAGGCTTGCTCATCACGGATATACTCTTGACAAAACCCACCCTTTTTGACACCTATTGCATCATCAGTCCGAGTCTATGGTGGAACAATGGCTCGCTGTTAGACAAGGATTCGGTGATCTTCAAGGAAAGTTTTTTGCAAAACACTACCGTTTATATAGCAGTAGGGAAGGAAGGCCTCACCCCAACCGAAGTGCCAAGGGTGATGGAAGTAGATGCAAATCTATTGGTAGAAAAATTAAAAGCTTCAAAGAGCAAACAGTTAAAAGTCTATTTTGATTATCTGCCAGATGAAAATCATGCTACAATATTACACCAGGCTGTCATGAATGCTTTTAAAAAAATATACGGAAAGTAGCCCAATGGTTGGTTCTCGCAAATGGCAAACCTGTTTAGTAGAAAAATTTGCATAACCAATTGCCATAAAGAAAAGACCCCCGAAGTTTCGGGGATCCAAACTATCATAGCATTTTTTATAGCATTTTGATTGGTAAACAAACAGTACGATTCAACCTAAAAAAAATCGTATCGTTTTGTGTTTTAAAATGAATAAAAGCTGCACTGCATTAACACTATTAGAACAGCTTGCAAAAGATTTACCCTACTCAAGTGCAGAAGAAAAAGTAGTGATAAATAAATATCAATATTCACAAGTAATCCTTCCATTTCAATTGATCCCATAAAAAAACCTCCGAAATTACTTTCGGAGGTTTTCAAGAAAAACAAAAAAACTATTTATTGTTTGATCACTTTGATTGTTTTAGTTTGGTTGTCAGAAGTCACTTTTACAAGGTAGCTTCCAGCAGCCAAATTAGACATATCTACCTGAGTAGCATTTGCATTGATAGCGCTTTCAATTACTTTCTGACCCAAAATATTGAATACTGCAACGTTTGTCATCGCTTGATCATAAGACAAGTTCAATACATCTTTTACAGGGTTTGGATAGAAGGTGAAATCAGCGTTGTCAAAATCTTGATTAGACAATGAAGCTTCGATAGCAATATCATCGATATAAAGATTATATTGACAAGATGCAGAATAGATGTTGAAACCAAAGTAGTAAACAGCCGTTTCTGGAGCAGTAAACAAGTTTTCACTTGTTTCAGCAACATTGAAAGAGATTGCATCATGGTCAACAATTTCTTCTGTCATATCTGCAGAAGTAGGACTTGTACCATACATTACTTTTAGTTTTTCTACATAATTAGTACTGTTACTTCCGTAAAGGAAAGACAAGCTATATTCCTGTCCTGCAGTTAATGCAATTCCTTGTGTATAGTACCAAGCATTTGCAGCAGAAGAACAAGTATAAAGATATTGCAATACTTTGCTGTTAAAACCATAAAGTGTTTGAGAAGCTGTAGTCCAGTTGTTACCTGTACCAGCATTTTCAGTAACCGAACAGTTTGGCATAGCAGGAGTAGTAGAAGATTCAAAATCTTGTGTGTAAGGAACAGTTGTAGCAAGACATTGTGTGTAGAATGCAAATGGTCCCATCCACATACCGTTTCCGTTTGGCTCACCACAAGCTGAACGAACCCATACATTATATCCTGTATTTTCAGTCAAATCATCAATTGTGTAATCAAGTGATGTCAACAACGGGCTTGGAGTAAGTCCAGTAGGATCTGTATCATCGATACTTCCATAAACCACTTGCCAGTTTGTTTCACTTCCTTGAGCTTCCCAAGTAACGTAAGCCGTTTCAGTAGTAATTTCTGAAATGTCAACATTTGCAACATCAGCACATAGAGGAGCAATTTCCCAACGGATATCGTCAAGGAAAACAGTGTTGTATGTTCCAGGTGTATTGAATCTGAATGCGATAAAGTTATCTTCACTTGGTGTGAAGTTTACTGCATATTCTGTATAAGTAGAAGTAATAGCTACCGTTTCCATTTCTGTGAAAACAGCATCAGATGTTGTGTTATCAACAGTACCTACTTGAACACTACCAGTAGAACCACTGCTTCTTGCGAAGAATTTCACACGGTAAGTTCCTAAAGATAAATTCTCAAGGTTTGGAGAAGCTAACATGATGTTTGCCCCAGCTGCTGAATCAGAATTATACAATCCCATTGAGCGAGATGGAGTATTAAAGTTGTAATCCAATACTTGGACATAAGCATATTGAGAAACTCCTGTTCCACCTTTGATAGCTGCCCAACAATCTGGCATACCAGCATAAGCAATTGCGTCAAAGTTTTCATCGATAGTATCAGTTGGCAAACAAGGTGTCTTGAAAGTGATTGGTCCGATCCAAGCTCCATTTTCATCACCACATACAGAACGAACCCAAACTTTATAGTTTGTATTATCTGCTAAACCTGTGATTGTTGCTTCTGGAGTTCCTGTTGGAGCAGGAGAGATTGGCGTTAAAGCGTCTGGATCTGTATCAGCAGTTTCACCAAATACAACATCCCATTGTGTTTCATCTCCACCTGGAGTCCAAGTTAAAGAAGCTGTTTCAACATCTGATTCTACAACAGTGATTTCAGTTACATCACCACAAGAAGGGATTACTTCCCAAAGTACGTTATCAATAAATATAGAATTGTACATTCCAGGAGTGTTATAACGGAAAGCGATGTGCATATCTGTATTTCCAGTATCTGTAAATTCAACTGCAAATTCAGTATGAGTAGAAGTTAAAGGAATTGTCAATACTTCTGTAAACGTTCCATCAGTTGTAGCATTATCGATTGTACCTACTTGAAGGCTTCCTGTAGAACCACCACTTTTAGCAAAGAATTTTACACGTTGTGTTCCAGCGCCAATGTTAGTTAAAGCTGGAGAAACTACCATTACGTTTGCTGTAGCTTGAGAGTCAGAATTGTAAAGTTGCATTGTACGAGATGGAGAATAGAAATTCCAATCAGTAACTTGAGCATAAGCATATTGAGAAACACCAGTACCACTTTTTACAGCAGTCCAGCAATCTACCATAGTTCCATAAGCATACGTGTCGAAGTTCTCTTCAAGAGAATCAGTTGGTACACAGCTAGTTTTGAAAGTTTTTGGTCCTACCCAAACTCCTAAGTCTTCACCACATACAGAACGAACCCATACTTTATAAGTTGTGTTGTCTGCTAATCCACTTAACGTAGCTTCTGGAGTTCCTGTTGGAGCAGGAGAAATTGGTGTTAAAGCATCTGGATCAGTATCGGCAGTTTCACCATATACTACATCCCATTGTGTTTCAGCACCGTTTGGTTCCCAAGTTACCAAAGCTTCAGAATCTGTAATGCTTCCAAAAGCGATATCAGAAACGTCAGCACATAAAGGTGCTACTTCCCAACGAACATCATCAAAGAAAACAGAAGTATATTGTGCTCCATTGTGACGGATTGCAATAAAATTATCAGTTCCTTCATATACAGTATAGTCAACAGCATATTCTGTATAAGTACCAGTAATATCAATATTGTCTAATTCTGTAAACACAGCTTCTTCTGTAGTGTTATCAACTGTTCCAAATTGAACATTGATTACTCCACCTCCTGTTTTTGCAAAGAATTTCAAACGGTGTGTCCCAGCAGCAAGGTTAGAAACTTCTGGGGCAACCATGATTATATTTGCCTCAGTACCTGTATTTGCATTGTAAATTTGGCCAGAACGAGATGGACTGTTAAAGTTCCAATCTGCTACACGAGCATAAGATGAAGTAGATGCTCCATCACCGTTTCTAACTTGAGCCCAACAAGTTGGTATTGCTGCATAAGCATAAGTATCAAAGTTTTCAGAAAACTCGTCAATTTGCTCACAAGCACTAACAAAAGTAAATGGACCATTCCATGGACTTGATTCATCACCACACATAGCTCTTACATAAAATTGGTAAGTTGATGCAGGTTCTAATGTAGAGTCAGTATAAGAAGGGTTATCAGCTACATCTTCACCAGCAGTATCTGCTGTTGGTGCTGGAGATCCAGTTGGAACAACATAAACTTGCCAAGCTGTTTCTTCTCCCATAGGTTCCCATGAAAGGACAGCACTTGTTGTAGTGATATCAGAGGCCGTTAAATCTAATGGTGGTGAACAATCTAAAATTGCCATCACTGTTGTAAGGTGGCTAGAAGATGTCGAAGCACATTCAGCATTATCAGAATAATGCATTCTTACTTGGGTTGAAGTGATTGCTTCAACCGTTAATGGAGAATCTCCAAAAGCAATTACGTTGTTGGAGAAATCGGTTATTGTAAGGTACTTGTTTGTAGTACCTAAAGCACAGGTAAACACATAATCATTTCCTTCAATTAAGCCTGATACTTGCGAATACTCGCTTGTATAAGCTCCTGTAGTAATAGTTTGTGGTAAACCTAAATTATTCGAGACAACTGTATTGCTAGGATACAAAGCCGTCCGAATACACTGTGCATGACTTCCCCATGCCAATAATAGCAGGAAAGCACTCAAAATGGTAATTTTCTTCATAAGATAATTTAGTTTTTGTTAAATATGTTTGCAATATATAAAATATTTAACATCGTTTTAAGAGGGATTTTTACTTTTTTGCCATAATCACAAAATAGCTTCTTCTCATTTTATTTGAAACAAAGATGTCTTATGGAGCTAAAAAAACGTTGATTATAGAAAAATATAAAGCCCTTTTTTAAGTAAGCTTTGTTATTTTGTGACTAAAATTTTACAACAACTGTTTTTTGGGATTTATTTTGAAAAGTTGATAATAATAGTCCTAATTAATTTGAATAAAAAAAGCCTGCAAAATGAATCTTGCAGGCTTTATTATTTAAAAAAGATTAAATTATTCTTTTATCTCTCTGAGTTGCTTTAACTTCTCTTTCCAAACATCAAGACTCTCCTTGTGTTTTGCAATGTTCTTGCGAACCTCTAAAACAATAGAATTTTCTTTTTTGGCATTCTTGGTATTAGTAAAGAATTGAATGTTGTTTTCCAATTGAAAAATCTCTTGTTGCACTTCATCAATTTTTCTCATAATGAAGATTTTCTCGTTCTCTAGTTTTCTTGAATCATCAGAACCTGATAATTGTTCCATTCTGTTTGAGAAACGCATCATATCAGTATCTTTCTTGCTCAAGCTTAATTTCTCAAACAAAACATCCAATACCTTGTTGAATTTCCCTTCAATATGTCTTCTTGTTTGTGGCACTTTTCCAAGACCTTTCCAAGTTTCGATATGTGCTTTAATAGCATCAAGATCAGTTTTATGGTCGCCAGTCAATTCAAAAGTTCTTAAATTTTCAAGATATTCTTTTTTCTTGTCAAAAGCTTCCACTTCTTCTTCGTTCACTTCATTCTTTTGAGCTTTTAATTTCTCAAAATAATGGTTGCAAGCGTCTTTGAATTCTTTCCAGATTTTATCTGAATATTTTCTTGGAACGTGGCCTATTGTTTTCCACTCTTCCTGAATTTGCTTCATTATAGGTGTTGTGGCTCCAAAATCTTCACTTTCTTGTAAAGCAATTGCTTTTGCCAATAAAGCATTTTTCTTGTTCAAGTTGTCCTGTTGATCTTTCTTGATATCCTTATAAAATGAGTTTTTCAACACATTAAAATCACGAACCGCATCCTTGAAAGCACTCCAAGTTTCCTCGTTTACGTCAGCAGGAACTTTCCCAGCATTAAAGAATTCGCTTCTCAAAGCCTCAACTTTTTCCACCTGACCTTGCCATAAGGCATGAGAATTCACTTTCTCTTGAGCCAAAGTTTGGATTTGAGCAATGATTTCTTTTTTCTTCGCCAAGTTCTCAGTTTCTTTTCCTCTTTGAGCTTCAAATAACACTTCGCGTTTGTCATGCATTTGCTTGGTCAATGCCGAAAATTGATTCCAAATTTCTTCGCGGTGTTCTCTCGAAACCGGTCCGATATCTTCTTTCCATATTTTATGCAAATCCTGCAATTCTCTAAATGCTTTATTTACGTCTGCTTCATTCACCAATTCCTCAACACGGGCGATGATTTTGGTTTTCAATTCCAAGTTGTGCTTGAAATCAATATCACGAGCTTCTCTATCTAAGTGCAAGTAATCATAGAAATTCTCCACATGGAAATGATAATTGTTCCAAACGTGGTTGTATTTGTCTTTAGGAATCGGACCCGCATTTTTCCAACGGTCTCTCAATTCATTAAAGTGCTTCAACGTATCTTTTATATTCTCTTGAGGATTGATCAAGTTTTTCAACTCCTCTACAATCGCCAAACGCGTTTCCAAATTGCCTTGCAAATCGTTTTGCAATTTCTTGAAATGTATATTTCTTTTATCTCTAAACTGATTGTATAATACTTCAAATTTAGATTTCAGAGGTAAATGATAGTGAAATTCCTCTAGAACATCTGTCCTCTCAGCTTCAAATTCCTCTTTCTTTTCCTCAATAAAATGATTGTATTTTGATAAAAATTCTTTCTTGATTTCCTCAATATGGTCTTTAACCGACATTACTTTTTCAACCACAACCAATTTCTCCAACTCTTCAACAAGCGCTTCCATCGAAAGCGTCTCGTATTCTAACATCGGAATCTCGTGTCTTCCAGCCAAAGTTTCATCTTCACTTTCCTCAGCATTCGAATTGGCAATAGCATCAACGGCCTCATTTCCAGAAGCTACCGTTTTTTCAACTACAATAGAATCGTCAGCTACTTGTTCATCCGAAAGGACTACTTCATTCAAGGCTTCAACTTCAGGTGCTGTTTCTTCAGAAACAATTTCTTGTTCTGTCTCCACAGCTTCATTAGAAGTTTCAATTGCTTCATTTTCTGTTTGTTCCACCTCTTGCGAAACTGTTTCTAACTTTCCATCTGCATCTTGCAGGTTATCATTCTTTTCTTCTAACATCTTATAAAATGTATAAGGTTCATAAATTTTGAGGGGTGTAAGGTACTAAAGGCGGATCAAAATTCAAAGCAAAAGCCCGATTTATACCAAAAATTATGTTAAGATTTTTTATTACAAAGATCAGGAGCGAATCTTTTGGGCATATTAGTCCCGACGCTTCGGGGCTTGTTCCCGCCATCTTTCCAAAGCTTTTTGTTTTTAAAGGAAAAACAAAAAGTTGTCGGGGCTAGGAGGAAACTATAAGAACTTTGGAATCTTTTCCCAGTTTGTCCTCCTGCAAGGTTTTCAAAACCTTGTAGGTATAATTTTGTAAAGTAGGTGTAGAATTATTTGTAGTTTTAAAAACTCGAATTAAGTAGATTCGTCTAGAATCTCAACCAGTGTCCAACAACTATTTATGATTTCGAATTTGTATGAAACCATAATACCATTGTCATAACCCAAAAGTTTATAAACTAAACCGTTTTTAGATTTGATTTTTTCATGGGTATATTTTCCCGTTTCACTTTGCATAGCAGTTGCATCTTCAGTAAAATCGATATACCTGAAATCCTCTTTTGTTTTAATTGTGTCAAGTATTAACTCCTCGTAAGATTCACCACCATAATAAGCAGAACTCAAAGGAAACTTTATATGGCTTTTCTGAAAAACCGAGTCCTTAGCAAATTCTTTAAAAAAAGCATCAAAATCGGATTCACAATCTGCAGTTTCAATTGTTTGCTTAACATTTGAAGTTGTAATAGATTCCTTTCGCTGACAAGAAATAGCGGCTAAAAAGAAAATAATCAAAGTAGTTTTTCTCATAAAGGTTTATTTATTCCAAATCTTCCAAGCTTTCTCCGCCTGAAAAACCAGCATTTCATAACCATTTTTGATAGTAGCTCCCTTTTCATTAGCTTTCTTAAGAAAAAGTGTTTCTTCGGGATTATAAATCAAGTCGTAGGCAATATGCTTTTCAGTGAAATACGCATACGGAATTTCAGGACAAACCTCCACATTTGGACTTGTTCCTAAAGGAGTACAATTGATAATGATTTGGTATTCTTCAAAAGTAGAAGCATCAATCTCATCATATGTAATGGTATGTTCAGATGGCGCTCTGGAAACTAAAACATAATCAATTTCAAGCAATCGCAATGCAAAAGCAACTGCTTTCGAGGCTCCACCTGTTCCAAGAATCAAAGCTTTTTGATGATGCGATTTTAATAAAGGCTTTAAAGACTTTTTGAAACCATAAAAATCCGTGTTGTAGCCTTTTGTCTTTCCGCTCGACGTAAACTTTATGGTATTAACAGCTCCAATTTTCAATGCATTTTTCGACATCTTATCCAAAAAAGGAATGACCACTTCCTTATAGGGAATGGTCACGTTGAGTCCTTTTAAATCTGGATTATTTTTTAATATACCAGGAAATCCAAAAATCTCCTGGATATCAAAGTTTTCATACGTATGGTTTTTGTAGTTTTCGCGTTCAAATTTTTCAGCGAAATAGGCTTTCGAAAACGAGTAGCTTATATTTTTACCCACTAAACCATATTTTTTTTTTGAAGCCAAGATTAGGGTGTTTTATACTTATTAATGGCATTCTGAACCATTTTCCGAGTCCAAACTACTGGAAATAATTCCTCTAAAATGGTATGGTTTTTAAAGTTCAATCTCAAACCATTGCTGATGTGGAATTTTCCTTTTTTATCTTCGTGCAACATAAAATATAATCCAGCCAAACGGTATTCGATTTCATATGATTCTGGAAAAAATTCCGTTGATTGCAATAACGTTTGAATCGCACTGTCAAATTCTCCTAAAAACTGAAGAATATCTACCCAGAACAACCAAGTATCCAAAGCTGTATCGCCAAATTCAACCGCTTTTCTGTATCCAAATTCGGCTTCTTCAAAGAAATTCATTTCCTTATTAATGGTGGCATAACGCTTCCAATACATACGGTTCTGATTGTCGATGTTCAACGCCTTGTTTACAAAGAACAATGCTTTCTGGTAGTTTTTCTGACGTACATAAAAATCGGTAATTGCGATCCAGCCTTTATCCAACAATGGATCTTCGTGAACTGTTTTGTTGAAATATTTGATGGCTAAAGCTTTGTTGCCTAGCTTTTCATAACATTTCCCGATTCGCAATAAGGCATAAGAAGTTGGATCGTCTAATTCAATCGTTCTTTCATAAGCTTCAATCGCATCCTCATAACGCTTCAATCGTTCCAAGGATTTTGCCTTTTCCATAAAAGCACCTAGAAATTCATCATCAATCAAGGTTGCATAGTCAAAAGCCTTTAACGCTTCTTCGTATTTTTTCAATCCATAATTCAATCTGCCTGACTGATGCCAAGCGATTTCACTGTAAGGATTCTTATCAATATATTTTTCCAAATAGGCTATTGCTTGTTCATTTTCGTCTAAAAATTCAAAGCAATAGATAACATTATATAATGCTCCTTGATCTTCCGGATCTTCATCCATACACTTGATGAAATTCTCCTTTGCAAGTTCAAGATTGTCCATAAATAGATATTCCATACCAATCAAATTATAAACATCGGCATAGTCATCTGTATATTTAAGGGCAACTTTTAGCAATTCAACAGCCTTTTCGTGATTATCCCTTTTGGAATAGATATTGGCTTTTTGAATATAGATTTCTTCGTTATTTGGTTCGATGGCGTAGAGTTCATTCAATAATTTCTCGGCTATTTCAAGCTTGTCATCATAGACCAACATTTCTACCTGAACGAGTTTTAGACCCGTTGATTTGGGATGTTGCTCAAGTGCCAGTTTCAAAGCTTTTTTCGCTAAAGTCGCCTTACCCATATCGAGGTAATGAAGAATTATTTCCTCAAATTCCTCGGAGTCAAAAAAGAGCACTTTGTTGGTTTTCAACATCGACTCAAATTTTGATAAGGATAAGTTGTAGTCTTCTTCTTCGTTGCTTAATTGCATAGCTTAATTCTTTAAAATTATCCTAAAATAAATTTAGGTAACGTTAGGGTTCCGTTTAGGGAAGAGGTGTATTTGTTGTGAACAATTTAATTAACAATTTAATGACTCAAAAATTGTTCTATTAAGGTAAGAAATTTAAAATGTTTTTAGTCTTAAAGTTTGTTTAAAACTTCGTCCATTGCTTCTAAAATAATGGTACAACCTTCTTTAATTTCTTGTTCAGAGATGGTCAATGGTGGGGTAATCCTGATGGCACAACCTTCAAAAAGTAGCCAGAACAAAATCAATCCTTTTTCCTGGCATTTTAAAATTACTTCATTTGTGATGTCAGGGCTTTCCGTCATTGGGGCCAACATCAATCCTCTTCCTCTTATTTCTTTTATCAAAGGGTGTACCAAAAGCGAACGGAAGAGTTTTTCTTTCTCTAATGTATCGGCTATCAGTGTGGTTTCGGTTATTTCTTGTAAAGTTGCCAAACATGCTGCCGCTATGACAGGATGACCGCCAAAGGTTGTAATATGTCCGAGTTTTGGGTCGTGACTCAATAAATCCATCATTTCTGCGGAAGCTACAAACCCGCCAACCGGCATTCCGCCACCCATTCCTTTACCTATTATAATTACGTCGGGAATGGCATCATAGTTTTCAAAACCAAATAGTTTTCCAGTTCGTCCAAATCCTGGTTGTATTTCATCTACAATCATCAAGGCACCCACTTCTGTGCAACGTTCTCTTACTTTTCGTAAGAAACCATTGTGAGGTTCAATAAATCCGGCTCCTCCTTGAATGCTTTCTAGGATAATTCCAGCAGTCTTGGTGGTGATTTTTTGTAAATCTTCTTCGTTATTGAAGGTGATAAAATCCACATCGGGAATCAACGGACGGAAAATTTGTTTTCTTTCTTCGAATCCCATCACACTCATCGAACCCATCGTATTGCCATGATAGGCATTTTTGCAGGAAATCAATTGGCTTCTTCCTGTAACTCTTCGGGCGAGTTTTAAGGCACCTTCTGTTGCTTCGGTACCAGAATTCACAAGATATACTTTATTTAAAGGTTCAGGTAAATGTTCAACTAATAGTTTACAGAATTCAACGGCTGGATTTTGGGCATATTCGCCATAAACCATTACATGTGAATATTTATCCAGCTGGTTTTTGATGGCATCGTTGACTCTTTTGTGCTGATGTCCAAGTGTACAAGCCGAAACTCCAGCCACAAAATCAAGGTGTTTTTTATTATTTGTGTCGTATATATAGGAACCAATCGCATGACTTACTTCCATTCCTAATGGATAGGGAGAAGTTTGGGCTTGGTATTTTAGGAAATCGTTTTTCATTTTATAAGTTGCTGAGTGGCAAAGTTGCTGAGGTACTGAGTTTTTTTAAGATTAAAAGATTATTAAAAACTCATTACTTTTACTGTAAACTGTGACTGAAGACTGATTACTGAACACTCTTCTTCACAGGATTTTTCTTGTCGTATTCCAAAGTTTCTTTTCGCACTTCCATCGGGGTGTTTTCCTTGGCTTTTTCTGCCGTACTTTCCTTGACTATCTTGTCGTTTAGTTCGTTTTCTTCGGGAGGAAAGATGTCATCTTTGGTTCTAATGATTTCGTCACCTCGCCAAATAAATCCTTTGAGTTTCCGAGCATTTTTAGGCAATTCGGCATCTGGATATAGCTCGCTTTCGATTTTCTTGAATGAAGTTAGCGTATTGATTTTATTATCTTCAAATGTGATATTGATTGAACTGCTTTTTTTCTTTTCAATTCCGGTGAGTTCTAATTCATCATAAACATAATAAATGACTTCTGTATTTTTGACAATGTCTACCTCATATAGTTTATTCTCCCTAAATTTCCCATACAAATGTTGCCCTTTCACTTGATTAAATCCAGTTCCTAGTGTGTCTTTGGAAACCAAAAAGGCATTGTTGAGCACTTTTAACGAATCTAGTTTTTCGGTGGCATTATTTCCGATAAGATGAATTACATCGCCTGTCATCTGGTTTTCGCCGTTCCAAATTACGGGTCTTCCTAGCAATTGTGTCAACGCTTTTTTCGTGCTGGAATGGATGGAATCGCATTTCCCACTCATATCCGTCTTGTAAAATCGAGCATTGTCAAAAGCACGGATGATTTGGTTTCCTTTTTTTCCTGTAATCATCAATCTTTTTCCGTGGATGTAAACCGAATCATTTTCTACCAAATTGATAGCAACGGCTCTTTTGGTTACAAACATCGAATCTTTTTGCTTGTAGACTTCACCATAATGGCCTTTGATAATGCCTTTATTGATGGTATCGGTGATTTTTACATTATTGGTTGCCGAAGCGAATTCAATTTTACGGTCATAATACAAGCTGTCGCCTTCAATGAGTCGGTCGTCATATCTGATGTAGGATTTCCGAAGAAAGTGACCCACGTTTTTCTTGCTGTTGTAAAATCCTTTTTCCGTGTAAATGAAATTATTTTTTCCCGTTATGGTCGATGGTCCAAAAAGATAGGCATGGCCTGAATTGTGGTAATAATCTACATGGTCTGATTTTATTGTATATTCTGGATTTGTAATCTTAACCGTTGTAAAGAATTGTGATTTTTTTTGGGTGGCATAATACCTTCCGGAATTACTCGTCAAGGTATTTTCCTTGTTTACAATTCTTCCAAAACTGTTGTAATAGGCTTCCTGTTTGTTTCGGTCAAAGTTGATTGTGTCAGTTGTAAGGGTCATATCTGGCGATCGCATTACAGGATTTCCAGTTGCATAAGCTTTTTTTGAATTTCCGCTGTATTCAGCATACTTACTGTTTAGAAAAAGCGTATCGCCTTGCACCATCTGGACGTTTCCAAATAGTTTTGCATAGTTTTCTTCTTCAAAATAATAAGCTTTATTACAAGTTATGATAATTCCGTCATGATCAATTATCACGTTTCCAGTTAGCAGTGCTGCACCAGGAATTTCTATTTGATTTCGGTCGCCAAATTCAGCATTCTTAATTAGAATTTTTTTAGGCTCTTGTGCCAAAGCGTCATTGGAAATCAATACAGTACAACTCAGTAATAAGAAAAAAAGGATTTTTTTCAAGGGATTTTATTTTTTGCCAAATTTAAGTAAAATGTCTAAAGGATTGAGTTTATTAAGAAATATTTATCAGCGGAAGATAAAGCTGTGGTGAAATTTTTATATTTGTGAAGTTGGGGCGAAAAGTTTTAGTGATTAAAAGTAGATTTATTTTCAGTCTAAAGTTTCCTCGTGCGAAGCTAGCCCCGATTACCTCACAATACACTTATTTTCATAAGTGTTCGGTGAACACTTCGTGTTTGTAGTGGAAATCCTTTTCTTTTTTTTCTTTAAAAAAAGAAAAGATTGGGAACGGATAGCGGGATTAGCTCCTTAAAAAAAAGAAAATATGAAAACAAAATTAACAATAGGAATTGGTTTGGTGCTTTTGGCATCGGCTTGTGGTAATAAGGACGAAAAAAAGATGGAGATTAAGAAGGAAGAGCCGAAAAAAGTGGTTTTGTATCAGGTGTTTACACGTTTGTTTGGGAATACAAAGGAAACGAACAAGCCGTGGGGAACGATTGAGGAAAATGGCGTAGGGAAGTTTAATGATTTTACCGACAAGGCTTTGCAGGAAATCAAGGATTTGGGTGTTACACATATTTGGTATACGGGAGTTCCGCATCACGCTTTGGTGAATGATTATACCAGTATTGGGATTTCGAATGATGATCCAGAAGTGGTGAAAGGTAGGGCTGGTTCGCCTTATGCCGTGAAGGATTATTATAATGTGAACCCAGATTTGGCAGTGAATCCCGCGAAACGTTTGGAGGAATTTGAAGCCTTGATTGAGCGAACCCACAACAACGGTTTGAAATTGATTATAGATATTGTTCCGAACCATATTGCACGAAAATATGAAGGAAAAACGAATCCGAAAGGGGTTCGTGATTTTGGTGCAGATGATGACGTGACGGTGGAATATAAACGTGATAACAACTTTTATTATATTCCGAATCAGCCGTTTCAAGTGCCAACTTCTGAAAATTATAAGCCTTTGGGTGGCGAAAAAAATCCAATGATTGATGGAAAATTTGATGAGAATCCTGCTAAATGGACGGGAAATGGTTCGCGTTTGGCGAAGCCAGATATAAACGATTGGTATGAAACGGTGAAGATAAATTATGGCGTAAAACCTGATGGCTCGAAGGACTTTCCGGAACTTCCTGCAGGTTTTGATCAAAAAGAGTATAAGGAGCATTTTGCTTTTTGGAAGCATAAAAACGTTCCGAGTTCATGGAAGAAATTCCGTGATATTGCCTTGTATTGGATTGATAAAGGTGTGGATGGTTTTCGATATGATATGGCCGAAATGGTTCCGTATGAGTTTTGGAGCTATATGAATTCGGCCGTGAAGATGAAAAATCCAGATGCTTTTTTATTGGCTGAGGTGTATAATCCGAAGGAATATCGCAATTATATCCGTTTAGGAAAAATGGATTATTTGTATGACAAGGTAGAGTTGTATGACAAATTGAAAGAAGTGGTTCAGGGGAAAAGTTTGCCGGATCCGATTTCGGATATTCAAAAAGGATTGGAAGATATCGAACATCACATGTTGCACTTTTTGGATAATCATGACGAACAGCGTTTGGCAAGTCCAGAATTTGCTGGAAGTCCAGAAAAAGGTAAGCCGTTGATGGTGGTTTCTACCTTGATAAGTTCTTCGCCAACGATGATATATTTTGGTCAAGAAGTAGGGGAAGCTGGAAATGAAAACGGTGGTTTCGGAACACATTCTAGAACTTCTATCTTTGATTATGTTGGCGTGCCAAATCATCAGAAATGGATGAACGGTGGAAAATTTGACGGTGGAAAGCTTTCGAAAGAGCAAAAAGAACTGCGAGATTTTTACAAGCGATTGTTGAATTTTTCAATTAAAAGCGATGCCTTAATGGGAAAATTCCAAGAAATCCAATCGGCAAACCGTGATAAAACAGATGGCTATGATCCTGGAATTTATTCGTTTGTGAGATGGTCGGATAATGAGAAGTTGTTGGTTGTTACCAATTTTTCTTGGCTAACGACAAGCAGTTTTGAGTTGAAAGTTCTAGCCGATGTTATTTCGAAATGGAAATTGAAAGATGGAAATTATGATTTGAAAGATCAATTATATCATCAATCTAAAGTAGTTTTAGAAGTAAAAAATGGTGTCGGGAAAGTTAAAGTGGCTTTGAAGCCTTTGGAGTCATTTATATACCAACTTTAAAACATTTTCGCCTTTTTGCTTTTTTTGTAATTTGTAGCAAAAATTAGGACAAGTAGAATCAAAAAACAGCTACAATGTGGCTAAATATTTTCATAAGCAATTATGTTTTATGGCTTAACTATGTATTGTATATTTGGACTTGCAATGATTATATTTTGTTTTCTTGCTTCAAAAGTGATGTGTGTAAACTCCTTGTTTTACTAAACTTTGATATACCTTTAGATTTAAAACTATAAAAATCAATATATTATATATTTTTTTTTAATTGTTTAAATTATCTTAAAAAAAGCACTATTTTTTTTAAGGTTTTTTTAACAACACAGCTCTTTTTTTATATTTTTACAGGAAATCGGTCACACAACACTGATGGGACAATTTTATCAAAAAAACAATGAAACACCTTTTTTCTGTAGTTTGCTTTTTGTTATCGTTTAATGCATTGGGTCAGTTGGTTGTGAGTGATTCACTAACGGTTTCTCATCTGGTTGAAAATGTTTTGGTTGATGCTTCGGTTCTTCCTTCAAACATCAAATTTAATGGTGAGTCAGGTGATGCAATTATGTTGCAAGTGTCTCAGTTTTCTACAGAAAGTACTGCTACCAATCTAGGTTTGGTCGAAGGATTGATTTTGGCAACAGCCGATACAGATGTCGCAATTGGTCCCAATAGTAGTGCTTCGTCTTCTACATTTGCCTTTAATGGGGCTTATCTGGATCCCGATTTGATTCAAATCCCTGGAGCTCAATTCCTAGAAAGCAGTTCGGTATTAGAATTTGATTTTGTGGCAACTGGGACGGAATTGAATTTTGATTATATTTTTGCTTCCGAAGAGTATCCAGAATATGCCAATTCAAGTTACAATGATGTTTTTGGATTTTTTTTGAGTGGACCAGGAATAACAGGACCTTATCTAAATAATGCAGCCAATGTAGCATTGATTCCAAATACCAGTACAGAAGTTACCATCAATAATTTAAACAATGGGACTTCCAATCAGGGGCCATGCGAATATTGCGAATTTTATGTAAGTAATGGCATAGGAACTACTCCCGAAACCAATGCTTTTATCCAATATGACGGATTTACTACGGTAATAAGAGCTAAAGCAGATTTGATTTGTGGAGCGACCTATCATATGAAATTGGCAATTGGCAATGTGGGAGATAATCAATATGATTCGGCTGTATTTATTAAAAATTTTAATGTACAACAATCTTTGGAATTGGTAGAAAGCAACAATTTGCCTGAAAATTTGAATGTTTGCTTTGGCGAAACTATTTCTATATTTTCAGGAATTGAAGCTCAGGATAATATTTTTGTATGGAAGAAAGACGAGACCGTGATTCCAGGAAATGGACCAACTATAACGGTTGGCGAAGGAGGAAGGTATTCACTGAGTATCTTTACGGCAGCTGGATGTAAATTTGCTTATGATGAAATTCTGATAGGATACCGCCGAGAATTGGCAATAGTAGATCCGCCAGATATTAATTTATGTGCTTTGTGGGCTCCCTCATATACCTTTCCAACGATTAATCAGACGAATGTTATTCTAGATGCTTTAAATCCAGATCAATATTTGGTCGGGTATTATACAAATGCTACTGATGCAAATCTGGGCTCGTCCAACGGCTTGATTTCTTCCGAGAATTTGGATAATTATACGATTAATACTGCTACAGGAATTATTTGGGTAAGAGTCCAAGAAATTGGTGCCAATCTGTATGGATGTTCAAGGATTATTTCCTTCAATATAAATGCTTATGGGATCCAAACTGGAGATATTTCTTATGAAAAATCATTGTATTGTGCAGATTTGACCGTCCCTCAACAGGTGCATTCAACGGCTTCAACAGGTGGTTCTTTCACGGCTACACCAAGTGGCTTGCAATTAGATTCGGTTACAGGTGCAATATTACCTTCAGGAAGTTTAGGTGGCGATTATGAAATTGTATATAATGTTCCGGCCTCAGGAAGTTGTCCAGCTTATTCAACCTTACCAGCTTTAGTAACCATTAATGCCACTTTTGCTAATCCTCCAACGGTTGTTTCGCCTGTTTTGTATTGTCAAAATGAAACTGAAGTACCTCTCGTAGCAACAGGAACAAATTTATTATGGTACAGTACCGCAAATGGAGGAGTTGGAAGTGTAACAAAACCTTTTCCAGATTCAAGTCAGACTGGTTCAAAAACCTATTATGTAAGTCAGACAGTAGGTGGTTGTGAAAGCCAAAGAGCCTCGATTATTGTAGAAGTATCGCCCATTCCAAGTAGCCCAATCGTTGTTTCCCCTGTGGATTATTGTTTAGGAAATTCCGCTTTGCCTTTATCTGCAGATGGGATTGATTTAGTATGGTATGATTCTGCAACAGCAACAACAGGAAATGTAACAGCACCTACACCGGATACAAGTATTGAAGGGAACAAGACATTTTATGTAAGTCAAACTATAAATGGATGCGAAAGTCCTAGAACAGTCTTGACTGTTCGTGTAAAACCGCCAAGTAGTGCACCACAGGTTTCAAGTCCAATAACATATTGTTTAAACGAAACAGCTCAGCCACTTTCTGCAAATGGTAGCAATTTATTGTGGTATACTGATGCGGTTGGAGGAACTGGGAATTCTCAACCACTTTCTCCCGACACTTCTAGTTTGGGGTCTTTTGATTATTATGTTTCCCAAACTACGAATGGATGTGAAAGTGCAAGATCAGTTATTACCGTTGAAATAATTTCTACAGAAAATGCTCCAGATGTGATTTCTCCTTTAAACTATTGTCAAAATGAAACGGCAAATCCTTTAACGGCAATAGGAACTGATTTACTTTGGTATTCGAATAGTGCAGGAGGAACAGGAACAAGTGCGGCACCAACTCCTCAAACTTCTAATTCAGGCATCACTACTTTTTATGTTAGCCAAACGCTAAATGGTTGCGAAAGTCCTAGAGTTCCCATAGTGGTGAATGTATTTTCACCACCTATTTTTTCACTTCCATCAGATGGTATTCTTTGTACTAATTGGACTTCCACCGTTTTAAAATCATTTGTTCTAGAAACAGGATTAGACCCATTGGATCATAGTTTTGAATGGTATGATTTGAATTCAGGCACAAATGAGATTGTAGATGGAGCAATTGAAAGTTATTTGGAAGTTTTCGAACCAGGAAATTATGGAGTTGTGGCACAAGATTTAATAACAGGATGCAAGTCAGGAATGGTTACTGTAAATGTTACTCCCGCATATCCTCCAACTGATTTTAGCTTTACGACATCAAATTATTTTGTTGACCCAACTGCCTTAGCTATTGAAGTATTGCCTGTTGGCACATACGAATATCAAATCGATGGCCTTCCCTTTCAAGACAGTCCTAACTTTTCAAATATTCCATTTGGACCACACACTGTTACCGTAAGGGATATTTACCAATGTGCATCTTTGACAAAGGAAATTTTCTTTGTAAATTATCCTAAATTCTTCACGCCAAACGGAGATGGATATAATGATGTTTGGAATATTGACGATTTAAGTCATCTTGTCAACACCAAGATTCATGTTTTTGATCGATTTGGAAAATTAATCAAGGAACTTTTTCCTTCTGGAACAGGCTGGGATGGAACCTATAACTCAACGGATGTTCCTTCAACGGATTATTGGTTCGTAATCTATTATAATGAGAACAATCAAAATAAAGAATTTCGATCACATTTTTCTCTAAAAAGATAAACTTTCATTACATTTCATAAATAAAAAAGGCTGTCAATCGACAGCCTTTCTTGTTCTATATAAAATTGAATTACTTCAAAATGGTCTGTTTTCTATCAGGACCAACCGAAACAATCTTTATCGGCACTTCTACTGCATTTTCGATGAACTCGATGTATTCCTTTAATTCAATTGGAAGTTCATCATAAGTTGTCATTCCAGTCAAATCGGCTTTCCAACCTTTGTATTCTTTGTAAATTGGTGTCACATTTTCCTCTTCAATGTTATAAGGCAAATGCGAAATTTCTTCTCCTTTATAGTTGTAAGCCGTACATACTTTTAAGGTTTCAAAACCAGAAAGCACGTCACCTTTCATCATCATCAATTGGGTAACTCCATTTACCTGAACAGCATATTTCAAGGCTACTAAATCCAACCATCCACAACGGCGTTTTCTTCCTGTAACTGATCCAAATTCATTACCAACTTTTGCCATGATGTCGCCATCTTCGCCGAAATCTTCAGTAGGGAATGGGCCACTTCCAACTCTTGTAGTATAGGCCTTGAAAATTCCGTAGACTTCCTTGATCTTGTTTGGAGCAATTCCTAAACCAGTACAAGCTCCAGCTGCAGTAGTGTTTGAAGAAGTTACAAAAGGATAAGTTCCGAAATCGACATCCAATAATGAACCTTGAGCACCTTCACAAAGAATTGATTTACCTGCTTTTTGAGCTTGGTTCAAATATTCTTCGCTATCAATAAAATCTAATTTCTTTAAATCTTCGATCGATTCAAAAAATTCTTTTTCTAATTCTTCTAAATTATATTGGATATCAACATTATAAAAAGCAATCATGGCTTCATGTTTATCGGCCAATGCTCTGTATCTTTCTTTAAAATCTGCTAATTCTATATCACCAACTCTCAAACCGTTTCTACCGGTCTTGTCCATATAAGTTGGCCCAATTCCTTTTAAAGTAGAACCAATTTTAGCTTTCCCTTTCGAAGCCTCAGAAGCAGCGTCAAGCAATCTATGTGTTGGAAGTATTAAATGTGCTTTTCTCGAAATGATCAATTTTGATTTTAAATCCAAGTTGAATTTTGCCAAACCGTCGATTTCACTTTTAAAAACAACAGGGTCAATCACGACTCCATTTCCAATAACGTTGATGTTGTTATCATGAAAAATCCCAGAAGGAATTGTTCTCAAGACGTGTTTTATTCCGTCAAATTCTAAAGTGTGTCCTGCATTTGGACCGCCCTGAAAACGAGCAATGATATCGTACTTTGAAGTAAGGACGTCAACAATTTTTCCTTTGCCTTCGTCTCCCCACTGCAATCCTAATAATAAATCTACGGTCATTCTGTGTGTGTTAGTTGTGGCCTAATGCCTATTTGTAGTTAAATGTTTTCCTGTTCTTTGTTTGGAGTTCTTTTATTTCCATACAAGTAAAGTGAATGATTATGAATTTCGATGTCAAAAATCTCTTCAATCGTTTTTTTGATGGTTTGAATTCTAGGGTCGCAAAACTCAATTACTTCCCCACTATCGGTCATGATAATGTGATCATGCTGCTTGTCGAAATAGGATTTTTCGTAATGTGCTTGGTTTTGTCCAAATTGGTGCTTGCGAACCAATGCACAATCCAACAACAATTCGATGGTGTTATAAAGTGTAGCACGACTCACACGATAATTCTTGTTTTTCATCTTGATATACAAATTTTCGATATCAAAATGTTCCTCATTATCATATATTTCCTGAAGAATAGCATAGCGTTCAGGAGTTTTTCGATGTCCTTTGTTCTCAAGGTATTTTGTAAAAACATTTTTTACAATTTCCTGATTTTTACTGTTATCTACTGAAATTAGTGTCATATCCTGCAAAGATAATTTTTTATTTTGAAAGGGCAATGTGAGAATTATGAATTAGGAATTATGAATTTTAAATTATGAATTAGAAATCTATTACAAAACAAAATTTAATTTACTAATTCTTATAAACCCTAGTCACCTTATCAATACCGTCGATTTTTTTGATGTTGTCGGTCAAACGTTTCAAAATGGTATTATTCTGAACAATAACTGCAACTTGTCCCTTGAAGATTCCTGCCTCACTGCTCAAAGAAATACTCTGAATATTCACGTGCATATTGCTCGAAATAACCTTTGTCAATTCGTTGGTTAATCCCAAACTATCCATTCCTGTAATGTCCAAAATGGCCTTGAATTCCTGCTGGGAAGAGTCAATCCATTTGGCTTGGATAATTCGGTAAGCATAATTTGATTGCATGCTAATCGCATTCGGGCAGTCTTTTTTATGCACCTTGATTCCTTCATTAATGGTTACAAATCCAAAAACTTCATCACCTGGAATCGGATTGCAACAGGTTGATAATTTATAATCTAGTTTGTCTTGGTCTACGCCAAAAACAAGCATGTCATAATTATTGCTTAGCTCTTCCTTGTGAATTTCTGGCTGTTGCGAAGGTGAACGTTTGATTTTATTTTTGAAGAAATTCATGATCGAATTACTCTTCAAGGCAGCATATTCTTTCAATTGGCTGTTTTCAATCGAACCAATCCCAACACGGTAAAATAAATCCAAGCTGGTTTTTAATTTGAAGAAAATTACCAGTTCGTTAATGATGGTTTCGTTAACCGTAATCTTCAAATGTCGAAGCTTTCGGGTTAACAATTCTTTTCCGTCTTCGGCAATTTTTTTAGTATTTTCATTGAGAACACTCTTGATTTTATTTTTTGCCCTTGCTGTCGTCACATAATCCAACCAATGGGAGGTAGGCTTTTGGTTGGGAGACGTAATAATTTCAACCTGATCGCCACTTTTGAGTTCGTGATTCAATGGAACCAATTTCCCATTCACACGTGTTCCTCTGGTATGAACGCCAACAGCAGAGTGTATACTGAAAGCAAAATCCAATGATGTTGCACCTTTTGGAAGTGATTTTATTTCCCCTTTCGGTGTAAAGACAAAAATCTCTTTTGAATACAGATTCATTTTGAAATCTTCTACAAAATCTACCGCATTGGTTTCCTGATTTTCCAGAGCTTCCTTCAAGAGATTCAGCCAAACATCGAGGCCACTTTCCTCAGTTGCACCTTGTTTGTATTTATAATGTGCAGCATAACCTTTTTCTGCGATTTCATCCATCCGTTCACTTCGAACCTGCACTTCAACCCAACGGCCTTTTGGTCCCATGACGGTAATGTGCAAAGCTTCGTAGCCTGTAGATTTCGGAGAAGAAATCCAATCTCTCAAGCGGCTCGGACTCGGACGATAATGATCGGTCACGATAGAATATATTTTCCAGGCGATAAATTTTTCCTCTTGAGGATTGCATTTATAAACAATTCGAAGGGCAAATTTATCATATACCTCGTCATAACTCACATTTTGAGCCTTCATTTTCCGTCTAATCGAATAGATAGATTTTGGCCTTCCCTTGATTACATAGTCAATATTTTCGGCATTCAAGGACTCCTTTAAAACGTCCGAAATGGTCTTGATATATTCGTCCTGTTCTTCTTTGGTTTCTTTAACCTTGCTAACAATGTCATTGTAAACTTGAGGTTCAGTATATTTTAAGCCTAAATCTTCAAGCTGCGATTTGATGTTGTAAAGTCCCAAACGATGGGCAAGTGGAGCATAAATATATAAAGTTTCCGAAGCAATTTTTGTTTGCTTATAATCCACCATCGACTCCATGGTTTGCATGTTGTGCAATCTATCGGCTAGTTTTATCAGGATTACCCGAACATCATCATTCAATGTTAGTAACATCTTCCTGAAATTTTCGGCTTGCATGGAAACGTTCATGTCTTTTTGGACAAGAGCAATTTTCGTGAGTCCTTCCACCAATTGTGCTACTTTTGGATTGAACATTTTTTCGATATCTTCAACTGTAATATCCGTGTCTTCCACGACATCATGCATCAAAGCTGCAGCGATCGAAGTGGCTCCAAGGCCAATTTCTGAGGCTACAATTTTTGCTACAGCAATAGGATGGAAGATATAGGCTTCGCCTGATTTTCTTCTCTGATCCTTATGTGCGTCAACGGCTACATCAAAGGCTTTTCGGATGAGTTTTTTGTCGTCTTCCGTTAAAGTTTGATAGCTGATTCGGAGTAATTCCTTATACTCTTTTGCAATTGCTTTATTTTCTTGTTCAATATCAATTTCGGTCATAAATCTTTTTATAGCTTAGCTAAAAGTAGAATAAAGATTTTAATTGTGCAAGTTTTGAAAATATGCTTTTATTTTTAATATATTTTTTAGAATTGGAGCAGTATCTTTACCATCTAAAACTCAAAAAAAAAAATGAAAAATAATTTTTTTAAAATCGTTGTTTTATCAGGTGTTGTTGCACTTTCGAGTTGTAATAAGAAAGTAGAAGTAAAAACTGAAGTTCTAGACAATCAAGAGGTTGTGGCAACTGATTCGGTTGTTGAACCTGAAACTCCAGAAGTAGAAACTAAAACAGTTGAAGGGAAAGTTGTAGAAATAACTCCAGGTAAGGATGGCTATACGGCAAAATTGGAAACGGCCGAAAAAGAACATTATTATGTAACAATCAGTCATTCAAATCTTACTAATCATGAGCAATATAAGTCAGTGAAAGTAGGAGAGATGCTAAAAGTAACGGGAGATTTCTGGAAAATGGAAGATAAAAACCAAATTACGGTTCGTGTGATTGAGTAATTTTTATTATTTATTTATCTTATTTATCGGCTCGGGAAAAAAATAGATAAGCTAACAATTTAAAAGCAAAACTAATATAAGATTTCTACAAGATAAAACTCAAGTGGGAATCATAGTTTTTGTGTTCCCTCAGGAGTTTTTGAATATCACCGTGTTTCTTGAGGAATATTACATAAAATTCGTTCTCGGCAAATCTTAAGAAAGGCTCATGTTTTTCACCATACTTTTCGAATAGTGAAATGGCTCTTTCTGATGCGAGATTCTTAAAGGCGGAAAACATTTCATTGTATTTTTCGACAATAAAATTTACGTTCACTTCGGGATTTTTAGTATTTGCACTTTCCATCATGAGGATACCTGCAAAGCCTTTTACGTAGTTAACTGCTGTCTTTTCAAAGGTGGATTTGTCTTGGGTGATTTGTTTTAAAAACTTGTTCATAAATTTTATGTTTTATTATTAATGACAAATTTAATTATTAATCAGCTCAATACAAAATAGGTGCACGGCGATGTAACCAATTACATTCATAGAAGTAAATTTGGAAGTTTAAAATAAATTAGTTAAGGCCAAAAAAATATTAAAAAAGGCTGTCAATATTTTGACAGCCTTTTTTTATTGGAAAAGGTTTTTGGCAAACGTAATCGCCAAAGTTGCTCGCGTGAGGGATAGTAGCGTAAATCCTTTTGTTTTTTTTCTTTAAAAAAACAAAAGATTGGGAGCGAATAGCCCGACCCCGAATTTTTCTTTCGGGGTCACGCCCAAATTTGAATGATTAGTTGTTTTTCCAATCTATTTTTCGGGAGAAATACATCACAGCTCCGAGAATCAGGAATAATCCGATGCTTCCTACTAATAATGCGTAGTTTTCGAGCTGTATGATGACAAAAATAAAGGTGTAAAGTGCAGCTAGTGCAGCACCGATAAAGACCGGAAACTTCTTTATTTTTAAGATGGAGAAGGAGTAGAGGACGATCATTATGATTACAGAAATGGCAGCGACGATGTAGGCTAATGTGAAACTTGAATGCTCAGTAATAGAGATTAAAAGTGTGTAAAACATGATCAAGGCCAAGCCAATCATACTATATTGAAAGATGTGGATGCTGATTTTGCTGATGGATTGGATAAGGAAAAAGATTAGGAATGTTAGGCCAATAACAAGAAATCCGTATTTAGATGCTCTTTCGTTTTGCAGGTACTCGTCGACTGTTTCTATGAGCTTAACTCCGAAAAGAAATTCGTCTAGGTTTGGCATCTTTTCAAGATGTTGCTGTGCAAATGGACGGTTGATGTGGAGTACTTTCCAATCGGCATGAAAGCCTGTTTTGTTGATGGTTTTCGAGTCGGTATTGGCAGCGAACGAACCTTCAAAGCTTGGCGATTCCCAATCAGAGTCGATACTTACGGTTGTGGTTTTTCCAACAGGAATAAACTTCACGCTGTTACTTCCGTTATATTGCATTGAGAAATTAAAGCTGATGTTTTCGTCCGATTTCAATGCATTGTAATCGAAAATATTGGTTTCCAGTTCGCCATAAAATTTATCTTCCTGGGCTTTGGATTCAAAGACAAATAGTTGATTGTTTAATTTTATATTTAAATCACTCTTGATGCTTTTTAAGTTGCTAGTTTTTACGATGATTACAGCTTTGTCCCAAAGTACATCTTCGTTTTTTATTTGCAATTTTTCGAAATTTGGTTTACCGAAAAATCCCTCAAAATTCATATTTGCCGTAAAGACCACGTTGTTATAAAGACCACGTTTCAGGGATGTATTTTTCTTGATATCCGATTTGTTCTTTAATTGCTCTGGAAAAAAATAAGCATAATTAGTATAGGCCGTTTTCTGGATCTGAACCTGTTTAGTTTTGGCATCTACAACAGATGTTTCACTATACGTTTTGTAGGGAATTCTAAGTGTTGGTCCGTAAAAATGGACATCTTGACCCCATAATTCGGTTACTTCATTTACAACTTCTTTTTTTCGTTCTGAGCGTTCGAAGATCAGGTTTTTGACATATTCCAGCGGAATCAATAAAAATAAGGTGAGTACTCCAACCATGATCATCTTGGCGGTAGCGGATTGGAAGAAATTGGTTTGTTTCTGTTCTTGATTTTCTGAGTTTTCCATGATTAATTGTTTTTAAAGGTTATTGAAACTATTATTTTTTATTTTATTTTGAAGGTGTGTTGAATTTCTGCTACAGGAATTTTCAGCATCTTATAAAAATCCAAATAATGGAATTCCAATGCCTGTTTTCCTCTTTTGTATTCGGATAGAAAATAGTTGAGTTTCGTTGGATAAAAAATGGTTCCCGATAACAAAACCATATACAGATAAAGACTTTTTTTCCCGTTTCCAAGCAAGTAATATTGCATCCCAATTTCGTCTTGAACAGAAATTCCGGTGTTGGTCAGGATGTGGATAACATCATGATCTTCGAGTTTTTCTTGGATTTGAAAATCGTGTTTCAACAGGAAACAACCCAGATGAAATCCCAATGACTGCTCTTCATGACTCAATAATTCTCTTCTTGAAATATTCCAAGGTTTATTTTTCTTGAAGTATTTCTGATAGGGCTTTTTGCTGGCTTCATACAGCTTTTCGATTAGCAAATCTTTCATGTTTTATTTTTTTAAAAGAACTTTGAATTTCAAAGTAAATAAATAAATTTTTTTGGTTTATGATTTCTGGATCAATTTTTCAAGGGCTTCGATATGTTCCCTGAAGGCTTTTTTTCCATCTTTTGTAGCAATATATCTAGTGTTTGGCTTTTTACCGATGAATTGTTTTTCGATCATGATATAATTTTCAGCTTCGAGGGCTTTGGTGTGGCTGGCCAGGTTTCCATCGGTTACACCCAAAAGTTCCTTCAGCATATTGAAGTCGGCACTTTCGTTTACCATCAATATCGACATGATACCCAGACGGATACGATGATCAAAAGCTTTGTTGATATTCTGGATGATGTTTTTCAAATTTATTTTGTGCTGTAAATTAGGGTATCGTTTTATTTTAGGCTCTACTATTGCAAATGTAAGGACTTGATTCTTTTTCTCTTACAGTATTTGATTTTATTGTTTTAATAGATTTGTTCTTCGTTTAATTTTCCAATTTTATGGTTTATTTTTTGTCCCATGCCGTTTGTTACATAGCTTTCAACACTTTCTTCTTTTTGAATTCCGTTTGCTAGATAATCAATATTGATTGAGCAATCTCCTGTGATTTCAACCCAAACAGTTTTGCTTTCGCCAACTTTTAGTTTGTCAATATGTATTTTTTCACAACCTAATATGTTGATGTTAGTCAAATTCATTCGTGTTGTGTTTGTAAAGGTTATTCTCATTGTATTAATCAGGATTATTGCAATCCAACAATATAGTAGTAGAGCAGGAATGTTAAGTAGCATTATACCACAAGTTTTCATAGATTTTTTTCTCTGTACCTTATCTTCATTTGTTTTTAATAAAATGGAAATTATAATTCTGATGTTTACTAAACCTGCAATTATAATGAAAGTATAGCCTATAAAAAGTAATTCAGACATTGAAGTATAAAAATAAGCCGCAAAAATAGTTGTACCAAACAAGAATGAAAGTAAAGCTGTTTGCTGGCCAATTTTATTTAATCTTTCTAATGTCATGCTAACTTTTTAATCATTACTAATAAAAAATAAATAAGCTTTCTCATGAATTCCTCTCGTATTTAAAATACATAAAAGCACCATAAAAAATATGACAAATTCCGAAACCAACTACCCAAAAATGCAATCCATAGCCCGAAAATTCAATGGCAATCAATCCCAAAATGATTTCGGTAATTCCCAAATAGCGAACGTCCCTAAAGGTATATTTGCTAGCATTTACACAGGCCAATCCATAAAAAATAAGTACCACTGGAGAGATCAATCCGTAATGTCCGTTTTTCAAAAGGAGTAGTGCAAAAATTCCACCAGTAAACAACGGAATTGCAAAATTCATAACCAATCTTCTTGAGGAAGGATTCCACACTTTTTCGCCCATTTTTTTCGCTTTTCGAACCGTTAAGATATAAGCAGTAATCAAGGAAAGAAACAATACTATAAAGGCCGTTGCTACAATTAATCTGAATGTTGTACTTTCCAAAGTAATGTATTCGTATGCATGACTTTCAATCAGAAAATTGACATAAAAAGCACCCACAAGAGCATACACTCCAGCCAAAACACCCGCCATTCCACTCAAGGAGATGAACTGTGTCGATTTGTTCATCATGTTTTTGATATACTCGATATCTTGAAGATTTTTATTCGCTTCCATACTAAAGTACTTTGAGTTACAAAGTAAATGATAAAAAAAGTTTCTACCTAATAAAATTTCATTTATTTTTGAATCATGAAACCAGCCGAACTTTATATACTCAATCAACCTGAACCCTACAAGTCAATTCTATTGCATTTGCAAGCTGTTGTAGAGCATACTATTCCTGAATTGCAGTTGCTATACAAATGGAAAATTCCGTTTTATTATCTCAATGGGAAGCCATTTTGCTATTTCAATGCCAGTCATAAAAAGCAATTCGTGGATGTGGCTTTTATGAAAGGTTTTCATTTGGATATCCATCAGGACGATTTAGTAGGGGAGAAAAGAAGCTTGGTAAAATCACTTCGGTATGTATCGCTTGAGACTATTGATAATAAGGTTTTAGAGGAGGTTTTGATTGCATCCAAGAAGTTATATCCTTAAAAAAAAATGTCCTATAAGTTTTGAATCTCATAGGACATTGAAGTTTTTATTTGTAAAGTTGTTACACCCTAAAAATTCCTCCAACCGAAATAATTCTCTGGAAGAACATGAAATGCTGTGAAGCAGAGTCGTTCGTGCTTTTTGTAGTTCGGATGTCGTGCATGTCGATATAACCGCCTTTCAATTCTCCCTGAAGGTAAAAATATTTGAAAAAGGTAATATTGATTCCTGCTTTCGCCGAAAGGCCATAGCCCGAAACATGAAATTGATCATATCGATCCTTGCCTAAAATCTTGGTGTTGGTCTTTGGATACAAAATACCACCGCCCAGTCCTTCGGTCAGATTGATCTGGAATTTATCCGTATTTTCAATGTTAAAGAAGGATGAAATGTCATCAAATCTAGAAAATTCACCATGAACATAATTCAAACCATCGGTGTGTTCAAACGTCAGGAATTCATTTTCTAAAACCTGTGGTGTGTTGTTATAAGTTCCATCATAAGGTGCATATCCATTGATGGTTCCCGTCATATTAACCGTTTGGTTTTGACGCATCACATATTTCATGTGATCTACGCCAATGCTAACGCTGTAATGATCGGTAATAAAATAACCCAACTTCAAATTCGTTTGCGGAATCGTCATCCTTGCCGGATTTAGATAATCAATATGATACCCTTTTGGCTTGTCATCGGCTTTTACATCATTCAATGTAAAATCATAGCCATCACCTTTAAAGTGAATATCAGATTTAGAATAGCTTTCGCGGTTTCCTCCCCACGAAATAAAGAATTTTCCTTTGTTATTTGCGGTGTATTTTTCCGGATTTTCTGCCAGTTCTTGTGCAGAAGCGTACTGTGAAAAAACACAAAAAGTGAGTACAACCAATAATGGATGTTTCAAGGTAATGATGTAATTAGGTATGTATTAAAAAGAATTTACGGTTTTTCTGATGGCAACCAATTTGGTCATCAAGCCTTCAAAATAATCTAAATGAAGCATGTTCGCCCCATCGCTTTTTGCATTTGCAGGATCAAAATGAGTTTCTATAAAAATACCATCAACCCCAACAGCGATTCCAGCTTTGGCAACGGTTTCAATCATATCAGGTCTTCCGCCTGTTACACCAACGGTTTGATTTGGTTGTTGTAAAGAATGCGTCACATCCAGAACCGTAGTAGCATATTGTTGCATTGTTGGAATACCTCGGTAGTCCACGATCATATCTTGGTAGCCAAACATCGTTCCTCTATCCGTAACCATAACGCTTTGGTTGTTGCAATCCAATACTTTCTGAACGGCGTGTTTCATGCTTTCGGGACTCATAAATTGTCCTTTTTTCAAGTTCACTACCTTTCCTGTATTGGCTGCAGCCACAACTAAATCCGTCTGACGAACTAAAAAAGCAGGGATTTGCAAAACATCCACATATTCGGCAGCCATTGCAGCATCTTCATTGGTATGAATGTCTGTAACGGTGGGAACATCAAATGTTTCAGAGATTTTTCTAAGGATTTTCAAGGCTTTTTCATCTCCAATTCCAGAAAAACTGTCAATTCTAGAACGGTTTGCTTTCTTGAAAGAACCTTTAAAAACGTAAGGAATTTGTAATTTATCAGTAACAGCAACTAGTTTTTCGGCAATTCTCAAAGCCATTTCTTCGCCTTCAATAGCACAAGGACCAGCTAGAAGAAAGAAATTGCCACTGTCTAAATGCTTAATTTTTGGAATATCTTGTAGATTCATAATGTAGTTTTTGACGGTGCAAAGATAGTTATGAATTGATAAAAAAGGATGTTGATTTAGAAATTATTATGATTACTTTTTCGACAAAAACGTTGTAGAGAAGTTTAGATTTTAAAAATATTTGAATTTTGGTTTTATTTCTTTAAATTTGATTAATTGGTTTTAATCCAAATAGTTATACTATTTCAAAAAAAAAGCTTTATGAAACAGTTAAACCTCAAACTAATTTTTCCTTACAATTGGTATCATTTCCGTAAAGTGAAAGTTTATGGTGATAACGGAAAACTACTTTCGAAAATCATGCATTGCGAAAACCTATCACTATTGATTGATGGTAATACAAAAAGTATAACGGTAAAATTAGATTTTCTTATATCTGAAATTTTTTTACCACAAGATTCAGAAGAATGGAACATTGGTTTGTTTCTAGATTTTAGAGATCGATTCCCGATAAAGTATTTTGATATCTTAAAACGAAAATGTCTAACAGGAAAGACAATGAGCAATGGTGAATTTGAAAACTTCAATCTTTCGTTCTATAACCAGTCTAAAATATGGGTACAAAAAGCAAATATAGACACACTTGCATTGTCGCTAGGGATTTTTATTTCTATCGGATTACTCATTGTTGCTTTAATCGAACAAACAAATGATTATCAGGATTTAGTATTTTTTATCGGGTTGATTAGTTTGATTTCGATGTTGATGATCCATTTCGAAAAAGAAAAAATACTTCTTTATGATTATCGAAATAGGATGTTAGCGACAGGTTTGGCTTTTATTTTGGGGATTCAATTTCTGGAAAGTTCTTTTGCTGTTGTATTGACGCTGTTGTTTTTAAGTTTTGTTTTTCTACTAAAATTTGTCAAAAATTTCTATACGATCAAGACTTAAAACTTCTTCAACGTAAACCCAATTGGCACCATCAATTCGCTTTTTTCATAAATATTCAAGTACAGCTTGATTGGTTTTTTTTGACCTATCCATTTGATTTCATAAACGTCGAGCAATGCCGCACCATATTCACTTCTCTTGGAAGGAAACGGGCAACAATTCTCCAATTTCTTGTAGAAAATCTTTTCGCCGTTTGGCCCCGCCAAAGCATTCAAAAAGCGAGCTTGATTGATGGAATCATCCTTTGCATTCTTATAAAACAAATTGATGGGATAATCCTTATCATAGCCATATTTCTTGTCCGTGCTGTATTCCGTAATAAGGAAAACATTGTCCTTTGTTAGCACCAAATCAGGAGCATTATCATCAATATTTTTGATAGTTGATTTCGTACTTACGCAAGAAACCAGTACCAACATCACCAACAATCCCGAAAAAAAAGCACCTGTTTTCATCTTATTTTTTTAAAGTTTTGGTTTGCAAAAAGTAAGCCACAATCGCCGAAATTACCACTCCAAACGATAAAGCCGAAAAGATACTCTGGAAGATATAGCTCGAAAGGTTGAAATAGGCTCTTGCATCTTCGATTTTTGTTCCTTTTGCTACAGCATTTTCAATCATGTTTGGGAAAAACTCGGGAGCCATTCCTTTATGGATCACGATTTGACACAACGGCATCAAAATCGCAATTACAATCGTCATAAAAATTCCTGTCACAACGCCTTGTTTCCATTCCATAGTGTTGTTGAAATAATTTTTCTTCTTATCGTTTATCGCCATGGCATATATAAAGATGGCAATAAAAAGAAACAAACTGGAGTATAAAGGATAATCATCAATTTTTTCGTTGTAGTACCCACTCATTTTTTCGACATACGTCCAAACGAGATAGGCAAAAAAATACCGTATTCCCCATTTGATTTCGATTGTAAATTTTTTCATTTCGACCTTTAAATTAAGCACCCAAATTTAAGCGTTTATTTTAATACGTTGGTATTTCGCCCAAAAAATCATTTGAATTGCTATTTTTGCATTAATTAAACAAAAAAACTATCAATCTTATTTTCCCACAGATTAGAGGATTTTTATGATTCAACAAAATAGAATCCTTTTTAATTCTTTTAATCTGTGGCGAATAAAAATAAAAAATAATTAATATGGATTTAATTACCCAAACCTGGCCGTGGTATGTGTCAGGATTTATAATCGGGATGGTCATGCTACTGCTCAATTATTTCGGAAAAGTTTTTGGAATGTCTTCCAATATCCGAACACTTTGCACATTGGCTGGAGCCGATAAATTCGCCGAATTTTTCCGTTTCGACTGGAAATCACAAATCTGGAACCTTGTCGTTCTTTTGGGGGCCATGATTGGCGGTTTTGTAGCCGTTCACTATATGAGCGACCCAACAAACGTTGACATCAACCCTAAAACAATCGAGCAACTGGCAACTCTAAACATCGATGCACCAAACGGAAAACTCGCTCCACAAGCCCTTTTTGGGAATGAAGTGTTCAGTTCACCAAAGGTGCTCATCATCCTGCTAATTGGCGGAATATTAATCGGTTTTGGTTCGCGTTATGCTGGTGGCTGTACTTCAGGACACGCCATTTCAGGACTCAGCAACCTGCAAATTCCTTCGCTCAAAGCCGTCATCGGATTCTTTGTTGGCGGATTGATCATGGCACATTTCCTTTTACCTCTTATTTTTTAGGAGCAAAACACAAGGCATAAAACAATCCATATTCCCGCTTTCCATTGCAATCCTTTTCATTTTTAAAGAAAAAATAAAAAGGATTTCCATTACAATCGAGGCTAGATTAAAAACAAAAGGCACTCTTTTAACTTTTAGAAAAAACATAAAATGAAATTCATAAAATATTTATTAGTTGGCTTCCTTTTCGGGATCGTACTCACAAAATCTGAAGCCGTTTCCTGGTACCGCATCTACGAAATGTTCCAGTTCCAATCCTTCCACATGTATGGCATCATTGGAGTAGCCGTATTCACGGGAATCATCGGGATCCAAATCATCAAACGCAAAAACATCAAAGACATTGAGGGAAACCCAATCATTATCGCCGATAAAGAAAAAGGTTCTTTCCGTTACTGGGTCGGAGGTTTGTTCTTCGGTTTGGGTTGGGCTTTGGTTGGTGCTTGTCCGGGACCCATTTTTATCCTTATTGGTGCGGGATTTTGGAGTGTTGCCGTCATCCTTCTTGGAGCCATGATCGGAACTTTTATCTACGGATTGCTAAAAGACAAGCTTCCGCATTAATCCGATTTTGATGGTGCTATCAAACGATAGATGAACTTGTAATTACTCAGAAAGAAAAAAAACAAAAGAGACACGAATTACACGAATTTGCACAAATCGATACTAGACAATTGGTGTAAATTCGTGTAATTCGTGTCTTTTTCTTTATATGGATTAAGTATATAAAATAAGTTGGGTTTACATTTTATTCCGGCTCCATTCACTCCATGAACCTACATATAATTTCGGAATATCCAAACCAGCAGTAGCTATCGCCAAAAGAGTATGGCAAGCTGTTACACCAGAACCACAATGCACAATGATTTTATCAGAAGAAATGCTATTGAAAACGTTTAGGTATTTTTCCTTTAATTTTTCCGAAGAAAGGAATACGCCATTTTTAGTTAGATTTTCGGTAAAAGGAATGTTGATCGCTCCCGGAATATGTCCCGCAATCAAGTCAATCGGTTCTTTTTCGCCTCGATAACGTTCACTGTCCCGAACGTCAATTACGATATGATGGGTGTCTTGCACCACAGCTTCTACTTCGTCCATTGTAGCTAGAGGCAGCTTCCAGTCTTCGATGAAATAGGTCGTTGGTGTCGTGCTTACCACTTTTGAATTTATCGGAAAACCCACCCGTTCTGCTTCCTGAAAACCTCCATCCAGCACCTGCACTTTCTCATGTCCAACTGCTTTTAGCATCCACCAAAACCGTGCAGCAGCATTCGCACCCATTTTGTCATCATACACCACAACATGGCTTTCCTTGGAAATCCCCAATCGCGACAAGGTTTTTGAGAATTGCTCTATTGTAGGCAACGGATGCCTTCCGCCATCAGTAACATCTTCTTTGATATCGGCAAGTTCTGTGTTTAGATCTACAAACAAAGCCTTGTCCAGATGTTGACGTTGGTAGTTTGCGTAAGCGTCTTTTCCATTGCTAGCGTCAACTAGGATTAGGTTTTTAGAATGCTGTAGTTCTAATAATTCTTGTGGTTGAATTAGAGGAGAAAAGGGGTGAGTCATTTTATAGTTTTGATTTATTTCAATAGATACATCAACATTAAATTTATTAATAAAATAGTGGTAATGATATAGTTGCTTACTTTTCCGTTCTCCTTTTGTTTACTGAATTTAAAAATCTGAAAGAGATTGAACCCAAATGGTACTACAAACAAAAGGATTACATAGACAACCAGTATCAAATCTTGATAAACTGCAATAGTATTTTTGGCTATAAGAAGAAAACAAAAAAAAATAAGAATACAGTAAGTAAACTCCGCAACTATAACTTTGGTCAGATGCCGAGTGTTTGAATATAATGCTGTCACTTGTTTACTGTTTTTCATTTGATGTTTTCTTTTTGCTATTCAAATTACTTTGGAAAGTTCCTCAATTTTAAATCCTCTCCATCAATCTTCTAAATCTAGTTTTAAATTATATTCAGAGAATAAGAGTTTAAATTTTTCTTTATCATATTCCCAGCTTTCCTTATTCTTGATAAGTTTTGATAAAATTTTAGCATTAATTTCATCGTCCTTAAATTCCAATAATTTTTCAACTGTGTTATAATAAAACCCTAAATAATGATCGCTTATTTCTATTTTGTCAATATAAGTTAGCCATGCTTTTTTAAGTATTTCTTTATCTGTTTCAATTTTCCAATTTGAAATATAAAGAAGTGCATCTTGATTGTATTTTTGATAAGCTAAATGTTTAATTTGCTGATTATAAGAAGAATTATTATTTTTTTTTTTCTTCTAATACCTTATGTAATAAATAATTTGAGTTTCCATTGTAAATTACAATACTGTCAAGTTTTGAAATTGTTTTATTTTTTTCAACTTCGGATAGTTTACTTTCAAAAATGAAATAATTATAAAATACAGCAGGTAATTCTTCTTCGTCTATCAGACAACCTCCTAATGTTGTGACAGTTTCATTTTTAAGGAGAAGCTTTGTAAAGACTTTTTCAAGTTCGTTATGATTTTTGTCAATAAGGCCCAGAGAAGCATAACCTGCAACAACAGCATTTTTGTTGTCAAGAAGGTTTATAAGTTCTCCTGTGTTTGCTTTGTTTTTTAGGAGTTCAAAGTTTTCAAAGTTTGGATATTTTCCACTTTGTCCTTCAAATTGTAATTCATTTATTGTAGCAATTTTTTTTACAATCAAATTTAAATTTTGACTTCTTAATTTATTTATAGAAATCAAAACTAGTAGTAAGATAAATGAATGCTTTATTTTTTTCATATAGGTCTGCCCATTTCTTCTCCGAATATACACAAAATATCAATTGATCGAAACTAAGCCTCTTCACTTAATCTCTTTATGTTTCATGCAGAATTCAAAAATAATTTTTAAATCATTATTACAAGACCATATTACTAGGAAAGTAAATTCTTCTTTTGTGTAAAAAGATCTCATAATTTGAATGCTTTCCAGAATTTTTTAGAAGTAGGAATCGAGTATTTTTAGTGATACTTCAAAAAATTGGTAGTTATATAGTACTACTTCAATAGTTTTCAATACTGGCAAGCCTTAACGAGATAGTGGCAATGATTAACGAATTGGTGGCAAGCCTTAACGAAACGGTTGCAAAGGCTAACGAAAAGGTGGCAAATATTAGCGAAACGGTGCCAATATTAACGAAAAGATGGCATGGCTTAACGAAATGGTGGCAATGATTAACAAGAAGGTGGAAAAGATTAACGAAACAGTGACAACGATTAACGAAACGCTTACATGAAGTAACGGTGCACTAACGGGTAGTAACGGAGCGATAAAGCAACTAAATGTAGTGGCAGACGGCTTAAAAAGCACAGTAAAAGTGGGCTACATTTACAAAAACACTCGTACTGTTTTTATTGCATTTTATAAAAGAATGAAGTTTTGATTGCTTTAATAAAAAAACCGCGTCAAAAAGGACGCGGTTCGTTATAAAAAATAGGGCAGTGGAGTTTATTTTAATTTCTCTCTCCCCCAAGCCAAGACTTTCACACCATCAGAATAATGCATCAAATCAGGTTTTTGTTTGGAGAAATCCAAGTCGCCAATCTTATATTTCAAGTTCAGGTTTTTCACTTCCACATGCTTGATTTCCCATTCTTTGTGGTGCACTTCATAGCGGTAGAGGCTGTTTTTTTCGTCTAAATAAAGACTATAGCGTTCGGTCAGCCATCGGTCGAGATCGGTTTTGGTGGCTACAGTTTCCTTGATTTCAAAAACAGCATCCAACTCAAAATCCCTTTTGGCATTTTTGGAGGTATAGCTTTTTTCGTCCCTAAACATCAAGGCTTTTTCATACGGAAGTCCCGACATGCTTTTGGCAATCCACACCGAGAGGCTTTTCTCGGCTTCCATACTTAGGAAGTAAACGCCTTTTTTGCCATCCCTATCAATATAAGTGCGAAGGTTGATTTCATGAAAGTCCGAAATATAGGCAACAGCCGGCAATTGTCGAGGACGAATCTTTTGCATCGTGAACGCCACCAACGAAACATAAGCCTTGCCTTCAAAGGTGTCCAAAGGAAGATTTTCCGGAAGATAATGTTGCAATGCTTCTGGAGGAACGGCCCAATGAATGAAAAGGGCATTGTTCCATTCCTGGTAATATTTCCAGTTTCCTTTCGGGAGTTCCCAAGGACGGTGTGCTATTTGTGCCAATAAATCGGTGATGGAGTGCATTGGCTTAAAAGATAAACTTCGTACTCAGGAATTTTGACTTCCCTGAATTGACAATTTCGTTTACCAATTGATTGTTGCTGTCGTTCATCTTGAAGGCCACGAGCGAACGGATCGAAAACGAACGGATCGCATCGGTTACAGACAAGGTTCCCTCGGCACTATCCTTCCTTCCCGTAAATGGCAACACATCCGGACCTCGTTGTGACTGACTGTTCACATTGACACGGCTCACCAAATTCACTAATGGATCGATCAACCAAGCGACTTCATCCGAGTCATTGCTAAAGATACTCACTTGCTGACCATGTGTGGAATTGATGAGGTATTGGATGGTTTCCTCCAAATCATCAAAAGGAACGATTGGCACTATAGGTCCAAATTGTTCTTCATAATACAGTTTCATGTCTTTGTTTACAGGATAGACAACGGCTGGGTAGAAGAACGAGGCATTGGTTTTAGCACCGTTTTCATTGACCACCTTGGCACCATGTTTTTGAGCATCAGTGATGCAATCGTTGAGGTAGTCTATTTTATAGGGCTCGGGTAGTGGAGTCAGGTTGACGCCTTCTTCCCACGGCAAGCCAAATTTTAATTGTGAAAGGGCCTTGTTGAATTTTTCGATAAAGGCATCGGCAATTGATTTTTGTACAAATACAATCTTGAGTGCCGTACAACGTTGTCCGTTGAACGATAACGAGCCAGTAAGGGTTTCTTTTACGGCTAAATCCAAGTCGGCATTTTGGGTGATGATAGAAGCATTCTTGGCATCAAGTCCTAAAACCGCCCGAAGTTGGTTGACTTTTGGATGTTGTTTTTTAAGTTCATTGGCAACTCGGCTGGAGCCAATTAACGTCAGCACATTTATTTTTCCCGATTGCATCAGCCCCGGAATAATGACATTTCCGCGACCATAAATCACGTTGATGACACCTTTTGGAAACGATTCCTGAAAAGCTTCTTGAAGCGGATAATGCAATAAGGTACCAAATTTTGGTGGTTTGAAAAGGATGGTGTTTCCCATAATCAAGGCAGGAATCAAAGTGGTGAAGGTTTCATTCAACGGATAATTAAAAGGTCCCATACACAATACGACTCCGAGTGGAGAACGGCGAACTTGTGCCGCAATGCCCTCTACAATTTGAAAACCTGACGAATCACGATCAATATCTTTGAGAGCGTCAATGGTGGCATAAATATATTCGACTGTTCGATCAAATTCCTTGATCGAATCGGCTTGGGATTTACCAATTTCCCACATGATGAGTTTGACAACGGCATCCTTCTTGGCTATCATTTTTCGGGTGAAAGCCTCAACATGGCTGATCCTTTCGGAAACATTCATCGTGGGCCATTCACCTCGACCATCATTATAGGCTTCGACAGCAGCCGTGAGGGAATCCATCGCTTCCTTTTCCGTGCAAACGGGATAACTGCCTATGAGTTTTGGCTTCAGCCCCTCTTTTGTTTTGATATAAACAGGCGAATAGACTTCATGAACGGGACCGTCCCATGTTTTCATATCGCCATTGCTGAGGTAGCGTTTTTGGTGGAGTTCCTCAATGCGATGTTCTTGAGGTATTTGATCTTCGGTAACAAAGAGGCCGTTGAGGTGGTCCTCAAAAGTAGTGTTGGTGTTGTCCATAAGATGTTCTTTTTAGTGGGTACTCTTGGGTTGTGTTCCTAACAAAGTTAAGAACTTTATGGCTTCGTTTGGATTTAAATTTAGTGAAGAAATTTGTAAAGTTTGGGGTTTTCTTTTGTACCAAAAGGCATTTGCCTTTGGAATAAAGGCAAAAGCAGGTGCTGAACTTTAACTATTTAATCACTCTAAAAAAGTTTCCTTATTCGATCAATAAAGCACTTTCGGCGTTCTGGAGGCGGAGTGCTTCACGGTCGGCAAGGATGAGTTTTTCCAGTTCCTCGATTTTTTCTCGTGCCGCATTGATGTATTCGTCATCATTGTTTTTCATGCTTGCCAAAAACTTCAAGGTTCTTTCATCATGGGTGAAAAACGTCTTGGCAGATTGGGTAGCTTCTAATTTGCTATGTCCTAAAATTTTCAGGACATCCACCCCAACTCGAAGGCTGGTGTCGAGTGTTTCCCTGTAGATGTGCATGATTCCTGCATTCATCTGATCGTAGGCATCATACCTATTCGAGGAACGAACCAAGATGTATAAGTGGGGGAAATGTTTCTTGACGGTTTCAATCATGCTCAAGCGTTTCTCAGCATCGTTAATGGCGATGACAATAATCTGTGCCTTTTTTGCTCCAGCGATTTCTAACAAATCATAACGTGTTGCATCGCCATAATAGACCTTAAAGCCCATCTTACGTAGGAAATCTACATTATCACTATCATTATCCAAAACCGTTGTAGCAATATCATTTGCTTTTAAAAATCGTCCGATGGTATTTCCGAAATGTCCAAATCCGGCAATGATAACGGGGTTGTCCTGTTCCTCGATATCGCTTTCACGTTCAATATAACCAGTAGGATTCATCGCGGCACATTGACGCGGAATCAGGAATTTTTCATTCAGCAGCATCATGATAGGAGTGAGGGCCATACTTATGGCAGTAACAGCCATCATCAAATCAGTGATTTCTTTACCGAGAATGCCTTCCTGAAAGGAGAAACTTAACAGTACAAACGAGAATTCTCCAATTTGGCTCAAGCCTACACTGAAGAGGAGGTTTTGGGCATTTCGTACTTTGAAGATCCTGCCTATTCCGAAAAGGATTATGGTTTTGATGAGCATCAAGGTTACCACCAAGCTAAGGATGATCCACGGTTTACTAATAAGCAATTGAAAGTCGATGGAACTTCCAACGGCGATAAAAAACAAGCCAAGAAGCAATCCTTTAAAGGGATCGATGGCAATTTCCAGTTGGTGTCGGTATTCGCTGTTGGCCAAAACTACACCTGCCAAAAAAGCTCCCAGTGCAGGACTAAGTCCAACGGAAGTCATCAGGACGGCGATACCTACAACCAGAAGCAAGGCAGTTGCGGTAAACATTTCACGCATTCCGGTTTTTGCCATCATGTGGAATATTGGTCTCAAGAGGTATTTTCCAATGATGATTACGGTTGCCACAGCGAGTAAAACGATGAAGGGTTGGCTCCATTCGGGCAAGTTGTCGATTAAAGTGGTGTGGGAGACATTGGCGGAAGCCGATTTTAAAGTATCATCTGCCAAAAGCGGAAACAAGGCCAGCATCGGGATAATGGCTAAATCCTGAAACAGCAATACGGCAAACGAACTTTGTCCCGCAACGGATTTCATCCACCCTTTTTCTTCCAAAGTTTGCATGACAATTGCAGTGGATGACATGGCAATGATCATTCCCATTACAAGTGAGGTTTTGAAATCAAGGCCTATTAACATTGCCAAAGCGGTGATGACGATTGTAGTCCCCAAGACTTGCAAACCGCCCATTCCAGCAATGGTTTTTCGCATTCGCCATAAACGTGAGGGTTCGAGTTCGAGCCCAATTACAAACAACATCATCACCACCCCAAACTCGGCAAAGTGCATAATGTCGTGTCCTTCGGTTCCGATAAATCCGAGACAAAAAGGCCCAATAATGACTCCTGCTACTAAATAACCCAGTACGGAACCGAGGCCAAGCCGTTTGGCAACGGGCACCATGATTACGGCTCCTGCCAAATAGATCATGGCTTGAAAGAGGAAGTTTTCTTGCATATTGTTTATTTTATTTGAACACAGATTTCACAAATTTACACAGATTGTAATTCTTTATTTGAACACAGATTTCACAGATTTTCACAGATTTTAATTTTTTATTTAAACACAGATTTCACAAATTTACACAGATTCTAATTCTTAATTTAAGCACAGATTTCTAAATTGAATAAAACAGAATCTGTGAAAATCTGTGCAATCTGTGTTAACTGTAAATCTCTATAAAAATAGTTTTTAAATTGAATTGTTTTTTATTCTGAAAAAAAAAAAATCAATTGCCGTACTCAAATTTCGGGCAATTGATTCGGAGAAACAAATAAAAACAAATCTAAAACAAAACCTTAATTTTTATTTCCAGCCTCCGCCTAAAGCCCTGTATAAATTTACATCGGCATCCAGACGAGATCGTTTTATTGTTGCCAGTTCTAATTCGCTTTGTAATAAATTGCTTTGCGCTACAATCACTTCGAGGTAATTTGCCATTCCGTTTTTGAAGAGCATATTGGCGTTTTTGATGGCGGTCTGCAAGGTGGTTACCCTGTTGGCTAAAATGTTTTGCTGTTCCTTTAGTTTTTCAACCTGCACCAAAGCATCCGATACTTCACCAACGGCTACCAGAACCGATTGACGGAACTGGATAACGGCTTTTTCGCGATCTATTTTGGCTACTTCATATTGGGTACGGATTTTTCTGCTGTTCAAGATTGGTTGCGTCAAACTTCCGGCAACGGTACCAAATACAGAAGCAGGAATATTGAACCAATTGCTGGATTCGAAGGAATTCAAACCACCAGAAGCGGTAATTTTCAAGCTCGGATAGAAATAGGCTTTTGCGATACCTACTTTCGCATTGGCGGCTTGCAAGCCCAATTCGGCAAAGTGTACATCCGGTCTTCGGCTCACTAATGAAGAAGGTATTCCAGCAGATGAATCGTCGTTTAAGCCAATGCTGTTCAAGTCAGTATTACGTACTTTTGCATCTGGAAAAGTTCCTGCCAGGATGCTCAAGGCATTTTCCTGAATAGCTATATTTTGTTCCAATTGCGGAATCAATTGTGCTGCAACTGATTGTTGTGCTTCGGCTTGTTGCTTGGCTAAAGAAGTGACTTGTCCAGCTTCAAATTGCAAGTTGATTACAAATAAAGTACTGTCGTTCAAGGTTAGGTTCTTTTTGGCAATAGCCAATTGGGCATCCATCATCAAAAGATTGTAATAGCCTTTGGCCACATTCGCAACAATTGTGGTTTGCAAAGCTTTTTTGGCTTCGCCAGATTGCAGGTATTTTGCCAAAGCTTCTTTTTTCTGGCTTCTCATTTTACCCCAGATATCAGCTTCCCAAGAAAGGCCTACAGCTGCATTATAATCGTTAACGTGGTGCTGCCCCAAAAAGGTATTGGTACTCAAACCGTTCAAACTGTTATCTGAAATACGGTTCGAAGCCCCATTAATTTGAAGGTTCAATTCAGGAACATTGTTCCATTTGGCTTGTTTCAATTGCCATTGAGCAGCCTCGATGTTTTTTTGAGCCACTTGCAGGTCGTTGTTTTTGGCAACGGCACTGTCAATGAGTTTTAAAAGGGAAGCATCTTTAAAGAATTGTTTCCATTCTACATCGGCAATTGAAGTTGAATCTTCCGTAGTTGCATTTCTGAAACTTGCGGGAATTGCTTCTTTCGGTGTCTCGACATTTTCGGAAATCTTACAGGCTGATAAGGTAAGAAGTACGAGTACGGCAAGGTATTTATTGATGTGCTTTTTCATTATTTTTCTTCGTTATGGATTACAGCGATTGGCTTTCCGCTGACTTTTTCTTGTAAATATTGGAATACGATAAATAAAACCGGAATGATCAACAATCCTAGAATTACTCCTGAAACCATACCTCCAGCGGCACCAATACTGATAGAATGGTTACCTTGAGCTGATGGTCCTGTGGCACTCATCATCGGGATCAATCCAACAACAAAAGCTAGTGACGTCATGATAATTGGTCGTAAACGTAATTTTGCCGCATTTATGGACGCATTTACCAAAGCCTGACCTGATTTTCTTTTTTGAACGGCGAACTCTACGATAAGAATCGCGTTCTTGGCGAGTAATCCGATGAGCATTACTAGGGCAACTTGAACGTAAATGTTGTTTTCAATTCCGGTCAAGCCGATGGCTGCAAAAACTCCAAAGATTCCTGTTGGGATTGAAAAAATTACGGCTAGAGGCAAAATATAACTTTCGTATTGTGCAGCAAGTAGGAAATAAATGAAGATCAGACACAATAGGAAAATGGTTGCCGATTGTCCTCCGGAAGAAATTTCTTCACGGGTTTGTCCTGAAAATTCATAACTGTATCCGGCTGGCAATTGCTGTTCTGCCACTTGTTCAATCGCTTTGATGGCATCACCCGAACTAAAGCCAGGTTTTGGAATCGCATTGATCGAAATCGAGTTGAACAAGTTGTATCTCGAAGCCGTTTCTGAACCATAAATACGAGTCAGTTTTACCAAAGTATTTATCGGCACCATTTCGCCGTTTTTATTTTTTACGAAGACATTATTGATAGCCGAAGGATCGGCTCTGTCTTCAATATCAGCTTGTACAATCACTCTGTAATATTTACCAAATCGGTTGAAATCAGAGGCTTGAGCACTACCAAAATAGGCTTGCATGGTTTGTAGAATGTCTTTTACTTTCACACCCAATTGATCTGCTTTTGCATCATCAATATCCAATTGCAATTGAGGATAATCGGCTTTGAAAGAGGTAAAGGCAACGGCAATTTCTGGACGTTTCATCAATTCTCCGATGAATTCTTGAGAGACACCGCTAAATTTATCGAGCTTTCCACCTGTTTTATCTTGCAACACAACATCCAGAGCTTCAACGTTACTAAAACCTGGAACGGTTGGAAAACTGAATACGAAGAAACTTCCTCCTGAAATGGCACCAAGTTGACCTTGAACCTGTCCCATTATGGCATTGATGTCTTTTACTTCGCCGCGTTCTTCATTTGGCTTGAGCAAAATAAAAACAATTGCAGAAGAAGGACTCGTAGAATTAGTCAAGAGGTTGAAACCGGAAATAGCGGTTACATCTCTTGTGGATTGTAGTTTTCGTAACATATTTTCAGCTTCGGTCATCACTTTCTGAGTTCCTTCTAACGATGTTCCAGATGGAGTATTTACCGCAATAGCAATAAATCCTTGGTCTTCCGTAGGAATAAATCCAGCAGGAGTTGTTCTGACCATTATAACAGTTGCTACAGTAATTAAAGCCAAACCACCCAAACTAACCCATTTATGACGAATCAAGAATTTCAATCCGCCAACATAACGGTTGGTTAATGAGTTAAAACTGGTATTGAACGCGTTGAAGAATTTTTGCTTAAATCCTGGTTTAACGTATGGTTTTTCACCGTCGTGTGGTGCATGATTGTCTTTCAAGAACAATGCAGCTAGGGCAGGGCTTAAAGTCAAAGCGTTTACAGCAGAAATTACAATTGCAATGGCCATTGTGAAGGCAAACTGTCGATAGAAAACACCTGTAGAACCTTCCATAAAACCAACGGGCAAGAATACAGCAGCCATTACCAAGGTGATCGAAATAATTGCTCCGGTAATTTCGTGCATGGCTTCGTGGGTGGCAACTTTTGGAGACAAATGCTTATGTTCCATCTTGGCATGCACGGCTTCGACGACGACAATCGCATCATCGACCACAATACCAATTGCCAAGATTAAAGCGAAAAGCGTTAGGAGATTTATCGAAAATCCGAATAATTGCATAAAAAAGAACGTTCCTAAAATCGCTACCGGAACTGCAATTGCAGGAATCAATGTCGATCTGAAATCCTGAAGGAAAAGAAAAACAACGATAAATACCAACATAAAAGCTTCGATCAATGTGTGTTGTACTTGTTCGATAGATTGATCCAACGAAACTTTTGTGCTGTAAAAAATATTGTGCTTGATACCTTTTGGAAAATCTTTCGCCGCTTTTACCATCAATTCGTTAATCGCAACCTGAATGTCATTTGAATTAGAACCGGCCAACTGAATGATACCAATTACGATTCCCTTTTCACCATTCAAGCGCGTCAAACTGTTGTAAGAATAGGCACCGAGTTCCACTCTGGCAACATTTTTCAGACGAAGAATCGAACCATCGTTGTTAGAACGGATGGCAATATTTTGATAATCCTCAGGCTTGGTTAGTTTTCCTTTGTATTTGATTACATATTCGAAAACTTCCTTGCTTCGTTCCCCAAATTTACCTGGAGCTGCTTCCAAACTCTTGTCTTGAATTGCAGCCATAACTTCATTTGGCGTTACATTATAAGTCGCCATTTGTGTTGGATTCAACCAAACACGCATCGAGTAATCTTTCGTCCCTCCAAAGATAGCGGCAGAACCCACTCCAGGAATACGCTTGATTTCTGGAATGATATTGATTTGGGCATAATTGGCAACAAAAGTCTGGTCATATTTAGCCTCATCTTCGGTTGACATTCCGATGGCCATGATAAAACTGTTTTGTTGTTTCGCTGTGATGACACCTTGTTGCACGACTTCCGCAGGCAATTGGCTTGTAGCTTGAGCAACTCTGTTTTGAACGTTTACCGCAGCTTGATCGGCATCTGTCCCTAATTTGAAGAAAACAGTGATCGCTAACGTACCGTCGTTACTGGCAGTTGAACTCATGTAGGTCATGTTTTCAACACCATTGATAGATTCTTCTAAGGATGGTGCTACGGAACGTAAAACCGTTTCGGCATTTGCTCCAGGATACACAGCAGTAACCAAAACCGATGGTGGTGCAATATCAGGAAACTGTTGTAAGGGCAATTTTGTAAGTCCGAGTACACCTAAAATCACCAATAAAATGGAGATTACGGTTGCAAGTACCGGTCTTTGAATGAATATTTTGAACATTTCGAAAAAATTATTTTTTAGTAATTACTTGAGCAATCTTTGTAGATTTTGTTGGCTGTATTGCCTGACCTTCCTGAAGTTTGTCGATACCGCTTAATACGATCTGATCACCTGATTTTACGCCATCTTTGATAAGATAATCAGTTCCGCTTTTACCAATAATTGTAATTGGTGCTTTGGTTACTTTGTTTTCCTTGTCAACTGTAAAGACGAAAACTTTATCTTGCATTTCAATTGTGGCAGATTGCGGAACTAGAATTGCATCTTCATGTTGAATTCCCAAGCGGATCTTTCCTGTATTTCCAGATCGTAAAATTCCATTTGCATTTGGAAAAGTAGCGCGAAGTGTTATGGCTCCAGTGTTTTTATCAAATTGACCGTCAACCATATCAATTTTTCCTGTTTCTGCGTAAGCGTTATTATCGGCTAAAATTAAAGTTACAGGAGGCAATTTTTTGATTTTATCGTTGATAGTGTTTCCAGAATATTGAGCCTTGAAGTTGATAAAATCCGTTTCTCCAAGAGAGAAATAAGCATACACTTCATGAACGTCAGAAAGTTTTGTCAACGGCTCGATATCTGAAGAGGAAACCAAACTTCCTTGTTTTTTTGGAAGACGTCCGATGTAACCGCTAACTGGAGCAGTGATAGTTGTGTAACCTAAGTTGATTCTAGCAGAACCTACCATTGCTTTTGCCTGATCCAAATTTGCAGTAGCAATTCTATGTGAAGCCTTTGCCGTTTTTAACTGATAATCAGAAACTACTTTGTTCTGAACAAGCGGTGTTAATTTATCGATTTCCAATTGGGCATTTATTAAAGCCGCTTCCGCAGAATGCAGGCTTGCCAAAGCATTGTTCAATTGTTCTCGGTAAGGTTGTTCGTTAATTTTAAATAAGGCTTGTCCTTTTGAAACATAAGCACCTTCATCAACAAAAACTTTTTCCAAGTTGCCACTTACTTGTGGACGGATTTCAACATCCACAGTTCCTTGGATAGCTGCAGGATATTCAGAATCAGTAGTAGCTGATGAAGCTTCAATGGAATAAACCGGAAGTTGAGGAGCGACAGCCGCCATTGGAGCTTGGGATTTATCCGAACATCCAATTAATGTTAGTACCAGTATCAAGCTGGAGAGGATTACATTTTTCATTTTAGTATTGGGTTTAAATTTGTTTAACATTGAGATTGATTGCATTTATTAGGGTTAAGGGTTTGTTTTATTTGTATTAAATTATCTAACATCGTTAAGTAAAAATGTAAAAAAAGACATATAATTATTATTCTACCATTCCTTTTAAATTGGTATTAAACTATCTAACAGTGTTAAGTAAGAGTTTAAAAAAAAGCCAATGCTCTTCTATTTGTTAATTAAATGATTTATCACTGTTAAGTAAAGTTGAAAATTTTTTTATTGTATGGATTTAATGATACCACCGATGGCATCTTTCAAAATTTCATTGTTGGTTGAAGCTGGTAATCCATTTCCAACCATATTCACCGATACCAATCCGTGGATTACAGAAAAGAAGGTAAAATATTTTTGTTTGATGACTTCTTTTGATGGGTTTTGGCTCTTCATTATTTCGGCAATTACCCCTGTAAATAGATTATAAGGATTTTCTGTTGCTGAACATCTACCAGAACAACAGTTCATTTGAACGCCATACATCACTTGATAGAGTTCCTTATCAGAAAAAGCAAAATCCCAATAGGCCATCCACATTTTTTCTAATTGTTCAGCTGGATCTTCTGAAAGGCTTTTTGCTTTTTCCAGGTCTTTGGTCAAAGCGATAAAACCTTTAAGTGTAAGTTCTTGCAAGATGGCATCTTTATTAGAAAAATATTCGTAGATGATTGGGGCTGTGTATTCAATCTTGTCGGCAATTTTTCTCATGCTGAGGCTTTGCCAACCTTCTTCTTTTGCAATAGTATAGGCAGCATCCAGAATGTTCTTTCTGGTTTCTTCTTTTTGACGTAAAATTCGATCTTTGCTTGCCATTTTATAAAGTATTAAATTGTTTAACACTGTTAGGCAAATGTACAACCGATTTTTGTTTTATGAAATTAAATTTCTATAATTTTTTCTTATAGTATTATAGTTGAACCCAAAAGCTATTGTCAAACAGGTGTCAATTCACATTACAGAAGTCGTTTGCAAAAGTCTTTTCAATAATTAATCAGTGATAACTTCTGGAGCCAAAACTGGTGGTGTAACTACAGTTGGTGGGGTCGTAGCCGGATTAGCTGTTGGAGTTTGAGATTGAACTGGGATTAATAATTCTGTCACCCATTTCGAAGGGCTCTTTACATCCGAAGCATTTTGCACATACACATCAATGTATTTCAAGGCTGTATTTTGAGGAATATTATTTTTAGCAATATGATCTTTTGCTGTTGCAATCGCTTCATCTCGATGTGAATAATCGCCTCTTAAAGTAGTTTTCAAGGCAGAAAAACCTTCAAGTTTCCCCACACTGATGTCGCTTTCTGGAGCTAGAAAAATTTCTTCCATCAAGGGGCCACAAACTGAAAATGTGATCGTTCCCGCTTGTGCATCAACGCTTTCGTAGATTATGAAAGGTTTGCCATTCATCTTCATTGCATTGTTTTTGAAGAAGGTAATCATTTTTTGCAGCATCGGGTTTACTCTCGATTGCATGTCTTTCAGTTTGGTAGTTGCCGTTTGCTTTATGTAGAAAGAAGGCTGTTTTTGAACAATACCATTTACTTCTACATTATAAGTACTGATTTCTTTTGTAATGATTTGGTTCAAGTTGTTGAGGCTTCTCTCGTGCATGATTTCCATCATTTTCTTGATTCCGCCGTTAAAAGTTGCATGGAACTTGCTCATGAAATCTACAGTTCCTTTTGATCCCCAAGTTACTTTTGTACCGCCAACAGTATCTTTGAAAGTAATAAAAGAAGTATATTGGTTGTCACCTGAAACTACTTTTTGTGCAATGCTGTCGTTTTGTTTTACAAAAGTGGTTTTCATTTCGCCATCACCATTACTTCCTTTCCAAGAATAGGATCCGTCGAGACCAACAGTATTGTCAGGATAGGTGAATTGCATTGATTTGTCGTCTTCTTTCCAAGAACCCCATTCTTCCCAGTTTCGATAATCGTTTACATAGTTGAAAACAATTTCTTTTGGTACCTTTATTACAGTTGATCGTTCAATTTCGAAATCGCCTTTTTGGGTAGCTATATAAACTGATGCACCAATGATGGCCAAGAGGAGTAGAAGGAAGATGTATTTGACGATTCTCATAAAATGTAGTTTTTAACGTAGGTGTAAAGTTATAAATTTATTTACAGAGTAGGCTATATTCTTTCAAATGCTTTGTGATTGTTTTCATACAAGAAACGACTTGGATTATAGTTTCAAAATGGGTTTTGCTTATCTTTGCAAAAAAAAGTAAAAAGAGATGAAAACTCAAACAAAATTAATTTTTGTAGGTATTATATCGATTGTATTTTCGGTCACGAGCTTTTTCGTTTTGGACGGAGATAGAAACGCAAATCTCTTTATGAATGTGTTTGAAATCGCCATGCTTTCGGTACTTACCTTTTTTCTATTGGCGATTAATTTTTTTGCTATTCGTTTCTGTATTAGAAGAATAACGGAATATATGAACAGCAAAAAGGAAGGGAAATAAATCCCCAAATATATTAATTTCATAACCTAGAATTGTAATCTCATAACATTTAAGATTGTACTAAACATTAGATTTGTAATCTTTGAAAGAAGAACTAAATTGCAAATATGTTATGGAAAGAAAAGTAATAAAAAGATTTTTTAGAGTTAGCTCGCGTTATTTTGACATGCATAGGGTTTCAATTTCCCTTGTTTTCCTTTTTGTATATGTATTTTTTACGATTTTATTCCTCTCGGGTAAGTCATAAGCAAATTTTTGATACTGTGTGTTTTAGTTGAATTTTAAATAATTCTGAATAATAGTCAATTAACCAATATTTCTTTTATTTTTACATAGTTAAATAACCCCCAATGTTAACTATTAAAAATATCCTGATAACGGTATTATTGTGCCTAAATTTTTCAGTCTATTGTCAACAACATAGAATCGATAGCTTGAATGTGGTACTTAAAAAATACAATCAGGCACATCAACAACAATCACCCTCTTTATCGGATTCGGTAAAAGTTATTTTACTGAATGATCTCTATTATTATCATGTAAATTATAAACAAGACATTGCCGAAGACTATTCCAGTCAGGCATTGGCCTTGTCTAAAAAAATTGGTTACAAGAAGGGTATTGCAAATTCGTATTCCAATTTAGCACGGATTTACAACAGCAAGGCCAACTTCACTACTGCTATGGATTATCTCCAAAAATCAAATAAACTATTTATAGAGCTAAAGGAAGATCTCAATCTGGCTTATAATTATAGTGAAATGGGAGTGGTGTATAGCAAACAAGGTAACTTTCCTGAAGCTCTCAGTATTCTCATCAAAGCGTTGAAGGCTTATGAAAAAGCGGGAGACACTTTATCCGTAGGCTATACTTATGTGAATATCGGGATTTCCTATAAACAGCAAGAGGAGTATGCCAAGGCGTTAGATTACTATTATAAGGCTATTCAAATTTTTGAGAAAATAGACAATGTGGATGCCCAATTTGGAATTGCAGGAACCTACAGTAATATTGGGAATGTCTATTTGAATCAGGGAAAATATGAAAAGTCGTTGGAAATTCATTACAAAGGTTTGGAACTAGCAGAGGAGTTTGATAATTCCTATCAATTTGCCGAAAGTTATCAGTCAATAGGTGAGAATTATATGAAACTAGGAAAGTATGATACGGCATTGAAATCGTTCTCGAAGGCAATTGATTTTTGCAATGAAATTGGTGATAAAGCCGGAATTTCAAATTGTCATATCAACATAGGGTATTGCTATTTAAAGAAAGGTGATAGAGCCAAAGCGTTGACTGAATATAAGCTAGGATTGGGCATTGCCAAAGAAATAGGTTCGCTGGAATGGCAAAAAAAAGCGTACAAGAATCTAGCCCAAATATACAGTATTCAAGGTGATTACAAGCAGGCTTATGAAAACCAGGTGTTGTTTAAAAATGTAAATGACTCGCTTTTCAATACTGAAAGAGATAAAAAAATCACACAAATGCAAATGCAGTATGATTTTGACAAGATTCAAGAAAGAGCACGAAGAATACAGCAGCAAAAGGTATTGCAACTGAGTCAGGAAAATGACAAGCAACGAACAATAAAATATATTGTTATGGCGGCATTGTTTTGCATGTGTGCTTTGGCTTTTGGAATTTTCTTTAACCTCAAAAAGAACCAGCGTCAAAAGGCCATCATTGCAGAACAAAATGAAAAATTGGAAGAACAAAATCTTATTATCGGTCAATCTTTGACGGAAAAAGAAACTTTGTTGCGCGAAATCCATCATAGAGTTAAAAACAATCTGCAAATTATATCGAGCCTTTTGAACATTCAATCCCAACATATTCTAGATGAAAACGTGCTTTCGTCTATTCAGGAAGGACAGAGTCGGGTTCAGGCCATGAGCTTGATCCATCAGAATTTATATCAATCCGAACATTTGAGCAACGTTGATATCGAAAATTACCTTCGTGAATTGGTGGTTTACCTGTCGGAAATGTTTGCTGGTGCCGATAAATCGATTCAGGTAGAAGTAGAAGCCAATCACATCCAGTTTGATATTGATACCGCGATTCCTTTGGGACTGATCGTGAATGAATTGGTTTCGAATGCCTACAAATATGCTTTTGAAAACCGCAGTTCCGGGACGATAAAAATCCAAATAAAAGCATTGAATACAATCGATTACGAACTGAATGTAAACGATGATGGAACGGGGCTTCCTGAAGATTTTGATCCAAAGAAAAGCAGGTCGTTAGGGCTGAAATTGGTGAGCATTCTAAGCCGACAATTAAGAGGAAACATGAGTTCAAATTCAGATAGCGGAACTTCATTTGTAGTGCATTTCAAAGATATAAAAGCCTATCAATTGGCAAATTCCTAAAAATGACAAGATGCTAAAAAATAGAATTTTCTTTATTTTTTTTGTAGGAATGATGCCGCTCCTTGTTTTTTCGCAAACAAAAGAAAGTGATAGTATAAAAGAACTGCTGTCCAATTATGAAAAAAAGAATTTGCATCGGCCAGTTTCAATCAAAGATTCAGTCCAAGTAAACCTCTATAATAAATTAGCCTCTGCATATGATTTTCAGGATATTGAAGAGGCAACTGGTTATGCACAAAAAGCATTGGAAATTTCCAAAGAAATCAATTACCAGAAAGGAAAAGCTGATGCCTATTTTCATTTAGCACGATTTGGCGGCAGGTCAGGACGTTTTGACACCTCTATTTCAAACGTTAAAAAAGCACTTGAAATTTATTTGGTTTTAAAAATAGATTTAAAAGTGGCAGATTGCTATAATAATTTAGGCGTTTTCTATGCCCAAAAGGGTAATTTTCCAGAGTCAACACATTATTTTCTACAGTCTTTGAGGGTGTATGAAAAGCTAGAAAACAAAGCACATTTGTTTACCATTTATGCCAATATGGGAACTTTGTATGAAACACAAAAAGACATTGATAAAGCATTAGAATTTTATTTGAAGGCACTAAAAGTATTTGAAAATGAAAATGAGAACAAAATCGAATATTCAGGCATTTATATCAATATTGGATCTATTTATGTTAGTAAAAATAACCTCGACAAGGCCATCGAAATGTATAACAAAGGCCATCGGATAGCTTTGATTAATAAAAATGCTTTCATGGAAGCTCTTGGTTTACGTTGTTTAGGAGAAGTAAATTTGAAACAGAAACAATATGACAAGGCTTTAGATCTCTTTCTTAGTTCCAAAAAAATCTATACAAAAATTGGCAACGATGATGGGATTTCTACCTGCAATGTAGATATTGGATACTGTTACTTTAAAAAGGGCGATATTAAAGAAGCTTTGGCTACTATCGGTTTAGCTATGGAGATTTTCAAGAGAGATGAATATTTGGTAAACCAAAAAATCGCTTATAAGTATTTGTCTGAAATCTATAATGCTACGAAAAACTATAAGCTAGCCTATGAAAATGAGGTTTTGCATAAAAAACTGAGCGACTCCATTTTTAATCAGGAGAAAGACAAGAAGATAACCCAAATGCAAATGCAATATGAGTTTGACAAAATTCAGGATAAGGCAAAGCAAGTTCAGGATGAAAAAATACTAATGATCAAGGAAGAGACTAACAGGGAGCGAAGTATAAAATTAATTGCAATACTTGCGTTAATATGTCTAACCATTTTAACGCTTATAATTTTCTCTAATTTGAAGAAAAACAAAAAGCAGAAAATTATCATTACAGCACAAAAGGAAACATTAGAAAATCAAAACCAGGTGATTCTGGAATCTTTGACTGAAAAGGAAACCTTGTTGCGTGAAATTCACCATCGGGTGAAAAACAACTTGCAAATCATCTCCAGCCTTTTGAATATTCAATCCCAAAATATTGTGGACGAAAATGTTCTATTGTCTATACAGGAAGGCCAAAGTAGGGTTCAGGCCATGAGTTTGATCCATCAGAATTTATACCAATCCGAACATTTGAGCAATGTGGGTATCGAAAATTACCTTCGTGAATTAGTAATTTACCTTTCGGAAATGTTTGCCGATACTAAAAGTATTCAAGTCGAAGTGGAGGCTGATAACATCCAGTTTGATATTGATACGGCCATACCTTTAGGGCTGATTGTAAACGAATTGGTTTCAAATGCCTACAAGTATGCCTTTGACAATCGTAAATCAGGCATCATAACGATTCAAGTTAGAAAGTTGAATGGTTTTGATTATGAACTTAAGGTGAACGATAACGGAATTGGACTTCCTGAAAATTTTGATCCAAAGAAAAGCAAGTCGTTAGGTTTGAAATTAGTGAGCATTCTAAGTAGGCAATTGAGAGGAAAAATGACTTCAAGTTCTGATCTTGGAACATCTTTTAAGGTGCAATTCAAAGATATGAAAGCTTTTCAAGCGTCTATATAATTAAAATGCAAAAACAAATATAAAATTATTAATTTAGCAATCCCAAATCCCGACTTGCACAAATTTAAAAATATGGTTTCAATACTACTGGTTGAAGACGAATTGATAATTGCCGAAGATATGACCAATATCCTAGAAAAAATCGGTTATACAATTATTGGCGTAGCCATAGATTTTGACGAAGCAATTGAGATTTTAGAGTCAGAGAAACCCGATCTTATTTTGTTGGACATCAACCTTTCGGGCAAAAGAGATGGAATAGAACTTGCCGAAGAAATCAACAAGAGGTTTTCAATTCCCTTTATTTTCACGACTTCCTATACTGATGCAGCAACTTTAGAACGTGCTAAGAAAGTAAATCCAGTCAATTATCTAGTAAAACCTTTCAAAAAAGAACAGCTCTATACTGCTATTGAGATTGCCATTTTCAACATGGCAAAAAAGACGGATACCGTTACTCAAGAAATAGATGAAAATTATGGAGAAGCCTTGATTATTAAAGATGCTTTGTTTATTAAGGACAAATTTAAATATACCAAGCTTACGATAAATGACATCCTTTGGATCAAATCTGATGGGAATTATTTGGAAATCAATACTCTCAATAAAAAAGAAATTATTCGGGCTACAATGTCTGGATTTATGGATCGGTTGAACCGAAATAATTTTTTTAGAACACACAAATCCTATATCGTGAATTTAGATTACCTCACTAAATTTGAAACGCCATACGTCACGATTCTGGATACCAAAATTCCTATTTCTAAAACCTTTTCTGAGGAATTATTGAAAAGGATTAAAATAATGTAGTTCACTTCAAGCTACATTTTTCGGTCATCCCTGCAAAATAACGGTTGGTCACAAATATTATGACTCCCATCACATTTAGTGTAGTTTTTCTTTGTTTTCATATTACATTAGCTCAAATTTGGATGAGCTTGCGATAGAAGAACTGGGGGCGGTACTTATATCAAATAACCTTGGGCTTGTCCAAATTTTTTATCAAATACCATTCGGAAATGCGAAAGAATTTGAATAGAACAGATGGATTGATTAGAGCAATTCTAGGAATACTTGGAATTGTGTTATTTTTTCTGGAGGTTTTTCAAAGCGATAAAATAGAGATGATTACAGGAATAATTGGTGTCATCCTATTATTTTCTGCCATTATAGAATTCTGTCCCTTCTATTATTTTTTTGGAATAAAAACAAGGCAGAAACATAAAAGGAAGTTTTATTAGTTTTAATTTTTTTTTAAAGTTTTCTTGATTAAAAGGCATCTTTCCACCCCTAGAGGAAAGGTGCTTTTTTGATTTCCAACAGGGTTGTATCAGTCGAAATCAATTCTTGAATAATCTGTTTTCTTGCTTTTTCAAGATCTGTAAAGTCGAGGTGTTTTGCCCAATCATTGTTTTTTAGAAGCTGTCGGATGAGTTTAATTCTTTTTGTGGTTTCAGAGGCCGTCCTAAGCTTGTGATCACCTTCGATTTTGTTGCCAATGTGGTTATAATTGACGGTGTTTTCATCAAAATCGACTTCTATAAAATATAATTTTTGGATATCATTATCAGGATGAAATTCTGTCCAGTTGGCAAAACCAGCTCTCGTCCTGGTTGATGAAACTTCTTCTAAAGCCTGAAGTCGCCATTTGCAATTTGCAGCCCGACCCCAATGATTAGAAACCCTATAAACACCATCTTCGGTAAAATAATAACTGCTTCCTGATTTGCTGGTATAATTTGGCTTTAAGCCAATAAGTTCCTGCAAATTTACTTCTTTGAAAATACAAAAAGTATGCTTGTGGAAATTGGTCTTGTTGTAGGTTTTAGTACTCAAAGCGAATAAGGATTTCCTGCAAATTTAAAAAGGATATCCAATTGCGAGGTTAAAAATAAGATTTTCTTTTCGCCAGCTACCGCTTCCAAAACTGATGTCGTCTAGCACCCACCTTTGGCCTTCTGGCAAATAAGGTTTTCTTAATGGAAAAGCCAAGTCAGTTCTCAAAACTAAAAACGACAAGTCAAATCGCAAGCCAACTCCAGCTCCAACAGCAAGCTCACTCAAGAACTTTTTAGAGATATTTTTCTCTTCATCGGGATCATTCATCATCCAGATATTTCCAGCATCAACAAAAACAGCTCCTTTGACGATACTATAAATTGTGGTCCGATATTCGGTATTCAATTCCAGCTTCAAATCACCTGATTGGTCAGGAAGAAATGCTGTTTCTTCTTCAGATTTAAAAGAACCTGGCCCAATTGATCTTGCCCTAAAAGCCCGAATACTATTGGTTCCTCCAATAAAAAACTGCTTAATGAAAGGCATCTGATCAGAATTTCCGTAAGCAAATCCTGAACCCACAATGATTCTACTGGCCAATTGCGATTCGTCTCCCAATCTCAAATAATGTCTAAAATCGGCTTCTAATCTCACAAACTGGCTGAAAGGAACATCAAATACTTTTATAGTATCGCGTTTCGTGATGTTTGCCCCAGTTGCCAATCCGGTAATCGTTCCTGCAAGATCAATTCCACCTTTAAAATAAAACGTATGCTTTTTTCTTTTTCGCATCGTGTTGGTGTAGGTATAGGAATAGGTGGGACCAAAAATCAATTGCTTGTCAATTACCCTTTGCAACGCTATATTTTGGTCGGCCAGACTATCATAGAGTTTGGTCACGTTTTGAGGGCTCACATAAATGATATCCGTCACATTCAGTTGGTGTTCCTTTCGGATGTTTTCCTTCCATAAATAACCAAACGAACCTTTAAAAGTGTTCAACGAATATAATTTGGAGCGTTGTTGGAATTCATATCCCAATGAAGCTTTTGTTTTCGGAACAAATCCGCTTGACGCTTTTAATTTGAAAGGGCCAATGAAACGAGGCCAAATCAAACTTGCTTCGCCTCCAATTCGATAGACATTGAAACCATTATTTTGTCCCGAAACTTGGACTTCCATACCACCAAAAGCAGAAACGGTCAATAATTCGGCACCTTTAAACGTATTTCTATTGCTCCAATTAATGTTCAACTCCGTTCCAGTATAATTGGCTGAATTGGTTTTTGCTAAAATTTCAACTCGAAAGGATTTTTTCGGAAGAGGAGTGAGATAATAATAAGTATCCAAAAAATTTCCAGTGGTATCGGCTGGTCTAAATTGGTTTTTTACAAACTTAAAAGTACCCATATTTACCAATCGGTTCAACGATAAATTATGGTCTTTTCTGTTATAAATATCACCTTTATGGAAATACAAAGTCCGGTCAAAAATCCTTGGATCAAAGATATTTTCTTTATCAATAATCGTAAAATCCTTGTATTGAACCACATCTTCATCAACATTTTGGGTACTATCACGAAGCGAATAATTCGGATATACAATGATGTCGTTGATTTTATAAATTTCCTTTGCTTTTGGCGGCGTTTCGTCTTTCACCTTCATAATCAAATCTACTTCTTGAGTTCCAACCGTACTGTCAACTTGGACCATAATATAATCGGCTCCAAAATAAAAAAAACCACGCTCTTTCAATCTTTCGTCAATTCGTTCTCTTTCGGCTTTTATGGTTTCAAAATCGTATGCATTGCCAACTTTCAAAAGCGATCTGCGTTTTATTTTTCGGATAGCTTTTGCCACTTCCGATGAATCTTCTGGAAATGTAACCTGCTTTATTTTATACTGTTTTCCAGGTTTTACAATATATTCAGCCGTTGCTCTTTTTCCTCTTCGAGTAGAATCAGATGCAACTTGAACTTTAAAAAATCCTCTATTTTCGGTATAATTTCGAAGCACATCGGCATTGTATTGCAAATCGACTTGACCAAATAAAACAGGAGCCTGACCCACTTTATATTTCAACCAATGCTTGAAACCTTTGTCTTTTTTTGGCGTTCCTGCAATATTATAGAAGTACAACTTCGGGCGAAGACCCAAAATTTTTGAGTTTGGTTTTGGTCGTAATAAATCCTCCAATTCTTTTTTTAAAGCCTTTCGCTCTTTCTTTGGAATATCTTTTCCTTCTACTTTCACGCTTCCGCCAACATATAGCAGTTCACCCTCCTTTAAATATTTGGTGTTGCTACAAGAACTTGCAAAAAGCAGTAGTCCGAACAAATAGTATAGTAAGTGCTTATTGTTCATCTGATTTGTTTTTTAAGGCTTCTTCTTTCGCTCTTTTTTCTTCTTTTTCCTTTTTTTCTTTCTTCTCTTGTTTTTCTTTGGCTCTCAAATCTTTTTCTTCTTGGCTTCTGTGAAACAATTCACGAAATTTATTATAATCCATCGTGATGATAAATCCAACTCCTGTTTCCACAACCTGACCTTGCAAAGCTACTTGATATTGGTTTTTGCGATAAGCTCGAACCATGTATCGGCCATCTTTTGTAAGCTGATAATCAAGAGCCACGTCTCCAGCAATATTGGTGGTTTCTTCGTTGGCTTGTTGTGGGCCTTCTAGCCCAAAGCTACTTCCAACGGTTACTTTCAATCGGTCGTCAAGCAATCTCTTGGAAACGGCAACATTCAAATCGGTTCTGTTTTCTCTTTGTCCTGTCGTATAATCGTCGGTTGATTCAAGGTCGAAATTCAACTCTACACCCGAAATCAAATCGCCTGCAAAATTGTTCATCTGTTGCGACAGGATTTTACTTGCACTTTGTCGAACCATTGATTCTGCACCACCCGAACCAGCTTCGCTTGCAAATGGATTTTCACCCACAAATCGATTCAAGAGCAATAAGGCAAATACCTGTTTGTTCAATTCCGAAGGTTCTTGACGTAATTGGGCAAGTCGAGTTTGTGTGGCATTGATGATATTGGTCGAAACATTGTTATTTCCGTCAGGAAGTACAATATCAAATGTAATTTCGGGCTTCAGCAATTCGCCATTCATCTTCAATTCGGTTTCAAATTCAATTCTCTGACGATATGTTGCATCGGTTGTTTGTGTAGCTTGTAGCAAATCAATAGGTGCTGCATCCACTTTATAAACAGCAGTGATACTCACATCGGCAGAAGTCGGTTCACCCGTCCATAAAATATAACTTCCTTTCTTGATGTCGAATTTTCGTTTGATGGCACTGAAGGTCATTTCATAGGAACCTTCGGTAAACTCATATCTTCCTGTTAAGGATGTTTTTCCAGAAGGGTCAATTCCACCAGTCAAACGGGCTTCTCCTTTTAATTTTAAGTAATCTCCGTTTCCTTTATCAATGATGATCGAAAGTTCGGCTTCCTTGTCAATTTCAATATTTACCGAAGCATCAATGCCTTTGAATTGCGTTTTGCTCAAGGAATCATTCACAGCAACCTTGGTAATCATCGGCGGATTGTCCTGATCAATAAATTCTATGATTCCTTCACGGTCCACAATTGATGGATCGGATTGAGGCAAGACAATGGTAAATTTCGTATCTTCATTAATCTTGATATTGCCTTCTACAACAGGTTTATTGAGGTCACCACGAACTTTTAATCGCGTGTCTAAAAACAATTCACCATAATACACATCGTTGTCTTTTGCACCCGAATTTACAGCTTTGAAATTATCAGCTTCAATGTCCAGATTGAATCCAAAATCAGTGAACGTTTTGGTTAAAACACTTCCTTTCAATACTAATTTATTGTTGTTTTCATCCGTGATCGTAAAGGTCCTAAAGTTCAAACCGTTTCCGTCAATTGTGATTTTGTCGTTGATGGATTTGAATTTCGAATTCAGCTGTGTTACTTTAAAGCCAACGTCGTTAAAGTTCAAATCTCCGTTTACATTGGGTTGGCTTGCCGTTCCCGTAATCTTGAATTGTCCGTCCAAGAAACCTGTGCTTTCGGCCAAATTTCCCATCGTGAAACCTTGAATACTTTTCATATTCAATTTGGCGATATCCAAATTCAAATCGAAAGAACTGTTGTCAGATCGATAGGTTCCATCCAAATTCACTTCGTTTTCCTGACCCGTGATTGCCACTTTTGCAGTAAACGTATTGGCAGTTTGATTGTCAACTTTTATGTTGATGTTCCCCAAAGTATCTTTCCTGAAACTGAAATTTTCAATATTCAAATCAGAGGTGAACACCATGTTGTTCTTAAGGTCTTTCAATAGCACGTTTCCTTGCAAGACTCCCGCCACTTGCAAACTGTCCATTTGCACGATATTCGTCAGGGTTTCGATTTTAAAATCGGTAAAATCAACCGCAATTGGAGCGTTTGGTGTGTTGGTTTCCGATTGAATTTTTAGCGAACTTCCTTCATTGCTCAATTCAAAATTATCGGCCAGGATTCCGTCTTTCCCAAAAGCCAGTTTGTTAGTTGCCGGAAGGTTCCATTCTTGATAATTTAACAGTAAACCATCAGGATTTAAACTGATCTCTGTGTTGTCTTTTGTAGCTTCCAATTTTCCTGAAATCGCATATTGGTCTTTATCGGCAAGGTCTCGCAACAGCAAATCATACGCCACGACATTATCGTTTACACCACCAGAAAGTCGGGTATAGGGCAATCTCATTTTGCCACTTTCAATATCATCCACAACAACATTATACAACAACGAATCGTTTTCAGTTTTCACGTCAATGACAGCATTTGTGATGGTATTCGTTCCGTAAACGACTTTCGGAATCCTACCTTTCAAGATAATAGTATCATTCACAGAATTGTATCTTCCGGAAATAGTAATAGGTTCCAAACTTTTTAAAGTCGGAACTATTTTCATCAAGATGGGATCGCTTTTTATATCAATGTTGAAGGCAACTTGCTGTGCATCGGTTTTTATTTTTTTGGCAGATGGATTCGTGTCATAATATTTCGCAATCGAATTTTGCAAGGCCGTTGCTAGTTGCGAAAGCTTGTATTTCCCGTCGATACTTGCATTTACGAACTGTGATTTCAATCCAATTGAATCCTTTTCGGCATTTGCAATCGCTACAACACTGATGGTATCTAAAACAAATTGTTCGTTAGCATTAGCAATCGTAAATTTATAGGCATTCAAAGTTCCATTCAAATAATCAATATCTGCTGTTTCAATATCAGCATCGATGTTTCCTTTTAGTTTCAAAGGACCTGCATGAAGATTCAGTTTTTCCAAATCGGCAATATCCACGTTCAGTCTTACTTTTGCCTCAGGATATTTTCCATTGAAACCACCTTCAGCATCCAATCCAAAGGTCAAGTTCGGGTCGTTCATATCGGCTACAGCCTTGAAATTCCCGCCTTTGATGTTTCCTTTCAGGTCTAAATTTTTATAGGTATAGCCATTAAAACCAGCCTTTATCAATTGAGCATCCACTACAGCATTTGCAGTTTTTGGATCTAAACCGGTTCCTTTTACTTTGGCTTTCAAACTCACTTTTCCGATGGAATCGTTACGCAATAATCGTCCGACATCAAAATTATCGAGTGAGGCAATCGCATCATAGCGTTCGTAGTTTTTTCTTCGGCTGTCGAAACTGGCTTTCACTTTTGCATTTCCAGAGCTTGTCGCCAAGTTCATATCGGTATTGAAATTATCCAATGTTCCCTTGAACGTTCCTCTTGCTCTAAAAGAAGCTGGAAGTTGAAAGTTTTTCGGAATCGTACCACTCGGAACAAAATCATTCAGGTCTTTTGCAGAAGATTCAAAGTTGTTGAGGTTGATGTCTAAATAAGCTGTTTTCACATCAGGCAAACCTGTAATTCTTCCGCTGGCGTTGAGTTTTGTCTTTCCGATACCATAAATTTCAAGATTCGGAATCGTGATATCGCTCACTTTCCCCGAAACTTCGCTGTTGATGTGCAAAATCGCATTCGGATTACTCTTGAACGGATTCGTGTCGGCCAAAGTTGGCACAAAAAGCAACACATCCTTGAAGCCAATCTTGCTTCCTTCAATCGAAGCATTTACTTCCAGATCGCCAATATTTTGACTGATAGAATCAAGTGATGTATAACCAATGATGATTTCGTCCTTGATTTCGGTTTGAGGTGTTTTGAGGTATAAATTTTTAAGCGAAGCTCCTTTTTCGCCATAAAAGAAATCGGTTTGCAGGTTCTGGATGTCGACACCGCTTTTGTCTTTTACCTTGAAATTATTGAGATTTCCAGAGATGGTTGTGGTCGAGTAAGCCAGGTTCTGGGCATCCAGATTCAAATCCTTGAGGTCAAGATGTTTGTAGTCGATTCCTTTTTTGAGTGGAGCCGAATTGGCGTCATCAAAATAAAAGGCAATCTGTTTCAAATCGGCTCTGTTGAGTTTTACTTTCCAGTTGTTGTCTTCCTTGGCAATTTGAACGGTATCTTTTATCGTTTCTTTTGGTCTGTTGTTTAATTTTCCAAACACAACCGAACTCTTGATGTTGTTGATGGCAAGGCTTTGGATATCGATGTTTTGTTTTTCGATGTCAATCGAGTTGAACTTTACCAGCAGTTTTTCGAGACTATTTTCTGTCACCATTTTGCTGGCTTCGTTTTCATAACCCAGGTTGATTCGGGACAAATCAATTTCGCCTAGTTTTAAGGTCAGGGTTGGGTTTTTCGATTGTTCTTCAACTACTTCTTCAGTTTGTTGGGCAAGTTGCTCTACAATTCCTTGTTTCAATTTCACGGCCAAACCATCCAACGTGATTTTTGGAATTTCGAAATTGAGGTTTTCTAAATCGAAAGTTTTAATCTTGGTATCAAAATGATGTAGGTTCAGGCTGATGTCGTTTTTGGTAATCGCATCGTCATATTTCAATCGGATTTTGTCCAAATTTATTTTTCCGATAGAAATTTGCATGGGAGCCGAAGAATCCTTTTTGGTTTCGCCCGAATCAAACGCCTTGATGATATAATCAAAATTGAATTCTGATTGATCGTTGCGGGAAACATTGGCTACAATATGCTCCAAATCGATTGAATTGATTTCGACTTTGTTGCTCAAAAGGTCAAAAAGGTTGATGTTGACGGCGAGTTTCTTGCCGTATAAAAGCGTGTCTTTATTTTGGTCTTCGAGGTAAACGCCTTCCAGAAGTACCTTTTTTGGGAATGAAATCTCGAGGTTATCCACTACCACTTTGGTCTTGATCTTACCCTCAAGATAGCTGACGGCTTCGTCCTTTATTAGATTCTGAACGGCAGGAATTTGAATCGCAATGAGGAGTATCAGGAGTAAAATAATGATTATCCCTATGGTCCATCCTAGAATTCGCAACCCTTTTCTGACGTATTTTTTCAAATGCAGTAGTGTTTTTGATTTTTTAAATAGCCATACCAAAAGCGTTGTATTCTGACTAAATTTTACTACAAAGATGAGGATTTTGCTTGAAAGTGGGTTTATAGTTTAGGAGAGAAAGGTTGTAATATTTTGGTTTTAGATTTATGACGATGCAGTTTTTTTATTTTTTTTTATGCTTTTACGGAAAATCGTAATGTAAATTGATTTTTCCGACTTTTATTTGTGAATGGATATTATTTGTATATTGAGTAATTTATCAGACTTATAAAACACTTTTTCGGTGGAGTCTGATAGCGTCAGATATATAAACAAGTTAGTGTTAATTTTGGGTAAAATATTGTAAATCAAAAAAATAAATCGAAAGAAAAAATCAAAAATCATTTAATAATTATGAAAAAATACGCAATCTTAACTTACTGGGCAAAAGGGATGTCAAACGGAACTGCACCAGATGAAAACGGACCTGCAAGATTAAACGAAGGTCAATTTAATTCTTCACATAAAAATAGCGATAACACTGTTGCAGATTTAATACGAAACGAAGGTGGAAAAATTATTCAATTTATTTCTCAAGTTGATGCTCTAAATTATTGCATAAAACTTGGTTGGAATTTAGAGCAAACTCTTTTTGAATCTCACGAAGGATTTAATTCAAGAGATCCATATAGTAGTTATATTTTTATTTTATCAAAAGAAGAATAATTCAAGTCTTAAACTAAATGAAATGAATGTATATATAGATTTAAACATATTTGACAGAATTGAAAAAAAGGAAAAATTAGAAGTTTCTGAAAAAACTACATATACAGAAATAGAGAATTTGATTCTTGAAAAAAAAATTATTGTTCCATATTCAAACGCTCATCTTAACGATTTGTTCAGAGGTTTTCAAAAAAATCCAAGTTATATCGACGGCCATTTAAACTACATAAAGAAACTAACAAACGATTTGTGTATCTGCCAATATTGGGGAAGAAACGAAGCAACATGGCATTTCAGAAAAATAGAAGAATTTTTTGAAGAGAAAAAAAGTGAATGGGAATTTGAACCAACTTCATTTCTTGAAGCTTTGAAATTTGATGAAATACCTAACGCACCAAATCTTGCAGATTTATATAAATTAATTCCACTTCCACCTGAATTCAAAAAAGCATATTCATTTGACCCAATGTTTGGAATAATGTATCCAAAATCTAGAATAGAAAACAATCAACTAGCTTTGATGGAAGATATTTTTGATTTTCAAAGTAGATTAAAATCTGATTATAGTTTGTATAAATCTTTTAAATCATATTTAGTTCAAAGTTTAACTAAACATAGAAATAACCCAGAAATGGTTAAATCTATAAAATCAAACTTCGAAGGTTTACCAAAGCATTTAGATATATTTGAAATATCTGAATTGTACGAGCCAAAATCAAAAACTAGTGAGAATAATGCATATTCAAAAATTATTGAAACGTTTTACAAATATGACTTACAAGGTTACAAAACAGATAGTAACTTTAATAATATGTTTGACGATGCATTACATACATTTTATGCTTCCCATTGTGATTTTTTTATGACAAATGATGATCGTTGTAAATATAAAGCCGAAAAAACCTTTGAGAAATTGAAAATAAAAACTCAAGTAATTAAAGCAGAAGAATACGAAAAAATAAAAGATTGCCACTAACAGGCCCTTGCTAGTCTGAGCAAAATGCCCACAACGGCTAGTGCATTCTATGATAAAAAACAAATAAAATATTAAAAATTAACAGGCAAATTTATATGTATTTACATATGGAGTTTGTCTGTTAATTACG
>NZ_AUGO01000009.1 GCF_000422705.1 Flavobacterium soli DSM 19725 | reverse complement strand
ACTACTGGATCTGGAAGATGGACGAGCATGGCAGTGCCGAATGGCAGAAGAGCTTTGGCGGAGGTGCAAGCGATTTGCTGCAAAGCATCAAGACCACGCATGATGGCGGCTTCCTCTTGGCAGGTACCTCGAACAGTCCCAAGGGCTACCAGAAGGCCGTTGAGGGCCACGGAGGCAACGACTACTGGGTGATCAAGCTCAATGCCAAGGGCGACCAGATGTGGCAGAAGTGCTTCGGGGGCATCGGGCAGGACGATTTGCAGATGGTGGTGGTGACCAGGGATGGGGGCTACTTGCTTGCCGGTACCTCGAATTCATCCACCCCGTCCGCGGCGGCGGACACTTCCAAAGGAGGGGAATCCAATATTGGATTTAAAAAGGAAAAGACAAGGGGGAATACCGATTACTGGATCATCAAGATCGATGCCGATGGGAATGAGCAGTGGCAGAAGACCTACGGAGGCCAATATGCCGACCAGCTGCGTGATGTGGAACAGACCAAGGATGGCGGCTTTATCGTGGCGGGCTATTCCAACAGTCCTGCCTCGGGGGAAAAACTTCAAGAAAACTTCGGACAGGGGGGCGACTTCTGGATACTGAAATTGGATGACAAGGGCAATATCGAGTGGCAACAGGCCATTGGCGGTGCACATGACGACCAGCCCTACGCCATCCGCCAGACGGCCGACCTTGGCTATATGGTGGCGGGAAGCTCCAACAGCCAGACCCGTACCTCGAAGAAGGGAACCGACCTCTGGGTGGTGAAGCTCGGGGAGACGGGCGAGACGCTCTGGGAAGAGGCCTACGACATCGGCTCGGTGGATATCCTCACTTCCCTGATCGAGAACCAGGACGGCAGCTTGCTGATTGGGGCCTACAGCCCGATCTCCTCCGGTGACGAGCAAGGCAAGGAAGGGCTCAACGACTATATGGCAATCAAGATCTCGGAAAAGGGCGAGGAAATCTGGCGGAAATCCATTGGCAGCGAGGGCGAGGATATACTGCGAAAAGTGGTCATGTCCCGCGACGGCGGCTACCTGATGGCCGGTACCTCGAATCCCGAGTTCAAGGGCTTTGCCCACAGGAGGCAGCAGAAGAAAAAGGGACTGGCAGAAGGATTGAATCCCTTGGACAGCAGCCAGCAACTTGCCGGAGCACAGAAAGCACAACAGGAGTTGGACAATATGGTCAACGAAACAGCCTCACAGGCCAATGAGGCCGTTGCAGGGCAATTGAACTCGGCAACCAAGGGCATCAATGACGCCTTGGGCAACACTAACGACTCGGGCTTCAAGCTTGGGGCAAACTCACCGACAGGCAACCTGCTGAACCCTACCAACTCAGGCGGAGGCAGTGGCGGCAGCCAGGGAGGTGCAGTGCCGATGGAAAACTTGGGGCCAAAGCCGGGAGCGAAAATCTCAAGGGACAAGAAGCAGAACTATGGCGGGAAGGACTTCTGGGTGGTGAAGATCAAGGACAAGGAGAAGCCGCTGAAGGAGAAAACTAAGATCGAGGCCATCCCCAACCCCGTTATCAGCTATACGAACGTGATCGTGGGCTTTGACTTCGACACGGGCACGGCACGCCTGTATGACATAGGGGGTCGCGAGCTGCAGAAGTTCGAGATCGAGAGCCGGACGGTTCCGGTAAACCTCTCGGGGTATCCTGTTGGGGTGTATATCGTGAATATCCAGACCAACAAGGGGGAGGGAAGCGTGAAGATAATCAAGAATGACAATTAAGACAAATAGACGACAGATGAATATAAGGACTACATTTTATAGCATTGCACTGCTTGTTGCAGGAATTTCAAGCCAACAGGTTACAGGACAGGAAGTGCCAAAGGTAATACCGCCTTCGCCTGAGGCGGCCACCATCCTGCAGCATTCTCCTGTGAATGTTTCGCTTTACACGGGAACGCCTAACATATCGGTGCCGTTCCATACCATCTCGCATGGCGGTGTCGAGGTGCCTATCTCGCTGTCTTACAGTACAGATGGGATCAGGGTAAACAGTATCGCATCGCGGACAGGTATGGGATGGTCGCTCAGTTCTGGGGGGCTCATAACAAGGACTATCAACAAGTTGCCGGATGATGTTACCAATGGCTATATGAATACCACCACTAATAGCAATATTAACCAACGCTATACGATACTGCATCTTATGGGATTAGATCCTTTATGCACCGGATTTGACACCTGCCAAAACTATCATATAAGTTTTGAGACCGGGGAAGGTGCTAGGAGGGACTATGAGGCAGACACCTTCAATTTCAGCTTCCTTGGCTATTCGGGACAGTTCTATTACAACCAGCAGGAACAGGAATTCAACCAGGCACCCTTGAGCAGACTTAAGATATTGACTGTTAAGGGATCTGATAAAAAGATCATAGGTTTTATTATCACTGATGAGAATGGGGTGAAGTATTATTTTGGCGAGCCCTACAATTCGCCGGAACATCCATATCGTCTGGGAGCCCGTGAATTGGTCACTACCACAAAATCGAGATCGGTGACCTATGACGGGATCACTCAGTCGCCCGCCAACGATACCAATGGGGCGGCTAACGTATTCCAGTCGTGGATGCTGATGGACATCGTCTTCCCAACATCGAAGGAGACGGTGAAATTCTATTATTCCATGGAGAACGGCGTGAAGACCCATACCCTGATCGATGAGGAGTTTATAAAATGTGATGCTGGCGACAGTGAACGTAATATCAGTTACCTAGTAAGGGAATTTAACCAGCCATCAATTGATAGCATCATTTTTCCAAGCGGAAGGATACTGTTTGAAAGCCAGCCCTATGAGCGGCTTGACCTTCTGAATTCTCATGCCCTTAAATCCATGATCTTGCTTGACAAGGATCAGAATTTTGTAAAGAAGATGGTATTGCATACCTCTCAGCTGACCAGTGCAGATAACAATACTTATTTTTATGATTTCGGGGAAGGCAAGTACCGCCTGATGCTTGACTCGGTCACAGAGGAAGACCTCTCGGGTACTATAAAAGGTCGTTACGGATTCGAATATAACAATCCGCAGGCCCTGCCGAATCGATTTTCAAGGGCTATTGACTATTTCGGCTACTACAACGGGAAATTTTTGAATACTTCCCTCATACCCGTTACCTATGTTGACAGGCGGAATGCCTATTTCGGATATGCTGACAGGACGATTGATCCAGCCTATACCCAGATCGGCGTGCTTACCAAGGTTACCTATCCCACTGGAGGGTTTGACAGTTTTATCTGGGAGAACAATGATATCGGACGGTTTGGTGGAATTGGGGACAGCTATACCGATCATCTTGCAAAGGGGCACACAAAGCTGGAATCCGCAGACTACGCCACTAATTTTGCCAATAACAAGTTTACGAAAATTTTTACTGTTGGCCCAAACGTCAGGGGAAAGGCTTATTTTAATGTGTTCCAGATGACAGGATGCACGGGACCGAATCTCAATCAGGTTAGTTGCGATTTTACGATAACGGTTGAATCAACTGACACCAATTCGGGCTTTGTTGCACTAAATATTTTTCAGTCCGAGTTTCACCATGACCTGCCTTCTGGCGAGTATAGGATAACCGCCACGCCAAAGGGAATCTGGGTACCGCCCACACAGGTAAATGATCCCACTGCAAAAGCATTCCAGTTCTTTATTGACTGGAAATATGATGAAACCCCGGATGAACTTTTGTATTCAGGGCTGCGTATCCAAAAGATTGAGAGCCATGACAAGCTAGGCAGTCTTGCTTTTTCAAAGACTTATCAATATAAGGGATTTGTCAATGGGATTTCCAGTGGCAGCACACCCAATATGTACGATTGTCTTTTTAAATCTTATCTCTATGCAAAGGGTAGCACTTTCAGCACTTCACAGGGCATGAGGGGCATCAAGCTCTCGGGAGTAAGCCAGGCACCACTGATTTCTACCCATGGCAGCCTGGTAGGCTATGAAAATGTCACGGAACTGTTCAATGAAGGACAGCAGGGACGCAAGGAGTATACCTACAGTTATACTGACAATTATAACAGCCAGCTGCAGCTTGAACCACGGGACTATTATAGCAATATCCATATTCCAAACAACTTCCGCAATTATGTATATTGCGACTGGCTCCGGGGCAACTTGAAGAAGGTTGAGACCTATAGCCAAGACAGCAAGCTTTCTAAGTTGGAGAATACTTATGAAGCATATGGTACAAAGCCAATTGAGGATTTTGGATTGCAGGTATATAAGTTCCCTGCCGAACCCTTCGGCAATGATGGATTTTTATCTCCATTGGGTGTAAGCTGGTATTCGGCAGTAACGGAGTACCACCGACTGGTCCAGACCAAGGAAATCCATTATTTTGAGGCCAATGAGGTGAATTCTATAACGGATTATACCTATAATTCATTATCGCAACTTTCCCAGGAACGCAGTTATGACAATGGACAGCTGGATGTAAGGAAAAACTATTACTATCCGTCGGACCCTTCGATGTCATCCAAACCCTATGCCTTGGAACTGAAGGAGCAGAATAGAATTGGGACACCACTGGAGATTATTACCTCAGATGCGATTGGAGAGCTGTCCAGGCAGGAAACCGTCTACAAAGATTGGGATCCGGGTTTGGGATTGCACATCTCTCCCGAAATCATCATGGCCAGCAAAGGAGGAGCCACTTTAGACCCGCGTGTCAAATACAATGCGATGGACATCACAACCGGCAATCCATTGGAAGTACAGCAGGAAGGTGGCATGAAGATCAGCTATCTCTGGGGCTACAGCAAGACCCTTCCCATCGCCAAGATCGAGAATGCCACCAATGCGGAGATCAAGACTGCCTTGGGAGTAACGGACCTTACCTTGGTGAATGAAGCAAACCTGACAGCGATCAATAACCTTAGAACCTCACTCCCGAACGCCATGGTCACGACCTATACCTACACGCCTTTGGTAGGGGTCACCACCATCACCGACCCCAAGGGTGACAAGGTTACCTATCACTATGACAACTTCAACCGCCTGAAGCTTGTCAAGGATAAGGATGGCAAAATACTGAGCGAGAACCAATACCATTACAGAACACAAAACTAGGAAGCATGAGAAAGCTATTATATACCCTATTGCTTCTGCCTGTGATGGCAATGTCGCAAAGCACGAACCAGAACTATGTGAAGAGCGTGACCTACAAGCAGGAAACGGCTACCGCCCTTCCTGCAAGCCCTACCGCTTCACAGGCGGCAGTGAATGTCACCTACTTTGACGGCCTTGGAAGGCCGATGCAGCAGGTTGCCCACAAGCAATCGGGAACGGGAACGGATATTGTGACCCCGATTGTCTATGACAACTTTGGCAGGCAGACCCACGACTACCTTCCCTATGCCGCACAGACGGCCACCATGGCCTATGATGCAGCGGCAGTAGCCAACGTATCGGCCTTTTACAATACGACAGCCTATGAGAATACCACAAACCCCTACAGCCAGAAGCGATTGGAGGCCTCGCCACTTGGCAGGGTGCTTGAGCAGGGAGCCCCGGGAGCGGACTGGATGGTAAACCCTACAAGCGACCTTGACCATACCATCAAGTTTGACTACAAGACCAACGGGGCCAACCAAGTACGGCTGCTAAAGGCCAATTCCACTTGGAATGGGAACGCTACGAGTCCGGTTTACAATATTGCTATTGTCAACAGCGGTTACTATCCTGTAAACACGCTCTGCAGGACCATAACCAAGGATGAGAATTGGGTACCGGGTTCTTCCAACCATACCACCGAGGAATTCAAGAACAAGCAGGGACAGGTGGTGCTCAAGCGGACCTACAATGCAGGCCAGCTGCATGACACCTACTATGTGTATGACCAATTTGGCAACCTCACTTATGTACTGCCACCCTTAGCGAATGGAAGTACGACTTCAGCAGTACTGACCGGACTTTGCTACCAGTACAAATATGATTCCCGCAACCGCCTCGTGGAAAAGAAGCTTCCGGGAAAGCAATGGGAGTTCATCATCTATGACAAGCTGGATCGCGTGGTGGCAACCGGTCCTGCCAATTCACCCTTTAGCGACATCACGGCTCCGGGCTGGCTGATCACCAAGTATGACGCCTTTAACCGACCGATACTCACGGCCTGGAAACAGGCAACTGTGACCAGCATCACAAGAAATACGCTCCAGGGGATATATAACGGGGCTACCGCCACTACGATTAGCGAAATGAGAACCACAGGTACGGCGACATCCGTTGGCGGGGTTGGATTCCGATATACCAATGTTGCCGAACCCACGACGGGCTACCATATCCTGACCCTCAATTACTATGGTACGTATGACTTTACGACCCTGACGGAATGGGTTCCCTCGGCATTGCCTACCAATGTCCTTGGCCAGAGTGTCTATTATAACAGGACGGTGAAGCCAAAGGGGCTTGCCACCGGAGGCTGGGTGCGAGTCTTGGAACGAAGCAATGATTACAGGTGTGAACGTTCCTATATGCTCTATGACAGGAAGGCCCGTATGGTGATGAGCCAAAAGGTGAATCATCTGGGAGGTTACACCACAGCACTTACGCAATATGACTTTGAAGGAAAGGTCCTGCAAACCCAGACCTTGCATAAGCGATTGGCAAGCACTCCCCAGGAGTTGGTTGTAAACGACTATTATACCTATACTGACCAAGGCAGGTTGCTGGAGCACCGCCACAAGATTAATGGTGGTGCCGAGGAGCTTATCGCCAAGAACGAATATGACGCACTGGGACAGCTCAAGAACAAGAAAGTGGGTGGCCTTGCCAGTACTGCAACAGGCCTCCAGAAGCTTGACTACACCTACAACATTAGAGGCTGGCTCAAGGGCATCAACAACACGCAAAGCCTTGCCGAAAGTGGCTTGCCAACGGATCTTTTTGCCTTCAGGATTGGCTATAACGATGTGGAAGGCATCAGCACGCCCCTGTATAACGGCAACATAGGGGAAACGTATTGGAAGACACATCCCGAGAACGTGTTGCGGAAATACAGCTACGAGTATGACGATCTGAACCGATTGACCGATGCCTATTACCAGAAGCCGGGACTTGCACCCTCACAGACCTATGCCTATGACGAGTACCTTAGCTATGACAAGAACGGCAACATACTGAGCATGGACCGCAATGGCTATCTGGACAGCAATGTGGCTCCCTACCTCATTGACAAGCTGAATTACAGCTATGGACTAAATTCCAACCGATTGGATTATGTTATGGACCAGTCCAACAGCCTTGACGGTTTCAGGGATGGGCAGCATGCCGATCCTTCGAGGCCAGATTACAGCTATGACCTGAACGGCAACATGACCCAGGACTGGAACAAGGGCATCTCTGAGATTACCTACAACCATTTGAATCTTCCCACACGGATTGTCTTCAATTATGATGTGAACAGGAAAATTGACTATCTTTACAATGCCCTCGGGGCGAAGCTCAAAAAGCTGGTGGATGACAAGACGGTGACGCCCAATGCCTATCAGGAGACGCATTATCTGGACGGTTTTCAGTATGTTGGCAATGATTTGCAGTTTTTCCCGACGGCAGAGGGGTATGTGAGTGTGAGGGAAAGCATTTATAATTATGTCTATAACTATGTGGACCATCTGGGCAACATCAGGCTGAGCTATACCCGTGAAGGCAGCGTGACAAAGGTGCTTGAGGAAAACCATTACTACCCTTTTGGGATGAAGCACAGCTATAATGCCGAGATCAGGGAATGGGGATTGGACAGGGACACTGGCGAGGTGTATGCTATCGTGGAGGAGGTTGACAGGAGTAATTATCAGTATAAGTACCAAGGACAGGAGCGTCAAGACGAACTATCATTGAACTGGGACAGCTTTAAGTGGAGAAATTATGATTATGCTATTGGTAGGTTTATGAGCTTAGACCCATTAGCAGAAGATTATAGTTTTCAGTCACCATATACATTTTGTGAAAACAAGCCAATTGCATATAGGGAATTGGAAGGCTTAGAAGGGGTATTAGCAATATTTTATCATGGAGGTCCTACTGGAGGTGGCCAACCAACAACTGTAACAGATGCGGGTACTACAGGAGATTATTTTGTCAACACTCAGGCAACTGCTGGTCAGAATGGACAAGATTTTGCTGGTACTATTATAGCTCCTGGATGGACTTCTTCTTCTGGTGTTGAATCTGGAATGGATTTTTTTAATGCAAATTATCAAGATGGAGATTCAGTAATTATTTATGGATATAGCTATGGAGTTGATGTTGCTGTCGAGTTAACAGAAGCACTTAAAGCTCAAAATTGTAATGTTGAATTACTTGTCACTGTAGATGGTTCTGACGGTCCCTTAATGAATTCTACAGTTAATACTGCTATTCCAAGTAACGTAAAAAAGAATGTGAATGTTTATCAAACTGAAGATTCAGGTGCCTCAAGTTCATCTCGTTCAACGGGTTCGTCTTCTGGGGCTACCAGTAGTAGTAGCGGAAGTAATAGTAGTGGAAGCAGTAATAAAAGTAAAAGCGGAACAAGTAATTCCCCAGGGTCTAATGGTGGGCCTAATACAGCAGTAAACTCAAAGAAAACGACAGTTATTAATAACAATGTTACCGCCCCAGGAACTAATCATGCAAATATTCAAGAAAAAGCAAAACAAATAATCCAACCCGAATTAAATAGGGCTGCTGCAAATTAAAAATCATGAAAAATTTTAAATATTATTTAATTCTCTTAGCATTTAGTTTAATGTCATGTTATGAAGATATTAATGATGTAAGTATTACGGGCTTAATTACAGATAGTGTAACGAAGAAACCGCTTGAAAATGTGAAAGTATCGATTGTTTGTTGGAGATATGGCAATACACCTGATGGAAGTTATACTGGTCAAGATTCTGTAACCGTAATTACCAATAAGGAAGGAGAGTATAGCCACAACTTCAATAAGGGAGCTTTTATTGAGGTAAAAACATCTATATCAGGTTATCAAAGCAGACATGAATCCACTGATGTTACAACTAAAAGTAACATTATGGATTTAAAATTGAAAAGAAACGACAAATAAATATGATACCAAACAGTTGAAGATTTAAAAGGAACAATGGTACCTCACAAGCATAATCGTAAAGATTAAATTAGATGTAGAAGTTAAAAAGACAGCCTTAGTGCTGTCTTTTTTGGCGATAAACTTTATAATCTGAAATTATTTAATCGTTTTACGGAAAACCGTAAATAAGGGAATTGGTAAAGCATTAGATTTGTTTTGGTGCTGAATAAAGAGAGACTTTATTGAGCAACCATTAACCAATTAATATAAGTATTATGGAAACAATTCAAGCAATTAAACCTGGTCCAAAACCAAAAAAAGAAGACGGAACTCCAGACAAAAGACCCAGAGTTAATCCTCCTAACAAGGAAAAGCATCCCGATTTAAAGCCTCACAAGCATAAACCTAAAGATTAAGCTATATCTGTAAGTTTCAGACAAAGAATGACTACTTTAGTATTTTAAAATAACAAAATAAATTCATAACTATGAGCGTATATCAACTAACAATTTTAAACAAGGATGAAGTACATATCCCAGCAATAGAAAAATTCGCAGATAAATATGAAGCTGTCTATCCTCAGCCAATAGAAACTAAAGATGGAACGGTCTTCGAATTTGAATTTCCAACTAATGAGCATCTGAAAAAATTTAAAGAAGCTCTTGATGGCTTAAATCCAAAACTATTTTCAATATAGCAGTTTATATGAACTTCCAACTCCTAATTCCTTTATTAATAACTGCAATAGTCACAATGGCAGGATGGTATATTGTACATCTATTCGCTACAAAGCGTGATAGGAAAAACAAGCAAAAAGAATTAAGAATAAACTATCTTATCGAAGCGTGGAGAAAATTAGAATATGCTTCGAATAGAAAAGACGTAAATGCGGTAGAGTATGTAGAAAAGCCAATTGCAGATATACAATTATTTGGGACTAAGAAGCAAATTGAACTGGCAATAAAAATAGCCAATGAATTAGCCGAAACAAGAGGAACCAATTTAATTGAACTACTAACTGAATTGAGGCAAGATTTAAGACGAGAATTGAATTTAGAAAAGATTGATACTCCAATTAAAGTGTTTAGAGATGGCTTGCCACCATTGAGTTAGTTTAAGAAACAAACATTAATTTGATTTTATCATTCTATGACAGATTTATCAGTTCTCACGACATCAATTTTAGCATTAGTATCAGCTGGTATTGGAGGATACACATCTTATTTTTTCGCATCTAAATCAAAGAAGAGTGATGCAAAACAAGTTACGAAGGAGACCAGATACAAGGCAATAATACTTATGTGTTATGCATTGGTTAACTATGAGAAAGAAAAAACAATGCTTGTTATAAACCGACCAGATATAAATTCTATTGAAAGATTAAAGAATGAAATCCATGTGGAATTTATAAATATGTCATTGTATGCATCAGATAATGTAATTATATCTATGAAACATTTTCTAATTAAGCAAGATACAGAAACATTAAATACTTTAGCTATAGCAATGCGTAAAGATTTATATGGAATCAGAACGAGTTTAAATTCAAAACATTTTAGTTTTGATGTTTAGTTTTCCAAACCCATCTAACCCCAACGAGAAGCATTACCACCAACCCCACAACCATCTGCAAAACCGCCCCGATTAATCCGAATACAATCCCAACGTTTGGAGCTGGAGCAGTACGCATCTGATGGTTTTGCATTCCTGTCATCAGTTTTGATGTGATAAGGTCGTATTTGAGGTTGGTGCTGGCTGAATTATCGCTTGGAAAGAAGCCTTGAAATTCTTTGTTATTGCTCATGTTTATTGGTGTTTTCGGTATATAAATATAGGGAAAATACATGGTTGCAAGGTGTTTTTAAGTCTTGCAACACCCTTGACGGTAAACGACTTTTTTACCTATACCGACCAAGGCAGGTTGCTGGAACACCGCCATAAGATTAACACCCGACCAGAGGAGCTTATCGCCCGGAACGACTATGACGCATTGGGTCAGCTCATGAACAAGCGTGTTGGAGGTTTAGCTACCGGACAAGGCTTGCAGAAGGTAGATTTTACCTACAACATCCGGGGGTGGCTTAAGGGCATCAATGATCTTACGAATTTGACACAGGGCAATACAGACCCTTCCAATCCGAAAGACTTATTTGCCTTTAAGCTGAATTACAACACGGTTGACTATAGTGTTCAGGGAGCTGTAGCACCCCTTTATAACGGCAATATTTCCGAAACCTTCTGGCGAACGGGAAGTGACAACACGGTAAGGAAATACGGCTATGTGTATGACGATCTGAACAGGCTTACGGAGGCGATCTATCAGAAACCCAATTCGGTAAATCCTGAAGCTGGCGTCACCAATGCCTACAACGAAGAGATGAGCTATGATAAAAATGGGAATATCCTTACTCTGGTGCGAAGGGGCTACAGGGACGATCATGCCGGTAACAACTATATTATCGACAACCTGAATTACTTATATGACAAGGATACAAACGTATTGAGAAGGGTTGATGATGTGAGTAACAGTCTGGATGGTTTTTTGGATGGCAACAAGAACAAGCAGCAGTGGCCAACACATGAGGACTATGATTATCTCTATGATGCACATGGCAACATGACGGCTGACCTGAACAAGGATATCCAAGCCATTACCTATAATCATTTGAATCTGCCCACCAAAATTGACTTCAAGGTGTCGGCCGGGGAAAAATTTATTTCCTATCTTTACAATGCTGTGGGGCAGAAAGTGAGGAAGCTTGTCTTGAACCAGTCGCCCGATGGCGCACCACAAAATGTTGTGACGGATTATCTGGACGGTTATCAGTATGTTGATGCCAGTTTGCAGTTTTTTCCAACGGCCGAGGGTTATGTTAGGGTTTCTGGCGGCACTATTTTCAATTATGTGTATCATTATACGGATCATTTGGGTAATATCAGGCTTAGCTATACCAAGGAGGGCACTACTGTATCCCTACTGGAGGAGAACCACTATTATCCCTTTGGGATGAAGCATAGTTATAACAGCGACATACGGGACTGGGGAGTTTCTCCTGAGACGGGTGAAATTTATGCTGTTTTAGAGGAGGTTCGTCGCGGTGCTTATCAGTATAAGTACAATGGGAAGGAGTATCAAGACGAGCTATCACTGAACTGGTACGACTATGGAGCAAGGAATTATGACCCTGCAATTGGTAGGTGGATGAATATTGACCCGTTGGCGGAGAAGTATAAAAGGTGGACGCCTTATAATTATGCAATGGATAATCCTGTCAAATTCATTGACCCTGATGGTAAAAGGATAAAAATAGGTAAAAACAATTATTCATATGTTGAAACAGAGATTATGATGCTATAAAAAATGATTTTGAAAGACAAACTTATCAGGCATTGGATTTTCTTTACGCATCTAAAGCAATGGAAATTACAATCGGAGAAGGAGAAAATGCCAAGACAGTAAATGTTTTAGATGAATTAATAAATGATAAAAAAACTATTAAAATTAAAGAAGGAAAAGATAATACATACAGTTTTAAAAAAAATATATTGACTTTTAATCCATCCAAAGGAATTGCATTTTTTAAAGATGCAAATAAACCCTACAACCAAGATTCAAATGGCAAAACAGTTGCAGATTATGGAAAAAATTCTCCCGCATCAGTATTATCACATGAACTAATTCATGGTTATAATGATTTCTTTGATAAAGGCCTTTCAAAGAGGCTAAATGATTTTTCTACGAGAGGACAGATAAAAGACCCTTATGGCAGGGATTTTAGTTTTGCCAACGCTGAAGAAAAATTTACAACGACATTAGCAAATCAAGTAAATGAACATTTACAAGAAGACCAAAGAACAAATTATGCTATAATTCCCTATCCTGTAAAAGGAGTCACAACCACTGAACCTATAACACCAATTCCCCTTGAATAATGAAAAAGTCAATTTTTATTTTATTAATGGTTACAATGATATCATGTAGAAGTAATTATAAAATTCTTGTTTCTCATCCCAGCGTTGCTGATGGTGAAATTCATGGATACAATCTTGAAAATTTTTTTGAAAATAAAAAAGAAATTAAAAATGCAAAGGTCAAAGATTTTGAACTTCTGTCAAAAGAAATAAATCTAATTAAAGATAGTTTGAGCAAATGCACACCATTGCCATATTCAGGAGAAAATTTTGGAATTTATAAATATGTATTTGTAGTATCGACTGATACATTATATTCCACATCAACTTTTGAAGGATGGAGATATGGAGATAAAGTTTGTAAATATGAAAAATTTTCTCCAATACTTATAGAGCAAGTATTAAAATCATCAAATTAATAAATAATATATGAGTTTCAGAATAGCCTACCAGTATAAGTACAACGGCAAGGAGTACCAAGACGAGCTGGGGCTTAACTTTTACGACTACGGGTCAAGGAATTATGACCCAACCATTGGGAGGTGGATGAATATTGACCCGCTGGCAGAAAATTCAAGACGTTGGACACCTTATAATTATGCTTATAATAATCCAATCTATTTTGTTGACCCTGATGGAATGCAGGCGTATGACTGGAAGGATAAAAATGGTAAAGTTGTTGAAGGAGATGCTCTAAAAGACGTTAAGGTATATATTTTTCATGATAATGATTTTAGTGAACAAGCAATGATACAGTATGACGATGCTGTGAAAAAATATGGAGAAGGAGCTGTTGTTTTAAGTAATACAGGAACAACTGAAGGGTTTGCAGAAGATTGGGGTAATATGGATGGTATGCCTTCAGAAATAATAATTTCTACACATGGTAAGAATCAATCTATTAATGTTAATACTGAGACAAATGAGCAGTTTACAGCAACAGGTAATGGTAAAACAAATATTAGTGGTGCAGAAGCACCGAATATACAAGACTTACCTAAACCAAAAGCAACTTTAACCGCAACTACTTTACAGCTGAATACATGCCATTCAGCAGATGCCGTAAAAGAGGCTCATGGAGACCAGGGGTAGTTTAAAAGGCACAGGTAAACCTATCGCACAAGTTTTCTCAGAGACCTTCAACTTTAAAAATGTGAGAGGCACAGCGGGGTCGGTTAATTATAATTCTTTTTGGACTAACGGAACTATGCCCAGTGCAAGTAATTATATGCGAGCAGATCCTGAAAATGGTGTATGGATGAATTATTTTAAACCAAAACCTTTAAACTCAATTCCTAGAAAATAAGACATTATGAAAAGAAAAGCAATGTATATCTTAATTGTAATGGTTTTTACACTATTAGGTTACTTATTTTTTAATAAGAAGCATATTGAACATGAATTATTATTTAAAATTCCAAATTCTGATAATAAATTCTATCCAAACGCTTATGAATTTTTTCATTCAAAAGAGAGCCTAACTCGGTACTTCAATAGAAATGACAAAACAAGAGAATATCAAAAAACTTGTCAAAATATAGATTTTGATTTTGACAAAAATAGCTATGTGATTGTTTATCGAAAAAAAGTAAAAAAGATGTATCATAGTTACAAAACATCTTTGATTAATGACATATCTCCATCTTATTCTAAACCGAAAGATAAAACTGTAATAATTATTGAATATGATAAAGATAGTGATGAAGGGGTTTTTATATATAAAATAGAAAAAAACTCAAATTTTAGAGGATTCTATGGAGTATAAATTGAGGGTAATGTCTCAGATTAGGTGTTTTTGAAAAGCATCACTCTAACTCCTTGAAAAACAATGTATATTTTGAGATTCCAAACCAATTACAGGTGACCCAACAGGTCACCTCTTCTATTTTTGAGGTCGGATAAGGCCTAAAAATGCTTTTCTTGTATCTTAATGTATCAAAATTAGGTCATGGAAATAAAATGTAATTTTTGTAATGGTAAATGCATAAGGAATGGATTTCAAAATAATGGGAAACAACGTTATAAATGTTGTATCTGTCAAAAGCGGCAACAGTCTTGCTATGGGTACAATGCTTATAAGTCAGACCTCAACCAGAACATTATCCAATTAACCAAGGAAGGCTTGGGAATAAGGAGTACTGCAAGGGTACTAAAAATTTCGACTACCACATTGCTTAAAAGGATTGTGTCAATTGCCAAGAGCATTCAACAGCCCATTATCAGTAAGGGAAAAACCTATGAGGTTGACGAAATGTGCACCTATATCAGAAACAAGCGAAATTTTATCTGGCTCGTCTATGCCTTGGAAAAGGATTCTAAAAAAGTTGTGAGTCTTAATGTAGGAAAGCGAGCCAATAAAACGCTAAACTGTGTTTTGGAAACTTTAAAATTATCAGAAGCAAAAAAAATATTTACCGACAGGTTGAAAAATTACAGGTATCTTATAGAGGAAAAATTGCATACTGTGAAACGTTTCGGCACGAATCATATCGAAAGGAAGAATCTGACATTGTGAACGCACATCAAAAGATTGAATAGGAGGACTATATGCTTCAGCAAAAGCTTAGTGCTTTTGATTTCAGTATTGAAGATTTATTTTTGGATTTGATATTTTCTGGGAAAGTATATTCTATTGGCTCGCCAAAAGTTTTGTATACCGGAAATTAAATACTCCGAAAAAAAAGTGTAAGCAACCAGAACTTTCTCCAAAACGTCTTTATAGCATTTGATATGCAAGATTCTGTAATTTCAAATCCTTCTCTCTTTCCGCCTATCAATCTCCAAAACTTCGTACCTTTGGCGCTTTGAAAATAGCATTGAAATGATTGAAATAGGAAAATACAACACGCTTACCATATTAAGAGATACCAAAGTGGGCTTGTTTTTGGGCAATGAAGAAAAAGACCCTGAAGGTATCCATGACATACTTTTGCCCAACAAATATGTTCCGCACGATTTTAGGATTGGTGACGAACTTACTGTTTTTGTGTATCTTGACCATGAGGAGCGTCCGGTTGCTACAACTTTAGAACCTTATATTTTATTGAATGAGTTTGCACTCCTGCGTGTGAATTATACCAATCAAGTCGGTGCGTTTATGGATTGGGGAATGGAGAAGGATATCTTGGTTCCGTTTAAGGAGCAAGCACGCCCGATGGAAAAGGGAAAGCGTTATTTGGTGTATCTGTATATGGATGAAAAAACCAATCGTTTGGTGGCTTCTAGCAAGACCAATCAGTTTTTAAGCAATGAAAACCTGACGGTTGAAAGAGGCGAGGAAGTTGATCTAATTGTATCACATATTACCGAAATTGGCATCAATGTGATCATCAACGAGCAACATAAAGGGTTGTTGTATAAGGATGAGGTATATGATGATTCCATCAGAACGGGAGACCGAATGAGGGGGTATATCAAAACGATCCGCCCTGATAACAAGATTGATGTTTCGATTGAAAAAATTGGTTACGAAAGGATAGAACCTAATGCAGAAAAGATATTGAACGAGCTTCGGGCCAGCCGAGGTTTTCTTCGTTTAAACGATAACAGTCATCCAGAAGATATCAAGACCGTGCTTCAAATGAGTAAGAAGACTTTTAAGAAAGCAATTGGCGCTTTGTATAAAGACAAATTGATCGAGATTAAAGACGATGGTATTTATTTGGTGAAAGAATAAGAAAGGAAAAGTAATTTTTTTACTACATTTACCTGATAAATATATGATATGAAATATTTTTACGTTTTAGTGACTTTTCTTTTTGTCCAAACTACATTTGCTCAAGAATTTACAACCGAAAAATCTACCTTTAGTGGACAAGTAGGTTTTTTTGGGGCATGGATCAATAATGAATCACGACTTTCCAATCAGCTTACCTTAAAATCAGAAATAGGTTTTGATGCTTTTACGCGACGATATGGCGATGGAATTAGTTTCGATGCATTTGCACCCGTAATCACGGTTGAACCCCGATGGTATTATAATCTCGAAAAAAGAGGAAATAAAGGAAGAAATGTTCACAATAATGGTGGAAATTTTTTGGCTTTGACCCTGAGTTATCATCCGGATTGGTTTGTTATTACGGGACTTGAAGGAGATGTTTATATTCCGCATCAGCTTGCTATTGTCCCGAAATGGGGAATAAAAAGAAACTTTGGAAAGAGTGATTTCAATTATGAAGTAGGGGTTGGACTGGGTTATAATTTTATGTTTTTAAAACAATATGGTTATAGTGAAAATAATGGTGATGTGCTTTTGGATTTACATCTAAGGATTGGTTATACTTTCAAATCTTCGAGAACTAAACAATAAATTCTAACGCTTCTAATTGGAAGCGTTTTTTTATGGCTTTTATTTAACGTTATACATCAAAACTATTCTATACATTTGTATATACAAGTATAGTACATTTGGAACGAAAAGATTTTATAAAAACTATAATAGGAGGAGTCACTATGGCATCATTGCATCCATTTTATAATTGGACCGAAAGTTTGAAGGAGGAAGATGAAAAGCATCCGGTTTTGTTTATCGGTCACGGTTCGCCGATGAACGGAATTGAAGACAACGAGTTTTCGCAAACGTGGGCAACATTCGGGAAGGAGATTCCAAAACCGAAAGCAGTATTGGTTATTTCGGCACATTGGTTGACAAAGGGAACCCATATCACGGCTATGCCCAATCCGAAAACGATCCATGATTTTGGTGGATTTCCGCAGGCACTTTTTGACGTGCACTATCCTGCTCCAGGAAGTCCGGATTTGGCGGAAGCTACTTCAAAATTAATAACTTCTACAGATGTAGGCTTAGACCACGATTGGGGTTTGGATCACGGCACTTGGACGGTTGTAAGACACATGTATCCCAATGCTGACATCCCGGTATTGCAGTTGAGTATTGATTATGGCAAGCCTCCACAGTATCATTTTGATTTGGCAAAACAATTGAAAGCCTTGCGGAAAAAAGGCGTACTTATTATTGGTTCGGGAAATATGGTGCACAACCTCAGGATGATTGCTTGGGACAAGATGCAGGAAGCGAACTATGGTTTTGACTGGGCCATTGAGATGAATTCCATTTTCAAGGAAAAGATAGGGAATAGTGATTTCAAAGCCTTGATTGACTATGAGAAATTAGGTAGTGCAGCGAAATTGGCCATTCCAACACCGGACCATTATTATCCTTTGCTTTATGCTATGGCTTTGCAGGATTCTCAAGATGCTATTAGCTTCTTTAACGATAAGATGGTGGGAGGTTCCTTGAATATGACTTCTGTGAAATGGGGATAAAAAAAACGACAAGTTTTTGTACTTGCCGTTTTGAATTCTTATTTATGGAGCTATTATATGCCTAATTTTTTCTTTGTCTTTTTGTCCAATGCATTTTTATGAACCAAAACCGAAATCGCTTTCAATTTCATATACGGAACACTCATGTATACGTAACCGCCATTTCCATTATCAGTTCCCCAAGAATTTTTTACTTTGTAGTAAACATTTCCTTTTTGATCCTTTAGTTTTCCAACGATGTGCATCAAATGATCATCGGTAGTGTTGAAATTTTCAAATTCCTGCTGACGGAATTCCTGCGTAATTTCTTTTTCCTTTTTGATTTCGGTTAAAATAGCTTTGTTATCGGCTTCGTTTTCTGGAATGACAGCAATACCAGATTTAGGCGAAAAGGTACGTTCGCTCACATCAGCATCTAGAGCCAAAGTATAGCCCTTTTCTAAAGCATTATCTATATTTAGGATAAATTCATCCAAAGGAAGGTTATAGAAACTTCCGTTTGCAAAGTTGTCCGGAATGTCCAGAATAAATTCCTTGTAAAAAGGTTCGTGTGAGAAAGAAGAAATGGTTACATACTCCTCAAGATTCAATTTTGTCATTTCCAAGAAACTTTTCGGAGTATATTTTTTACCTTCATACGTAAATTCCGAAATATCAGCTCCCATGTGCTTGTCTAAAATATCCGAAACTTCTGTCTTCCATTTTGGATCTAATTTTTTTGAAAGATCGGCATAAGGTTTCAATACAGCTTCCAATTCTTCCACCATTTTGGAGTGATTCAGAATAGTTGCATTTCCAACCAAACCAGAGTAAGCATCTGCAGGAACAATCCCAAATTTCATGGCGCTATTGATTACGTCATGGTTCAATCCGCCTTCACCAAATTGTGCTTTTCCTTGACGCATGACGTAGTTCCATGCCTTTTTTGGATAGGTATGTCGAACGTTGTACATCTCCGATAAATCGATTTGCTTTCCGGAAGTGCGGATGATTTCGGCCTCTAGAAATGAAGTGGATGAAAAACTCCAGCAAGTTCCCGTTTGACCTTGTGAAATTACGGGTGTGGCCTCAATATCTTTAATGGTTTGGAATTCATAGTTTTGTGAATAGGCTGAAAAAGCGATTGTTAAAAGAGCAATGCTCAAGAAATTTCTTTTCATTTTATTTGTTTTTATTAAGGGGTAAAAGTATTATTTTTACGCTAAAATAAAATAAAAATGGCTACTATAGACTGGAAAACTGTTAAAGATTTTGAAGACATCACCTATAAGAAGTGCAATGGCGTTGCCAGAATTGCCTTTAATCGTCCGAATGTGCGAAATGCATTCCGCCCAAAAACCACTTCTGAATTGTATCAGGCTTTTTATGATGCACAAGAGGACACTTCAATTGGAGTAGTGCTGCTTTCTGCCGAAGGACCTTCTACCAAAGATGGCGTTTACTCTTTTTGCAGTGGAGGTGATCAAAATGCACGTGGTCATCAAGGCTATGTTGGAGAAGATGGGCAACACCGTTTGAATATCTTAGAAGTGCAACGATTGATTCGCTTTATGCCAAAAGTAGTGATTGCTGTAGTTCCAGGTTGGGCTGTTGGCGGCGGACACAGTTTGCATGTAGTTTGCGATTTGACCTTAGCCAGTAAGGAACATGCTATTTTCAAGCAAACCGATGCCGATGTAACCAGTTTTGATGGGGGTTATGGTTCGGCTTATTTAGCCAAAATGGTTGGGCAGAAAAAAGCGCGTGAGATTTTCTTTTTAGGAAGAAATTATTCTGCACAAGATGCAATGGATATGGGAATGGTGAATGCCGTGATTCCACACCATGAACTGGAAGATACTGCCTATCAATGGGCTCAAGAAATTTTAGAGAAATCGCCAACCTCAATAAAAATGCTAAAATTCGCTATGAATTTGACAGATGATGGAATGGTTGGCCAGCAAGTTTTTGCAGGAGAGGCCACTCGCTTGGCGTATATGACAGAAGAAGCAAAAGAAGGAAGGAATGCGTTTTTAGAGAAAAGAAAGCCTAATTTTGGAGAGAACAAGTGGATTCCTTGATTTAGTATTCAGTGATCAGTGATCAGTGGTCAGTGTTCAGTGATCAGTATTTGGTGATCAGTTTACAGTCACTGATAACTCACAACTCATAACTCATAACTCTAACTAATAACTCATAACTCTTGGAAAATTTTACGAATACAACCATCGATACTACACAGCTTCCAAGATTTGAGGAAGTTCAATTTTCTAAATTGCATCCTGATTATTGGAAAGTGATGCTGATTAATACAGCGATCACGTTCCTTATTTTAGGAGTTGCAATTGGTTTTGTTTTTTATTTCAATGAAGGAATTAGAGATTTTGCAGTCTATTTCGGAGTAGGTTTTGGGATTTTAGTTGGTTTGACGATAGTCTTTTCAAGGATCGGTTTCCAAAAAAGGGGTTTTGCTTTCAGGGAACATGATGTGCTTTTTCAAAGCGGAGTGATTGCTACCAAAACCATTGTAATTCCTTATAACAGAGTACAACACGTAGCGTTGCACGAAGGTTTGGTTTCGAGATATTTTGGTTTGGCAAAAGTAGAAATTTTCACAGCCGGAGGAAGCTCAAGTGATATCGAAATTCCTGGGATCGAAAAGGAACAGGCCGAAAACATCAAACAATTATTGATGGGGAAAATCCAAAAGCAATTATGATAAAAGCAGATTTCAGCCAACCGCAAAGGCAGTCCAAAGTTGGCGTATTGGTGATGTTTTTTTATACGCTTCAAAAATCGTTGAGGGCTTTATGGCCTATGCTTGTGATTTGGGTTTTCAAGTTTGATGAAGTCAACAAACTTTATCTTGCCTTTGGAACCGTTGCTGTTATTGTGCTTGTTGGTTTTGTGTCCTATCTAAAATACCTCAATTTCACCTTTTTCCTAGATGAGGAAAATCAAGAGTTCATTGTTACAGAAGGGATTTTAAACAAATCCAAAACGACTATACAGCTCAATAAAATCCAACAGGTAAACATCAATCAATCGTTGATTCAAAAGTTTGTTGGTGTCTATGCCTTGGATGTTGATACCGCTGGAAGTAGTAAAAAAGAGGGTTCTATCAAGGCTATTTCGCACGAATTGGCTTTAGAATTAAAGACAAGATTACTTGAAAACGAAGGAAAATTAATTGATACAGATTCGGAAACAGCACAATCAGCTTTAGCAGAAGCTCATCCAGAGGAACATCCTTTTATCAAGATCAGTTTTATCACCTTATTGAAAGTAGGTATAACTTCCAATTACCTCAGAAGTTTTGGTTTGTTGATCCTTTTTGTCAGTACGATTTATGAAAATATAAGTAATTTTACAGAAGGGGATGTTCTTGAAGAGCAAAGTTTGGAACATTATATTGATGGAACTTCCATTTTTAAAGGTATTTTGATGCTCGTTGCCTTTCTTTTTTTGATTGTACTCATCATTAATTTGGTGAGAGTTGTTTTCAAATATTTCGATTATAAAATTGCCAAGCAAAAAGGTTCCTTATTGCTTTCGTATGGGTTGCTGAATACAAAAAGTACCATTATCAAGCCCGAAAAGGTGCAAATAACCACTATTACGCGAAATTATTTCCAAAAGAAGATGGATATCTTGGAGATAAAAATCAAGCAAGCTACAAGTGGCGAACCAGAAGAAAAAAAATCTGCTATAGAAATTCCAGGTTGTTCGGAGACTGAACGGGATCAGATCTTAAAATTATTGTTTAAATCGATCCCCGAAAAAGGAGTGCAATTGCAGCCTAATTTTCGCAAGCTTGTTTTTTCAATATTCACAACAATAATGATACCTTTGTCACTGTATTTTGCATTTGCAAATTGGATTGAACCCCAAGCATTCGAATTCATATACCTAGTTCCGGTTTATATTGTTTTTATTGGTTTGGTATTGTATTTTGGCTTTCGAAATTACCGACTTTTTATCAGTGATAATTTCATCATCAAGCAAAGCGGAGCCTGGGATGTTGACCATGAAATCATCGAACCCATGAAAATACAAGCCATAACAACGTCACAGTTGTTTTGGCACAAGAAAGCCGACATTGGGTCGATAATTTTGCATACAGCAGGAGGAAATGTTGCCTTTCAATTGGGCGATTTTACTCGAATTAAACGTTATGTGAACCTTTGGTTATACGAAATAGAAACGTCCGATAGCAATTGGATGTAGATTTTAGAGAAAAGAATAAAGAGAAAAGAAAGATTGTATTTTACAACCTTTAAACCTTAAACTCATAAACAAATTAAAATGAGACATTGGATTGAAGCAGCAAGAGTAAGAACGTTACCACTTTCGGTATCAGGCATCATCGTTGGAAGTATGTATGCATTGGCCTATCCCACCGATAATGTCCTGACGCCAACCGAAGTATTCAACTGGCAATTGTTTGGTTTTGCCATCTTGACAACGCTTGGATTGCAAATCCTTTCCAACTTTGCCAACGATTATGGCGACGGAATCAAAGGAACAGACAATGAAGACAGGGTAGGGCCAAAACGCGCCATTCAAAGTGGAGTTATTTCGCCTCAAGCGATGAAACGAGCGATGATCATAACATCTATTTTGACATTCATTTCTGCTGTTTTATTGATTTATTTTGCTTTTGGGAAAGATCATATCCTGTATTCTGTTATTTTTCTAATCTTGGGAATTCTAGCCATTACTTCCGCAATTCGCTACACCGTTGGGAATACCGCCTATGGCTACAATGGCTATGGCGACCTGTTCGTATTTATATTTTTCGGTCTAGTAAGCACTTTAGGTGTTAATTTCCTCTATTCAAAACAAGTGGATTGGGAATTGTGTCTTCCGGCAATCGCTATCGGATTTTTAAGCGTTGGTGTTCTAAACCTAAACAACATGCGTGATGAGGAGTCCGACCGAAAATCAGGAAAAAACACCATCGTCGTAAAAATTGGTGGAGCCGCTGCCAAAAAATACCATTTCTTTTTGGTTATTTCAGCAATGCTATTGGTCTTGGCGTTTGCTGTTTATGTAGATTTTGTAAAGGATATTGAGCCTGAAAAATTAAATTTTGATACCTATTTCTTTTTGGTCATTTATTTCCCGCTTACGAGTCATTTGATTAGGGTTTATAAAAACAAGAATCCAAAACTCCTAGATCCGGAGCTAAAAAAATTAGCAATATCAACCTTTTTACTTTCTATTTTGCTATCGTTGAGTTTGATTTATCTCCTGTCAGATTTAGTTGTGAATGCTTAGAATAATAACGCTTAAAGACTTAAAAACATGAAAATTACTTTTTACGGACACGCCTCTCTCGGAATTGAAGTTGGTGGAAAAAAAATCATAGTAGATCCTTATATTTCCCCAAATCCAAAAGCTTCCCACATTGATGTCGATTCACTTGAAGCCGATTTTATCTTGCTGACACATGCACATGGCGACCACATTGCCGATGTAGAAACCATTGCACAGCGAACCAACGCCACCATCGTTTCCAATGCAGAAATCGCAGGCTATTATGAAAAGAAAGGCTTCACTACACACCCGATGAACCACGGCGGAAGCTGGGATTTCGATTTCGGAAACGTAAAATACGTAAACGCTATCCACTCAAGTTCGTTTCCCGACGGAACTTATGGCGGAAATCCAGGTGGATTTGTCATCGAAGGCGAACGAAAAAATATCTATATCGCTGGCGACACCGCCCTAACCTTCGATATGCAACTCATTCCATTAAGAACCAAGCTCGATTTGGCTATTTTCCCAATCGGAGATAATTTTACTATGAATGTCGATGATGCTATTTTGGCTTCAGATTTTGTAGAATGTGATAAAGTTCTAGGCTATCATTTCGATACCTTCGGATACATCGAAATCAACCACGAAGAAGCCATTAAAAAATTCTTCGATGTTGGAAAAGACCTGATGTTGCTCGAAATTGGTGCTTCAATCGATTTATAATGGGAGCGAAAGGTTTAGGCGTTTTTGGAATCCATTTTCCCGCTGGAGCCACTCGCTTTGCAACAGCTCTTACGGCAGTTGCAAGAGCTCAAACAATGGCACCATCGGGGCTAGATTTAAATCCATTTTCCAGACCTGACAGGTTTTCGAAACCTTCAGGTCTAAAAATAATCCACTATGATTAAAAAAGCAATATTCCTTTTTTTAGTTGTCACTACAATCCAAACGGTTTTTGCACAGCAAGACGGCTTTTGGGATAAGAATCGTGCCACAACCAAGGAAATAAACCTTGGAGCCGGAGACCGAATCGTTGTCAAAACCGAAGATTTCCCAAAAGGAACTACAGAAGTCGTTTACCGAATTACCACTCTCGACGACAATCAGCAATTGGCCGGAAGCTTGGTTTCGTTGCTAAAATCCATTCCCGATCCTTCGGGAATCAGTCAAGGTTCGGCTGGAGCAGTTTTTATAGTTTCCAAGATTTCAGGCGATGACAAATGCAAATATGCTATTTTTTCGAGTAACGAATTGGCAACAGCCTATAAAGAATCAGGAAAAGCAGACAAGGCATGTTTTGCACAAAACACACCCGTAAACAAGGATGCAAAATTACTTTCCTTAGAAAAATCAGCCTGTCTGAAAGCTAATACAAGTACTATGTTTTTCGCCTTTGAAAGCGATAACTGGCTGATGAAGCAAAAAATCGTATTAGAAGTTGTGCCTTGGGTCGATTATAAGTTAAGCAAAGGCTGGAGTCCAGAAAACCGAAAATCCATTATTGATTTGTGCAAAACCTCCAATTTAGCCCAATTGATGATCAATTCGGATGATTTTTGTGTTTGTATCTTGGATAAAATGCAAGCCAAATATAAATTCCAAGAATACCAAAAATTATTGGCTTCAGAAAAATCAAAAGCGTTCAAGGATTTTGGAGCCGAATGTTTAAGCAAGAATCCCGTAAACGAAGCGATTCATAATGGTATCAGATTGGATGCTTTCCAGCACTTTAAAAACAAACGCTATGACGAAGCCATCCGACTTTTACATGCTGGAATCATTGATAACGGAAACGCAAAAGTGATGGATTATAATGCTTTGGGAACCTATTATTTGTATTCAAAACAATTCGGAAAAGCTATAAAATACCTGAAAGAGGGTGAGAAGCTTGATGATTCAGAATTGCAAATACAGCTCAATCTAGCCCATGCTTATTTGCTCAACGGAGAATATTCGGAAGCAAAACTGATCCATAAAAAATACCAGAATCAAAATATTTCAGCCCTAATTGATTGGAAAATCCAGACAGTTCGTGATTTTGAAGACCTCAAGAAAGCAGGTTTCAAATCGAATGATTTTGAGAGGATTTTGAAATTGTTTAATGATTAATTCCATAAAAATGAAAAACAACAATCTATCTGAATTAAGCAACGAAAAACTAATAAAGAGAAGGGATTTATTCAAAGGCTTCTTAATTGGAATAGGTATTGTCTGGTTGTTTATGATTGCCTTTGTAATCTATATTTATTCGACGAAGGATACATCCAATTTTTCATTTGTTGTATTTCTCCCAATATTTATCTTACCGGTAACGTTGACTCCTTTGTTGATCAACGTCGGCTTGCTTAATAAGGAAGCAAAGTCTCGAAATTTAAAATAAGTTTAAGCTTTGTGAACTTTGTGCATTCTTCGTGTACTTTGTGTTTAAGTTCTCTCCAAATCCTAATTTCTAAACCTACTTGAAAGCAACCTACCATAAATACCTGCTCAACTTCAAAAAACCTTCAGGCACTTCAAGAGGTGTATTGACGGAAAAAGAAACCTGGTTTATCATCTTGGAACAAGACGGTAAAAAAGGAATAGGAGAGTGTGGAATTTTAAGGACCCTAAGCATTGACGACAGACCTGATTATGAAGCCAAATTACGATGGACGTGCCAGAATATCCATCTAGGAGAAAAAGCTCTTTGGGAAGCTTTAATTGAGTTTCCTTCGATTCAATTTGGTGTAGAAATGGCGTTCCAATCATTAGCAAGTGAAACCCCTTTTTTACTCTTTCCTTCGGAGTTTACCAAAACGCAGAAAAGCATCCCGATTAATGGACTTGTTTGGATGGGAGAGCCTTCGTTTATGAAGGAACAAATCGAGGAAAAACTGGCACAAGGTTTCAACTGTATCAAACTTAAAATTGGTGCGATAGATTTTGAAAAAGAACTCGCTTTATTGCGGTTTATACGGGAAAATTACGACGCAAAAACTATAGAAATCAGAGTAGATGCAAACGGCGGATTTACTTCTGATGAAGCTTTAGATAAAATAAATCAATTATCTGAATTTGAAATACATAGTATAGAGCAACCGATACAAAAAAAACGTACTGACAGGATGTCAGAGCTATGTAAAAATACTCCAATTCCTATTGCTTTAGATGAAGAACTTATTGGCGTGTTTTCATACGAAGAAAAAGAAGCTTTATTGCGGAAAATACAACCCCAATATATCATTTTAAAGCCCAGTTTGATAGGTGGTTTTCGAGGTTCAAAAGAGTGGATTTCTTTAGCAGAAAAATACAATATTGGTTGGTGGATTACCTCTGCTTTGGAGAGTAATATTGGCTTGAATGCAATTGCGCAATGGACGTTTTTACAGCAAAATCCAATGCCACAGGGTTTAGGAACGGGAGGACTTTATACCAATAATTTTGATTGTCCTTTGGTGGTTTTAGAAGGACAATTGTGGTATGATTCAAACTTACATTGGAGTTTTAATTTATAGCTACTACAGCATAAGGTCCATATGAAGTTTTCCGTCATAGAAAAGTAGCGCTATACATTGTAGTATAAGCAAAAGTTGCGTTATTAAAAGAATATAGAAAAGAATAATTCTCCAGCAAAATCCCCAAAACGTATATAGTTTTCTTGTTGCATCATAATAGGACCAAATTGGGAAGAACGGAATAAGAAAGAAAGAGATGGTTTCTAGATATCCAAAAGAGATTTTTAAATCTAAATGATTTAGAAAATCTGTAAGAAAATAAAAAACACTTATCAAAAGCATGCCCAATAGGGACATTCCACTAATAATCATATGTTGTGCAAAATTTAGTCGTAATCGTTTAAAGATTAGCATTGCATTTATTGATAAGAGCGGAACGATACTGAACAATGCTATTTTAGAAAAATTCGCGAGAAAATCACCAACATCTTCGGCTCTGTTTGGGTCTATAAAATCTTGATTGATTTTTTGTCTATAATGCAGCAATACCACATCGATGGCAATTATGAGTAATGCTAAATAAAACACATTGTAATAACGAATACGCTTTCCTTTGATATAGTCCAAGGCTGCTTGTCCAGGTCTTTTGAAAACTTCTTTTATGGTAAACAGGATGCCTTTTTCCAGATGCCAAACACCATGCAACACGTCATGCATTATAAAATGCTTGAATGTTATTGGGTGTGTGTCGGTTTTTTGACCACAATTTGAACAAAAGTTATTATCTATGGGAGAGTTGCAGTTTAGGCAGTAGTTATGTTTCATAAAATTTATTCAAAAACTAAAGTTAATAAAAACAGGAAAAATGCTACTTCTAGTAATAGCAAAATATCGAAAATAAATACTCGCCAGATTAGGTTTGATGGTTTGTAAATGGATTTGAAAGGTTTATAATAGCCAAAGCTAATGTATAAGAATAAAATAAACGGAGTGGATAGGTCAATAATTTTCGCGATTGTAGAAAAGTTTTCTAAAAAATCAATAAAAGAAAGTAATAAGCTGAATAGGGAAATAAGTATCACACCTAAAAAAATCATTCCTGAAAGTATGAAATGTTCGCTGATGTTTAATTTTTTTCTTCGAAAGAGCATATAGCTGGTCACAGCGAATAAAGGAATAAGTGCAAGAATTAAGATTTTGCTGTAATCTGTTAAAAAAGAATATTTTTCGATGTCATTATGGGCTTGGTATATTTCAGGATGATATAATAATTGGAGTTTTTCATAATAATTGGCCAAAATAAGCTGAAGACCGACTAGTATAACTATCAAATAAAACACATTATAATATTTTACTCTTTTGCCGCTTATGTAATCTAAGGCTGCTTCTCCAGGTCGTGTTAGTGCTTCTTTAATGGTAAATAGAATTCCTTTGTCAACGTGCCAAACTCCATGTAAAATATCATGAATTAAAAAATGCTTAAAATTTATCCGATGAGTATCTGTTTTTTGTCCACAATTGGAGCAATAGTTTTTTTCAACAGCTTCATTGCAATTCAAGCAGACAAGATTTTTCATAAAGCTTAACTTTTTTAGTTTTGCTAAAATAGAAAAAGGGACTCATTTTATGAAATATTTTCTTAAATTTTTAAATAGCTGTAGGTAGTTATTGAGTTTGGTTTATATTTGTTTTATTACTATATAATTTTATATGAAGAATTTTTTTTAGCAATTGTTTTTTTTAGTTTTGGAGCAAAAGCACAAACCATTAAAGCCATTTATTCGGAAAAAGAAATTATTAGTAATGACAGGCTAAATTCCATGCCGGAAGATATTAAGAAAGCAAAACTAGCAGAAATGAAGCATTGTAAATTGTTTATTTTGCAATATTCTGCAGGTATTAGTTTCTATGAAAGGGAGCCAAATTCAAAGGAATTTATTTATGAAAAAACTACTCTTGATGAAAATGGATCAGGTCTAAGTCAAATTAAAATTCATAAAAAGCATCATCCCTTTTTTTATTATAAAGAACTGGATAACAATCTGATGTTTTTTAAAATGAATAATTCCGAAATTGATTTTAATGGCAAAGACAAATTAATACCTTGGAACTGGGAAATTTCAGAAGAAACTAAAATAATTGCTGGTTACAAATGCAAGAAAGCAATTTCAAAAGCATACAATTCAGAATTCACTGCATGGTTTACAGAGGAAATTCCAGTGAATGCAGGACCTGATAGGTTTGATGGGGTGCCTGGTTTGATTTTGTATGCAACAAGTTTAGGACAGGAGTACTTACTTCAAAAAGTTGAAATTCTTGATCAAAATAGTGTAATAGCATTGCCTGAAATGAAAGCTAAAACGGTGACTTTTTTAGAAATGGCTGATATTGTAACTAAGAAATTTTCAGAAGATATGAAAGACAGTCAAATGGAAGCCTACTAAATAGACGTTTTTATATAAAAAAGCTTCCATTTACTGAAAGCCTTTTCTCAACTATTTAAAAATAATAATTTATTTTTTATTTTCCACCTCTTTCCGCATTAGCAAAACTTCATTACAAGGCGAAACTCCATTGCTTATTCCTTAAAGGTTTAGAAGGTTCTATAGAATTAAAAACGATTGCCAAGGGATATTTTCACTGCAATCAGATGCTACAAGATTTATAAGCGAGGACTTTATACCAATAATTTTGATTGTCCTTTGGAGGTTTTAGAGGGGCAATTGTGGTATCAAAATAAAGAAGAGTGGGATTTCGATTTTGAAATTCTTGACATTAAGAATTAAGCTATTTCAACTTTTAGTCCTAAATAATCGGCATACGTTTTTGCCTGATTCATTATCAATTGTGATGTTTCGTTATTAAAAGTATTGATTGGATTGATTTCTATTTTTACCGTTTCTTTTTTTATACTGCGTTTCCAAGTTCCTTCAATTTTACCATTGAGTGCAATTACGGGATTGAATATTCCATTTTTTGTAAAAGCCAATGGCTGATGTTCTAACGCAATCGAAGCGGTTCTGTCTTTGTAACTTATTAGAAATTCATCAAATGCAGGTAGTAAGTGCATGAGGACTTCTTCATCTTTATTTGAAATTGAAACCTCGTAAAACCAATATGTTTTGTCTTCAATTTGAAAAGTAGCTAATTCGGGCTTGATTGATTCTAATGCCAGTCTGGAGTTTGTAAGTGAAAGTCCAGACCACCAAGAAAAATCCTGAATTGTTGCAGGTCCGTGGCTTTTGAAATATTTGCTGGCCAATTTAGCTAAAGCCTCTTCCTTACTGATTTTGTTATTTTTAGGTTTAACTCTTTCCTCTAATAACGCATAAGTAAACTTTTTACCACGCATTTTTCCGTTGCAAACGATCCCTTCAAGTTCGGCATTCATCATGATGATTACGGGACTTATATTATTTACACTACCGGTTTTTATATCTAATTCCAGCATTATTTCTTCCCTTGTGAGATGATTGTTGCCTGATAATAATTTTTGTAGTTTTTTATTATAAGCATTCAAGGAGTCTTCAAGCCCCATTTTTACAGCCGCACTTGTTACTAATCTTTTTAGGCTTGGAGCTGTTAGTTCTAGCATCCAGTGAATGTCTTCAGCTGCTACGAAATGCCAGGTTGGTCGTAAGATATGGGTGCGAATTATTTTGCCTTCATTGATAGCGTCTTCAATGTCTTTTTCAGTTTTTTCAGTTCGAAGTCCGATGGCCCATTTTGCCATAGCATAATCTTGAGCTTGGATGGCGCCAAAGTGACTCACTAAACCTTCTGGGGTAGTAACTTCGGTATTGGTCAATTGTTGGTTTTTAAGCCGATGATTTCTGATAAATAAAAAATCCATATAATAGATCAATTAGATTAATCCTTGCAAAACACTATTCCTAATGAGCTGTGCCGTGTTTTTACAGTCTGACTTATTCAATATATTGTTCCGGTGCTTTTTTACGGTTTCGACACTTATAAATAATTTTTGAGCAATTTCATTGGTATTAAGACCATCTCCTATATGTTTTATAATGTCAATTTCCCTTCTCGAAAATTGATTTACATTCTTAATATTGCAATCAACTTCAAGATTCATATAGGAAGGTTCATCTTCTAATCCAATTAAAGAGAATTTATAGGTATTCTGATTTGTAAGATGATCGATTTGAGTATGGATGTTCAAACATTTTCCATAACCACCATTGCTATCAAGAGTAAGCATTAAGGCTTGGTGGTTGATAAGGCCATATTCACCGTTTTTTAATCTTCCACGAAGATTGTAGCATTTTTTATATTTCAGAATTTTTTCTCTGCTGACATTGTTGTAAAAATAATCTGCCGCAAATGCTTCGGCTTTTCGAGTGAAATCAATATCATCAGGATGGATGGCCTCCAAAACATCTTGAAATGTAACCGTTTCAGGATCAAACCCATGCACTTCTGTAATACCAGGACTGATATGTGACAACGACATGTCATAAAAATCAATCACATAATAATAAAATGGGCCAGTACTAATAATAGAATTAGTAAGATTGTCGAATGTAATTCGTGGTAACTCTGTGTTTTCAATGCCTTTATTCTGTGTTTCAAGCCAGACACTTTGCAGTTTTTGTAATTCAGAATTCATAAGTAGGGGTTTGCAACTCTAAAAATAATTAATAGCTGTGTCAAAACCAAATTAACTTTATGCTCCTTATAGATTTTAATTTCTTGGTTTTGCTGAAATAGAAAAAGGCTTCCATGTTCTGAAAGCCTTCTCTTACAATATCTAAAATGATCTATTTTTTATTCTCTACCCATTTTCTAGCATTCACAAAAGCTTCGTGCCAAGGAGAAACTTCATCATTTCTGCCTTCTGGATAATTCGCCCAGTTCCATTGGAAAGTCGAACGCTCAATGTGTGGCATCATTGCTAAATGTCTTCCTGTTTTATCACACATCATGGCAATGTTGAAGAAAGAACCATTTGGGTTAGCTGGATAATTTTCATAACCGTATTTTCCAACCACATTGTATTTATCTTCCGTGTATGGCAAGTCGAATTTTCCTTCTCCATGCGAAATCCAAACCCCTAAAGTACTTCCCGCCAAAGTGTTTAGCATCACCGAATTATTTTCCTGAATGGTTACCGAAGTAAAACCACTTTCGTGTTTATGCGAATCATTATGTCTTAATTTTCCATGCACTTCATGCTCCGGATTGATTAGTTCCAATTCCATAAACAATTGAGCTCCGTTGCAAATTCCAACAGATAAAGTATCTTCTCTTTTGAAGAAGTTATCCAAAGCCGTTTTTGCTTTTTCATTGTATAAAAACGCTCCAGCCCAACCTTTTGCAGATCCCAAAACATCTGAGTTAGAGAAACCTCCAACCGCTCCGATGAACTGAATGTCTTCTAAAGTTTCACGGCCTGAAATCAAATCGGTCATGTGGACATCTTTTACATCAAAACCTGCCAAATACATTGCATTTGCCATTTCTCGCTCTGAATTACTTCCTTTTTCACGGATAATTGCTGCTTTTGGTCTTGGCTTAGAAAAATCAATTTCTGGTTTTTTTCCTGTAAAATGAGTTGGGAATGTAAATTGCAAAGGTTGGTTTTTGAAATTATCAAAACGCTCCTTAGCTTTCAATTCGCCTGATTGTTTTCGGTCTAATAAATACGAAGTCTTGTACCAAGTATCTCTAGCTTCTGCTACATTAATTGAAAGATTTTGGTCTCCGTTTTTAATCGTAACAGTAGTTCCTTCTTTTACTTTTCCGATGTTGAAGAATGCTACCTTATTTTCATTCAAAATCGTTTCTACCGAAGCATCTGCTTGGAAAACAATTCCGATATTTTCTGAAAATAATACTTTTATAGTGTCGCTTTCGCTTAATGAACTTAGATCGTAATCAGCAGCCAAATTCACATCTGCAAAACACATTTCCAATAAAGTCGTAACTAAACCACCACTTCCGATGTCATGTCCGGCTTGGATTTTTTCGGCCTTAATCAAATCTTGAACTACGTTGAAAGCGGTCTTGAAATTCGCAGCGTTTTTAATCGTTGGAACTTCATTTCCAATCTTATTCAAAACCTGTGCAAAAGACGAACCTCCTAATTTGAAACCATCTTCAGAAAGGTTGATATAATAAATGTTTCCGCCATTTTTCTTCAAAACGGGTTCAACAACTTTTTGAATATCAGTACAATTTCCACCTGCAGAAATAATCACCGTTCCAGGAGCAATTACGTCTCCATCAGGATATTTCTGTTTCATCGAAAGCGAATCTTTTCCGGTCGGAATGTTGATTCCCAATTCAATAGCAAAGTCAGAACAGCCTTGAACTGCTTCATACAAACGAGCGTCTTCACCTTCATTTTTGCAAGCCCACATCCAATTGGCCGAAAGCGAAATACCTTTTAAACCGTCTTTAATTGGAGCCCAAATAATGTTCGACAATGATTCTGCAATCGCAGTTCGGCTTCCAGCAGCAGGATCAATCAAAGAAGCAATAGGCGAGTGGCCAACCGTTGTGGCAACACCTTCTTTTCCTAAATAATCCAACGCCATCACACCCACATTGTTCAAAGGCAATTGCAAAGGACCAGCACATTGTTGTTTGGCAACCTTTCCGCCAACACAACGGTCAACTTTATTCGTCAACCAGTCTTTACAAGCCACAGCTTCCAATTGCAATACTTGATCAAGATAACTTTTGAAGTTTTCTTGAGTATAGTCTAAATCTGTATATTTTCTGTCAATTGTTGTATCAGTCATCACGACTTTTGGAGAACTTCCAAACATATCTTCCAAGGCAAAATCCATCGGCTTTGCACCAGTCGTTTTGGATTCAAAAGTAAAACGGTGGTTTCCGGTCACATCACCAACTTGGTACATTGGCGAACGTTCGCGATCAGCAATTTTCTGTAACGTTTCGATATCTTTTTGCCCGATTACCAATCCCATTCTTTCTTGAGATTCGTTTCCGATGATTTCCTTTGCAGAAAGCGTTGGATCACCCACAGGTAATTTATCCAAATCAATCAAACCGCCCGTTTCTTCCACCAATTCTGAAAGACAGTTCAAATGTCCACCAGCACCGTGATCGTGAATCGAAACAATCGGATTTTCGTCGCTTTCCACCAATCCACGGATGGCATTTGCAGCACGTTTTTGCATCTCAGGGTTTGAACGCTGAATGGCATTCAACTCAATTCCAGAACTGAAAGCACCGGTATCTGCCGAAGAAACCGCAGCACCACCCATTCCGATTCTATAATTTTCTCCACCTAAAATAACTACTTTGTCACCAACTTTTGGTTCCTGTTTGATGGCTTGGCTTTCTTTCCCGTAGCCAATTCCACCAGCAAGCATGATTACTTTATCAAAGCCTAATTTTCGAGCATCTTCTTCATGTTCGAAAGTCAAAACCGAACCTGTAATCAAAGGCTGACCGAATTTATTTCCGAAATCAGAAGCTCCGTTTGAAGCCTTGATCAAAATATCCATAGGTGTTTGGTACAACCATTTTCTTTCGTTCATAGCATCTTCCCAAGGACGATTTTCTTCCAAACGAGAATAGGAAGTCATATAAACCGCAGTTCCTGCCAATGGCAATGAACCTTGTCCACCCGCCAAACGGTCACGGATTTCTCCACCCGAACCTGTCGCAGCTCCATTGAAAGGCTCTACAGTTGTTGGGAAGTTATGGGTTTCCGCTTTAAGCGAAATAACCGAGTCAAAATCTTTAGTTTCGTAAAAATCAGGCTTGTCAGCCGATTTTGGTGCAAATTGCTGCACTCTAGGACCCTTTACAAAAGCTACGTTATCTTTATAAGCCGAAACAATATCGTTCGGATTTTCAGAAGAAGTCTTCTTGATTAACTTGAATAGGGAAGACGGTTTTTCTTCGCCATCAATTACGAAAGTTCCGTTGAAAATCTTGTGACGGCAGTGTTCTGAATTTACTTGGGAGAATCCAAAAACTTCAGAATCCGTTAGTTTTCTGCCTAATTTTGTTGACAGATTATCCAAATATTCTACTTCTTCTTGGCTTAAAGCCAAACCTTCTTTTGAATTGAAAGCAGCAATGTTTTCAATTTCAAGAATCGGTTCCGGTTGAATATTTATGGTATAAATTTCTTGGTTCAATTCGGCATATTTCTGCGAAAGCATCGGATCAAAATCAGCGAAAGCTTCGTTTACTTTTTGAAATTCTTCAATCCTGATGATGCCTTCAATACCCATATTTTGAGTAATTTCAACAGCATTTGTACTCCAAGGCGTAATCATTGCAGCACGAGGACCAACAAAAAAATCCGCTAGCACGGATTTTTCTATTTTATGTGTGTTGCCAAAAAGCCAGTTTAATTTTGAGATGTTTTCAGCCGAAAGTTCTCCCGAAACATCGGGACTGGTTTGAACTGCAAAAACCGTATTGGTTTGGTTTCCGAAGAAATGAATCATTGTGTGTAGTTATTGTGTTGTGTGTGCAAAATTAGTTTAAAAAACTGCAATTTGCAAAGCAATAAAATAAAGATTTTAATTGGTTTTCAACATAAAAAAACCGCCAAAAAATGGCGGTCTGATTATGATTATAGTTTATAAATTACTTTTTTCGTTTTGAAAGGATTTCCATTGACTTGAATTCTTTTCCATTAGCAACGTCAAACATTTCCATTTTTTGGTTATCGTTGTCGATATAAGTAATGATTTCCTTGATTTGTTTTTCCTTTTTGGTAACTGGGTCTACCATAGTTCCGGTGAAAGTTAAGGTTTTAGAAGCTTCATCATATTTTCCTTTGCTTACCATCATTCCGGTTCCCATATTGTCTATCCAAGTTGAGATAAATTCTTCTTTTGCATTATCATACGCCACGGTACCTTTTCCTTCAAATGGCATTCCCATCATATCTCCTGTGTAGTTTGCTTCTTGGTATTTGCCTCCTAAAATCATCTTGTAGGTTGCAACAGCTGTAGATTTCATTGGTTCTGGACTGTCTGGCGACCAGAAAGTCATTTCGGCATTCCAAGTTCCGTTATCTTTTGCTAGCATTTCGTGAGCTTTTGACGGCGTCATGTAGGCTTCCCAAGCTTTGGCAACTGTCGCTGAATCAGGTTTTGGTGCTTCTGGAGTTTCAGGTGATCCTACAACTACGGTGTCAGTTTTGTCTGTTGTAACATCCACTTTTACTGTTTCTTTGCAAGAGGAAAATGCTACTAAGAGAGCTCCCAAATAAAGGTAATTTGTTTTCATAATTTATAGTTTTGATTGATTATTTGCTATAAAATTAAGAATTGTTTAGGTATAATAAATGATTTGTATTAAATAAATTTATTCTTCAGAAAAAATCGTGGCGTTATAGGCTCCGATATCAGAAGGATTTTCTCTTGAATTTCCTAGAATATCGTTTGCAAAAATACCAGTTGAAAAATTAAAATTGGCAGCATCCTTTGCAGCAGAATCATCCCCAATCATTAGCTGATTTTTTTCAGTATTAAAAAAATCAGGTTTGAATTCGCTTGAATTTCGTGCAATCAAATTATTGATATAATGAAGTCCATCCTCAAATTGATATAACGGACTATTTATTAATTCTTGATTTCCAGCTTTGTCGAATTTAATCAAACAATGATCAAACTTAAATTCAAATGGTTCCGATTCATCTTCATTGATTGAAAGCTGACGGCTATTGGAACCATAAATAATACAATTGTTAAAATTTGCTGCCGTTAAAGGTAAAGCTTCGGATTCATTATTAGCATTAAGAACAAAATTGCTCAACAAAACCGAAACATGGCTCGAAGTGGAACGTTCATTATTGATAGTGCAATGCGTGAAATTATAGTTGCCTCCCAAGATACAAGCCAAACTGGCAATCCCTCTCGAATTTGAGTTGATGACCATATTAAAGGCATCAATCTTGGCATGTTGGGCTAGAATTCCGTAGGCAGCTGAATTGTAAATTTTGGTATTACTAATTTGCATAGGGTTTTCGAAATTGTTTACAACCAACATCCCTACTAGGGCATTTTTAATTGTGAGATGGTTGATGGTGTGGTTTTTACTTCCCTCTTGGAAATAAACCGTAGCCCATTGCCCTGGAAAATCGGCAAAACCAGGTTCAAGACGATCTCCTTCAAAGATCACTTCGTTTTCTAATGCATCGGTTGTAGATGGAGCTCCGTTTACATTTAATGTTCCGCCTTCTTGCACAATTATGCCAGAATCGGCATGGAAATGAATTCTTGCACCAGGATTTACGGTCAAGGTCTTGTTTTCTGGAACGGTTGCAAAACCATACACCACATAGGGTTTGTCGTTGCCCCAAACATATTCGTTGCCGTTTTTGGGATGATTTTCTTCCAGCAATCGGCCTAAAACTCGGGTAACCTCTCCATTTTCATCCAGACCATATTCAATGGAGTCATAAATGCCATTTTCCCGATTAGGATAAATAAAATAGGCATCTTGAATCAAGGTCACGAGCTCAACTTTTTGCTGTTTGGTTCCTGCATCAAATAAAATCTGGTCAGTATAGAGAAAATCGGCTGGATTAGTATCCGTGATTTCGGCAGTAGTTTCGATAAAGATGTAGAGGCTGTCCTTTGCCAGAAGTTCTACATTATTGAATTTTTTATTGTTGTTGCCTGTCATTCCGTCAACAGTCATACGGTATTTTGAGTTTTCGCCTTTTGCAAATTCAATTGTTGGGATTTTGATGTCCTTGTCGCTTTTATTGTAAACCATCAAGGTATAGGTGCTGGATCCAATATTGGTAAAAACGGTATCAAGGTAAACGGTATCTTTTGAAAAGCCCAAACCTCCGTTGCTGGTTTCAAAGTCGAAATCGTTTCGGCAAGAAGTTAGGGAAACTACTATTCCTATGAAAAGGATAAAAATGGAATTACGCATTTTGGTTGAATTTTGGTAAAAATAGTAAAAATGTCCTTAGCCACGAATTCTCGAATTTATTTATTTTTAGTGATATGAATCTGTGGCGGGATTTTCTTTATAACGCATGAAAACCGAAATACTGATTTTAGAAAAAGGATTTATTTTGAAACTACTGGTTCCAATGGCGAAGCTAGCCCCGATAGTAATGGAAAGCTCCAGTTGTCCCGTTGTTCGGGACAGCTGGACTTGGAATGGATAGCGGGATTAGCTCTTAAAAAAGAAAGCAGTTCGTAAATTATGGTTATTTTTGCAGTAAAATTTTATAAAAATGGATTTTGATAAGGATAGAATACTGAATTTGTGTCGCAATTTTTCAAAAAACACGCTGATGCAAACTTTGGAAATTGAATATATTGATGCTGGAGTAGATTTTCTGGTAGCGAAAATGCCTGTAAATCCTAATGTTCATCAGCCAATGGGATTGCTTCATGGTGGAGCTTCGGTGGCTTTGGCAGAAAGTGTTGGGAGTGCTGCTTCGATGTTGTATATCAATTCTGAGAAGCAGGAAGTTCGGGGAATTGAGATTTCGGCCAATCATTTGAAAAGCAAAAGAAACGGAATTGTATATGGGACGGCAAGAATTGTGCACAAGGGGAGAAGCATTCATTTGTGGGAAATCAGGATTACGGATGAAAATGACAATCTGATTTCACTTTGCAAATTGACCAATATGATTTTGCCAAAACGTAATGCAAATGATTGATTTTTTGAATTTTGCAAAACAACATTTCGAGAAAAAACTGCCTTTTGTGCTTTTTTCCAAACCAAATCAGGTCAAGGTTGTAGGACTTTTTCAAGAGAGCGACGAATTGTATTTTGCTCAAAATTTTGAAGAGTCGGGTTTTGTTTTTGCTTCTTTTGATGGAAATAGGCAGATATTGATTCCTGAAAATCAATCGGAAATTAAGATTGCAGATTTTGTTTTTGAAGAAAATAATTCAAATAATTACCCTGTTTTAGAGAATGAGAAAGGGAAAGAAGCATTTGAAAACTTGGTTCAAAAAGGAATTGATGCGATTGAAAACGGAACTTTTCAAAAGGTTGTCTTGTCTCGAAAAGAAATTGTAACAGTTGAAAATCTAGATTTTGCAGTTATTTTTGAAAGATTGTTGCAAACCTATCCGACAGCTTTTAAATACTGCTGGTTTCATCCGGAAGTAGGAATGTGGATTGGGGCAACACCTGAACAATTGCTAAAAGCGGATGGCTTGAAAATCAACACGGTTGCATTGGCAGGAACTCAAAGAGTTGAGGAAAACAAGGAAGTAATTTGGGGCGAAAAGGAAATAGAAGAACAAAAGTTTGTGACCGATTTTATAGTGGATAGTTTAAAAGATATTACATCTGAATTATCAATTTCTGAACCTTATACTTTGAAAGCTGGAACTATTCTTCATATTAAAACCGATATCGAAGCGGTATTAAAACCTGAAAATAATTTAGAGAAAGTGTTATCGATTTTGCATCCTACACCTGCTGTGTGTGGTTTACCAAAAGTTATTTCCCGAGGTTTTATTTTGGAAAATGAAGGATATGATAGGGGATTTTATTCGGGTTTTTTAGGTGAATTGAATAGGGATTTTGCAACTAACGAAAACAAGTCGGATTTGTTTGTGAATTTGAGATGCATGCAAGTCAAGGAAAACGAAGCACATTTATATATTGGTTGTGGTGTAACGAAAGACAGTATTCCTGAAAAAGAATATATTGAAACGGTCAATAAAGCAGTAACAATGATGAGGATTTTAGATCCGATTTAAAAATATAAGTATATGAAATTAGATATTTTAGCTTTCGGGGCTCATCCGGACGATGTAGAATTGGGTTGTGGGGGAACATTGGCGAAGGAAATTAGTCTTGGAAAGAAAGTAGGTATTATCGATTTGACACGTGGAGAACTGGGAACTCGTGGTTCGGCTGAAATTAGGGATAAAGAGGCTAGTGATGCCGCCAAGATTCTTGGAGTTGCAGTTAGAGAAAATTTAAGAATGCGTGACGGTTTTTTTCAAAATGATGAAGAGCATCAGTTGGAAATCATCAAGATGATTCGAAAATATAGACCTGAAATAGTGTTGTGCAATGCCGTTGACGATCGACATATTGACCATGCAAAAGGAAGTAAATTAGTTTCAGATGCTTGTTTTTTATCAGGTTTACGAAGAATTGAAACTGCATTCGATGGAGAAAATCAAGAGGCTTGGCGACCAAAATTGGTGTATCATTACATTCAATGGAAAAATATCGAACCTGATTTTGTGGTTGATATTTCGGGTTTTATCGACCAAAAAATTGATTCCATTATGGCATACGATTCTCAATTTTATAACCCCGATACTAAGGAACCAACCACACCAATCGCGACAAAAAACTTCCTCGACAGCCTTCATTATCGTGCTCAAGACCTCGGTAGATTGATAGGAACGGATTATGGTGAAGGTTTTACTGTAGAAAGATATTTGGCAGTCAATAGTTTAGGAGATTTGATATAATTTTTTTAAATTTTTATTTGCAGTAATCAAGATTTGCTGTATATTTGCACTCGTTAAACAAATGGTGGTTGTAGCTCAGCTGGTTAGAGCATCGGTTTGTGGTGCCGAGGGTCGCCGGTTCGAACCCGGTCATCCACCCTTAATTAAAAAGCTTCAGAGAAATCTGGAGCTTTTTTTGTTAGTAGAACTTCCTTAACGAAAACATAAATACCGTTCCATTTCGGATTTAAATTTCTAAATTAGATAAAAAAAAGTTATGGGACAGCAAGTTTTTATTGGCAGTGAAATCTCCTTCAAATCGTTGAGGGATTATGTTTTTGTTCATAAATTGGAAAAAGGGGATACAATCGCAATCCATCCTCAAAATTATGAAGGGATTTTGGAGGAAATTAAAAACTCCGAAGAACCGATTGATATTCCAATCAATGTATTTGGAATCTTACTTGTAAAAGATACAACGGATACTGTAGAATTTGGAAAGATTGAGATTATAAAGAATGAACCTCTTCAATAATAATCAACAAAAAAGCTCTGAATTTCAGAGCTTTTTTAGTTATTTGTTCCAAAGTTTGACTTTTTCTAGAAATTTCGATTGCTGATCTATAAATACATTATGAGAACAATCTTCAAGATAAAATAAATTATTTTCCCCAATTATGCCTTGCAGATCGGTTACTTGCTTTTCTGAAAAAAGTCCATCTTCCATTCCATACAATCCGTAAATCGGAATTTTTTTAGATTTCAGATTTTTTACATTTTCGGTCAAGTCGATAGTGGTGTACTTTTCATTATTTGCAAAGCCTTGTGGAGCTTCAATTGTCATTTTTGAAGCTAATTTGGCATCAGGATTTTTCAGGAATTCGGCATAGATAGCTTTTGCTTCATCTGTTCGCTTTTTCGGACTATAAAAACCATTTTGCATAGCATGAGCAAAACAATACGAAGCATATTGCATTGTGGAGGGATCCATGTTTTCGAGCATTGAAATATAATTCAAACTCACTTTGTCCTCTTTCTCTTCATAGATCTTTTTTGATCTTGATATAATGTTTTTAAAAGCTTCTTGAAGTGAAACTGGTGCTCCAACCAAAATGATGTTTTTTACTTTTGTTGGATTCTTTTCAGCATATAATGTTGCCAGAATTCCGCCGAAGCTATGACCAATCAACGAAATTTTTTTGATTTTATATTTTTCGAGGATAGCATCGATGTCCGAAAAAGATTCTTCAAAAGTAAAATTTGCTTTCACATCTGCCGATCTTCCTTCGCCACGACGGTCATAAACAAGGACAAAAAAACCTTGATCAGCCAGTTTTTGAGCAGTTGTAATTTCAAAAGCTGCCGAATTATAACCAGGACCTCCGTGTAGAAAAAGAATCGGAGTTCCTTTTTCCGTACCATACTGTTTTACATACAATTCCTGCCCAAAAAATGTGGTAGTGAAAAACAGTAAAAAAAGTAAAGCTATTTTTTTCATGTTCTTATTTTCCATCTTTATCAACAACCGGTCTGTTTTCTCTGTTTGCCAATTCCCAAGCGGTTACAAAAGCGAGTTGAGCTCTTTTCGCTAAAGCATCATATTCAATTTTTTCAGGTTCATCGCTTTCTTTATGATAATCTGCATGGACACCATTAAAATAAAAGATTGATGGAATTCCTTTTTTTGCAAAATTATAATGATCGGAACGGTAATAGAAGCGGTTCGGGTCATTCAAATCGTTGTATCTGTAATCCAAATCCAGGTTTACATATTTTTTATTCGCTTCTTCGTTGATATTATGCAAATCAGTCGAAAGTCGATCCGAACCAATAACATACACATAGTTATTGGTGTTTTTATGATCATCGTCACGACGTCCAATCATATCGATGTTGATATCGGCAATCGTATTTTCTATTGGAAATAGAGGATTGTCAGAGTAGTAGCGTGAACCGTGCAAACCGTGTTCTTCTCCGGTAACATGAAGGAAAAGGATAGAACGTTTTGGTCCAAAACCATCTTTCTTGGCTTGCATAAAAGCTTGAGCAATTTCCAGTAAGGCAACAGTTCCTGAACCATCATCATCTGCACCGTTATATACTTCGCCGTTTTTCATCCCAACGTGATCATAATGTGCCGAAATTACCAATATTTCTTCGGGTTTTTCACTTCCTTCAATAAAAGCCCAGATGTTTTCAGAATCATTCAGTTTCGGACTGAAACCTCTTGACATATATTCCGAAGGTACTTTTTGGTAAAATCCATCCGCTTTTTTTGGATGGGAAATATTGTTTTTCTTGTATTCGCCAATCAGGTATTTCCCAGCATTTTTTTGACCATCGCTTCCTGTGTTTCTTCCTTCCATTTCATCCGAAGCTACAATAAACAAATGTTTTTTTAACTCTTCGGCAGTGATGGTTTTCATGTATTTTGCAACATCGACTTTAGAATAATCGGGTTTTTGTGCAATGATTTCCGAGCTTTTACAGGAAAGAAAGAGAAAGGTCAAACAAAGAATAAGAATTTTTTTCATAGTTGTTTTTGAGCTTTTAATGAATATTGATAAAGGTATAAACGGCAAAAAAAGTTAATAATAGCGATATAAAAAAGGCATTGATAAAAAATAATATTGTCCCTTTTAGAACTGATTTTCGTCGGCTACAGCCATAAAAGCGATGATGGGCCGGAAAGAAATAATAAAATGCCCAAACAAATCCTATAAAATGCATAATTCCTGATAGAACATTAACTATTATGTTTTCACCAAAGGCATATAATAGAAGGTCAACCAATGTTAGAATAAGATAAGTGATGAGAAGAAAAGAAAAATAGTGTAATGTAAAAATACCATGGTCAAAGTAATACCACTTTTTTTTGCTGTGAAACAGCCATAAAAAGAAGGCAAAAATTGGCATATAAATAAATAAAACTTTTGGAAAATTGTGAATAAATGATTCTTTGAATTTTTCTTCTAACTCATTTGGAGAATTGTTTTCTAATACATGCAATGATTTTTTCAAAGTTTCATGAATAAATTCAGGCATCTTTTCTTCTTCGGGAGTATAAGCTTGAGAAGAATCTAATGCTTTTAAATCCTTATACATGTTCATGTTTTTAAAATTCAAAGTATCAAGAGATGCTTTGATATCTTGATTGTTTTCTCCCTTTAGTTGAACAGGACCATTCTCTAGCTCTATGTCTGGTGCAAGAGATAGGGTTAAGAAAGTGGCAAAACTGATAAAGATATACAAACGAACAGGTGCCAAATAGGACATCCTTTTCCCTGAAAGATATTCCTTGGTTAACGAAGCTGGCTTTAGAATTAAATTTCGGATGGTTTTCCAAAAGGAATTTTCATAATGTGTCAGATCTTCGAAGAAATGAACAAACAGATGATGAAACGTTTTTCGAGTATCGATATTTTCCTGACCACAGTTGGGGCAGAAGCGATGTTCGACAACGTGATTGCAATTCAGGCAGGTTTTATCTACTCTAACGTGACCATGTCCCATAAAAAAACAATTTAATTTCTAAGTTTTGGGTGTACTAACAATGAATTGTTAAAACTAACAAAAAAAGAGAAACTAAATTGAATTTTGCAGCTTAATTTTAAAATTTATTCAAGCACTTCCTGCAAAAATAAAAGTAAATGTTGCCAAGAACGTTTATCAGCTTTTTCATTATAAGCTACACCTTTCGATTTATCGTTTCCAGCACTTCTTTCAGTAAAAGCATGAACCGCATCAGCATAATAAATCATTTGCCAATCGGCTTTTCCATCGCGCATTTCGGTTTGGAAAGCATCGATGTCTTTTTGCGGAACAAAGAAATCATCGGCTCCATGCAAAACCAAAACTTTTGGTTGCAAGATGTTATTGAATCGTCCAGCTTCTTTACCCAAACCACCATGAAATGAAACACCAGCTTTTATATTCATATTGGCACGAACGGCTTCCAAGGCTCCTGTTCCTCCAAAACAGTATCCAATGACCACGATATTGTTAGCATTGGCTCCAGCCTTAATCAATTGTTGTAGTGCCAATTGAATTCTTTTTTGATAATCCTTATAATTCTTCTTATAAAATCCCGATTTTTCACCAGCTTCTTTGGCATCTTTTGGATAATTTCCTTCGCCATAAATATCTGCAACGAATGCATAATAACCAAGTTTAGAAAGATTTTGAGCCACTTCTTTAGAATGATCGTCAATTCCTTTCCAAGCAGGAAGTACTAAAACGCCAGGTTTGGATTTCATACTTTTCTCAGGAGCGATTGCAAAGCCATTCAGTTTTTGCTCACCATCTGTATAAGAAACCGCTTTTAGCTGTGCATTTCCAATCATTGTAAGCATTAAAACCATTATTGAAAGTTTGTTTTTCATAAATTTAAAATGTAGGGGTTTATACAAATATCGTTCAAAATTCTAATAAAAAAGCAGGGTTTGATACAATTATGCACCAGAACCCTGCTTTAATCACCAACCTTTGTAACTATCGCGATTGTAACTCGTGTTTACCTTCCTTGATTTCTTCCACCATTTTCTTGTTGAAAGCGGGAAGATCATCAGGAGTTCGGCTGGTTACTAATCCGTTATCTACTACAACTTCTTCGTTTGTCCAAACAGCTCCGGCATTGAGCAAATCTTTTTTGATAGATGAAAACGAGGTTACGTTTCTTCCCTCTAGAACTTCTGCATCAACCAGAATTTGTGGTCCGTGGCAAATTGCTGCAACCGGTTTGTTTTCGCTAAAGAAATCCTTCACAAAAGAAACTGCTTTTTCATCTCTTCTCAACTGATCAGGATTGATCACGCCACCAGGTAAAACCAAAGCGTTGTAGTCTTTTGAAGAAACCTCATCCAAAGTATAATTTACTTCAAATTCATCACTCCAATTTCCGTCTTTCCAGCCTTTGATTGTTCCGCTTTTTAGACTCACAATGTCGGCTGTCCAACCTTGTTGTTCTAAAAAATCTTTTGGCGATTTCAATTCGCTTTCTTCAAATCCGTTTGTGGCTAAAATTGCAATTCTCTTTTTCATAATAAAGTTTTTTAATTTGTATTAATTTGATTTATATAAAATTACAACTTGCTTAATGCTTTGATATATAAAGCGATACTAATATTATCATAATGTTTGTTAATCAAAAAAGGGTAAAATAGAGATTTTATATTTTTTAAGATGAATGCTATAACATATTGGAACATGAGAGAACTAATTTTGAAACAACCCCTAAAAATTAGTATCATGATACAACAAATCCCAGATTTACCCATCAATATGGTTGGTTTTAGAGCTTTGGGTGAAGTAACGAAGGAAGATTTCGAAATTGTTAAAACCAAAGTTGCTGAAACGGTCCAAAGAACAGGAAAACTCAACTACCTTTTATATCTACACAGCTCTCCTTCGGATTTCACCATTGGAGCTTGGTTGCAAGATGCTTTGTTGGGAATTCAAAATTTAACGAAGTGGAATCGAGCATCCATTATCTCTGATTCTGAAACAGTAGATAATTTCACTACCATTTTCAGCAAAGTGATGCCAGGAGAATTTAAGGTGTTCCCAAAAGCTGAATATGACCTTGCAGTAGATTGGACATCAGAAAAAATTGATTTAGAATAAAGAATAATAATAAAAAATAAAAAAAGCTATGAGTGATTTAAAGAATTTAACCAATGAGAAAGCGGTTGCAAAATTGAAAAAATTGGCCGAAGCCAGTAGGATTTGTATGTTTTGTACTGATTTGAACCACACACCTTTTTCAACCCGACCGATGAGTGTTCAGGAAGTTGATGAAATGGGAAATTTGTGGTTTTTGAGTTCTGCAGATAGTAACAAGAACTTCGAAATTCGCCAGGATGAGTCGGTTCAGTTACTTTTCTCTAATGTTTCGGATTCGGAATATTTGAGTGTGTATGGAAAAGCATTTATCTATAAAGATAAAACCACAATTGAGGACAAGTGGAGTCCATTGGCGAAAGCCTGGTTTACAGAAGGAAAAGATGACCCGAACTTGACTGTTTTGAGAGTACAACCTGAATTTGTATATTATTGGGATACCAAAAATGGAAAGATGGTCTCGATGTTAAAAATTGCTGCTGGAGCGATTATAGGCAAAACGATGGATGATGGAGTAGAAGGAAAGTTATCTGTTTAAAATTTTTAGACTTACGTCAAAAGGCTCTCATATTTGGGAGTCTTTTTTATGCCAAAATAGAAATTAGCTATTTCATTTTAAAAATAAAAAGTACATTTACGTAGTGTATAAAATAAAAAAGAGGTCTCACTATAAGTAAGACCTCTCCATTTACTAAAACAAAAAAAACAAACCTATGAAAAAGGTTTTAAGTTTAAAAGAAAGAATTTTTAATTCTAACTTAGTTGTTTTTGCCTTAAGTAACTAACCTTTAATTTTTTTATTCTTTTGTACTTTTAGTACATTATAAAGGTACAAAATTTAGTGATTGCAAATCAATTTTATTTTTGTAATTAACTGATTTTTAACTTCTTAAAAATTTAATTATTAATTTATATGATGAAAAAAAAACAAAATTACGCGAATCATATTCGATTTTATCCAGCTCATCATTTTGTGTTTTATCCCTTGGCAACACTGCTTTTGGTTAGCAGTATTACGTTTATATTTTTAAAAGAAGATAAATTGCTTTGGAGTTTTATTTCGGTACTGATTGCTTTGATTATTTGGGTGAGTTTCATGCTGAGGCAACATTATGCCTTGATTTTACAAAACAGAATCATCCGTTTGGAGATGCGTTACCGTTACTTTGTGTTGACTAATCAGCGATTTGAATTAATTGAACATAAATTGCGCGACAGCCAGATTTTTGCCCTCCGATTTGCTTCCGACGATGAATTGCCAAGTTTGGTCAAAAAGACATTGGAAGGGAATCTATCGAGCAGAAGAATTAAAAAAAGTATAGTGAACTGGATTCCAGATCATCATAGAGTTTAATCCTATAATTGAAAAAGGTGTATCCGATTCAAGAAAATGAATGATATTCCGTTTGAACATTTAGGAGAATTAAAGATAAAAAATACAGTTCAAAAATGGATTGAAACCTATGAAAAGCGCTTAAGAATAATTATTTGAAGTAAATCTTGAAAGTAGAACCTTCTTTTAGAGTGCTATCGACAGTAATATTTCCTCCCATTGCATCAATTTGATTTTTGGTAATAAAAAGTCCCATTCCTTTGGCATCGGGATTATTATGGAAGGTTTTATACATCCCAAAAAGCTTGTGACTGTTTTTTTGCATGTCGATTCCCAATCCATTATCTTCAATTTCGAGCACGGTCTTGTTGTTTTCGACATAGCTACGGATGTTGATGAAGGAGTCTTTTTCTGGATCGCTATAGCGAATGGCGTTCGAGATACAATTGATCAAAATGTTTTCGAGATAGGCAGGATTATACATGATTATTGTTCCTTTCTCTACATGGCAATTGACGGTTATGCTTCTGAGTTCGATTTCATGGGATAAATCATGAAGTGTCTTGTCAATGTATTTTCTTAAATCCAGAGGCTCGATATTTAGATTGATACTGGTTTGAATATTCACCACTTCATTCAAATTGTGCATGGTTTCATTTAATGATTCGGATACTGAACCAAGCAAAGGGATCAATTCCTGTAATTCTTTTTCGCTTTCGGCATCCTTAATCAAATTAGATAATGATTGCAAATTGCTGGTATGCGAGCGAAGATTGTGTGAAATGATATAGGAAAAATTAAGCAAACGCTTGTTTTGTTCTGTTACTAGCGAGAAGGATTTGTTCAATTCGATTTCTATATCTTTACTTTGCGTAATATCAATCATGATACCTCTCAGGTTTACCGAACCGTCATTTTCTATTACTACATTGACAATATCCCGAAGCCATACAATCCGTCCATCTTTTGCAATCATGCGGTATTCAAAATCATGCTGCTTGAGTTGTGCCGTTTGACTAGAGCAAAAATCAACTGTCCATTCGCGATCCTCAGGATGGATGTGATCGATCCAAAAATTCGGACTTTCCATCCATTCTTCGACAGTATAGCCTAGTATGCTCTCTAATTTTTTACTGATAAAACTGAACTTGAAAGTTGCAGCATCACATTCCCATACAATTCCATCGATTGTATTGATAAGGGATTCTATTCTCTTTTGGGAAGCAAGAATCATTTTTTGTGAAGCCTTCCTTTCTGTAATATCTTCAGTCGAGATAATAACACGTTCTAAGTTGTCTTTATATTCTTTGATGATGTTCCAAGTCATTGCAATATTTTTGCTTTTGCCGTTAGGAAAATTAATTTTGCCTTCAATCTTTCCCTTTTGTTGCTTTTGAGTGACTCCTATTAAAATTGCACGTATTGCTTGAAAGGTTCCAGCTTTTATAATGGCAGGGAAATTTGCAACTAGTTCCTCCTTGCTTGAGGCATTGTGCAGTATGAGGCATTCGTTATTGACATTTATGATTTTTATCAAGGCAATACATTCATCAACAATGTCCGGATTGTTCTTTAAGAATGTTTCGACAGTGGATCGATCTTTTCCCATCAAGCCTAAGCTTTCCAAATAATTTTTCACATCCGATAAATCTTCCTCCCATAAAGCAATTGGAGAATCATCAAAAAGACTACGGTATTCTTCCTCACTTTTTTTAATAGTTTCCTCGGCTTTTTTAGTAGATGTGATATCTTCTATAACAGAAATAACAGTTTTAGGAGCTTCACCCTCAATCCAAAGCGGAGAAATAGTAACCCGAGCCCAAACGATATGTCCATCGGCATGGATATACCTTTTTTGGGCAACAATTTTCTTTATTTTCCCATCCACTAGCTGCTTGAGCATTCTCAGGGTTTCAGGCAAATCCTCAGGATGGGTAATGGTCTTGAAATTTTTATTTTTTATTTCTTGGGCTGTATAGCCAAAAATTTTGCAGTATTGTTCGTTAACCTCTATATAATCGTTCGTAATAAAATTGATTTTGGCTATACCAACAGCAGCTTGGTTGAAAATAGTTTGATAACGTGTTTCACTTTTGATTAATTTTCTTTGTTGCTTTCGCGCCAATGTCAATAATTCCGAAGGTTTTTTGAGCAGTAGCCCAATCGTTATGGCTAATAAGGTACTTAGTGCCAAACATAAAATAAAGAGTGGCAATAATGCTACATATAGATAATCGTCATTCTTACTGATCAAATAAATTTTCCAATCTCCGTCTGGGAACGACACTTCACTAAAATGTTTGTTAGAGAAGTCTTCTTTGTTTGGAAGAAAAAATTCCTCTTTTTTAGTATTGGGATTGACCTTCCCAAATTGAAAATAAAATTTTGAAGAATCAATTTCGTTAACTCCCGCATTTTCAAGTAGAGTGTCAAATTTGATAACTACTGCCGAGAATCCCCATAATTTATCTTTAAGATAGATAGGATACCTGCCCACGATGCCCATGTCTCCTTGCCTTAGAGGGAAAGGTCCTGCAAAATACATATCATTTAGGGTTATCGATTTCTGGAGTTCTTCCTGCAAATTTGGATTGCTATACACATCATAGTTCAAGGCTTCTTCATTTCCTTTCAAGGGATAAATATATTTTATCACGCCATCAGGAACGAGCTGAACCGCACTAATTTGAGGATTAGAAGCTACAATTTGTGCCGCAACCTTTTCAAAGTTTTCCACTTCTCCGTGATGGTTGAGGGTCATAGCTAAAGTTAGTGTACTGGTATAGCTAGCCTTTAGCGTTTGCTCTATGTTTTTATGAACGCCTTGGACAATGCCATACATTTCCCGTTCGTGGTTCCTATGACTTACCTCGTAGCGTAAGGTAATAACGAAGTAGGAAATAATAAGACACAAACAAAAGACCAGATAGCTCGTTCTTTTGGGCTTCTTGATCAACCAGTTAATAATATTGGTCCATTTTTTTTGTAAGTTCATCTTAGAGTTGGGGTAACAAAGATAGCAATAAAGGTAGCTTTTTTATTTTGCAAAAAATATACACTATGCAATAATTCTGATAATTTATAATAGATATTTATAATTTTGATAGTACTTTTAGCCTAAATAATGCAAATCATCATCTATTAAATGGATATTTATCATATTGTTGGGTATTGTTTAGCGGTACTGGTCGGAATTTCTTTAGGACTCATAGGAAGCGGAGGTTCCATCCTTTCTGTTCCTATATTGGTTTATATCATGGCGGTAAATCCCATACTTGCAACGGCCTATTCCTTGTTTATTGTAGGTTTTTCGGCACTTGTTGGAGGGATCAAAAAAGCCATCAACAACGAAGTAGATTTTAAAACGGTTGCCATTTTTGGAATTCCCTCCATCGTGGCTGTTTTTCTAACGCGAAGCTATTTGGTTCCCAATATTCCAGAAACACTCTTCACCATTGGTAGTTTCGAACTTACCAAACCTATTGCTATAATGGTGCTATTTGCCATTGTTATGATCATGGCAGCTTTAAAAATGATGCAAAATAATATGGAGGAGATGGAGGAAGGTGTCACCATCAAAAATAGATTTTTAAAAATTGTTCTTCAAGGTTTGATCATTGGTGTTGTGGCAGGAACCGTTGGAGCAGGAGGAGGTTTCTTGATCATTCCTGCCTTGGTCTTGCTCGTGAGAATGCCTATGAAAATAGCCATTGGTACTTCGTTGTTTGTCGTTGCTTTACAATCTCTTATTGGTTTTGCAGGCGATCTCGTGCATACAACTGCAATGGATTGGAACTTGCTTGTGCTTTTCACCCTTTGCTCCGTGATAGGAATATTTATCGGCACCTACCTCTCCAAAAAAATCTCTGGCGACACACTCAAAGTGGGCTTTGGATGGTTTGTCTTGGCAATGGGGGTTTATATTATTATCAAGGAGTTGTTTTTGAATCAGTAAATAGCAGTTGTATTTTTTTCGTGTAAACACGCTATAAAATAGTCCTACTCCTGAACTTGCCAAATGCCTGTAATCCTTTTTTCAAATTATCCTTATAATCCTGTTGGACGGAACCACTCCAACCAATTCTTGTCAATTTTGTTTTTAATGATATAATTTTTCGAGCCCTCAACACGAGAGTTTACTTTTGTCAAGTCCTTTAGGTTTATGGTATCGTTTACTTCAATTTTGTATTCTTTTGGAAAGTATAGATAACCCTTGCTGAAGGTTAACCAAGTTTCATTTTCAAATAGGATATATTCTTTTTCGTTTGAATAGCGATTAAGTCCTAAAGCTAAAAAAACCGTTATTAGTTCTTCTGCTTCTTTATTGGATATACTAAGGTGTTTTGCAATTGCTTCTAGTTTTTTTGAAGTCTCGATGGTTTTCTCTTTCTTGCCAATCCAATTTTCATCAAAAGAAAAACTTTTGTTATTCATCTCTAAAGAAAGATGTTTTTTTCCAATGACATTGATTTTAAAGTTTTCCAAACCGATGCTATCCGCCTTTGCAATCCATTCCTTAGTCAAATCAAGTTGTAGAGGCCTGTGGATGTTTTCTTTTGTTTGATTCACATATAGCCACATGTTTTCTTGTTCGCTGAAATACGTTGATGGAGTAGTACAGCTGCAAAAAAATAGAAGAAGGAGAATGGTTTTCTTCACGGTTTTGGTTTTAATGGGGTAACGTTCCCTTGTTACAAGAGGTTTGGGATTAAAAATGCGTAATCTTTCGGATTTGCCAAATCTTCCCAAGTACAAGACCATTTTTAAATTAAGCCAATTGCCCAAATCTCTTATAACAAGTGTTGGCGGTTCGGTTTTTTATATTCTGATTTTTACTTTTTCAAATTCGCCATTTTTATTTTCTTTCCATTGATTTTCGCCAACTAAATAAAAATGATTTTTTTCTTTTACAATTCTGTTTTCAAAATTCCTGTTTTCAGAAATAAATCCTTTGGTTTTTGCAATTTCTTTCCATTTTCCATTTTTGAATGTCCAAACATAAATGTTATTCCACCAACCTTCATTTGTTCTAGAAAAAATAATTATTTCATTTCCTTTGTCATTATCCAAATCTTCAGTTTTCATTATAACGAGACCTAAACTTTGGTCAAAACTGATTTCGGGAATATTTTTAGAAAAAGTAACATTTATTGAACAATTTTTTCTCCCGCATTCAATTTCGTTCGTTTCCAAGTTTCGTTTTAGAGATATAAAAGCTGTATCGTTTATTTTGTCATTATTTACGTCTCCAATGAAGAATTTTTTATTTTCAGTTTCAGTTGTTTTAGAAATATTTTCTGTATTCTCTATCTTCTCAATTACATTGTTTTTATTCTCGTTTTTAAAAACCTTCTTAATTGATAATCCAAGCAAGATTGACAAGATAATTATTCCGCCAAATATGAATTGAAGTTTTTTACTCATTTATTATTTTATTGCCATTTTCTGTTCTGCTAAACTGACCACCAACTTGTGTATATCCGCTACTCGGTAGCGACTATACACCCAAAATTGGGTAGATTGCTGCTACTCAGTAGCCTATTCTCATCAAATGTAATGATTATTAATAATCTTGCAAATCATCAAACATAACTTTTAGTTGAGGTATAGTTTACAAAATCAAAACATTTTAAAAACACCAACAAATAATTTTCACTGCTATTTTTATGCAAAAAAAAATAGTAGGTTCTGTTAATTTAAACCAAAAGAGATGTTGGCTTATTAAGGGAAATTAGACCTCCCTTATTTTTACCCCACAAAAAAACCGGCTGATTAGACCGGTTTTTTTATACTATTATTTCTTTTTGGCAGCTTCCCTTTCTTTTTGGGCTTTCTCTCTTTCTTTTTTTGCTTCTGCTCGATATTTTTCGGCCTCTGCTCTTTCTTTATCACGTTGGCCTCTCGCTTCTTCGCGTTCCTTCATGGCTTCCTCACGTGCTTTCATGGCTTCCCCGCGTTCCTTTTGCATATCGGCTCGAACCTCTTGTTGTACTTGTCGGGTAAACTCCTGCATTTGCTTTTCAAATACTTTCATCTTCTCTTCAAATGCTTTCATCTCTTTGTCAAATTGCTGCATTCCCTTGTCAAATTCTTCTGTATCGGGTTGCATAGCATCTATCTTCTCTGCATATTCTTCTATTTCCTTCTCCCATTTCTTCATTTCAATAGAACCCATCTTGGCTTCATATTTTTTCATTTGCTCTTCAAACTTTGCCCAAGCCTTTTTGTTACTTTCCGATTGTGGTTCGTTTGGAGGCGTTGGAGGTGTTGGAAAATCGGGTGGTGTCGGAGGCGTTGGATAATTAGGAACCGCTGGTGGTGCTGGTGGTGTTGGTGGATTTGGTGGTGTAATATCATCATTATCGGTATAATAAGAAGCAACCGCTATATCATCTGCTTCTACAACCACAGCTTCACCATCTTCTGTTTGTCCATGAAGCACAGCTCTAGCCGTATTGGCTTCTCCAAAAACAAGCAGTTCTTTGCCATCAGAGTCATTATACTTCAGGATAGTAAAGCTTGCAATAGGATTAGTTCCAGAAACCTGATAAACTCCCTTGTTATCATCATTCCCTTTCGATTCTATCACTGCTTTAAGCGAAATGATTTCACCATTCTTGTTGCGTTTTACTTTGGAGAACTTTAGCGTTGTATTGTGTTCTTCTTTAAATAAGGTTTCCAATTCTTTTAGCTCGGCATCCGTAGTCTTGGCTGTAACTTCTTTTCTGATTGTAGTGGAAGTTGAATGTGATACTATCTCACTTTTCTTTTCCTGTGCCACAACTTTCACTTGAAATTGCCACATGAATACTGCCAAAGCAGGAACGATGATGGCATACTTCCAGGAGTTCCACCTTTTTGATTGATTTTTGTTTAACATAACGATTCGTTTTTTGATTAATGATTGAAAAAAATGATTACTGATGGCAACACAACTCTCGTGTGTTGTTATTTTTAAAAGCGTAAACTGATACGCCTTCTTGTCGGATATGTTTTTAAAAGCATCACTGTCGGCTATAAATTCCAAGTTCTGGACAATGGCTTTTTTATAGAACCAAACAAACGGATTCCACCAAAAGGCGATACAAAATAGACGTGCGATTAAAACGTCTATGGTATGGTTTTGGGAACAGTGCACTTTTTCGTGTTCCAATATGTTTTGCATTTCCACCTCGCTATAGAGTTCAGGATTATAGACGATATAATTAAAATAGGAGAAAGGAGCGATGTTTTCCTTTACATTCACAAACTTGTAGTCTTCCTGTTGGTGGATTTGCTTTCCTTTCAGCACCTTTTTCAGGGCATAGAAGTCTAGGGCAAATTTTACCAACAATGCCAATATCCCAATTCCATAAATGGCAAGCGTCACCCAGAACCAGTCTATTTCAAAATTTTTTTCGGGAGCTATTGTCGCTACAGCTACCGCTTCGGCTGGTGCAGGTTGCCCTTCATAGCCAACTGCTGGAGCCGAAACCACCACTGGTGCAGGGTCAATCCAAACGGTTTTTTTAAAAGTAACCACAGGTAAAACAACTGAAATAACTAACCCAAATAGTAAGAACCATCGGTTACTTTTAAAAAAAGTTTCTTTTCTAAGCAGAAGATAATAGGCTGTGAGGAACAAAAAGATCAATAGTCCAGCCTTGATGAAATAGATGAATATTGGCTCCATAATATTATTTTTTTTGTTCGACCATGTCTAGAATTTCCCTCAATTCATCGGCAGAAATTTTTTCTTCCTTAGCAAAAAAGGATACCATATTCTTATACGAGCTATTAAAATAGTTATCAATTGCCGTGTTCATAAACTTCTTTCTGTAGTCTTCCTTCTTCACGATAGGATAGTATTGGTGGGTGTTCCCAAAGGCATTGTGGGAAACAAAACCTTTCTCTTCCAAGTTCCTGATGATGGTGGAGAGGGTGTTATAATGAGGTTGTTCCTCCGTGATTTCTGCCATAACTTCTTTTACGAATGCTTTTTCGAGCTTCCATAAAATGTGCATGATTTCTTCTTCCTTGTTGGTTAACTTTTGCATAGTTGTATAATTTGAAACAAATATACAACTACTTTTTTAGTTATGCAACTATAAAAATAGTTAATTAACGAAAAATTTAGTTTTTGTCTTTATATTATGCTAGATTCATCTAAAGCATTCGCCGCGAATTACACGAATCTCCACAAAATTATTTCCTGAAAATTCGTGTGATTCGTGGCGGAAAATTTTCTGTAAAGCTTGTGAAATATAGGAATCTAAATGTTTTACTTTGATTTTAGTCGTTCTTCTTTTAATAGTTTTTGCAGATAAAAGCAACAAAGAACGGCTGTAGCACCTAAACTTCCCATAAAGATCCAGTTGTCGGTATAGCTGTAACGATCGATAATTTCCATTCCAATTTTTGAACTTCCGATATGAGCCAGACTAAAACTCATCGTAAAAAAACCCATATATCGGCCTTCATGACCTTTTGGAGCTCTGCTCAAGGCAAATGAATTAGAGAACGGAAAAATAAAAATTTCACCAAACGTCATCAAAATCATACTGATGACTAAAACACCAACCCATGCATTCATTAATAATACTACAAAACTGAACATCATCATCAAAGAACCCCAAAGGATTAATTTGATCTTATTGATATTGTTTCTTTCGAAGATACTAACCAATGGCATTTCTAAAAAGAAAATTAGTAGGCCGTTCATGGTCATCAATAATCCCGTTTGAAACTCCGTGAGGCCATACATATCATTGTGATAGAGTGGGAGTGTGGTGAAGATCTGGAAGAAAATCATGGCAGTGGCAAAACTTACAAAGAGGAAAATCCAGAATATTCGGTCATGAAAAACAGAAGTGACCACAACAGCTTCTTGCTGTTCGCTTTCGGGAAATACCGGTTTTTTCTTTTCTTTTACCAGCATGGCAAAAATTAAAATTGCTGTAATACAAGAAGTACCATCCACCCAAAACAATCCTTGGTAACCGATTCCCATGATAATCAATCCGCCAAGAGCCGGTCCTGCAGCGAAACCAAGATTAACCGCGAGTCGGACTAAAGTGAAGGCTCTGGCTCTATTTTCGGGTTTTGCATAAGTGCCAAGCGAAACAAACATTGCCGGACGAAACATATCGGCAATGGTCATGATCGCAAACATCCCGATACATAATCCCCAGAACGAGGTGATGAATTGAATAGTAAAAAACAGTAAGCCACTGGTAAATAAACTAAAAACCATGATTTTGTAGAAGCCTATCTTGTCAGATAATTTTCCGCCAAGCCATGAACCCAGCATCGAACCTAGTCCGAAACACACCATGATCCATCCCACCTGACTCAAGGAGAAATTCAAATCTTCCTTTAGGTATTTGGACAAAAACGGCAAGACCATCGTTCCTGCACGATTGATAAAGGTGATGATGGTCAAGATCCAGATTTCTCTCGAAAATCCTCTAAAATTGTTGATGTAACGGTTAAAACCAGCTTGAAGCATTTGATTGTGATATATAAATGTGCAGTTGCTACAAAGTTCTTAAAAAACTCTTTTTGAACGGCAATCCATCCGTTATAATTTTATTATTTTTACAAAAAATATTTTCTATGCGAATCTTCCTTAAATGCTTACTTCTTTTTGTGGTCCCGATGGCTTTTGGACAAGATAAATTCGACCCCTCTTCGGTTGAAGCTTTCCAGAACGAGATGAACACATCCTTTGCTACTACCGGAAAATCACCGTTGATGGAAGAGGATCGAAAGGTATTCAAATCGCTTGATTTTTTTCCGATAGAAGAAAAATTTGCTGTAGTAGCGACTTTTATAAAATCAAAAAAACAGAAGTCTTTTGAAATGAAAACCACTACCGATAGAAAGCCGTTGTATGTAAAGTATGGCGAATTGCATTTTGAGATAGACGGAAAACCATTTAAGCTAGATGTGTTCAAGAATTTGGATTTATCCAAAAAGAAAGGTTACAAGGACTATCTGTTTTTGCCTTTCTCCGATTTGACATCAGGAAAGGAGAGCTATATAGGTGGAAGGTATATTGACATGCGAATTCCAAAAGGCGATAAGGTATTGATTGATTTCAACAAGGCTTACAATCCTTATTGTGCCTATAATCCAGAATATTCGTGCCCGATTGTTCCGCTTCAAAATGATTTGATGATCGAAATAAAGGCAGGTGTGAAAAAATTCCACGATTGATGCACTATTTCAACCTTCATACCCATCATTTCACAAAGGACGAAGAGGTTTTGGAATTGGTGAATCAATATCCAAAACAGTTTGACGCAACACTTCCTTGTTTTTCCATTGGGATTCATCCCTGGTATATTAAGGAAGAAGATGTAGCCGAAGAGTTGAAGATTATGGAAGAAAAAATCCAACTTCCAAATTGTCTGGCAATTGGAGAATGTGGTCTGGACAAGCGAATTGATATCCCGATGGAACTGCAAGTTGAGGTATTCGAAAAACAAATGGCTTTAGCCAAAAAGTATAAAATGCCAGTGGTATTGCATTGTGTAGCGGCATTCCAGGAGTTGATTCAAATCAAAAAAAGATTAAAAATAAACGTTCCGATGATTATCCACGGATTTTCGAAGAACGAACAATTGGCAAAACAACTTTTAGACAATGGGTTTTATATTTCGTTTGGAAAGTATTTAATACAGAACCCTGAATTGGAAGAAGTATTTAAAAGTATTCCGAAAGACCGCTTTTTTCTGGAAACCGATACCATTGAAAAAAGCATCAAGAGCGTCTATGAATTGGCGGCAAAATATAAAAATATAACTTCGGAAGAAGTACAAAATAGCATCAAACAAAATTTTAATATCGTTTTTAAAAATGGCAGAATGGACTGAAAGAGCCGAACTTTTATTTAAAGAAGAAGGCTTGAATAAATTGAAAAATGCAAATGTATTGATTGTAGGACTTGGAGGAGTAGGCTCTTTTGCAGCCGAATTCATCACGCGAGCTGGTGTTGGAAAAATGACAATCGTGGATGGTGATGTGGTGGATATAACCAATATTAACCGTCAGTTACCTGCCTTGCATTCTACAGTGGGAATGCCAAAAATTGATGTAGTTGGAGATCGTTTAATGGACATCAACCCTGAACTGCAATTGACAACAATCAAGGAATTCCTTTCTCCAGAAAGGGCTTTTGAGATTGTTTCGGATGAATTTGACTATGTGATGGATTGTATTGACAGCGTGACGCCAAAATTCAATCTTATTGTGGGGGCCAAACGTAAGAAGGTGAAAATTATCAGTTGCATGGGAGCCGGAGGAAAAATGGAAGCTTCGAAGGTGAAGGTTGATGACATCAGCAATACGAAAAGCTGTTTCTTGGCAAGAGTCATCAGAAAACGCTTGAAAGAAGTGAAAATTGATAAAGGCGTGAAAGTAGTGTATTCAACAGAAATTCAGGACGAATCAAGCCTAAAAACCACTGACGGGAAGAACTTCAAGAAATCTTTTTATGGAACAAATAGCTATATGCCTGGACTTTTCGGGCTTTATGCAGCCGAAACTGTGATCAGGCATCTGCTGAACAAGGAATAAATGATTTGTTGTTTTCTAAAAGAGTTAGAATAATTTATAAATAAAATAATGCCAATAAGCCCGAGATATGTCGGGCTTTTTTGTTGTTTCAATGTTAAGATTATACATCAAAATGATATTTTAGTACAACTTTGAAACTGCATATTTGATAACTTTACAAAAATGTATTTTATAAATTATGCAATTCTCAAAAAAACCGATTTTATTCCTTTTACTGCTTGTTCCTTTCTTTTCTTTTTCTCAGATAAAAGATACTGATAGTCAATTTTATAAGGTTCAAGGGAGGATAGAAAAAACAACTAATAATGCCATTGTATTGATCGGTTCAGCTTCGTCAGTAACGTTTCATTTTTCTGGAAAATCGTGCACAATTTCACTTCAATCAAAAAACGAATATGGTCATCACGCTTATGTTTCCATTGAGTTGGATGGAAAATATAAGGGAAGAATTCGTGTAGAAAAAGAGATGAAGGATTTTCAAGTAAAGGCTACTTCGGGTAAAAAGCATACGCTGAAAATCTTCAAGGCAACAGAAGCTTCAACAGGTGGAGTTCTCTTCAATGGGACAACGGCAAAGCTTCTTCCAACATCAGTAAAAGAAAAGAAAAAGATAGAATTCATAGGCAATTCCATCACATGCGGAATGGGTGCTGATGTAATTGAAATTCCGTGTGGACAAGGCGAATGGTTTGACCAGCACAATGCTTATATAGCGTATGGACCTGTTCTTTCTCGAAATCTGGATGTAGATTTCCAATTGAGTTCCGTTTCCGGAATGGGAATGTATCGAAATTGGAACGATGAGACCGAACCCGTAATGCCAAATGTCTATGAAAATTTATATTTGAATAATGATGCATCAAAACCTTACAATTTCGATTTCAAACCTGATATCATAAGTATCGCTTTGGGAACGAATGATTTTTCTGAAGGAGACGGAACAAAAGAGAGGCAGCCTTTCAACGCTGATAAATTTGTTTCAAGTTATGTAAGTTTTCTGAAAATGCTTTACAAGCATCATCCCGATGTGCAGATTGTTGTGGTAAACAGCCCAATGGTAAATGGCGAAAGGGACAAAATTTTCACAGATTGTCTAGAGAAAATAAAAGATTCGTTTAAGAATAAAAAATACAAGCCCATCCAGATTTTCAAATTTACAGCCGTAACACCACATGGTTGCACTTCGCATCCTGATGCCGAAGATCATAAAATCATGGCCTCACAATATGAACCGTTCCTGAAAGAATTGCTCAAATAATGCTTTAATTTTTTAATGGTTCAAAACAATGAAAAAGTATATTTTATTATTTTTTATAGCCACCAATCTCGCATCGGCTAACGTTGTGCTTCCCAATATCTTTTCGGATAATATGGTATTGCAACGAAATTCTGAAGTGAAAATATGGGGTTGGGGAAGTCCAAAAGAGGAAATTACGATCTTCACAAGTTGGGACAATAAGGAATATAAAACCACGCCAGATAACGAAGCCAACTGGAATCTGATGCTCAAAACTCCAGAAGCTGGTGGACCATTTGAAATCATTATAAAAGGCTATAATCAAATCATCTTAAAGAACATATTAATTGGCGAAGTCTGGCTTTGTTCCGGTCAATCCAATATGGAAATGAACGCTTCGTGGGGAATAACAAATGGCGAAGAGGAAATAAAATTAGCAAGCCATCCCAACATCCGTTTCTTTAGTATTCCAAAATTAACTTCAACAACATCACAGGACAATATTCCTGCAAATTGGGAACAATGCACGCCCGAAACGATGCAATATTTCAGTGCCGTGGCCTATTTTTTTGCCCTTCATTTGCAAGATGATTTAAAAAATGTGCCAATTGGTCTCATTAATTCGTCGTGGGGAGGAACGCCAGCCGAAATCTGGATTCCTGAGGCAACTATAAAAAACAACAGCGAACTGACTGCATCTGCTAGTAAATTAAGTACTACCGAATATGGACCAAATTTACCCGGACGTGCCTTCAACGCGATGATCCATCCTTTGACAAACTTTAAAATTGCCGGAACAATTTGGTACCAAGGCGAAAGTAATGTTGGTGCTCAAAACTATGAGAAAACCCTTTCCTCACTCATCACATCTTGGCGTGAAAAATGGAATCAGGATTTCCCGTTCTATTTTGTCCAAATTGCTCCTTATCAATATGGCGAGGATCATTTTGAAGGAGTTAAAATTCAAAATGCACAACGAAAAACCTTGCAGCTGGTTCAAAATACTGGAATGGCCTCGACTTCTGATATTTCTACAACGGATGATATTCATCCGAAGGATAAAAAGTCGGTAGGGAATCGCTTGGCAGAAATCGCCCTGAAAAAGCATTATAAAACCCGAAATACCATTGCCGAAGGGCCACTTTATCAAGATATCGAAATCAAGAGAAACACCATTTCCATCACATTCGAAAACGCCGATGGATTGCATTTCAAAAACAAAAGATCAACACTTTTTGAAGTGGCAGGAACCGATAATATTTTCCATCCCGCCGAAGCCAAGATTAAAAATAATAGAATAGAAGTCACATCAAAATTTGTAAAAGAGCCAAAAAAGGTAAGATTTGCTTGGAAAAACACGGCACAATCGGATGTGTTTAATAGTGCCAACCTTCCTGCTTCGGCTTTTATAAGCGATACTAACTGAAAATAGCAACCCTTCGTTCCAACTCATACGATATGAAAAACAAAAGAACAATCATAGCAGGGATTTTTTCCCTTTTTACCATCCTAACAATGAATGCACAAAACAAAGCCCATCTCGACAAGAAGAAACCCATCGAAGAACGCATCAGCCTTTTGATGAAGGAAATGACTTTGGAAGAAAAAGTCGGACAAATGAATCAATACAACGGTTTTTGGGATGTTACAGGTCCAGCTCCAAAAGGGGGAAGTGCCGAATTGAAATACGAACATCTTCGCAAAGGATGGGTAGGCTCGATGCTGACGGTTCGTGGTGTGAAGGAAGTTCGCTCCGTACAAAAGATAGCTGTTGAGGAAACACGTCTAGGGATTCCGCTCATTATCGGTTTTGATGTGATTCATGGTTATAAGACCTTGAGTCCGATTCCATTGGCAGAAGCGGCAAGTTGGGATTTGGAAGCCATCAAAAAATCGGCACAAATAGCTGCTGATGAGGCTTCGGCTTCTGGAATCAACTGGACATTTGGTCCGAATATGGATATTTCCAGAGATGCAAGATGGGGAAGGGTGATGGAAGGAGCTGGAGAAGATCCATATCTAGGAAGCAAGGTTGCTGTAGCTAGGGTCAAAGGTTTTCAAGGCAATTTATCGGATAATAACACTATTGCAGCTTGTGCCAAACATTTTGCAGCCTATGGTTTTGCAGAAGCAGGATTGGATTATAACACGGTTGACATCAGTAATTCTACACTTTACAATACGGTTTTACCACCGTTCAAGGCGGCATCGGAAGCAGGAGTCCGAACGATGATGAATTCTTTCAATATATTGAATGGCGTTCCGGCTACGGGAAATAGTTTCTTGCAACGGGACATCTTAAAAGGAAAATGGAACTTCAAGGGATTTGTGATTTCCGATTGGGCTTCGGTTCGAGAAATGATCACACACGGTTTTGCCAAAGACGGTGCTGAAGCTGCCTTGAAAGCCATTCAGGCAGGTTCAGACATGGATATGGAATCACATATTTATGTGGCTGAATTGGTAAAATTGGTCAACGATAAAAAAGTAGATGTCGCTCTTGTGGATGATGCTGTGAGAAGAATCCTTCGTGTGAAATTTGAATTGGGACTGTTTGATGATCCCTACAAATATTGCGATGAAAAACGCGAGAAGGCTACAATCGGAAACAAGGCCAATAATGATGGCGTTTTGGATATGGCCAAGAAATCAATCGTCTTATTAAAGAATGAAAATAACGTACTTCCGTTAAAGAAAACCGGGCAGAAAATTGCCCTTATTGGGTCTTTGGCAAACGACAAGACCAGTCCGCTTGGAAGCTGGAGAATTGCTTCGGATGACAACACTGCCGTTTCGGTTTTAGAAGGAATGCAACAATACAAAGGCAACCAGCTTCAATATGAAAAAGGGACTGAACTTACGATAGGAAAAACAACTTTTGTGGACGAATTGGTTTTCAATACAACCGATACATCAGGTTTTGAAGCTGCTAAAAAAGTAGCTGCAAATGCAGATGTGGTAGTGATGGTTTTGGGCGAACATGGTTTCCAGAGTGGAGAAGGACGAAGCAGAACCAACCTTGATTTGCCAGGAAACCAACAAGAATTATTGGAAGAAATTTATAAAGTAAACAAGAATATTGTTCTGGTTTTAAACAACGGACGACCATTGGCTTTGCCTTGGGCTGCAGAACATATTCCTGCAATCGTTGAAGCTTGGCAGTTGGGAACTCAAACCGGGAACGCCGTAGCTCAAATTTTGTATGGTGATTACAACCCGAGTGGAAAATTGCCAATGTCATTTCCTAGAAATGTAGGTCAATGTCCGATTTATTATAACCATTTCAGTACAGGAAGACCGATAGATAGTGATAAAAATGTTTTTTGGTCGCATTATTCAGATGTGGAGAAAACACCATTGTTTCCGTTTGGACATGGATTGAGCTATACGACTTTTGGTTATAAGAATCTAAAAATAGACAAGCAAGATCCATCCAAAGGCGAAACGGTAAAAGTTTCGGTTGAGGTGACTAATACAGGGAATTTGGACGGAAAAGAAGTGGTTCAGCTTTATATTAGAGATGTCACTGCAAGCCTTTCTAGACCCGTAAAAGAATTAAAAGGTTTTGAATTGGTAACGTTGAAGAAAGGCGAAACCAAAACCATCACATTCAATTTGACCGATGCTGAACTTGGATTTTATAACAACAATGGAGACTATTTAGTAGAGCCAGGGAAGTTCAAAATATTCGTAGGGACCAATTCAGATGAGGTTTTGGAAACGGAGTTTGAGTTGAAATAAAGAATAGAAGATTTTTAAAATAGTTTAGTTAGCTTTTCGAGTTTTTGTGAAAAGAAGGCTGTTTGATTAAGTTCAGATGGCCTTTTTTAATTTGAATCCTCCAATCGAAAAGGGATGCTTTTTATTAATATTTTGAAAATTTAGTTTTTGAAGTGAGTTCCTGCTAGTATTTCCTCAGTCCGTCTGTATTGTGTTTTAGTCTTGTCTTTATTTTTAGTACTTCATACCAAATTACAGCCACAAAACCAATAGCGATGAAGACAAGCAATTGCAAGACAGTAAGTTTTTCAAATTCAAAGAAGGTTGTCAATGGAGGTATAGAAAGTAATAATGCTGTAATGAAAATGGTGATGGCAATAATGAGCAAAACCATATTGTTTTTATACCTCAATGTAGTTAAGATTGAATAGTAAAAAGAACGGTTTACAAGCGTCAGTATTATATTAGCGGTAATTAGAACGATGAATACAGCAGTTCGTGTATGTGCTTCATCAAATCCTTGGTAAACGGAATATTGGTAGGCAAAAAGCGTTCCTGCCGTAATGACCAATCCCTGTATGACGCTTGTAGTCAGTTCTTTCCAACTGAAAAAAGTAGTGGTAAAAGGTCGTGGTTTTTGATGCATGGTATTTTTTTCCATTGGTTCATTTTCAAAAATAATGGAGCAGGTTGGCCCCATTATCAATTCTAAAAAAATGATGTGTACGGGTGAAAGTATATTCGGATAAATCCAGCCCAATGCCAATGGTATAAATACGGTGAGGATTATCGGGATGTGAATGGATATGATATATTGAATGGCTTTTTTCAAGTTGGTATAAATTTTTCTGCCAGTGGCGATGGCCTCCACCATTTTTGACAAATCATCTTCTACTAATATCAGTGAGGCTGCCTGTTTGGCAATTTCAGTTCCTTTCTTTCCCATTGCAATACCAATGTGTGCTGCTTTTAAAGCTGGTCCGTCATTTACACCATCGCCTGTCATGGCTACAATTTGTTTTTGTTCTTTCAGGGCAGTGATTATTCTTAGCTTGGCTTCGGGAAACATTCGGGTAAAAATATTGGTTTCCATTACTTTTTCCTGTAGCTCTTCATCCGATAATCCCATTAGTTCATCTCCTGTCAAACTACGTTCAAATCCTTTGAAGCCTATTTGTTTTGCAATAGCCGTGGTGGTAGCTGCGTTATCTCCTGTAATTATTTTAACCTCAATTCCTGCCTTGTAAAAGTGATTTAAAACGGCTTCGATATTCTTTTTTGGCGGATCATAAAAGGCAACTATTCCTTTAAATATAAATTGAAGTTCCTGTTGTGTTGCTGGATAATCAGTACCTTTAAAATCACTTTGCCCAACACCTAATACCCTGTAACCTTCATTGGTTATGCTTTGAATGGCTTTTTCAATTTGCTGTCTTTCTTCTTTAGATAAGTTGCAAACATTCATCAATGCTTCGGGTGCTCCTTTGGCAGCTATAATTCTTTGATCTGCCTGATTGGTTTCAAAAATATGCGTCATCATGGGTGGCTTACCGGCTAATGGATATTCGTGAATTAATTTGAAATGGGGTCTTTCGTCTATCTCATATAAAGTGCTATATGCCTTATGCAATGCTATTTCCATTGGGTCAAATGGAATAGGTTCGCTCGCCCACATGGCTATTTCTATCAATGCTTTTTCCTCCTCATTGGCTTCATCAGGATGAACGATCCTTTTCGAGGCCAACGAAAATACTTTTGCCAAACTCATTTTATTCTCGGTGATTGTTCCGGTTTTGTCGGTGCAAATTACCGTTGCAGCCCCTAAGGTTTCCACTGTTTTCATTTGCTTGACCACAATGCCCATTTTCATCAAGCGCCATGCACCAATGGCCATAAACGTAGCAAATGCCATCGGGATTTCCTCAGGCAAAATGCTCATTGCCAAGGTAAGTGCCTTGAGCAAGCTGTCTACTAAATCACGGGAACTAAAATAATTGATCCCCCAAACCAATACAAAAACGAATGTCCCAAAAACCACTAGCTTTTTTACAAAATTGCTTATCTGTAGTTCCAAAGGTGTTTTTTCTTCCTTAATGGCTTCCAAGCTTTTACCAATTTTCCCCAGCTTGGTTTCATTGCCAATAGCCGTGATTGTAACAATGGCTAGTCCACTTGCAACAGTTGTACCTTTGTAAATAAAATGATCCGTTGCAGATTTGTCTTTAAATACAGGAAGAGATTCCCCTGTGAGAATTGATTCGTCTACCGAAAAATCATTCGAATGAACAATCCTGCCATCGGCTGTAATAGATGTTCCTTCTTCTACAATCAAACTATCGCCAATTACTAAATCTTCGGTTTTTATTTCCTCTGTCCTGCCATTTCTAATTACTTTGCAATCGGGTTGTGTAAAATTTTTAAGTTTTTGCAAAGCGTTACGGCTTCTTGATTCTTGAAACAACGAAATTATAGACACAATAATGATAGCAGCTAAAAGAAATAGGCCATCACCTAATTTTCCACTTACAAAATAAATGAGTGCCGCCACTAACAATAGCAAAATCATTGGCTCCTTTGCCAGACTTTTTAGAGCATCTAGAACAGTATTTTCTTGCTTGTAGTGTAGGGTGTTTTGTCCAAATTTTTGCCTTGCAACAATAACCTGTTCCTTTGTCAGACCTTTTATGTTGAAATTATTTTCCGGCATTGTCAACGATAGTTTTAGTACTGGGCGATGTGTTTTTGGATTACAGCTAACAGTTTGGACTTTAGATTAGTTGTTGTGGAGTTCGAGGTTGTTATTTTCTGTTAAAGGTAAAAAATCTTGAGAGACGTGAACGTGAATTTATTACAAAATTCGCAATCTTGCCAAACGCTTGTTAGTAGCAGGCATAATTATAAATTGGAATTGTTTTTTATTCTTTCAATTGATTCAGCTGTAAAATAAACATAATAGACTTCGTTTGAAATCAGATCAAATCTCTCAATCATAATTTCAGGTGATAATACAACACCAGTTACAATTCGGTTTTTTTTATCAGTAATTTTGAAATTTTTGCCATGTGAGGGTAAGCTTACTAATGAAATAGCAGTAACTATTCCGTCAAATATTTCATAACATTTTTTTCCGTTATGTAATTTGTCAACTAGCTTTTTCTTAAAATTTCCCTCGACAGAGAAGCCGTTTATTTTAAAGTTATTCACCATGTGTAAGTGTAGGATTTTGTTCATCCCAAAGTTTATGTAGATTAATTTGAGTACTTTCTTTTTTAACGAAATACATTAATTCTTTCATAATATTAGATGGAATTGGTTTTCCTTTTGATTCAAGAAGATTTCCTTTGAAATCAAATTTTGTAAATACTTTATCTGACTTGTTATCAAAATGAAAGTGCTTTTTACCGTTTATTAAATGGTCATTTGAATACACATTAAATTTATAACCATATTTTAATTTCCATTCGGAGACTTGCTGAAATTCTTCGTATCGAATTCCTTTTTCTATTTCTTCGTGAGTTAAATTTCCTTTAATGATTTGAGTTAGCAAATCATCAAATATTAACTCTATTGTTTTTACAGTTTCTCGAATGTAGAGCGCGATTGTCTTTCCTGTATTGGTACCAGTATAAGAATTACCAACTTTTTGAAAATCTAATTTTTCCAAAATAAATTTCATAGGATTAGATCCACTTTCTTCTGTTGTAGCGAATAAATTTTCTCTACCGAAACTAGAAATTAGTTGACGACTAATTTCTTTTCCTAGACCTTTACCTCGAATTTCGGGATGGTCTATTACATACAAGTATCCAAGTTCATAATTGTAAAATGATTTTAATTCTGAAACTTTCGCTTTATCAAATGGAGTTTTATAAACTTGTTTAATTGCTCCAATACCAAATAATTGATTGTTATATTTAGCAAAACACAGTAAATAGCATCCTTTAATTTTATCAATGGAAGGATTTACAATTTGATTTTGTTCTATCAGTAATTTCAAAAAACTTTCTAACTCTTTAGTTGAAAAATTAATTGGTTTGTCTGTTGTAATTTCAATCATCATTTAGATTATTTTCCGGCTGGTTGGAAATGCTTACTACTAACTTTCCGCGGATTCGCGACAGTTGCGATACCAGCGAACGAATTATTTTCTGTTAAAGATAAATGTTTTTCGTGAACACGTAAAAATAAAAACCAGCAATTGCGCGAAACCGCTGTTACCAGTAGTGTGGCTGCCAATATTAATCAAAATATGAAATCAATCCTTTTTCGGCTTCAATTTCATTAAATGATAAATAGCTTCTTTTTAGCTTAACTATTTTAAACCAATGATTACTTAATGAAATAATTAAAAGTGTTTTGTTATGCTGATATATAATTACGCTACCTTTTTTAATAAAATTATTTCCAAAATTTTCTAATATTTGTTTTTGTGTAAATGATAAAATGTTAGCCTTTCCTAGATCACTGTCTCTTGAATCTGATGATAATTGAATAAAAATTTCCGAGGATTCCATATATTCTCCAACTTCTTTTCCGCGTTTGAATGTAGTTATTCTAGGTCCATGTTCACCGAAGCCTGGAAAGAAAAAATAAGAATAATAAAAACCGTTATAATTAGGTTTAAAAAGATATTTGTTTGAGTTTCCACCACCACTATTTGATTTTTGAAGTTTCAGTTTTTTGAATTCTTGTAAATCTAATGGTTTTTCCAGTAGATTTTTTAATTGGTCTGTATTAGCCTTGGTTTGATTCCATTTTAGATTATCTGGAAGAGATTCTAAAATCTTGTCTTGAGCTTGTAAATTAGTAAAACAAAAAAGAATGAATATTTTAAAAATTTGTTCTTTCATTTTATATAAGTGAATTTGAGCAGGGTTTCGCCACATTACTTGTAACTTATGTATACACGCTACTAAATAACGCCAATAGACCCAAAATAAGGTAGATTGTCGCTACTAAGTAGCGTATTTTTCAAATAGAATTAAATAAGTTAAACTTACAAATCTTCAACTCCCCCGAATCTCTTTCGCATCAAGTTGATTAATAGATTGTTAATTCATCTTCAAATATATCAAAATAAATCCCTCCCCAACTAGGGGAAACCCTATTTCTTGAACACAAAGCTAAAGAAGTTGCAGGGCTAGAAAATACGGTTTTCCGTAAATCCATCAAATAATTCCAATATAGTTAGTTTGTGGCGTCAAAACAACGAGTGGGGAAAGTTTTGTTGTGGTAGAGTGTGTCTAAATATTGACAATTATTATTAGCTATGTAGTGTAGGTAGAAACAAGGTAAGCTTCCATCTTTAAAAAATTAAAACGTGTTTTGGGGTATAAGATCTAATTCCTTGTCAATTAGAGGCTGGTCAGCAATGACAAGACTCAACGAAACGGTGACACGACCCAACGAAACGATGGCAAGACTCAACGAAACGGTGACACGAGTCAACGAAAAGGTGGCAAATATCAACGAAAAGGTGGCAAGTAGTAACGAAAAGATTACACGACCCAAAGAAACGATAGCACAACCCAAAGGAAGTGTGACACGAACCAAAGGAAGCGTGGCAGGTATCAACAGGGAGGTGGAACGAACCAAAGAAGAGGAGGAACGAGGCAAATGTCATTAAATTAAGGGATTTTTGATTGAAGATGAACAATCGTTAATCAAAAATCTGCCATCAAGCTCCGCTGTGGTTTCGGGAGCTTGGCTTTTCAAAAACAGTGCTTCGAAAGAACTTCCCCTATTCAAAAAAAAAAACAGCCCCGAAATCCGAAGCTGTTCTATGAAAATCTGTTATTGGGCTGTAGCAAGTTATTTAAGCTTGCTGTTGAATTCCTTGATGAGTTTTAAAGTGCTGGTGTCTTCGGAGAAAACCGTGTTCAAGCCTTGTGGTTCCTGTGGAGGATCGGCTGTAAAGGCGTCGCCGGCATTCCATTTTCCGGTTTTGTTTACTGCTTTTCCTTCACCACCAAACCCCCAGAAGTTAACACCTGCCAAGGCTTCCTTGTTGCTATGGCTTTCTGCAAGTCGGGTAAAAAACGAGGCATAAAAAGCGTTTCGGCTTTCAACCGAAGCATCAGGAAGAAGCCCTTCGTGGGTTCTTGGCAATCCAAATTCCTCAATAACGATTGGTCGGTTCATCTTTTGTGCAAGGGCAATGTGCTCGTCCATATATTTTCGGGCATTGGTCAAGGCAACTTGCAAAGTCGCTTTTTCATCTTCGGCCTTGAACCAGCCCCAGTTTTTAGGCCAGATGTGCATCGTGAGGTAATCGATGTTTTTATTTTGATGGGTTCTTTCAAAAGTAGCCAAGTCATCGTTTGAGCCTGCTTTTCCTTCAGAACCGGTCGAGATCAAGTGGTTTTTATCCAAAGCATCAATGAGGTTTACAACCTTGTTGAGCCAATCCGTAAAGGCTTTTTCATTTTCTTTTGTAAAAACCCTTGGCTCATTGGCTACTTGCCAAGCCATAATTGCAGGGTCTTCAGTATATTTTTTCTTTGAGTAGGCATTTTTTCTCCCCAAAATAAACCTGATATGGTTTTCAAAAGCTGTCTTGCAGGGTTCACATTCGTGGAATTTTCTGGTATATTCCATGAATTGAGGCCAAGTATTTCCTTTCAAGTTCGGATTCGGAATCACACCTTTTCCGTTCCATTCCAAGTATTGCGACATACCGCCCGACCATTCCCAGTTGTTGTTGAGGTACAAAACGGCATACATGTTTCGTTTTCCCATTTCTGACATAAAGAAATCCAGTCCGTCCAACAAGGCCTCGTCATATTTTCCCTGAGCTGTTTGAAGAGCAGGAGTAACGGTGTAATCGTAGGTTCCCCCTTCGGCACCGACCAAAACTCTTAAATTGTCGATTCCGTTGGCTTTCATCAAATCGAGTTCACGAACCAGCCTTTCTCGATCGCCATATTTTTCAGAACCCAGCAAGGCGCCATACCAATAATTGGCGCCAACATAGGAATACGGTTTTCCGTCTTTGATGAATTGAGTGCCTTTTACGGTAATCAAGGATTGTTTTTGGGCACTGCATGAAATCATAGAAAAACAAGAAAGAGCTACTAATAAGGTTGAAATTTTCTTCATAATTATTGAGGTAATTGGTACATATTGGGTAAGGTGTTGAGAAGCGTTGCTTTTGGCTTGCTGGCAAAGCTAGTAAAATCGGAGGCATTGGAAGTTGATGGTGTTGGAACATAATAGCCGTCGTTATTGTTGTTCCAGAACATCACAAAGGCAACTTCTACTTCATTTGCCGTAAGGGAATGGTATAAATATGTAGAAAACCAATTTGTGATAGGCAAATTGGATGCTGTCACGCGGTATCCGGTTTCGGTCAAGGCGGCAATTTTTACTTTGGCTTTCGCCAAATCTGAAACGATTTTTAGTTTTGCATTTGCCCTGTCAGAACCTGCCTGGCCTTGATTGTCGAAATCGCCATAGTTGTCCATCCCGATCACATCTACATAGTCATCACCTGGATAACGGCTCAAGAAGTTGGTAGAAGTGGTATAGGAATTATCTGGTGCAAAAGCATATAAAATGTTGTGGATGCCTTTGGTATTCTTCAAATAATCGACTGTAAATCGGAACGCTGTTTTGTACTCGTCGGGCGAACAAAAATTAGCTCCCCACCAAAACCAGTTGCCATCAAATTCATGAAAAGGGCGAAAGATAACGGGGATAAGCTTTCCGTTGTTGTCTTTTAGATTCCCAACAACTTCTGCCACTTTATCTAATTTCAATTTGAACCACTGGTGGTTTTCTCCACCCGGCAAGATACTTTTAAAGGCCGTTGCTTTTTCATCGGCAGTCATGTCATCGGTATAAAAAGTTTCTTCGTTGTAAGGTTCTCTCAAATGCCACGAAAAAATGTTAATCATGCCTTTGCTGTAGGCTTCCTTCACATCATCGGTAATAATCACTTCTTGTTGATGAAACCAATTGCTTGCTTCGCCATTATTGTTTTTATCGGTAATGAACATAAAGTCAGACCCCAAAAGGGCAGGGTCGTGACCGGTTGTTTTTTTAATATCGGAATCGCCAGAAATATCATTATAAAAACTATTGAAGGCATCCTGTTGTCCGATTGCAAATTTGGTCTTGGACATTTTTTTTAGGTTGTAGAAAAGTGCCACCGTTTCGGCAGTTGCGTTTTCATCTACCATAAAAGTAGCTGTATTTTCTTTGGTGAGAATCTCCTCTTCGACTGGATTTGTTATGGGGCCGGTGTTGGTTTGTTTATCATCACTTGACGAACAATTTGCCATGAAGAAGGCAAGGCAAATCGAGGCTATGTTACAGGAGATCTTTTTCATAGTATTTTAAGTTGCAGTGTATTCAGAAACGAATACAAAAAATTAATCGGCTATACGTTTCATGACTTCCATGCAAGCCCTTCCGTTATGGTAAGGACATTTCCAGAAACCGGCAAAATCCTTTTCCATCTTAGAATAATCGGCATTCACACCCCAAAACCATTCGCCATTTTCGTGGTCGATAAGGTGTTTCTTAGTGAATTCCCAGTTTGCAATAGCCGTGTCGAGATAGGATTCATCTCCGGTTATCTGCCAAGCATTTACAAAGCCAATGAGCAATTCGGCTTGAGGCCACCAATGTTTTTCGGCTATCATTTGATTAGTATGAGGGTCGAATTCATACCATAGACCGCCATCCTTGTCAAGGCCTTCTCTGGTAACATCCGTCATTTGGATGGCGTGTTGCTTATACTTTTCAATCAGATTTTCATCTCCTGTGATTTCAGTACATTGCAACAGCAACCAAGCCGCTTCAATGTCATGACCGTATGAAATTACATCTGGTTTTTCGATCCAATTTTCATCGAAGAAAAGTCTCAAATGCCCAGTTTCGGTATTGATGAAATGTTGGTCAATGGTTTCCAATAGTTCCACGATGGTTTTGCGTAAAGTTTCATCTTTCCAAACCTTATACAGATTCGCATAGGCTTCAACGATATGCAGATGCGTGTTCATCGTTTTCTTTTCATTGGCATCCTTGTCGCTAAGGCGTAAATCTTCAATAGGTTGCCAATCACGTGTAAAAGCTTCGAAATAACCTTTTTTTATGGGGTCATAACTGTACTCTTCTATTTTCTTATACAGATTGATGGCAATTTCTAATGCTTTTTTATCTTTAGAAATGGCATAATATTCCGTCATTCCATAGATTACAAAAGCAATGGCGTAGATTTGATTTTTGGTTTCCTTGGGAGAACCGTCGGCATTCAAACTCCAAAAGATGCCGCCGTTTTCCGGGTCATAAAAATGTTCTGCGAGATAATCAAAAGCTCTTTTGGCAGTATTGAAAAACTCCTCGTGATCTTCTACCTGATAAGCGGCAGAAAACGTCCAAAGGATTCGTGCATTTAGCACCGAACCCTTTTCGGATTCATAGTTCTTTTGATTATTGAAATCAATCTGACCCACAAATCCGCCCTGTTTTACATCATACGAAGTATTGATCCAATAGGATAGAATATTGTGAAGCCCGATTTTGACTTCTTGCTTAAATGCAATGGCTTTGGCTGGCGTTGACATGTATTTTAGGTATTAAAGTTGCTTGTTTTTTTCAACTTGATTGATAATTGTATGGACAGATCCGGCAGAAGTAAAAGTATCTTGTGGAGTATTCATTACATAATCAATCAATTTATCTACTGAAGAAACAGCCACATGCATTCTGGTATCGGAAGAGGCATAATAGATGAAAACCGTTCCGTCTTCGTCTTCGATCCATCCGTTGGTGAACAACACATTTGATACATCGCCCACTCTTTCCTCATTTTCAGGAGCCAAAAAGTGTCCAGCTGGAACGTGAGTTACTTTTGCAATATCATGCAAATCAGTCATGAACATATAGCAGGTATAACGCAATCCAGCAGCAGTATTTCGAACCCCGTGTGCCAAATGCAACCAACCTTTTTCAGTTTTGATTGGGGCAGGACCTAGTCCGTTTTTCAATTCATAGATTGTATGATACACTTTTCCGAAGATGATTTTCTCGTCGTTCACAACAGGATTATTCATGTCGTCGATATAACCAAGGCCAATTCCGCCTCCGTTTCCTACATCGATAAATCCATCCTGAGGACGCGTGTAAAGGGCATATTTTCCGTTAACGAATTCCGGATGCAAGACTACATTTCGTTGTTGTCCTGTATTCGAAATCAAATCAGGCAATCGTTCCCAGTTGATTAAATCTTTGGTTCTCACGATTCCGGCATTGGCAATAGCCGAACTCGTATCGCCTTTTGGTGCTTTTGGATCTTTTCTTTCGGTACAGAAAATACCGTAAATCCAACCGTCTTCGTGCTGTACCAAACGCATGTCGTACACATTTGTATCAGGTTCTTCGGTTTGAGGAATCACGCAGGGTTTTTCCCAGAATTTGAAATTATCAACTCCGTTTGGACTTTCTGCAATGGCAAAAAATGATTTCCTGTCGACACCTTCCACGCGAACGGCAAGTATGTATTTTCCGTTCCATTTCATCGCTCCGGCATTGAATGCAGCATTGATACCGATGCGTTCCTGAAGAAACGGATTTGTTTTTTCATTAAAATCAAAACGCCATTCCAGCGGAGTATGAGAAGCTGTCACGACTGGATTAGTGTAACGTTCATAAATTCCATTTCCGGCTACAGGCTGAGGTTGATTTTTTTGCTCGATCAAAAGTTGATGTTCTTTCTCAAGTGCATTTTTTCTTTCTAGAAATACTGATGTCATTTGTATAGTCGTCATAAAGTGTAAGTTCTAATCGGGTATTAATTCGTTACGTTTCTTTTATTTTCAAGGTCTTGTTCGATGGTTTGCAGTTTTTCTTCGGTCAACGGATAAAAAAGGATGAATACTACCGAAACTACTGCCGCAATTGCCGGAAGTATGCTGAGCATCATGGTGATTCCGTTTTGGGTAATAGCGTTTTGTTCAACATTGGCTTGGAAACCATAATAGCCCAAAAGCCATCCCGTTGCAGCACCACCAATGGTCCATCCTAATTTTTGGGACATTGATGAAGCAGAGAATACCAATCCGGTTGCTCTTCGGCCTTGTTTCCATTCTGAATAATCGGCACTATCGGCATACATCGACCAGATGAGTGGGAAAATACATCCCGCACAAATACTGATCAATACTTGGAACAACATGATCAAAAGGACATCTTCTTTTCCGAAGAAATAAAAGATTATGCTCAAGATCGCTGCCATTGCCATTGCTCCAAAAAAGGTGTTCTTTTTTCCTATTCTGTTAGCAATTGGAGTGGCGATGATGACTCCGATGATATTGGCAGCCTGACCCAAAACCAAATAAATGGAAGTTGGCGTCATGGCAAAATTTTCTCCGAAGAGGTTGAAACTATAGTTTGCAGCACTGCTTACATAATATTTAAAATAATAAACGGCAGCACCATCACGGATTGAGTTGAAAATTAAGGCACCAACTCCGGCACCCAATAAAATCCACCACGGTTTGTTTTTCCAAAGGTCGTTCAAGTCTTCCTTCAGGTTTGATTTTTCATCCGCAATTGGTTTTACTCTTTCTTTGGTAAGCCAGAAGCAACCCCAGAAAAAAGCTGTGGTGATGATTCCGAATACGATAATAGTATAGAACCATCCTTCTTTTGAATTCAAGCTTCCGCCAAAGTATAAAACCAAAGGCTCCAACAACCACAAGGCCAACAAGCTTCCGCCAAAGGCAAAAACCATACGGTAGGAGGAAAGGGTTGTTCTTTCTTTTCGGTCGGAAGACATTACGCCAAGAAGCGAAGCATAAGGAACGTTGATCAAGGAATAGACCATCATCATCAACGAATAGGTAATATAAGCATAGATGATTTTTCCTTTTTCATCAAAATCAGGTGTATAAAAAGTGAGAACACCAATTACGGCAAAGGGTATGGCCACCCAGAACAAGTATGGTCTGAACTTTCCCCATTTGGTTCGGGTTCTGTCGGCAATAATCCCTACGATGGGGTCAAAACAGGAATCCCAAATGCGGGTTATCAGAAACATGGTTCCTACAACGGCTGGAGCCAACCCGAATACATCGGTATAGAAAAACATCAGGTACATACTGAATATTTTCCAGAACATTGAGGAGGCGGCATCTCCCAGTCCGTAGCCTGCTTTTTCTTTCCAGCTGATTTTTTCTTGCATGCGATTTTGGTTTTATGTTGGTTTTTGGGTTGGTTTATTTTTTATACGGTTTTTCCTTTGCAACGTCTTTTTCGAAAAGGATCTTATCAAGATTGTAAAAATCTACAAAATCTTTTGAGGACAGATGCCCTTGATAAGGAGCATAATAATGCATTTTTGGAGGGTTCATCCATTCGTTCCAGCCGTGATTCCGCCAAACTAATACATAGGAAATTTTATAATCTCCCATGGCTTTCATTAAGGTATCCGTCCACCATTTGGAGTAAGGGATTTGCTCGTATCCTGTTTCGGCGAAAGCCATAATCTTGTTTTGCTCTTTTGCCACTTGATCCATAATACCGAATTGTTTCTGACAATCTTCAACAAATGCATTGCTGGTTTGAGGATCGTCATATTGGTATTTGTCGAAGCTTAGTACATCGGCATAATCACTTCCTGGATAATATTCCAGAAACTCTTCCTTTGATTTAAAATCGGCAGTATTGTACACATAAATCAAGTTATGCACTCCTTTTTCTTGGAAATAATTCAAAGTAAATTTCCAAAGGGAAGTGAATTCCTCTGGCGTTCCGTTGTTCTTGCACCACCAGAACCAGTTTCCTGTAAGTTCGTGATAAGGACGGTAAAGGATTGGAATTGCCTTTCCTTTTTCATCTTTTAAAGAAAGCAAAAAAGTAACGGCTTCGTCCAGCCATAACTTGTATTTTTCATGACTCACACCTCCAGGCAAAGCCGAAGCGATTGATTTGGGAGTGGTATCCCATGAATCCTTGTCGTTCAAGGGGTTATTAATGTGCCAACTGATAGTGTTGATACCGCCACGGTTGTGGGTTTCTTTTATGAATTGACGCATCTTGTCGAAAGAAACGCCATCAATGTTTTTTGGAGATTTTTTTTCCAATCCGCCAATGTCCCAGCCATAAACTGCGGGATAATCTCCAGCAACATCTTTCACGTCGCTTCTACCTTCTTCGTATTTCCAGTTTACACCATAAGCCAAATCGTCCTGATGACCGAACATTATGCCATTGTTGGCTAATTTTATCAGGTTCTGGTAGAGGATCTTAGTTTCGGGTGTTGCATTTTTATCAGCAAGTTTCACTTCTTTTTGAGAGATTTGGGCTTTGGAAGAACACGAGATGCCAATGAAGGCATATATACAAAGGAAAAGGATGTTTTTTTGCATGAAATTATTTTGGATTTGTGAAGCTAATTTAAAACTAAAAAAGCAGTATATGAGATGATTGTGATAAAGAAAAAATGATTTTTTTGCAATTATTTTTTATCAATATTTAAATATTAGATGTTTTAAAAAAGATTAATGTTTATTCTAAATATTATTTTTGAGAATTCGATAATTCCATATTTCAAAGATAATTCGATGTCTATCTTTGAATTAATATTATTTTATCAATTATATATCATATTATTGCAACAAAAATATAGTAATGAGCAATCTTAAAAATTTTTATAGAGAAATAGCTCCGCTTTCTTCGGGAGACAGTTTTTTAGTTTTTGATAGGATCAAGGATAGTTTTGATTTTCCAGTGCATTATCATCCTGAATTTGAGATCAATTTTATCCTCAATGGAAAAGGAGTAAAAAGGGTTGTAGGCGATAATATAGAAGAGATTGATGATGTAGAGCTTGTACTTGTCGGACCTAACTTGTATCATGGATGGGAATTGAATAAATGTACAAGCAAGCAAATTCATGAGATCACAATTCAGTTTCATAATGATTTGTTTCATGATTCGCTGTTGTCAAGAAGAATCATGACACCTATAAAAGACATGTTCAATAGGTCGATACACGGTATTTTATTTTCAAAGAAAATTGCACAGGAATTGACTCCAAGACTGGTGAAGATTTCCAAACTAGACGGAATGGATTATTTCTTGGAAATTACTTCGATCTTATATGATTTGGCCAATTCCAGAAACCAAAGATTACTCTCCACTTTTACCGTAGATTACGATACTTTTGATGATTATGACAAGATGAAACTTGTTTATGAGTATGTACAGAAGAACTTTTCTGAAAAAATAACATTAGATGATGTATCGAATGTAGCAAGCATGAGTAGTATTTCCTTCAATAGATTTATCAAAAAGCGTACAGGAAAGACTTTTGTTAATTATTTGAACGATATCCGAATTGGATATGCCGCCAGATGGTTGGTAGAGAAAGATTTGAGCATTTCTGAGATCGCTTTCAAGTCAGGATTCAATAATATCGCCAATTTCAACCGCAACTTCAAGACAATCAAAAAATGTACTCCCAGCGAATATAGAGAAGATTTTTCGGGCTTGAAAAGAATCCTATAATCTTTTTTTAAAATTTTAATTTTTAGGACAATAGCTCCCGAAATCGTTATAATAACTTTGGATTTCGAAATAAATAATTTCTATTATCGCAATTATTGCCGTTATAATTTAAAGATAGTTAAATTATATAGGTGCATTATTGTATAATTCTAATACGCAATCGATATAAAGTAAAAATATTATCATTAAATGATATAATACTATTAATTTGATGTTATCGTGTGTTATAGATTTGTTAAATATAAATCATAGCTCAACTCAAACTTCAAAAACTACTGATTTGTATGTAAAAGAATTAACTAACTTTTATTTAACTAACCATTATTATGAAAAAATTATTGTTTCATGTACTTCATTGGAAAGTCGGGCAGCGTTCGGTTCCGTTGATGTTGTTTTTATTACTGTGTAGTAATATTATTTTTGCTCAAACACGGGTTGAAGGTGTTGTTTCCGATGCTAACGGATTGACGCTTCCGGGAGTTACCGTTTCGGTTGTTGGCGGACAGAATGTTGTTACTACAAATCTTGATGGAGTTTACAGCATTGACGCTCCATCAAACGGGACACTTTCTTTTAGTTTTATTGGATTTACCTCTCAAAATTTAGCAATAAATGGTAAAACAAAGCTAAATGTAGTGATGAAGGAAAATGTTGAGGATTTGAATGAGGTTGTTGTTATTGGATATGGAACTCAGAAGAAAGGTGATGTTAATGGTGCTGTTTCTTCTGTTAAGGCAAAGGACATTGAAAATTTAAAGCAGGTAAATATTGACCAAATGTTGCAAGGAAAAGCAGCAGGAGTTTCGGTAACCAATAACTCAGGACAGCCAGGGGGTGCAGCCTCTATTAGGGTTAGAGGAACTACCTCTATTTCTGGTACAAACGAGCCTCTCTATATCATTGATGGCTTGCCTATTTCTGGAGATGCGACAAGTATAGCAACCAGTGGAAGGCCAATTTCAGGCAATGATTTTTCTACAAGCGGAGGTGCTGGAAATAATGCAGTAAATCCCTTGTCGATGATTAATCCGAATGATGTTGAGTCAATCGATATATTGAAAGATGCTTCTGCGACAGCTATTTATGGATCTCGTGGAGCAAATGGTGTAATTATCATTACCACAAAATCTGGAAAAAAAGGAACAGGAAAAATAAGCTACGAAGGTTTTACATCTGTGCAATCTATTACAAACAAGTTGGATGTAATGAATTTGCAACAATATGCTCAAAATAAAAATGAATTGGCAACACTTTATGGAGCTGAGCCAAGACCTGAGTTTGCACATCCAGAACTTTTAGGTAAGGGTACAAACTGGCAGGACGAGGTTTATAGAACAGCTATTGCAAAAAGCCATCAAATATCTTTTTCGGGGGGTAAGGATGCTACGAACTATTATATATCGGGAGGATTTTTAGACCAGCAAGGAACTTTGTTAGGATCGGGTTATAAGCGATATACGATGAGGGTGAACCTTGATTCAAAAGTTAAAGATTGGTTGAAAGTAGGGACTAATATGGGAACGGGTATAACTAATGAAACACTTACAATTAACCAAAGTTTTTCGGGTTTAATCAGCAATACATTATTACAATCACCAGATATTCCTGTTAGAAATATCGACGGTTCATTTGCAGGACCAAACGACACTTCTCAAAATGTAACTTATTTTAATCCAGTTGCCGAAGCTTTATCAAAGGATAACAAGTTGGTTCGTAAAAACTTCTTCGGGAATGTTTATGCAGAAGCTACTTTATTCGATGGATTGAAGTATAGGCTGGAATTGGGAGCTAATACAGAATTTTCAGAGCACACACAATTCACACCAACCTACAAATGGGGAGTTCAAGAAAATATCATTTCACTTTTGAATGAAAGAAGACAGAATTGGTATTCTACAAACGTAAAAAACTTACTGACTTACGACAAGACTATCGGGAAACACCATTTTACTGTATTGGCAGGCCAAGAAGCGAATGACAGCCATTGGGAAGGAGTTATTGCATCGGGAAGTAATTTTCAAACCAATACTATATATGGATTGAATTTAGCGGATCCAGACAGTTATGTGGTAGATAGTTACAAAGGAAGTCAAGCACTTTTCTCTGTCTTTGGTCGTTTGATTTATGATTTTGACAATAAATATAGCATAACTGCTTCCTATCGTGGAGATCAATCTTCAAAATTTGACCAAGTAACCGATAAACAGTGGGGTTATTTTCCTTCCGCAGCAATTTCTTGGAAATTGTCTAGTGAGAGCTTCATGGAAAATACTCGTAAATACATCGATAACATTAAATTTAGAATTGGATATGGGGAAACGGGTAACCAACAAATCCCTAACAATAAATATTCAGCAATGCTAAATCAACAAAATTCAGGTTTAGGCACGGGATTTTTAGTTTCTAATATTCCAAATCCTGATTTAACTTGGGAGTCTATGCAACAAACGAATTTAGGTTTGGATTTTACAGTATTGGACTCAAGATTAGGAGCTAGTTTTGATTTTTACAATAAAACATCAAAAGATTTCTTATTCCTTGTGCCATTACCTTTATACCTAACAGGTGGAGGGTATCAATATGGAGGAATTGATGCACCTTGGTCTAATTTAGGTGAAATGGAAAACAAAGGTGTGGATGTAACATTGACCTATACCACAAAAGGAAACAGAGATTTTTCATGGAATTCAACTTTAGTTGTTTCGCATTATAAAAATAAGTTAGTATCCATTCAGGATGGTCTTCCGTTAATTCAATCTGTGAATGCGAATGGTTATCAGTCTGTTGACGTTACCAACACTTTAGTTGGAAATCCTATTGGAATGTTCTACGGATATATTACAGAAGGAATTTTTAATGATTTAGACGCCTTAAATGCAGCACCACTTCAATTCGGACAAACTGTTGGAACAGCTCCTGGTCAGACCTATCTTGGAGATGTTAGATACAAGGATGTTAATGGAGATGGAGAAGTAAACCAAGATGATAAAACATTTATTGGAAATCCTCATCCCGATTTCACTTTTGGATTTACAAATAATTTTAAATACAAAAACTTTGATTTATCAATATTTCTTCAAGGTTCTTATGGTAATGATGTAATGAATCTAACTAGAAGAAGCGGTACATCAAATGCTTCCTTGTTTCAAAATCAATTAGTTGAGGCTATGAATTATTGGACTCCTGATAATACAGATACAAATATACCAAGACCAATTGGGGCAGATAATAATACCAATTTATTGATTTCAGACCGTTATGTAGAAGATGGATCTTATTTGAGAATTCAAAACCTGACGCTAGGATACAATCTGCCGGCCGATCTAATTTCAAAAATTAAAATGTCGAGAGTAAGAGTTTATGGAAGCGTACAGAACCTGTATACATTTACTGATTATTCTGGATATGATCCTGAAATAGGTTCTTTCAATCAAAGCCCACTTTTATCAGGCATTGATAACGGAAGATATCCTTCACCAAGAACGTTTGCTTTTGGAGTTAACTTAGAATTTTAAAAAAAAAATATACAATGAAAAGATTTTCAAGCTTATATAAATTTTTGAGCATAGCAACGTTAGTTTTTGCTTTTAGCTCATGCGATGATGACTTTACAAACCGTCCTCCAGAAGATGGAGTTAGTTTAGATGCCTATTATTCCACTAACGCACAAGTTGAATCAGCAACAAATGGAATGTACAGTAGAACATGGTTTCAATTTGGGAATAAATTTTTCTGGGCTGTATCCGAAGTTGGTTCTGGAAATATGTACACAGGATCTTCAGATGTTAGTGCAATGCGAAATTTTTCCTTAAACGGAAGTGATAACGAATTAATTAATGGTTGGAGCTCACTGTGGGCTAATGTGGCACAAGCCAATGCAATCATTAATTTTCTAGAGCAAAGGGTAGGTCCTTCTGTTGATCCGGCAGTTTTAAATAATGTGATCGGAGAAGCCTATTTTATGAGAGCAACGGCCTACTTTTACCTGGTTAGACTTTGGGGACCTGTACCAATTATAGAAAATAATTTAGATCACGTAGGTAAGCCAGCTATCAATACCAATAATATTGAAGACATCTATACCTTCATAGAAATGGACTACAAGGCTGCAATGGAAAGATTAAATGCCAAAACCAGAACAGCAAACTATATGCTAAACGGGAGAGTTTCTAAAGGTTCAGCAACGGCAATGCTTGCAAAAGTATATTTGTATAAAAAGGATTATGTGAATGCTAGGTTGATGGCCGAAGAGGTAATCAATAGTGGTGAGTTCAAACTTTTAGGTGGTGCTGAATTGCCAAGTAAATCTTTTGGAGATTTATTTACCTATGCCAATAACAACAACGAGGAGTCCATATTTGCAATTCAATGGAAAGGTGATGGAAATTATGGCTCTGCAAACAATTCAAACACACAGTTTGGAATCAGTACAGCCGATGTTTCTACTTCAAATGTTACTTATGGAGGTGTTTTTGCTCCAGCCCAAGAAATTAAAACATTATATGGAACAGGGGATGTTAGAAGAAAAGAAACCATTATGTTGCCTGGGGACGAATATCCAAACGTAAAAATAAAATCAGGAGCAACATTAGTAGTTCCTTCCGAAGATCAAATTGGAGGTCAAGGTGCAGGTGCTGCAATAAAAAAATATTGTATAGGTGTAGTGAATGGTAGCACTACAGGACCTGTAGATGAATGGGGTATGATGGATAATAATACTTATATAATGCGGTATGCGGAGCTATTATTGATTCATGCAGAAGCAGTTTTAGCTGGAGGGTCAAGCACTTCAGATGCAGCAGCTTTGACATCAATCAATGCTGTCCGAAACCGAGCAGGATTAGCAAATCTAACAAGTATAACTTTTGATGATATCTTTTTAGAAAGAAGAAAAGAATTATGTTTTGAAGGCGACTTCTGGTTTGAATTAGGAAGAATGCCAAGAGCTCAAGCTATAGCAATCATGGCTGCTCAAAATAGAGGTAACAAAGATTTTGCTGAGTTTTATACTCCAGAAGAAAAAGATTTCTTTTTGCCTTATCCAGATATTGATGTTGCAAGAAATCCTCTTTTATTGCAACCTCCAGTACCTTATACTTTTGATTAATTTAAAATATTTATTAAAATGAAAAATTTAAACAGCAATTGGATTAAGAGTATATTCATACTATTAATAGCAATATTTTCACTGGCATCTTGCAGTAGTGACAATGATAGCAATTCTTCAACAGTACCAGTGATTGAGAGTGTTACAACAACAACAGATGAAGATGGTAATCCTTCAGCCTTAGAGCCTATAACGGTTGGTTATGCTGATAATATGTATATCATTAGAGGTAAGGGGCTTGCAACGGTTCAAAAAATCTACTTTAATGATTATGATACCTATTTCAACCCTGTTCTTGTTACAGATACAGAAATTTTCGTTGTAATAAACAGAAATACACCTTATGCAGATGCTTCTGATCAGTTGAAAGTTGTAACCAAAAAAGGAACTGCAATTTTCGATTTTGTTGTAGCACCTCCAGCTCCAGGAATGCATAGTTTTAATCCAATCAATGCTGCTGACGGACAAGAGATTACAATTTATGGCTCTTTCTTCTTGGATCCAATTGTTGAGGTTGGAGGAGTTGAAGCGGTTATTGTATCTAGTACGTTAACCGAAATCAAAGCAATCTTGCCAGCAGGTTCTCAGTATAAAAATGTTTCAGTAACAACAATTTCAGGAACAGTACTTTATGGAACAGCGGTTGGGACAGCAATTTTTGATGACGTTTTTTACAGTCCTTGGGGAATACCAGATTGGAACAATCACGAGTATATCACAGATGGAACCAAGTCTAACCAAGGATTAGTTTTCATCAAAAAAGCAATGGACGGATGGGGTAATATCCAAGGAGAATGGGCTTGGGATGATCAACTTTCAAGTTACACTGGAATTAAATTTGCAGTTAGATCTGATGCTCCAGGAAAATTAAAGCTTGTTTTCAATGGTGCTTGGGATGGACCAGGTGTAGATGGAAGAATTTTTGAGACTACAACAGAATGGAAAGAAATTAGCTTTACTTGGGAACAATTAGGAAACCCAGCGGCACTTCAAAATATTTCTTTTCAAGAATTTTCTGGAAATGCAAACGTTTATTATTTTGATAACATAACCTACACCGTAGATTAAACTTAGAGTTTGTTTTAGTTAGTTTAGATTCCAGAACCCTGATTTTTCAGGGTTCTTTTTATATTTAAAATATGAAAAAAAACATTTACACCCTTTTAGTCCTTGCCATTTCCTTTTTTGCAACCGCACAAGGAAATGTCTATCAGCAAGAAACAGGAAAATTCAAAGGCCTAGCCAATACGCCACCAATGGGTTGGAACAGTTGGAACACCTTTGAAACCCATATCGATGAAAAACTCGTTAAAGAAACTGCCGATATCATGGTCGCTTCCGGAATGGCAGCTGCAGGATACAACTACATCGTCTTAGACGACGGTTGGATGACACGCGAGCGTGATAAGGACGGAAACCTAGTTCCAGATCCTATAAAATTTCCAAGCGGAATGAAAGCCCTTATCGAGTATGTCCATTCAAAAGGATTAAAATTCGGATTATACAATTGTGCAGGAACCAAAACCTGTGCAGGATATCCAGGAACACGAGGCTACGAATACCAAGATGCTCGTTTTTATGCAAGCTTGAACATCGATTTCCTAAAATACGACTGGTGCAACACCCAAGGAATTACCGCCAAAGAAGCCTACACTACAATGAGCAACGCCTTGAAAACTGCAGGAAAACCAATCGTTTTCAGCCTTTGCGAATGGGGCGACAACCAGCCTTGGGAATGGGGCGAACCAATCGGAAACCTCTGGAGAGTTTCGGGCGACATCTATCCGTGTTTTGATTGTGAACACAAGCATCCCGAAAATTGGTCGTCCTGGGGCGTCATGAAAATCGTAGAAATGCGAAAAGACATCCGAAAATATTCAGGACCCGACCATTGGAACGATTTCGACATGCTAGAAGTAGGAAACGGAATGACCTTTGCCGAAGACAAGTCGCACTACACCATGTGGTCCATGCTAGCCTCGCCACTAATTGCAGGAAACGACTTCCGCAAGATGACCAAGGAAACCTTAAGTATTCTCACCAATAAAGAAATAATCGCCATCAATCAGGATAAATTAGGCATCCAAGCCTTCCGATATTCATCCGAAGACGGAATCGAAACTTGGGTAAAACCACTCTCAGATGGCAATTGGGCAATAACGTTCCTAAACAGGAGTGACGTCACCAAGAAAATCAACTTCGATTTCAAGAAACACATCATCAAGGATGCCGATTTCAACCTCGAAGCCAATTTCGAAAAGCAAACCTTTAAAATCAAAGACCTCTGGAAAAACAAGGAACTTGGCACAACAAAAAAAGCCTTCACAACAGAAATCGGTTCACACGATGTTGTGGTGCTAAAGCTTTCAAAATAATTAGAAGCGAAACGTTTGGGCATTTTGGGAATCCATATTCCTGCTGGATGCAATATCTTTTGTTCTGAACCCCAGAACAAAAGGATATTTGCAACCATCAGGGCTAGAAAGAATCTTTCAGTCCCGAAGCCTCTGGATTGGAAACCTTCCAAGCTACACGAAAACTGATGATAAACAAAGCATAAAAACATGAAAATAAAATTCACCTTACTACTGCTACTTTTTGCCTTAGCATCAAATGCACAATTCGTCGAAGAGCACGGACAATTAAAAGTTGTCGGAACACAACTGGTCGATCAAAATGGAGAAGCGATTTCCCTTCGAGGTGTCAGTTTCGGTTGGCACAATTGGTGGCCAAGATTCTACAATAAGGAAACTGTAAAATGGCTGCATAACGATTGGAATGCTAACGTTCTCAGAGCTGCAATGGGAGTTGACGCCGATGATAATTGCTATCTGAAGGATCCAAAAGATTCCAAAGCAAAACTAGAAGCTGTTGTTAATGCAGCCATAAAAGAAGATATCTATGTCATCATCGATTGGCACAGCCACAACATCCATCTGGAAGAAGCAAAAGCTTTTTTTGACGAGATATCCAAGAAATACGGGAAATATCCAAACATAATCTATGAAATCTTCAACGAACCGGAAAAGCAATCATGGGAAGAAGTAAAGGCTTATTCAGAGGAAATTATAACCATAATCCGCAAAAACGATCCTGATAATATCATCCTTGTAGGTTCTCCAAGTTGGGATCAGGATGTGCATCTGGCTGCAAAAGATCCCATAAAAGGTTATGAAAACCTAATGTACACCTTGCATTTTTATGCCGCAACCCACGAAAAATGGTTGCGTGACCGAGCCGATCAGGCCTTTGCTGACGGACTCCCGATTTTTGTTTCAGAATCAGCAGGAACAGAAGCCACAGGCGACGGCAAATTGGATTTAAAAGCCTGGCAGGAATACATCGACTGGATGGAATCCAAGAAATTGAGCTGGATTACGTGGTCAGTAGCCGACAAGGACGAATCATGCTCTTTTCTATTTCCATCAGCATCATCAAAAGGAAAATGGAAACCAGAAGACCTCAAAGAATCCGGAAAACAAACAAGAGAGCATTTAAGAAAGTGGAAGAAGTAATGAGTAAGCTAAATGAGCATTGTCTTATTTGACACAGAAAAGGCACAAAGTATAAAATAAAAATCCTTAAACTCCTGATATAAGTGTGTTTAAGGATTTTTTTGTGACCTCGACTGGATTCAAACCAGTAACCTTCTGAGCCGTAATCAGATGCGCTATTCAGTTGCGCCACGAGGCCTTTAATTCGGGTGCAAATATAAGGAAATATGCGTAACTTGCAAATCAAATCCACTATAAAAATAAAAAAAATGACATTAACCGATTACATCCGTGATATACAGGATTTTCCAAAACCAGGAATCAACTTTAAAGATATTACACCTTTGCTGAATGATCCAGAAGCACGGAAAGAATGTTTGCAACTGTTAGTGAAGAGTTTAGGCGATCAAAAGATCGATAAAGTAGTAGGAGTGGAGAGCCGTGGTTTTTTCTTTGGGATGCTTTTGGCACAAGAATTAAACGTTGGTTTTGTTCCGGTTCGAAAACCAAAAAAATTACCATTTTCAGTACTATCGGCTTCCTATGAATTAGAATATGGTTCCGATACACTAGAAATTCATACAGATGCCATCCAAAAAGGCGAAAAAATTCTCATTCATGATGATGTTCTGGCAACTGGCGGAACAGCAAAAGCGGTAGCAGAATTGGTAGAAAAACTAGGTGGCGAAATCGTGCAGTTCAATTTCCTGATGGAATTGTCCTTTCTAAAAGGAAGAAATAAAATCAGCCAATACGAAACATACTCGCCATTGGTCTATTAATTCAAAGCATTTTTGGTTACATAATATTTCCAGCCAATAATGGCCATTTGCCATTTCTTTGCCTTGGCGATATCCAATCCCTGCTTGGTAAAACTTGGAAGAAGAAGCTTGTTTAGTTTTGCTAAGATTTTAAACATAAGATTTGGTTTTTGGGTACAAACAAATATAAAAAATAATTGCAGGTCAATAGCCTGCAATTATCTTAATATTAACGTTGGTTTTTTCTATTTGATTCTAATCTCAAACATCTTATCCCAATTTTTACCAGTAACAAAAAAAGTCTTCGTTTTTGCGTTATAAGCAATTCCGTTCAAGACATCAACGTCAGGATGTTGCAGCACTTTCACTTTCAAATCTTTCAAATCCAAGATGGCTTCAACAGCTCCCGTTTTAGGATCTATAACAGCAATTGCATCTTTTAGATACACATTTCCATAGATTTTTCCGTCCACCCATTCCAGTTCATTTACATTCTTCACTTTTGCCGAACCAGTATAGATGTTGATGTTATCAACCTCCTTCAAAGTTTCAGGATCCAAAATCCAAATCTTCTCGCTTCCGTCCGATTGGTAAAGGTTTGTTCCATCATTCGTCAATCCCCAACCTTCCATCTGGCGGAAATATTTAAACGTTTTTTCCCTTTTCAAATTATCAGCATTATACACAAAACCCGTCATTTCTTTGTAGGTCAACTGATAGACTTTATTGTTTAAAACCGTAATTCCTTCCCCAAACATATTATTTTCCAAATCAACCTGCTTGTAAATCTTTCCAGTTTTGTAATCTGTTTTTCTAATACTCGAAACCCCTCTGATTCCTGTAGAATTTCCAGCACCATTTCCCGTACTTTCAAAAAGCGTATCACGGTAAAATTCCAAACCTTGGGTATAGGCTTTCATGTCGTGCGGAAAAATATTCACAATTTCATACGTCAATAATTTCGGCTGAATCCCCGAAACCAGTTCCACTCTCGTTTCAGTTTCCTGATGTTCACCCTCAAAATAAACCAAAGCCTTTAGGTTCTTGTAACCCAATTTTTCGGCCGACAAATCAAATGCAATACATTCAGCTCCTTTTTTAGAACCAATATTTTTGTTGTTTACATAATAGATAATACTGTCGATTTTTTTGTTTTCGGCATTCAAAATCCCCATATCAATCGACTCGCCTGGCTTATATTGCTCCTGAAGTTTCGCTCCATCGAAGCTAAAAAATTTTGTATCGGAATTTTTTGAACATTGACAACTGATCATCGCCGTTCCTAATAAAATGATTGAGAGTAAGTTATGACTTTTCATGATTAATTTTAAATTTTTGCACGATACAAACATAATGAATATCCGCTTTTAGGCTTGCAAAAATACAAAAAGATTGTATATTTGCACCGGCAAGTCCTACACGACCAGCTCCTGCAGACTCCCCCAGGGTGGGAACACAGCAAGGGTACGTGGTTGAGCGGTGCGATGTAGGTAGCTTGCCATTTTTTTTAATCTTCCCGATGTGGAGGATTTTTTTTTTTGGAGCAAATCGAAGGATTTTTTTTAAACCATGTTCCCGCTGGAGCCACTCGCTTTGCAACAGCTCTTACGGCAGTTGCAAGAGCTCAGACAATGGCACCATCGGGGCTATTCAGAATCAAAAGGCATTCTTTTAACTTTTGGGACCAATATTGTCTATAAAAGCTTCAAGTTCCAAAGCATCAAAGTTTCAAAGCAAAATCTTGATGGACCTTAATTTTTTAATGGTTCAAATTATTCAATAAATTTTTCAAATTAAAAAATCCAAAACACTAAATTTGGAAACAATTTCGAAATATCGAAAAACCCAAACAAAATGTCCAAAGTAATACTCATAACGGGAGGATCCTCCGGAATCGGAAAATCAATAGGCGAATTCCTGCACCACAAAGGTTTCATCGTTTATGGCACCAGCCGAAATCCCGAAAAAATAATCAATTCCGTATTTCCATTAGTAATATTAGATGTTAGAAATACAGAAAGTATTCAAACTGCAGTCGCCAAAATCATCCAAGTTTCAGGACGATTGGACGTGGTTATCAACAATGCAGGAGTAGGCATCACCGGACCTTTGGAAGAAATTCCAACCTCCGAAATCAAGAACAACTTCGAAACCAATTTCTTCGGACCAATAGAAGTGATGAAAGCAGTTTTGCCACAAATGCGTTCGCAAAAATCTGGACTGATAATTAATATTACCTCAATTGCAGGTTATATGGGTTTGCCTTATAGAAGTGTTTATTCGGCTTCAAAAGGAGCTTTAGAGCTCATAACCGAAGCTTTAAGAATGGAAGTGAAGTCTATGGGAATTCACATCACCAATGTAGCTCCGGGAGATTTTGCCACCAATATTGCTTCAGGACGTTTTCACGCACCACTGATTCCAGGTTCTGATTATGCGATTCCTTACGGAAATACCCTCAAAATGATGGATGAGCATGTAGATTCAGGAAGTAACCCAAACGAGATGGCCGAAGCGGTTTATAAGATCATCCAAAGTCCAAATCCAAAAGTACATTATAAGGTTGGCGTTTTTATGCAAAAATTCTCAATTGTATTAAAGCGAATCTTGCCTGATAAAGTGTATGAAAAAATGTTGATGAATCATTATAAGTTATGAAAGAAATAATTCAACCCATTATAGGAATTCTTGTTGTCGTTTTTGTTTGGTATGTATTCCGTTCAATAGCTAAAACTTTTAGCAAGATCAATGTAATCGAAGAAAATCAAGAAGATATTACTGATTTACTTAGAGAAATAAAAGAAGAGTTAAAAGAATTAAACAAAAACAATTCTGAAAAGAAATTATAAATTGTAATTTTGCAGCGGTTTTAAAATAGCCACAAAGACTCAAAAGCTCAAAGCTTTGAATTTTTAACTTAGCGACTTCGTGACTTTGTGGAAAGAAAAGAAAAAAGAAACACACAATTAAATCTATACATATGAAATTTTTTATTGACACAGCGAATTTAGCTCAAATTGAAGAAGCACAAGCATTAGGTGTTTTGGACGGTGTAACTACAAATCCATCCTTGATGGCAAAAGAAGGAATCACTGGAAAAAACAATATCTTGAAGCATTATGTTGACATTTGCAACCTTGTTGACGGAGATGTAAGTGCTGAAGTTAACGCTGTTGACTACGAAGGAATGATCAAGGAAGGTGAGGAATTAGCCGACTTGCACGATCAAATCGTTGTGAAATTGCCTTTGACAAAAGAGGGAATCATGGCTTGTAAATATTTTTCTGATAAAGGAATCAAGACAAACGTAACGTTGGTGTTCTCTGCAGGGCAAGCTTTATTGGCTGCAAAAGCTGGAGCTACTTATGTTTCTCCGTTTATTGGTCGTTTGGATGATGTTTCTACGGATGGTTTGGCTTTGATCGAAGATATCCGTTTGATTTTTGATAACTACGGTTATGAAACTGAAATTTTAGCAGCTTCTGTTCGTCATACGATGCACATTATCAACTGTGCAAAAATTGGTGCAGATGTTATCACAGGACCACTTTCTGCAATTGCTGGTTTGTTGAAACACCCTTTGACAGACATCGGATTGGCTCAATTTATTGCTGATTTCGAAAAAGGAAATAAGTAATCAGTTGGTCAGTGTTCAGTTTTGAATGTTGAGCATATAAAATACTTATAAAATAAAAGGCGATTTTCAATTTAGAAAATCGCCTTTTTTATATCATAATCCCGAAATTTGACCACTAACCACTACCTCAAATACTGCTCAAATTTAGAATCAAAAAGGTTCACGAAGGCATTATCAATATTTCCTTTAGCATCAAGAAGAATGGTTCTGTGGATTTTGTTTACTACCCATTTTTCTTTCAAATCCTCAAAATTTTCAGCTCTATATTCTTTGATTCCCGAGAATTTGTAGTTGCTAAGCAAGGTTTTCCACTTCTCTTGATTTTCATCTACACAAATTGCTACAAAATCATAATCAGGATATTTTTTTTGAATTTCCAAGATTCTTTTGTGGGAAGCTGTTAGATGTGACTCCAAGCTTTTTGTCCAGAAAAAAACCACTGTCTTCTTTTTAATAATTGAGTGAACCGATTGAACTTTTCCATCTAAATCAATTAAATTGGCATCTGGCAATGGATTTCCAGTTTTTAAGGATTGAATGGCGTTTCCAATTTTTACAATCTCATTGTGCTGATCTTTATCAGTAGATAAAGCGTGATATTTATCCAAGAACTTCTTGTTGTTTACAATATTTTGATCTTCCAATAAATAGGTGAAAGCAATATTATTCAGAACGATATTCTTGATTTTTTCATTTTTGAAAAGCGTATCGGCAATATTCAATTTTTTAATGTTGATTTCAAGTGCTTTATCCAACTCAGAAACTGTAGTAAACTCCTTGTCGGTAGCCACATTGTTCATCATATTGGAAAGATATCTTACGAAAGGAGAGAAATTTGTAAAATCGGCATTGTTGAAATCTACATTATTTCTAAAATCATAATATTCTTTAGGAAGTTTGTCATCAATATTTTCACCAGTTCGCATCTGATGCACAATTGGATAAATTTCTTTTTTGGAATAATGGAAAAAATCAAGTGAAGCTTTGGCATATTTATCAAAATCCTCACTCCATTTTAATTCTTCCTTTTTCTTTAGGTAAAAAGCTTCCTTGGACTGATAGGAAGAATTGATGTTTTGAGTAAATTTTTGTAAATCATAGTCAAAAACATCAAAGAGCGTGTTCTTGTCATCCTCATTTTTAAGATACAACTCCATTAAAAAATTATTCTTTTCTTCACCTCTTCCACAAAAAATAATTGATTCATCAAAATCTTGAGAATTGATACGAACCATAAGGCTATCATTCTTGTCAAAGTAAACATATTGATATTCAGGTTCATGCTTGAAGGAATATAAGCCTGGAGCCAACGAGTCGAATGTCTTGAAAAAAGTATTGTCTTCGTTTAAAGGAATGGTGTCAATTACTTCTGAATCTTTGCAAAAAAGCACATATCTATTGGTAGGATTCGAAACCTCTCCACCAAAATAAGCAGTGAAATTATCGTCCTTAAATTTTTTGTCGCATGAACAAAGAACAAAAACCAGTGAAAATGATAAAAGTAATCTAACGTTTAAGTTATGCATTGTAGAATGTTATGGTGAAACAAAAATATTTAGTTGGAAGTGATTTTACTGTTAATGCATAGTTAAATAAGGATTTCAACTCGTTTATATAGATTGTTTTAAAATAATTTGGTGTATTTCAAAATACTTACCAGATAACTTCCACCCCAGAACTCAGTCTGCAATTCTAAACTATTTTTCATACTTTTGCAAAACTTTTTAAAAAATACAATCAATGTTAACAGTTAATAATTTATCAGTTCAGTTTGGCAAGAGGATTTTGTTCGATGAAGTAAATACCACCTTTACACACGGTAATATTTATGGAGTGATTGGAGCCAACGGTGCTGGAAAATCTACTTTTCTAAAAATCATTTCAGGAGAAATGGACCCAACTTCGGGACATATTCATCTTGAACCAGGAAAACGTATGTCGGTTTTAAACCAAAACCACAATATGTTTGATGAACATACAGTTCTCGAAACGGTAATGATGGGAAACAAAGTCCTTTATGCCGTTAAAAAAGAAATGGACGAGCTTTATTTGGATTATACTGATGAAAATGCGGATAGAATTGGAGAGTTGCAAGTGCAATTTGAAGAAATGAACGGTTGGAATGCCGATTCTGATGCCGCTTCTTTGCTTTCGAGTTTAGGAATTTCTGAAGACAATCATTATACTTTAATGGCTGATATCGAAGGAAAACTTAAAGTTCGTGTACTTTTGGCACAAGCTCTTTTTGGAAACCCTGATTTGCTAATTATGGATGAGCCTACCAACGATTTGGATTTTGAAACTATCGCTTGGTTAGAAAATTTCTTGGCCAATTATGAAAACACGGTAATTGTTGTTTCGCATGACCGTCACTTCCTTGATGCGGTTTGTACACACATCTCGGATATCGATTTTGGAAAGATAAACCATTATTCTGGAAACTATACATTCTGGTATGAGTCTAGCCAATTGGCAGCCAAACAAAGAGCTCAACAAAACAAAAAAGCAGAGGAAAAGAAACAGGAATTGGAAGAATTTATCCGTCGTTTTAGTGCGAATGTTGCCAAATCCAAACAGGCAACTTCTCGTAAAAAAATGATCAGCAAGTTGAATATTTCCGAAATAAAGCCTTCAAGCCGTCGTTATCCTGCGATTATTTTTGATCAGGATAGGGAAGCCGGAGACCAAATTTTGAATGTGGTGAACCTGAGTGCTTCGGTAGACGGAGATTTACTTTTCAAAGGTGTGGATTTAAACATGGCCAAAGGCGATAAAATTGTTTTATTTTCTAAAGATTCACGTGCCACAACAGCTTTTTATGAAATCCTAAACGGATTGCAAGAACCAGATTCAGGAACTTTTGAGTGGGGAATTACCACAAATCAGGCCTATTTGCCAGTTGAAAACCATTCGTTTTTCGAGAATGATTATTCGCTTGTAGACTGGTTGCGTCAATGGGTGAAAACCGAAGAAGAAAGAGACGAAGTTTATGTTCGTGGTTTCCTTGGAAAGATGATTTTCTCAGGAGAAGAAGCCTTGAAAACTAGCCGTGTTTTATCTGGAGGAGAAAAAGTGCGTTGTATGTTATCAAGAATGATGATGCAAAGAGCAAACGTTTTGATGATTGATGAACCAACGAATCACTTGGATTTGGAGTCGATTACAGCTTTCAATAATTCATTGAAAAACTTCAAAGGATCGGTAATTTTTACAACTCATGATCATGAGTTTGCCCAAACCGTTGGTAATCGAGTAATTGAGCTAACGCCAAATGGTGCAATCGATCGCTACATGACTTTCGACGATTATCTTGATGATGAAAAAGTGCAGGAATTGAGAAAGAAGATGTATAATCTTTAAACGTTCTCAAGTTTTATAAAAAAATCCCGTTTCGTTTTAAAACATGAGACGGGATTTTTTGTATTGTTATTTTTTAAATCGGCTGATAACCCAAATGATAACTGCCAAGATTGCAATTACAATAAAGATACCAACTCCTACACCGAGATTAAAAATACCTTCGACCACTTCACAGCTTGTAAATGTTAGCAAAACCATCAATAGTAAGCTTATTCTAAAAATATAATTTTTCATGATTTCGAGGTTTTAGTTGTTTGTTTACAAATATCCAAAATCATAAAAAAAATATATTACGGAATTATCCTATAGTTGTATGAATATTCAATGTTTAAAAAGCTTTTCATGGTTAAAAGAGGATAAAGGGGAATAAAGGGGGTGTTTAAGACAAAAAATAAATATATTTGTTTAATAGGATTTAAATATAAAATTTATGAAAATAGGTATTTTATTATCGCAAGAGCATCGTTTACTGAGTGTTGCAGCAATTCAAGATTTGTTTGAAACCGTAAACCGATTTTATGTTGAAGATGGCAAAGCACCTTTTTTCGAAATAAATTTGGTACACAATGATCAAAAGCAATCCTATTTATATTCTGATTATAACCTCAAGCAAGCTGATGCTGAAACGTTGTATGATATTATTCTAATTCCAGCATTCAAAGACAATAAAATAGTGGATGGCTTACAAAAAAATCGAAGTTGGATTCCGTGGCTTACCCAGCAATACAAGCAAGGTGCAGCTTTGGCTAGCTTTTGCACAGGTGCTTTTTTGTTAGCCTCGACAGGTTTGCTTGACAATAAACCAGCCACAACTCATATTAATGCTAAAATGGCCTTTTCAACTGCTTTTCCAGAAGTTTTATTGGAGTCGGATGCCGTAGTTACTGAGGAAGACAACCTTTACACGAGTGGAGGTGCTACCAATACCTTCCATCTTTTGATGCGATTGGTAGAAAATTATTGCAGCCGAAAAATAGCGGTTCGAACCGCAAAAGTGTTCTCGATTGATATGGATCGGAAAAAGCAAACCTATTTTGGAACTTTCTTGCCAATAGAAAATCACGGTGATGATATTGTGAAAAAAACGCAGGACAAAATAAAAACACATTATAAGGAAGCCATCACGATCGAAGAAATTGTTACTGGAATTCCCGCTAGCCGAAGAAACCTTGTGAGAAGATTTAAATTAGTAACTGGAGTAACACCAATAGAATACCTGCAAAAAACCCGAATTGAAGCCGCTAAAAACTTGCTCGAAAATTCCCGTCAAAATATCATGGAAGTAATGCTGGAATCAGGTTATAATGATTTGAAATCCTTTAGAACTTTGTTTAAAAAAAATGTTGGCATGACACCAACTGCCTATCGCGAAAAATTTAGTGCATAGTTTTTGAATCCAATCGATTTAATTTTTGAAAATAATCCTTACTTTTACATCGCAAACAACACAGCATTATGAGTCAAAAAATATTGCTCACTTCAAAGGAAGTCAATATCATCCTTCATCGTTTGGCTTGTCAGTTAATTGAGAAACACTTAGATTTTTCGGATACAATTCTAGTTGGCATTCAACCTCGAGGCACTTTTCTTGCCGAAAGATTGAAACAACTTTTAGAAAACGAATATAAAGTCAGCAAAATCAATATCGGTTATCTGGATATCACTTTTTTTAGAGATGATTTCCGTAGAACCGAAAAGCCACTCGAAGCCAATAAAACCAAAATCGATTTCCTTGTAGAAGGCAAAAAAGTCATTTTTATTGATGATGTCTTATATACAGGAAGAAGTATCCGTTCGGCATTGACCGCGATTCAATCTTTTGGACGACCTTCAGAAATTGAACTTTTAGTCTTGATTGATAGACGTTTTAGTCGTCATTTACCTATCCAACCTGACTATCGTGGACGTCAAGTAGATGCCATCAATAACGAAAAGGTAAAAGTGAGCTGGATTGAAAATGATGGAGAAGACGGTGTTTATCTCATCACAAATTAATTACACAACAATACAACATAAACAGAATGAGTGAATTAAGTGTAAATCATTTATTAGGAATAAAATATATCAACAAAAAAGATATTGACCTTATTTTTGAAACTGCCGATCATTTCAAAGAAGTAATCAATCGTCCAATAAAAAAAGTACCTTCATTAAGGGATGTTACGATAGCCAATATATTTTTTGAAAACAGTACTAGAACAAAACTTTCGTTTGAATTGGCACAAAAACGCCTCTCGGCAGATGTCATCAGTTTTTCGGCAGCACAATCATCCGTTAAAAAAGGAGAGACATTGATTGATACAGTCAATAACATTCTTTCGATGAAAGTAGATATGGTAGTCATGCGACATTCAAATCCTGGAGCCGCTTATTTTCTATCCAAAAATGTAAAGGCAAGTATCATTAATGCTGGCGATGGAGCTCATGAACATCCAACACAAGGACTTTTGGACAGCTTTACCATCAGGGAACGTTTAGGCGAAGTAGCTGGAAAAAAAGTAGTAATCGTGGGCGATATTTTGCACTCAAGAGTAGCACTTTCAAATATTTATGCTCTGAAAATGCAAGGTGCAAAAGTAAAAGTGTGTGGGCCAAAAACCTTGATTCCTAGATATATAGAATCTTTGGGGGTTACGGTCGAGCCAAATTTAATCAAAGCCTTAGAATGGTGTGATGTAGCCAATATGTTACGTGTTCAAAATGAAAGAATGGATGTGAATTATTTTCCTTCAACAAGGGAATATGCTCAACAATATGGCGTTGACAAGGCCTTGCTCGATTCTTTGGACAAGGAAATTGTAATCATGCATCCAGGTCCCATAAACCGTGGTGTCGAAATTTCATCAGACGTTGCAGATTCTGGTCAATCAGTGATTTTGAACCAAGTCGAAAACGGAGTTGCAATTAGAATGGCTGTTATTTATCTTCTAGCTTCCAAAATTAAATAAAGTAAAACTTTGTATCTTTGTTTTGAGCAATTTTATAATCCAAGAAACATGAAAGTAGAAACCAAAGGACATACCACCACCATTAAAGATACTCAAGGCGATTTGACATGCTTTCTAATGAAGCTAACTCACGAGTTCAAGACATTCGAAAAGCACAATCTTATTGTAGATATATCTAAATACAATAACCTGAATATCAAAGATATAAAAACTTTTTCTGCATTATCCACCACTCACAAAAAAGCTAAAAAATCCTTTGTAATTGTTGCAAACGAAATCGATTTTAATGAAGTTCCTGCAAAGATGACCGTGGTTCCAACAATTCTAGAAGCACACGACATCATCGAAATGGAAGAAATCGAAAGAGATTTGGGGTTTTAGAATCTAAAATCAGCAATCTAAAATCTAAAATCCCTAAATGAACCTCACAATACTTGGCTGTTATGCCGCAACTCCTCGAACGTTTACTAATCCAACTTCGCAAGTTTTAGAAATCAAAAACCGACTTTTTCTTATTGATTGTGGCGAAGGGACTCAGGTGCAATTGCGAAAAAATAAAGTCAAGTTTTCAAAAATCAATCACATTTTTATTTCCCATCTTCATGGCGATCATTTTTTTGGATTGGTAGGTTTGGTTTCCACTTTTACACTCCTTAATCGAACTGCCGATTTGCACATTTACGGTCCAAAAGGCATCAAGGAAATCATCACTTTGCAGTTAAAATTATCCAATTCTTGGACTGGATACAACCTGTATTTCCACGAATTGACTTCAACCGAAAGCGAAATAATTTTCGAAGACGAGAAAGTAATCGTCAAAACAATACCTCTAAAACACAGAGTTTATACCAACGGTTTTTTATTCCAGGAAAAAACAGGCGATCGAAAATTAGATATGAATGCCGTTTTAAATTACAATATTGAAACCTGCTATTATCAAAAAATCAAGAATGGAAATGACATTGAGATGCAAGACGGAAGTATAATTCCAAATGAAAAACTAACTCTTGATCCTCTACCACCAAAGAGTTATGCCTTTTGTTCGGATACAATTTATGACGAAAGTATCCTTCCAATAATTGAAAACGCCGACATACTTTACCACGAATCAACCTTCTTGGAAACAGAAGCACATCTTTCGGAAAAAACAATGCATACTACGGCAAAACAAGCCGCTACAATTGCATTGAAAGCCAATGTAAAACAGCTGATAATGGGCCATTATTCCACCCGTTATGCCTCAATCGAGCTTTTCAAGCAAGAAGCCGAAACCATATTTCCAAACGTCCTGTTATCCGACGATGGAAAAACATTTGAATTTTAAAAATTAGGAGCGAAACTCGGTCTTGTATTTGAAATCCATTTTCCTGCTGGATGCAATATCTTTTGTTCCTCCCGAAGCCTCGGGACCGGAACAAAAGGATATTTGCAACCATCAGGGCTAGTTAAAAAACCTTTTTAATTTCAAAAATCTCAGTACCTTAGCGATTCAGAAATTACCCAACAATTTTGTTATGGAAGACCTAAGCAACTACAGAAGATCCTATGAAAAAAGTGAACTCACAGAAGATAATCTTCCAGAAGATCCCATAAAGTTATTCCATAAATGGTTCCATGAGGTAGATTTTGGCTCGACCGAAGAAGTCAATGCTATGACAGTTTCCACCTTTGGATTAGATGGTTATCCAAAATCGCGAGTTGTTTTGCTCAAGCGATTTACATACGAAGGATTTATTTTCTACACCAATTATAATTCTGAAAAAGGAAAAGCAATCGCCAATAACCCCAATATTTGTTTGTCTTTTTTTTGGCATTCTTTTGAAAGACAGGTTATTATAAAAGGAAAAGCCGAAAAAATTCCAGAAAATCTTTCCGACGGATATTTCGAAAGTCGTCCCGACGGAAGTAAGCTCGGAGCCATCGTTTCCAATCAAAGTGAAGTAATTCCGTCAAGAGAATCATTGGAACAAAAACTGCAACAGCTGGAAAAAGAGTTTGAAGGAAAAGAAATTCCACGTCCGGATTATTGGGGAGGTTATATCGTAAAACCAGTAGAAGTTGAATTCTGGCAAGGACGACCAAATCGATTGCACGATCGAATTCGTTATCAATTGCAAGAAGATTTTTCTTGGAAAATGGATCGACTTTCTCCATAATACCCAAGTATTTTAATTTGCAGTAAATTCTACATTCCATTTCTTTAAATTAAAGATTTGAATTAGGGGTTAATGTTCAAAGACACCTATAATTGTTTCCCAATTTGCATCTACATTTAAAAATAATTCATAAATTTAGAATTGTGTTTTAACTAATCTCGCTACAAATGAAAAACCTAATCATAGTTAGACATGCCAAATCCAGTTGGTATGCACCCGTGAACGACAAAGATCGTTCATTGGCAAAAAGAGGAATAAAGGATGCTCATTTGGTTTCGACTGAGATTGCACAATATTTGCCTAAAACATTTATAATTTGGAGTAGCACTGCAAAAAGAGCTTCGGAAACGGCTATGATTTTTACTCAAAATTTGTCATGTCCAGTGGAAAGTATCGTTTTCAAGGAGGAATTATATACTTTTGAATGCAGAGAGCTTGAAAAAATCGTAAAATCATGCAATGATAGTTATGATTGTGTTATTCTTTTCGGTCACAATGAAGCAATAACCGATTTTGTTAATAAATTTGGAGACGTTTTTATAGAAAATGTCCCCACTTCAGGTTTTGTGTCTATAAATTTTGATACAAATTCATGGGAGAATATTGATAAAGGCGAGATTAAGAAGATGGTTTTTCCTAGAGATTTAAAATAATAATGGTAGAAAATAGATATACAGACCGAGAAAAAAGTTGGCTTTCATTTAATGCAAGAGTACTTCAAGAAGCAGGAGATTCAACCGTTCCGTTGTTAGACAGGCTTCGTTTTTTAGGAATTTTTTCCAATAATCTTGATGAGTTTTTCAGAGTTCGTTTTGCTGCAATCCGAAGATTAAGTCTTGCAGGATTGTCAGGCGAAAAGGTTTTGGGCGGAATTTCGGCAGAGAAATTATTGAAGGAAATTACCGAAATCGTGATCCAGCAACAATCTGAAAGTTTGAGAACCCTTAGCATTATTGAAAAAGAGCTAGAGTCTGAAAATATCTTTATCATCAACGAAAAAGAAATTTCTAAAGAGCAGGAAAATTTTATAAAGGATTTTTTCATTCAAAAAGTAAGTCCCGCTTTGGTAACCATCATCCTTAACGATTTGGCTGAATTCCCAATTTTAAAGGATACATCAGGTTATCTTGCAGTAAAATTGGTCATGAAACCCAAAACAAAATCTTCTATTTTAGGTTTGGTCAAGCCAAAATCCGAAGTGCATTATGCTGTTATTGAAATTCCAAAAACCATCAACCGTTTTGTTGTCCTTCCTACTAATAATGAAAAGCAATACATCATTCTTTTGGATGATGTGATTCGTTATAATTTGAGCCATATCTTCAATATTTTTGATTATGAAAGTATTGAGGCACACATGATTAAGATTACTAGAGATGCCCAGCTGGAGATTGATAGCGATTTGAGTAAGAGTATGCTCGAAAAAATCGCAACCAGTGTAAAAGATCGAAGAATTGGAGAACCAGTTCGGTTTGTCTATGATCAATCGATTGGGAAGGACACCTTGAAATTTTTCCTTTCCAAAATGAGTATCGATTCAACCGATAGTATTATTCCTGGAGGAAGATACCACAATCGTCGCGATTATATGGATTTTCCAAACCTCGGACGTTATGATTTGTTGTACCAAGCTAATGTTCCTTTGCCAGTCGAAGGTTTGAGTTTGGAAGGAAGTATTTTGGAAAAAATTCGTCAAAAAGATTATTTGGTCAATGCTCCATATCAGTCTTTTTCCTATATCGTAAAATTTTTGCGTGAAGCTGCACTTGATCCAAAAGTTACGGCTATAAAAATCACTTTGTATCGTTTGGCAAAAAATTCTCAAATTGTAAGCTCACTTATAAATGCTGCCAAAAACGGTAAAAAAGTAACCGTACAAATTGAGTTGCAAGCTCGTTTTGACGAAGCGAGTAATATTTCCTATTCCGAACAAATGCAGATGGAAGGTATCGATTTGATTTTTGGAATAAAGGGATTGAAAGTGCATAGCAAGATTTGTTTGGTAGAACGGATGGAAGAAGGAAAAATTCATCGATACGGAATTATTTCTACCGGAAATTTCAATGAATCTACAGCAAAAGTCTATACCGATGTAACGCTTTTTACAAGTCATCAGCAAATTTTGAAAGATGTTTCGAAGATTTTCGATTTCTTCAATATCAATTACAGATTGCATCGTTACAAACATTTAATTGTTTCGCCACATTATACAAGGTCAAAATTTTACCGTCTAATTGACCGTGAAATTATGAATGCACATCTCGGTAAGGTGGCTTACATTAGATTGAAAATGAATAGTTTATCTGATTTTAAAATGATCAATAAATTATATGATGCAAGTCGGGCTGGAGTAAAAATCCAATTGCAAATTCGTGGAATTTGTTCGTTGATTCCGGGTGTTAAAGGAATGAGTGAAAATATAGAAGCCATTAGTATTGTTGATAATTATCTGGAACATTCCAGAGTATATATTTTTAGTAACGCTGGTGATCCAGAAGTTTACATTTCCTCGGCCGATTTCATGACCCGAAATCTAGATGGAAGAGTAGAGGTGACCTGCCCAATTTATGATAAAGGGATCAAAAAAGAATTGATGGACAACTTCAATATTGGATGGAAAGGAAATGTAAAAGCCCGACTTCATTCAGAAAAATTAGATAACAAATATAGGGTTCGGGGTCAAAATCCAATGTTTAGAGCACAAGTTGAAACCTATAATTATTATAGAGATAAACTTGAGGTGATTACCGAAAAAATATAAGGAAAATTACAATTCTACCCCAAATTTTTACCTCATACTATGATTAAAATAAAAAAATATGCAGCAATCGATATCGGTTCAAATGCGATGCGATTGCTGATTGCCAATATTGTTGAAGAAGAAGGAAAGGAAACACAGTTTAGCAAAAGTTCTTTGGTTCGTGTTCCGATACGTTTGGGTCAGGATGCCTTTACGGTTGGAGAAATTACAGAGGAAAACATCGAAAGAATGATTGATGCTATGAAAGCATTCAAACTTTTGATGAAAGTGCACAAAGTCGAAAAATATATGGCTTGTGCTACTTCCGCAATGCGAGAAGCCTACAATGGTAAAGAGGTTGTAGAAATGATCAAGAAAAAAGCGGATATTAAGATTGAAATTATTGATGGTAAAAAAGAAGCAGCCATAATTGCTTCAACAGATTTGCATTATCTCTTGAAAACCGAACAAACGTATCTTTATGTGGATGTTGGTGGAGGAAGCACAGAGTTTTCTCTTTTTTCAAACGGAAAAATGGTGGTTTCAAAATCATTCAAGATCGGAACTGTTAGATTGTTGAACAATATGGTCAGTGATATTGTGTGGCAGGAAATCGAAAAATGGATCAAGGCTAATACGGAAGAATATGAACAAGTTACCTTGATTGGTTCGGGAGGAAATATAAATAAACTCTTCAAAATGTCAGGGAAATTACAGGAAAAACCACTATCTTATATGTATCTGAATTCACAATTTGCAGCTTTAAGTGCTTTAACTTATGACCAAAGGATTTCAGAATTAGGTCTTAATGCCGATAGAGCTGATGTAATTGTTCCGGCAACAAAAATCTATCTAAATGCCATGAAATGGAGTGGAGCCAGAAACATCTATGTTCCTAAAATTGGACTGTCGGATGGTATTGTAAAAGCTTTGTACTACGGGAAGATTTAATAAAGGCTGATAGTTTAAAAACCACTAAGAAATTAAGAAAGTTAAGTCTAGAAGCTTAATGAAACTTAATTTCTTAATGGTTCTTTTTTTATCAAATATCTAAATCAAACGTTTTTCTCAATAATTCCAAGTTTGGATTCATTTCGTTCAATCTATTAAAGCGGTCTTGGGGTGTAAATGCCCGACGACTATCCATTTCTTCATTGACAATAATCTCAATCATGATATCGTGATTATGCAATTTACCGCGTAAATAACCAAGCAATTCAAATTTCTCACTTTCAAAATCGATTCTCGAACCTTCATTTGGAAGTTCGTGAATGATAGTTGTTCCTTGCAATTTAGGATCATTTACCAACAATAATGCTTCCATTATTTTTCGGCCTTTGTCGCCTAAACGTTGAGCATATTTGTTCCATTGCAAAAGCATATCCGTTTCGGTAAAAGCTTCAGTAGGCAAATGAACGGTATCTCGAATCGTTGCTTTTTGACTTTGCTCCAATTCTCTTTTGGCACGAATGCTCGATAAGGAAAGTGCCGAAACTTTAGTTCCAGGAGTTATAGGAGTTTCAATTTTTGGAGTTTCTGCAACTGTTTCAGCAGGAATTGGTACTGTAATTACTTCAGCTTCTTCTTCATCAATAGGAACTGTTGTTGGAACACTGATAAGTTCAGGAGCTTCAACAGCAATTTCTAAAACTCTTCCAAAAAAATGATGGGGTGGAATTATATATCCGTCAACTTTTTTTTTTCTCCATCAAAAGTGATAGAGGCCAGTTGCATCAGGCAAAGTTCAACCAAAAGACGTTGATTCTGACTCACTTTATATTTCAAATCACAATCATTTGCAATTTCAATTCCTTTCATCAAAAACTCTTGCGAAGCTTTTTTTGATTGTTCAAAATATAATTTCTGAGCCTGTTCGCCAGCTTCCAATAAAGTCAAAGTTGAAGGGGTTTTGGAAACCAACAAATCCCTGAAATGCGAAGCCAAACCCGAAACAAAATGATGCCCGTCAAAACCTTTCGAAAGGATTTCATTATAAGCCATTAAAACATCTGGAATTTTATTTTCCAAAAGTAAATCCGTCACGTTTACATACGTTTCATAATCCAAAACGTTCAAGTTCTCCGTAACAGCTTGACGTGTAAGGTTTTTACCCGAAAAACTAACCACTCTATCAAAAATAGACAAAGCATCACGCATCGCACCATCAGCCTTTTGGGCAATTATATGCAAAGCATCGTCTTCAAAAGTAATTCCTTGATTAGTAGCAACTTCTGCTAGATGTTCTTTGGCATCTTTAACGGTAATTCTTTTAAAATCAAAAATTTGGCAACGCGAAAGAATCGTTGGAATAATTTTATGCTTTTCGGTCGTAGCCAAAATAAAAATAGCATGTTTCGGCGGTTCTTCCAATGTCTTCAAAAAAGCATTAAAAGCAGCCGTTGACAACATATGCACCTCGTCAATGATATACACTTTATACTGACCTGTTTGTGGCGGTATACGAACTTGATCAATCAGATTTCGAATATCATCAACCGAGTTATTCGAAGCCGCATCTAGCTCAAAAACATTAAAAGCAAAATCCTCATTCGGGTCGTCATAACCAGGTTGGTTGATTTTTCGTGCCAAGATTCTCGCACAAGTCGTCTTTCCAACACCTCTCGGACCCGTAAACAATAGGGCAGAGGCCAAATGATTCGTTTCTATGGCGTTCAATAAAGTGTTCGTAATCGCCTGTTGCCCCACCACATCTTTAAATGTTTGAGGACGGTATTTTCGGGCCGATACGACGAACTGTTCCATAGAAAATTTTGAAAAGCAAATATAGGTTTAGAATATCCAAAAACCAAATTCCAAAACACAATTAGTACAGCTTCGGCTAAAGTTTTTTCAGGAACTATTTCCCGCCAATGTTCCAAGCTTTTTCAAAAGCAGCTATTTTTCTAAACAAAAAAGCAGCTTCCGCTGGTCGCTCTTTTTTGTCAAGAAAAATTAGCCGTTTTTTTCAAAAGGCTTTCCACGAATGTCGGGGTTAGCTTCGCCACATGAAACAGAGGCAAATAGTAAAAAGTAGTGTGTATTTTCAATCTTTTAGAAAAAACTAGCCTAAAACTTCAGCAATTTTCTCACTTTCCAAAAGTCGGACTAATGCTTCTTCTTCTGGATTTAAGTTATTGTTTTTGATGTTTTTTTCAACCTTATAATTATTGATTGTCCCATTTTCGTAAGTAGCAATCACTGTCGGATGAACATAATATTTCTTGCAAACCGTTCTCGTGTTTCCTAATTTTGAAGCCACCAAATCCAAGACTTCTACAATTTTTCGCTTGCATTCGGTTTGGGTTTCAAACTCACCTATTTCTTGAAAGGCAAACAAAGCCGTCACGCTTCCAGCCCAAACCCTGAAATCTTTTGCAGTAAAATCTTCTTGGGTAATTTCTTTTAAATAACTGTTGATATCACCAGAACCAACAGTATAATGTTTTCCGTCATCATCATAATATTGAAACAAATCCTGACCCGGAATCTCTTTACACTTCCGAACCAAATTTACCAGCTTCCTGCTTTGCAATTGGATTTTATGGTTGACCCCTTTTTTTCCCTTGAATTCAAAGGAAATAGAAGTTTTTTCAAATTTCACATGCTTGTCACGCAAAGTGGTCAAGCCAAAGGAACCGTATAATTTTTTATAAGCATCATTTCCAATTCGGATGTTGGTCATTTCAATAAGTTTGACTACCAATGCTACCACTTTTTCATAAGGGAGCCCTTTCCGGTTTAAATCTTTATCAACTTGTTCACGAATCAATGGCAAAGCATTTGCAAAACGTCTCAATCTGTAAAATTTTGATTGATTGCGAATTTTGTTCCAATTGGTATGATAGCGGTATTGCTTTCGGCCTTTTGCATCAATTCCTGTAACTTGCAAATGCCCATTTTCATAAGGACAAATCCAAACATTCTCCCAAGCTGGCGGGATTACGAGTTTTTTTATACGTTCTAAAACTTCTTTATTTCTAACCTTTTTTCGATTTTCATCTGTGTAAACGAAATCCTCATTTACCTTTCTTCGATAATAGCCTTTATCAAAATTGGCAGCATATCTCAAGCCAACTGCTTTCGCAGTTACTTTGGGATTGCTGCCAATTTTTTCAAGTTTTGCTTGTAAGCGGTTCATTATTTGTTTTCTTCTTGTCTTCCACGAATAAACATCTCGTTCAAGGCAATTGCAGCACTGTTTTCTGTAAAGGCCGACAAACCTGCAACGAAAATTCCTTTCTCTCCACTGCTTGAACTGATTCCGAAAACGGTTGCTTCATCACCTGGATCACTTTCGCCTTCATAACGGTAAACATGTTCTATAGTAAAGTCATCAGGACTGTTGATAATTTTATCTTCCTGAATATTAAAATCTACGGTAAAGCCTTTTTTTTCTAATTCTTCCAATGCCTTAGAAACGGTGGCATAATGATACATTTGATTTTCCATGATACTTACATTTTAGTTTGTATTTAATATAATAAAAGTACAATGCTACACTAGGAAAAGCGTTACAGGATTTGCAATCAAAGTTATAATATTAAGTTCCGTCTTTGGTTTAATAGTTGTAGCTTTGCAACCGCAGACCGCCTTATCGTCCCGGTTTTATATTGGGGAGGAAAGTCCGGACACCACAGAGTAGCATAGCGGGTAACACCCGTCGGTTCCGATTTATCGGAGTTAGGACAAGTGCAACAGAAAGTATGTACAGGTAATGCTGTAGTGAAACCAGGTAAACTCTATGCGGTGAAATTTCAAGTATATCGGCATTTAAGGATTACTCGTCCGTTGCCGAAGGGTAGAAAGATAGAGCCAATGAGTAATTATTGGCCTAGATAAATGATAAGGTATCGTCTTGTTTTTCGGAACTTGATGAGAACAGAATCCGGCTTATAGGTCTGCTTTTTTTAGTTGCTTAGTAACTAAGTTTCTAAGTTACTCAATTTAAACTCCAACCCAACATTCCGAATACTTTCAATTTTTATAGCAGAATCTTCGCTGAAATATTTTCGCAATCGGCTAATAAAAACATCCATGCTTCTTCCAGAAAAAAAGTCGTCATTTCCCCAAACGGCATTCAATATTTCTTCTCTTTTTAATAATTGATTTTTATTCTGATAGAAAAACAACACCAGAGAAGCTTCTTTTTCAGTAAGTTGTTGGGTTTTATTTTCGGATTTTAGTTCAAGGCGTTTCGTGTCAAAAATATATTTTCCGATACTAATTTCTTCAGAAACTGAAGCTGTAGCAGTATTTTTTTCGGATCTTTTCAAGATATTATTCAGCCTTAAAACCAATTCATCAGCTTCAAAGGGTTTAATGATGTAATCGTCAGCACCTAATTTTAGCCCTTTGATTTTGTCTTCTTTCAATTGTCGTGCAGTTAGAAAAACAAAAGGGATTTCTGGATTGATCTTGATGATTTTTTCAGCCAAGGTAAAACCGTCAATCTTAGGCATCATCACATCAAAAACACAAATATTGAAGGTTTCTTTTTGGAATAATTTCAATGCTTGTTCACCATCTTCCGCACAAAAAACAGTGTAATCGTAGATTTCAAGGTATTGTTTTAAAACACTTGCAAAATCAGCATCGTCTTCGGCTAGGAGTATTTTTTTCATTTTAAGAATAATTTTGTTTAATCGTCAAACATCTAAAATCTAAATTCTTAAATCTGAAATCTAAAATTGAAAGTCGCACCTTTTCCCAATTCACTTACCACATTTATATTTCCCTGATGTGCTTTTATAATCTGATCCACATAATAAAGTCCCAAACCTAAACCTTTCGCATTGTGAAGATTGCCTTGTTCTACACGGTAAAATTTATCAAATAAAAGCGAATGTTTGCCTTTTGGAATCCCAATTCCATCGTCTTGAATCCCAATAGTAAACTGATTGTTTTCTAAAGAAGTAGTTATTGTAATATTCTGGCAACCATATTTTACCGCGTTTTCCAAAACGTTTGTGATGGCGGTTGTCAAATGAAATTTATCCAAGTTCAGATTGATTTTATTGGTATCAAAATCAGTCAGAATTGCCACATTCGGATAGGCAATCTGAAAATCATCTACAATCGAATGTAAGAAATTCGGCATTGCCACTTTTTCTTTTTGCAGTTCAATTTCTTCATAACCCAAAGAGTTGGTCATCACTTGGTCAATCAAATTTTGTAATCGGTTATTTTGACGATTAATCGTACTTAAAACATTTTCATACACTTTATCATTTTCTCGAACTTCTTTTCGCTCCAAAATTTTAGTCGAAACCGAAAGCGTTGTCAAAGGCGTTTTCAATTCGTGGGTGATATTATTGATAAAATCGGTTTTGATATCGCTCATTTTTTTCTGTTTGATTAAGGCTCTGATTGCAATCACAAAAAGCGTTATCAATGTCAGAATCGAGAAAACAGCAAATACAAAAATCATCGTCATTCGTTTGAGAATAATGGTTTCCCAGTTATTAACCGAAACATATAAAGTGTCTTCCGTCAGTAATTTATAATCCGCATTCAATGATGTTCCGCTAGTAGTTCCCACATAATTCCGAACCAAAAAAGCATCGTCCAATGAAGCCAAATTCCCATACATTTTATTTTCGATAAAAGGCTTTTCAGCAAAAATAGTATCGGCTTCGGTATTGTTATAAATGACAAATTTGTCTAAAACTATAGCAAAATCTAATTCAAGATTTGGGATTTCCCTTTCAAACTCCTGCTGTAATTTCTTGGTCAGTTCAGCCTTGAAACTATTTTGTAAAATAGATTGCTTGATTTGGTTTCTTCGTTCTGGATCTAGTAAATAGCTTTCTGCCAATTCCTTATACAGCAAGTCTTTCTTATAAAAAATAGTAGAATCAATATCACTGTAATCGTTGGTAATTTTCGCAATTTTATCCTTAATTTCTCCTCTAAATTGCTCTACTTTATAGTCGTAGGTAGTCTTTACCAAATAGTACTGCATTGCCGAAAGAGCAATCAAAACAACCGCTGAAAACGCTATAAGTAAATTTATTTTCTGTTTCATTTTTAAGGAAATACAAGTCAAAAATAAAGCTTTTATTAGAAAAATAAGACATTAACCCAGCATTAACCTACGATTAACTTTCGCTCTGAATTTTTAGAAGCAAATTTGTACTGAGTTTCAATCATCATTAAATCAAAAATCAGCAATCAATAATCTAAAATCAACAATCCTTATGTTTCTAGTTTCAAAAACTTTTGCCTATTCTCAAAAAATCCCTGAAGATTTTGGCTACCGACATCTAAAATTCAAATACCAAAATGATCCTGTTGATATCATTGTCATTTCCAAACCTGGCGAAGAAAAAATAGCCAAACCGCTATTCCTTTTTTGTCAAGGAAGCCTCCCTCAACCCGTTGTGAAATACGACGAAAAAGGACTTTACGGCACATTGCCTTTCGATGAAACGCCTTTTCTTGATGACTATCATATCGTCATCATAGGAAAACCTTTTATTCCCATAATTTCAAATGTAAACAAGCTCGGAGAAAATTATGTCTATTTGAAAGATGCAGAAAAAAAGCTTCCACCAAAAGGCTACATTGAACGAAATTATCTTGATTATTATGTTTTTAGAAACAATTCCATCCTAAAACAATTATTTAAGGAAAGATGGGTGAGGACCTCAAAATTGTTAGTTGCCGGACATTCTGAAGGAAGTACTATTGCAGTAAAAATGGCTTCTATCAACAAAAAAGTAACGCATCTGATTTATTCAGCTGGAAATCCTTATGGCAGGATTATGAACATACTATCGCAAAGTCGAAGTTTTGACAATGACACCTTAAACGAAGGCAACAACACAATTGAATACTGGAAGAAAGTCGTTGAAAACCCCAACGAAATCAATCCTTCAAACGGAGATTCAAACAAAACAACCTACAGTTTTTCTCTTCCGCAGAAAGACAACTTGATGGGTTTAAAAATTCCAGTTCTAGTGACGTATGGCACAAAAGATTGGTCGGCTTCCTTTAATGATTTGTTTCAAATTGAAGCTATCCGGGAACGAAAACAAAATCTATCCTTCAAAAGTTATCTGAATTTAGAGCACAATTATTTTCCCATCACTAAAAATGGAACTGTAAATCAAGACCTCTATAATTGGGATAAAATAGCTTCGGATTGGTTGGATTGGTTAGAAGAAACTAAAAAGTAAGTTTTTCTAACATCAAAATAATTAGTGAAAAATTTGTGTAATTCGTGTCAGATTTACCCCTCATCACTATCAAAATCATCGCCAACTTCTTCACCACCATCAGAGTTCATCTCAAAAAAACTAAAAAAAGAGCCTCCATAACTCTTCTGGAACGAAAAGTTAATCAAATGTTCCATCTTGGTATATTTCGAGTGTTCAATCACCATCATTCCATCTTCCTGAAGCAATTCTTTCTCGAAAACAGTTGTAACAATTTTCTCAAAAGACTCTTGGTCTAAGCCATACGGCGGATCCGCAAAAATAATATCATAGGAAGTGTTGTTCTTTTCCAAGAATTTAAACACGTCACTTTTTATCGAAGCAATATTGAAGTCAAACTCCTGAGCAATCTGTTTGATGAATTTAATACAACCAAAATCACCATCAACAGCCGTGATATTGTCACTGCCTCGTGAAGCAAACTCAAAGCTGATGTTTCCCGTTCCGGCAAATAAATCCAGCACTTTCAATTCGCTAAAATTAAAATAATTATTCAAAACATTGAACAAAGCTTCCTTGCTCATGTCCGTCGTCGGACGAACCGGCAATCCTTTTGGCGGAGAAATTCTTCTTCCTTTATATTTACCCGAAATGATTCTCACGATTGAAATAGTATAAAATGCTTCAAATTAGCAGCAGTTGAAAACGAATTGTTTTTTTGTACATCCGACACATCCATCAAACTCACGTGTCGCACATATTTGTAGGCCATCTTAAAAAGGCTACTTTCTTCAGTAATATTCCCCAAAAGCTGAAGCTTAAAATGCTCGGGATTCAAATTCAGTTGTTCGGCAGTAAAAAGCAAGTAATAAATAAAATCAGCTTCTGTCGCATATTCAAACGAATTAAACAAGATCAGTTTTTGATTTTGAACCACAATAATTTCAAATTTTTCCGTCCCAAAATGCACAAACACCTGTTTTTCTTCCACGTTTTTCGATTTTTCCAGCAATTTGCTTACCAAAATACTGTTCACATGCTTATAATCAAAACTCTCAAATTGGTCCAGCAAATAATTGTTGATGTTCACATAAGGCACATACACATTGTGCATTTCCTGATTTGCAATCGCATCAAACGTAAAGAAATCCGTCTCAAAAACCTTCGTGTTATACTGCAAATAACTCCCTAAAAACTGCTCGTCAAACAAAGCCGTTGGCACAAACGAATTCAAGTTATTATTGTGCAACACTACTACTTCATCATATATTTTCGTTAATTCCTGATGATCCAAAAACGCCTTCCAATAATGCTCTTCCACTTTGGCCGAATTCGGAAAAACTTTAAAATCAACCTCCTTAAACAACAAAACCGAGTGATACAAAGTGTCCACCACAGCAAAACAAAATCCATTCAAAGATACCTGAAGGATCAGTTTTTTATATTTTTTTTCCGTTATGTTTGTGTTAACCGTCATTGAATTTTACTGCTGTTGGCAAACTTACAATTTTTTTAAACGACAGTAATTTTTAGGAGCAAAAACTTCGGGCATCTTTTCAACATCGTCCCGCCTTCCTTCCAAATCTTTTCTTTTTTTAAAGGAAAAAAAGAAAAGGATTTTCCCTCCAGTCGGGGCTAAATGAAATGGCTTTTTCCCTTTTTAATCTTTCTGACCAATATTGCCGAAAAAAACATAGCCAAAAATTTAACCACAGATTCCACAGATTTTTAAAACCAATCCAATAAAAATCCGTTTAATCCTTTTAATCTGTGGCAAAAAAAGTTTCAATACGTTGCGAGAAAGAAATCCAAAATCTATAAGACCAGAGCAAAACTAAGGACAAAGTAATCTGTGAAAATCTGTGCAATCTGTGTTCAAAATCCCTTAACTTTGCCCTAAAGACATTCCAATGATTTCTGCCCAATTCTACAAAATATTAAGTCAAAGTTTTCCATTCAGCCCAACCTATAAGCAGGACATTTTCTTCCAGCAAATCGCAGAATTCATCACAAACGAAAACCAAGACGACCTTTTTGTCCTAAAAGGCTATGCCGGAACCGGGAAAACCACCGTCATTTCAACCATCGTCAACAATCTGGTTGAAGTCAAAAAAAAATATGTTTTATTAGCACCAACAGGTCGTGCTGCAAAAGTAATCGCCAATTATTCCAACAAGCCGGCCTTTACCATCCATAAAAAAATATATTTTCCAAAAAAAGGAGTAGGAGGAGGCGTCACCTTCACGATGCAACAAAACAAACACAAAAATACCATCTTTATTGTCGATGAATCTTCCATGATTTCCGATTCTGATTCAGGTGATAAGATGTATGAAAACGGTTCGTTGCTCGACGATTTGATTTTTTATGTCTATACCGGACAGAATTGCAAGCTGATTTTGCTTGGCGATACGGCCCAGCTTCCACCTGTGAATATGGAGGTTTCACCAGCCCTCAACACCGATTCGCTCGGAATGAATTATGACAAGGAAATAAAGTCAATCGAATTGGACGAAGTGATGCGTCAGGAAGAAAAATCGGGAATTCTCTTTAATGCAACCGAGCTTCGGGATCTATTAAAGGACGATTTATACGATACTTTTCAGTTTAAGTTAAAAGGTTTTAAAGATATTGTTCGGCTGACGGACGGCTATGATATTCAGGATGCCATCAATTCGGCTTACAGTAATTATAGTATAGAAGACACGGCTTTTATTGTTCGTTCGAATAAAAGGGCAAACCAATACAACCAACAAATCCGCACCCGAATTCTCGACAAGGAAAGCGAATTATCAACGGGCGATTTCCTGATGGTCGTAAAAAATAATTACTTTTGGCTTAAGGAAACCGATGAGGCGGGGTTTATTGCCAACGGCGATATCATCGAGGTTTTGGAAATGTTCGGTATCATGGAACTCTACGGATTCAAATTTGCAAAAGTCAAAATCCGAATGGTTGATTATCCGAACCAAATTTCGTTTGAAACCATTCTTTTATTGGACACCATTACAAGCGAATCGCCATCATTAACTTACGAAGAATCCAACCGATTGTACCAGGAAGTGATGAAGGATTATGAAAACGAAACCACTAAGTATAAAAGGTTCCAAAAGGTAAAGGAAAATGAATTTTTCAATGCCTTGCAGGTCAAGTTTTCATATGCCATTACTTGCCACAAATCGCAAGGAGGCCAATGGAATACCGTTTTTATAGAACAGCCGTATTTGCCAGATGGCATCAACAGAGATTATGTAAGATGGTTGTACACCGCCATCACCAGAGCAAAAGATAAATTATATTTGATAGGATTTAAGGAGGAGTATTTTATTGACAATTAATTAAAATAACTCAGCAACTTAGACACTCAGTAACTCAGCAACTAAAAAATGAAAACAATAGCCGTCATACCAGCCCGATACGCCTCAACAAGATTTCCAGCAAAATTAATGCAGGAACTTGGAGGCAAAACCGTTATTTTAAGAACCTACGAAGCAACCGTTGCCACAGCATTATTCAATGACGTTTTTGTAGTAACCGACTCCGATTTGATTTACAACGAAATCATTTCAAACGGCGGAAAAGCCATCATGAGCATCAAGGAACACGAATCAGGAAGCGACCGGATTGCCGAAGCCGTCGCCGATATTGATGCAGACATCGTAGTAAATGTGCAAGGCGATGAACCTTTTACAGAAAAAGGTCCGTTGGAACAAGTACTCTACGTTTTTAGAAACGACCCCGATAAAAAAATAGATTTGGCTTCATTAATGCGTGAAATCACAAATGAAGAGGATATCAATAATCCCAACAATGTGAAAGTTGTGGTAGATCAAAATGACTTTGCGTTATATTTCTCCCGTTCTGTAATTCCTTATCCAAGAGAGAAAAATGTTGGCGTTCGTTATTTCCAACACATCGGGATTTATGCCTTCCGCAAGCAAGCCATTATGGATTTCTACAGCCTTCCAATGAAATCTCTGGAAGCATCCGAAAAACTAGAACAATTACGCTATCTGGAATTCGGAAAACGTATCAAAATGGTGGAAACTAATCACGTCAGCATCGGAATTGATACTTTTGAAGATTTAGAAAAGGCGAGGAAAATGTTGTAAAAATAATTAAACCATTAAGGTATTAAGTTTCATTAAGTGCAAGCCTTAATTTTTCTTAATACCTTAATGGTTCAAAAACTTAACTCCTTAATGTTAAAAAATTAAGCCACTTCAAAGCCTGCCAATTGCAAATTTTCATCTGCAATTTCAACCTTCTTCACAACATCCAACAACACAAAAGACTTTTCAAAGCTTTCATCAAAGTGAATGTTTCTCAAATTTTCCAAAGAAATAGTTCCAGTTATATAACCTGATTCTTGGTTCAGATAGGATTCATCAATATTTAAAAACTGTCCTTTCAAAACCACAGCATCTTTAACGGAATGTCTTAAAAACACTTTCAAATTCACATCATTCGATAAGCTCAAATCTTCCTGTTGTGCAATTTTTTTGTATTCATATTGATAATCATAACTCAAGGCCGAAATATCACTCAAAACTGCAGAAGCAGTAGGATGAGCTCCAGCACCTTTGCCTACAAAAAACTGTTCGTCGGCAAAACTCGTCTTCGTAATCACACCATTAAAAACATCATCCACATTAAACAATCGATCCTCTGAATCCACAAATTTCGGAATCACAAAAGCAGAAATTGTTCCATCTGCATTCTTAAATGCTTGGGCTACCAATTTAATTTTCAAACTTTTTTCTCGTGCATATTTCAACTCCAAACTACCAATAGAATTAATGCCGATATTCAGCAAATCATCAGGTTTTGCAATATATCCGAAAGAATGTGCCAACAAAATCAGCAATTTATATTTTGCATCAAAACCACCTGTATCCAAAATCGGGTTGCTTTCGGCAAAGCCTTTATCTTGAGCCTCTTTCAATGCCTCTTCATACGACAAATTATCCTTGAAGGTCTTGGTCAAAATATAATTTGTCGACCCATTCACAATTCCCTGAATCGATTCCAAAAGGTCATTGTCATAATATTCCTCAAGGTTTCTGATAATCGGAATACTGGCACAACAAGCCGCTTCATACAACAAAGGAACCTGATGTTCACGTTGCAATTCGAGCAATTCCTCAAAATGTTCCGCAATCATTTTCTTATTGGCTGAAACCACCGCTTTTCCGCTTTTCAAAGCACGCGTCACAATTTCATAAGCCGCTTCCGCATCATCAATCAGCTCTACGATTACATTTATTTCAGGATCATTAAAGATATCTTCTTTGTTGAAAGTAAAATTTTCAGCACTAATTTCACGCTTCTTGTCTTTATCTTTCACACAAATATTCTTGATGTTGGCCTTTAAACCAGGCGTTTTTTGCAACACCTCATACAATCCAAAACCTACACATCCAAACCCAAACAATCCTATATTTAATTTTTTTCTTGACATTTTATATTTTTTTTGAACACAGATTTCACAGATTTTCACAGATTTGAGTCCTAAATGAGGCGTTTTTGTCTTTAAATTTTGATAAAATACCACTATTTTAATCTGTGAAAATCTGTGAAATCTGTGTTTATATTATTTAATTCAACGACGAAGCAGTTTCTACATTTACCTTAACTGCATTTTCAATTGCCTGTTTCAAATCAGCTATCAAATCATCAGCATCTTCCAAGCCAACAGAAAGACGAATCAAACTATCTGTAACACCAGACTGGTATCTTTTTTCAACCGGAATCGATTTATGGGTCATTTCGCAAGGCAGACAACACAAGCTTTTCACGCCACCCAAACTTTCAGCCAGCTTGAATAATTTAGTTCCCGAAATAATTCTTGAAGCCAATTCTTTGTCATCAATTACTAAATCGAAAGTGACAACACCACCAAAATATTTCTGTTGGCTTTTTGCAATTTCATGGTTCGGATGACTTTTCAAACCAGGATAAAAAACATTCTTGATTAGTTTTTGAGTTGTTAGGAACTCAGCAACTTTCTGAGCATTTTCAGCGTGTTGCTTGATTCTCAAACTCAAAGTTTCGATTCCTCGGATCACCAACCAGCTGTCGAATGGCCCAAGTATGGCACCAGAAGCATTTTGGATAAATTTGATTTTCGCTCCTAATTCTTCCGTAGCAGTAATCACCAAACCAGCAATCAAATCGCTGTGTCCAGAGATATATTTTGTAGCACTGTGAACAATCAAATCAGCTCCATATTCAATTGGTTTTTGGGCAATTGGCGAAGCAAAAGTATTATCAACACAGAACAAAACGTTGTGTTCTTTTGCAATTTTACCAATCGCTCTCAAATCGGCAATTTTCAAAGTCGGGTTGGTTGGTGATTCAATCCAAATTAAAGCAGTCTTGTCTGAAATCGCATTGGCAACATTTTGAGCATCTGTCGCATCAACGTATTTAATGCTGATTCCGAATTTCTCATAAATGTGAGTGAATAGGCGGAAAGCACCACCATAAATATCATCAACGGCAATGATTTCATCGCCAGCTTTCAATAATTTTACAACCGCATCGATGGCTGCCAAACCGCTAGAAAAAGCATAACCATTTGTTCCGTTTTCTAATTTAGCAGCCAAATCCTCCAAGACTTTTCTCGTCGGATTGTTGCTTCTTGCGTAATCGAAACCTTTGTGAACCCCTGGTTCGTCTTGTACGAAAGTTGAAGTTTGGTAAATTGGCACCGAGATTGAACCGGTTAATTCGTCTACTGGAATGTAATTCAGGATTTGTGTTTGCTCTTGCATCTTTAAAATTTTTAATGTTTATAAATATTTTTTTGTTGATTAAAAAAAACATTCAAAACCAGATATCAGAGGAGCATAAACAAAAAATGCTCTTCCGATAAGTCAGAAGAGCATATAATATTTTGAGGTATTATAAACAATTTCTAAGCTTATCTTTCCTTGCCAATGGCAAAGGTTGAAGGTAGCACCTTAAACACAAAAGTGATCAGGTTGCTAAGACGTCATCGGGTCAATTCCCTCGGTCTTTCTGGATAAGAATAATTTTTTAAAGAACTTGAGTGCAAATTTAGAGCATAAAAATTTATAATTCCAAATAAAATTTTATTTATTTTTTAAATAATTGTTTATCAATGGTTTGTATGTGTTTTTTATCGTTGCTTTTAAATCGTTTCTTTTAAATAAGTGGTAAATTGAAATCGAAAAGTAGTTCAAAATTCCGATAACAATTCGTAAATTTGAAACTTAATGCGTCTTTTTTTACAATGTTATGAAAAAATTTCTACTATTTATTTTTCTACAGATTAGCTTTTTTTCCTTTGGACAAATTGAAGATGCGTGGGTTTTTTTTACTGATAAACCCGATGCAACTTTTTACTTAGAAAATCCATTGGAAATGTTGTCACAAAGATCCTTGGATAGAAGAGTTTTGCAAAACATTGCATTGGATGAAAAAGATGTTCCAATTGCTATTTCATACATCAACCAAGTCACAAATTCAGTTGGGATTACTGTAAAAGCAAAATCAAAATGGATGAATGCCTTGCATATTCGCGGTACAATTTCTGACATTCAAAACCTTGAAAATTTAGCATTTGTGAGTCATGTTGATTTTGCAAATAAGAGTCTCAATAATGGGAATTTAGAGCGAAGTGCCAATCAGCAACGACCAAGGAATGTTGATAAAAATCTCGAAGCTTTAGTGACTTTCGGCTACGGAACTTCAAATAATCAGATTGAAATGCTCAACGGACATCTGCTTCACGAACAGGATTTTACTGGAACAGGAAAGATAATTGCCGTGATGGATACTGGTTTTATTGGAGTTGATGCAGCAAGTCCTTTCCAGCGTTTGCAAGACAATAATCTTATTTTAGGAGGTTATGATTTTGTGAATTCAAGCACCAATTTTTATGGAGGAGGTTCACATGGAACGATGGTACTTTCTACAATGGGAGGCTATGTTGAAGATCAGTTGGTTGGAACTGCACCAGATGCACACTATTATCTTTTTATCACCGAAGATATCAATGCTGAAAATCCAGTTGAGGAATCTTTTTGGGTGGAAGCTGCCGAAATGGCGGATAGTTTGGGAGTTGATATCATCAATACTTCACTAGGTTATTTTGGCTATGACAATCCAGATTATAGCTATACGTATGATGACATGAACGGCACAACTTCGTTTATTTCCAGAGGTGCTGAAATTGCATTTTCGAGAGGAATGATTTGCGTTACTTCGGCTGGAAATTCTGGAAATACAGCTAATCCTTATATTTCAGTTCCCGCTGATGCCGAACATACTCTGGCAATTGGAGCCGTTATGCCCGACGAAACGTATGCTACTTTCAGTTCAATTGGACCTTCATTTGATGGAAGAATCAAGCCTGATGTTATGGCTCAAGGCCAAAATGCCGTTGTTTCAGATGTTTCGGGTGCGATTGTAACCGCGAGTGGAACTTCTTTTTCTGGTCCAATTACAGCCGGAATGGTATCTTGTTTGTGGCAAGCTTTGCCAGATAAAACCAACGAAGAAATCATACAATTAATAAAAGAATCTGCGAATTTATTTTCAACTCCAAATGCTCAATTTGGATATGGAATTCCGGATTTTAATTTGATTGTTCAGAATGCTTTAGGAACAGATTTATTAACTGAAAATAAATTTATTGTATATCCAAATCCTGTTGAAAATGTTTTGAATATTTCTGCTGATAAAGATTTTAAAACTGGAAAAATCTCTATTTACAATAACCTCGGGCAACTTGTTTTGGAAAAAATAATCAACAATTCTACCCTTAATTTTTCTTTAGAAAACCTTACTTCTGGCGTTTATTTTTATGAAATAGTTACTGGAGATGTTTCTCAAAAAGGTAAACTTCTTAAGCAATAAAATTTCTATTTTAGCAAAAAGTTTAAAAACACAAAAGACGATCCCATTTAGCCCCGTCCCGAAGCTTCGGGAGGAAGGGAAAAACCTTTTTTGTTCTTTCTTTAAGAACAAAAAAGTTTTGGAAGGAAAAGCGGGAAAATGGATTGAAGATAAAACCCAAGCGATTCGCTCTAAAAATAAACAATAGTATAAATGAACAAAATCACACAATTATTTAATATAAAATATCCAATTATTCAAGGCGGAATGATTTGGAACAGCGGTTATAAATTAGCAAGTGCTGTTAGTAATGCAGGCGGTTTAGGCTTGATTGGTGCGGGTTCGATGTATCCTGATGTTTTGAGAGAACACATTCAGAAGTGCAAAAAAGCAACCGATAAACCTTTCGGTGTAAACGTTCCGATGCTGTATCCGAATATCGAAGAAATCATGAATATTATCGTGGAAGAAGGCGTGAAAATCGTCTTCACTTCGGCTGGAAATCCAAAAACGTGGACGGCTTTTTTAAAGGAAAAAGGAATTACAGTGGTGCATGTCGTGAGTAGTTCAAAGTTTGCCTTGAAAGCTCAAGAAGCAGGTGTAGATGCAGTCGTGGCCGAAGGTTTTGAAGCTGGAGGACATAACGGAAGGGAAGAATCTACAACGCTTACATTGATTCCGATGGTTCGTGAAAAAATACAAATTCCGTTGATTGCAGCTGGCGGAATTGCAACTGGAAAAGCAATGTTAGCCACAATGATTCTGGGTGCTGATGGTGTTCAAGTTGGAAGCCGTTTTGCGGCATCATTTGAAAGTTCGGCTCATGATAATTTCAAGCAGACGATTGTAGATTTGGAAGAGGGTGGAACCCAAGTGACTTTGAAAGAATTGGCTCCAGTTCGATTAATCAAAAATAAATTTTATCAGGACGTTCAGGATTTATATGCAAAAGGACCTTCTGTTGAAGATTTGAAAACATTATTAGGAAGAGCTCGTGCGAAACGCGGCATGTTTGAAGGTGATTTGGTGGAAGGCGAACTCGAAATCGGACAGGTTTCAGGTCTGATTCACGAAATAAAATCAGTGAAGGATATTATTGATGATATGATTTCGGAGTTTGAAGAGGCAAAGAAAATGATGGTTACATTTTAATATTTTAAACACGAAGCCCACAAAGTTTAAAAAGCACAAAGTTCACAAAGCTAAAACTTAAATAGCCTTGTGAACTTCGTGAAAACTTGGTGAACTTAAAACTATTCGTGTCCCAAATTATAAATCTCCATAATGTCTTTCAACACATGATCGAAATCAATTTTCAAGTCGATCAGTTTTCCATAATGGATATCAAAAACCCATCCATGTACTTTTAGATTCCGGTCTTTATAAGCTTTTTGAACGGCAGCTGTTTTGATTAAATTAACGCATTGTTCCTGAACATTCAATTCTACCAAACGATTATAGCGTTGATTTTCATCTTCAATTGCATTCAATTCTTTTTTGTGCAAACGATAAACGTCACGAATATTTCGTAGCCAAGGATTCAAAATACCCAAATCTTTGGCTTCCATAGCCGCTTTTACACCTCCACAAAAATAATGTCCACATACTACAACATGGTTCACTTTTAAATGTTCTACGGCATAATTCAAAACCGACATCACATTCAAATCAATACTAATTACCATATTGGCAATATTTCGATGAACGAAAACTTCGCCCGGTTGAACTCCCATCAAATCTTCGGCAGTAACACGACTGTCCGAACATCCAATATAAAGAATTTCAGGACTTTGGCCTTTAGATAAGTCTGTAAAATAATCTGGATTTACCGCTAGTTTATTGGCAATCCAACTTTCATTGTTTTCAAAAACTTTTTCTATTTTCATATTTTTTTATTTACATTAAAATTTTATTTACGGGTGCAAGGGCAGGAGGTAAATCGGTTTCGTCAAGCATATCCCTCATGTCAATTTCAATCGTTCGGCTCATGGCTGTTATGGGAACATCGTTTGCACTTCCTTCAAAAGGATTTTCGGTGCTTTCGCCAACTCGTTCCATACTCGTGAAAACCCATGAAACCACAATACTGAAAGGGATTGTGAGCCAAACATACAAATCTCCGAGTTTCTGAAATTCATTCAGCATTCCGAACGGAACTAAAATTACAAAAAGCCATACAAAAAATAAATTTATACTGGCAAATTGTCTAGGATAGGGAAAGTTTTTGATACGTTCGCATTTTCCTTGATGTTCATACAGCTCCGAAATTTTATCGGTAATTTGTAAATATTTAAAAAGATCAATCTTGCTTTCGGTCTGTAATTCTTTTAATCTTTTTGATTGCAAAGCCAATAGTTGAGTCGCCCTATTTTTTTTGGAAAGGATATATTCACGTTCTCCTTCCGATACATATTTTTTCAATTCCTCTTCTAGTTTTGCCGTTTTTTCTTCGGTAAAATAATGCTTGCTGTATTCTTTATTGTAGCTTTTTTCCATGTTTTCCCACGATCTCGGCTCTCTTAATTGAAAACGCAAAGCTGTTAACCAGGCAAAATGACGGTACATTATTTCTTGTGTTGCTTTTTGATCATCATCAATAAAATCCCTAACCATCAATCCGAGAGATCTACTGGTGTTTACAATTCCGCCCCAAATTTGTCGAGCTTCCCAAAGCCTGTTGTAGGTTTGCGTGTTTTTGAAACCCACAATAAAAGCAGCTGCAGTCCCTATCAATGCAATTGGAAACCAAGGGATTGCTATAAACTTCAAATCGAAAACTTGGTAAAGAATTGTTGGAATTGTAGCAATTGTAATCAATTTATAAATATCATCACGTGTCCATAAAATGAACTCCTTTAAACTATATTTTCTTCCTGAATGCATGATTATTCTTTTTTTGAGGGTACGTTCGATGTGTATTTGCTAATCATAATCCCGACTAAAACCACGGAATAAAACTGTCCTGCAATACCTAAAATGGAGGTTGCTAATTTGGCAAAATGATTTGCCGGTGTAATATCGCCAAAGCCTATACTTGTTACTGTTATGCTACAAAAATAAACTATATCTAGATAGATTGTTGTAAAAGATGTGGTGTCAATTCCCTTAAATGGGTTTTGTGTAGCATAATAAATAGCTTGCATCGAAAATATTCCGATTTCAATCAAAAGCAAATAGCCACAAGCCGAAGCCGAAACGATATCCGAGTTGATATAGCTGGGTTTCAGCAAGTATTTTAAAACCTCAATAAATATAAAACTATAGAAAGCAATATGGGTGATATTGATGATTTGCATCAACAGTTCAGTAGGTTTAAAAAAAATAATCGAAATAGGCAGGAATATCACCAAGGCAAGAAGTATATTCTTAACAATCAGGTGCAGTGTTGATTTGCCCGAAAATATCCCAATACTGCATATTCCCAATATAAACATGTTTGCTGGCCATATAATATTGGCATAAAAATCAAGATCATAAAGCAAAACCGCTATAAAAAGGTGAAGCAGTAAAGCAATCAGTAAGAATTCATATTTTCTTTTATGCAGTATTGTCATCTAGCGATTATCGTTTTGGATTTATGCACTCAAAAATATATCATTTTAGGCTAAATAAAAAAAAAGACTGCCCTTTTAGAGACAGTCTATTTTTTAGGAACGAAATTCATTAAAATTTATTTTCCACTTCAGCAGCCTGAAGCATCAAATAATGCAAGTCGGTATTTTTAATAAAAGGCTTCAGAAGCTCACTCCCTGGGCCAAACATTGCCAACTCTACATAATCTGCCGAGTGGTCCATACTAATCCAACCCACAGAATTGGTTTTCTGTTGCATTTCGGCGAAAGCCTTAAAAGGTAGTTTCTTGTAGTTATATAAGCCACCTTCTTCCTTGTGCAAACCATCATAATAGCTCAAAACTGTTTTTGCATCTTCTTCATTTACAGTAGCCCCATTTGCAAATTCAATAATTTCACGCACTTGAGCAACGGTAGAAGTGGGGTGAATTTCATTCAAAAGCCATTCGTTCGTATGCTTGTATTTTTGGATAGAATCAAAATTTGTATTGGCATATTTCCCATAAATAACCCCAGGATTCGCATTACCGTGGTCGGTTGTAATGATAACGAGTGTATTTTTATCTTTTTCCGCAAAATCAATCGCCACTTTCACGGCCTCGTCAAAGGCAACTTGATCATAAATCAAACCACCAATGTCATTCGCATGAGCTGCCCAGTCTACTTTTCCGCCTTCTACCTGAAGTACAAAACCATCCTTATGGCTTTTCATCCTGTCGATGGCTTTCTGCGTCATTTCAGCCAAAGTAGGAATCGTTTCCTGTAATTTCGCATCATTATTTCGATCAATCGAATAAGGAAGCCCATCTTCATAAAAAACACCCAAAACAGGTTTGTCGTTCGAAGCATTCATCATTTCAGAGCGGTTTCTCGCTACCTGATAACCTTTTGCCTTGAAAGCAGCAAACATATCTTTTTTGTCCTTTCTAAATTCAGGAGAAAAATAATTTAAACCGCCACCCATCATAATATCAAAACCCAAATCCAGGTACATTTCGGCAATATCATCCTGACTGTTACGGCTTTTCGTACTCACGCAAAATCCCGCAGGAGTAGCATGTGTTATCGGAACCGTCGTCACACAGCCCGCCATTTTACCTGTTTTTTTAAACTTTTGCCAAATCGGTAAGTTCATTTCACCATTCGGACCAACATTCAAAGAACCATTGTTCACCCTAAAGCCACCACCCCAAGACGAACTTGCAGCAGCCGAATCCGTCACGATAGAACTCGCCGAAGCCGTGTCCATCAAAGCTCTCGAAACCTTGTTATCTTTATATAATTGCAACCAGTTAGAACCTTTTCCAGTCTTGCGGTTCAAGTATAAATCTGCCATATTCAGCGTCCCGGTACTCATCCCATCACTCACCAAAATGATGATATTTTTTGCTTTCTTGTTCTTATCTAGCGTTTCAACAACACCATTTTTTGCCGTCAAATCAAACGGATTCAAAATCGCAGTTCCAAGCGTAAATAACGATCCGTTTCTAAAAAACTTCCTTCTATCCATTTCAATTTGTTTAAGATTCCAAAGATAAAAAACAAACCGGCAACCTATATTATTTTTATGTTATTTCAGCTTGATTAGGAGGAGCGAATCGGTAGGGCATTTTCATCCCGAAGCTTCGGGACATGTTCCTGCTGGTGCAACTCGCTTTGCAACAGCTCTTACGGCAGTTGCAAGAGCTCAAATCCCGAAGCTTCGGGACACCATCAGGGCTAGATGGAATCCAGTAGCACTGTGGAAACTTTTACAATTATTGTCTGCTATGCAAAATCTTCAAAAACTTTCGAGTGTCTATATCTTATACATCCAAAACACTATTTTATACATTCTAAACAGTTATTTATACATTCCAAACAGTAGTTAGTATATTATAAATACAATATTCTACATTCAAAACAATTAATTTTATATTCTAAACAGTTCTTTATACATTCCAAACAATATTTTATACATTCAGAATAAACTTTACTACATCCTAGATCATTTTAGGCCAAATAATTTTCATTGTAAGGCCTTCCAGCTACATTTTCAAAGTTTCATGATTTAAATTGAAGTAATTAATGATAACTTGTTAGAATTGTGCCTGTGATTTCAAGCCATAAAAAAATCCAATAAAATTAATTATTGGATTTAGTCCGACAGATTCCTAAGCCTGTCTATAAACAATCTAAAATTTCGGTTGTAAAGAAGTGCCCAAAACTATACTTCTAAAGCAACCGGAATTTCAAATGGTATTTGGTTTTTAAGTATGTCATCAAATGTTTCACGTTGTCTAATCAAAACACCTTTGCCGTTTATCCACAATACTTCGGCAGGTTTCAATCGGGAATTATAGTTGGATGCCATCGAAAAGCAATAAGCTCCAGCATTTCTAAAGGCCAAGATGTCGCCTTCTTTAATCTCGGCAATTTTTCTATTATTAGCAAAAGTGTCGGTTTCACATATATAACCAACCACGGTATAAAAACGTTCCTTTCCTTTCGGGTTCGAAACATTTTCAATGTGGTGCTGAGACCCATAAAACATTGGTCGGATCAAGTGGTTAAAACCACTGTCAATTCCAGCAAAAACAGTAGAGGTAGTTTGTTTTACTACATTCACTTTTGCCAAGAAAAAACCAGCTTCGCTTACCAAAAATTTTCCTGGTTCGAAGGCAAGTGTCAATTCGCGACCATATTCTTTTGCAAAAGCATTGAATCTTTTGGAAAGTTTTTTTCCAAGTTCTTCGATATCCGTTTCAATATCGTCTTTTTTGTAAGGTACTTTAAAACCGCTTCCAAAGTCAAGGAAATCAAGCTCCTTGAAGTTTTTTGCAGCATCAAAAAGTATTTCTGCAGCATAAAGAAACACGCCAATATCTAGAATATCAGAACCGGTATGCATGTGTAAGCCATTGATGTGCATTCCAGTATTTTCCACAATTCTTAAAATATGTGGCATCTGGTGGATCGAAATTCCAAACTTACTGTCGATATGACCCACCGATATATTCGAGTTTCCTCCCGCCATTACATGCGGATTAATTCGGATACAAACTGGAACAGTGGGGTGTTTTGCACCAAAATGTTCTAAAACAGATAAGTTATCGATATTGATTTGAACGCCTAATTCGGCTACAGCCTCAAGCTCTTCAAATGATACACCATTTGGTGTATAAATAATACGATCTGGAGTAAAACCAGCATGCAATCCAAGTTGTACTTCTTGAATAGAAACGGTATCTAATCCTGAACCAATTTGTTTTAAAAGCTGCAAAATGGCAATATTAGACAATGCCTTTACTGCATAATTGATGCGAAGGCTTTCTACTTTTGCAAAAGCATCTGTTAAACGGATATATTGATTTTGAATTTTTTCGGCATCATATACATACAGAGGACTACCGAATTCTTCTGCTAATTGAACTAATTCTTTTGGGCTCATTGACTTAATTTTTTGCAAATCTATCACAGTTTAAGTCAGAAACCAAAAACCAGAACCATGATTAACAAAAAACAACAATAAGTTAAATATATAACTTATTGTTGTTTGAAAGAAACAGTAATTAACTTTGGATGAAATTTGAGTTAGTTGTAGAAAGTTAATCGGTTTCGAATGCTATTAATATTTAGGTCTTTTAGTCTGGTACAATAATTTTATAAAAATGATAATTGATACCATCAGCAATGTTTTCGTTGATGTCCATTTCATTTCCATAAAAAGAAAGACAGCCAAATTCTGCAGTTTGAATGGTAATATTTTGAGGGCAACTGGCTATGTTTTCATTATCAGCAATTGTATAAGGATAGGTTCCTGAAGGAAATCCCGATTGCAAATTCTCGTCTGTACTATTATTGACAACGGTAACGGTATTATTGGTATTGAAGGTCCAGATAATTTCATTCTCTACAAATTGATGGTTGATACCTGCAATTGTACCAGTCGTATTGACTAATGTCCAAAGTCCGATTATGGTACTTTTTTCTGTATTAACATCATCGTCAGAACATCCAGAAATAAAAAGTAGTGTAATAAAACTGATTAGAATTTTGTATTTCATCTGGTCTAAATTTTATGTTCTTAAAAATTAGATGCATAATAATTAAAAAGGTTGCTTCTATTTAGCACGAGTTTAGCCCCGATAGAAGCGGCATCCTTTTGCTCCTTTCTTTAAGGAGCAAAAGATAGAGCGGATAGCGGGAAATAGCTCCTAATAAAAAGCACAAATTCTTTTTTCTATTAGAGGATTTTAGTTATTTTTGTGGCACTTTAAAAAAGTCAAATACTTCATTATGGATATACACGAATACCAAGGAAAAGAAATATTAGCCAGTTATGGTGTAAAAGTTCAACGTGGTTATGTTGCAAACAACCCACAAGAAGCGGTTGCTGCTGCAAAACAATTGACTGCTGAAACCGGAACGGGATGGCATGTTATCAAAGCTCAAGTTCACGCAGGTGGAAGAGGAAAAGGTGGTGGTGTGAAGCTTGCCAAAAACTTGCAACAAGTTGAGGAATTAGCAGAACAAATCATCGGGATGCAGTTGATCACGCCTCAAACTTCTGCCGAAGGTAAAAAAGTACACAAGGTTTTAGTTGCTGAAGATGTTTACTATCCAGGTGAAAGTGAAACTTCTGAATTCTATATGTCAGTTTTATTGAATAGAGGAAAAGGTCGTAACATGATCATGTATTCTACTGAAGGTGGAATGGATATCGAGGAAGTTGCAGAGCACACACCTCATTTGATTTTTACTGAAGAAATTGATCCTAACGTTGGTTTGCAAGCTTTTCAAGCAAGAAGAATTGCCTTTAACTTAGGACTTTCTGGAAATGCTTTCAAAGAAATGGTTCAGTTCGTTGATGCTTTATACAAAGCGTATATCGGTTCTGATTCTTCTATGTTTGAAATCAATCCAGTTTTGAAAACTTCTGACAACAAAATTATCGCGGTTGATGCTAAAGTAAATTTAGATGACAACGCTTTATACAGACACCCAAAATTAGCTGAATACAGAGACATTCGTGAAGAAAACGCAATCGAAGTAGAAGCGAAAGCGGCAGGTTTGAACTATGTAGATCTTGATGGAACTGTAGGTTGTATGGTAAACGGTGCCGGTCTTGCAATGGCAACAATGGACTTGATTAAGTATGCAGGTTTCGAGCCAGCTAACTTCTTGGACGTTGGAGGAACTGCAGATGCTAAACGTGTGGAATTGGCTTTCAGAATCATCTTGAAAGATCCAAACGTAAAAGCAATCTTGATTAACATTTTTGGAGGAATCGTTCGTTGTGACCGTGTTGCCCAAGGTGTTATTGATGCTTATAAAAACATGGGTGACAGTATTACTGTGCCAATCATCGTTCGTTTGCAAGGAACAAATGCTGAACTTGCAAAAGAAATGATTGACAATTCTGGAATGCCGATTTTATCAGCAGTTCAATTCCAAGAAGCTGCTGACCAAGTGAAAGCTGCTTTAAATAAATAAGAGTAAAACGTATTAGTTATAGTGTTCAAATTATTTCTAGTACCTTGATTATAAAAAAATCCCAAGTGAAAGCTTGGGATTTTTTGTTTATTATCGAGAAGGATTATTATTTTTCAAGAAATGTATTAAGTATGGAAGCCATGAATTTATAACCTTCCAAATTTGGATGAACACCATCCGGACCATATTCTTTTTTCAATCCATCTTCTTCATCTTTCATCGGTGTATGATAATCTACAAAAGGAATGTTATTCGCTTTTGCATAATCTTTAATCATCTGGTTTAAGGCAATGACTTTTTCTGCGGGTTTTGTTCCTGGATTCCAATAGAAATTATTGGCTGGCAAAACCGAACAGAGAATAACTTGTATGTTATTGGCTTTAGCCAATTCAGCCATCGAAATGATATTATTCAGAATCATTTCCAAAGTAGAAGGTCCAGTATTTCCTGCAATATCATTAATTCCTGCAAGAATAACCACAGTTTTTGGCTTCAAGTTGATGACATCTGCACGAAAACGCAACAGCATTTGTGGTGTTGTTTGTCCGCCAATCCCTCTATTGATGTATGGCTTTCCAGCAAAAAAATCAGGATCATGCGTGAGCCAACCTTCAGTGATGGAATTTCCCATAAAAACTACTCGGTTTTCATTTGAAACAGATTGAAGCTTTTCATTTTCTTGAGCATAACGATTGAGGTTGGGCCAATCTTGAGCAATGGCATTTTTACCCATAAACAAAGAAAAAATTAGGATGATAAGAGCGATTGATTTTTTCATACTAAACCAATTCAAAAGTTATTTCTTGGAAGTTATTCTCTTAATTTCATTCAACAACAACGGAAAAGCAGGTTCAGCCATTCCGTGGTTATAGCCATCAAGTTCTAAAAGTTTGGTTTCCTTATGTCCAACAACTTTCATCATTCGCATCATGTAGGCATTCTCTTCATATCTTCCCAACATTTCAAGTTCCCGATCTCCCGTAATTAAAAGCAGGGGTGGAGCATCGGCTCGAACGTGAAAAAGCGGTGCAAATTCATCAATCGTTGGCTGGGTTTCCGGAATGTTTTCTTCCTGTCGGATATTGAAATGTGTGATCGTCTGTCCACTAAACGGAATCAATCCAGCAATAGCATTGGCATCAATATTATTTTTGGCAAGCCATTTTTTATCCAAGCCTACCATCATCGCCAAATATCCTCCGGCTGAATGTCCCGAAACAAAAATCTTGGAACGATTGCCGCCATATTTTTCAATATTGGCGAAAGCCCAAGCTACAGCGGCTGCAGCATCTTCGATGTATTTAGGAGATTTTATTTTGGGACTTAATCGGTAATTCACACCAATAACAGCAATTCCTTTTTTGGTCAAAGCTTCTGGAATTTCCTTTTCACCCTGTGTCAATCCGCCACCGTGAAACCAAATAACGGTTGGGAAATCTTTAGTGTTTTCAGGATAATAGAGGTCAAGGACACATCTTTCCTTCAAATACGCATCACTTTTCTGGATAGCTTCACTGTAATAGTGAATATTTTCCTGAGTCTGATATTTTATTTCTTGTGCTTTCGCTGATAAGGAAAAAGCAACAAGAAACACTATAAATACTATTTTTTTCATTTCGAATAAGAATTAAGATCTGCCTATTTCTTACCATTTTTGTATTGCACTTTCTCCACAACCTGAACCTTTGGAGCTGGTTTTTTCTCTCTTGATTTAGGGTTTGAAGCTGGTTTTTTCTTTGTAAAAGTTTTTGGAGCACCTGTTGATTTTGGCTTGTCAGATGAAAGTCGTGCTTTTACTTCGTCTCTGTTTTTATTGATGACATCCATTGCATTTTTAGGCTCTTCCTTGGTTCCTCTCAAGTGAATGATCAATCCGTTCAAGAAATTACGTAAAACTTGATCGCCACATTCCATAAAATTAGGGTGATCTTGAGCTCTGAAAAGCGCATTCAATTCTGGTTTTTCCATACGGAAATCAACCAATGCAAGGATTTCTATGATTTGTTCGTCGCGTAGTTGAAGTGCCACACGAAGCTTTTTAAAAACGTCATTATTGTTCATAAGATAATTGTATTTGAAGTTTATGTTTTATAATCAACAACATAAACCATTAAAAAAGCCAAAGATAAGCGTTTTTGAAACCTTCCCGCCATAATTTTTCATTATGTTGACCGTCTTCTATGATCACGGTCTTGTTCAAATTCAAGCAATAGCAACGGTTTCGGTCCAATAAGGTTTCCATTTTCTTTAAATCGGGAACCATATCGTCGCTTTCCTTATCGCCACATAAGAAATAAATTTTGGCATTAACCTTATCGGATTTCTCCATATACGAATAAATTTTGTCCGAAAACCAAAAGGAAGGCGAGAAGACACCTGCTTTTCCAAACACTTTCGGGTATTTCAAAACGGCATAGAAAGAAATCAATCCGCCAAGTGAACTGCCGAAAATTGCAGTATTCTTGGCTTTGGTTTTCGTCCTGTAGGTTTTGTCGATATGCGGTTTTAGAGTATTTACAATAAATTCCAAATAAGCATCACCCTTTCCGCCACCGTATTTTTCATTCGTAAAAGGCGTGAGTTCTTCCAAACGCTTGTCATTTCCATGTTCAATTCCTACCACGATTACCTGTGCTTTTAGGCTGTCCAGCGTTTCATCCACTTCCCATTCTCCTGCAAAGGATGTTTTCTTGTCAAATAAATTCTGGGCATCGTGCATGTAGATTACAGGATATTTTTTGTCTGAGGTTTGATAATCTTCGGGCAGATACAGCCATATTTTCTTTTGGGTCTGAAGTTCAGGTGCTTCGATCACGAAAGTAGAAACATTCTTGGAAAGCGTACTTTCTTGAGCATTCAGTTTTAAGGTAACGAGCAAAATAATAATCGAAAAAACCAGCAGTCGTATCATGAAGATTTTGTGTTTTGATATAAAAAGAATATTTTAGCTAAAAATAACAAATTCATGAATACCCATCAGGAAAAATTAAGTTTATTGGCCGAAATGATTGCTTTTTCCATTGTGGATGGTCGTTTGCACGAAAGGGAATACCAATTTTTATATCTCGTGGCGTGTGAACTCAAGATTGAAAAAGCCGAATTCAACGATTTGTTCCATAAGGAACTTCCAACAAATGTCATCAAATCTGAAATTCAACGCATCCAGCAATTCTACCGATTGGCTTTATTGATGCACATTGATGGTGAACTGCATGAAAAAGAAGAAATCGCGATCAAGGAAATGGCGATTAATATGGGATTGAATCCTGCTGCAACAAAGCGTGTGTTAGACTTGATTAAGTGTTCTCCAAACAGAATTATCAATCCAAAGGCATTGTTTGATGCTTTCAAGGAGCAGCATAATTAGGTTTCTAAATCTTTTCGAGGTTTTCCCTTGTCAATTCGCTTTTTGCATCACCTGTATTTAAGGTGGTTTTGGGTTCAAAAAGCATCACCGAAACTTCCTCTTCCGCAACAGGTTTATGCTCAACACCTCTTGGAACGATTATAAATTCATTTGGTTTTAGTTCTACAACCTTATCCCTAAATTCTATTTTCAGAGTCCCACTTATAACCAGAAACATTTCATCCTCCTTATCGTGCTTGTGCCAAACAAACTCACCTTTCAATTTTACAATTTTCACGTGTTGATTGTTGAGTTCCCCAATGATTCTCGGATTCCAATAATCATCAAACAGCGATAATTTTTCCTCAATTTTTATTTTTTCGATGGACATGGTTGGAGGTGTTTGTGGTTAAATTAATTTTATTATTTACATTTATTCAATATCCAGATAAAAATCAACTGTTTGTTTTTATGTTCATATCCGTAAAAATATCTGTGTTTCAATTAGTTTATTCGTCAAGCAAAAACTCAACGGGTCTGTTGAGTTTTTCGTAAGTCAGAAAACATTTATTTGCCAAGTCTATATTTGTTCCTACTACTTTCATTGAGTAACCATAAAGGCTTCCATATTCAGATTTTTTGTTGTCGTCCCACTCATAAATCTTACCGTCGACATCTATATTTGTTATTCCTTTATCCAAGATGTCTTGCCATTCAACCCTATTAGTAAGTTCGTCTATGGAATCATAAACTAAAATTTCTTTCGGATCACTATAATTATCTATGCAAAATATCATATCTGTTTTATAATTAGTAACGTTTTATCGTTACAAGTAGCTGAAAGCTTCATTTAAGCGTTGAAATTCCAATTTATTATAGTTATTACAGAACGTTTTTTTTGAAATGTCTGTCAATCTTTTTTCTGTCATAGTCAAGTATCCAGTTATTATGCTTTTTATAGATAGGTCTTAATATTTCTTTGTCAGCTGCGATAATATCCAGTCCCCTGTCGTCATACATATGAAAGATGAGTTTCTTGTCTATGTTTATAAAGTAAACTTCTTTCGCCGTATAAAAACTGTTTTGCTCAAGCCTTGGTTGTCTTGCCCCAAAATCTGTATGTCCAATTGCCGTGAGGATGTTTTTATGGTTTATTCTGTCAGGCGTTAATTTAATAATGGCAATGTTTCTTATGTCAAATTTATCTCCAGGTTCGTAAAGGCGATGTTCTTTTGAAAAGCTAACCTCATTCTTAGAAAGATTGTCGATTTGCTTAAATGTAAAGTTTGAAAATCTGATTTTTCTTCGTTTGTATTTGTAGTCTATAAAAACTAAAAACACTTGGTCAGAATTATCAAATGCAGTTTGGAAAATTGTTGAAGCTCGTCTTGCAACCTCCTCAAAATATTCGTCTGTATCAGTTTCGCCCATTTGTAAGTCAAAACGTATTCCGAAGTCCCAACTATAGAATAAAGGTTTTCTTAGTCTTAACCCTTTGAAATTGTCGTTTAAAAATTTCCTATATTCTTGTTTTGTTGTCTGCAATTTGTAGTCTTTTTGAATAATGTATAACGTGCCGCGGCTTTGCGCAGTAGCGACAAGTTAGCAAAAAATGTAATAAGAAATATTGAAGTTCAGAGTATTTTCCAAGAAAGACAAATTAGCTATTGCGCAAAACCGTTGTTATATGCCGTTTTATTCGCTCCAATTTTCAAGCTTCCCTTCTACAGTATAAAAGATTTCAAATTCAATTCTCTGTTTATATGGTTTTCCATTCCATTTTATAATATCAAACTGTAAATCTTTTGTCTGTTCGAATATTTTTTTAATGCACTTTTTATGCACTTTTTCGAATTGTTTAATTTCATTCTCATTATCTCCAAATGGGACAAAACTAATATTGTCAATTTTACCTTTATCGTTAATATTAATCCAGTATTTATCGTCACATTCACAATCTGAAAGTTTTTTCCAAGCAAGGTCTTTTATTTTACTGAAAATAGTATCAGTTATTAACTTTCGATTGTCTTCGAGCCTAGAGATTCCATTAGGCATTTTTATATAATTTTCTATTAAACTTCGATTTTTCAGTTCTCCTTTTTCAAATTCAAAAAGTTCTTCTTTCAAATAGGTTCTACTGAAAATTCCGTCCCATTTCAGTTGTTTGTCTTTGCCAACAGCAAAATATGACGAAAACCAATCAGCAAACACTTTTCCATTTTCGTATTTATTGCCAAATGTTTCCTTTAGTATGTTTTCTGATTGCAGATTGTCTTTGAATCCTGTTAGGAATAGTTTACTGTTTTCAAGTTTCCAATAAGCTTGATATCCTCGCCACAAGTTGAAAGATGCGTTGTATTCGTTATGAATTTCTAAATTTCTAAACAATTCCTTCTGTTTAAAGGAATCAAGTTTGTTTAGCGGTAAAAAGTAAATTGAAAGCGTGTCTTTTCCAACGATTAGATAATCGGGAAATTGTGGACTTGCTTTCAGATTCTGAAAACAAAATAGAAAAAATATTGTCGTTAGAAGCAGTTTCATAAAATGGCATATAACGTTTCGCCGCTTTGCGTCTGTTGCGAGCTTCGGAACTGCGTATTTTCTGCTAAGATAAGATTTCTTGCGAAAGAAAAACAGCCGTTTTGCACATATTTCGCAATAGCGCAAAACGGCTGTTATAGGCTGCCCTTCTTGTCTGTTTATTTCATTTTGTTGAACATATATCGGCTTATTTTCCATTGTTCATTTGTTTTTTGAAGAACAAATAGTTCTCTGTTTTCTTCTGCAACAGTTTTTCCGTTAGCGTGAATTAAGGTAGTGCCTTTAGAAGTTGTCCGAGCAAAAGCATAGTCGCCATTTACCACTATTTCGTCAATGTAAAATTTAATGTTCAACTGAATTTGAGAAAACACAAACTCATAAGAACCTTTAATTTGTTCTTGTCCGATTGCTGAAGGTGCATTTGAAGGCATAAATACACCATCGTTTGTATAAAGTGGCAACACTTTGGTTACGTCTGATGCGTTTAAGGCATCACGATAAGAGAAAAGTAATTTTTCAATTGCAGTTTTTTCTGTTGATTGTTCCATGTTGTTTTCTGTTGAATTGTTTGATTGATTTTTTGTTTCGTTTTGACAAGATGCTATCGCTGTCAGCAACATTGCGGAAATTATTAAATGTTTCATTTTGTTATTTTAAGAGTGGGAAACTTTGCTTTTTGCTTCGGAAAGTGTTACTGTTTTACCCAATGCTCCAAATTCGTGTAGGTCACCAAACACTTCTATTTTGATAGATTGGTCTATGCCACCAACATTGAAGGGTGCAAAACCACTGCTTGTGATAAGCTCTTCAATTTGCGAGTTGCTGTTGGTGCTGTCAGAAGCATAGAAAAGAACTTTTTTGTCAGGTTCATTGAAAGCAGAATTTAAAAGTGAACCAACACCTAAGGTTCCAAAAGCCTTAATTAGTTTAGCATTTTTAGGAATTAAATCAGATAGAATTTTTCCAGCAGATTCACTCTCTCCAATAATTTTTTTGAAGCCACCATTTCCATCTGGAGCAATAGGGTTTGATACATCTACAATTACCTTTCCGTCCAATTCTTTTGAAAAGGTTTTAAAAAAATCTTTTAAGGCATTAAAATAAATTGCAGGAATAATAACATCTGCATCTCTTATTGCATCTGCAATGTTTTTGGTGATTGCAAGATTGCCTAATTGTCCTGCTAATGCTTCTGTTTTTTCATTGTCTCTTGAGGCAAGAATTACGGAATGATTTCCTTTTACAAGATTTGTTGCAATGGCTTTACCAATGTTGCCAAGTCCAATTACTGCTACTGTTGTTTTTGAAGTATTCATATCTATTGTATTGAATTTGTTTTATGTCAAAATTGACAATACAAAGATGAGATGAAAGAATAGCCTGCACCTATAAACTGGTTTAAGAAATAGTCTTAATGTAGATTAAGAGTAATTTTATTTGACTGCTCTCTCGTTCCTGATTTTACTTAGAAATTCTGGAGTAATTCCAAGATAAGATGCGATTTGTGTATTGGGCAATCGGTTCGCAAGATTTGGATATTGCTCCAAGAAACTTTCATACCGTTCGTATGCTGTTGTGCTGAAAGTTTGAAGAAGTCGATTTTGAAGTTCAATATATTTGTCTTCAATGATTACTCGGAAGTTCCTGTCAAACTTTGGATAATTGGTGTATAAATACCAAAGGTCGCCTTTAGATATTTGAAGTATAACAGAAGGTTCAACTGCCTCAATAAACAATTTGGAAGGTCGCTCTTTGTGTAAGCTGTCAATGTCTGTAATCCAGTCGTCCTCGGCAGTAAATAGAAGGTTGTGTTCTTTGCCAGAATTGTCTACTCCATAAGTTTTAAAACAACCTTCAACAACGTAACTAAAATACTTGCAAGTGTCGTCCTCTTGTAGAATGTATTGTTTACGTTTTATTTTACGCTCCGTCAAACGACTTGTCAATGCTTCTTTCTCCTTGTCGTCCAAGGGTAGATATTTGTCAAAATGCTTGATTATATTTTCCATTTGTTACTCTATCGTTGTCGTCTGGTAGGGTTGCCTATAACTCGTTTATATCCGAAATAAACATTCACCAATCACCCTAAAAAAGGTTGTATAGGCGAATGTTTCTTTCATTTTTGTTATAATCAAATGTATCGTTTTTTTTTATAAATTATCAAATTGGCTTTCAATTTCATACATTAATTTTCACTTGAAGCTCCGAAAGAGTTTCTGACGCTCCGCCAAAGCTTCTTGGAGCTCCGCCAAGATTTCTGAGGTTCCGAAAGAGTTTCTGGAGCTCCGCCAAAGCTTCTTGGAGCTCCGCCAAGATTTCTGAGGTTCCGAAACAGTTTCTGACGCTCCGAAAAAGCTTCTTTGAGTTCCGCCACAATTTCTGAAGCTCCGAAAACACTTTCCAATGCTCCGAAAGAGTTTCCCAATATCCCCAAACAAAAAAACAGCCCCGAAACACGAAGCTGTTCTATAGAAGTTCTCATTTTTACCTATCCGAAAAGAAGGAGTGTTGATGTCAAGAATAAAAAATAGCAATAAACAATAAAAAATAGAGAAGAAACTAGGCCAGTTGTTCCTGCAATTTCTTAATCTCATCCCGCAATTTCGCAGCATGGATAAAATCCAATTCCTTTGCCGCCTTTTCCATCGATTTACGTTTCTCCCGAATCATCTTCTCGATATCGCCTTTCGCCATATAAGTAGTATCAGGTTCGGCAGCCATCATCGGAGTGTTGCCCAATTCATAATCCACTAGAGGATTTTTCGTAAAAGCACTTTCAATCTTCTTGTTCAAGGCCTGAGGCGTTATATTATATTGGGTATTGTAGTTGATTTGTTTGGTTCGGCGGTAATTGGTTTCATCAATTGTTTTTTGCATACTGTCGGTAATCTTGTCGGCATACATGATGGCTTTCCCGTTCAGGTTTCTTGCCGCACGGCCAATGGTTTGCGTAAGCGATCGGTTACTTCTCAAGAAACCTTCCTTATCGGCATCCAAAATAGCAACCAGCGAAACTTCGGGTAAATCCAAACCTTCACGGAGTAAATTCACCCCAATCAACACGTCAAAAATACCTTTTCGCAAATCCTGCATGATCTCAATTCGCTCCAAAGTATCCACTTCTGAGTGAATATAACGGCAACGAATGCCTACTTTTGTCAAGTATTTTGCCAATTCCTCCGCCATTCTTTTGGTTAGGGTGGTCACCAAAACCCGTTCGTCTATTTCAGCACGAACTTGTATTTCTTCAATCAAATCATCAATCTGGTTCAAGCTTGGCCGGATCTCGATTAATGGATCAATAAGTCCCGTCGGGCGGATGATTTGCTCCACATAAACACCATCGGTTTTCTGCAATTCATAATCAGCCGGAGTCGCCGAAACATATATTACTTGATTCTGCATCCCTTCAAATTCTTCAAAACGCAAAGGACGGTTGTCCATAGCAGCCGGTAATCTGAAACCATATTCCACCAAGTTTTCCTTTCGGGAACGGTCGCCACCAAACATGGCATGCACTTGCGAAAGCGTCACGTGGCTTTCATCCACCACCATCAGATAATCTTTTGGAAAATAATCCAACAAACAGAAAGGTCGCGTTCCTGGAAGCCTTCCGTCAAGGTAGCGGGAATAGTTCTCAATACCAGAACAATAACCCAATTCCCGAATCATTTCCAAATCGAAATTGGTCCGCTCTTCCAAACGTTTGGCTTCAAGATGTTTCCCAATTTCCTTGAAATAATCGACTTGTTTCACCAAATCCTGCTGTATTTCCCAAATCGCCCCTTGCAAAACATCAGGTGAAGTCACGAACATATTGGCTGGATAAATATTGAGCTTATTGTATTTTTCTAAAACCAAAGAAGTCTTGGCATCAAAGGCTTCAATCTCCTCAATTTCATCTCCAAAGAAATGAATCCTGAAAGGTTCATCGCCATAACTCGGAAAAACTTCTACAGTATCACCTTTAATCCTAAAAGTTCCCGGAGTAAACTCGGCTTCGGTTCGGGAATATAAACTTTGCACCAACTGATGCAAAAGTTTGGTTCTCGAAATCACTTGATCTTTTTGTATAGAAATTACATTTTTCTGAAACTCAACAGGATTTCCAATACCATATAAACAGGAAACCGAAGCTACCACCAACACATCACGACGCCCAGAAAGCAGGGAAGAAGTGGTGCTCAATCGCATTTTCTCCAACTCTTCATTGATGGAAAGATCCTTTTCTATGAAAACTCCCGTAACCGGCATGAAAGCCTCAGGCTGGTAATAATCATAGTAGGAAACAAAATATTCCACGGCGTTGTCTGGAAAAAACTGCTTGAATTCTGAATATAATTGTGCGGCAAGTGTTTTATTATGTGCCAAAACCAAAGTTGGACGTTGCACTTTTTCAATCACATTGGCAACCGTAAACGTTTTTCCAGAACCTGTAACACCAAGTAACGTCTGGAATTTTTCGCCATCGACTAAACCTTGGGCTAGTTTTTCAATGGCTTGTGGTTGGTCGCCTTTGGGTTGATAATCGGATACTATTTGGAATTTCATTTGGGGTACTATAAAAATTAAAAGAAACTTTTTGGGTTTCTACTAGTGTGTCGAATTCGAATTATAAAAATAGATGTGTCAGTTACTTTATATGAGATTCGATAAGAATAAATTTCAAAAGCTCTATAATCATGAGAATTAGGCAGTCTCATTTCGTCTATCTCATATATTTCCCATCTGCTTTTTAAAATTGTAACCGAATCCATTATTCGATCAATTACCTTATCAGCGATTGAAAAGCTTTTTGATTCTTCTAATATATAAAAATAGATGTCTTGGAGTTGTTCTAGAGCAGTTTCTGTCCAAACTATCTCTTTTTCCATAAAGCAACTTTTTCTTTGACTTCTTCGTGAGAATAGGTTTTTCCATTCTCAATATCTTCTTCCGCTTTTAAGAGGTCAAAATTATATTGTTTATATTCATTTTTTTCAGCCTCAGAAGTTTTATGGTCTAAAATAGTATTCAAAGCTTCTAAAAAAGAATTGTCATCTATTTCAGAAATTTTAGAAATTAATATCTTTTTAAGTTCGATGGTATTCATAATAAAAGATGTTTAATCAAAAATACAAAAAAAGAATTATGGATAGCGTTTATAAAACCTTAAAACTTCCAGCTTTTCAATTGTTTTTCTGATTGAAAAGTCCAAGCGACAATACGGCTCGTCTTTTGGCCTTGAGCCATTTCAATCGTTTTGATTGTGGCTACATTCACTTTTGCCAAAGCTCTGTAAACACTTGCCAAATGGGATTTTTTAGCAACCAAAGTAGTAAACCACAACACTTGCATCGGATACTTTGCACTTTCATAAATCATTTGGGTGATAAAGGCAAGTTCGCCTCCTTCACACCATAGTTCAGCATTTTGACCACCAAAGTTTAAAACTGGTTTGCTGGTTTTGGTGTTCTCCAAATTATTGATTTTCCGAATTGTTCCTTTATTCGCTTCTTCTTCTGAACTGTGAAATGGCGGATTGCAAAGCGTGAAGGCAAATTTATCTTCGGGCTGAATGATATCTTTAAAAATATAACGAGAATTCAATTGCTGTTGCAAACTAATCGCGTCTTGAAGTTTTGGGTTTTCGTCGATGATTTTGATGCAATTATCAATGGCTTTTTCGTCGATATCGGTTGCGACAAAACTCCATCCATAAGCCGAATGTCCGATTATTGGGTAAATGCAATTTGCACCAACACCTATATCCAGTCCAAAAACTGTATCGCCTTGAGGGATAATTTCATTATTATATTCAGCCAGTAAATCGGCCAAGTAATGAATATAATCAGCTCTTCCGGGAATAGGAGGACAGAGGTAATTTTTTGGAATATCCCAGTTTTGAATACCGTATTCGCTTATCAAGATAGCGTTATTCAAAGCTTTTACAGCTTCTGGATTGCTAAAATCTACGCTTTCAATATTGAATTCATTAACGAATACAAATGGTTGCAATGCAGGAGAAGCCTGTATCAGTTGGGCAAAATCATATCTAAAACGGTGTGGGTTTCTTGGATGTAATGCGGTTTTTTCGGGTGTGATTGTTGGTTTCATCGTGCTCATTTTCAGGACAAAGATACACTTTCCTTATTTCCCACACGAATTTCTCGAATTTACACGAAATATACTTCTTTGAAGCTCATAATTGATGATAATTTGTGCAATTCGTGTTTAATTTTTTTGGTATGTCGGTCTTAATTTAAGAATCTAAAAGGTTGTTTATTTTTGCATATTGTAGCAACATCATGGTTTTGGCATCTTTGATTTCTCCAGTCGAAATCATATCAAAAGCTTTTTCAAAAGCGATTTCTAGAACCTCTATATTTTCCTGCTCTTCATCCAGTCCGCCACCTTCGTTGATTTTCATTTCTTTGGAATATTCGGCAACAAAAAAATGTACGATTTCAGTTACCGAACCCGGTGACATATAGGCTTCGAAAATCTTTTTTACATCGGCAATCTTATAGCCCGTTTCCTCTTCAGTTTCCCTTTTGATGCAATCTTCGGCATTGTCCTTGTCCAAAAGTCCAGCACACGCTTCAATCAGCATCCCACTTTCATTACCATTCAAATACGTTGGCAAGCGAAATTGTCTGGTCAGGATTACATTCTTAGAATCTTTATTGTAAAGTAAAATAGTGGCACCATTTCCACGGTCATAGGCCTCACGCATTTGCGTTTCAGTTGAGCCGTCTTTTTTTTGATATTCGTAAGTGATCTTTTTAAGGACATACCAATTCTTGGATAATACTTCTGTATTGGTAATCGTGATTTTAGGATTCGTCATTTTTAGATTGAATTATAAAGGTTGATTTGAAAAACGGGAATTTTTCAATTTCAGTATGCAAAATAAAGCCTTTTGAAATTTAAATGGTTACTTTTATGTAAATATAATTCACTTCTTATGACCTCAAATCGAAGTAAAAAAAGATTCAGGAAACGCTATGTTGCCTTAAGTATTTTTATGGTTTATCTTGTTATGTGTCAGTCATGCATGAAAATGAGGATGTCTCCGAATAAAACAAAATCTTTTTTTGAAAAGGCAAAAACTAATTTTATTAGTGAGAAGTTTTCAATTTCTGAACACGATATCCATTATATTCAAACTGGTGAGAACGACAAACCTACTTTAGTTTTTATACACGGTTCGCCTGGAAGTTGGGATGCTTTCAAGGAATATTTAAAGGATTCGCTATTGCTAAAAAAGTACCGCATGATTGCCATTGACCGACCGGGTTTTGGTTATAGTAATTTCGGTCAAGCCGAAGATTTACAGACGCAATCAAAACGGATTAATGCATTTTTGAAAACGAAAGATAACAAGCAACCTGTTATTCTGATTGGACATTCGATGGGTGGGCCTGTTATTACAGAAATGACAACATTAGCTCCCGATAAGTATAAAACCCTTGTAATTATTGCTGGTTCAATTGATCCTGATGCTGAAAAGCCTGAAAATTGGAGAAAAGTGATTAAGACAAAACCTATTCGCTATTTGATTCCTGGAGCAATGCGACCTGCAAACGATGAATTATGGCTCTTGAAACAAGATTTGAAAGATTTGAAGCCGTTGCTAAAAAACATCAAATCTGAAATTTTAATCATTCATGGTACAAAAGATCAACTGGTTCCTTATAGCAATGTAGGTTTTATCCAAAAGGAATTTGTGAATGCAAAAAGTATGGATTTGATTTCAATCAAGGATGCGAACCACTTTATTCCGTGGACTCATTTTGAAACAATCAGAGATGCATTATTGAATATAAAATTAGAATAGATCGATACATTCCATCATCAACAAATCGCCTTTATCGTGGCTGATGGTTACAATTCCGTCTTTAGCGACAGCATTGCTACTTCCTGTTCTGTAGCCAATGGTTAGGGTATCATCTTTTAATGGATAGACCAGATTTTCTGAATGTATGCCCGAAACTTCGCCAACAGGAATCAAGGAAATATTAGTACTAGCTGTATACCATTTCTGAAAATTTCGTGGCAATTGAAATATTTTGGAATAATCATCAAGGATCACAATCTTGATTAAATCTTTGAATCGAACGATATTCGTAAGATTGGTTATCGTATGATCAGCTCGTCTTCCCGTTGCCCAAACTACATTTACGGCTGGAATTTTTCGCTCAATCAGATAATCAAGAGCTTTTTCTAGATCAGTTTTATTTTGGTCGGGTGTATGAACGATTTCTATCGGATATTGTAATTCTTCATATTTCTTGGTGTCAAAACCCCTATCAAAATCCCCTAAAAGCACATCCACTTTGATGTCCAGTTCGATCACTCTCTCGATAGCAGAATCAAGAACAATTACTAAGGGCGACCACTCTAACAATTGACCTAATAGTTCGGAACTGCAGGAAGCTCCATTTGCAATAATTAACGCGGGTTCTTGGTCGTCGCGAACAATGTGGTGTGAAGACATTTGATTTTTGATTTTAGAGTTCTGTCCCGAAGTTTCGGAATTATATTTCAGATTTGCCTGTAAAGATAAATAAACTTTATTGTTGTATGATTCTGATTTAGCCCGGATGGCAATGGAAAACAAAATCCTGTAATAAATTTAGTTTTGTTATCCTGCAAGAGCGACCAGAGGTCCCGAAGCTTCGGGACCTTGCGGGATTTACAAAACTTTTTATTGCAGGATTTTTTTGTAATGGACAGCCGGAATAGCTTCAGAAAATTAGCGAAGCAAAGAAAAATGTCCTTTCATTTCGCTTCCGTCTATAAAATTAGCCTTGTACCAATAATCGGTTGCAGGAAGTGGATTTCCGTTTAAGGTTCCGTCCCAGCTAGAATTTCTTTCGTCCAAATAAATAATCAATGCTCCATGACGGTCGAAAATGGCAATCTTCACTTTAGGAACCATTGAATTTCCTTCGATTTGGTAAGTATCGTTGTAGCCATCGCCATTTGGTGTAAAGAATTTTGGAAGTATAATCAAGTCGAATTTTTCAAAATCCCTTCCGCATCTGTTTCTAACATAAGCTGTTCTCACGCCACCTGTAACACCATAAAAAATATTAGAATCTTGATAATTCAGATCGTCCAAAGCATATTCATAATCTCCTGTAGTGGAAGTCAGGATGGTCACGGTTCTATGATCAATTATGATTTCTTCAATGACAGGAATTAAGGTTTCAGTTACGGTAACTGTTCGAATGCTTGAACATCCCACATTGTTTGTAACGGTTACGGTGTATGTTCCTGGGGTTGTTACGCGAATATCTTTAGTAGTTTCACCCGTGCTCCAAAGGTAATCTACATTGTCGATTTCAGCACTGATAGTTACAGAGAATCCTTCGCAAAAGGTTGCAGAACCATCTGTTACAACTGGTGCTTCACGGATGCTGAAACTTACTGCAGTTCTAGTGTCGCTTATGCAAGTAGCATTGGGTACGAACGCTTCGGCATAATAAGTTCCTTCGTTAGTTGGGGTGAAAGTAGTACTATTGGCTTGCACCAAATTCCCGCCTGTTGGAGCATCAAACCAATTTACTTGTTCGCCTGTTGCTGCTGTAACGGACAAAGCAGGGATTGGTTCGCCATCACAAATATCGGCATCGCCGTTGCTTGTTGGAGCAACTGGTTTTGGGACTACAGTTACGGTAAAAACTTCGGAAACAGTGAAGCAAAAAGGGTTGGATAAATTTGCAACGTCTTCGGCTACTTTTACTCTGAAAAATTTAGATTCAGAAATATTTGGTACATAATTTTGGGTTGTTTCGCCTACAATATCTGTCCAAATGGTATTATCTGTACTTTCTTGCCATTGAAAAACATTTAGGTTGGTTCCTTCGGAAAATACATTCAAATTAATACTAGTTGGCAATTGGTCTTCACAAGTTGTAAAAGTTGTAGCATTATCGGGTCCGGTTGCAATTACAGTGAAATCACCACAAGAGCGAAACATAATATCATCAATTGCTAAATCATTTCCGCAGCCGCCAACACCGTTATTTTTCATGACTAAAACTACAGAAGTTTGACCAGCCAAAGTAGTAAAAGTCAATCCGAATTGTTCCCAAATGGCAGATGGTGTTCCGTTAATATCTCCAGTACTTCCTGATTCTAGAAGTGTAGTTTCGGTTGCATCCCAAATTTCAAAAGTAACATTGATTGGAATTCCCGTTCCCGGACAAGCTCCCGTTGAAGCCGAGTTATAGATATTCATCAACCAAGCGGTGAATTCAAATGTAGTATTAACGCATAGTCCTGTTACGGTTCTTTTATAGAATTCTCCCGAAGTAAAACTAGCATTAACAATCAATGATTTTCCATTGGTATCACCTACGGTATGATCTTGAGAATTGTGCCAAGAAGGATTCAAGTTAATTTGGGATGATAGGGTATAATCACCATCATTGGGAGTTCCCGAAACATAATTATAAGACGTTGTTCCAGCAGGTAATTGAGGTCCAAAAGTAGTTCCGCTACCAAAATTTTCGGTAAAAATAGGCAATCCTTTACTTCCTAAACAAAATCCTAACTGACCATAGCTGATTGTACTGGTCAATATTAAAAATAAAAAAGCAACTAATCCTTTCGAGGTTTTTCTCATATAATTTATTATAACAGCTAAAGAGCAAAAAGACGACCCTAAAAGCCGTCTTTTTTTAAATATTTATTTTTAATTACCGAATTACAGTAATTTAGCTAAAGCATTATTTAATGTTTCACTAGGTCGCATTGCCTTGTCAGTCAATTTGAAATCCGGTTTGTAATAACCTCCAATTTCTTGGTGTTTTCCTTGTGAACCAATTAATTCTTCGTTGATTTTTGCTTCGTTTTCCGTCAATTCTTTTGCAATTTCAGTAAAAGTAGCTTTCAATTCTGCATCTTTATCTTGAGCAGCTAATGCTTGAGCCCAATATAGGGCAAGATAAAAATGAGAACCTCTATTGTCAATCTGGCCTACTTTTCTAGCAGGAGATTTATCAGTTTCCAAGAATTTCTCGTTTGCAGCATCCAAAGTTTCAGATAAAACCAAAGCTTTAGAATTATTCAACGATTGACCCAAATGCTCCAAAGAAACACCCAAAGCCAAGAATTCTCCTAGTGAATCCCAACGTAAGTAACCTTCTTCAATAAATTGCTCCACGTGTTTTGGTGCTGAACCACCAGCTCCGGTTTCAAACAATCCACCACCGTTCATCAACGGAACGATAGAAAGCATTTTTGCAGAAGTTCCTAATTCTAGAATAGGGAAGAGGTCGGTTAGATAATCACGCAAAACGTTTCCAGTTACCGAGATAGTATCTTTTCCGTCTTTGATTCTTTCTAAAGAAAAATTTGTTGCTGCTACGGGATTTAAGATTCTGATATCCAAACCAGTTGTATCATGGTCTTTTAAGTAAAGGTTTACTTTTTCGATCAACTGTCTGTCGTGTGCTCTATTTTCATCCAACCAGAAAACAGCTGGAGTATCAGACAATCTTGCTCTATTCACAGCCAGTTTTACCCAGTCTTGAATTGGAGCGTCTTTTACCTGACACATTCTGAAAATATCGCCTTTTTCTACTTTTTGTTCTGTAAGTACTTCATCTTTAGAATTGGTTACTTTTACAGTTCCATCAGCATCCATCTGGAAAGTCTTGTCGTGCGAACCATATTCTTCAGCAGCCTGAGCCATCAAACCAACGTTTGGAACACTTCCCATCGTTTTTGGGTCGAAAGCACCGTGTTTTTTACAGAAATCAATAGTTGCTACATAAACTCCGGCATACGAACGGTCTGGAATGATTGCTTTTGTATCCTGACCTTTTCCTTCCTTGTTCCACATTTGTCCCGAAGTACGAATCATAGCAGGCATAGAAGCATCTACAATTACATCCGATGGAACATGAAGATTCGTGATTCCTTTATCAGAATTTACCATTGCCAAAGCTGGAGCATTCGCATAAACATCATTTATTGCAGCTTCAACTTCAGCTTGTTTTTCGTGTCCTGCAATTTTTGCATATACATCGCCAAAACCATTTTTAGTGTTTATACCCAATTCTGCGAAAAGCGTTGCATATTTTTCAAAAACTGGAGCAAAGAAAACGTCCACGATTGCACCAAAGATAATCGGGTCAGAAACCTTCATCATTGTAGCTTTCAAGTGAACTGAAAATAAAACACCTTGTGCTTTTGCATCTTCAATTTCTTTTGCGATAAACGATTTTAATGCTTTCACGCTCAAAACCGCACTGTCAATAATTTCTCCAGCTTTCAACGGAGAAGTATCTTTTAATAATTTTGTAGTTCCGTCGTTTCCAACGAATTCGATTTTGAAAGTATCAGCATCTTTAACCGTTACAGATTTTTCACTTCCGTAGAAATCGCCTTCACTCATAGAAGCCACGTGCGTCTTAGAGTCTGCACTCCAAGCCCCCATAGAATGTGGGTGTTTTCTAGCATAGTTTTTCACCGCTTTAGGAGCTCTTCTGTCAGAGTTTCCTTCACGTAAAACAGGATTTACAGCCGATCCTAAAACCTTAGCATATTTAGCCTTGATGGCTTTTTCTTCGTCTGTTTGCGGGTTTTCTGGCAATTCAGGTAAGTTGTAACCCAATTTTTGCAATTCCTTGATTACCTCTTTCAATTGAGGTACAGAGGCTGAAATATTTGGCAATTTGATGATATTCGCCTCGGGAGTTGTCGCCAATTCGCCAAGTTCTAGTAAGTCGTTTTTAATTCTTTGGTTTTCGTTCAAAAATTCTGGGAAGTTGGCGATAACTCTTCCCGCCAACGAAATGTCTCTGGTTTCCACAGCAATTCCCGCAGGAGCCGTGAAGGATTGAACAATAGGAAGGAAAGAATGAGTGGCTAACATTGGAGCTTCGTCCGTGATGGTGTAAAAAATCTTTGCTTTATTTGACATTGTATAAAAGTTTGTTTGCTATTTTGTAAGGGCTACAAATATAATAAAACGAGTGCGAAATTCAGAATTGAACCCTCACGAAAACGATTGATTTGCGAATATGGCAATTTATGGTTCAATAAATGACAAATCAGCAATTTAGACTGTAATTTAATGTCGTATTTTATTTTTTAGGAGCGAAAGTTTAGGGCAGAGAATAATCCATGTTCCCGCCATCCTTCCAAATCTTTTTTATTTTTGGCAGCAAAAAATAAAAAAGGATTTTCCCTCATGTCGGGGCTAGAAAGCCACTCATTTTCCTCAAGCGTCTGGAAAATGATTGGCTTTTTAGCCCTGATGGTTGCAACTATCCTTTTGTTCTGGTCCCGAAGCTTCGGGATGAACAAAAGATAATGCATCCAGCAGGAACATGTCCCGAAGCTTCGGGATGAAAAAGCCCGAACGATTCGCTCCCGAAACTTCGGGATAAAATTGTAAAGCAAAAAAAAAATCCCGACTCAATGAATCGGGATTTTTATAAGAAACAGACAATTGATTATCTTCTTTTGTCTTTAATTTTTGCTTTTTTACCAGTAAGTTCTCTGAAGTAGAAAATTCTAGCTCTACGAACTGCACCTTTTTTGTTGATTTCAACTTTCTGTAAAGCTGGCAAGTTAACTGGGAAGATACGCTCTACACCAACTGCTCCAGACATTTTACGGATAGTAAAAGTTTCTGTATTTCCAGAACCTCTTCTTTGGATTACAACTCCTTTGAAGAACTGTGTTCTAGTTTTTTCACCCTCTTTAATTTCGTAGTAAACTGTGATAGTGTCTCCAGCTCCGAATACAGGGAAATCTTTTCTTGTTACGAATTCGTCTTGAACGAATTTCATTAAATCTGCCATTTTATTTCTAATTTATGGTTTAAATCAAATCAACATTCACGGTTTTCGCCAGAGGTTGATCCAATGAGGGTGCAAAATTAATTAAAAATTTCAATTAACAATGCTTAGCAGGCTTTTTTTTGATGGATTATTTATCCTCGCGTACTTTTAATAAATTCTCCTTTTTTATCGAAAACAATGATTCTCATTTGATTGTCGATGTAGATTCCGAGTTCAATTGTTGTCTCATCTTTAGCTCTGGTTACCATTATAGCCTCTGTAATTGATCTGTTGGTATAATTTTTTTTCATGTACTCTATCGCTTTTTCTGGAATTTCAGATGCTTCAATTGTTGCTGCAAAGGCAATCAACTGGCCATCACGATCATAAATTGCCGATGAGTAGCGGTTATCAAATATAAATCTCCCTTCATAGACCAATTGTTCATTATAACGGCCTTGATATTGAGAAAACCAAATGGGATCATTGTTGGGAAACTTAGCCTCAAAAGATTGCTGCACAATGAATGGAATGTTTTTTTCAGGTTTTTTTTGAACCAAATCCTGAGCAGATAAATTTGTGAATTGAAAAAGGAGTAAAAATAATAGAGGTTTGATAAGATTTTTCATGATTTAATTTTTTATATAAAGTTAATAATCATGCAAACCAATTGAAAATGAATCCACTAACTTTAAGAAAAAATTAAACTATTATTCTTCTAACAAATCAGGTCTTCTGTTTTTTGTGTGTTCATAGGCTTTTTCTTCTCTCCATTTGTCGATTTTGGCAAAATGCCCACTGGTTAACACTTCTGGAACTTTCCATCCTTTATATTCAGCGGGACGAGTGTAAATTGGACCTGAAAGTAGATTATCTTGGAAACTATCGGTCAATGCTGAAGTTTCATCGCTCAAAACCCCTGGAATCAAACGAATCAAGGCATCCGATAAAACCAAAGCTCCCAATTCGCCACCACTCAAGACATAATCGCCAATGGAGATTTCCTTAGTAATAAAGTGGTCACGAACGCGTTGATCTACACCTTTATAGTGTCCACACAAAATGATGATGTTTTCATACATCGACATGGTGTTGGCCATTTTTTGGTTCAACGTTTCGCCATCTGGTGTCATGTAGATGATTTCGTCGTAGGTTCTTTCGCTTTTCAGTTTTGTGATGCAATCGTCGATAGGTTGCACCATCATGACCATTCCAGCTCCTCCGCCAAATTGATAGTCATCAACACTTTTTTGCTTGTTTGTAGTATAATCACGCAAATTATGGAAATGGACTTCCACCAAACCTTTGTCGATGGCACGTTTCATAATAGATGCCTCAAACGGACTTCGTAATAACTCGGGTAGGATGGTGATGATGTCGATTCTCATAATTTATTTTGAAAGGGGCAAAGATACGAAGTTTCGGAACTGAAAGAAAGTTTACTTTTTGATGTTTTTTTTTAGACACGAATTCCACGAATTTTCACAAATCAATTCGTGAAAATTTGTGGAATTTGTGTCTGTTTTTTTTTTGCAAACAGCTATTTTTATGGATTAGTTGACCATAATGAAGCGGATTTCAACATGGCTCTTCTAGGTAATTGCAAACTGGCAACAATCAGTTCGGCAAAATCTTCGGGTTGCAAAACGGAATCTTCAGAATCTTTTTTGGCAATTCCCAATTCGATTGACATATCCGAAGCAATCGTACTTGGTGTTAAAGTAGAAACACGGATATTATTTTTTCGGACTTCTTTCATCAAGGCTTCCGAAAGTCCTATTACGGCAAACTTTGAAGCTGAATAAGCAGAAGTTCCGGCGTTTCCTGTAAGCCCGGCAGTTGACGAAACATTGATGATGTCGCCTTGATTTTTAGCAATTAAGTGAGGCAGCACTTCTTTTGTGACATAATACATTCCCATCACGTTAGTTTGCATGATGTCGTTCCATTTTTCAGGGCTCATTTCCATAAAGGTTCCAAAAGCCGCGATTCCGGCATTGTTTACCAAAATATCAACGGTTCCGAATGTCTTTATAATATTTTGAACAGCAGTTTGAACTTCTTGATGATTGCCCACGTCAAATTTTTCATAAATGGCGTCAACACCAAGAGCTTTTAGCTCAGCAACCGTGTCAATTAAGTTCTGTTCATTTCTTCCTGTGATGGCTACGTCAATTCCTTCTTTTGCGAAAGCGATTGCCGTTGCTTTACCCAAACCTTTTCCACCACCTGTTATAATTGCTTTTTTACCTTTTAAGTTTTCCATTTTAATTTTTATTTTGAAATGCAAATTTAAGGCTATCGGATGTTTTAAGGTTTAGCTTTAAATGAAATTTATGAATTTACTTACGTTAAATTATTGTTGAATAGAATCCCCATAAAAAATTAGATGATTATTTTTGCAAAATGAATTTATCTAACACCAAAGTGCTGTTTATGGCAGCCTGTACTGGACTAATCGTTGCCAATTTATATTATTGCCAACCTTTAATCGTACTGATTGCTCAAGAGTTTAAAATCACCGAAACAAATGCTGGAACAATTGCCTACCTGACTCAAGCTGGTTATGCAATCGGTTTGTTTTTCATGGTGCCATTGGGTGATAAAATCGAACGAAAAAAGCAAATTTTAATTACCACTTTTGCCTCAATTATTGCCTTGATCATTGCAGCAACGGCAAAAAGTTTTTTAATCTTAGAAATAGCCTCCTTTTTAATTGGAGCAACTTCAATCGTTCCACAACTCATTTTGCCATTGGCAGCTTCGTTAAGCCAACCCGAAAAGCGAGGAAAAGTGGTTGGAACTATCATGAGTGGATTATTGGTTGGAATTTTATTATCCCGAACTTTAAGCGGTTTTATTGGAGAAATTTGGGGATGGCGTTCGATGTTTTGGATTGCGGCTGGAATTTGCTTGCTGTTGTTTTTTGTCATTCAAAAGCAGTTTCCTTACAATAAACCTGACTTTCAAGGGTCTTATGGAAAGTTAATACAATCTCTTTTTACACTGATAAAAACACAACCTCTTTTGCGAGAAGCAACTTTGATTAATATGTTTTGTTTTGCTCAATTTGGAGCGTTCTGGACCACAATGGTTTTGTTGCTTTCAGAGGAACCTTTTGAGTTCAATACCGCCACAATAGGACTTTTTGGAATCATTGGTGCTTCTGGAGCTTTGGCAGCACCCTTGGTTGGAAAACTTGGCGACAAAGGCAATTCAAGGGTAGCCGTTGGATATGGCTGTTTACTGATGTTAATGAGTTTCATCGTTTTTTATTTTTCAGCATCCAGTGTCATCGGCATCATCGTTGGAATCGTTTTGATTGATATAGGACTGCAAGGGGTTCATATTTCCAATCAAACGCGGGTCTATTCGATACTTCCAGAAGCCAGAAACAGGATGAATACAGTTTATATGTCGTTTAGTTTTCTGGGAACGGCTTTAGGTTCAGCCTATGGATTGTTGCTTTGGAAAATAGGCGAGTGGCAAGCGGTTACTTTAGGCTGTATGCTTTTGGCGGCTTTTGCCTTGATTGTTTATGCAGCGACTTATCAATCGAAATCTAAAAAGCTAAAGGCTGAATCAGTAAAAAATTAATTCGTAAATTTGCACTTCAATTTTTAAAAAACAAACAATGGAAAACGGAATATATGCTAAATTCAATACTCCAAAAGGGTCGATTTTAGTAAAACTTACACACGATTTGACTCCAGGAACTGTAGGTAACTTTGTAGCTTTGGCTGAAGGAAACCTTGAAAATAAAGCAAAACCACAAGGAACTCCTTATTATAACGGATTGAATTTTCACCGAGTTATTCCTGATTTTATGATTCAAGGAGGTTGTCCTCTTGGAACTGGAACTGGAGATCCAGGTTATAAATTTGATGACGAATTTCACCCAACATTAAAGCACAACCGACCAGGTGTTTTGTCAATGGCAAACTCTGGACCTGGAACGAATGGCTCTCAGTTTTTCATCACGCATATTCCAACAGATTGGTTGGACAACAAACATACAGTTTTTGGTCATGTTGTAGAAGGACAGGATGTTGTGGATAGTGTTGCACAAGGTGATGCTTTAGAAAGTGTTGAAATCGTGAGAGTTGGTGCAGAAGCTGAAAAATGGAATGCTGTTGAAGCTTTCAGAACTTTTGAAGGTTCTCGTGCAAAACGTGAAGCTGCCGAAAGAGAGGCTGCCGAAGCGAAAATGGAAGAATTGGCTGCTGGTTTTGATAAAACGGAAAGTGGATTGCGTTATAAGATGATCCAAAAAGGAAATGGTAAAAAAGCAGAAAATGGTAAAACGGTTTCTGTTCATTATTCAGGTCAGTTGGAAAACGGAAAAGTGTTTGATTCATCTTATACCAGAAAAAAACCAATCGAGTTTCCTTTAGGAAGAGGCAATGTTATTGAAGGATGGGATGAAGGAATCGCTTTGTTGCAAGTGGGCGACAAGGCCCGTTTCGTGATTCCATCTCATTTAGGATATGGTTCTCGTGGAGCTGGTGGCGTTATTCCTCCAAATGCAACCTTGATTTTTGATGTTGAATTGATGGACGTTAAATAGTTCGAGTGTAGAGTTAAGAGCATTTGAATCTAAGTATAACTCTAAAATCTAAAATACTAATCCCAATGATAGTTTATCGTTGGGATTTTTTATATTTACACACATCAAAAAATCAAAAATGAAATCAAAAATCACATTATTGGCTTTTACATTCGTATTCATTTACTCTTGCAAGGCTAAAAAAGAAGCAACAACCACAACTGCAGTTGGATCAGTTAAAGTTGTTGAAACCCTTTCACCTGTTGAACAAAGTACTGAAACTGTAGCATTGGCTTCAGGTTATGATGGTAAGAATTTGTATGAAAACAATTGTGCCAAATGCCATAAATTATACAAAGCCGAAGATTTCCAGAAAGAAGAATGGGTGCCAATTTTAAAAGATATGCAGAAGAAAGCTAGAATTAGGGATGCCGAAACATTGGCAATTTTTAATTATTTGACAGAAAATAAATAATTTTACTTCTACGATCATTTGGAATAATTCTTGAAATGTAGTTTTACGATCCAAAATGAATCAAAAACTAATTAAGGAAACATAATGCGATATACCATAATTTTATTTTTTCTAACCCTTTTCTCTGCAAGAGCACAACAGCATTGTGGTTATGATTTTTCGTCCTATATCGTGATGCACATCCACGAAGATGGAAAATCGGAGAATATTTCAAACTTGAAAGTTACTTTGGTTGATAGTTTAGGAAACGACGTAATCAATGTAAACAACAAATATAGTTGGAACAAAAGCGGTCAGATTATGAAATTCTATGAAAATTATAGGATTGATGATGCAGGAAAAAAAATCGAAAATACTCCCGAAAATCAAAAAGCAAGATGGTTTTTTCCTTTTGCAAAAGATACTTATCTTCTTTCTGTAACCAATGATTTTCCTGCAGATCAAATGAGGGTTAAAATTGAAGATGTTTCGGAGAACCCTCAATACGAAACCGAGATTATTCAGCTTTATGCCTTTAATATGTATGTTTTATGTACTACCCAAGTACAACAAAAGGCCCAACAATTTGGGCCTCGTGCTAATAAACCAGTAAATGTGGTTTTAAAGAAAAAATAATTTATTCGATTCTAAATCCGTCAGGAATTACTACACCTTTCTTGATTACAATAATCCCTTCCTTGATAGTATACCATTCTGTATTGGAATCCTGCAGATGTTTTCCTCCATTAAGATAAACATCGTTTCCAATTCGGCAATTTTTATCAACGATGGTATTGTTGATGTAACAACGCTTTCCAATTCCGATATTAGTAATGTGTTCCTGATGATTATGGCTAATTTCTTCCAAGTTTTGATAGAAATCATTACCCATTAAATAAGAATTTTTTATTACTGAACCTTCGTCAATTCTTGAACGGATTCCAATAACCGAATGTTCGATTTTTGTTGAATTGATAATACAACCTTCTGCAACTACTGAACGATCAAAATTTGTTGCACCTGTAATTTTTGAAGGAGGCAAAACTCGAGCTCTGGTATAAATCTTACTCGAATTATCAAATAAATTAAACTTCGGAATATCATCGGTCAAGCCTAAATTTGCCTCAAAGAAGGAATCAATATTTCCAATATCGGTCCAATATCCTTCATACTGATAGCTCAATATTTTTTGATTTCCGATAGCTTGCGGAATGATTTCTTTTCCAAAATCTTTTGTATCTGGATTAGACATCAATCTCACCAATAGTTCGCGGTTGAAAATATAAATTCCCATAGAAGCTAAATAATGTTTGCCTTCGCTAGCCATTTCCTCACTCACTTCTGATGTCCAGTCTGGCAATAAATCTTTTGAAGGTTTTTCAATAAATGAAGTAATCAGACTTTCTTCGTTGGTTTTTAAAATTCCAAATTCAGGAGCTTCTTTTGCCGTAACTGGCAAAGTAGCGATGGTAATATTGGCTCCACTTTCGGTATGGGCTTTTATCATTTTGTTGAAATCCATTTGATACAATTGATCTCCGGATAGAATCAGGGCATAATCAAATTCGTGGTTCAAAAAATGTTGCATACATTGTCGAACAGCATCAGCGGTTCCTTGAAACCAAGTAGGGTTGTCAGGGGTTTGCTCTGCAGCCAAAATATCTACAAATGCAGTGCTAAAGTGACTAAAATGATAGGTGTTTTTAATGTGCTGATTCAATGAAGCCGAATTAAACTGTGTCAATACAAACATTCTCTTGATATCAGAATTGATACAATTTGAAATCGGAATATCAACCAATCTGTATTTTCCTGCAATTGGAACGGCTGGTTTTGAACGGCTTTCTGTTAATGGCGCTAATCGGGAGCCTTGACCACCTCCCAAAATAATGGCTAAAATGTTGTTGTTCATAGCTTTTTGTTTTTAGTTTTTTAGTGATTGGTAAACCTTAATATATTCTTCGGCAACTTTATCCCACGAATGATCAATTTGCAGGATTGTTTTTCTAACGGAATCAAATTTTTCTCTGTCATTAAATAAATCAATCCCTCTGGTTATGGAGTGATTTACATCAAAAACACTAGTGTTGTCGTGACAGATTCCAAAACCTCCATCGCCAATGTCCCAAACGGTGTCTTTTAATCCGCCCGTTCTTCTAACGATTGGAATGGTGCCATAACGCATGGCATACATTTGGTTTAAACCACAAGGCTCAACACGTGAAGGCATCAATAGATAATCGGCTCCAGCATAAATGATATGAGCTAATTTCTCATTATAGCCTATATAAGCATTGTAATTTCCGGGATAAAAGTATTTTAATCCATCGAGACTCTTTTCCAGTTGTTTATCTCCCGAACCTAACATTAAAATATTGATTTCTCCAGGATTTCTGCTTAAAGCGGTACTGCAAATTTCAGGCAATAAATCGGCACCTTTTTCGCCCACCAATCTTCCTATGAAAGTAAACAATGGTTTGTTGATATCCAGATTAAATTGTTCACAAATGAATTCCTTGTTCTTGTTTTTCCCTGTTTTGAAATTTTTCAAGTTATAATTCGCTACAAGCATATCATCCGTTTTTGGATTCCAAACTTCGGTGTCGATTCCGTTTAGAATGCCAACTGATTTTGGTCTTTCATATCGAAGAAGATTTTCCAATCCATTAGCATTGTTACTAATCTCGTCCAGATAACTTGGTGAAACTGTGGTTACTTTCCAAGCACATTTTATGGCTGAAGCCAAAGGATTTATAATTCCGTTCCATTCCAAGAATCCTAATTTTGATTGATGGAATTCGGGCAAATAATGCAGTTTATCTAAACCAAACCATCCTTGATACTGTCCATTGTGAATCGTTAATACGGTAGGAGTTGCCTTCAGATGATGATAGTTGAACGCATTTTGCACCAAAAAAGGAATTAATCCAGTATGATGATCGTGACAGTGCAAGATGTCAGGGTGTTGATTGGTTTCGGTTAGCCAATTTAAAAAAACAATCTGGAAAGCTGTAAAACGTTCGGTGTCATCATCATAAGAATATACATTTGGTCTGTCAAACAATTCAGGAATGGCGATCAAATATAATTCAAAACCTAATTTATTGTTCTTTTCTCGGAAAACAGTATAATTAAAATGAAACCAACCCAGTTTTAATTTCCCTTGATGAATGGTATCAAATTCATTTTCATTTGTAAATTTATTGTCATATCCAGGAACCACAACTTTAGCGTTGTGACCTAGATTGTTTTGGTATTTAGGTAAAGCCCCAACTACATCGGCTAGACCGCCAACTTTTGCAACAGGATAACATTCGGCACTTATATGATATATTTCCATCGGTAAAAATTATTTCCATTTAATATTACAGCCCAAACTTGGCTTTTGTGGTTCGGCAATGCTTCGGTTATAAATTACGGCATCGATTGCATTTCGCAAATCGCTTCCGCTTAAGGGAATTCCGTTTCCGGGTCGCGAATCATCCAATTGACCTCTGTAGAATAACTTATCTTGTGCATCAAAAAGATAAAAATCGGGTGTACAAGCGGCATCAAAAGCTCTTGCTACATCTTGGCTTTCATCATATAAATAAGGAAAATCCATCTTATTTTGAAAAGCAAATTCGGTCATCATTTCCGGACCATCTTGCGGATATTTTTCGGCATCGTTACTTGAAATTGCAATTACTCCCAAACCTTGAACACGATAATCGTTTGCAATCATTAACACTTCTTCCAAAACGTGATGCACAAACGGGCAATGATTGCAAATGAACATAACCAAAGTTCCTTTGATTCCCTTTAAATCTTCAAAAGAATAATGATAGTTGGAGTTTGTATCTTTAAGTCGAAAAGACGGTGCTAAAGTTCCTAGCGGTAACATATTTGAAGGTGTTTTTGCCATTATTTGTAGTTCATTTTCATTAATCAACGTTCCTTTTTTATAAACTTAAGATGCAGTAAACAAAATATTTAGTTTTCGATTCTAAATATAATAAAAATTATTAGAAATTTGAATCACGAATATTTAATATTAATAATAAAATAATGAATAAAATATGCAATCAGAAATAACATGGTCCGATTTTGAGAAAGTCGAAATTTTAGTTGGCACGATTACAGCCGTTAATGACTTCCCAGAGGCTAGAAAACCAGCATTTCAACTCACAATTGACTTTGGTAATGAAATAGGAATCAGGAAATCTTCGGCTCAAATTACAAAAAGATATGATAAAGAACAGTTGCTCAACCGGCAGATTGTTGCTGTTGTAAATTTTCCCAAGAAACAAATTGGCAAGTTTATGAGCGAGTGTTTAGTTCTTGGAGCAGTTGGGGATGAAGGAGATGTGGTATTGTTGAGTCCTGATTTTCGGGTGGAAAACGGTTTGAGAATTGGGTAAAAAAAAGTCTGAAAATCATTCGACTTTCAGACTTTAACTGTTTTTTTTTAATAATTAAATATCATCAAAATCAATATCTGTAAAACTGCTAACAGATGGTTCTGCAGCGTTTTGCACTTCAATTTTTTGATTATATTCATTAAAGTATTCTTTCTTGAAATCTTTTTGATGTCTTTCAGAAATCACTTCTTCGCCTTTGTGGTTCAAAACATATGAAGTCATTTCTTCTAAAATTTCAGCGAAAGCGGCAAAATCTTCTTTATATAAGTAAATCTTGTGTTTCTTGAAGTGGAACGATCCATCTTCTTCAGTGAACTTTTTACTTTCAGTAATCGTGATATAATAATCATCGGCCTTTGTAGCTCTAACATCGAAGAAATAAGTTCTTCTTCCAGCTCTTAAAACTTTAGAAAAAATTTCTTCTTTTTCTAACATATCATTTTCTCTCATAATCCTTCTATCTATTATTTGGGTGTTTTGTAGAACTCAAAAATCAGAAAAAAAAGTTAATTGACCAACATTTTATATAATTTCTTTTTCAGAAAGTTGTTTTATATATAACTCTTTGTAATATCCGTCTTGGTTTACAAGTTGATTATGAGAACCTTGTTGGATGATTTTTCCTTCTTCCAGAATGATTATCTTATCTGCATTTTTGGCTGATGAGACTCTATGGGTTACAATAATCGTGGTTTTGTTTTTGCAAAAATCCAGCAGATTATTCAAAATTGCTTCTTCAGTTTCGGTATCAACTGCCGAAAGTGAATCGTCGAGCATCAAAATCGCTGGGTCTTTGATAATGGCGCGTGCAATCGAAACCCGCTGTTTTTGTCCGCCCGAGAGTGTAATTCCTCGTTCGCCCAAAACCGTTTCATATTGCATGTTGAAATTGACGATATTTTCGTGTACAACTGCTTTTTTTGCCGCCTCTACTACTTCTTCTTCCGTAGCATCTTCTTTTCCAAATTTTATATTATTCTTGATGGAATCCGAAAAAAGGAAAGCATCCTGAGGCACTACACCGATGCTGTTTCTTAAATCAAAAAGATTTTGTTGACGTATTTCTTTTCCATCAACGGTAATTTTTCCATCCGAAACGTCATATAATCGGCTGATCAAGGAAAGAATACTTGATTTTCCTGACCCTGTTTTTCCCAAAATAGCCAAAGTTTCTCCTTTGTTAATAGTGAAATTGATATTTTTTAAGGCTTCAATATTTGTATCGTCATATGTGAAACTCACATTTTTAAATTCGATAGCTCCATGAATGATAGAATGTTCTTTGGAGTTATTCTTGATTTCAGGTTCGATTTTCAAAAATTCGTTAATTCTTTTCTGGGAAGCTTCGGCTTCTTGAACCATTGACGAAACCCATCCTAATGAGGCTACTGGCCAGGTTAGCATATTTACATACAAGATGAATTCGGCAATAATACCAATACTGTCAATACTTCCGTTGATGTACATCATTCCTCCAAAATAAATTACCACCAAGTTACTCACACCAATCAAGGCTAACATTAACGGACCAAAAAGCGAATTTGTCATGGCTAAACTCATGGCTTTCTCTTTGCTTTCTTGCGAAAGTTCTCCCATGTTTTCTTGGTATTTGGTTTCTAAGGAATAAGCTTTTATTACTCTGATTCCAGAAAAAACTTCTTGTGAGAAACTGGACAATTTGGAAAGATTTTGCTGAAATGAGGTACTTCTCTTATTGATTTCGGTACTCAATTTAAAAATGATATATGATAAAAGCGGTAATGGTAATAAGGTATATAAGGTTAATCGTGGCGAAACATTATACATATATACAATAACGATTGCAAAACGAATGAAGGTGTTAATTGTGTACATCACGGCTGGCCCTACATACATTCTCACTTTTCCAACGTCTTCGCTAATGCGGTTCATCAAGTCTCCTGTCCGGTTTTGTTTATAAAAACTTTGACTTAGATTTTCATATTGGCGGAATACTTCGTTTTTTAAATCGAATTCGACATGGCGCGACATCACAATCAATGTTTGTCGCATTAAAAAAGTTAATAATCCAGCAACAATTGTAGTTCCAACAATTAGTAATATGTTGTGGAACAAGGCTGTTTTTATAATTTCGGATTGTATAGAATCGCTTTTAGCAAATTTTTCAATTTCTTGAAACGAATCGCTAATTAATTTTGGAGTGAACAAAGAAAATATTTGAGCAGCAATTGTGGTAATTATTCCGAACAAAAAATGGTATTTATATTTGACGAAATATTTATTTAAATATTGTAATTCTTTCATTATATTAAGATAATCAAATATTTTATTGAGTAATATTAGTTAAAAATCACAATAAAATATATTTTTGGTTTTAGTGTGTAAAAAACAATTTAATTAAAGGATTGCTAAAAAAAGCCAAATCTATTGCAATGTTTTGATTAAAACTGTAAATTTGTACTGTCTTTTTGATAAAGTCATAATTCATTTAATAAATTAAGTACTATGATAACAGAAGTATTAACCCCGAAAGAACTTCACAAAATTGATCCAGTTTTTGGACAAGTATCATTTGATAATCATGAACAAATCGTTTTTTGCAATGACAAAGATACTGGTTTAAAAGCAATAATTGGTATTCATAACACAGTTTTAGGACCAGCTTTGGGTGGAACAAGAATGTGGAAATACGCAAATGAATGGGAGGCTTTAAACGACGTTTTGAGATTATCTCGCGGAATGACATATAAATCAGCAATTACAGGATTGAATCTTGGTGGGGGTAAAGCCGTCATAATTGGTGATTCTAAAATTGATAAAACTCCAGAAATGATTCGCAAATTTGGAGAATATGTGAATTCTCTAAGCGGAAAATATATTACTGCCGAAGATGTTGGAACTACGACTCAAGACATGGACAACATTAGAGAAGTAACGAAGTTTGTTACTGGTGTTTCTGTAGAAAAAGGGGGGTCTGGAAACCCTTCTCCTGTAACAGCTTATGGTGTTTATATGGGAATGAAAGCAGCTGCAAAATACCAGTTTGGTAGCGAAAGCTTGGATGGAAAGAAAATTTTGGTACAAGGAATTGGTCATGTAGGGGAAACTTTGGTTGACTTTTTAACAAAAGAAGGAGCTCAGGTTCAAATTACAGATATCAATCAAGGAAAATTAGAAGAAGTAAGCCAAAAATATGGTGCTTCTATCTATGCAGGTACTGATATTTATAGTGCAGATGTGGATATTTATTCACCTTGTGCACTTGGAGCTACTGTAAATGATGACACTATCAATAGATTAAAAGCAAGAGTTATTGCTGGAGCTGCAAACAATCAGTTGGCAAATGATGCCATTCACGGACAAATCTTGAAAGGAAAAGGGATTCTTTATGCACCGGATTTCTTGATCAATGCTGGTGGAATCATCAATGTTTATGCTGAAATTGTAGGTTATGACAGTGCAGAAGCAATGAGAAGAACCGAAAACATCTATAATACTACGTTAGAGATTTTTGCTTATGCAGAACAAAATGGTATCACAACTCAAGAAGCTGCCATGAGAATTGCTCAAAACAGAATCGATACTAGAAAAAAAGAAAACGCAACTAAATAAGGGGCATTTTCAATAATATTACTATTTTTGCAAAGCGAAAGAATTTCTTTCGCTTTGTTAATTTATAAAAGTTCTTATCCGTGTTAAACAGAAGACATATTCGTGTTAAAGTGATGCAAACAATTTATGCAATGCATCAAAGCAAGTCAGACAATCTTGAAAAAGAAGAAAAATTTCTTTTCTACAGTGTCGAAAATATTCAGGATTTATATTTGATTATGCTTTCGTCTTTGATTGAAATCAAAAAAACCGAAGAAGTTTTTTTAGACAAATCAAGTAAGAAACATTTAGTTACTCCAGAAGAACGTAACCCCAACAAAAAATTCATCAACAATCAAGTCATTGAATTGCTTTCGGAAAGTAATTCCCTTAGTATTGCACTTGAAAACAGGAAAATAAATAATTGGGAATTGGCAGATGAATACATTCAAATTTTGCTTCAGGAAATCAAAAACAGCGATTTCTATTCCAACTATATGACCAATCGCGTCAATAATTTTGAAGAAGACAAACAGTTTGTAGTAGATATTTTTACCGAAATTATTGTTCCAAACGAAAAGTTATATGAGTATCTTGAGGACAATAAATTAACTTGGATCGATGACATTCCGTTAGTGAATACAGAGATTATCAAGCAACTAAAAGCGATTAAAGAAAATAGCGAAATTAAAATCCCTAAGCTTTATAAAGATGCAGATGATAAAGATTTTGTAAAAGATTTGTTTAGAAAAACGGTTTTGAACGAAGGGGCTTTCGCTAAAGAATACATGGACAAGACTCCAAATTGGGATACTGAAAGGATAGCCGAATTGGATACCATTATCTTGAAAATGGCAATTTGCGAGTTTTTAAAATTCCCATCAATTCCTGTAAAAGTTACCATGAACGAGTATTTAGAATTGGCAAAAGAATATTCGACACCAAAAAGTAGCATCTTTATTAATGGTATTTTAGATAATTTGGTAAAAGAATTTCAAGCAGATAATAAATTAAACAAAATAGGAAGAGGTTTAATGTAAATCTAGAAAAGATGATAAAAAAAGTATTTACACTTGTAGCGTTATCAATGCTAATGGTAACTGTTTCTTGCAAAAAAGAAGAAGAAAACACCGAGAAACCAAAAAAAGAAAAAATTGAATTTTCTGCTGAAGAGCGAAAAAAAATGGCTTTTCCTGATAGTAAACCAAAAGTTATTGATCCAAATGCAAAATATGCTTCTATGGATTTTTCAGAAGCTGATTATGATTTTGGAAATATAACACAAGGCGATAAAGTACAGCACGTTTTCACCTTTACCAATAATGGGGATACAGATTTGATTATTACCGATGCAAAAAGCTCATGTGGTTGCACGGTTCCAGAGTATCCAAAAACTCCAGTGAAACCTGGTGAAAAAGCTAGTTTGACTGTTTCGTTTAATTCAACTGGAAAAAAAGGAATAACCAAGAAAACAATTCGAATTCATGCTAATACCAAAAACGAAGTAGAAACACTGTCGATTGTTGCCAATATAGCAGAAAAAAAATAAAACATAAACAAATAAGAAATACAACAATGGAAAATTATATGACTTTTTTGCCTTACGTGGCAATGATTGCGGTTTTTTACTTTTTAATGATCAGACCACAACAACAAAGAGCAAAAAAAGAAAGAGAGTTTGAATCAAGCCTTAAAGTCGGGGACAAGATTATTACTAAAAGTGGTATTCACGGAAAAATTGCAGAATTGGCCGATACAACTATCGTAATCGAAACGATGTCTGGAAAATTGAAAATGGAGCGTTCGGCTATTTCTATGGAAATGAGTGCAAAATTGAATGCTTCACCAGTTATCAAGAAATAATTTTATTTTTTTATAAAGTAAAAACGCTCCATAATGGAGCGTTTTTTATTTGTATTTATCGTTCAAACCTATCTTTTGGAAAATGAGAGGTTTTATTTTTTCAATTCGGGATAGTTTAGTTTTCTCTTGTTTTGCACTTTCAATATGCTCTAAAAATTCATTTTGCTTTGCAACAGAAAATGTAGCAAAAGCTTCAGCCAGAAGTTTGTCAGCATCTAGTTCCTTATTAAAAAGTTCAGAAACAATTGCCTTTTTCTTTTCAGGCTTTATCTCTTTACCAGCTTTAGAATTTGCAATAGCTTCTTTGATATACAATAAAATCAAACTTTCATTAATGTCTTCTTTGGAAAAAAAACGCCATTGTCTCAAGGCTTTCGTGACACCTTCATTGGCATTTACCAGAACTTTGTTTTTATCTTCTAAAAAAACTCCTTGGTAAAACCAAATTGTAAAAAAGTTCTTGAAGCCACCAATTCCTAAAACATTTTTTCCGTTTACAGTATAGGTCAATCCGCCCCATTTTATAGTTTCTACAACCTCGGTTTTAGCAATAATGGACTGAAGAAGATCTAATTCCTCAGCCCAATCATTAACTTTATCCCAAGTATGTTTTTTATCAGAATCCAAAACTATTTTTTCTTTTTCTTAGATTTTGATTTTTTGTCTGATTTATTTTTAGAATCTTTTTTTGACTTTTTCTCTATTCCACTTTCAATAGTAGTAAAATCTGTTGTAGCAGTAAGTTCAGCAATTTTCACAATCACATCAATTGCTTTTTGCATGCTTTCAACAGGAACGTATTCATATTTTCCGTGGAAATTATGTCCACCAGCGAAAATATTCGGACAAGGTAATCCCATATAAGACAATCTGCAACCGTCAGTTCCACCACGAATAGGCTTGATCAAAGGTTTGATGTCTAATTGTTTCATTGCTTTTTCAGCCAAATCAACAATATATTTTACTGGTTCCACCATTTCTTTCATGTTGTAATACTGGTCTTTTACTTCCGTAATTACAATATCTTCACCAAATTGTTTTGCAAATTTCTTATTGAATTTCTTAGTGATATTGTGAATTAATTCTTTACGTTTCAAGAACTTTTTAGCATCGTGATCACGGATGATCAACTGTAGAACTGTTTCCTCAATACTTCCATTCAAATGATGAACGTGAAAAAAACCTTCGTAACCTCTTGTTTCTTCTGGAGTTTCTCCTTTTGGCAATTCATTGATGAAATCATTGGCAATCAACATAGAGTTGATCATTTTTCCTTTTGCATAGCCAGGATGAACACTTTTTCCTTTAAAGGTGATTTTCGCTCCAGCAGCATTAAAGTTTTCATATTCCAATTCCCCAATCTGACTTCCATCCATTGTGTAAGCCCATTGAGCACCGAATTTCTTTACATCAAATAAATCAGCTCCACGACCAATTTCTTCATCTGGAGTAAAACCAACTCTGATTTTACCATGTTTGATTTGCGGATTCTGAACCAAGTATTCCATTGCCGTAACAATCTCTGTCAATCCAGCTTTATCATCTGCACCAAGCAAAGTCGTTCCATCGGTTGTAATAATGGTTTGTCCTTTATATTGCAATAAATCTTTGAAATAATTTGGAGATAAAACGATATTTTGTTCTGCATTCAAAACAATATCGCCACCATCATAGTTTTCTACGATTTGAGGTTTTACATTAAAACCTGTAAAATCTGGAGTAGTATCATAGTGTGCGACAAATCCAATCGTCGGAACTTCATGCTCAACATTACTTGCAAGTGTTCCCATTACATAACCATTTTTATCCTTGGTTACTTCGGTCAAGCCGATGGCTTTTAGCTCTTTAACCAATAAATTGGCCAAAACCAATTGCTTTTTTGTACTTGGAGTAGTGTCAGAATTCGGATCCGATTCGGTATCAATGGTAACATAGCTGAAAAAACGATCAATAATGTGTTGCATAATCTATTTTTGATGTATTAGAAATTTAAATTTTAATGAGCACAAAGATACAAATTGTTAACATTTGTCAATGTTAAGTTTACCATTAAAATCCACCAATTATGGATTGATAATTGGAGCTGCCAAGCAACTTTCCGGAATGTCAAAAGCCTCAACCAGAGCTACAGCATTCGGACGAATTTCCCAACACAATTGATTTACCATTTTTCGGATGGCTTTTGTTTTCACACCTTCCATGTAGCCATCTTCGAGAAACCAACCTTTATTTTTTTCGATTTGCGAAAGTGCATAGAGTTGACAAAGCTCGGTTAATATTGTCTTGCAATTTTCATCTTTTATGCTTTCAATTTCAGTATAAAACTGCTCTAAAGTCACTCTTTCCAAATAAGCCTGTGCCACTTCAATCATCTGATGCTGCACTACGTTGAAAGCATCATACGAATCCAAACCCTCGTCAATCAATTTTTTCAAACGCTTTGCAGCCGAATTTAAAATTTGTTTTTCACGGTATTGAAACGCATTGAGATGAAATTCCTTGTCAAGCAAATGAGCCTCATCTGTATTCCGGGTGGCAAACGGATTCTTCTGAGAAATCACGGTTTTCGCTTGATCATACACATAATTGATAATTCCAAAAGCATTCATTTCACCAAATTCTTTCCTGAATTCCGATAGTCGGTTTTTGGCCACCAATTGCATCAAAACAGTATTGTCACCTTCAAATGTGGTATAAATTTCGGTATCGTTTTTCAAGGCATCAATTCTGTTTTCCGATAAATACCCTTTTCCACCACAAGCTTCACGGCATTCCTGCAAGGTATCTCTGGTATTCCAAGTAGAGTAGGCCTTCATTCCTGCTGCAAGGGCTTCAATTTCCTGCATTTCTTCCTCTTTCTTGCCGATGAATCTTTGGGTTACATATTGCAATCCGAAGTGAATGGCATAGGCTTTCGCCAAATAAGGAAACAACCGTCGTTGATGCATTCGGTAATTCAAAATCGGAACTTCCGAACCGCCTTCTGGACCAAATTGCCTTCTTGTATCGCTGTATTTTATCGCAATTGTCAATCCTGATTTTGCAGCTGCCAAAGCCGATCTTGGAATCCCAATTCGGCCTCCAACCAATGTACCCAACATCGTGAAAAAACGTCTATTGTCACTCGGAATCGGACTCTCAAATTCTCCCTTTTCATTGATTTGAGCAAAACGATCCAGCATGTTTTCTTTCGGAATCACCACATTATGAAACTGAATGATACCATTATCAACACCATTCAGACCCATTTTTAAGTCGCAATCTTTTATAGTTATGCCTTCCAGAATATTTAAATTTTCTTCTCGTAGCGGAACAATAAAAGCATTCACGCCATAATCATGACCGTCGATTATAAGCTTTGCAAAAACCGTTGCCATCCTTCCATGATTGGCCGCGTTCCCAATATATTCTTTTTGGGCTTTTTCGTGTGGTGTATGAATCGTGAAAGTTTTAGCTGAATGGTTGTAAGTGGCTGTCGTTTCAATCCCTTTTACATTAGAGCCATGGTGGGTTTCCGTCATGGCAAAACAACCAGGAAGATCAAGTGTCCCGATGTCCTTCAGGTATTTTTCGTAATGTTTTTCCGTTCCCAATGATTGGATGCTCATGCCCCAAAGTCCAAATTGAACGCCAAATTTAATCACCAAGCTCAAATCGTGGTAACTCAACGTTTCCATTATCGCAAAATAATCGGCAATGTTTTCGCCTCCTCCATATCTTTCAGGATACGCCATATTGCCAAGGTTTTCTTTTGCCAATATCTTGCACCATTCTAAAACTTTTTCTCTGTAAACAAAAATATCCGTCGAAGTTTCATACTCAAATTCAGGTCTCGAAATAACTTCTTTCACCTTATTAATAATGGGGGCCTGTTCTCCATCAAGAATTGAAGTCAGTGTGGCAACATTAAATTCAACCACATTTCCATATTCAGAAGTAATGGTAGTGTGACTTTCTTTAAAAGTATTAATGACCTCTTCACTCAAAATTCCAAGATTGTTTTCCAATTCTTCAAATTGAGGCTTGAAGGAAATAACTTCAGCATCTTCATTTGATAAAGCAACAACCAAATCAAAAAGGATGATGGTTTTAGGAGAAGATGCAATTTGCCTTTCGATTATTTTTTTCCATTCTGATAATTCCGAACGTGATGGAGGCGAAGCGAGATTGATCTTGGACAAAAGAAAATTTTTATCTTCGGCTTTAAGCCAATTTCTGGAAGATATGAAAAGATGTAAGGTATCGAATTCTTTCTTGGTCAGGATGTCATCGGCCCAAGCCAAATATAAATAGGGAAGAAAGATAGTAAAGTTTGAATTGTTCATTTTGGGAAGCATTTTAGTGTTCCCTAAAAATAAGAAATTGCGAACCAAATCACGATAAAGAATTGTTAATTAAAACAAGTTACTTCTTCTTCGATTGATAGTATCGAAGCGATTGCAATGCATTTTCCTGAATTTTTCGTTGCATAAAACCTGTCCAACCCAGAAGGTAACCCGGCAACCCTAAAGCCTGTTTCGACCATTTCCATATATCAAAATCATCCGTATGCTTGATGATTAGGCCATCCTTAAAAACAAAGGAAGCCCGAATCACATTGACAACTTTCCGATTAGTTTTGCTAAAGGTATAAGTTGCCACCCATTTCGCAGTACCCGAAAGTTCATTAGCTTCCACATCCGAGAATTCGATTTTGATAGCACCTTTGCCTTTTTCGATCAGCATTTCCCACATGTCAATTACGTCCGGTCCTTCTAATTTCCCAAAAGCCGGATCTTGAAATTGAATTTCTTTGTGATAACAACTTGCCATCGTCTTTGCGTTTCCTTCTGCAAATCCGGCATAAAACTCTTCAATCAGGTGTTGGGTTGTGTTCATAATTTGAATTTAAAGTGAGTTTAGGGCTGCTTTCGTATTATAGGTTTTCAAATCTTCGGCAATCCCCAAAACCTCAATTGTAGATTTTTTATTGATTGCTGTAAAATGTCCGGTTTTGCTGCTGTATAAATCCTGATTTCCCTTAATTTGAAAACGGATATTCGAAATTTGAATTATTTTCAGTTTGTTCATTTCACTTGCAGTTAAGAAATAATAGGCAATGGTTTGCTTTTCTTTCATTTCGCGAATGCCTTTATCGGTGCAAATAATATACGAACCATCTTCCAAAGTAAGGTAAACATTGTCACCAATATAGAAATTTTCATCGGAAACATTGATGCCTATTTTTAGTATTCCGCCTTTTTCGGTTTTAGCAATTTGGGCATTTAAAATTCCGGAATAGGTATAAGACGGACATAAAAATTCCCAATTGCTTGTTGCAGGATATTCCTTCCCGTCTTTTGTAATCATTTTTTCTTGGGCTATAGCCAAAAAGGGAATCGTTAAAAATAAAATCAGAAGGGTTTGTACAAATGAAGATCTATGCATTTTTGTTTTTTATTTGAATTCGTCTGTCCAATCGGTTGATTTTATGGCAGAAACTTTGTTTTCATTATTGATGGTCACTCTCAATTCTTTGGTAACGAAATCCCTTTGATATTCTGCTTTATAGCGAAAAATATAGCTATCGTCTAGTGTATTATGAATTACTTGAGCTAACTTGATGTCCTTGAATTCGCCATATTTTATTCTGAATTTTCTGCAAGTGGCAGTCAATCGTTCCAATGTGGTGTTTTTGATAACCGACTCCGTTGCTTCACTTTTACTGAAAGGCTTGAATTTAGAGGTATTACATGTCATCAAAACACGTTTTCCTAATTCATAAGCTTTACTTTTTTTAGTTTTATCAACCGTGTTGGCATCTACAACGGCAATTGTAGGTTTTTCGGCTACTTTGCTTTTTGATTTACAAGCGTTTAATGCAAAAGTAAACAGGATTAAAAGTAAGATTGCTTTTCTCATAGTTCATTTATTTTTAAAAGTAGATTAGGGTCGGGACAATTTTGAAGGTAACTATCCAAATCATTTTGGCTCGAAACTCCGGGATAATCTCCAAAGTAATCTCCCATATCTTCAATGATTTGAAAGTGCAAATGTGGAGCATAATCTCCGTTTACAGATGCATCTCCTAGGGTTCCAATTGGTTCTCCAGATTTAAATTCGGTTCCAATTTTGAGAGTTTCTATGCTTTCAATCGATAAATGGCCATATAAAGTATGAAAATTTATATCGTCAATCTCATGCTTCAAGATGATAGTGGGACCATAATTTCCAAGACCTACATTATAATCAAAACTGTGGACGGTTCCGTCAAGTGGTGCCAAAACAGGAGTTCCTTCCTTGATCCATAGATCCATTCCGATATGGATATTTCGTTCTTCCAAATCCAGTTCATTAAAGATGGAACTTCTTTTATAGAGATTTCGAAATTCCTTATAACCGCCAAAAGCTACTTTTGCATTCTTTTGTTTCAAATAAGTATTGATGTATTCTTCGTATTCGTCTGCATTTTTCAAAACCAATAAATCAGTGTTTGAAATCGATAAATCCAATGGTTGATAAAGTTGATAGGGAATTGAAGCATCAATTACTTTGCTATTTTTTTGAGCTTTTAAAATAGTTTCTAATGGGGTCATTTTGGTTTGGATTTATTTTTCAGTTTAAATTTAAAATAAAAAATGCCAACATAAAAAATTTATGTTGGCATTATAACGTTTCATTAAGAAACTAATTACTTTTTGATTTCGATTTTAGAATCTTCACCCGAAACTTTAACGGTTGTTTTTTTGTCACCATCCTTGCTTGAAACATCAAGACCATCTTTATCTATTGAAACAGATGTTCCATCTTCTTCTTCCTCAACTTCAGGTGCTGCAGGAACGGGTGGTGGAGCAGGAGCTGCTATAGGTTCTGGTGGAGGTGGTGGAGCTACAGGAGTATCTTTTTTACAAGATATAATAGTCATGATAGACATCATTCCTAAAACGAACAGTACTTTTTTCATATATTTTGGTTTTGATTAATACAAATTGAACTCTAAATATACGTTTTTTATTGTATAGTTTACGCTTTCGTAGCTCTTATGATTTTCAGAAAAAAAAATCCCAACCGTTTAAAGATTGGGATTTCACTATTCTATTAATATAAACTCGGATATTTATCTGGTTTTGCCTCACTTATAATGGCATATACTTTTTCGAAAATATCTTCGGCCGAAGGCTTAGAGAAATAATCGCCATCTGTTCCATAAGCAGGACGATGGGCTTTTGCAGCCAATGTTTCAGGTTTACTGTCTAAATATTTATAAGCGTTTTGAACGTCCACAATTTGTTGCAAGATATAAGCAGAAGCTCCTCCTGGAACATCTTCATCAATCACTAGCAAACGGTTTGTTTTGGCTACACTTTTCACGATATCATGGTTGATATCAAACGGCAATAGCGATTGAACGTCAATAATTTCGGCATTGATTCCAACTTCTTGCAATTCTTTTGCAGCTTGTTCAATCAAACGTAAGGTTGAACCATAAGAAACAATTGTGATGTCTGTTCCTTCTTTTATTGTTTCTACAACTCCTATTGGTGTTTTAAATTCTCCCAGATTGGTTGGCATTTTTTCCTTCAAACGATAACCGTTTAAACATTCTACCACCAAAGCTGGTTCATCCGTTTCTAATAAAGTATTATAAAAACCAGCGGCTTTTGTCATATTTCTAGGAACCAAAACATGAATTCCACGAATCGCATTGATGATCATTCCCATCGGAGAACCTGAATGCCAGATACCTTCCAGACGGTGTCCACGGGTTCTGATGATTAGCGGAGCCTTTTGTTTTCCGCGTGTTCTGTATTGCAAAGTAGCCAAATCATCACTCATAATTTGAATCGCATAAAGCAAATAATCCAAATATTGAATTTCGGCAATCGGTCGTAAACCTCTCATTGCCATCCCGATTCCTTGACCTAAAATGGTCGCTTCACGAATTCCTGCATCGGCAACACGAAGTTCTCCGTATTTTTCCTGCATTCCTTCGAGACCTTGGTTTACATCACCAATATTTCCGGCATCTTCACCAAAAATCAATGACTCTGGATATTTATTGAAAATAGCATCAAAGTTGTCACGTAAAATCAAACGGGCATCGGCATCTTCGGCAGATTCGTCATAAGTTGGCAACACTTCTTTCACAGAAAAAACATTTTCTTCCGATTGAGAAAACAAATGCGAACTGAATTTTGGTTGAATTTTTTCGGTATAATTTACGATCCAATCAGCCAATTCTTTTCTTGAGCTTTCGTTTACAATACGACGTAAAACTTTACGAGCTGTAATCAAAATTTCTTTTCTAATGGGCTCTTTTATACCTTTTAATTCGGTAGTATGTTTGTTGATGAAATCCTTTTTGTCGCTAGTTTCAGCAATTTTATCCAATAAGGCAATCAATTCTTTTTGTTCATTTTTTGTTGGAGAAACAAAAGCTTCCCAGGCTGCTTTTTTACCATCTAGCACTTCTTTCTTGCTGGCATTTTCCATTTCGTCCAATTCTTCTGGAGATGCAATATTCAAAGCAATCATCCATAATTTCATCTGACGAACACAATCAAAATCGCTTTCCCAAGCCAATCGTTCTGCATTTTTATAACGCTCGTGAGAACCAGAAGTAGAGTGTCCTTGGGGTTGTGTCAATTCATTCACGTGAATCAAAACTGGAACGTGTTCTTCTCTTGCAATTTGAGCAGCTTTTTGATAAGCATCAACCAAGGCAGGATAATCCCAACCTTTCACACGAATGATTTCATAACCATTTCCGTTCTCGTCACGTTGAAAACCTTTCAAGATTTCAGAGATGTTTTCCTTTGTAGTCTGATGTCTCGCGTGAACTGAAATTCCATATTCATCATCCCAAACACTCATTACCATCGGAACTTGCAAAACTCCAGCAGCATTGATGGTTTCAAAAAATAATCCTTCGGAAGTACTGGCGTTACCAATTGTTCCCCAGGCGATTTCATTTCCGTTGATCGAAAAATTTGTTTTATTATGAATTCCCGTAACGTTTCTGTAGATTTTTGAAGCTTGAGCCAAGCCTAACAAACGTGGCATTTGTCCAGCCGTTGGCGAAATATCGGCACTTGAATTTTTTTGCAACGTCAGGTTTTTCCATGAACCATCTTCGTTCAAACTATGGGTTGCAAAATGACCACCCATTTGGCGTCCAGCCGACATTGGATCATGTTCAATATCGGTATGACCGTATAATCCGGCGAAGAATTGTTGAATATTCATCTCGCCAATCGCCATCATAAAAGTCTGATCCCTGTAATATCCCGAACGAAAATCGCCGTTCTTGAAAGCCTTTGCCATAGCGAGTTGTGGCACTTCTTTCCCGTCACCGAAAATACCAAATTTGGCCTTTCCGGTTAATACTTCACGTCTCCCAAGAAGACTACATTCTCTACTGGTTATGGCAATTTTATAGTCGTTTAAAACTTCGGTTTTAAAATCTTCAAACGAAATTTCTTTCTGGGTTTGTGGGTTTGTCATAATGGTCTTCTTAAGGATTCTCAAGCAAATTTAATTAAAAGTATCGATTTATCATAATAGCATGAAGAAAATATAATTTGATTATTGTCAATGAATTACTTCTATACGATTGGTTTTTTGAATAATATGCAATGAATGTTCTGTTTATATGATAAAAATAAATCAATTGAGGTTTGTTACTTGTTGAATTATCACAAATTTATTTTGTTATAAAAACATGCTAGCAAAAAATGAGTAATCCTAATTTGTCTAAATAAAATAAATTTATCCAACCAAGCAAACCACTTCATGCCTAACTGGAAAATTAACCGAATTCGCAATAAAACAAAGCTCATTTGCCTTTTTATGCAATGCATTGGCCAACTCAATTTGAGATGCATCGGTAATCGTTACAACTGGATGTAATGTTACTTCTGTAAAACGTCCGCCATCGCCTTCGGTAATCATGGTTCCAGTGGCATTGTCTTCATAATCAACTACCGTGATTCCTGCTTTTACGCAAACATGAAAATAGGACATCATGTGGCAAGCCGAAAGTGAGGCAACCAATAAATCTTCGGGATTGTGCTTGGTTTTGTCGCCGTGAAAAGTAGGATCGGCTGAACCTTCCAGAGTTGGTTTTCCATCAATCAAAACGATATGATTTCTATCATAAGCTCGGTAAGAGGACGTTCCTGTTCCTTTGTTTCCAGTCCATTTGACGGTTAGTTTGTAGTGGTGTTGCATTTGTTTGTTTTTTTGTTTTTTGCCACAGATTAAAGGATTTTCACAGATTACATTAAAGCTTTTTTAGAAATCATTTCTAATCCTTCAATCTGAGGCAAACTTTTTATAAGTTTCAAATATAAACTTTTTACAAATCCATTTTGATCTTTTTCAGTATCAAATAGCTAAACTGCTTACTATTTTCTACTTTTGCCAAACAACAACTCAACAACAATGTACAAACTAATACTTCGTCCGATACTTTTTTGGTTTGATCCAGAAAAAGTGCATTATTTTACCTTTTCATTAATTCGAACACTATCAAAAATCCCAGGGTTCACATCACTTTTCAAATCTTTATATGAAGTAAACGACAAGCGTTTGGAAACAGAAGTTTTTGGTTTGAAGTTTAAAAACCCTGTTGGATTGGCAGCTGGTTTTGACAAGGATGCTAAATTATACAAGGAGCTTTCAAATTTTGGTTTCGGATTTATCGAAATCGGGACGCTTACGCCAAAAGGACAAGAGGGAAATCCTAAGAAACGTCTTTTTCGTTTGAAAGAAGATCAGGCAATCGTGAACCGAATGGGTTTTAACAACGGGGGTGTTAAAGAAGCGGTTGAACGATTGAAACAAAATAATGGTGTTTTGATCGGTGGAAACATCGGAAAAAATAAAGTAACGCCAAATGAAGATGCTGTCAAGGATTATGAAATTTGTTTTGATGCCTTGTATGATTTTGTGGATTATTTTGTAGTGAATGTGAGTTCTCCAAACACGCCAAATCTTCGCGCTTTGCAGGATAAAGAACCTTTGACGCAATTGCTTCAAACCTTACAGGATAAAAATTTGGCTCGACCAAAACAAAAACCAATTCTGCTTAAAATTGCTCCAGATTTGACTGATGAACAACTTTTGGATATTATCGATATTGTAAATCAAACGAAAATAGCGGGTGTAATTGCAACCAATACAACTATTTCTAGAGAAGGTTTAAAGTCAATAAACCGAATCGAAATGGGCGGACTTTCAGGGAAACCTTTGACGAAACGTTCAACAGAAGTCATTAGATTTTTATCTGAAAAAAGCAATAAATCGTTTCCAATCATTGGGGTTGGAGGAATCCATACTGCCGATGATGCTATCGAAAAATTAGAGGCAGGAGCGAGTTTGGTGCAACTTTATACTGGTTTTATTTATGAAGGGCCAGCTTTGGTAAAAGCCATTAATCAGAAGATTTTGAAGTCTAGATTTTAAGCTTTCAGGAATGTTCAATTAAAAGAGAAATCGATTTCGTAGATTTTATTTCTTTATCTATCTTTGAAAAATGGAAGCAATTAAGATCATAGAATGTCCTCGTGATGCCATGCAAGGTATAAAGGCATTTATCCCTACCGAAAAAAAAGTGGCTTACATTCAATCTTTGTTAAGGGTTGGGTTTGATACACTGGACTTTGGAAGTTTTGTTTCGCCAAAAGCCATTCCGCAAATGCAAGATACTGCCGAAGTTTTGGCACAACTGGATTTGTCACAAACAAAGAGTAAATTATTAGCTATTATCGCCAATACTCAAGGTGCATCTATTGCTTCCCAGCATAAAGAAATAAAATATTTAGGATACCCATTTTCTATTTCAGAAAATTTTCAGATGCGAAATACGCATAAAACTATTGCCGAATCATTGGTTACCTTACAGGAAATCCTCAATATTGCCGATGCAACAAACAAAGAAGTCGTTGCCTATCTTTCGATGGGTTTTGGAAATCCTTATGGCGATCCGTGGAATGTAGAAATAGTAGGCGAGTGGACTGAAAAATTATCAAATATGGGAGTGAAAATTCTTTCGCTTTCGGATACTGTTGGAAGTTCTACACCTGATGTTATTGACTATTTGTTTTCGAATTTGATTCCGAAATATCCAGAGATTGAATTCGGAGCCCATTTACATACAACTCCAGAAAAATGGTTTGAAAAAGTAGATGCCGCATATAAAGCCGGCTGCCGAAGATTTGATGGTGCTATTCAAGGTTTTGGAGGTTGTCCGATGGCAAAAGATGACCTGACTGGAAACATGCCTACCGAAAAATTACTTTCTTATTTTACTACTCAAAAGGAAAACACCAACACCAGTCCGATGAGTTTTGAAAGTGCCTATAATGAAGCGACCAAATTATTTGGAGCATTTCATTAAATCCGATTCTTCGTAAGTACTGCTTTTTATTTTCAATAAAAATCATAGTTATTCGTAATTTTTTGCATTAAAATCATTTGTTTTTGATATTGACTTTATTTATTGGTATCAAAGCGGTTTTTTGCTACAAGTAATGAATTTTTTTATACTTTTACTTTACGAAAACTCCATCAAAATATGCTCCAAAAAAACATTTTACTTTTCTTGTTTTTTTTTATTTTACAAAATGCTAATGCTTTACAATCAGATGATTATGAGGAAAAAGTGCCTGTTGTTGAGAAAAAAATAGATCAGCTACTGGAAAAAGCAGATAGAGTTAAATATGACGACAATGAGCTAAATCTTGAACTGATTCAGCAAGCAGAAGTACTCGCTTTGCAAAATAAAAGAGAGAAAAAGCTGGGTGAAATCTATACGGCTTATGGTGTTTCTTACTACGTAAACGGTTCATACGACCTCTCCCTTCAAAAGCATATTAAAGCACTAAGTATTCATGAAAAGTATGATAATCAAATATTTATAGCTAAATCGTTGAATGGAATTGGACTCGTGCAAATGGGCTTGAATCAAAATCATGAAGCCATCAAAACATTTGAAAAATGTGCTGCAATGAACCAAAAAATAAAAAATTTTGTTGCAGTTGGTCGAAATCATTTCAATATCAGTATTGCTGAAATTGAGCTGAAAAATTACAAAGAAGCATTAAAGATGCTCAGGAAAACACTCAAAATAACAGTCAAGAGCGAAGATGTAGATACGGAACACATGGTATATAGCAGGCTGGGAGAGGTGCATCTTTTTCTCAATGAAATAGATTCTTCCTTACACTACTATGAAAAATTGTTCAACCATCCAAAAGAACTAAGCAAATGGGAAAAGGCATATTCTTATGCTGGAGTAGCTAAGACATATCTTGCAAAATCAGATTGGCAACAAGCTGAAAGATATGCTTTGGAATCTTATAAATATTCAAAAGAAATAGAGGCAAAATGGGATATAGAACGAAGTACCCACATCTTATCTGATATATATGCTTCAAAAAAAGACATGATCAATGCCTACAAATATTTGGCTATTCATAAAAAATATAACGACAGTTTGTATGATGAAGAAAAAATACGGGAAATCAATTATCTGCAATTAAAAAGGAAAGAAGCGGAAAATCTGCAATTAAGTAGTGAAAAAGAAGCTTCTTTACAAAAAGAAAAGACTAATCGAATAATTGCCTATTCATTTGGTTTACTGGTGCTTTTTCTATTAGGAATATTATTTTTATTGATGAAGAATATAAAACTGAAAGATAAATTTAATGCCGAACTCACTCAAAAAAATAATGATATCGAAGGCCAACGTGCTATTATTGCATCTCAAAATGAAATTTTAGAAGGACTCAACAAATCCAAGAACCATCTGTTTTCGATTTTATCTCATGATTTAAAATCACCAATCAATTCTATTTTTCAGGTTTTAGAATTGCAGAAGCAAGGTCATTTGACTCAAGATATTCAAGAAGAAATTTTCGAGCAATTGCTAAAGCAAGTCGAAGGAACCTCAATGATGCTTAATAATTTATTGCATTGGGCCAATACTCAAATGGATGGAACTGTTGTAAATTTTGAAAATATCAATCTTACAGATGTTGTCAACACCTCCATAGATTCATTTTATATGGAAGCCTTCAAGAAGAAGATTACCATCCATAATCCCGCCGAGAATCAAAGTTATTTTATTTATGCGGATTTGGGACAAGTGAGGATAATTGTTCAGAATGTTTTGGCGAATGCCATAAAATTTACACCTGTAGAAGGAAGGGTAGAAGTTTTTTATACAGAAGATGAGCAGTATCAGCACCTTCATATTATTGATTTTGGTTTGGGAATGTCAAAAAATATTGTGGATGAAATTGTGAATTATGATAAAAGAATGTCTTCTGAAATGGGTACAGCCATGGAAAAAGGTACTGGCTTAGGGCTTTTATTGGTGAAACAATTCCTGATCAATAACAAAGGAAAGATGCATTTGAAAAGCGAAGAGGGAAAAGGAACCGAGTTTGTGATTTCATTTTTAAAGACAAAATAAATTCGTTGTAACTGCATATTATTTATTGAACTATATTTTGTATATTTGCACGCAATTTAACTACAACTACAAATTGCAATGATTGCACACAACTCAAAGATTATCGGTGAAGGTTTAACTTACGATGATGTACTCCTAGTTCCAAATTATTCGAATGTACTTCCTCGCGAAGTAAGTATTCAATCAAAATTTTCAAGAAATATTACGTTAAATGTTCCAATTGTATCTGCAGCTATGGATACAGTGACCGAAAGTGCTATGGCAATCGCTATGGCTCAAGAAGGCGGAATTGGTGTTTTGCATAAAAATATGACTATCGAGCAACAAGCTGGAAAGGTTAGAAAAGTAAAAAGAGCAGAGTCGGGAATGATTATCGATCCTGTGACTTTACCTTTGAGTTCGACTGTTGCTGATGCTAAAAATGCAATGAAAGAATTCGGTATTGGAGGTATTCCAATTGTGGATGAAAATAAAAAATTGAAAGGTATCGTTACCAATCGTGACTTGCGTTTCGAGAAAAACAATGCAAGACCTATCAGTGAAGTGATGACTTCAGAAAACCTTGTTACGGTTGCTGAAGGAACTTCTTTAGAACAAGCAGAAGTGGTTTTGCAAGGTCATAAAATCGAAAAACTGCCTGTTGTTAATTCCGACAATACTTTGGTCGGATTGATTACTTTCAGAGATATTACTAAACTCACTCAAAAACCTATTGCTAACAAAGATGTTTACGGACGTTTAAGAGTTGCAGCTGCAATTGGTGTTACCGGTGATGCTGTTCAAAGGGCTGAAGCACTTGTAAATGCTGGTGTTGATGCCATCATTATTGATACGGCTCACGGTCATACCGAAGGTGTTGTGAATGTTTTGAAAGAAGTAAAAAGCAAATTTCCTCAAATTGATGTTATCGTTGGAAACATTGCGACTCCAGAAGCGGCTAAATATTTGGTAGAAAATGGTGCTGATGGTGTAAAAGTAGGAATCGGACCTGGTTCTATCTGTACAACTCGAATTGTTGCAGGGGTTGGTTTCCCTCAGTTTTCAGCAGTTTTAGAAGTTGCAGCAGCCATAAAAGGGACTGGAGTTCCAGTAATTGCAGATGGTGGAATTCGATATACAGGTGATATTCCAAAAGCGATTGCAGCTGGAGCTGATTGCGTGATGTTAGGGTCTTTATTGGCTGGAACAAAAGAATCTCCGGGTGAAACTATCATTTTTGAAGGTAGAAAATTCAAATCTTACAGAGGTATGGGGTCTGTTGAAGCCATGCAGGAAGGTTCGAAAGACCGTTATTTCCAAGATGTTGAAGACGATGTGAAAAAATTAGTTCCAGAAGGTATTGTGGGTCGTGTTCCTTACAAAGGAGAATTGAATGAAAGTATGCAACAATTCATCGGCGGACTTCGTGCGGGAATGGGGTATTGTGGTTCAAAAGACATTCCAACTTTACAAGAAACGGGTCGTTTTGTTAGAATTACGTCAAGCGGAATTACAGAAAGTCATCCGCATAATGTGACAATTACGAAAGAAGCTCCAAATTATTCGAGATAATTTCTAGTTTTTTAGATAAAATAAAAAGGCATAAGTTTTAAATTCTTATGCCTTTTTTGATGCTATTTTCGGAAGAAATCTGTAATCAGTTTTTTACTTCCTACGATCCAAACGATGTCATTTTTTTCTAAAACCATGTGTGATTCGGGATTCAGCAAACGTTTACCATTTCGCTCAATACCTACAACCAAACCATGTGTTTTTTCTCTAATTTGAGATTCGCGGATGCTTTTTCCGATGAACTCATCATTGTTCATTTCCAGTTGTTTCAACACAATGTCTTTTTCGGTTATACTGGTGTTAACTTCAATTTCGTGTCGATCAAGATACTCCTTAAAATCTTCAACCTGTTTATCGGTTCCGATGACGCAGACTTCATCCCCTGGAAATAAACGCTCGTTCCTGCTTGGAATATCAATCATGATTTCACCACGTTTGATAAAAGCGATATTGATTCCCATCGTTTCTCTAATTTGCAATTCCTCAAGTGTTTTTCCAGCAATATTTGATTCTTTTGCAATATCAAAAGTCGTCATGTGTCCGTCCCAAGGCGTTAAATCACTTCGGCTTCGGCTGGCTTTGATGATTTCTCGAGCATTTAGATTTTTGATAAAATGACTTTCGATTTTATGGTATTGCTTGTTGAGTTTCTTCGGAAATAATATATATACAACTACGGCAATAATCAAGGCAATTAAAGCTACTCCAGGAGAGAAAAAGGTGTTTAAAAGAAAACCTAAGTAAAATATCGTCAAAAGCATTCTCAATAAAATCATCATGATGATGGTACCACGGTATTTTCGTTCCATCATCAAGGCTTCTACTTCTTTAACGGCAACCCGACGGAGTGACAAAGCATAAAAGAAAGGCGATAGTATAAATAAGGTTATCAATGCCGCTAATCCGTTTCCGAATCTTGAATTTTCTACCAGTGGCAAGATGTATTCAGATGATAATAAAATTACGGCAACTATAATCACTGAATGTATTACAACTTGTGTAAGATAAGCCTGAAGTACAATTTGCCAATTACTGGCCGATTTTATCGCTTGAGAATTTGAGCTATAACGTTCGATTTTCTTGATCCATTTCTTGGGTAGTTTTCGTTCCAGAAAATTAGAAAAAGGAACCGCAAATTTCACCATAAAAGGCGTGGTAAAAGTTGTTACGGCTGAAACAGCTACAACAATAGGATACAGAAAGTCACTTGTTACATTAAGCGTCATTCCCAAAGTAGCTATGATAAAGGAGAATTCTCCAATTTGCGACAAGCTCATTCCGGTTTGTATGGATTGCTTTAAAGGTTGGCCAGAAAGCAAAGCCCCAGTAGTTGAACTGATAGATTGCCCTAAAATAGTTACCAAGGTCAAAACCATTACTGGAAAGGCATATTCTACCAAGGTGTCAGGATTGATCAACATACCAACCGATACGAAAAAAACCGCACCAAATAAATCTTTAACAGGTTTTACTAAATGTTCAATATGTTCAGCCTGAGTAGTTTCGGCTATAATAGAACCCATAATAAAAGCTCCCAAAGCCGGTGAAAAACCAACATTCGAAGCCAATATCACCATCATCAAACACAAGGCGATGGAAATAATTAGCATCATTTCGTCGGTCAATAAATTCTTGGCTCTTTTTAATAACGTTGGAATAAAAAAGATACCACCCACAAACCAGAGCGTCAAGAAGAATATTAATTTCAAGACAGAAAGCAATAATTCTGTTCCTGAAAACTGCTGGCTAACAGCTATTGTAGAAAGTAAAACCATCATTAAAATGGCTACAATATCTTGTACAATCAAAGATCCAATTACTATTCCAGCAAATTTTTGGGTTTTTACGCCAAGTTCATCAAAAGTTTTGAGGATAATTGTTGTGGATGATATGGAGAGAATTACTCCAAGAAAAATACTGTCCATTTTTTCCCAGCCCATCCATTGGCCGGCAAAATACCCGAGGATCGTCATTGTTATAATCTGAGTGACGGCGGTTATTGAGGCGGTTCCACCCACTTTCATCAGTTTTTTAAAACTAAATTCGAGTCCCAAACTGAATAGGAGGAATATGATTCCAATTTCGGCCCAAACTTCTACACTGGCCTTATCGGTTACAGTAGGGAAAAAGTCAAAATTATTTCCCGCTAGGAATCCTGCAATCAAGTAACCCAAAACTAAAGGCTGCTTGATTTTTTTAAATAACAATACGGCAATTCCACCAGTCATTAGGATCAATCCCAAGTCACTGATGAGAGGTTTTAAATGATGGGTAGTTTCGGCTACTAGGCTCATAAATAAGTTAAATTGTTTTTGGGTTTTTGAATTGTTGTAAGATAACGAAATAATCTCAAATTTTAAAAATTCAATCAAGGTGAAACCATTAAATTTAGGAAAATTTTATAAAAAAATCCCGTCTCATTTAGCACGAGACGGGATTTATATATTTTCCAAAAGCTTATGGATTTAGATACCCAAATAATTACTTGGTGAAATTCTCAACAATTCTTCCTTGATTTCTTCCGATACTTCAAGTGTTGCAATAAAAGTATGAATCGCTTCTTTATCAATTGTAGTATTTGTTCTTGTCAATCCTTTCAAGGCTTCATACGGATTTGGATAAGCTTCTCTTCTCAGAATAGTTTGAATAGCTTCGGCAACAACAGCCCAGTTTTTCTCTAAATCTTCGGCAAATTTATCAGCATTTAAAAGCAATTTGTTCAAACCTTTCAAAGTAGCTTCAAAAGCGATCAAAGTATGTCCCATCGGAACACCAATATTTCTCAAAACCGTGCTATCCGTCAAATCGCGTTGCAATCTTGACAAAGGCAATTTAGCCGATAAATGTTCGAAAATCGCATTTGCAATTCCTAGATTTCCTTCAGAATTTTCAAAGTCAATCGGATTCACTTTATGTGGCATAGCCGATGAACCAATTTCTCCCGCCTTGATTTTTTGCTTGAAGTAATCCATCGAAACATACGTCCAAATATCTCGGTCTAAATCAATTATGATCGTATTTATTCTTTTCAAGGCATCAAAAAATGAAGCAAAATGATCATAATGCTCAATTTGTGTTGTCGGGAAAGAATGATGCAAACCAAGATTTTCCTCTACAAATTTATTTCCGAATTTTCTCCAGTCAATTTGAGGATACGCCACATGATGTGCATTGTAATTTCCAGTCGCACCACCAAATTTAGCAGCAAACGGAATATTGAAAAGAAAACGCATTTGCTCTTCCAAACGCTCTACAAAAACGCCAATTTCTTTGCCCAAACGAGTAGGAGAGGCCGGCTGTCCGTGAGTTCGAGCCAACATTGGAACATCTTTCCATTCCACGCTTAATTCCTTCAATTTGGCTACCAATTCAATCAATAATTTCAAATAAACCTCTTGAAAAGCTTCCTTTGTCGAAAGTGGAATCGCTGTATTGTTTATATCCTGAGAAGTTAATCCAAAATGGATAAACTCTTTATATTCCGATAAACCTAAGTTGTCAAAAGCCGTTTTGATAAAATATTCAACTGCTTTGACATCATGGTTTGTAGTTTTTTCAATATCTTTAATTGCTTGAGCGTCAGCTGTAGAGAAATTTTTATAAATGTCACGCAAGCTGTCAAACAAGTTCTGATTAACATTTGCCAATTGAGGCAAAGGCACTTCGCACAAAGCAATAAAATACTCAATTTCCACCAAAACGCGGTATTTAATCAACGCTTCTTCCGAAAAATACTGCGAAAGCGAAACGGTCTTACTTCTATATCTACCATCAATTGGCGATACGGCATTCAATTCATTTAAAATAGTCATTGTCGTTGTGTTTTGAAGTTCGCAAATATAAGGCTTTACAGGCAATTTTGAAAAGGAAAATCTTTTAAAAAGTGCATTCTTTTTTCAGGAGCCAATCCCGCTATCCGTTCCCAATCTTTTCTTTTTTTAAAGAAAAAAAAGAAAAGGATTTCCACTACTATCGGGGCTAGCTTTGCTGTCGGAGTCAGTAGTTTTAGAATAAATCTTTTTTTTTATTTTTTATTCTTTCGGCTTTAAAGAATTAAACCATTAAGATATTAAGTTTCATTAAGTATTAGCAAAGAAATCTTAATGAACCTTAATATCTTAATGGTTCAAAAAAACAAAAGTCTTTCTTTCAAAAGCCTCATTCCCTCCGAAGCCACATTAGCAAAAACCTCCAACGGATTTCTCAAATTCGGAATCGAAATTGGTTTTGGATCAATATAAAAAATCGGAACATTTGAATCTACATAGTCAATCAATCCTGCAGCGGGATAAACCTGCAACGAAGTTCCAATAACAACAAAAAAATCAGCTTCTAACGTAATTTTTACCGCTTCTTCCAAAGCGGGAACATCTTCGCCAAACCAAACAATATGTGGTCTCAACTGAAAGCCATTGTCGTCAAAATGGGTCGGAAATAAATCATCTTTCCAATCCAATACATAGTTGTAATCATTTGTACTTCTTACTTTTAATAATTCCCCATGAAGATGCAAAACATTCGAACTTCCCGCACGTTCGTGCAAATCATCAACGTTTTGTGTAATCACATAAACATCAAAATCAGTTTCAAGTTCAGCCAATATTTTGTGGGCCAAATTTGGTTCAACGGTTTGCAATTGTTTTCTTCTTTGGTTGTAAAAATCTAAAACCAATTCAGGATTTTTTTTCCAACCTTCGGGAGTAGCAACATCCATCACATTATGCCCTTCCCAAAGTCCGTCAGAATCACGAAAGGTTTTGATACCACTTTCGGCACTGATTCCGGCACCAGATAAAACAACTAGTTTCTTTTTCATCAGAATAAATTAAACTCAAATTTACTCAAAATAGTTTTCATACATTGGATTAAAGATTTAAAAAAGCATCCACAGATTCACGGATTTATTCTTAAAAAAATAATTTTTCAAAATCTGTGAATCTGTGGCAACAACTCTTTTTTATACCAACTTTGTCAGTTTTAATTTTAGTATTTTTGCAAAAATAATATTTTCATGATCGATACCGACTATCTCAACTATCTTGAACAATTCTTAACCGATAACAGAAAAGAAAAGTTTCTAAAAGTACTTCAAAATCGCACCAATCATTTCACCGTTGCCATTGAAGATGTTTTTCAGTTACACAATACAAGTGCTGTGATGCGAAGCTGTGAGGTTTTTGGAGTGCAACAACTCAATGTTGTCGAGGAAAAATTCGGGAAGAGTATTGATAAGGAAATTGCCATGGGAGCCCAAAAATGGGTAGATGTCAATCGTTATGAAAGCATCTCAAATTGTGTGGCAAGTTTGAAAAATAAAGGATATCAAATCATTGCCACAACACCACACGAAAATGATTGTTTGCTGGATGATTTTGACATTTCAAAACCATCAGCATTTTTTTTCGGAACAGAGCGAGATGGATTATCTGAAGAAGTGATGAAAAACGCAGATGGTTTCTTGAAAATTCCCATGGTTGGTTTTACCGAGAGTTTGAATATATCGGTTTCGGCAGCGATAATTCTACAAAATGTGATGAATAGATTGCGTCATTCAGATGTAAATTGGCATCTTTCAGAGGAAGAAATGCTGGAAAAAAGAATTCAATGGGCTAGAAGCTCAATAAAAGATATCAAGAGGATTGAAGCGAGATATTTTAGTGAGAATAAAACGGTTTAGAATAAAATTTCGCTTTGCATAGTGACATTCGTAATATCTTGAGAATTCAAAGTATAGCGGTATAGACCATTTTCTCCAATGGCATATAATTCATCTCCTTGAATAATAACATCAAAGCATTGCTTAGAAATTGCTTTTACTAAAACAGGTTCAGATGGATCTTCAATATCAAATATTTTTATTTCATCGTCACATACTATGAGGTAATTATGATATAATCCTAAACCTTTTGGTGCAACTAGATTTCTTCTATGAACTAAAAGTGGAGCATTAGGATTTGTTGTGTCATAAACCTCAAGAATATTGATCGTATTGCCACAATTATTATTTGAATGCAATGTTACAAAAGAGTGAGTTTCATTTGCAACTACAGGATCACAAGCCGTAAAGTGTTGTACAGCAGATAGCATCACGGGGTTTTCTGGATTTGTAAGACTGTAAATATACATACCACTTCTTGAACCGATATACAGATTTTCTCCAAACGAAAATAAAGTCTCAATATCAAAGCCTACATTGATAGTATTTACTTTAGATGGTTGAGAGGTGTCTATCAATGAAAAAACATTCAGATTAGCATTATCTACAGTATAAAGGTAATTTCCTTTTAATGCAAAAATCGCTAATGATCCTCCTTTTCCATCTCCATTATTTATTGCCTCGCTTGATCCATCATTTGAGCAACTTATAATTATAAAAAAAAGTACAATAAATTTTAATAATTTCATTTTCTTTTAATTTAAAGGAGTCCAGTCTATTACGATCATATTTTCATTAACATTTGCTTCAAAACCTTGAGGAGACAGTTTTGGCGGGAAGACATTCCTGTTTCTATTCGATACTGTGATAGAATTATTGGTTTGATTATAGGATAATGTCACCAGATCAACAGCTTGATTGATGTAAATAATATTATTTCGAATTGCCAAGTCAGTAGCACCGGGTATTTGGATAAATCCAATTTTTACAGGGTCTTGAGGATTGGAATAATTGTATACATGAAAACCTTTGTTTACTTCGTTTATAAACATAAAATTATCTTTAATGTATATTTTTCCAGATTGAATTACATCTTGGGGAGGAAGAGCTTCTACAGCATCTTCTAACTCTGTTCTCGAAATAACCACAGCGGTGTAATTATTTGAGATCGGCTCAACAAAATTATCATCATCTTGGCCAAAACCCCAACAACTGTTTAAAAGAAGTGTAAGTATGAAAAGTGAAAGTAATATAAGCAGTTTTTTCATTTCCAGAAGTTTATTGTAAATGTAATGCTTTTTGTGAAGTAATTTTATTTTCTCTTCAAAATCTTATATTCTTCATAGCAAGCACTAATTGCATCCAAAATTTGCAAGTCATTAGCGGTTTTTACAAAAGATTCTGAGTAGTTGCATCGAGCCAAGATTTCGGCGATTTCATCTTTGGTAACACCTAAAAGAGCTGAAATGGTTTCACGATCAAACTTGGTCTCCAAAAGATTTTTAACCGTATCGTCTTTTTTCATTTCCTTCAAACGCTTTAATTCCTTTGGTTTTTTCCCGAAGAAATTATAGAGCATATCTGCTGGATTGAAGATGGAACCTAAAACTCTCCCAAAAGCATTTGGTGAATATTCCCCTGCTTCATAGCCTTCAGAAAGGCCAGAAATGCTATAACGGTAGTTTTCTTTAGTTGGAATTAATTTGGCATCAATTTCAAGATAACCTGTCAAAACATAAGGTCGAATTACAACTTCTTCCAAGGCATAAGCCCGTTCTGTAAGCTGGATAGTTGTAGTTTTATTTTTGATCCAGTCATTGGTAACTTTAACCTTTATGGATTTATATCCTAAAAGGGAAATATGCAGCGTGTCATTGGCATTAGCCATCATTTCAAATCTTCCTTTATCATCTGTTATTTCACCTTTTACGGTATTAACGTTGATAATGTTAACATTTTCTAAAGGTTTATTTGAGGTGTCATCTTTTATGATTCCAGAAATAACACTGAGTCCTTCTTGAGCAGATAGGGCATTTGAAAGGATAATAAAAAAGAAAACTGCAAAATATCTCATGTCGTGTTTTAAGACCCTAAAAGTAATAAAACAGTCGAAGATATTTTGCAGTTTGTTTATAATTATAAGAAAATTAACTAAAAAAAATTAGTCTTTTCTTGGTCTTCTTGGTCTTGGGCTGTCGCCAAAGCTTTCAGAACGTCTTGGAGTTCTGTCAGATCCTTCTCTTCTTGGAGCTCTATCTGAAAAACCTTCCTTTCTTGGAGCCGAATTTCTTCCGCCGAAACCACCTTCTCTTGGAGCAGAATTTCTATCGCTTCTGAAGCCACCTTCGCGTCTTGGAGCAAAACTTCCTTCTCTTCTAGATCCGCCAGAATTTCTTCCGCCGCCAAAACCGCCAGAATTTCTACCATTATGGTCGCGTCTTCCGCCACCATCATTTTTAGAAATTTCAACATTGATACGACGTCCTTCTAATTGAACATTGTTCAAGATTTCCATTACTTTATCAGTATGTTCTGGGTCTGTATTAAAGAAAGAGAAACCTTCTTTTACATCTACTTTATAGACATCGTCACGACCTAGATCAAGTGTTTCTTTCAAGAAATCTTTCAAAGACATCCAATCGAAATTATCACGTGAACCAATGTTTACAAAATAACGAACTGCACTACCATTGCTTTCTCTTGGTTCTCTTTCGTCACGGCTAGAACCGGCTGATTGAGAAGACAAATCTCTAGTTTTCTTGTAATAATTAATGAATCTGTTGAATTCAACCGAAACCATTTTCTTGATTACTTCTTCTTTCGTCAAATCTTTCATTACTTCGAAAATAGCAGGAAGATAAGTGTCGATGTCGTGATCAACCTCTACATCTTTTATCTTGTTTGCCAGGTGAAGTAATTGTATTTCACAGATTTCAATTCCAGAAGGGATTGATTTTTCTTCGAATTTTTGCTTGATGATTCTTTCGATAGAAGAAATCTTGCGCAATTCGCTTTTCGTCACAATTACGATAGAAGTTCCAAGTTTACCAGCACGTCCTGTACGACCCGAACGGTGGTTGTAAGTTTCAATCTCATCAGGAAGTTGATAGTTTACAACGTGTGTTACGTTATCAACGTCGATTCCACGAGCAGCAACGTCTGTAGCAACAAGCATTTGGATTTGTCTTCCACGGAACGATTTCATTACTGAATCTCGCTGTGCTTGTGATAAATCTCCGTGCAAAGCTGCAGCACTGTATCCGTCTTCGATCAATTTTTCAGCGACCTGTTGTGTGTCTCTTTTTGTACGACAAAAAACAACAGAAAAAATGTCTGGATTAGCATCAGCCAATCTTTTCAAAGCTTCATAACGGTCACGAGCGTTAACTAAATAAAATTCGTGGGAAACTGTTGCAGAACCAGAGTTTTTGGTTCCAACAGTAATTTCTAATGGATCGTGCATGAATTGTTTTGCAATTCTAGCAACCTCTTGCGGCATGGTAGCCGAGAATAACCAAGTGCTTTTTTCGTCTGGAGATGTAGACAGGATGTTTACAATGTCTTCATAGAACCCCATGTTCAACATTTCATCTGCCTCATCTAATACACAGTAATTGATTTGTGATATGTTCACCAAACCTCTGTTGATCATGTCCTGCATTCTACCTGGAGTTGCCACGATAATTTGTGCACCTCTTTTAATGTCTCTTGCCTGTTCTGTGATACTTGCACCACCATAGACTGCTACTACGTTGATACCTTTTTCGTATTTAGAGTAGTTTTTGATCTCGTTAGTAATCTGCAAACAAAGTTCGCGTGTTGGAGATAAAATTAATGCTTGTGTATTCCTGTTGTTGGCATCAATTTTCTGAATTAGCGGAAAACCAAAAGCTGCCGTTTTCCCTGTCCCTGTCTGAGCCAACGCCACCATATCTGTGTCTTTTTCCAATAATAGGGGAATCGCTTTCTCCTGTACTTCGGTCGGATTCTCAAATCCTAGATCTAAAATCGCCTTCAGTAACGATTCACTCAATCCTAATTGTTCAAATTTATTCATATAGTATTTTAAAATATTTTGCAAAAGTACAGCTAATATTTGTGATTAACTAATGTGAATTTGAGATTTGATGTTTTATTATAGATTGATAATCAGAATTTTAGATTTAGGTTTTAGGATTTCAGATTTAGGATTTTGAAAAAAGACGTCTCGATTTTGTAGAATCAGGATAAAAAAAGTGCTTTTTTAAATAGTATGTAAAAACGAAATTAATTCCTTAACGGCTTTGGCTCTGTGACTTATAGCAGATTTTTCTTCTAATGAAATTTCGGCAAATGTTTTGTCAAAACCATCAGGCTGGAAGATGGGATCATATCCAAAACCATTAGACCCTTTTTTATGATCTGTGATTGTACCGTTTGCTATTCCTTTAAAAAGGTATTGTTGAGCATCAAGATTTAATGCGATAACGGTTTTAAAATTAGCCTTCCGATTTTTTTCAGCCGATAATTGAGTTAATAGCTTATTGATATTATCGTCGTCATTTTTTTGATCTCCGGCATATCGTGCAGAAAAAACACCAGGAGCTCCATCTAGTGCATCAACTTCTAAACCGCTATCATCGGCAAAGCAATTATAGCCGTATTTTTCCGTGACATGATTTGCCTTTAAAATGGCATTACCTTCAATAGTATCAGCAGTTTCAGGAATGTCTTCAAAACAGCCAATTTCTTCCAGGCTCAAAATTTTGATTGTGTCTGGAAGAATGCTTTGAATTTCAATGATTTTATTTTTATTGTTGGAGGCGAAGACAAGTTGCATCATTAGGTACTATTTTGTTTTTAGTCCGTAAAGATAAGGAGTTTGCGAATTTAGCTTGACCCCAATTATAAATTTTTTTAAAATCTATATACTATGTTATGCTTCGTCTTTTGTAGCTTTTATCAGTCCTATCCCAGATATAAAAAATAGCAAGCCGAGAATGCCATAAATTACCAGGCTTTTTATATCTCTGGTTTCTCCACTTGTGTTAGAAAATACAACTGCGGCATAAATAAGACTTACAATTCCGAGAATAGTAAGCAGGGTTCCAAATATTCTTTTAACATTCATGATTATTTTGTTTTAGAATGTAAAATTGCAACAAAACGTAACAGATTTAATTATAGTATTCAGTTTTTAGATTGTATAATTTAAGGTTGATGTCAATAAAATTATGTAGTAAAAATCCGTTACTATACTATTATTTCTTATACCTAATTGTAGTTGCTTTTCATCCCTAGAAAACACACTTACATCACAAATTTAACCTAACCATATCACATTCAGATTTATAATTGATTATTTTTTATTTACATTTACACTAATATTTCAAAGCTTATTTATCCCCTTTTAAGCATTTAAAAATATTTTTTTTTTATGGAATCTATTACCCTAGCCATAATTCTTTTACTAGTAATAGTATTAGTATATATTTTCTTTTTTCGTAAAAGCAAGGAAGCGAGAGAGAAAAAAAGTTATTATTTGAAACGTTTTCTTAGAAATAAGGAACAATCCTTAAAACATATTCATCAGGTCGAAGCTTTGGCTATTGAAAATAATTGTTGGGACAAAAAAACTTTTACAGATAAAGACGTCACATTTCGAGATTATTTGGAATTACTAAAGAATAAATATGATAAAGATTACTCCGAAATTTCTTATCAGGTATTAAAAAGAAACAAGCTTACGCAAAGCCAGAAACAGGAATATACCAAAAAGTTGATCGAACAAAGTGAAGATTTATATTTAATGGAAGTCGATTTGGCTACCTTAAATAAAAATTGGAGGACTACTGTAACTTCTTAAGTTATTTTTCTTTCGAAAACAAAACTGATTCTGCAATATAAGCAAGTATAATTCCAAAACTGTAGGCTAAAATATCACTCCACAAAAAGCCTTGACCCAAAACATATCGTCCAAAAAAGGTATTGCGTAAGGCTGCCATCCAATTTGCATTATAAAGTTGCAAAAGTTCAATGCTATAACAAATTATCAATGCTATAATTGCCGATTTTGTTTTAGGTAAGGAAATATACAGAAATCGGATTCCAAAATAAATCATTACAGCATAGAGCAAATCACCAACAAAAAGAGGGATAACCTCAATTTTTCTTGAAAAAAGCCCTAATGCAATGACTATAAAAACAATGATGAGATGGGAAAACCTGTTTTGTTGCATGCGATTCTAACTAAATCGTAATCGAACAAAAACATGTTTGATATTTCTTTTATCTGATTCGCGTTCGTCTATTTCTAAAATATCTGTAAGCGATTTTAGCATTGGAGTTAGTTTTTGAAAGCCATAATTTCGAGGATCGAATTCGGGTTTTTTCTTAACAATTAAATTTCCAACATCACCTAGGAAGGCCCAGCCGTCATCATCTGCAATATCTTCAATTGTCGATTCTATCAATTCTATTGTTGGCTCGTCAATCTTGTTAAGTGGTTTTGGAGTTACCTTTTCAGTAATCTTGGTATTTACTTTCTCGACAACTTTCTTGTTTTCAGTTTCAATTGTTTTCTTTGGTGTTTTTTTCTTGACAGCTCCATCCAATACTTCGATAAAAATAAATCGGTCACAAGCACTTATGAAAGGTTTTGGTGTTTTTTGTTCACCTATTCCAATGACTTTCATGCCGGATTCACGTAGTCTAATTGCCAATCGAGTAAAGTCGCTGTCGCTAGAAACAATACAAAAACCGTCCAGTTTTCCGGAATACAATAAATCCATAGCATCAATAATGAGGGCTGAATCGGAGGAATTTTTTCCCATCGTGTAGCTGTATTGCTGGATAGGAGTGATGGCGTGTTCTAATAATACATTTTTCCAACCATTAGCATTAGGTCGTGTCCAATCAGCATAAATTCTCTTGGTTGTTGGGGTACCAAATTTTGCAATTTCTTCCATCATTCCTTTTACATTGCTGTACGGAACGTTATCGGCATCAATCAATACGGCTAATTTGAGTTCTTTGGTGATTTGTGACATTTCCTAAATTTAAGTTGGATAAAAGTAAGTAAAAAAAACAACCTCCAAAAATTATTTAGAGCCAACCGTTTTGAAAAGTCTTAGTAATGAGTTCCGAAATATTATTAGTTGATGATTTTTTCAATAGATTTTTCCGATGTCCATCAACAGTAAATTTGCTGATGCAGAGTGTTCTAGCAATTTCGGCACTGCTTTTGCCTTCGCTGATGAGTTTCAGTATTTGTTTTTCACGTTTTGTAAAAACTTCTTTTGAGGGTTTGAAAATCGTATTAATTTCTACATCAAAATAGGATGGTTCTCCATCAAAACCAATAAAAGAAAGGGTTGAGCCATTGTTTTGTTTTAAATGCGAAATATCGGTATGAACTCCTAAAACCCTAATTACGGCACCATTTTCATCGCTTTGAATCGTCACAACTTGTTGTAATATCCGGATATAAGTTCCATCAATTTTCTTGATTCTGTAGTCATATCTTACCTTGTATTTAAGGACTTTATCAGGTGGTAAATTGGTGAAGAATTTCGTGACCGTATTTTCAAAGTTGATAAAATATACCAAATCATCAGGATGAATATTCTCTAACAAAAAATCAATTTTAAACTCTTCTGGTTGATAACCCAAAACGTTGGATATGTTTTCATTCACATATTCCATTTGCTGTTTGCTACAATTGAATATGTAGTGATAATAATCTCCTACTTGAAAAATATTGAGTAGCTTTTTATGTACTTCCAGCTCGAAATTAGGATTGAGGTCGATGCCATTCTTGGCAATTTGGCTCCAAATTTTTTTTGCCGTATCAAAAACAATAATTTCTGAATTTGGGGTACTCCTCATAATTGAAATAGGTTAGGGTAAAAAATAGTTCATTTAGGAATTGAATTGAATGTTTTTTTTATGATTCAAAAATAGCTACTTATAGGTGTGTAATAAAATACCTAATAGTAGGTATTTTTTTGTTTTTTGAAATTGATGAAATTTGTGGTATTAATTTTAAACTTTATGAACAAAATAGTATCATTTGTACTGCTGCTTTCAGGAGTAGTTACAGCACAAAATTGGATTAATGTAGGACAGCCATTTATATTTACCAATGATGTAGAAGGAGGAAATTTTCAACTTAAAGTAGCTGGTGACAATTTATTTATCGGTAATTTAAGTAACTCAACAAGTCCTTATAGCTCTATTTTATATACCTACTCATCAGAAATTTGGCAAGACAATAGTCCTACACTGTATCCCAACGGGATTGCAAAGCAATATATACAAACAGATTCCAATAATCATTTAATTCAAGCCGTACAGACAGTAGTTGATGGTGAACATGTAATAGTCTTGAAGCGATATGATGGAAATTCTTGGTATTCTGCAACATCAATCGCAATGCCAAATCAATTTTGGAGGTTCCAAGGTTTTGGAATCGATGCTTCAAATAACTACTACTTAGCTTTTTCTAGTGAATATTCTGGAGGAGTTAAGGTCTATAAATTTCAATCAGGTTTAAATACTTGGTCGGAGTTAGGTCATGTCTTAATAAATGGAACAAATGCCTCGGCAGTTCAGTTTGGTGTAAATTCGCTAGGAGAAGTTCTGGTTTTATCTATTGGAAACAGTAATTATAATTTAGAAGTTGCAAAATATTCTACTACTATTGATAACTGGGAAATTCTTGGCTCAACTAATTTGGTTAACGGAACAAATTTATTTAACAGCATCACTTCAAACATTACTTTTGATAACAGTGGTTTGCCTGTTTTTTCCGTAATTACTTTTGAAGGCTCATTTTTTTCGGGAGAACGATATTTAAAAACGTTCCAATATGTTGGTGGAGTATGGCAAATAGTGGGTTCAGAACAACTCACATTTCAATATCCAAATGAAAATGTTGCTGATATCAATTTGCTTTCTGTTGAGGATGAGCTTTTTGTAAGCTATTATAGAAGTATAGGGGGTGTTGGAAGTTTTATTGAAGTTAAAAAATATGACGGCAATAATTGGAGTTATGTAGGTCAAAATGGAAATGATATTGCAGAAGCATCTAGTAATATAAACACAACATCATCTTTGGCAAAAGATTCTGATTCTAATGTATATATTGTTTATCGGGGTACAGTGTTAGGAGAAAATCCCAACCAATACAAGTTTAATGTTAAAAAATTTGATCCCGAAGCATTAGTAATAGAAAAATATTCAATTGAAGAAATCAAAATCTATCCAAACCCAGTTTCAGACAAACTTCTCATCGAAATGGAAAATTTAGTTTCATTAACTTTGGTTGATTTATCAGGAAAACAATTCATTCAACAAGATGAAAAAACTCTTGATGTGTCGAATTTAGCATCAGGAGTTTATATTGTCAATTTGGTTGATAGTAATGGAAATAAATATAGTAAGAAAGTTGTAAAAAAATAATATCTTCCAAGTAAAACATAGTGCAAATCGATATTGAAAATTATCAACCCTCGGTTTGCACTATTGTTTGTGATATGTCAAAAATACAGCATCAATTTGATGAACTTTTGCATCATAAAATAAATTTCCCAATCCCATCCCATAATTATTTTAAAATCCTTATTTTTGCCACGTTTTTTAACACACAGAAAATCATGGTAAAAGATTTATTCGAAAGAATCCAAAACAATAAAGGTCCATTAGGAAAATGGGCTTCACAAGCCGAAGGTTATTATGTTTTTCCTAAACTTGAAGGAGAACTTGGACCAAGAATGCAATTTCACGGAAAAGATATTCTAAACTGGAGTTTGAACGATTATTTAGGATTAGCAAACCATCCTGAAGTTCGAAAAGCAGATGCTGATGCGGCAATCCAATACGGTGCAGCTTATCCAATGGGAGCCAGAATGATGTCGGGACATACTACTATTCACGAACAACTAGAAAATGAATTGGCAGCTTTTGTGATGAAAGAATCGGCTTATTTGTTGAATTTCGGTTACCAAGGAATCATGTCAACTATTGATGCATTGGTTACAAAAAATGATATTATCGTGTATGATGTTGATGCACACGCTTGCATTATTGATGGTGTTCGTTTGCACATGGGTAAACGTTTTACCTATAAGCACAATGATTTAGAAAGTATGGAAAAAAACCTGCAACGTGCTACGAAAATGGCAACAGAAACAGGTGGTGGAATTCTTTTTATTACCGAAGGTGTTTTCGGAATGCGTGGTCAGCAAGGAAAATTGAAAGAAATTGTAGCCATGAAGGAAAAATACAATTTCCGTCTTTTGGTTGATGATGCACATGGTTTTGGAACACTTGGAAAAACAGGTGCTGGAGCAGGTGAGGAGCAAGGTTGTCAAGATGGAATTGATGTTTATTTCTCGACTTTTGCTAAATCAATGGCTAGTATCGGAGCTTTTATAGCTGCAGATAAAGATATTATCGATTATTTGAAATATAATCTTCGTTCTCAAATGTTTGCAAAATCATTACCAATGATTCAAACTGTCGGAGCTTTGAAGCGTTTGGAATTATTGAGAAATCATCCAGAATTAAAAGATAAGCTGTGGGAAAATGTAAATGCATTGCAAAGCGGATTAAAATCTAGAGGATTTAATATTGGAGATACAAATACTTGTGTAACACCAGTTTATTTAGAAGGAAGTATTCCGGAAGCAATGGTGATGGTAAATGATTTGAGAGAAAATTATGGTATTTTCCTTTCAATTGTGGTATATCCTGTAATTCCTAAAGGTATTATCCTATTGAGAATGATTCCTACTTCTTCTCATACATTGGCTGATATTGATGAAACGCTTTCAGCATTTGAAGCTATCCGAGAAAAATTAGAAAACGGAACTTATAAAAAGATTGCCGAGGCCACAACGGTTGACGTATCTTAATTTTAGGATCTAAAAAATAAAACTAGAACAAAATCCATTAACATGTGTTGATGGATTTTTTTTTGAATGAGAAAACCCTTTTTAATTTAAAAGAACATAAAGAATAGTTTCGTACTTTTATATTTCAAACCCCAATGCATTAAACAATGAAAAAATCAATTATAGGAAGTCTTATTTTTTTTGCTACATTAATTTCGTGCAAGAATGATCCAAAGGAAGAAGTTGTGGTTCCAACCGTTCAAGAAGAAATGGAAATCGAAGAAGAAGCTGTTAAGGAATGTTATGCAGTGGCTTTAAAGCAAGATACAATTTCGTTAACCATTTCTGTAAAAGACAGCAGCCTTGAATCAGGCGAATTGCAATATAATTTCTTCGAAAAAGATAAGAATCAAGGAACGCTTGTTGGAAACTTCAAAGGTGATACACTTTTTGCCGATTATACTTTTATGTCCGAAGGAAAATCTTCTGTTAGAGAAGTGGTATTTCTTAAAAAAGGAAATATTTTTATTGAAGGATATGGTGATGTGGAAGAAAAAGACGGTAAGACCGTTTTCAAGGACAAGAAAAAGCTCTTTTTCGACAGTAAAATTGTGTTGTCAAAAGTAGATTGTAAATAGAAAAAAGCCCTTTGAGGCTTTTTTTTTAATCTATGATTTTCTTGATAACCCTTAATTTGTGGGTATGACGGTTGATATCGGCATTAAAAATCCCAAGATGGTCCAATCGGTCAATTCTCACTTTTCCACTTGCATGAATGATATAATTTTCATCCATAATGATGCCAACGTGAATGATTCGTCCTTCTTCGTTATCAAAAAAAGCTAAATCTCCTGGCTCACTTTCTTCAATAAAACTTAACGCTTCGCCTTGTGTTGCTTGTTGTGAAGCGTCTCGCAAAAGCTTATATCCATTCAGTTTGTAAACCATCTGTGTGAAGCCCGAACAATCAATCCCAAAAGGTGTTTTTCCACCCCATAAATAGGGAGCGTTCATGTACATAAAAGCGGTGTTTATCAAATTTGATTTTGGTTTGATACCACTTATTTTCATACCTTCGAAATCAAAATTTTCCTTATTGATTTCAGTATGATTTAGAAATGATAAAGAAGAGCCAAGTGGAATTGGCATCAACAGATTATTTGGAGCAGAAACATATTCTACCAAATCTGAATTCAGAATGATTGCATCTGTAGAAAGCTGGTTGTATTCAGCCTCGGAAATAGGTTGGTATTGTTTTGTGTCAATCCAGCCTTCATATTCATCAAACTGAAGTTTTACTTTTGTCCATTGCTTCTCTTGTTCCAATACTATAAAATGTTCTCCAAATAACACTTGGGAAACAATTTCGCTTCGATCGCTTGGTTCAAATCTCAATGGGATGTTGGCCAGATTACAAATTCCGAACATTCAGTTTGCTTTAAATTATAAATGATGAATCTTAAATTTTAAAAATGAAAAATAATCATTTAAAATCTAAAATTCATCATTCAAAGATATAAAAAATTTTATGCTCTTTCGATCACAATTGCAGAAGCACCACCACCACCATTACAGATAGCTGCAGCACCAATTTTGGCATTGTTTTGTTCCAATACATTAAGAAGTGTTACAATGATTCTAACTCCTGAACATCCAAGAGGATGGCCCAAGGAAACAGCCCCACCATTAACGTTTACTTTGTCGTTATCAAGACCTAAAATTTTTGCATTTGCTAATCCAACAACAGCGAATGCTTCGTTGAATTCAAAAAAGTCAACATCGCTAATTGCAAGTCCAGCCTTGTCTAAAGCTTTTGGTAAAGCCTTTGCAGGAGATGTGGTGAACCATTTTGGCTCTTGAGCAGCATCAGCATAACTTTTGATATATGCCAAAGGTTTTAAACCTAAAGCCAATGCTTTTTCTTCACTCATCAAAACTACAGCAGCAGCTCCATCATTAATTGTTGATGCATTTGCAGCGGTAACAGTTCCGTCTTTTGTGAAAACTGGATTCAAAGCAGGAATCTTATCTAATTTCACATTAGTGTATTCCTCATCTTTTGTAACCATAATTGGGTCGCCTTTTCTTTGCGGAACAGCAACCGGAACAACTTCATTGTCAAATTTTCCAGCATGCCAAGCTTTGGCAGAACGCTCATACGATTGAATTGCAAAATTATCCTGTTCTTCTCTTGAGATTTTATATTCAGTTGCACATAAATCTGCACAAACTCCCATGGCATTATTGTCGTAAGCATCAGTAAGACCATCTTTTTGCATACCGTCAACCATTGAAGCTGGACCAAATTTGTAGCCATTTCTAAGGTGTACATAATGTGGTATCAAACTCATGTTTTCCATTCCGCCTGCAACTATAATCTCAGCATCTCCAGCCATAATAGCTTGAGCACCTTGCATAACGGCTTTCATTCCAGAAGCACAAACTTTATTTATAGTTGTTGCAATAACAGTATTTGGCAAACCCGCCAAAAGAGCCGCTTGTCTTGCAGGAGCTTGTCCAACACCTGCCTGAACAACATTGCCCATTAAAACTTCATCAACTGAATTTGGGTCTAAATTTATTTTTTCCAAAGCACCTTTTATTGCTACAGCACCTAATTGTGGTGCGGTAACAGTAGATAAAGCACCCATAAAACTTCCGATCGGCGTTCTTACAGCCGAAACGATTACAACTTTTTTATTCATAACACGTTGATTGTTTATTTAAGTTGCGAATTTAATCAATTTTTTAGTATTTATGAACCTGTAATTATATTTACTTCAAAAAAAACCTGTCTTTTAAAGTAAATATAAATTTTAAGATAATGTTATTATAAAAAGTAAGAGACTTAATTATCAACAGCAATTCTTATTGGATTTTCTTCAAAATAAGACAAAAATTATCTCTTAAGAAAAATCATATAAAATATTATAAATAGTATTCGATTGATTGTGAGGTGTTTTTAAAGAGAATGAAAAAAAAGTATAAAAAAAACGTTTTTTTTGTTGTAGAATATAGAATGATACCCTACATTTGCAACCGCTTAAAAGATATACGTTCATTGAGCATTGGAGAGTTGCCTGAGTGGCCGAAAGGACATGTTTGCTAAACATGCGTATGGGAAACTGTACCAAGGGTTCGAATCCCTTACTCTCCGCTTTTTTGCACCTCGGGGTGTAGCGTAGCCCGGTTATCGCGCCTGCTTTGGGAGCAGGAGGCCGCAGGTTCGAATCCTGCCACCCCGACAAAATAAACTTTTTCCATTTAAGTTTTAAAAGATAAATGGAGGCATAGCTCAGCTGGATAGAGCACCTGCCTTCTAAGCAGGCGGTCGAAGGTTCGAATCCTTCTGCCTTCACAAGAAACCTTCTCGTAATGAGAAGGTTTTTTTGTTTCACACTAATAGAATATCATGAGCTTCTTCTATATCCTCTATTCAAAATTAATAAATCAATATTATATTGGTCATACTTCTGAAACATTAGAGGAAAGGCTACGAAAATATTTGTCAAATCATTCTGGATTCACAGGAAAAGCAAAAGATCGGATTGTGATTTATTTTGAAGAGTTTAAAACAAAATCACAAGCCTATAATCGAGAATTGGAAGTTAAGAAATGGAAAAGTAGAGTAAAAGTTGAAAAATTGATAAATAGTACAAAGTAAATAGATTATTAAGTAGGGCATCCGATTTCCAATCGGGACGGTCGAAGGTTCGAATCCTTCTGCCTTCACAAGAAACCTTCTCGTAATGAGAAGGTTTTTTTGTTTTTAAAATTTTTAAAGCAAAAAAAAACTACTGTATTTCAGTAGTTTTTATCAGCTTATTTCTTATCAATATAAGTTTTGTTCCCTTTGGAATTGATATAGTATCGACCTCCTTTTGGACCAGTATATACTTTTTTGCCTTTATAGCTTCCAGTTACTTTGTCTTTTGTTTTTAAATTTGCTTTCTTCTCAGTAGCGGTTTCATTAACAATTTTGACTTCTTTCTTTACGGCTTGACTCTTGGCTTTTGTTTCCTTTTTGGCTTGAGTAGCTGTTTTTGAAGCTTCAACTTTAATTTCTTTTTTTGCAGTTTTAGCTTCTTTTTTAATTGCTGTACTTTCCTGTTTTGCTTTTGATTTTACTTTTGTTACTTCTTGGGCATTTAGAAATCCCGAAATAAATAGCGTCAGACAAATTACTAATAACTTTTTCATAATTTTTTAATTTAATTGTTTTGTAAAAACTAATTTAGTGAAATAATCAATACGATTCCATAATTTTAGGATATCGTATAAATAGTTAAATTCTATGAAATTTTTATGTGTGATGATCCTTGCTATAGTTTCGGCAACTTGTAGAGAAAATAGGAGAAATGATGGATTAATCAATAGTAATGATCTTGTAAAAGAGGATAAAACAGCTATAATTCCTTTGGAAAAGGAGGATGACAAGATTATACTTGTAGATTCAACTTTTGTTAATTTAAAGGATTACAGCCAGGATTTTGTATATGATATGAAATATGCAACTGAGGATAATTTTCTTGAAGCAAAAGTATATGAATGTGCAGAATGCTATTTACGACTTAAAACAGTGAAGGCATTAATAGAAGCCAATAAAAGTTTTATGCAGCAAGGCTACAGGATTAAATTATTGGATTGCTATAGGCCATTAGATATCCAAAAAAGGATGTGGGAGATCGTCTCTAATCCAAAATATGTGGCAGATCCTTCAAAAGGTTCTATACACAATAGAGGAGGAGCGGTTGATATTACCTTGGTCGATTTGGAAGGAAACGAATTAGATATGGGAACTAAGTTCGACTATTTCGGTGAAGAAGCCAGTCACAATTACACTAATTTGGATAAAAAAGTAATCCAAAACCGTAAAACGCTTAGAGAAACCATGCAAAAGCACCATTTCAAGATTTTCGATTCAGAGTGGTGGCATTACAATCTCAGCAATGCATCAACGTTTAAATTGTCTAATTTTAAATGGGAATGTAAGTGATTATTCTACACAGTGAATATAATCCATGAAATAATTCTCGGGAAAAAAACTTTCTTTCATACTTTCTGAAACCAATTCTTTTTTAAGGACATAATCTTGCATCTCACCTGAATATTTGATTCGCATCATCGTTACTGGCGATGCTTTTAAATCTTCAAACGAACCCTTCAAGAACATAAAATCTCCCGTTAGAATTCGTGTATTTTTATTTTCTGCTTCAACACGAATCATTGTTCCGCAAGTTTCATTGTCAGTGTGAACCAATGAAACAATTTTGCCATTAAGCAATTGAAGGTATATTTTTGAACTTGAATCAAAGCAACTCGCTTTAATAAAATCAGTGCTTTTATGGGCAATTTGAGCTTGAAGATAAGGTGTTCCGTCTGCATTTACAAGCGAAAAGAAAATATAACTGGAGTTTCCTCCAAAAATGCGTTCGTACATCAAATATTCTTTGGTGGATTTATAAGTTCCGATAGAATCCGTGACATTTGAACTATAATCACATTTTTTTTGGGCGAAAGCCGAAAATTGGAACAATATAAAAAGGGTAAAAAGTAATGATCTCATTATTGATTTATTTTGGTGCAAATTAAAACTATTTTATTATTATGTATGTCGGTCGTAAAAAAACAATACTGATTTCCACCATCTTTTATTTTCCATTTTTTACGAATGGCTTCAACACTTTCTGGAAAATTTCTCGTGGTAACGTTACTTTTTTTATTTTCAAGAAATACTTTCATGTCCGATTTGGTATAAGAAATAACCCTATCAATTTCAAAAATTCTGCCTGGAAATTCAATTAGAGTTTCTGAAGTATAAAGATGCGAGTGTTGATGAAGTTTGTCAATTTGGTAATGAGTGCTAATCTGATCAAAACCGCCTGATTTCATGATGGCACTATTGGGTTCGTAAATATATTTTTTAGGCAAGCCGAAAACCGAAATTGCAACTTTATCCAAAACAAAATCAAAAACTTCAGTTTTCTTAGATAGATTGGTCGTTTTGATCGTGATTTCTCCACTGTAGCCCTGATGAATTTCCCATAATAATTCCTTTACTTCATTTTCAACGGCAACAACATGTATCGTTTTTACATTTTTTAATTCTGATAAACCAGCCGAAATATCCAGAATAGGTGCTGTTTTGATTAAAATTCTTGAAGAAAATGAAAAATAAACGTCTAGTAATTCAGGAACATTTGGCAAACAATCTTTCAACATGAAAACTTTTCCTTTCGCCTCGTTTCTTCTGGAAGGATCAATATATATCCAGTCAAATTTAGTGTTCAACTTTTGTAAGATATCCAAACTATCTCCAGAAAAGCACTCAATGTTATCAGCTTTTAAGCATTGAAAATTATGCTTAACTATTTCAGAAAGTTCGCTGTTGATTTCACAATGAACAACCTTTGCTATTTTTTTTGAAAAATAATAATCATCCACACCAAAACCACCCGTCAAGTCAATAAGGCTTTCACCTGAAATTAAAGCCGATTTGTGCAAAGCGGTTCTTTCAGAAGAAGTTTGCTCGACAGAAATTTTCGAAGGATAAATGATGTTTTCTGTACTAAACCAGGTTGGAAGCTTGTCTTTGGCTTTTGTTTTTGCAGCAATTTGGTTCAAAATTTCCGTCCAATCAACATCAAGAAACTTATTTTTCTGTAATGCTAATTTAGAAATATCGGCTCCAACTTGACTGTCTATAAAGTCTTGAATTTCAGTATTTAGTAAGGGGGAAATCAATTTAAATGTTTTTGGTAAAGAGCTTGATCACTTTGTTTTCTGGAAAAAATTCCTTTGCCACAACTTTTAAGATGGTGTAGATTGGAACTGCTAGAATCATTCCTAAAATCCCCGACATAAATCCTGCAATTAATATCACCAAGAAAATTTCAAGTGGATGCGAATTTACACTATTGGAGAAAATCAAAGGCTGCGAAACGTTATTATCAATGACTTGAACAATCCAGAAACCAATCAAAACATAAATAGTTAACGGTAAAATTTCCGACTGAAAATCACTTCCTAAGTTGCTAATCATCGTTAAAACTGCTGCCAAAACTGAAGCTATCAGAGGACCGATGTAAGGAATGATATTTAAAACAGCACATAAAAAGGCAATAATCAGGGCATTGTCAATTCCGAAAATTAGAAGTACAATCAGGTATAAAATGAAAACGATAAATAATTGTAGTAATAAACCAATAAAATAGCGTGATAATAATTCGTTTATTTTGTCTAATGAATTCAAAATTTTATCTTCTTGACTGTCGGGTAGTATTTTTTTAGCTCCAACAATAAACATCACACGGTCTTTCAAAAAGAAAAAAGTAATGAACAAAACGGAAGCAAGTCCCATTCCGAAACTGCTAATAGTTCCTAGAAGTGAATTCAAAAAATTAGGTATAAAATTGAAATTGACCTTCGAAGAAATATTGGCTTCCTTCAACATTTGGGCAGAATCGATGTTGTGGCTATCTAAAAAAGTGGTGATCTGATCTGTAAGTTGGGTTATGTTTTTTTCAATTTCAGCGGTGTTTAATAGCGATAGACTTTGGCTTTGAGCCGAAATCAAGGGAACGAACATCATGATAAAACCAGCGATAATCAAAACAAAAATAAATAGAGTGGCAATGGTTCCAAAAAGATTATTAAACTTTAATCGTCTCTTGAAAAAGTTTAAAATTGGATTCCCAATCAACGTAAGTATTAGAGCTACAACTAAATAGATAATCACTACTTGAATTTGGAATAAAAAATATAATATCAAACCCACAATCACGATTGTAGCGAGAGCTCTTAAAATACCGTCGGAAATTGCTTTTGATGTCATCATAAATCGATTAATGATTAAAAATGTAATGCATGATATTAGCTCCCATTTTCAAGGCTTTTTGTCGCACCTCAGCTGGATCGTTATTGACTTCAGGATCTTCCCAACCGTCTCCCAAATCGGTTTCATAAGTATATAAAAGCACCAATCTATTCTCTATAAAAATACCAAAAGCTTGAGGTCTTTTTCCATCATGTTCATGAATCTTTGGAATTCCTGCAGGAAAAGAATACGGTTTTTGAAAAATAGTATGATTGGCTGGAATTTCAACCAAATCATTATTTGGAAATACTTTTTTAATCTCTTTTCGGACGTATTGATCCAAACCATAGTTGTCATCAATATGCAAAAAACCGCCAGAAACCATATAATTCCGAAGGTTGGTTACATCATTTTCATTAAAAACCACATTTCCATGGCCCGTCAAATGCACATAAGGATACGAAAGCAAATCAGGGCTTCCAGGTTCTACAGTTGCTGGTTTTTGTTTGATTTTGGTATTTATGTTTTGATTGCAAAATTTAATCAGATTTGGTAACGATGTTGGATTTGCATACCAATCGCCACCTCCGCTATATTTTAAAAGTGCAATTTCCTGCGAAAAACCAAAAGTGGAAGCCAAGAAAAATACTACTACAATTATTTTTTTCATTTTTTGAAATTATTCATTAACGAAAGCTACTGAATGACAAGCCACAATTGCCGCGGTTTCAGTTCGAAGTCTCGTGTTTCCCAAAGATACAGGAATGTAATTATTTTCTATTGCCATTTTTATTTCTTTCTCAGAAAAATCGCCCTCAGGTCCAATTAGCATCGTAATATTTTCCTTCGGTTTCAAAACATCTTTCAATGATTTTTTATCGGTTTCTTCACAATGTGCAATCAAATTTAAACCTTCATTTTTGATTTTCATAAAATCCTTAAAAGAGATTGGATCGTTTAATTTTGGAAGATAATATTGCAAAGATTGCTTCATTGCCGATTGTATGATCTTGTCGAAACGATCGGTTTTAATAAATTTTCGTTCAGAGTGATCACAAATAATTGGTGTAATTTCGGAAATGCCCATTTCGGTTGCTTTTTCCAAAAACCATTCATAACGGTCGTTCATTTTTGTTGGAGCAACTGCCAAATGCAAATGATACTTCAGAGGTTCGCTTTTCTCCGAAGACACTATTTTTACCGAACATTTTGTGTCCATTGCAATGATGATTTCGGTTTTAAATAGAAAACCTAAACCATTGGTAACAAATAAAATATCACCTTGTTTTTTACGCATTACTTTTACAATATGCTTGCTTTCTTCTTTATCAAAAATAAAACCTTCAGTAGTTGCTGTAATTGTTGGATTATAAAATAATTGCATAGTTTTTTAGAATTGAATTCTTGCTTTAGAAACTACCGTAGCGTCTTCGAAAGTTTCGGCTAGGAATTTTTGATACCCTACAATTCCAATCATTGCAGCATTATCGGTTGTATATTCAAATTTTGGAACAAAGGTTTTCCATCCATATTTTTTTTCGGCTTCTTTCAAAGTGGTTCTAATTCCTGAATTTGCCGAAACACCTCCGCCAATTGCAATTTGCTTGATTCCTGTTTCCTTTACAGCCAATTTTAGCTTGTCCATCAAGATTTCAATGATGGTATGCTGGATTGATGCACAAATATCGTTTATGTTTTGGGCAATAAAATCAGGATTTTCGGCCACTTTTTTCTGTATGAAATATAAGATAGCCGTTTTCAACCCCGAGAAGCTAAAATCAAGTCCAGGGACTTTTGGTTTGGTGAAGGCAAATGCTTTAGGGTTTCCTAGTTGAGCCTTTTTATCGACCAAAGGACCTCCAGGGTAAGGCAATCCGAGAATTTTTGCACTCTTGTCAAATGCTTCTCCAACTGCGTCATCAGTAGTTTCTCCGATAATTTCCATGTCAAAAAAACCGTTTACTTTCACGATTTGGGTATGTCCTCCAGAAATAGTCAAGGCCAGAAAAGGAAATGTTGGCTTGTCAAATCCTTCTTCATTGATAAAATGTGCCAAAATATGGGCATGCATGTGGTTTACAGCAATTAACGGAATATTCAAAGCCAGCGACAATGATTTTGCAAATGAACTTCCTACTAGAAGTGATCCCATCAATCCTGGACCTTGCGTGAAAGCAATTGCCGAAAGTTCTTCTTTTTTTACATTGGCTTTTTTTAGTGCGGCATCAATTACAGGAACAATATTTTGTTGGTGAGCTCTTGAGGCAAGTTCGGGCACAACACCACCAAATTCATTATGAATCAGCTGGTTTGCCACAACATTCGAAAGTACTTTATCGTCTTTTAAAACGGCTGCAGCAGTATCGTCACACGAACTTTCAATTGCTAATATAAAAACAGGCTTTTGAGTCATAATAAAGGGCACGAATTTTGAGTTATATTTGACAATTAGACGTAAAAAATCTTTATTTTTACATCGATTACAAAAATAGAGATTTTTATCGAAGCTTCTCTATTTCCCTACTCAAAATAAAATTTTTGGAAAAAGCAACAAAGGTATCACGATTTAGAAGGATCAAGAAAATAGTATTTCGAGTTTTACTCGGATTGATACTATTTTTGTTGCTTTCAGGTATCTTACTTTCATTGCCTGTTGTTCAAACAAAAATTGGTGATTATGTGACCAATATGCTAAATGAAGATTTTGGTACCGATATAGACATTGAGCAGGTTACAGTCTCTATTTTTGGTGGTGTTAAATTAAAGTCGGTCATGATTAAAGATCATCATCAGGATACTTTGATTTATGCTAACAGGATAAAAACCAATATTTTGGATATCAGCAAAGCCATTGATGGTGACTTGCTGTTTGGGGATATTCGTTTGGACGGATTAGTTTTTAATCTAAAAAACTATAAAGACGAAGATGATACGAATCTTGATCGTTTTATTGCTCTTTTTGACGACGGAAAACCATCAACATCCAAAAAGAGATTTTTGCTTCAAGCAAAAAATGCCTACTTCACGAACAGCCGTTTTATGGTCATCGATGAGAATCTGGAAATACCAGTTAGTGTCGATTTTACCAAACTGAATACTTCTTTAAATAATTTTAAAATTTATGGACCGGATGTAACGGCAAAAATCAATAAGATGTCGTTTAAGGACCATCGAGGCTTGTTTGTTGAGAATTTGAGTTCGAAATTTAGTTATTCTAAAACCAGTATTGTTCTGGAAGAATTGGATTTGACTACCAAAAATTCTTTCTTCAAAGGAAATGTAGTCCTGAAATATGATAGAAAAGATTTTGCCGATTTTAATAACAGAGTTGTTTTTGATGTAAATATCGACGAATCTTCTTTGGCTACCAATGATATTCGTTATTTCTATGCCGAATTAGGAAAAAACCAGAAATTCGATTTGAAAGCCAAGCTCAATGGAACTTTAAACGATATTACGTTTAAAAACCTAAAACTAATTGATGAGAAAAATTCGCAAATCATTGGAAATGTAAACTTCAAGAATCTTCTAGGAAAAGGAGATCAGGAGTTCTATATGAAAGGCGATTTTTATAAGGTGAGTTCCAATTATGAAGATTTGGTTACTTTATTGCCCAATGTTTTGGGTAAAAAATTACCAACATCACTTCGCAACATTGGTCAGTTCACATTGGTAGGTTCGGCAGAAATTACTAAAAAAACCATCACGACCGATTTTTTCATGTCAACCAAGATCGGGAATATCAAATCTGATTTGGCCATGACCGAAATTGACAACATCGATAACGCTTCTTATGTTGGAAATATTGAGTTGGATAATTTCAATATTGGGAACTTTTTAGGAATAAAAGATATTGGGAAAGTGAGTTTGGATTTGGCTATTGATGGTAAGGGGTTTACAAAGAAATACCTGAATACTTTGGTTAGCGGAACGGTTTCTAAATTATATTACAACAAATACACTTATACCAATATCAAGCTCGAAGGTAATTTTAAAACGCCTATTTTTAAAGGAAAAGTCAATGTCAATGATCCTAATTTATTTATGGATTTTGATGGCTTGGTGGATTTGAGCAAGAAAGATTTACGTTATGATTTTCATACTAAAATTGATTATGCCGATTTGAAGAAACTGAATTTCATGAAAGATTCGATTTCTGTTTTCAAAGGTGATATCGAGATGAATATTTCGGGTAACAATATTGATAATCTAGCCGGGACTGTGAAAATTTCTCAAACGGCTTATCAAAATGAGAAAGACAATTATATTTTTGATGATTTTACTTTAGGATCGACTTTTGATGCAAATCGTGAGCGAACTATAACCATCAACTCGCCTGATATTATTGAAGGAAGACTAGTTGGAAAATTCAAATTCGATCAATTACAAAAAATGATTGAAAATGCCGCCGGAAGTTTATATGCAAATTACGAGCCTAATAAAGTTACGAAAGGTCAGTATCTAAAATTCAATTTTAGTATCTATAATAAGATTATAGAAATCTTTTTTCCAGGAATTGAAGTTGGTAAAAATACATTTGTTAGAGGAAGTATCAATTCGGACAAGGATGAATTTAAACTTGTTTTTAATTCTCCGGGAATAATTGCTTTTGATAATTATTTTGATAAAATTAAAATTGACATCGATAATAAAAATCCACTCTACAATGCTTATATTGAGATGGATACAATCCGAACGAAATACTATAAATTTTCTGAATTTAGTTTTATAAATGTGACTTCTAGAGATACATTGTTTGCCAGAACTGAATTTAAAGGAGGAAAAAAAGCTGAAGATTTCTATAACCTGAATTTTTATCACACTATAGATAAGGAAAACAATAGCGTTGTCGGTCTAAAAAAATCTGAAATGCAGTTTAAAGATTATTTATGGTTTTTGAATGAAGATGAAACGGATGATAACAAGGTTGTCTTTGATAAGAAGTTCAAAAATTTTGCGATTGAGAATTTTGTTATGACCCATGAGAATCAAAAGATTGAATTGATGGGGAAACTTCGAGATTCGACTTTTAAAGATTTGCAACTGAACTTTGAAAATGTAAATCTTGGAAAAATTATTCCCGATATTGACAGTCTAGATGTAGCAGGAAATTTGAATGGAAAAATTGATTTTAAACAAAACAACAACGTTTATAAACCAACTGCTTCTGTTCAAGTTGATAGTTTGCATGTAAATGATATCGAATTAGGAAATTTATATGTTGATATTGCAGGAAACGATTCTTTCAGCAAGTTTACAATTGATTCGAGTCTGGAAAATAAAAATGTCGAATCATTTTTAGCCGAAGGCAGTTTTGTAATCGAAAACAAGCAAACGGTTATGGATTTAGATTTGCGTTTTGATCAGTTTAATTTGGCGGCATTGAGTCCGCTGGGAGGAACTGTAATTTCGAATATTCGGGGATTTGTTTCAGGAACTTCTAATATTTCTGGAAGTGTAAAAAATCCTGAAGTCAACGGACGATTATTTCTCGATAAGGCAGGTTTAAGAATTCCGTATCTTAATGTTGATTATGGTTTCAAGGAAAGTTCCATAATCGATTTGGCTGAAAATCAATTTATCTTTCAAAATGCCACCTTGGAGGATACCAAACATAATACTCACGGGAGAATAAATGGAGTCATCAAGCATAAGAATTTTTCGAAATGGAATTTAGATCTAACGATCGACAGTGATCGATTGTTGGCATTAGATACCAAAGATTCCGAAGATGCGGCCTATTATGGAACAGCTTTTATTGACGGAACAGCAAAACTTTCAGGGCCAACCGATGCTCTTTTTATTGAAGTTATTGCAGAATCTAAAAGTGGAACTGAAATTAAAATCCCAATTAATAATGCCGAATCTGTTGGGAATAAAAGTTTCATGCACTTTTTGACGCCCGAAGAAAAATATAATCTTCAAAAGGGAATTATCGGTCAGGTTAGGGATTATAAAGGATTGGAATTAAAATTTGAATTGGATGTTACTCCAGAAGCTGAAATCGAAGTGATTTTAGATCGAGAAACTGGACACGGTATGAAAGCCAGAGGAAACGGGACACTTTTGTTAGAGATCAATACACTCGGAAAATTCAATATGATTGGAGATTATCAAGTATATGAAGGGTCGTATAATTTCCGCTATAGAGGATTGATTGACAAGCGTTTGGATGTGAAAAAATTCAGTACCATTGTTTGGGAAGGTGACCCTATGAGAGCTCGATTGAATCTCGAAGCGGTTTATAAAACTACTGCAAATCCTTCAGTTTTGTTGGACAATCCATCCGTTAATCGAAAAGTTCCTGTTGAAGTTGGAATCGGAATTACTGGAAGTTTGAGCAGTCCAGAGCCGGATTTCAGTATAAATTTTCCCACGATAAGTTCAGTATTGAAATCAGAAATTCAAACCAAGCTGAATGATAAAGACATTCGTCAAACGCAAGCCTTGACATTGTTGAGTACGGGTGGATTTTTAAGTCAGGATGGTGTAAATCAAAGTGCAATTGCAACAAATCTTTTTGAAACGGCCGGCGGTATATTTGATGATATTTTCCAAAATCCAGATGATAAAGTAAAGGTAGGTCTTGATATTGTTTCGGCTGATAGAACTCCAGGAAATGAAGCCGATGGATCCGTAGGTTTGACGGTTTCAACTCAAGTAAATGAACGTATCACTGTAAACGGAAAAGTGGGTGTTCCAGTTGGAGGAATCAACGAATCTGCAATTGTTGGTAATGTAGAAGTGCAGTACAGGGTGAATGAAGATGGAAGTTTGAACCTTCGCGTTTTTAATCGTGAAAATGACATCAATTATATAGGAGAAGGAATTGGCTATACTCAAGGAGTCGGTATTACTTATGAAGTCGATTTTGACACCTTTAAAGAATTAGTCAATAAAATTTTCAAGAACCATCAATTAGATAAAGTGAAAATTGAAGAAGATCTTCCGCCCGATTCTGAGATTGCTCCAGAGTATATGAATTTTCCAGAAAAGAAAAAGAAAACGGAACCAAAAAATAACGCTGAAGCGATTCCTTCAAAAGAAGACTGATAATTCCATAATTCTATATTTGACGAAATTTTGATTCTGAATCCTAATTAATCGTAATTTTTACTACATTTTTTCAGCATAAACCTACTGAAATCAAAAACTTATTAACGAAAACGTTTGAAATGTTAGTACTTTATTAAATTATTAATAACGTACCATCTTAAGTTGCGGATGTTTGTTAAATTAGCATTTTAATATTAAAAAAATGTCGAAAACAATAAAAAAAATCGGGGTTCTAACTTCTGGTGGTGACTCTCCTGGAATGAATGCTGCAATACGTTCTGTTGTAAGAACTTGTGCATTTCACGGGATTGAATGTATCGGAATTTATAGAGGGTATCAAGGAATGATTGAAGGTGACTTCAAAGAAATGGGACCACGTTCAGTAAATAATATTGTAAACAAAGGAGGAACTATTTTAAAATCAGCTCGTTCAAAAGAATTCATGACTGCCGAAGGACGAAAAAAAGCACATGAAAACCTTTTAAAAGCTGGTGTTGATGCTTTGGTTGTTATAGGTGGTGATGGTAGTTTTACTGGTGCTGAAGTTTTCAATAACGAATACAATTACCCAGTAATGGGAATTCCTGGAACTATCGATAATGATATTTTCGGAACAAGCCATACTTTAGGATATGATACCGCTTTGAACACGGTTGTAGAATGTATCGATAAGATTCGTGATACTGCAAGTTCACACAACCGTCTTTTCTTCGTGGAAGTTATGGGTCGTGATGCTGGACATATCGCTTTAAATGCAGGAATTGGGGCTGGAGCCGAAGAAATTTTGATTCCGGAAGAAGATTTAGGTTTGGACAGATTATTAGAATCACTTCAAAAAAGTAAGGCATCAGGAAAATCTTCCAGTATAGTTGTGGTTGCCGAAGGTGATAAAATGGGCAAGAACGTTTTTGAATTAAAAGATTATATCGAACAGCATTTGCCAGAATATGACATCCGTGTTTCGGTTTTGGGACACATGCAAAGAGGTGGAGCACCATCTTGCTTCGATAGAGTTTTAGCAAGTAGGTTAGGAGTAAAAGCAGTTGAATCAATATTGGAAGGAAAATCAAATTTTATGGTTGGAATTCTTCAAGATGTCGTGACGTTAACACCTTTGGAACAAGCTATCAAAGGACACTACCCAATTGATAGAGAATTATTGAGAGTATCAGACATAATGTCAACATAAGTATTTAAGGTTGAATGTTTAAAAGTGAGGAAATTTAAACAACGAAGCTTTAGCAATAAACAAACAAATTAAATAATTGGCTTTAAGCCTAAAGAAACAACAAAATGTCAAAAGTAAAATTAGGAATTAACGGTTTCGGAAGAATCGGTAGAATTGTTTTTAGAGAAACGTTCAACAGAGATAACGTAGAAGTTGTAGCCATCAATGATTTATTAGATGTAGACCATTTAGCTTATTTATTAAAGTATGATTCAGTTCATGGTCGTTTCAATGGAACAGTTGAAGTTAAAGAAGGAAAATTGTATGTAAACGGAAAAAATATCCGTATCACTGCCGAAAGAAATCCAGCAGATTTAAAATGGAACGAGGTTGATGTTGATGTAGTTGCAGAATGTACTGGAATCTTCACGACTATCGAAACTGCAAATGAACACATCAAAGGTGGTGCAAAAAAAGTAATCATTTCAGCTCCATCTGCAGATGCTCCAATGTTTGTAATGGGAGTGAACCACGAGTCAGCAAAAGCTACAGATCTAGTAGTTTCTAACGCATCATGCACAACAAACTGTTTGGCTCCATTAGCAAAAGTAATTCACGATAATTTCGAAATTGTAGAAGGTTTGATGACAACAGTTCACGCTACAACATCAACACAAATGACAGCCGATGGTCCCTCGAAAAAAGACTGGAGAGGTGGTCGTGCTGCAAGTGTAAACATCATTCCATCCTCAACTGGAGCTGCAAAAGCAGTTGGAAAAGTAATCCCAGCCTTGAACGGAAAACTAACAGGAATGTCATTCAGAGTTCCAACAGTTGACGTTTCGGTTGTAGATTTGACTGTAAAAGTGGCCCAAGAAACTTCTTATGAAGAAATTATGGCAGTCTTGAAAAAAGCTTCTGAAACAGATATGAAAGGAATTATTGGATATACTGAGGATGCTGTAGTATCGCAAGATTTTATTTCAGATACAAGAACTTCAATCGTTGATGCAACTGCGGGAATCGGATTAAATTCTACGTTCTTCAAAATCGTATCTTGGTATGATAACGAATACGGATATTCAAGCAAATTAATTGATTTATCAGTTCACATTGCAGGTTTAAAATAATTTATATATTTACAAAATCCCGTTGGTGCTATATTGACGGGATTTTTTTTATTTAGGAGCGAATCGCTTGGGCATTTTTGGAATCCATGTTCCCGCTTTCCGTTCCAATCTTTTCTTTTTTTAAAGAAAAAAAAGAAAAGGATTTCCTCTTCAAACACGAAAGTGTTCACCGAACTCTTATGTAAATAAGAGTAATGTGAGGTAATCGGGGCTAAATAATAAACTAAAGTTACCAAAACAAATTAAAGCTTCCCACTAACAAGTTTTAATATAATTCGTAATTTTTAATTGAAACTAACTAACCAAATTATAAATCAGGGCTTTTCATTAAGGACGTTTCCTCAATCTAAAATCCTAAATCTAACAATCTAAATGAAACTATTAGTAGATAGTGGTTCCACAAAAGCCGACTGGATTTCTATCGATGAATCCGGAAAAGTTCTTTTTACCACGCAAACATTAGGATTAAATCCGGAAGTTCTTGGAAAAGAGGAAGTCATATCGCGTCTTGAAGATAAGTTTGATATTTCTCATAATAAGAAAAATGTCTCCCATTTATATTTTTATGGAGCAGGTTGCGGAACCGAAAGGATGAAAAATTTCTTAGCTGATATTTTTCAGGAGTATTTTACAAATGCAATAATTTCTGTCCACGAAGATACCTATGCAGCAGTTTATGCTACGACACCAAAAAACGAAAAAGCAATTGTTTGTATTTTAGGAACAGGTTCTAATTGCAGCTATTTTGATGGAAAAGTGTTGCATCAAAAAGTACAATCGCTTGGCTATATTGCTATGGATGATTGTAGTGGAAATCAGTTTGGACGTCATTTAATTCGTGGTTACTACTTCAACAAGATGCCAAAAGATTTGGCTGAAGCTTTTGAAAAAGCACACAATCTCGAAGCCGATGTGATCAAGCATCATTTATATAAAGAAGCTAATCCGAATGCTTATTTAGCCACTTTTGCTAAATTTTTGATTCAGCATAAAGAACATGAGTTCTGTAAAAAGATCATTTATTCATCCATGCAAGATTTTGTAGATTTTTATATTACACAATATGAAAATTGTAAGGAAGTTCCAGTACATTTTATTGGCTCAATCGCCTTTTATTTGAGAGAAGAATTAAAAGAAGTGATGGATAAAAACGGACTGCATTTAGGAAATGTACTTCGCCGTCCAATTGACGGATTGATTCAGTATCACTCTTTAAATAAATAATAAATGGAAATTGCTATAATAGCACATGATCGTATGAAAGCTGATATGGTGCAGTTTCTAAACAAGAACAAGGCACTATTAATTGCAGAGAAAATCTCACTGATTGCTACCGGAACAACAGGTTCCAAAGCTGAAAATGCGGGATTCAGGGTTCAAAAAATGCTTTCAGGACCTTTGGGTGGAGATGCACAAATTGCTGCAAGAGTAGCAGAGGGAAAAACCCAAATGGTTTTGTTTTTCAAAGACCCAAACTCCAGCCATGCCCATGAAGTGGATATCAATATGCTAATTAGAGTGTGTGATGTACATAATATTCCATTAGCAACCAATGAAGCAACAGCACAATTGTTGTTGAATGCAATTAGTATGTAGTTTTCAATCCCAGTATTTAGTTTACCATATTGCGTAAAATAAAAAAGTCCAATTTCTAATTTGAAATTGGACTTTTTTTATTGATTTTTTTAGTGTTTACAACACCCACTATTTATTTACTGCGACTTAAAACCAATTACTACTTAATAGCAATCATAGAAATTTCGACATTTACATTCTTTGGCAAGCATGCTACTTGAACTGTTTCTCTTGCAGGAGCGGTTTTTTCATCAAAATAACTTCCATAAACTGAATTTATTCTAGCAAAATCATTCATGTCCATGATAAAAATTGAAGTTTTAATTACGTCCTCAAATGTCATTCCGGCGGCTTCAAGAACAGCTTTCATATTTTCCATTACTTGCTTGGTTTCGGTTTCAATGTTATCTAAAACTAGTTCCATTGAGATTGGATCAAGAGCAATTTGCCCAGAAGTATAAAGTGTGTTGCCCACTAAAACGGCTTGATTGTAAGGTCCAATTGGAGCTGGAGCTTTATCAGTATAAATTATTTTTTTCATATTGCTTTAAATTAATTTCAAAACTCTCAACTCATCACTCTACCTTATGACTCGATCAGGCTGTGTTCGTTTTTCCCACTTGATATCACTCAACATTCCAGATTTAATTCCGATGAAAAATCCCCAATAGGCATTTTCACCAAAAGGTGACCAGTTGAAATCCATTCGCCAACTCAATAAATCGCGTTCAAATCTCAATTGGGTAAAAGTAACACCATTTTGAACAAAATCATATCCCGTAGAAACACCCAGCTTCCATTTTGGACTGATGTCTACATTTCCGGAAATCATGATAGAATTACCCGTAATTTCATTTTGTCGAGCAGCATTTCCGTAGGTGAGAGAATAGGCTAGGGTCATGTCCCAAGGTAGATTGGTATTGAAAAATCCATCAAATTCTTCCTCTTCTTCCTCTTCTTCATCGCCAAATTGACTTCCTCTTCTGTCTCCAATATCCCTATTGGTACCAAATAGATCGTCTTCTCGACCACCGTTTCTAGCACCTTGTTCGTTTCTATTTTCGTTTTGGTCATTGCCTTCGCTTGAGAAAGAGTAATTTAATGTGATATTGGCACTGGTCATTCGAAATAAACTTCCGCCATTATCAATATTATACTTTCTAATACGTCTATTAGCGTTGTTAAGTGCATAAGGATCTAGGGTTGCACCAAAATTCACATTCATTTTATCCTTGAATAAAAGCGTTCCACCACTCACACGAACGGGAGACCAAGGCAAAGAATCGGCTGCAATGTTATAGCTAGTAGAAAAATTCAAATTGTTTAAAAGCATTACTTTCTTTGGTTCTGTTTTGGTAGAATCTTTGTCGGTCATTTTTGCTTCGAAAGTATTGCTAAGTCCAAAAGAAATAATGTTTGAATTGGTACGTCCCGGTGCCGAAAAAATCCCTTCTTCAAATCGTGTATAATCTTTTCTGATCGTTCCAGTTCCATCGGTATCATAGGTATCCCAATATTTTTCAAAACTTGGAGTATAACTGTATGATACATTTGGTCGCATCACGTGGCGAATTGCTTGAATCTTTTTTTCTTCACCAAAATTAAAAGTTCCATAAATCGTTGTTCCAATACTGCTCGAAAAGGAGTAGGTTCTAAAGGCATCAAATCCATTCACATCTTCTTTTACTTCTTGACCTTGCTCTACATCAAATCTTCTGTTTATTGTCTTTAGGTACCAAACTTCGTTATAATTAGCTCCAGTTGAAACACTAAAGTGCTTAAATATCTTGAAGTTGGTACTCAAAGGAATAGAGTGTTGGAGACCGGTTCTGGCATCACGAAACATTTCGGGTTTAAAAAACAGGGAATCTGTTGTTTGAAAACGATTTTCACCTCGAACGTTATATTGAAAGTTGATGTTCTTGATGAAACCTTTCTTTGGAGCATCTTCTGAAGCAAAAGGGAAAATCCTGTCTACACTTACTTGCAAAGTAGGAAGGGTCATGTTAATTTGCTGTGTCTGGGTGTTTTGCGAATGATTTGCCGTGAGCGACATATTCACAGATGGAACCGTATTAAATGTTTTAGAATAGGAAATAGAGGAGTTCATCGTGTTGTTTAATCGAGAACCAACATTTACTGTATTTAATGAGTTTTGAAAATACGTGCTACTTCCTAAATTCACAGAAGCTGAAAATCTAGAATTTGGATTTGCTTTTGCATCTTGTGAATGTGACCATTGAATATTATAGATATTAGTCTTGGCATAATCAGGAAAACCTCTCTCGCTTGTAATTTGGTTTTCAAATCGAATGTTTACATTTCCTCTAAAACGATACCTTTTGGCATAACTCGATTCAAATCGCAAGGCATAACTACCATTGGTGTAATAATCTCCGAGAAAAGTAAGATCATAATTATCGCTCAAGGCAAAATAATAACCCCCATTTTGTAGTGAATAGCCTTGTCTTCTAGTGTCGGTAAAAGTTGGCATGATAACACCTGATTGACTGGTTTCAGTCATTGGAAAAAAAGCAAAAGGCAAGCCTATTGGTGTTGGCACATCTGCAATGTACATATTTGTTGGTCCTACAACAACCTTCTTTTTAGGAACAAATTTGGCTTTTCGGGCTAGAAAATAATATTCGGGATCGTCAATATCTTCGGCTGTAGTGAATTTTACATTTTTCATGAAGTAAACCGAATCATTTTCTTTTTTTGCAATTTCGGCAATAAAATTCAATTCCCCTTGTTGACTTCTGGAATTCCAAATTAAGACTTTCTTGGTTTTAAAATTAAAGCGAATAGAATCGGGTTCTACTACATTTGTACCTTGTTTAAAAACAGGTCTTTGGGTATAAGCTCCTGTACTGTCTTTGATTCTACCTGCATAAACTTCGTTCTTGGCATAATCCATGACGATTATTCCTGCTTTCAGTTCAACATCTAGATAATAGAGTTCTGCTTCGTTATATAAGGTAAGTAATTTGTTTTTCTGATCTACTTTTTCGTAGTCAACGGCAACCCGTTTTACGATTCCATCCAATGTAGATTTTTTTGGCTTGACCGTATCAATAATTGATGAATCTCCAATAACTTCATTAACTAGTTCAAGTTTTGGAACTACAATTTCTGTGCTATCTGGTTGTTTTTCAGCGGGAATAACAACATTCTTTTTAGGTAACTCTTGAGAATAAATTTTTGAGGTTCCCAATGTTAAAAAAATTGCTGATAAAACGATATGAAATAAGTTTGTACGCAAAGGTTTAAATGCTATTTTTGTAAAAATATGGCTCAATTTTTGAAGTGTCAAACATACTATAAATTTTCATCAAAATAAGTACTTTTCGAAATTATAACCATAAGGTTTTTATTAAAATTAACTTTTATACAAATTATGAAATCCATACACATACTTAAATCTTTCCTAATCATACTTTTATGCTTATTTTCAGCACTGACTTTTGGACAAAACGGCAAATTTAAGGTTGTTCTCGATGCAGGCCACGGTGGAAAGGATTTTGGTAATTCCCACCACGGATTTGTAGAGAAGAAAATAGCTTTGGCAGTAGTTTCAAAACTAGGCAAAATTCTAGATAAAAATCCTAATATTGATGTTGTGTATACTCGTCAATCCGATGTTTTTATAGAATTAAGAGAAAGAGCTAATATTGCAAACAAGATGAATGCCCATCTTTTTATCTCTATACATTGTAATGCTGTCAAAAACTTTGGTCCTTATGGAACGGAGACTTTTGTAATGGGAATGGATAGAAGTGCCATGAACTTAGAAATTGCAAAAAAAGAGAACGAAGTAATTGAGATGGAAGGTGATTATAAACTTAAATATAAAGGTTTTGATCCGAAATCTCCCGAAACTACTTTGGGACTAAATTTACTCAAAGAACAATATTTGGATCAAAGTATTAGCATCGCTGGAAAAATCCAAGAAGGTTTTAGAACTGGACTAAAACGTAAAAGTAGAGGCGTTAAACAAACACCGCTTTGGGTTTTAGATGCGACAATCATGCCAGGTGTTTTGGTAGAGTTGGGCTTTTTATCGAATAAAGAAGAAGGAGAGTATTTAAACTCAGAAAAAGGTCAGGACGAATTAGCAGAATCTATTGCAAATGCCATATTTAGTTACAAAAAGGAATATTTTGGAACAGGAGATAATGAAGTGGCAGTGGAAAAATATGTTCCTAAAAATGTTACTGAAGAAAAGCAAGTAACAACTAAAGAACCTGAAGTAAAAAACGACGACCCAAAAGAAACGGCGAAAGCTGATGAGAAAGGAGTGATTTTCAAAGTACAGATTTCTGCAAGTGGTAAAAAATTAGATCTTACACCTGCTAATTTCAAAGGTTTAGGCAATCTATCTATAACAACTGATAACGGTACTTTATTCAAATATATGTATGGCAATACCTCGGATTATAACGTTGCAAAACAAAATTTAGCTGAAGCTAAAGCAAAAGGATTCGATTCTGCCTATATTATTGCATTTAAAGACGGAAAAAAAGTAAATTTGCAAGATGTTATTAAAAACTAAAATACAGTTTAGTTTCTGATATTTATTTTAAATTTGTTTAAAAACGCTATACTTTGAAAATTACAAGAGAGATTAAAACAGCCATATTGGTAATTGCTTCAATACTGCTATTCATTTGGGGATACAGTTTTTTAAGAGGAAGTGACTTGCTAACAAATTACAGAACTTTTTATGTAGATTTTGACAATGTTGAAGGATTGGCTCCTTCGGCTCCAGTTACCATTAGTGGTTTAGCAGTTGGTAAAGTTGTTGCTATCAATCTTAATCATAAAACAGCAAAGTTAAGAGTAGAAATTCAAATTAAAAGCGACTTTCCAATTTCAAAAACAAGTGTAGTAAATCTTTACGAGCCAGGTGTTATTGGAGGAAAACAACTTCAGATTATCCCAAACCTTCAAGACCCAGTTCAAGCAGAATCTGGTGAAACCTTAAAAAGTGGAGTCGTCCCTGGGATGCTAACGGCATTGGGAGATAAATTAGGGCCTGTTCAACAAAAAGTGGAGCTTGTTTTGGTTAGTGCGGATTCTCTTATCAGCAACTTGAACGATGTTTTGGATGCTAAAACAAAAAATAACCTAAAAGCTAGTATCGAAAATCTGAATACCACGATGGCTAATTTCAGCCAAACCTCTAAAAGCCTAAACGAGATTATGGCGAACAATAAAGGCAAAATTGATGGTGTAGTAACAAATTTCGAAAAAATATCCTCTAATTTTTCTAAAGTATCTGATACTATTGCAAAAGCAAAAATTGGTGAAGCCATCAATAATCTTGAGAAAACGCTTGATGGGGTAAATAAAATAGTAAAAGATTTGGAAACCGGAAAAGGAACAATGGGGAAATTGCTCAAGGACGATGCAATGTATAATAATTTTACAAAAACCTCAAAAGAATTGGAATTATTGCTTCAAGATTTGAGATTAAACCCAACACGATATATCAATGTTTCGCTTTTTGGTAAAAAGAACAAACCTTATGTTGCACCAAAAGTTACAGATTCTATAAAGTAAAAATCAGTATATGAGTTATTTAGATAATATATTTTTTGCTATCATCCTGATTTTAGGAGTAGGATATTTTACTGTAAATGTCAAAAAAATCCTTCGCAATATTAAGTTAGGAAGAGAAGTAAACCGTTACGACAACAAATCGGAGCGTTGGAAAAATATGGCCATGATTGCTTTAGGACAATCAAAAATGGTAAAAAGACCTATTTCTGGATTTTTACATATTATTGTATATGTAGGTTTTGTGATCATCAATATTGAAGTACTTGAAATTATTATTGATGGACTTTTTGGCACACATCGTGTTTTTGCCTTTATGGGAGCTTTTTATGATGTATTAATTGGGTCATTTGAAATTTTAGCAGCATTGGTTTTAGTTGCAGTTATTGTTTTCTTGATTAGAAGAAATGTTATCAAGATCAAAAGATTCATTCATTCTGATTTAAAAGGATGGCCAAAGAGCGATGCCAATTATATTTTATATTTCGAAATTGTCTTGATGTCGTTGTTCCTTTTGATGAATGCAGCCGATTATCATTTGCAAAATGTAAGTGGTGGTTTTATGGATTTTCATCCGGCAGGATCTTTCCCTATTAGCCAATATATTGCGACTTTGTTTGACGGTGTTGCTAATGGAACAGTTTATATTATTGAAAGAGCAGCTTGGTGGTTGCATATTACGGGAATTTTGATTTTCCTTAATTATTTATATTTCTCAAAACACTTGCATATTTTATTGGCTTTTCCAAATACCTATTTTGCGGATTTGAATTCAAAAGGTCAATTTGATAATTTGGAATCAGTTACAAATGAAGTAAAATTGATGATGGATCCAAATGCAGATCCTTTTGCAGCAGCTCCAGCAGGTGCAGATGCTGTTCCGGCAAAATTTGGTGCAAATGATGTGCAGGATTTAAACTGGGTTCAGTTGTTGAATGCTTACACGTGTACAGAATGTGGCCGTTGTACTTCTTCTTGTCCAGCAAACATAACAGGAAAAAAGTTATCGCCTCGAAAAATCATGATGGATACTAGGGATCGATTGGTTGAAGTAGGAAATAATATTGATGCCAACAAAGGTGTTTTTGTTCCAGATAACAAAACGTTGCTGAATGATTATATCACACCTGAAGAACTTTGGGCCTGTACATCTTGTAATGCATGTGTAGAAGAGTGTCCTGTCAATATCAGTCCGCTTTCGATTATTATGGATATGAGACGCTATTTGGTGATGGAACAAAGTGCCGCTCCAATGTCATTGAATGCCATGATGACCAATGTTGAAAATAACGGAGCTCCATGGCAGTATAGCCAACAGGACCGTTTGAACTGGAAAAACGAAAATTAATACGTAGATAAAAATTCTCTTATAGGTGAGGTTAAGGGTGTTTTTAATTTCAAATCATAAATAAATTAGAAACAAAACGAAAATGAGAACTGAAGATTTAGACAAGCAATTGGTAAAAGCCACAGAAAACGGACATACAATCAGTCCTGTTTTGCCTGAAGGAGTAAAAAATTATCTAATTGACATCGATGGAACCATCTGTGATGATATTCCAAATGAAGAACCAGAAAGAATGTTAACGGCAGAAGTATATCCAGACGCGTTAATAACATTAAATAAATGGTATGATGAAGGTCATATTATTTTCTTTTTTACTTCAAGAACTGAAGCTCACAGAGAATATACCGAAACCTGGTTGAAAAAACATGGTTTCAAATACCACGGTATGGTTATGGGAAAACCACGTGGAGGAAATTATCATTGGATTGATAATCACTTGGTTAAGGCTACTCGTTACAGAGGAAAGTTTACCGATTTAGTAGATAAAGAAGTTACGATTCAAGTTTTTGATGACGAACACCACGAATAATTTTAGATTCAGATTAATTCTGAAATCTAAATTCTAAATTCTATAATTATATGTCAGAGATTTTAAATGTGCCAACAATGGCCGAAATGCTTGCCGAAGGAAAACAACCAGAAGTTCTCTTCTGGGTGGGTTGTGCAGGAAGTTTTGACGACAGGGCCAAAAAGATAACTAAAGCATTCGTAAAGATTTTAAATCGGTCGAATGTTTCTTTTGCCGTTCTTGGAACCGAGGAAAGTTGTACAGGAGATCCTGCCAAAAGGGCTGGAAACGAGTTTTTGTTCCAAATGCAAGCCATGATGAACATTGAAGTTCTGAATGCTTACGAAGCAAAAAAAATCGTAACGGCTTGTCCACATTGTTTCAACACTTTAAAAAATGAATATCCGGAATTAGGCGGAAAGTATGAAGTTATCCATCATACCCAATTTTTAAAATCATTGCTAGACGATGGAAGATTAACCATCGAAGGCGGACAATTTAAAGGAAAAAGAATCACTTTTCATGATCCTTGTTATTTAGGCAGAGCCAATAATGTATATGAAGCTCCAAGAGAATTAATCCAGAAATTAGATGCTGAATTAGTCGAAATGAAGCGTTCGAAGGCAAACGGATTATGCTGTGGTGCTGGTGGAGCTCAAATGTTCAAAGATGCAGAACCAGGGAATAAAGAGGTTAACATCGAAAGAACTGAGGACGCTTTGCAAACACAACCTCAAGTTATTGCTGCAGGTTGCCCGTTTTGCAATACAATGCTTACCGATGGTGTAAAAAATAAAGAAAAAGAAGGCGAAATCAAAGTTATGGACGTAGCCGAATTAATTGCAAATGCACAGGATTTGTAATTTCATATAGCTGAAATCCAAAATCTAAAATCTAAAATCAAATGTACGTTCCATTCGAAAATTTACCAGAAGAATCAAAAATATGGATATACCAATCCAACAGAAAATTTTCTGAAGAAGAATTTGCAGAAATTGAAAAAGATTTGCAAGTTTTTGTAGAAAATTGGGCCGCTCACGGAACCAGTCTTGAAGCTTCTTTTCAATTAAAATACAACCGCTTTATCATCTTGGCAGTAAATCAGGAAGTTCAAACGGCTACAGGATGTTCGATTGATTCGTCGGTTGCTTTTATCCAAAGTTTAGAAAAAAAATACGATGTAGATTTATTAGATAAAATGAATGTTACATTCAAATTAGGGGAACATGTTGCCCACAAACCATTAATCGATTTCAAAAAGATGGCTAAGGACAAAGCCGTAACAGCCAATACGATTGTTTTTAATAATTTGGTAAACAACATTGCCGAATACAACGAATCTTGGGAAGTTCCTGCTGCAGATAGCTGGCACAGTCGTTTTTTCTAATCTCTTTCCCCAAATGAAATATTTCGTTTTCCTACTAGTATTTGTTAGTCAAATTTCGCTTGCCCAAAAAAACAGCAGAACCGAACAATCTGTTTGGGTCGATAGCGTTTATAACCAAATGTCGTTTGATGAAAGGGTTGGTCAATTGTTTATGGTTGCCGCTTATTCCAATAAAGACACAGTTCATACCAATGCTATCGAAAGATTGATTGAGAATTATAAAATAGGTGGACTGATTTTTTTTCAAGGCGGACCTTATCGTCAAGCTAAATTAACCAATCAATTTCAAGCAAAATCAAAACTTCCAATGTTTATTGGGATTGATGCCGAATGGGGTTTGGCAATGCGTTTAGATTCTGTAAATCGTTTTCCTTGGAACATGACCCTTGGAGCAATTCAAGATAATAAATTGATTGAAAAAGTAGGAGAGGAATATGGAAAGCAAAGCAAGAGAATGGGGATACATTTCAACTTTGCACCTGTTTTAGATATCAATACGAATCCATTAAATCCAATTATCGGAAATAGATCTTTTGGTGAGGATAAATTTAATGTGACCGAAAAAGCACTATCGTTGATGAAAGGAATTCAACGCGAAGGAGTTTTCGCTACAGGTAAACATTTTCCAGGACACGGAGCTACCGAAACCGATTCGCATCACACTTTACCAATAGTAAATTTTTCGAAGGAAAGAATCGAAGATGTAGAGTTTTATCCCTATAAAAAACTTTTTAAAGAAGGTTTGGCTTCCGTTATGGTTGCACATTTAAATGTTCCAAGTTTGGAGCCAAGAGAAAATTATCCTTCTTCGATTTCTTATAACATCGTAACTAATATTCTTCAAAAACAACTTGGTTTTGAAGGTTTGATTTTTACGGATGCGTTGAATATGAAAGGTGCTAGTAATTTCAAACAACCAGGAGAAATTGACCTAGAAGCTTTTATGGCTGGAAATGATATTTTGCTTTTTGCCGAAAATGTGCCTGTTGCCTTAGAAAAGATTTGTATGGCATATCAAGACTCTATTTTATCAGAAGAAAGATTTGCTCATTCTGTAAAGAAAATTCTGCAATTTAAATACAAAGCAGGTTTGGACCACTACAAACCGATTGATACAACCAATTTATTCAACGATGTAAATCCAATTTTGAATAACGCATTTCAATATGAATTGTATGAAAATGCAACGACTGTTCTAATCAATCAGGATGCTATCTTACCTATTCAAAATATCGAAAATGAAAATATTGCCTACGTAAAATTAGGAGACGATAATAACAGTTCTTTTCTAAATACCTTAAAGCAATATACAGAAGTTACCGAAATTTCAGAATCCAATATTGATACTTTATTATTGAAACTTGAACCTTACACTAAAGTAATTGTAGGATTTCATAAAGCAGATGGAGCTTGGAAAAAACATGATTTTAAACCCGAAGAATTAGCAAAACTAGATTCGATTGCAAAGCGTAAAAAAGTAATTTTGGATGTGTTTGCAAAGCCATATTCTCTTTTGCCAATTACAGATTTCAGCAATATTGAAGGTTTGATTGTTTCGTATCAAAACACTGATGTTTCCCAAATTGTTTCAGGTCAGTTGATTTTTGGTGCTTTTGAAGCAAAAGGAAAATTACCGGTTTCCATCAACAATTCATTTGCGGTAAATGATGGTTTGAAAACAAAAAAAGTCGATGTTTTAGGATTTACAGCTGCTGAAAATGTAGGTGTTGATTCGGCTATTTTGTCTAAAATTGATAAGATTGCACAAAAAGCAATTGATTCAAAAATGACTCCCGGAGCTCAAATTTTAGTAGCCAGAAAAGGTAAAGTAATCTACCAAAAATCATTCGGTTATCATACTTATAATAACTTGATTAAAGTTAAAAATAGTGATATTTATGATGTTGCTTCATTGACGAAAATGATTTCGACTTTGCCAAATGTCATGCAATTATATGACAATAACAAAGTAGAATTGGATACAAAATTGAGTAAAATGTTGCCACTTTTCAATAAAACAGATAAGAAAAACATCACGTTTAAGGATTTGCTTTCGCACCAAGGAAGATTACAGGCTTGGATTCCCTTTTATAAGGAAACACTAGACAAAGATAAAAAACCAAGCGAAAAATATTATAGAGCAACACCCGATTCACAATTTTCAATTCAAGTTGCAGATAGTCTTTTTATTAGAAAAGATTATCATGATACGATAATGGAGACGATTGCAAAAAGTAAATTATTGCCTAAAAAAGAATACAAATACAGTGATTTTACCTTTATTATCTTGAAAGAATTTCTTGAAAATGAAACGCATCAAACTTTGGATGTATTGAGTTTTGATCATTTTTTCAAACCATTAGGAATGAACAATACGTTATATAATCCGTTGCAACGAATTTCAAAAGATCGTATTCCTCCAACAGAAAATGATACCTACTTCCGTTACCAAACAATTCAAGGTCATGTGCATGATATGGAAGCGGCAATGGAAGGTGGAGTTGCAGGTCACGCTGGAATTTTCTCAAACGCTATGGATATTGCGAAAATGATGCAGATGTATCTTCAAAAAGGAAAATATGCAGGAAAAGAATATTTTTCTGAAAGCACTTTTGATACATTCAATACTTGTCATTTTTGTAAGGAAGGAAATAGGAGAGGTCTAGGTTTTGACAAGCAGCAACTTCCAGGAACTTCAGGGCCAACTTGTGGTTGTGCTTCTGCATCAAGTTTTGGGCATACTGGGTTTACTGGAACAATGGCTTGGGCAGATCCTAATGAAGAATTGGTGTATATCTTTTTATCAAACAGAACTTTTCCAGACTCGAATGCTCCAAATACCTTGTCTAAAGCAAATATTAGGGAAGACATTCAAAAGGTAATTTATGAAGCGATCAAGAATTGATTCATAAAGTTAATTTCATCTAAATACCGCCACTGCGAAGCCTATTTTTGCTAATTTTGTTATACTAAAAAACAAAAATGAAAATAGCAATAGTTTGTTATCCAACCTTTGGCGGTAGTGGTGTAGTTGCCACAGAGTTAGGTCTAGAATTAGCCAGACGAGGCCACGAAATCCACTTTATAACTTACAGTCAACCCGTTCGTTTGGCACTTTTGAATCCAAATGTGCATTATCACGAGGTTAATGTTCCAGAATATCCTTTGTTCCATTACCAACCTTACGAATTGGCTCTGTCAAGCAAATTGGTTGATATGGTTAAGTTGTATAAAATCGAGTTATTGCACGTCCATTATGCTATTCCGCATGCTTATGCAGGCTATATGGCAAAGCAAATGTTGAAGGACGAAGGAATAAGCATTCCTATGGTTACGACACTTCATGGAACTGATATAACATTGGTGGGAAACCATCCTTTCTATAAACCTGCAGTAACCTTCAGTATCAATAAATCAGACATTGTAACTTCGGTTTCACAAAGTTTAAAGGATGATACGATGAAATTATTCAATATCAAAAAAGATATCACGGTTATTCCAAATTTTATCGAATTGGATAAAAACCTAAACGATAAAAGTATTCCATGTCGTCGTTCGGTCATGGCAAAGGAAAATGAGCGAATTATTACCCATGTGAGTAATTTCAGAAAAGTTAAGCGTATTCCAGATATCATCAAGATTTTCTATAAAGTTCAGCTTGAACTTCCGGCAAAGCTAATGATGGTTGGAGACGGACCAGAAAAGGAAAAGGCAGAAATTTTATGTGCTGAATTAGGGATTTTAGACAAAGTAATTTTCTTTGGAAACAGTAATGAAGTAGACCGAATTTTGAGTTACACCGATTTATTTTTATTACCATCTGAAACCGAGAGTTTTGGTTTGGCGGCTTTGGAAGCCATGGCATGGGGAATTCCTGTAATTTCGAGTAACTCGGGTGGTTTACCCGAAGTAAATTTCGACGGTATTTCAGGATATTTAAGCAATGTTGGAAACACTGATGAAATGGCTGAAAATGCTTTGAAGATATTGAAAGAAGATGCTGTTTTGGCGGAATTTAAAACCAATGCATTATCGATTGCAAAACAATTTGATATCAAAAATATTTTGCCACTTTACGAAGCTTTGTACGAACAGGCTTTAGAGAAGCAAAGTATTTAAACGATTGAAATAAGTAAACATTAAAATATACCTATGAAAAAGTTATTATTAGTTCCTATAATTGCCATTATTGTCTCCTGTAATTGTAAAAAAACGACAGTTACCGAAGAAAATAAAAAGCATAAAGAACCTTTGTTTGAAGTTTTAAGCGAATCAGCTTATCAAGGAAGAGACAATGAAACTTTCGAAATCATTAAGGATAATGCCAGTTTGAAAGAACTCTACAAATCAATAAATAATGAAAATGTCCCAACAATTGATTTTACAAATAATAGAGTTATAGCTTTATTTTTGGGGCAAAGAAGTTCGGGGGGACATGCTATAAAAGTCAAGAATATTACTGAAAAGGAAAATAAAATTTTTGTAGACATTGAAAGAATAGCACCTAAGCCTGGCGAAAATGCTACAATGGCAATGACGAATCCTTATAGTATTGTAAAAATAAATTCGAATAAAGAGATTGTGATTAACAAATAACTTTCAGTGCTAGCAAAAAAAAAACATCCGCCATTAAGCGGATGTTTCTATTTTATAAAATTTTTGAATATTAGAATCTGTATCTGATCCCTAAAGCTATATCTGGACCAAAGCTATCATTTCTCCAGTCCTCAGAACCAAAATGAATCTCTGGTCTGAAATCTAAAGACAATTGCAATGGGAAATCGAATACATATTCAATACCGATATCTCCAGCTGCAAATAATCCAAGACCACTATCATCAGCATCATTATGATCATAGCTCCAGCTTGTTAAACCTCCACCAACACCTGCATACCAGTTGAAACCTCCTTCGATATTCCAAACCCATTGGTATAAACCTGTTAGTTTAATAGCATCTACATGATTGCTAGTTCTCCAACCTAAATCTAATTCAAGACGGTTGTTGTCTCCTAAGCCTCTTTGGTAAGAAACTTCACCACCAAAACCGTCATTGTCACCAACACGGATACCCAGTGCATTTTTCGAAATTTCCTGAGCTTGAGAACTAAATGCTAAACCAATTAGCATAAAAGCTGATAAGATTAATTTTTTCATAAATTTTTTGTTTTAAGTTATTTTACAAAGTTAAGCAAATAACGAGCCAAAAAACTAGACAAAATCTATCAACATTCATCTAAAAGGTTACAAGATTCCTTAGAATTTTCTACTGTTGAGAACTATAAGTATCCAAATATTCTTTTATATTTTGACTACCAGAAGAAGGTATACCCACAGAAATTTCATCACTTGATAAAGTATAGTTGATATCAGTAGTACTATAAATCATTCCAATATTAGCTGCATAATATTGTGTAGAAACTACAACATCTTGTGGATTTAAAATGCTTATAGGAAAGTCAATTCCACCACCACTAAAAATGCTTGTAATTTCCAGACTAACAATAATCTTTATCACCTTTACATCTTGATACGTGTCATGATTTGGAACGCTAAAACTCTCCAATGATTCTTGAAAAACAGATTGCATGGTATAATTAAAAGTAAGCGGGAATTCTTCATATTGATAGTTAAAAGTACCATCAATACTACTCAATTGTTGTCCATCCGAAGCATTTTCTTTAAATAATACAAAATCAGAGACATCCAAAGAAATAGGAAAACCTTCTAACAAATCAACATTTGTAGAACCTGAAACTACAACTTTGTCACCACTTTTACGGATACTGTTTTCAGCCAATGAGCTTGTATAAAAACCAAAAGGCAATTCTTTCGTTTTCAATTTCTTATAGGAATTACCACTAATTGTAGTATCATTTGCTACATATAAAGAATCACGTCCAGGAAATTCACCTTCAACATCATAGGTCCAAAAAGCTTCATTTTCCAGCGGAAAATAATTTTTTTCAGAAGGCTGATCATCGTTATTTGAATCGTCGGTTGAGCAAGAATTCATAAAAACCAATAGAAGAATTGCAAAAAAGTAAGAGTGTTTCATAATTATGAGCTTTAATTAGAAAGCGAATATAGCAATTTTTACTCTTTTGTAAACAAGAAAGACGACACAAGTTGCTGACTGAATTTGTTTTCCATTTCAAAGTAGTCTTCCTCTACATGAAAATAATCCTCTTGATAGCGGTATAATTTCCAGCGTTTTTTGTTGTATTCCAATGCTGTTAGATTCTCAATCCAATCCCCTGAGTTCAAATACATCGTTTCACCATTTTTATTTTCCTTTCTCAAAATCTTTGGCTCATGGATGTGGCCACATACTACATAATCATACTTGTTTTCAATAGCCAAATCAGTGGCAGTAGTTTCAAAATCCGAAATATGTTTGACCGCTTTTTTTACACTGGCCTTTATTTTTTTGGAAAAAGAATAAGGTTCTCTCCCTAATTTTGTCAAGCACCAGTTCACAAAACGGTTCAATAAAATCAAGTAATCATAACCTAAACCACCCAGTTTTGCAATCCATTTCGAGTGCTGAACTGACGCATCAAAAACATCACCATGAAAAATCCATGCCTTTTTTTGGTCCAATTCTAGCACAAGTTTATCAACAACACTAAAATTACCCATGTGTGCATCGCTAAATTTTCGCAACATTTCATCATGATTTCCAGTAATGTAGTACACTTTCGTGCCTTTTGAAGCAAAATCAATCAATTTCTTGACCACCTTTAAATGTGCTTTTGGAAAATAGGATTTCCTGAACTGCCAAATATCAATAATATCACCATTCAAAACCAAAGTTTTAGGTTTGATGCTGCACAAATATTGGTGCAATTCTTTTGCATGGCAACCAAAAGTGCCTAAATGCACATCCGAAATCACCACTAATTCAACAGGTCTCTTTTTCAATTTGAATCAATTTGAAGTTTTACAAATTAACCATTCCTATATTAATTGAAATCAAAAGCAAGGTTAAGAAAATGATTTGTTTTCAGGAGCTTATCCAGCTTTCCGTTACAAGTCCTCATTCGAGAAGCTTTTTTTCCAAGTCTCAAAAGGTCCCGAAGCTTCGGGACCGTTGGTCGCTCTTTTGAGCCAGGAAAAAATAGCTTCTCGAATTCCGGGCTTTCCACTTCTCCCGAAGCTTCGGGACTGGGCTAGCTTCGCACCAGGAAGCTTTCAGCAAAAAGTAAAACCATTTTTTAAAAGAATCCAAGTCAAGTAACAACTGAAAACGTTTCTGAAATTAAGGCCTGAAAACCTTACACGAGACTGATCACAAATCACTGATTGCTGAACACTGCAAACTGAACACTGAAAACTTTCCTATTCTCACTTTTAATTCTATATTTGTTCAAAACAATAAAAAATGGCTGGAAATAGCTACGGAACATTATATAAGGTTACCACTTTTGGAGAATCTCATGGTGAAGCTTTGGGCGGAATTATTGATGGTTGCCCTCCAGGAATAGAACTTGATATCGAAGCAATTCAATATGAAATGTCAAGAAGAAAGCCCGGACAATCTGCAATAGTAACCCAAAGAAAGGAAGACGACCAAGTACAATTTCTATCCGGAATTTTCGAGGGTAAAACCACAGGAACCCCAATCGGATTCATCATTCCTAACACCAATCAGAAGTCGGACGATTATTCACATATCAAAGATGCATACCGTCCAAGTCATGCCGATTATGTATATGAACAAAAATATGGACTACGTGACTACCGTGGTGGTGGAAGAAGTTCGGCTCGCGAAACTGCAAGTAGAGTAGTAGCAGGAGCGGTTGCAAAACAAGTTTTAAAAGATATAAAAATCAATGCATTTGTATCATCTGTAGGACATATTTTTATCGATAAACCTTATCAGGATTTGGATTTTTCTAAAACAGAAAGTAATCCCGTTCGTTGTCCAGATGAGGCTTCGGCTCAAAAAATGGAAGAATATATCAGAGAAATACGTAAACAAGGCGATACTGTTGGTGGAACCATAACCTGTGTGTTGCAAAATGTTCCCATTGGTTTAGGTGAACCCGTTTTCGATAAACTGCATGCCGAATTAGGTAAAGCCATGCTTTCCATTAATGCTGTGAAAGGTTTTGAATATGGCAGCGGTTTTTGTGTAGCTAAAATGAAAGGAAGTGAACACAACGATCTTTATAATATTGATGGAACAACAAAGTCCAACTTATCGGGAGGAATTCAGGGTGGAATTTCAAACGGAATGGATATTTATTTCCGAGTTGCTTTTAAACCTGTTGCGACAATTATGCAAAAGCAGGAAACAATTGATAATCAAGGAAATGTAGTCGAAATGATGGGCAAAGGACGACACGATCCATGTGTTGTGCCAAGAGCTGTTCCAATAGTGGAAGCAATGGCAGCCATTGTTCTAGCCGATTTTTATCTACTTAATAAAACTTATAAATAATAAAATCACGAGCGATTTTCTATTCTTAAAAAACAAATTATGTTCAAATCCAAAATCAGTATTGTCACCTTTATTTCAGTTATTATAGCTTTAATCATTACGTTATTATACGAGTTTGATATTGCAACTTTCAATAACGAATTTATGATGGTGGTTCGTTGGACCGTTGGTGTTCTCCTAATTGCAAATGCCTTGCACAAAAAAAACCTTACCACTTGGATCTTGACCAGTATGGTGTTGGGAATCTTTATTGGTGTTGATTTTCCAAATTTTGCAGCAGCATTACAACCATTAAGTAGTGGTTTTATCAAATTAGTGAAAACAATTGTTGGTCCTATATTATTTGCAACACTAGTGTATGGAATAGCAGGACATTCAGATTTGAAACAAGTAGGTAGAATGGCTTGGAAATCGATGCTCTACTTTTTTTGTGCCACTTCATGTGCTATTTTCATTGGCTTGGCTGCCATCAATATTACTGAAGCAGGTGTTGGAATTGACATTGCAAATATGCCTCAGGAAGAATTGCCAACCGTTACAAAAAACAATACCGTACTTGAATCGTTGCCAGAACACGTGCATGGTGTTTATAAATTCACTAGTTTCTTCAAAGATTTGTTTCCAGAGAATATCGTGAAATCTATTTATGAAAACCAAGTTTTACAAATTGTGGTTTTTTCTGTTCTTTTTGGAATTGGTTTGGCTTTGGTCGAAGAAAAAAAGCGAAAACCCTTAGTAGATTTCACCGAAAGTTTGTCGGAAACCATGTTTAAATTTACAAATCTTATTATGTATTTTGCTCCAATTGGTGTTGGAGCTGCAATGGCTTATACCGTTGGTCATCTTGGAGTCGATATTTTGAAAAACCTCTTCATGCTTCTGGGAACTTTATATCTGGCACTGATTTTCTTCTTGTTATTGGTCTTGTTGCCAGTCGCTTTGTATCTAAAAATACCTGTGAAAAGATTTATAATGGCAATCAAGGAACCTGTTTCTATTGCTTTTGCCACAACAAGTTCAGATGCTGCATTGCCAAAAGCTATGAGTGCCATGGAGAAGTTCGGTGTGCCACGAAAAATAGTTTCATTTGTAATTCCAACGGGTTACAGCTTTAACTTAGATGGAACGTCCTTATATCTTTCACTAGCCTCAATATTTGTTGCACAAGCAGCGGGAATAGATTTGAGTTTCGGAGAACAATTGATTATTGCTTTTACGCTAATGATTACTTCAAAAGGTGTTGCAGCAGTTCCAAGGGCATCGTTGATAATATTGATTGCCACAGCCGATCAGTTTGGACTTCCAGTCTTTGTAATTGCAGCAATTCTAGGAATCGATGAATTGATGGATATGGCAAGAACTTCTGTAAATGTTGTTGGAAATTGCCTTGCAACAGTTGTTATTGCTAAATGGGAAGGTGAATTTGATGAAGCCGCTCCCTATAGGGATTAAAACAAAAAGAAATAAATATAAAAAAGCAACTATTTAGCCTGTTATTAGGATAACTTGGTTGCTTTTTTATTACAAATGATTTGAGAAATATTTGACCTTAAGAGGCTGATGTTGTAAATTTATTGTTAAATTATTTGATGTGTTGAATATTATGTAGGATAATTACATAAATATTGAAAATTAAATTATAGCTTTGATTAAATTTAATTAAAAAACATAATTATGAAAAGAAAATTACTTATCGCGGGTTTACTCTTAAACTCATTTTTAGTGGCTAATGCTCAATCAGTTGTATTTGAGGACAGCTTTGAAACTTATGATGATTTTTTAATCACAGGTATTGGTGATTGGTTAACAATTGACTTAGATGGATCAACTACTTATTCAGGTGGAGGAGGAATTGATTGGGCAAATGAAGGAGCGGCTCAAGCTTTTATGGTATTTAATCCAACCGCTGCACAAGTTACCAATGCTACTTCAGGTACCGAAGTTAGGAATTTTGATCCGAAGACAGGTCTTAAATACATGGGAGCTTGGGCTTCTGTAACACCTTCTAATAATGATTGGTTGGTTAGTCCTGTACTAAATCTTACTGGAGCAACAGGAAGCAGTTTGAGTGTTTGGGTAAAATCAATGTCTAATTCTTATGGTTTAGAAACTTACAAGATTGGTGTATACACAGGAACGGGAACACCAACTACTGCTGCAGATTTTACTATTATTTCGGGAGCAGCTAATTTAGTTGCACCTTATCCTGCATGGGCAGAAAGAATACAATCATTAGCTGCATATGATGGACAAAACATAAGAATTGGTATCCTATGTAATTCTAATGATCACTATATGTTTATGGTAGATGATTTTAAAGTAACTGCTGCAACTTTAAAAGTAAACAATAATCTAGAAACTAGTTTTTCAGTTTCTCCTAACCCAGCTACAACTATTGTAAATTTGAATAATGATGCAAACATCTTAATGAATGAAGTTAAAGTTACTGACATCAATGGTCGAACAGTAAAGTCTGTAAAATTAAATAATGTTTCTAACACTCAAGTCGATATTTCTGATTTAGCTTCGGGTGTTTATCTAATGAATGTGTCTTCAGATCAAGGGACCATCACCAAAAAAATTATCAAAAACTAATAATTATTTTCAAATAGATTTGAAAGACTCCTCAAGAAATTGGGGAGTTTTTCGTTTAAAGCGATTTGATTTCAATGATTATTTTATCGTAATTTTACCATCTAAAAATTATTTTTTTGAGAACTTCTTTTTTCCGTACAATTGAGCAACCTTCGATTTTTAAAAAAAATCTTTTGATCTGGACTCAACAATTCCGTGAGATCGCTTTTTTGGATAGTAACGATTATCCTAGCCAGTATTCAAATTATGATATGGTTGTTGCTGTTGATGGACTTACTTCACTAAAAACCGATTTCCATAATGCATTTGATGATCTCAAAAGCTACCAGCAAACTACAAAAGACTGGCTTTTTGGTTATTTGGCGTATGATCTGAAAAATGATACCGAAACATTAAGTTCTGCAAATTATGATGGATTGTCTTTCCCGGATTTGTTTTTCTTTCAACCCAAAAAAATATTTTTATTAAAGGATAATCATCTTGAAGTGCAGTATCTCAGAATGTGTGATGATGAATTTGAAGAAGATTTTCAAGAAATTCAACAAGGAAATTATAATCCTAAAGAGATGGATATTCTTAAAATCCAGCAGAGAATTTCGAAAGAAGACTACATTTTTAAGGTAGAAAAAATGCTGGAGCATATTCATAAAGGAGATATTTATGAAGCCAATTTTTGTATGGAGTTTTATGCTGATGATGCTCAAATTGATCCGCTCGAAAAATTCTTGAAATTAAATGAAATCTCAAAATCGCCATTTGCTGTTTTTTTTAAGAACCAACATCAGTATTTGTTATCGGCTTCACCTGAACGTTATCTGAAAAAGCAAGGCGAAACTATTATATCCCAACCTATAAAAGGAACTTCCAAACGATTTTCTGATGTGATTTTGGATGAAAAATCGAAGCAAGATTTGCTAAATAATCCAAAAGAACGATCGGAGAATGTGATGATTGTAGATCTTGTTCGCAATGATTTGTCTCGAACGGCTCAAAAAGGTTCGGTAGAAGTAGAAGAACTATGTGGATTGTATTCCTTTTTGCAAGTGCATCACACAATTTCAACCGTAGTTTCTAAATTGGATCCAGAATATGGTCCTGTAGATGTGATCAAAACTACTTTTCCGATGGGAAGCATGACGGGTGCTCCAAAAATTTCGGCTATGAAAATTATTGATGATTTGGAAGAAACCAAACGCGGTTTATATAGTGGAGCAGTCGGTTATTTTACTCCCGAAGGCGATTTTGACTTTAATGTCGTGATCAGGAGTATTTTATATAATGAAAAAAATAAATATGTGTCGTTTTCGGTTGGAAGTGCCATAACAGCATTATCAATTCCTGAAGATGAATATGAAGAATGCTTGCTCAAGGCAAAAGCGATGCACACCGTTTTGAATTCTTAAAGTGCATGGAAACCCGAAATCTTTTTCTTATTTTTGAAAATGATTTCGAAATTCCAAAAGCATCTGTCACAAAATCTTCCTTTTCTTTCTCAAAAGAAACTTTTAGTAGCCGTTAGTGGCGGAATTGATAGCATGGTTTTGCTAGATTTGCTTCAAAAATCAGGTTTTGAAATTGCTCTCGCACATTGCAATTTTAAACTTCGAGATCAAGAAAGTGATCAAGATCAGGCTTTTGTAGAGAATTATGCTCGAGTAAATAATATTTCCTTTTTTGTCACTCAATTTGATACAAAGGCTTTCGCCGAAGATTTTAAATTTTCCATCCAAGTTGCCGCTCGTGAACTCCGTTATAAATGGTTTTATGAGATTTTGGAAACCAATAACTTCGACTATATTCTCACGGCTCATCATGCAGATGATGCTATCGAAACCTTTTTAATCAACTTATCGAGAGGTTCTGGTTTAGAAGGTTTTACTGGAATTCCGGTTCAAAAAGACAAAACAATTCGACCATTATTGCCTTTTTCAAGGGAAGAAATCTTGCAGTATGCTCAAGAAAATGCAATCGAATGGAGAGAAGATAGTAGCAATGCTTCAGATAAATATTTGCGTAATAAAATCCGACAGGAAATGGTTCCGATACTGAAATCGTTGAATCCAAATTTTCTGAATTCTTTTCAAAATACGCTCGAAAACCTCCAACAAGCCCAATCTTTAGTTGATGACGCTTCGAGAATTGTGTATCGAAAAGTGGTTGCAGATGAAGATAATCAGAAGAAAATCGATCTGAAGGAATTATTACAATTGCCTAATTATAAAGCCTATTTATTTCAGTGGTTAAATCCGTTTGGTTTCAAGGCTTGGAATGATATTTACAATCTTGTAGAAAGCCAATCCGGGAAACAAATTTTTGCAGAAGGTTTCAAGCTTTTGAAAGATCGTGACCATTTGATTTTGTCACCACATATCGAAATTGACAAAGACGAAAAATATCTGATTAAAGAAGGTCAAAAAGAAGTTAATTTTCACATAAAGTTGTCGTTTTGTAAAATTTCGACTAGTACAAATGCTTCAAATACAACTATATTTGTGGACGAAAATAAATTGAATTATCCATTGGTACTCAGAAGATGGGAGGAAGGAGATATTTTTCATCCGTTAGGAATGAACGGAAAATCTAAAAAAGTGAGCAAGCTTTTTAAAGACGAAAAATTATCACTGATTGAAAAAGAAAATACTTGGATTTTATGTTCTGATAATCAGATTGTTTGGGTCATTGGTATCCGACAAGACGAACGGTTTAAAATTGAAAAAACTACAAAACAAATCATACAAATAGCGTTACACTAATGAAAAAAATAATTTTTTTACTACTCACTGTTTTAGCTTTCTCGCATACAAATGCCCAAATTCTAAATCCCGTAAAATGGTCTACTCGTGTTGAAAAAATTTCGGATACCGAATTTAATTTGGTTTTTGAAGGAGATTTGGATCCAGAATGGCATTTATATTCCCAATTTACACCAGATGGAGGGCCAATTCCTTTAGAAATTTCGTTTAAAGATGCTGCAGGAAATTATCAATTGATTGGAAAAGCTGTAGAAAGCAAAACTAAAAAGGCTTTCAATGATATTTTTGGAGTGGATGAAATTTTCTTTTCTGATAATTTCACGGTAAAGCAAAAGGTAAAAATCATCAACCTGAAATTAACAAGTATAGATTCTGAAGTTGATTATCAGGTATGTAAGGAAGTTTGTATCAACGGTAGTAAGAAATTAAAGTTTGATTTGCCAAAAATAGCAGTAACCAAAACAGCTGAGCCAGTTGTAGAAGTTGCAGCAGTTCCAGTTGATACAATAACTACAATCGTAGCAGTTGATACTGTTAAACAAGAAACTACTGTAGCAGAAGTTGTTGAAGATCAACCAAAAGTAGAAGAAAAGGAAGAAGACAAAAAAGGACTGATTTCTATATTTTTTATTGCGTTTCTATCAGGTTTTGCAGCATTGTTGACGCCTTGTGTTTTTCCGTTAATTCCAATGACGGTAAGTTTTTTTACGAAGCAAAGTAAAACTAGAGCTGCCGGAATTAGAAATGCGATTACTTATGGAATATCTATCATCGTGATTTATGTCGCATTAGGAAGCATTGTGACTGCTGTTTTTGGTGCCGATGCTCTAAATGATTTGGCTACAAATGTTTGGTTCAATTTAATTTTCTTTGTTTTGTTGGTGTTTTTTGCAACTTCATTTTTGGGAGCTTTCGAAATCATGTTACCAAATTCTTGGGCAAATAAAGTGGACAGACAAGCTGATAGAGGTGGAATTGTAGGTATATTGTTTATGGCTTTGGCTTTGGCAATTGTATCATTTTCTTGTACAGGACCAATTGTTGGAACGTTATTATTTGAGGCTGCATCTCAAGGTGGAATAGGACCAATTGTTGGAATGTTCGGATTTTCATTGGCTTTAGCCTTACCTTTTATGTTGTTTGCAATGTTTCCAGGTTGGTTGAACACATTGCCAAAATCTGGTGGATGGTTGAATACCGTAAAAGTATTTTTAGGATTTTTAGAATTGGCTTTAGCCTTCAAATTCCTTTCAAATGCAGATTTGGTTTTGCAATTGCATCTACTAGAAAGAGAAGTTTTCTTGGCGATTTGGATTGCCATTTTTGGAGCATTGGCTCTGTATTTATTCGGGAAAATTACATTACCCCATGATAGTCCACTACCGTTTATATCAGTTGGAAGACTGATGATGGGACTTTTTGTATTGACTTTTACCGTTTATTTAATTCCTGGACTTTGGGGAGCTCCATTAAAAATTATTAGTGCATTCCCTCCACCGATGACATACAGCGAAAGTCCAAACGGAGTAGGAAATACTGCCATTCATTCTGGAGGAGGTGCAGCAGTTTCAAAACTTCCAGAAGGAGCAAAATATGGTCCTCATAATTTGATTGCTTTTGATGATTATGAAGATGGATTGGCCTACGCCAAAAGCGTAAACAAACCAATTTTGCTTGATTTTACAGGCCATGCATGCGTGAATTGTAGAAAGATGGAAAACAATGTCTGGTCAGACGAAATGGTTTTACCAATTTTGAGAGAAGATGTAGTTTTGATTTCGTTGTATGTAGATGACAAGAGAGCATTGCCAAAAGAAGAACAATTTTATTCTAAAGAGACGGATTCAGAAATTGAAACCATCGGTGATAAATGGACTGATTTTATGATTTCAAAATATAAAACCAATACGCAACCTTTATATGTATTAACTGATTTGGAAGGCAATAGCTTAAATAAGACTAAAGAATCCATTAGTTATGTGAGTGTTGATGAATATCTAGATTGGTTGAAAAATGGTTTGAAAAATTTCAAAAAATAAATTAAAATATAAATAGTTCAAAGGTGTAGCGTTTTTCTCTACACCTTTTTTTTATGTCAAAAATTCAATTTTAGAGACTTTTAAAATTGTAGCATATTTCATTCAGTATCTGGGTAATTGTGTTCTGATTTGGGTAAAAAATATACAAATTTTAAATATATCAATCTGCTAAAGTATTGGTTTTATTGTGTTTTTACCAATGGCACGTGTCTTGCTTTTTCTGTACAAAATAAAAAACCTTGTACAATCAATAAGCAGATTTAATATGAAAAGTGAAGCCATTACTTCAGAACAATTATACTCTTCGAAAAATGATAGTAGCACTACGGATACTAGTTTTTCTCATTCCATGTTCCAAATGAATCTTCAAGCATTGCAAAAAACTTTTTCTCCAATTGCAAAAATTGAAGACTTTGTAGCTAATTCTTTAGAAAATGTTTCAAGAATGAACGTGATCGTTTTAGCTGGTACTTTCCTGCTATTATTTTCTGGAGCTTTTTTAGTATATGAATTACAGCCAGAATTTGTTGAATTCAATATTGGCAGAATGGAATCTACAATTGGATTTGGTTTTTTGATTGTGACCATGGTTCTTCTGGCTTTCAAAGCAAGTTTTTTTCTTTACAAAGGATATTTATATTTGAAGTATAAGCCAATTGATTCTGTTTCGGATGAATTATTGCCAACTTGTACCGTTATTGTTCCAGCTTATAATGAAGGGAAATTGGTTTGGGATACACTCTTTAGTATCGCTAACAGTGATTATCCAGAAGCAAAATTACAGTTGTTAGCAATCGATGATGGAAGTAAAGACGATACTTGGCATTGGATGCAAGAAGCAAAAAAACGTTTGGGAGACCGATTGACTATTTTGCAGCAACCTAAAAACCAAGGAAAACGTCATGCACTTTACAGAGGTTTCAATCTTGGAACTGGAGATGTTTTTGTCACGATTGATAGTGATTCTATCATCAAAACCGATACTTTAAGAAACTTGGTGAGCCCTTTTGTAACGAATGAAAACTGTGGAGCTGTTGCAGGAAATGTTCGTGTTTTGAACAATAAAAAGGCAATTCTTCCAAAGATGTTAAATGTTAGTTTTGTAATGAGTTTTGAGTTTGTTCGTTCGGCCGAAAGTATGCTAGGTTCTGTACTTTGTACTCCTGGAGCTTTAGCAGCTTATCGTAGGACAGCAGTATTTGCTTGTTTGCCTGAATGGATCAATCAAACTTTTATGGGGCAACCTTCTGATATTGGAGAAGATAGAGCCATGACTAATATGATCCTAAAACAAGGACATCACGTGTTATTTCAAAAAAATGCTTATGTTTTAACGGATGTTCCAGAACAGTACAAAGGTTTGTATAAAATGTTCATCCGATGGAGTAGAAGTAACGTTCGTGAAAATTTAATGATGGCAAAGTTCGTCTTCAAAAATTTCAGAAAAGAATCAAAATTTGGAGCCAGATTATTGTTTATCAATCAATTTCTAACCATTGCATTATCCTATCCATTCTTGATTTTTATGTTGTTTTTTGTAGTGATGCATCCACTTTTATTTTTGAGTTCTACACTTTTAGGGATACTAATTGTTTCTAGCTTTCCCGTATTTTTTTATGCGAAGCGATACAATTTTTCAGAATCATTATGGGCTTATTCTTATAGTATATTGTACACTTTTGGATTGTTTTGGATTACACCTTATGCGATTGCAACAGCAGCAAAGAGAGGATGGTTGACCAGAGAATTACCTGCTAAATAATTAAAATCATTATTCTATCATATAAAAAAAACGGAGCATCAAGCTCCGTTTTTCATTTTATACTATGCAAAATTTAGTCAAGGTGTTCAAATTCTAATGATCCTTGCGTGATAGTCACGTTAGTTCCATTATAGCTTGCTGTATAATTAAAGGTTGCTACAATCGTATTTCCATTGTGTGAAACAACTGTAATGCTTCCTTGTGTTAGAGCATATTCATTATCATCATTTCCAACATAAGAAGCATCAAAACCTGAGTCAGTTAGACTATAAGTTCCAGGTTCCACGTCTTTTGGAAGTTCAATTCTATAAATACCAAAGTCATTATTCAATGCGGTCTGATAACCAGTAACTGCAATAGAATTATCCATACTGTTTTCCAAAATCCAAAGAGCATTACCGTTGTCATCACCGGCATTTATAGTAAATACTCCGCCACCATTTTTAGACAAACTCATACTTCCATTGCTATACAAATTTGCACTTTCCAACGATACATTTTCAATGACACCATTTGTAACTTCAATGGTTTGACTTCCCATAAAATCAACTAAAGTTCCAGAAAAAGTTCCAGAGATAGTTCCTTCGGCAGTATTAACCTCCGTTAAAGTTACTGTAAAGGAACCTCCATCTTCAGCAGATGAAAACATATTGAAAGAAGAAAGCGAAGGGATGTAGCTCATGCTACCTGGCATATCGCCTTCAAAAGTATAAGTTCCTGTAGAAAGATTGCTAATTGGAAATTGAAGTGTAACGGACGATTGATCCATTTTTGCTGCAATAATTTGAAGTACCATAGTAGAAACTCCATCCATATCTACTGTTGTAACGGATGCAGCTGCACCACCACTGAGAGATTGCCAAGCCTGCCCGTCTATGTTTGCTGAGATGGTAGCACTAGGTGTTGTGTTTTCTCCTGAATCATCGCTTGAGCATGATTGAAATGTTGTAAATAAAATAACAGCGAGTAATCCTGTAATTTTTTTGATCATAATTTAAAGGTTTGAGTTAAGCGTCAAATATAGAAACAATTGCCGGATATTCTTACAATTATTTAATGTTAACTTAATGCATACTTTTTAAATTATTTAATTTAGTAATACATTCTAAAATCCAACATTTTGCAAATGTTATAATGTTTTTCAAAAAGAGCTTCCACAACTTCGGTTACGTCATCTTCTTCTTGGCAAAGACTAAAAAAAACATTATCTAAAGCCATACTTGTTATAGTTAAAGATGATTCCCCATAACCAGAAATCGCTCTAGCTCCTGTAACATCTAAAAAATATTGTGCTTCTTCGTTGTTTAGATTTAAAGGTTTTGCATTTGAAAAATGGATGATCTTACCTTTCATTTTTCCTTCAAAAAGTTCGGCTATTTCTTCTAAACTGTAGTAATAATTGTGCAGACAGATGTTGTTTTCTTCGCCTTGCATCACCAAATAAATGATTTCATAATTATTAAAATGATGGTCTTCATAAAGCAAAATATTTAAGCTATCTTCCAAACCTTCAATGGTGTCACAGGTTTTATAAATGCTGTCGATACCTGTTTTTAGAGCAAGTTGCTCCAAGTGTTTGATGGTTTCTGTCGCACTTTCGATTTCAATATCGGGAACGGCTTCGAGGCAAAAAATAAATTTATCGGTGTTCATAGCAAATTAGAAGGGGTTTTGGCAAATTTAAAAAAACGCAAGGAGTTATTAGGTTTCCTTAATGCCAAATTAAATTTAGATAATAGATTCCTTATCTTTATCAACTATAAAACAATACAATATGAAAAAAACATTTTTCTTGCTTTGTGCAGCAGTTTTAATTTCTTCCTGCAATAAAAAGGATACAACAGTAGCTGAAAATACCGATAAACAATTTGATGCATACAAGGAATATTTTGTAGATGAATTATGGAAATTGAGTCCAGAATGGGCTTCAAGCCAAGGTTTTCATAAGTACGATAGCGTTTTGATAGTTCCAAATAGTGCCAATGACAAAAGAGTACTCGGTTTTGCAAAAGTGCAATTGGATTCTATGGGTAATTATAATTTGGAACAACTTTCAGATCATAATAAAACCGATTATTATATGATGAAAAATCTTCTCGAAGGTTTTGTTTTTTCTATAAACGAATTAAAATCTTCTGAGTGGGATCCATCAGGATATAATGTTAGCGGTTCTTTTGCCCAAATCCTGAATGGAAGTTATGATAGTTTGGACAACCGACTTCGCAATTTTAATATCAAGATGAACAATATTCCGGCTTATTATGAAGCTGCTAAGCAAAACGTCAAAAATCCAACTCGCGAACATACTGATTTGGCTATTGCACAAAATCTTGGTGGTATTTCCGTTTTTGAAACCGATTTGAAAACAGCTTTGGATAAAAGTACCTTGTCTCAAATCGAGAAAGTAGAAATTCTAACCAAATCAAAAGTTGCAATAAAAGCAATTCAGGATTATGCTTCGTGGCTGCAAAAATTAGAGAACAAGACACCACGTTCATTTCGTTTAGGTAAGGATTTGTATGCAAGAAAGTTCGATCTTGATATCCAATCTGGGTATAATGCCGAAGAAATTTATCAGAAAGCTATTTCGCAGAAAAAAGAATTGCATGAAAAAATGTATGTTCTTGCCGATAAATTATGGTCAAAATACCTGGGAAATACTCCTAAGCCTTCGGATAAATTGGTTTTAATTCGACAAGTAATTGATGAAATTTCGTTACAACATACGACTCCAGAAAAATTTCAATCGGAAATTGAAAAGCAAATTCCCGAACTTACTGCTTATGTGAAAGAGAAAGATTTGTTGTACATCGATCCATCAAAACCTTTGGTAGTTCGAAAAGAGCCAGATTATATGGCAGGTGTCGCTGGAGCCTCTATTTCGGCACCTGGACCTTATGATAAAAATGCCAATACTTATTATAATGTTGGGAGTTTGTCAGGTTGGTCTAAGGAAGAATCTGAAAGCTATTTGAGAGAATACAACGATTATATTTTGCAAATTTTGAATATTCACGAAGCTATTCCGGGACATTATACACAATTGGTGTATAGCAATCAATCGCCAAGTATTATCAAAGCCATTTTAGGAAACGGAGCCATGATTGAAGGTTGGGCAGTTTATACCGAAAAAATGATGCTCGAAAGCGGCTACAAAAATTCTGATGAAATGTGGCTGATGTATTATAAATGGAATTTGAGAACGGTTTGCAACACGATTTTGGATAATAGTGTTCATACCAGAGAAATGACTAAAGAACAAGGAATTGGGCTTTTGACAAGAGAAGCTTTTCAGCAAACGGCTGAAGCCGAAGGAAAATGGAAGCGAGTGACATTGTCGCAAGTTCAGTTGTGTTCGTATTTTACGGGTTATACCGAGATTTATGATTTTAGAGAAGAACTCAAAAGCAAACAAGGATCAGCTTTCAATTTAAAGCAATTTCATGAAAAATTCTTGAGCTATGGAAGTGCTCCAGTAAAATATATCAAGGAATTAATGTTGAAGGACGAAAAATAATTTTTCTAAGTTTCCATAAAATAATGCACTGTTTTTAATCGATAATCAAGATTAGAAACAGTGCATTTTTAGTATAGATTAAACTTTATTTTATTTTTTCAAAAGTATTTCCTTCCGTGATATCACCTGTTTTGAAGCCTTTATTAAACCAATACATTCTTTGTTCGGAAGTTCCATGTGTGAAAGAATCTGGTACTACATGCCCTTGCATTTTTTTCTGGATGGCGTCATCACCAACGGCATGAGCGGCACTCAAAGCTTCCTCAATATCGCCTGGCTCGAGCATTTGGTTCACTTTTTCGTTATGATGTGTCCAAACTCCTGCATAAAAATCGGCTTGCAATTCTAGTGCAACCGAAAGTTTATTGGCTTCGGCTTCACTCATGCCTTGTTGCATTTGCCTCACTTTTCCAGAAGTTCCCATAAGTGTTTGAACATGGTGACCAATTTCGTGAGCCACCACATACGCTACAGCGAAATCGCCACCTTTGGCACCAAATTTACTTTTTAATTCGGCAAAAAAGCCCATGTCCATATAGACTTTCTGGTCTCCAGGACAATAAAAAGGTCCAGATGCAGATGTTGCTCCACCACAAGCCGTTTCTACTTGACCTGTAAAAAGAACAAGGTTTGGCTCTTTATAAGTCATACCATTTTCCTTGAAAATTTTATTCCAAACATCTTCATTGTCAGTCAACAAAGCATCAACGAATTTACCCGTTTCGATTTCTTCTGCTGTAAGTTCTCTTTCGGTAGTTTGGGTATTTTGCTGCTGATTGAATTGCTCAATTACAGGGACTAAATTTTGTGCTTCTTGTCCTCCAAACATTGTGATGAGCAAAATGATGACACCAATAATTCCTCCACCAGCAACTACTTTTCCGCCCGACATTCCTCTTCGGTCCTCCAGATTACCACTTTCTCTTCTTCCTTGCCATTTCATAACTTAATTTTTAGTTGTTTTTTATATTATTGGTCCATTTTAAAATTACTTCTTCCAAAGTAGCTCTGATAATTGGCTTTGTAATATAATCGTCCATACCAGCTTCTAAACAATTTTCCTTTTCTCCTTTAACCGTTCCTGCAGTTAGTGCAATTATCGGAATGTCCTTTCCAGCTTCGGTTTTTCGAATTACTTTCGTGGCTTCATAACCGTTCATCACGGGCATTTGGATATCCATCAAAACAATATCTGGATGAATTGTTGCAAATAGATGTACTGCTTGTTCGCCATCTGTTCCTTCATAAATGAATATATCTGGAAAAAGATTTTTCAGTATCGTTCGAGTCAGCAACATATTGATCTTATTGTCTTCAACAACAAGAATTTTTAAATTTGAATTTAAAACTACATTATTTTTTTTAGATTCCATCGTTTTTGTCTCTTTTTCAAACTCATTTTCGTTGGAAGTTACTAAAATTAAGTCAAAATAAAACGTGCTACCCTGATTGATTTTGCTTTCAAGTTGCAATTTGCTATCCATCAAGTTTAGCAATTGATTTGAAATTGTGAGTCCGAGACCAGTTCCTCCAAATTTTCGAGTGGTCGAATTATCTTCCTGGGAGAAAGCTTGAAATATTTTTTTCTGATTTTCCTTTACAATTCCTATTCCCGTATCGGTTACTGAAAAGCGTATGGATTTTTTGCTTTCGCTGATGTCTTCCAGCACTGAAATTTTCAATTCAATCGAACCATTACTTGTAAACTTGATGGCATTGCTCAAAAGATTCAACAAAATTTGTTTGATCCGAACCGGGTCAAACCAAACGAAGGCTGGGATTGAAGGATCGATAGTAGTTTTAAGTTGCAACTTTTTATGATCCGATTCTAGTCTAACCAAGTCAATAACTTGCTTCAAGAGTTCATGGATATCATTTTTACGAATGTCAAGTTCTAATTTTCGGGCTTCTATTTTTGAAAAATCTAAAATATTATTAACAATATCCAAAAGCGAATGAGCTGATTGGTTGATCGTTAGCATGTATTTTTCTTGGGAAGCTTCTAATTTTGTATTCATCAAAAGATCCGTGAAACCTATGATTCCGTTTAAAGGTGTCCTGATTTCATGACTCATGTTGGCCAAAAATTCCGACTTTGCTTTACTTGCTGATTCGGCCATTTCCTTTGCAATAATAGCAGCTTCGGCTTCCTTTTTTTCGGTAATATCAATTAAAATTCCTTCGATATAATTGATTTTGCCATCTTTTTTAATCACATCGCCAAATTCTTCGACCCATACAAAGTTGCCATTTTTGTTCTTGATACGATAAGTAAAGTTAAAAGGTTCTTTATTTTTTAAAGCTGCTTTGGTTGCAAGCGTCACTCGCTCTCGGTCATCAATATGTACCAAATCGATCAGATTTATGGCATTCTCAAGAAAAATGGATTTGTTGTAACCCGTGAGTTTTTCAATTTCATCATTGATATAAATTTTGGTCAGCTTTTCATCGTTATTAGACAGATAAACGGTTCCAGGTATGTTATTGGCTAGAAGCTTGAATTTTTCTTCACTTTCATAAATCGTATTTTCATTGATAGATCGTTCAATAACTGCCGATATATTATTTGCAAGAGTTTGGAGTATATTAATCTCATCCTCAGTCCATTCTCGTTGGTTACTGCAATCATCAAATCCTACAAAACCAGAGAAACGGTCCTTCAAATAAATGGGAAGGATGAGTATCGATTTGATTTCGTTTGCAATTAGCAGATTTTTTAAAAAACCATCAGCAAGATTTTCAATAATGGCATTTAGCGGTTTTTTGTTTTTGGCAGAATCAATTATCTCTTTGAAATCGATATGATCAAAGTGTCGTAAAGGGGTAATTTGAAGCACTACATTTTCCTTTGCCCATTTGTATTTTTGATGAATCAGATTTGTTGCAAAATCATTTTCATAGTAGTAAACATGATCGGCATTGGTGGCTTTTCCCATAATTTCGAAGGTTTCGGAAAACATATCAAAGATACTTTTGCTAAGCAAAAATTTCTCTGTACATAATGCCAAAGCCGAAAGCAAGTCGCTTTTGTATGCTAATTTTTTTTCAGCATTTAAACGCATTTGGGATTCGATAGCCAAGGAAATGATATCCGAAATTGATCGTACAAAATTGATATCCTCATTGTCCCAAAATTTCTTTTCATTGCAGGTTTCAAAACATAAAACGCCTTCAATCTTACCATTTAGAATGATACTCACATCCAGCATCGATTTTATTTGACTATCAGTATAATAATCAATAAAGAAAAATTCATCTAAATTTTTCATTGAAATATCCGAGGCAATCACAATTTTATTTTTCTCGATGTCTCTAAAATAGTTTGGAGCATCTTTTTTTTCAAAAATTTGTCCTCTCGAAAAAGTATCTGTATTTAATTCATAAAGTGTATTGCAAACCAAACGATCTGGGGAATATTTCCAATAGCTAACTCTGTCAATAGTTGTGTCTTTTGCTGCATTTTTGATAACAAGTTCAATGATGTCATCTAGGTTTTCGAAAGTACTAAAATTTGTAGTCGATAATTTGTTGATGGTGGCGTTATACTTTTGAATTTTAGCTTGACGGTTTTGATTTTCAAATTCAATATTTTTCAAAGCTGTAATATCTCTAGCAATCCCCGAATATCCAGTAATTTCTCCAAGCGGACCCCGAAGTACAATTACTTTTTGTGAAGCCCAAATTACGGATCCGTCTTTCTTGATAAGTGGCAACTCAATGGCAGGAAAATCATTTTCAGTTTCTACCAGATCTTCATAAAAAGTCATCAACTTTTCACGGTTGTCTATGCGGATAAAACTTGAATAATTTTGGCCAATGATTTCTTCTTTACTAAAACCAAGATGAGCAATAGTAAAATCGTTGATAAAAGTGAAATTACCATCTTGATCGGTTTCAAAAATAATGTCAGTTGCCGTTTGAATTAGATTTTTGTATTGGTTTTGAATCTTAACCTGATCGGTAACATCCTGACCAATCCCAACAATTAGATCATCATTGTATTTTTTGTTTTTCCATTGGATATATTTGTATTCACCATTTTTACATTTCAGTTTCCTGATATGCAAATCTTCATCTCTTGCGGGATCATTATTTTTAGGATTAACAATTTCAGTGCTTTCTGTCAATTCCCAAAAATTCAACCCATTGATTTCACTGGGTTCATATCCTAAAACCGTAGCGATAATATCATTGCTATAGCTCAATTCACCTTTGCTATTTGTTCCAATAATTAACGAATTTCCTTTGTTTACAATATCATTTGCAAAAAGTAATTTGTCTTGAGAATTTAGAATCGCAATGTGCCTGATATAATGAATCAAAATGATAAACATTAACGAATACAAAATGATAATGAACAAATCGATTTTAATGAGATCAACTAGATAGAGTAAATAGAAAATGGTAATTAAAATCACCACGAAAACCCAATATTTTCGCAAGGAGTAGAAAACATTTGGGGCAAAGAAGAACATGATGATAAGTTCCGAAAAAGTAACAAGTTCGAAAGGAAAATAACAGATTTTGAATAGGGTATAGCTCAGTAAAAAGGTATAAGCCGAAACAAATATCTTTTGGAAATATTTTTGAACAAAGGGTACCTTGTCACTAACAAAGTAGAGAATTAGAAGCGAAATTCCGATGGAAGTATTTTCTATGAATTCGCTTTTGAGCCTAATCTTAAATAGTTCCAGCAACAACTCTGTAATAGGGAAAATCATCCCGAAAAAAATCAGGTAGATTCTATACTGCTCGATATTGGTTTTATTTTCGGAAAAATTAGCAACAAAATCTTTGTTATAGTACGAAATTCTTCTAAGAATAGTTAGAAAAATTAATGACGATATACTTGCCGCTATCAATACAAACCACCAATTGAAATAAAAAGGTGTTTCGATTTGAAAATCTTTTATATGACGTGTTATCGGATGATTTTCATCGGGTTGTAGTAAATTGGATGCATCCAAAAAAAAATTTTGAGAAAATACATTTTTACTACTAACAAAAGGCGAAACCATCAACAGTAAGAAAAAAAAACATCTGTTCAGGAAAAGCATAACTAATTCTTGGTTAATGGTTTATGCAATTATTTATGATGAAATTAATTCTTGTAAATATAGCTAAATAGAAGGTTTGTTGGGGACATATTAAAAAAAAATTCCAAAATCTGTTAATGATTTTGGAATTTTCTTATTTGCTGTAAATGCTAATATTCTGATGATCCAATTTCGTCTAGTTCATCTTTTTCTTCCATAGGGATTGCATTTCTATAAATGATATACTGTGCTGAACTAAAAATAGGAAGTGTAAAAAAGATACCAATGCACAAGGCAAAAAAACCTAACATAGCACAGATAAAGAAGATAATCATAAGCAATAAGATCATCCAAAAACGTTTGGAAACGGTGACAATACTTGCTTTAATCGCTTCCATTGCTGATAGGTTTCCAAAGATGATGAATGGGATAGTAAGTAGCGTAAGTAAAGGAACTAACGCTGCTAAAATCAAATTTACAATCGTAATTATGATCATTAAACTTAAATCATCTAGGAAATACAATTGCCCTAACTGTGACAAGGTGCTAATTCCGGATGATACAAATGTAATGACTGCAGTTGCTAAAAACAGCTCCTTGAAATGTTTAGTTTTATAGTGAGAAAATGCTGTTGAGAAATCAAAGTCTCTATTGGTTTCCGCATTATGTGCAATTTGCATAATTCCAGCCACTACAGGTGAAATCAAGGCATATCCTACTACCGATACTGCCATATTTACTAGCAAAAATGTTGTACTTACATTTCCAGAACTGTACTCCGTGAAGAAGTCAGTAAAGTTTAAAGCCAGTCCCAAAATGCCTCCAACTCCTAATGTTATCATCAAAAGAACAATGGCTAAAACAATGATGATAGCTCCTGATAATAATGCAATTTTTTTGAAATTTTCGAATGTCTGGCTTATAACATCCCCCAAATCAAGATGGTAACCGTGCTTTTTAATTTCTTGAACTTGCTCTAAAGTTGATTTCATTGAAGTGTGATTATTTTGTTTTTTATTATTTTATGAGGCATTGAAGATAAAAAAATTATATCCATTTCAGAATTTTTTTTATCATTTTTAATTTGCCTTTGTATGGTGCATAACGAAAAGGAATATCAAGCCAGTTTGCTTTCTTGACAATTGCTTTTTGGTGCGAAAAAGTATCAAAGCTTAGTTTTCCATGATAGGCTCCAATTCCTGAATTTCCAACACCACCAAAAGGAAGTCTCTTATTTGAAAAATGCACAACCGTGTCATTCACGCATCCGCCACCAAAGGAATAGTCTTGAATTATTTTTTCGGCGAAAGCGTTATTTTCTGTGAAAACATACATCGAAAGTGGCTTTTCTGATTTTGAAATTATTCGCTTCAAATCATCATTATTCGAGTAGGAAAGAATGGGTAATATGGGCCCAAAAATCTCCTCTTTCATAAGAGCACTATCCAAATTTGGTTCGTCAACGATGGTAGGAGAGAGGTAGTTCTCATCTTCATTATGGCTTCCGCCGAAAGCGATATCTTGAAATTCTATAAAGCTAACAAGTCTTTTGAGGTGTTCCTTGCTAATAATTCGAGTAAAATCAGGAGAAAGTTCTGGATTTTCTCCATACGCATTCTGGATTTCTTTTTTTAGCAGTGAAATAAGTTCGTTTTTAATTTTTGGCTTGACCAAAATATAATCTGGAGCAATACAAGTTTGTCCCGCATTGATAAATTTTCCCCACACAATTCGTTTTGCAGCCAAAGGGAGGTTTGCTGTTTCATCCACAATACAAGGATTTTTTCCGCCAAGTTCTAAGGTTACAGGCGTTAAAAATTCGGCTGCAGCCTTATAGATCAGTTTTCCAACGGCAACACTTCCGGTGAAAAAAATATAATTCCAGCGGTTTTTTAGTAATTCTTCGGATAATCTCTTGTCACCTAAAACGACAATAACATGTTTGGGATCAAATGTTTCTCGGATGATTTTGGAAAGTAAGCTAGATGTATTTGGCGTTAATTCCGAGGGTTTTAAAGTGACTTTGTTTCCGGCTGCAACGGCTGCAATTAATGGACACAATGCAAGTTGGAAGGGATAATTCCAAGGCGAAATAATCAAAACGCTTCCATAAGGTTCACTGTAGATGTATTCTCTTGAGGGGAAATTTAAAAAAGAGGGCAAAACCTTTTTAGGTTTTGCCCATTTATTGATGTTCTTTATGGTATAATTTAATTCATCGATAACGATATTGATTTCGGTTACAAAGGCTTCAAATGCAGGCTTTTTGAAATCGTTATACAACGCTTCACTAATTTCTTTTTCATACAATTTTACGGTGTATAATAGTTTTATTAGCGACTGTTTCCTGAAATTGATATTGTTTTTATAGTCCATTTTAAAATTATTGATACTGCAAGTTAATTTTAAAAATTGGATAAAACAATTGCGTTTTACAAGAATCCGAATCTGAAACCGAAATAGGCATCCGCTTGTTTACTATCGCTTGTAGCAGCAGTAATGATTGAATTTGAACCTAGGAAAAATCCACCTAATCTGAAACCAAAACCAGCTGTTGTTCCAGAAAGCTCATTGTTTCCAATTGGCAGGAAAGCTTCGAAAGGTCCAAGACTTATTCTAGGAGTGATTGAAATTGAGTTTTGAGCTGTAATTTGGTCGTTATTTTCGTTATCACCCATTTTTTGTTGCATGAAAAAGGTTACTGATAATTTAGAAATCACTTTAAGGTCTGCATATAAATTAAAAACAGTAGGAAGCTTTACTTTGATATCCTTACTATTTTCTGTTTTCTCATAGTATCCTAGGGCCTCATAAGACTCTAAGACTTCCTCAATATCTTCTAAACCTTCAACATCATTAAAATCATTAAGGTCAATTCCAGGATTATTATTGACATCCAATTTGTATGTAGAAGAAACATTATCCTCTCCTTTAAAAGTCATACTTCCGATGTTTTTTATAGAAGCTCCAACTTTTAGTTTATATCCACTGCCAATTTTGTTTTTCAGTTGATAATCGACTCCAAAATCAGTAGCCATACCATTTAGATTTCCAAATAGTGAGCCAGTATAATCGCTGGAGTCAGAAAAGCTTTCGCCAAAGTTACCTGAATAGGCAATATTTAGATTAGCTGTTGCATTCGTAAGCTTGTTTTCTAAACCATTGTTAGTGATATCACCATTAAATTGGCTCAAGCCCATATTTGCATAAGAACCAGGAAATAATAGTTTCAAGGTGACACCTCCATTAATTCTATTTCTGTCTTTTTCCCATAATTTTTTTGCAGCCGAAAAGCCTATTTCGCCCCAAACTGTTGCATTTACACGCTGGTTGCCATTACTATTAATGGTTGATGGGAGTGCATTTAGAATATCAGATTCATTAACAAGTGCATCTCCTAATTCTGAATTAACGTTAACAACGTTTGCCGTAATATGACCTTTTGAAGTAACGGCAAATCCCCAACCGCGAAAATTAAAGGCCACGCCCGGAAGGGCAAGTTCCGCATCTAGACTAAAATCTACACTTTTGTCACCGTTAAACAGAAGGCCTTCAATATCTTCTCCATCTACGATATCGCTAAATCCGATTTTGTTATTGGAAACATTTAGGCTTAATGCTGCAATTTGAACCTCAAATCTGCTATTTAAGTTAGCAAATTCAGAAGGGTTCATGTTTCCGTTCAGGATTCCAACACGTTTGGAAGTTGTAATTCCAGCAAAATGATCCTGACTAAAGCTAATTCCATAGACAAGACAACATACTAAGAGTGTAATTTTTTTCATAGGGGTACATGTTTTTGTTATGTCAAATATATGAAAAATTAGCATTTAATTAACACGTGCATTGTAAAATACCTAATTATGGGGATATAGAACCATGTGCTCTTATGAATTTTAAGTAACCACCTCAAATAATGATTATTAACTTACACATTTCTCCAAACCACTTCATCTGGAACTGGAGCAACAATGCTTACTTCTTCTTTTGATACAGGGTGTATAAAAACCAATTTTCGAGCATGAAGATGGATGCCTCCGTCAGGGTTACTTCGGTCAAAACCATATTTTAAATCGCCTTTAATTGGAGAACCAATCGCAGACAATTGAGCTCGAATTTGATGGTGCCGTCCTGTATGCAGGTTTATTTCTAAAGCAAAATAATTGTTGAGTTCCTTGATGATTTTATAATCCAAACTGGCAACTTTGCTTTCGGGAACTTCTTTTGAATGTGCTTTTGAGGTATTATTTTTTTCATTTCTTTTCAGATAATGAACGAGTTTAGCTTCTTTTTCTGCGGGTTTATTTTTGACAACAGCCCAATAGGTTTTTCGGGTTTCCCTGTTTGCAAACAATTCATTCAATCGTGTCAATGCCTTTGAAGTTCGTGCAAAAACCACAATTCCAGTTGTTGGTCGGTCAAGCCGATGCACCACTCCTAGGAAAACTTCACCAGGTTTATTGTATTTCTCCTTTATATATTCCTTGACGACTTCGCTTAGAGGTTTGTCGCCCGTTTTATCGCCTTGTACGATATCGCCAACACGCTTATTAATCACAATAATATGATTGTCTTCGTGCAGGACTTGGAGATTGTTTTTATCGGAAACTATTTTCATTACCAAATTATCAAATTACCAAATTTTCTAATTTGATTAGTATTGTTCTTTTTCATTCGGGAAATCACTCGACTTAACATCTGCGACATATTGACCAATAGCTGTAGTCATTCCGTCATATAAATCCATGTAGCGTCTTAAAAATCTCGGACTAAATTCGTTGTTCATACCCAACATATCGTGAATAACTAAAACTTGTCCGTCAACACCGCCACCAGCACCAATTCCGATAACGGGAATAGCGATACTTTTAGCTACTTTTTCAGCCAAATGAGCTGGAATTTTTTCTAAAACCAATGCAAAGCAACCGATTCTTTCCAACAATTTTGCATCTTCAATCAACTTTTCAGCTTCAGCATCTTCTTTTGCACGAACGGTGTAAGTTCCGAATTTATAGATAGACTGTGGGGTCAAGCCCAAATGTCCCATAACTGGAATTCCAGCATTCAAGATCTTCTTTATAGAATCTTTAATTTCGCTTCCACCTTCCAGTTTTACGGCGTGACCACCGCTTTCTTTCATGATTCTGATAGAGGAACGAAGTGCTTCTTTTGGGTCAGATTGGTAGCTTCCAAAAGGCAAATCTACCACAACTAAAGCTCTAGAAATTGCCCTCACAACACTCGAAGCATGATAAATCATTTGGTCTAAAGTGATGGGTAAAGTCGTTTCGTGACCCGCCATTACATTCGAAGCCGAATCGCCCACTAAAATCACATCTACACCAGCGGTATCCACGATTTTTGCCATAGTAAAGTCATAGGCCGTCAACATCGAAATCTTTTCGCCATTGGCTTTCATTTCAATTAGCGACTTGGTTGTAATTCTTTTATAATCCTTTTTAGCTACAGACATCTCAGTTATAAGTTAAGAGTTATAAATTATGAGTCGTTAATTGATTTTCAATTTGACCCAAAAATAAGTTTGTAAATGTACAAAATTGCTTTTGGTAAGGTTGTACCATCAAATGTGTTTTTTAGCTAACTTTACAATGGTAATTTTAAATATCTAATTATGAGGAAGTTGTTTTTAGTAGGATTGATTTTTACTTGTCAAATGATAACAGCACAGCAGGCTGAAGTTCAAAAAGTTATTGAAGATTTTTTTGTTGCTTTTCATGCAAAAGATACCATCAAGATGAAGGATTTTTGTGATGATAAAATGATCCTAAAAATTATTGAAGAAAATAAGAATCAGGTTTTTACAGAATCATTTTCAGATCTTTTGAGATCTATTGGTACTACTCCAGAAGATATTAAATTTCAAGAAAATATTTTGTCATATGACATAAAGATAGATGGAAAATTGGCTTCTGTTTGGGCTCCTTATGAGTTTTATGTAAACGGAAAATTGAGCCACAAAGGAGTTGATGTGTTTCAATTGTTTTATGATGAAAAGCAATGGAAAATCATCAGTTTGATTTATAATATCCGATGAGTTTAGGCAATGGGTAATTTGAAATAAAAACTGCTTCCCAATCCCAATTCACTTTCCACACCAATGCTTCCTCCTTGAGCTTCAATAAATTCTTTAGAAATGGCTAAACCTAATCCAGTTCCCGACTTATGACTGCCTGGAATTTGGAAATACTTGTCGAAAACTTTCGATTGGTAACGCTTGTCGATTCCTTTTCCTTTATCTTTAACTTGAAAAATTAGCTGATTGTTTTCTTCTTTTAATTTTACAACAACCACACTGTTTTCTGATGAATACCGAATGGCATTGGTCAGGAAATTAATCAAAACCCAAGATGTTTTTTCGCTATCGGCTCTCACTTCAGATAAATTAACATCAGCTTCAACTTGCAATTCAATTTGCTTTTGTTCAGCTTGAATTTTAACCGCTTCGGTTGCATATTTTACAATGTCATTCGGATTGCTTTTCTCAATATTCAACTGAATATTTCCGGTTTCTAATTGCGATAATTCTAATAATTCGCCTGTGATTTTCAATAATCGCTGACTGTCATCTTTAATACTGTCTATCAATTGTTTCTGGTCGTCATTTGTAGTTCCTGTCGAAGTGTTTTCTAATAATTGCAAACTCATTTTAATCGATGCAATTGGCGTTTTCAATTCGTGTGAAACGGTTGCTATAAAGTTGGTTTTTGCAAAATCTAGTTCTTTGAAAATCGTGATGTTTCGCAAGATAATTACGTTTCCAATATCAATTGATTGTTCTTCTCCTGTTGGTTTTATCGTGATGTTTACCGTTTCTTTTTCGAAATAACTTTCTTTTCCATCAGCAAAAATTTTCATAGGATGTGTTTTCGGACTTTCCAATTCATTAATGATTAAGGACTTCATCAAATCGTTTTTCAAGGCCAAAGTTGTTGCAAATTGTCCTATAACTTCTTCTTGTTTTAGTCCGATAATCTTCAATGCTTCATCGTTTACAAACAAAATAATTCCATCATTATCTAATCCAATAATTGGGTCGTGCATGTTGTTAATTAACGTTTCCAATCGTTTCTTTTCGAAAGTCAATTTATGCAAACTACTATTAGAATATTCTTCTAATTTTTCAGCCATCGAATTGAACGATTTTGCTAAATCGCCATACTCATTATGATTTTGAAAATGAACACGTTCAGAGTAATTTCGGTTGGCAATTTGCTTGATGCTTTCGGTCAATTCCTTTATCGGATTGGCAATATTATTAGGCAAATTAACTAACAAATTAAAAGCAATTAAAAAGCATAGAGTCCCCACAATTGCAATCCATAGATTGGCGGTTTCGGCGGTTTCTTTTGCAATATCGCTTTTTTCTTTGATGGCATTCATATTGAGTTTCATAATCTCAAAAATATCCTGCCTAATTTGGGATTTCAAGCTTTCATCCGTTCTGTTTTTTTCTAATAGTTGAAAATTTTCCTGCAGATTCCGGGTTACTTTTTCCTCACCAGTTTCAGTAATATTGGCGAGTTGTTTTTTTAAATTGGTTTCGAATAAAAGAATTGCTTTGGGTTCATCTTTAGTAATTTCATCCAAAGAAGAAAGCATATTTCTAGAATATTCAAGTGTTATATAATTTGCTTTGAGTATGTTTTGCGTGTCTTTTTTTATGGAGAAAATATAAAAGGCACTCACCAAAGAAAGTATTATTATTAGGGTGAATAATAATCCTACACCAAGATTTAGTTTAGTTTTAATTTTCATATCAAGAAAGAATTACAAGGTCAACATTGGATTTCGAAAGGCTATTTAATAATCGTCTGAAAATAGTTGTAGACAAAATTACTTTAAATAAATTGAAATGCGGTTTGCCAATACAAACCGTCGTAATGTTTTTTTGCTCCACAATTTTCAGCATCGCATCAGTAATATTCGAACTTTCAATCTTGATTACTTCGGCACCTAATTGTGTTGCCAATTTGAAATTATTAATCAGGTGACGCTGTTTGTCCAATGCAATTTTATTCGGACTTTCTTTTGGTGTTTCCACATATAAAACATACCAACTTCCGTTGTAATAACTCGCCAAACGTGCCGCTTTTCTAATCACAATTTTAGCCGTTTTATCATTGCTACTAATACAAGCCAGAAGTTTTTCGTGCTTTAAAGCCAGATTTTTCGGAACTTCATTCTCCACTTTCCGAACCACTTGACTGGCTACTTCTTTTAAAGCCAACTCACGCAACTGCAGGATTTGTTCGGCTTTAAAAAAGTTAGCTAATGCAGTTTGGATTTTATCTTCTGTATAGATTTTTCCTTGTTTCAATCTTGAAATCAAATCCTCCGAAGTCAAATCGATATTCACTACTTCATCTGCCAATCGCAACACATTATCGGGAACCCGTTCTTGAACATCAACGCCAGTAATGCGTTTTACATCTTCGTTCAGACTTTCAATATGCTGAATATTCACAGCCGAAATCACATTAATTCCAGCTTCTAAAATCTCCAAAACATCTTGCCAACGCTTTTCATTTTTGCTTCCTTCGATATTGGTGTGTGCCAATTCATCTACAATCACGACTTCAGGACGTAAATTGATAATCGCCTGAACATCCATTTCTTCGAGATTTTTTCCTTTGTAGAAAATACTTCTCCTCGGAATGACAGGCAAACCGTCTAACAACTCGTGGGTTTCTTTTCGAAAATGGGTCTCGATATAACCAATTTTTACATCGATTCCGTTCTTCAAAAGTGTGTGAGCTTCTTGCAACATACGAAACGTTTTTCCTACACCAGCACTCATTCCGATGTAGATTTTAAACTTTCCTTTGCGTGATTTCTGAATTAAATCTAGGAAATGTTGAGCGTTATTTTGTTTTTCTTGTTCCATATTTCAATGTCTTCAAAGAAATAATCTTTATAATTTGCCACAGATTAAAAAGATTTTCACAGATTTCAAAAATCCTTTTAATCCTATTAATCTGTGGCAAAAAAATTAAAACGAAATCGCCAACGAAGTCGTCAAAAAGGTATTGCTATCCGTCGGATTACCATCTTTCAAAAAGATATCATCTTTGCTGGATAAATTTCTAGCTTCAATTCTGAACATCACATTATCGGAGACTAAATAATCAAAATTGGCTGAAAATCCGTAAGTTTTAAATCCGTTTTCCGTTCCAGTTGCAATGATCACACCTTGTTTATCTTGGTAATATTCACCTCTAACAGCAATTTGAGTTTTAGCTGTTGGCTTGTGTTGCAAAATCAAAACGGGCGAATACCAAACGTCATAATCACTACTTCCATTTACGGTTTGTTGTGCACCAATATCAAATCCAGCGGTTAAATTCGTCTTATCTGAAAATTTAAATTGGCCATAAAAATTATTGAAATAGCGCCATTTTCTATCGTTATCAGGTTGCTCGTTTCCAACATACGTACTCCAGTTTAAAGTCGTTTTGCCAGTTGGTTTGTACGTGATTTGCGTACCAAAAGCAGGAGTTTGATTGCCATCGATTTTCTGAATACGTTGCCAACCGTTCAAATACATCGCTGCCAAATACCATTTTTCGGATGGCGAAGTATAGCCAATTTTTGCTCCAGCTTCATAGTAGGGCGAATTGTCGGCCAAAATACTTCTGGTTAAAGTTTGGCAATCTTTTCCAATCGCACTTTCAAAACCGATGTGAGAAGGCATAATTCCGGCATCAATCCATAAATTATGTTTTGATGAAATTTTTACACCAATATTGGCTTCAAAAACATTTTTCAATAAATCTTGTTCCGCTGACAGGTTATATTCGGCATAAGTTCCTGCCATAATTGCCAAATTTCCACGAACATTATCTTTTGCATAATTCACTTTTGCCAAACCTAAATTCAGATTTAATTCATTGTGTTTGTTGTGACTATAAATAAATCCTGGACGAACATGATTCTCTGGATTTCCAAAATCATAACTGTAATAGGTTTCAATATAACCTGAAAACGTCAACGGACTTTTCTCTTTTTCTAAATCTTGGGCGTTTATTGTTGTACATCCGAATGCTACTAAAGCAGTAATTACTAATTTTTTCATTTTGTTTAATTATTTTTATTTGAAGCTAATCCAGCTATCCGTTTCAATCTTTTCTTTTTTTAAAGAAAAAAAAGAAAAGGATTTCCACTACTATCTGGGCTAGGGCATTCAGTTTTAAAGGACTTTTATTTTAAATTTTTACAATTCAAACCTGTCAGGTTTACGATCCTATTTCAATTTATCCAATTCTATATTTAATTGCAGCACATTTATTTTTTCAGTTCCAAGCATTCCTAAAAGTGGTTTCTCGGTATTCTTCTGAATGATTTCCAACACTTTTTCTTCCGAAATTTTTCTACTTTCAGCAATACGTTTCGCCTGAACTTTAGCACCTTGAACCGAAATATTTGGATCTAATCCGCTTCCAGAAGCTGTAACCAATTCAGATGGAACCTCACTACGTTTTACGGACGGATTTTTTAATAAGAAGGTATCAATTCTGGTTTGAACTTCTGCCAAATAATCAGGATTGTTTGTTCCTTTATTGCTTCCGCCAGAACCAGCTCCATTATAATCTACCGCTGATGGGCGAGACCAAAAGTACTTATTCTCCGTAAATTTTTGGGCCACATTAATATGGTGATTTTTTCCCTTCACGGTAACAATTTCACCTTTCCCTTGGTTGGGAGCCAATTGTGCAATTCCGAGGATGCTCAACGTGTAAATTCCGGAGAAAAACACGGCACAAAAAACGGTTAACCGGATCGCTGGTATTATATTTTCTTTCATAACTATATATTTATTGTTTTTTTAATGGTGTTATGTAATTCGCAAAAATGCTCATTTCATGATATTTATTTTTTTGCCACTAAGGCACTAAGACACTAATTTTTTTGCCTCAGATTAAAAGGATTAAAAAGGATTTTAAATCTGTGAGAATCTTTTTAATCTGTGGCAAATTTTATTTTTATAATTAAACAAATAATGACACTACTAAATCAATCAATTTTATTCCAATAAAAGGAACGATCACGCCACCAATTCCATAGATGAATAAATTTCTACGCAACAAAGCCGATGCACCAATTGGTTTGTAAGCAACGCCACGTAAAGCCAGTGGAATCAAGAACGGAATCACAATCGCATTGAAGATTACAGCTGATAAAATAGCACTTTCCGGACTGTGCAATCCCATAATATTCAAGCCTTGCAAGGCTGGAATCGCTGTGATAAAAAGTGCAGGTATGATCGCAAAATATTTGGCAACGTCATTCGCAATGGAGAAAGTCGTTAACGTTCCTCTGGTCATCAAAAGTTGCTTTCCAATTTCTACAATCTCAATTAATTTGGTTGGGTCATTGTCTAAATCGACCATGTTTCCGGCTTCTTTGGCAGCTTGGGTTCCGCTGTTCATAGCTACACCAACATTGGCTTGGGCTAGGGCAGGAGCGTCGTTTGTTCCGTCACCCATCATCGCCACCAATCTTCCTTCGGCTTGCTCTTTTTTGATGTAATTCATTTTATCTTCAGGTTTTGCTTCAGCAATAAAATCATCGACACCCGCTTTTTCCGCGATAAATTTTGCCGTAAGCGGATTATCACCCGTAACCATAACTGTCTTGATTCCCATTTTACGTAAACGTTCAAAACGCTCTTTCATTCCAGTTTTGATGATATCCTGCAATTCAATAACACCTTGTACTTGATTGTTTTTGATGACCACCAAAGGCGTTCCACCGTTGGAAGAAATGTCAATTACTTTTTGTGAAATATCTTCTGGAAACGAATTTCCTGCTTGAAGTGCGATATTTTTTGCAGCATCTTGAGCACCTTTTCTAATGTTGGTGCCGTCTTTCAAAACCACACCCGAAGTTCTGGTTTCGGCAGTAAATTTGATTAAAGTTGCACCTTCAATAGATAATTTATTGGCAACTTCAACACCTGCTAGTTCAACAATACTTTTCCCTTCTGGTGTATCATCTGCAAGCGAACTCAACACAGCCGATTTGATAAAATCGTCTTGTGAAATACCGTTGGTTGGATAAAAAGCAGTTGCTTTTCGGTTTCCGATGGTGATAGTTCCGGTTTTATCCAAAAGCAAAACATCAATATCTCCAGCAGTTTCAACCGCTTTTCCTGATTTAGTAATTACGTTAGCACGTAAAGCCCTGTCCATTCCGGCAATTCCGATAGCAGATAATAATCCGCCAATGGTTGTTGGAATCAAGCACACGAAAAGCGAAATAAACGCTGCAATTGTAATTGGGGCATTCGCATATTTTGCAAATGGAGCCAACGTTACGGTTACGATAATGAACACTAATGTAAATCCGGCTAACAAAATCGTTAAGGCGATTTCATTTGGTGTTTTTTGACGGCTTGCACCTTCAACCAATGCAATCATCTTGTCAAGAAAACTTTCTCCTGGTTCAGATGTTACAATTACTTTTATTTTATCAGAAAGTACTTTTGTTCCGCCAGTTACGGATGATTTATCGCCACCAGCTTCACGAATTACTGGAGCACTTTCGCCAGTTATGGCACTTTCGTCTATTGTTGCCAGACCTTCAATGATTTCACCGTCGGTGGCAATGATATCGCCAGCTTCGCAAACAAAAATGTCACCTTTTTTTAATTCGGCAGAAGAAATGGTCTGACCGTTTTCTAATCTTGCAGGCGTTTCTTCTCGGGTTTTTCGCAAGCTGTCAGCCTGAGCTTTTCCTCTTGCTTCGGCAATGGCTTCGGCAAAATTTGCGAAAAGCAATGTTAGAAATAAAACTAGAAAAACGATGAAGTTGTAGGCAAAACTTCCTTGTGAACCTTTTCCGGATAAAATCCAAAGACAAACAAAAAACATTATGGCTGTTCCAATTTCGACAGTAAACATTACCGGATTTTTGAACATTATCTTAGGGTTGAGCTTCACGAAAGATTGTTTGAAGGCCTCGCTAACCAACTCTTTTTGAAATAAATTATTTTGAGATGCACTCATTTTATTTAAAATTTAGATTATTTTTTCTAAACCATTAGGATATTATGGTTCATTAAGAATAATTAGAAGTTTAATTTTATATTCAAAAAAACTCAACTTTTCTTAATCTCTTAATGGTTTAATTTTTATTTACCAGAAAAATATTCAGCGATTGGACCTAACGTTAAAGCTGGGAAAAACGATAAAGCGGCTACGATAAAAATCACTGCAAAAACCATCAATCCAAAGGTGGATGTATCCGTTTTTAAAGTTCCGTTACTTTCTGGGATGTATTGTTTTTGGGCCAACATTCCGGCAATAGCAACAGGTCCCATGATTGGTAGATAGCGTGCGAAAAGCATCACAATTCCCGTAGCGATATTCCAAAACGGAGTATTATCACCCAAACCTTCAAATCCACTTCCGTTATTGGCTGAAGAAGAGGTGAATTCGTAAAGCATTTCACTAAATCCATGATAACTCGGATTCGCCAACCAACCCGATAAAGCTTCTGGATTTCCAGCATATAAATGACTTGCCAAAGCGGTTCCAACCAAGATTAAAAAGGGATGCAACAAGGCAATAATCATTGCGATTTTCATTTCCTTGGCTTCGATTTTCTTTCCGAGAAACTCAGGAGTTCTTCCCACCATCAATCCGCTGATGAAAACTCCGAGAATTATAAAAATATAGAAGTTTAAAAATCCAACGCCAACACCACCATAAAAACAGTTGATCATCATTCCGAGAAGCGTTGTCATTCCAGTAATTGGGGTCATACTGTCGTGCATTGCATTTACAGACCCATTACTTGTAACTGTCGTATAAGTTGCCCAATTTGCGGAAGCAGCCGAACCAAAACGAACTTCTTTTCCTTCCATGCTTCCCATATCTTGGGCAATTCCCATATTGGAAATGGCAGGATTTCCATTCATTTCACTTATTACGGCAGGAATCAATAGCATTAGAAAGCCCAATGTCATTACACTATAAATTGTCCATGATAGCTTTTTACGTTTCAAGATAAACCCTAAAGCAAAAACCATTGCAATTGGAATTAAAAAGATGGAACCATTCTCCACTAAATTGGTCAAGTAATTTGGATTTTCCATTGGATTGGCTGAATTCGGACCATAGAATCCTCCGCCATTGGTTCCCAATTGTTTGATGGCCACAAAAGCGGCAACTGGTCCGCGACTGATATTTTGTTCGTTTCCTTCAAGAGTTGTGATGGTATCTTTTCCTTCAAAAGTCATTGGAGTTCCATTCATCACCAAAATTATTGCTACTACAAATGATAAAGGCAATAAAACTCTTGTACAAGATCTCACGAAAAAACTATAGAAGTTTCCTAAAGTTGTAGACGTTTTTTCCTTCATTGCCATAAAAACAGCGGCACAAATTGCCATTCCGCAACCCGCACTGATAAATTGCCAAAGCATTAAAGTCAATTGTCCTAAATAAGACAATCCGCTTTCGCCAGAATAGTGCTGCAAATTGGTATTGGTAATAAAACTGATCGAGGTGTTAAAAGCCAAATCGCCACTCATCGATGGATTTCCGTCGGGATTAAAAGGCAACCACGCCATATTGGTCAACACCAACATCGAGATTATAAACCAAACCACATTAATAGTCAAAAGTGCTACCAAATGCTGTTTCCAGTTCATTTCCTTTGACGGATCAATACCACCAATTTTGAAGAAAAGTTTATCGATCGGATTAAAAAATTTGTCCAACCAAGTGCTTTCGTAATTAAATATTTTGCCGATGTAACGACCAAGGGGAATGGCTAAAAGCATAACCAATCCGTACATAACGATAATTCCGAGTATTTCAGAGTTCATATTTAGAATTTTTCGGGTTTAATTAAAACATAGCAGATGTAAACAAAAACCGCTATGGCGATGATGAAAAGTGGTATCATAATTTAGATTTTTTCAAAGAATTGAATCATTTTAAAAAATAAGGCGAATAAAATCAATCCGCTTGCAAAAAGGATTATTGTCATCATACTCCGGAAGTGTTTATTTGTTTGAGATATTCCGCCTTGAGCGATTGAGGAAAGAGATTGGAAATACTGCAATGACGCAGTTCCATAAAAGTGGAAACCGAAAAAACATAGACATTCGAGATGGCATTTTTGGTTTCGTAACTTCCGGTAGCAAATAATTTTTCGGCTAAAGCCAAACATTTCTTGGCTCTTACAATATTTCCAGAAACGATAGCTGATTTTGTAATTTCAGCAAAGCGTTCGGCTTGATTGTAAATTGTGGTAACCTGATTTTTCATTAGTATGAATTTTTATGTTCATTCGCCTAATGCCAAAAGCTGTTCCAATAAAATAAAAATAATGTAAGGTGTTGTGGTTGTTGATTTTGTGATTGATGTGCCAAAAATTGGGTATAAAAAAGCCTATCAAAATGATAGGCTTTTATTGTTTTGGAAGTATTTGAATTTAAAAATAACTAATGAATATTGTATTCATCTAATTTTCTATACAAAGTAGCAATCCCAATTTCTAACAATCGTGCAGTTTCAGCTTTATTGCCTTTAGTATAATTTAATACTTTCTGAATATGTAGTTTTTCAATACTTTGCATTGAAAAAGCCGACATCGTTTTATTAGAATTGTCCTGAATGTGTTGCATTTCATACGGCAAAACATCTGATGTTAAGATTTCATCAGCTAAAATCACGGAACGCTCTATGATGTTTTTTAACTCACGAACATTACCTGGCCAATGATAAGCTTCTAGTTTTTGAAGAAAATCATTCGATATTTGAAGTTCTTTTTTATTGGTTTTCGCTGAAAATTGCTTGACAAAATAACTCGTCAAGGGCGAAATATCTTTTATTCGTTCACGTAATGGTGGAATTATAATTTCGAAAATATTCAACCGAAAATACAAATCCGAACGGAAATTATGGTTCTCGCTTTCGGTTTTTAAATCTCGGTTGGTTGCTGCAATTAATCGAAAACTTGATTTTTTTGGAGTAGTATCTCCAACTGGAATATATTCGTTGGTTTCTAAAACTCGAAGTAATTTGGCTTGTAAATCGATTGGCATTTCTCCAATTTCATCCAAAAATAATGTGCCACCATTGGCTTCTTCTATAAAACCTTTTTTATCTTTTAAAGCTCCAGTAAAAGCACCTTGTTTGTGTCCAAAAAGTTCGCTTTCCAGAATTTCCTTGCTAAACGTACTGCAATTTAGGGCAACGAAAGATTTTCCGACACGATTGCTGTTTTCGTGAATTGCCTGTGCAAAAACTTCTTTTCCAGTTCCGGTTTCGCCTGTCAATAAAACGGTTGAATCGGTTTTGGCTACTTTTTTTGATAAATCAATGATTTGCTCCAATGCTTTTGATTTTCCGATGATAGTATCAAAGGAATATTTATCGGAAATACGTTTTTCGAGTTGCTGAACTTTCTTCTGCAATTGCGATTTATCAATAGCTTTATACAAAAGCGGAATGATCTTATCATTGTCGTCGCCTTTAACGATATAATCGAAAGCACCGTTTTTCATGGCTTGAACACCATCGGCAATTTTACCAAAAGCGGTCAATAGAATCACTTCGACTAAAGGAAAATTCGACTTGATTTTTTCAAGAAAATCTACACCATTTCCGTCGGGAAGCTTTACATCACACAAAACCACATCAATGTCATTTTGTTCTAATTTCTTGAACCCCAATTTTAAATCGCCAGCTTCAATCACGTCAAAACCTTCCGATTTTACGATTCGAGCCAGAAGTCCGCGAAGTTTTTCTTCGTCGTCAATGATGAGGATATTTTTCAATGTAAAAGATTTTACGTCTATATAATAAGGAGTAGTTTTAGCAATCGGCCATATTCACACTAATTGCCAAACCACCTTCAGAAGTTTCTTTGTACTTCGTATTCATATCTTTTGCGGTTTCCCACATCGTATTGATCACTTTATCCAAAGGAACTTTTGCATTTTTAGGATCGGTTTCCAGAGCCAATTCGGCAGCATTTATGGCTTTAATAGCACCCATGGTGTTTCGTTCAATACATGGAATTTGCACCAAACCGCCAATTGGATCACAGGTCAAGCCCAAATGATGTTCCATTGCAATTTCTGCAGCCATCAAAACTTGGGCGGGTTTTCCACCCATTAATTCACACAAAGCTGCAGCAGCCATTGCTGATGAAACGCCAATTTCTGCTTGACAACCTCCCATAGCTGCAGAAATGGTAGCACCTTTTTTGAAAATACTTCCAATTTCTCCGGCAACCATTAGGAATTGCTTGATTTCTTTTTCGGTTGCTTGATGGTTTTCAATTACCATATAATACATCAAAACGGCAGGAATAACACCAGCACTTCCGTTGGTTGGAGCTGTTACAACTCGGCCTAGAGCCGCATTAACTTCATTAACTGCCAAAGCAAAACAGCTTACCCATTTTAGAATCTGACGAAATTTTACTTCAGTTTTTCTAATACATTCAAGCCATTCTTGCGGATTGCTGTAATTGGCTAAACCAATCAGATTCTGATGCATGTCAAAAGCACGACGGCGAACGTTTAATCCGCCAGGAAGAATGCCTTCGGAATGACAGCCAATATACATACATTCGAGCATTGTGTTCCAAATTCGCATCAATTCGCTATGAATATCTTCTTCAGAACGCATCGATTTTTCATTTTCATATACGATTTCAGAAATGCTTTTGTTTTCGGTAATTGTATACTCTAGTAGTTCAACCGCATTTTGAATCGGAAAAGGAAAAGCACATTTGATTTCGATTTTCTTTTTCGCATTTACACGTTCTTCTTTCACCACAAAACCACCACCAATAGAGTAGAAGGTAGAGGCATATTCTTTTTCATCCTTTGTATAAGCTGTAAAAGTGAGCCCATTTGCATGAAAAGGAAGGAAATTTTTATTAAATACAATATCTTGAAGAAAAAAGAAAGGGACAATAATTTCGTTGTCAAGATTGATTTCGTTCTTGTTTTCGATAGATTTGATGATACCATCAATATTTTGAATCGGAATATATTCAGGATCCTGACCGCTCAAACCAAGCATTACAGCTAAATCAGTAGCATGTCCTTTTCCCGTCAAGGAAAGTGAACCATATAAATCGACTTTTACTCTTTCTATATTTTGAAGTAATTTTTCTTCTCTTAATTCTGCCAAAAAACGTTCAGCGGCACGCCAAGGTCCCAGTGTATGTGAGCTAGAAGGCCCGACACCAATTTTAAGCATATCAAAAACAGAAATACATTCTTCCATAGCAATCATAATTTTAATACCGCAAATATAGTTGTATAAAAGTTTATTTTGAAAATAGTCTATTTGAAAATTTGATGATTTGGTAGTAATAATGTGATGATTTTGGATAATTCTAAAAAATAATGGTCAAAAATCTTCAGTATTGTATTTCGTTTATAAATTGAATAGTTTTCAAAATACCCATTTGTAGTTATTTTTCAGTTTACTGTTTCTTTATAAGTTTGAAGCGTAAAACTATTCTTTAAGAGATGAAAAAAAACAACTGCTGTATTGGAGTATTTTTTTATGTATGATGCTGCAGTATTCCTGCAATCATAATGACGAGTTCGATATTTTTTCTACCAATAACAATGAAGATGGAGAAATTCGATTTACTTTGGATTTTACAAATGCTGAAAATGTAGATTTAGATTTATATGTACAAACACCAAATGGATCAATTATTTTTTATGGAAATCTAGCAGATGATGGTGGAATCATGGAAACGGAATGTTTAGGAAAAGAGTGTTTGTCTGCATCTCATGAAAGTATTTTTTGGACAAAAGCAACGGCTCCATCGGGAGTTTACAAGTATTGGATAGAATATTACGGATCTGAAAAAAGTGAGAATGTTTCCGCTGATTATGCGTTAAAAGTAATAACTAATTCTCAAGTTACAACAACCAAAACAGGTAGGCTTAAAAATGGTATCAGTCCTACTTGGTCATTTGAATTTAAAAATGAGAGATAAAAAAAGGGGCCAATCAAAATGATCAAATCCCCTTTGTTTTTATTTGAAGTAAGAAAAAGTTTCCTCATTCTTAATAGTCAACAGCGTTTCATAAATTAATTTAATCACGTTTTCAACATCCTCTCGATGCACCATTTCAACGGTTGTGTGCATGTACCGTAACGGCAAGGAAATCAAGGCAGAGGCAACACCGCCATTACTATACGCGAAAGCATCAGTATCGGTTCCAGTAACTCGTGAAGAAGCTAATCGTTGAAAAGGAATTTTTTTAGCTTCGGCACTTTCAATAATTAAATCTCTTAGGTTATTTTGAACCGCTGGAGCATAGGTAATTACCGGACCTTTACCAATTTGAATTTCACCTTCAATCTTTTTATTTATCATTGGAGTAGTGGTGTCATGACAAACATCCGTCACGATGGCAACATTTGGTTTGATGGTTTTGGTAATCATTTCGGCACCTCGAAGTCCAACTTCCTCTTGAACAGCATTCGTAATATATAAACCAAAAGGTAATTTCTTTTTATTTTCATGCAATAAACGAGCTACTTCTGCAATCATAAATCCACCCATTCGATTGTCAATTGCACGACATACAAATTTATCATCGTTCATAATCATGAATTCATCTGGATAGGTGATAACACAACCCACATGAACTCCTTTTGCCTCAACTTGTTCCTTCGTTTCACATCCAATATCTATAAACAAATTATCAATTTTAGGGCTTTCCTCCTTATCTCTATTTCGAGTATGGATCGCTGGCCATCCAAAAATCCCTTTAACAATTCCCTTTTTTGTATGAATATTGACTCTTTTTGATGGAGCAATCTGATGGTCTGAACCTCCATTTCTGATTACATAAATCAATCCGTTTTCAGTAATATAATTCACATACCAAGAAATTTCATCAGCATGACCTTCAATTACTACCTTATAAGGAGCATCTGGATTAATCACCCCAACGGCAGTTCCATAAGTATCCGTTATAAAAGTATCCACATAAGGTTTTAAATAATTCATCCAAATTTTTTGTCCCTCAGCTTCAAATCCTGTTGGAGAAGCATTGTTTAAATATTCCTCTAAAAAAGTAAGCGATGATTTTTTTAATATCGATTTTGTACTCATAAATATTTTTTTTGCTAATTTATTAATTTGGCATTACACTTGTATATATAATGTATAATTTTGACCTAATAAATTTTCAAAACAATGAAACTTATAAAAAGTATCTTCTTTATAATGGTATTATCTTTTTCAACAATAACTTATGCCCAAGAAGATAAACGCGATGATTATCTCAAAGAAAAAGATACTTTGCTAGGTGAACCAATTCAATTAGAAGAAGTCATCATCAACCCCAACCAAATAAAAATAGACGAAGCCGCAAAAAAAAGATTTCTTATACTACAACGAAGAGTATATAAGGTGTACCCTTACGCAAAAACAGCATCTGAAAGACTTACCCAACTCAACAAAGGAATGGCTAGCCTTAAAACAAACAAGGAAAAGAAAAAATATTTTAAGATAACTGAAAAATATATTACCGAAGAATTCGAAGAACAACTCAAAAAACTTTCAAGAAAAGATGGTCAAATTTTAGTAAAACTGATCCATCGTCAAACAGGAAGTACCACTTTCGATTTAATAAAGAATCTAAAATCAGGTTGGAAAGCATTTTGGTCCAACACCACGGCTAAGCTTTTTGATATTGATATCAAGACTGAGTATGATCCAATGAAAGTGAACGAAGACTATCTTATTGAAACAATACTCATGAGAGCTTTCAAAAACAAACGCCTTGTAGAACAGCAACCAGCTTTTCCTATAGACTACGATGATGTATCGGATTATTGGATAGAAAAGCTTTCAAAGCCAAAAGAGCAAAAAGATTAAACACATACAATATATATAGTTACTATAATTTCATACCTATATATAATGTATAATTTCATTGGTAGCGAATCTTCCGGCTTCGAATAATTCCATATTCCCGCTGGTGCCACTCGCTTTGCAACAGCTCTGACGGCAGTTGCAAGAGCTCAAACAATGTCACCATCGGGGCTATTTGGCAAACAAAAGGCATTTTTGGAAGCTTTCACGGTATGCAGGCCTGCTAAATTTTGCTTCTGGCTTCGGGTTTTATTTCATTCGCATCACGTTTTGCGGTTATTTTTCAAGCCAAGGGAAGGTGTAAGGCATTTCAAGAGTGCTGTGGTTGAAAAAACTTTGCTATTCAATATTCACGTTTCCAGTGATTTGAAAAAAACCTTCAAAAAAAGATGAATTAAAGCTTGCGGGAATGGAAATCTTGTGTACTTTTGCACCCGCATTCAAGGCGAAGTTCTTATACAGGTACTGGAAAAAGATCAGGAAAAAATCTAAAAAAAGATTTGCGAGATTCGGAAAAGGATTCTATCTTTGCCACCCGCAAAACAACGGATTTTTCGAG
>NZ_AUGO01000008.1 GCF_000422705.1 Flavobacterium soli DSM 19725 | reverse complement strand
TTCAATCCGGCTGGACCCTGCGGACCCATAGGACCCGTTGCTCCGTCCAAACCATCGTTTCCTGCTGGACCTTGTGGCCCCATAGGACCTGTTGCTCCGTCCAAACCATCGTTTCCTGCTGGACCCGTTGCTCCGTCAAGACCGTCGTTTCCTGCTGGACCCTGTGGTCCCATCGGGCCTGTTGCTCCGTCCAAACCGTCGTTTCCGTCAGCTCCGTTCAATCCCGCTGGACCCTGTGGACCCATTGGCCCCGTTGCTCCGTCAAGACCGTCGTTACCGTCAGCTCCGTTCAATCCTGCTGGACCTTGCGGACCCATTGGACCCGTTGCTCCGTCAAGACCATCGTTTCCGTCAAGACCGTCAAGACCATCCAGGCCAGGCGGTCCCTGGATACCCTGAGGCCCCACAGGTCCATTGGCAGCATACAGTGCATAGGGCACACTCATGAGTTCATTGGTTCCCGAGATGCCATAGCTGTTTCCTCCATCGGGATCGATTTCTGTCTTTATAAAATAAGGGCCTTCGGACCAACTGATCGAGCCAAAGGTTCCGACCATGGGAATCCCCACGCCTATTTCGATGCTTGCCAGACCATTCGTATTGGTACCGACAAGATGGGTCTCCTGGAATACGGCCGTGCCGGTAGCAGATCCCTGCAATATGCTTATCCTTATTCCGACCGGACTGTTGGCAATCAGTTCCCCTTCCGCGTCTCTCAGCACGGATTGATAGCTCATCTTTTGCGGTGCCTGAGCAAAAACCACCGAAGCAAACAGTAATGCGATTAGTGTAGTTATATTTTTCATTTAATCTCTTTTTAAAATTTTAAAGCTTTTTAGTGTCCGGTTCCCTGAATAGACCTTCAAAAGGTACATTGTGGAGGGCATTCGGTCCATGGCAATCGGTGTTTCCCTCGACGTCACCTTTTGCCCTTTCAGCAATTTTCCGTTAAGATCATAGAGCTCAAAGCGGATATTCTCCAACTCGAGCGAATCAAAACTGAGGTAGGCAGTGGAAACGGTGGGATTGGGGTAGACCCTTACGGAAAGCCTGATGGATTCAAACTCATCAGTTCCGAGCACATAGATCTCGTAGGGCTGCTGGATTCCCTGGGTGGCTTCGCCCCCACTACCGCTGATGGCAGTGTAGACCGGCACTCCGATCGAATTCGAGGCAGATCCTCCGCTTCCGGTGCTTTCACCTCCGGCGGCTACCGTGCCCTGTTGTGCGTGCAGCGATTGTGCCTGCAGTGTCGCGATAAAAAAAATCAGAAGGGTAAACTTTTTTTTCATTTATAGTAGGTATTATTTGGTTACGCAGTTTGGGGGGGATATTGGGGGTATCAATTCATTTTGCCTGTTGTTTCTTTTCTTGAATTCTTCATCTGCCTGAATCCCCATCTTGATCCGCTTGCAGTTGATTACCCTCCAAAGGAAAAGTGAGATGAACTACCTAGTAAATTAACAAAAGATAACTGTGTGCCATAAAAAAAGTGCCTCTCAAAACCTGAAAAGCACCTTTAGAATTAAGTAAAAACCTAACTATCAAATCATTAACCTTGAGTATTTGGACTAAAAATGATTGTCCTTTTTAAGGTTCTCCTCGCTCATTTCCATGAACTGGCTTGGAGTAAGTCCTGTAAGGTCTTTAAATTGCTTGTAGAAGGTGGCGTAACTGCTAAAACCTGATTCCATGCTTACCACCTTAACGGGCACCTTACTTCCCTTCTCAATAAACATTTTTTTTGCATGGCCTACCCTGTACCTGTTAAGGAATATATTGAAGTTGCTATTGCTATAACTATTAATCGCCTGCGAAATGTACTTGTCGTTTGTCCCCAGGATCTTGCTGAGGTCAGCAATATTCAAGCCGGGCTTCAGATACAGCCCACTTTCCATGAGAGGCAGGATATTGTTATACAGATTGGCCAATTTATTGGTAGCATCCTCCTCTACGGGGGTAAAAATTGCATCACGCACGTCTTCGCTACTTGCCCTGTATAGCTTTCTCACATAGGAGCGCATCCTAAAATAGTAATAGGTAATGATAAGGGAGGCAACTATTATAAAGGCGAGCAGGATCACCAACACCCACATTTGCCTATCCTTTCCAGTGATTTCCAGCCTTTGCTGCCTTATCTGGGCTTCTTTCCGTTCAAATCCGTAGAGGGTTTCCAGTTCCCTGTAGGTTGCTGTCGAAGAACTGATTTCCATTTGCTCAGCATACTCCAAATAGGCTTCCTGATTTTGCATATATGCGTCGAAATCGCCTATCCTGGCATAGTACTGCCCCCTAACCACATAGTATTCGTCCATGGCATTGCTTACCCCACTGCTACTGATCAGCCCATGGGCCTTTTCAAGGTATCCATCGACACTTTCAAAGCGTCCCTTCCTGATATCATTTTTCGCCAGATGCAAATATATATAGGAGGTAATGCCTTCCATTTCCATATTGGCGCCCAGTGAGATACGCAATGCCTCAGCGAGTGCCGTATTCGATTCGGCAATGCGGCCAAGCTGGTGATAGGCTTCGGCAATCGTATACAGGGTGTTGACTGCACCATATTGATTGTTACTCCCCTTATAAAGCTGCAATGCCTTGTATCCACTTCCTAACGAATTTTGTGATTCTACCTGGTCCTTATAAAACAGGGCCAGGTTCTGATAGCAAAGTGCCATGTTGACGGTATCCCCCTTCCGGCCGAAATACGACAACATCTGGCGTGTCCGGCTTTCGGCGGCCTCATATCTTTTTGCCCTCGCATCCAACAATGCAATGTTTATCCATGTTTGCCCTATACTGGTGGAATCGCCCCTTCTTTCAGCAATCTTCAGCGATGCATGATATTCCTGTATGGCTTCTGGCAACTGATTCAAATAATCAAAATTAGACCCTCTGTTGTTATAGCAGGCTTCCGCAAATTGGATATCCTTCCTTGAAAAATTGGATTTCAATGCCTTGGCATAATATTCATTAGAAAGATAGTAACGGGAATCATAATATTTAATGTAGCCCAACAGAAAATAAGACCTTGCGGTATACTCATCATTATCCTCCTTGAGGCTTCTTTCCAGCAATCCGTTTGCTGCCATTTCTGCCTTCCGCATATCGCCTGCCATAGCATATGCCTTGGCAGTGTCAAACATTTTCTTATGGACAGCGTTAGCTTGTCCTGCTGCATTGAGGGAAAGCAGGATCGCTATAAACAGGGGCAATTGTTTAATCATCTTTGTGTATGTTTCAGAATTGGGGCAAAATCCTACTCTTATCCTAACAGCTCCGCATTCATCCAATCGTTCCACATAATTGTCAATCCCATCTTGTTGGATTCGTGGGCTATCAGCAGAAGAGTATTCAGATACGGCTTAGTGCGGCTCCAGAATCAAAGTACTATTTACCTTGTCTCTTGGGGGCTGAGCTGCATAGAGGGGGTTAGAAAAAACAAAACTAAGTAAAATACTTACAATATTAGCGAATTGAATAAAAAAAAGGAAAAAAAATAATTATTTAAACTATATTCCCTATTAAATTTAAATTCATAATCTTTTGCTTAAAACCCTGCTTAGTGTTTACTTTTGACGTTACCTCCCGTACCCTTCCTGGCTTAGGGTGCGCTTCCCATGAAGCAATGCTGCAGTTGGCTATCCTGCCATCCAAACCCCTACCGCCAGATAAAAGATAAGCGGTACCAGAATCGTGAAGGAGGGAAAACGATGAAAGGGTCAGCCGAAGGGGAAGAGGCTGAACGGAGCCTGAGAGGAATCCTAGCCCAGACGCTTCCTCACGTCCTCCATATCGCGCTTCAATTCCATCAGCATTCCCCTCAGATCGCCGTCCCCTGCCGGTGCGGGTTTCCTATCGCTCCTGCCGATGCTGCATTCGTATTCCCATATTTCCAGGATATCGGAGACCGGTACCTCATAGGGCGGATAGAAGCCGTTGTCCGATTCCAGCACCAGCACATTCTTCCTGTTCCTGTTCAGCCTCTTGTAGACTATACCGCCGTTCCGGGTGATCAGGATATAGGTACGGCCGTCCATGACATCCCCCAGCCTCTCGACATACCTGCCGACAATGATGGAACCGGGTTCGTGGGGCGGCATGGAATCCCCCTCCACGGGAAAGCCCCTGTGCTTGCCAGGCCCGAGGAAAGGCAATGCCACCTGCTGGAGGTTCTCGATATATTCGGGATCGGCATAGCCATTCAAGTAACCCGCCCTGGCCTTCTCCGTCACGACCTCGATCAGGTTATTGCCGTGGCTATCGACCGTTATGGGGAGCAGGAGCCTGTTGTTTTCCAGCTTGAGCAGATCACCTACAGGAATCTTCCGGACGTCGACCGAAAGCAGGAGGTCAATGCTCATGGCAAAATAGCGCGACAGCGCCAGCAGGGTATCGGGTGGGGGAAAATTCTTCCCGTCCTCGTACTTTGCATAGCGCGGACGCGGAATGGCAATTGCATCGGCAACGACCTGCTGCGAAACATCCTTCCTGATTCTCAGGTACTTCAAATTTTCAGAAAATAGAGACATAAGTTAATGTGCGTATTTGTCACAACAAATATACATAAAACTGTGCGTATCCGTCCTAACTTTGCACCTTATATTTCCATCCCAAAATTCACCACTCATGACACGCTCGATCGTACACATGGACCTGGATACCTTTTTTGTTTCCTGCGTAAGGCTCCAGCACTCGGAACTGAACGGGATCCCCCTGATCGTTGGCGGAGGCGAAAGGGGCGTCGTTGCCTCCTGTTCGTATGAAGCCCGCTATTTTGGCGTGCGCTCTGCCATGCCGATCCGTATGGCTATGCAACTTTGCCCACAGGCGAAGATCGTAAAGGGCGACATGGAGCTGTTTTCCAAGAAATCCCATGAAGTGACGCAGATCATCGAAGAGAATTCCCCCCTGGTGGAAAAGGCCAGCATTGACGAATTCTATCTGGACCTGACAGGAATGGACAAGTTCTATGGCTGCTACAAATGGACCAGCGAGCTCATGCGGACCATTACCAAAGAAACCGGATTGCCCATAAGCTTTGCCTTGTCTGTAAACAAAACGGTTTCGAAAATTGCTACAGGAGAAGGAAAGCCCAAAGGAAATCTAGAGATTCCCCAAAACAAGGTACAACCGTTTCTCAATCCGCTATCTATTCGAAAGATCCCGATGGTTGGAGAGGTAACATTTAACTTACTATCGCGATTGGGCATCCGGAACATTGAAAAATTATCGGAAACGCCAGCGGAAGTACTGCAAAGCATCATTGGGAAAAACGGATTGGAATTGTGGAAGAAGGCAAACGGGATCGACCATACGCCCGTACAACCCTACACCGAAAGGAAATCCCTTTCAACCGAACATACCTACCTGCAAGACACCATCGATATCAAGCAGGTGCATTCCCTCCTTTTGGGAATGGTAGAGAAACTTGCCTACCAGGCACGTTCTGAACAATGGCTGGTTTCTACGCTGGTCATCAAAATCCGGTATGCCAATTTTGACACGGAAAGCCAGCAGCGGAAGGTTGCCTATACTTCCTGTGATCACATTTTGGGAAAGCTTGCTTTGGAACTGTTCCATAAATTGTACAATCGCCGTATGCGTATCAGGCTGGTCGGTGTTTCCTTTACAGGGTTGGCAAGGGGAACGTATCAGATCAACCTGTTCGAGGATACGGAAGAGATGATCGCCCTGTACCAGGCGATGGACAGGATCAAGAACCGCTTCGGGTATGATGCCGTTATGCGTTGCGGAGGACTAGATTCAAAATCACAAATTCCAAATTCCAAATCACAAATTCCAAATTCCAAATCACAAATTCCAAATAACAAATAACAAATTCCATGTATCTCAATTGCCATTCCTTCCATTCGCTCCGCTACGGCACGATTCCACTCACGGAGTTGGTGGCACAGGCTGTTAGATTTGGCGTGAAGGCCATGGCGTTGACCGATATCAATACCGTAACTGGCATCTATGATTTTACAAAGGCCTGTGAAAGCGTCCACATAAAGCCACTGGCTGGGATCGACTTCCGCAATAGTGGGAAACAATTGTATATTGGCCTGGCCAAAAACAGGAAAGGAATCGGGGAAATGAACCGCCTCCTCACCCATCACAACTTTGAAGATACCCCGCTTCCAGGACATGCCCCTGTTTTTGAAAATGTGATGATCCTATATCCTCTTGACAATGTACCTGAAAGTTTAAAAGAAAATGAATTTATCGGAATAACTGCCGAACAGTTACCCACGCTCTACCATCCTGCCTGGAAAAATAGGATGTGCAAGATGGTGATGCTGCAAACCGTTACCTATCGAAGCAAGAAGGAATTCAATCTCCATAAGATACTGCGGGCCATTGACCTCAATATCATAGGCTCAAAGCTTCAGGAAGCCGACCATTGCAAACTATCGGATATAATGTTTCCAAATGAAAGCCTCCTCAAAAGATTCAGTCCTTATCCACAGATTATCCAAAACACGGAAACCCTCGTAAGCGAGTGCAATTTTGAATACGATTTTGATACGCCCAAAAACAAGAAACATTATACAGCCAACAAGGAAGAGGATATAAGGTTACTGACCAAGCTTGCCCATAAAGGAATGATCCGCCGTTATGGTCCTGATAATGAAGAAGCAAGGGCAAGGGTAAAAAAAGAACTCAAGGTAGTCGATGAATTAGGATTCAGCGGCTATTTCCTTATCACATGGGATATTGTGCAATACAGCATCCGCCAAGGCTTCCTGCATATCGGCCGGGGAAGCGGTGCCAACAGCATCATTGCCTATTGTCTTGACATAACCGACATATGCCCTTTAGAACTCGATTTGTATTTTGAGCGATTTTTGAACCTGAACCGCAAGACCCCTCCCGATTTTGACATCGACTGGTCCTGGAAGGAAAGGGACACCATCCTGACCTATATCTTTGAAAAATATGGCAGGGACCATGTTGCCTTCTGCGGGACGAATGTGGAATTCAAGTACCGCTCCATCTTCCGTGAAGTGGGAAAGGTGTTTGGCCTGCCCAAGGAAGAACTGGATGAATTGGCCAAGAATCCGATGAAGACGCATCACAGGAACGGGGTGGTGCAACTGGTCCAGAAATATGGCATGATGCTCGAAAAATACCCCAACCAGAGAAGCATGCATTCCTGCGGCATCCTCATTTCGGAAGAACCCATCACCAATTTTACGGCCCTGGAAATGCCACCGAAAGGATTTCCCATCGTACAGTTTGACATGCATGTGGCAGAAGACATCGGCTTTGACAAATTCGATATCCTGAGCCAGCGTGGTATTGGGCATATTGATGATACCGTAAAGCTCATTAAAAAGAATCGGGGCATCGAGGTCGATATTCGTGATACTTCCCTATCAAAAGACGAGCGCAAATGCAACGCGCTTTTAAGCCAAGGCAAGACTATCGGCTGCTTCTATATCGAAAGTCCTGCAATGCGAGGCCTGCTTCGAAGGCTGAAATGTGACAATTATAAGGTATTGGTAGCGGCCTCCTCCATCATCCGTCCAGGAGTTGCACAATCGGGAATGATGAAGGAATACATCTTCAGGCACAATCATCCCGACAGGTTCGACTATTTCCATGACGTATTCAAGGAGCAGTTGGGTGAAACCTACGGTATCATGGTGTATCAGGAGGATGTAATAAAAATAGCCTTACATTATGGGGGCGTTGCTGCCACCGACGGTGATATCTTACGACGAGCCATGAGCGGCAAAGGTCGTTCCAAGTCGGCCTTGCAAAAAGTAAAGGACAACTTCTTTGCCTGCTGTGAAAAACAGGGACATCCGTTACCGCTGAGCCAAGAAATTTACAGACAAATAGAATCCTTTGCAGGCTATTCGTTTTGCAAGGCACATTCTGCCTCCTATGCAGTAGAGAGCTATCAAAGCCTTTACCTGAAGACGTATTACCCTTTGGAATTTATGGTGGCAGTAATCAACAACTTTGGTGGCTTCTACCGGACAGAGGTCTATATACACGAAGCAAAAATGTCAGGTGGAAAAATTCACAATCCGTGTGTCAACACAAGCGACTACCAGACTACATTATACGGAAAAAACATCTACCTAGGATTCCAGCATCTGAAAAGCTTGGAAGCAAAAGTAGCCCTGCATATAGAAAGCGAAAGGAAAGAGCATGGCGCATACCAGTCATTGGAAGATTTCATCAACAGGATACCCATAGGGATTGAAGGGATACAGACCTTAATTTTCATTGGAGCCTTCCGCTTTACAGGAAAAAGAAAGAACGAATTGCTCATCATAGCCCGATTGATCATGGTCAATTTCAAACCCGAAAACCGTTCGATGCTGTTATTGCAAGAACCCGTCAAGGAATACAAATTGCCTGTATTGGAACGTTCTCCATTTGAAGATGCGTTTGACGAAATTGAGCTGTTGAATTTCCCTGTTTCCGTTACGCCATTCAACCTATTGCAAACCCCTTACAGAGGAGATGTGATGGCGAAAGATTTGGAAAGGCACCACAAGAAAACCGTCAGGATGCTAGCCTATCTTATTTCCCGAAAGCACGTACCTACAAAAATGGGCGACATGTTTTTCGGAACCTGGATCGATGCGCAGGGGGAGTTCTTCGATACGGCCCATTTTGCCGACTGCCTAACGAAATATCCCTTCCAGGGAGGAGGCTGCTATCTGCTATTGGGCCATGTCGAAGTGGACTACCACTTCCCTACCGTTACCATATCAAAAATGGCAAAAATGCCGTTCATTCCTGACCCCCGCTATTCCGCCACCGATGAAAAGCGCTTCCAAGCACAGCAACAGATACGGGAGGACATCAGCATGACACAGCGAAAACCCTATCCACAGGAACATGAGATCAACCTGCCAAGGCAGAAGATGAATAAACAAATTTGATTAACCTTAGCAAGAAAACATGAAAGAATATCATTTTAAACGATTTCTGGATGCACAGAATCAGACGTACCTCACGGCATTGGCGGAAATCAAGAAAGGCCGAAAGGAAACCCATTGGATGTGGTTCATCTTCCCGCAACTGGAAGGTTTGGGACAAAGCGAGACCTCAAAGTTCTATGCCCTAGCCGATTTGCAAGAAGCTGCCGAATTTTTGGCACATCCTGTCCTAGGCAGGCACCTTGTCCAGATCAGCGAAGCACTCCTGAGCACTCCCACGGTATCCGCCAAGGAGGTATTGGGCCATCCGGATGACCTGAAGCTCAGGTCTTCCATGACATTATTTGCCCAGACCGAAAAGGCCCATCCTGTCTTTACTGCCGTGCTGGAACGGTATTTTGACGGAAAAGAGGATGAAAGGACACTAAAATTGCTATCACGAAAAAAGCCAGGGCATGACATTATTTGAAGACACCCAACTGTTTACATCAGGCAAGGGAGGCAAGAAAACATTCGACCTTCCCGATGCCGACCTGATGCTGGCAGACGACTTTATCACAAAGGAAGCATCCGACCATTATTACAGCACGTTCCTGCACACGACCCCATGGCGGGAATACCAGATGGAAATCTTCGACAAGACCGTTACGGCACCCCGCATGATTGCGTGGTATGAAGACAAGTGCAATACAGGTGCCAACCCAGAAGGTCCAGATTGGACACCCGAATTATTGGCCATCCGGAAGAAGGTCGAGGAAGAAACGGGCCTTGAATTCAATGCCGTATTGCTGAACCTGTACCGCAACGGCAAAGATGGCGTAGCATGGCACAGCGACCGCACAGACCAATCGGGACCAGATCCCATCATTGCTTCGGTCAGTTTTGGCGAAACCCGCCTGTTCCGTCTCCGTCACAAGTACAGGAAAGATTTGCAGCAGGTAACGATTCCCCTGCACCATGGCTCGTTTCTCCTGATGGCAGGTACCACAAACAGCTTCTGGCAGCACCAGGTACCCAAGACAGCGCGAGACATCCTGCCCAGGATCAATCTGACGTTCCGAAAAGTGAACCGTTCCCAATAATAATAACCATGGTACCACGTTATACAGCAACATGAGAAAAGCGGAGTATGCAATAGTAGATATAGAAACCACCGGCGGCCATGCAGGCGGAAGCCGCATTACCGAAATTGCCATCCTTATCCACGATGGCACAAGGGTCATCGACCGCTGGGAATCACTCGTCAATCCGCAAAAGGACATACCTCCGGCCATATTTGCCCTGACGGGCATCGACAATGCGATGGTGCGGGATGCCCCCATCTTTGAAAGCATCTCTGAGAAGGTCCTTGAGCTCCTTTCCGACCGCGTCTTCGTAGCCCACAATGTCAATTTTGACTATTCGTTCGTCCGCCACGAATTGAAGGAATCCGGTTTCAACTGGACCGCCAGGAAACTCTGTACCGTGCGTGCCGCAAGGAAGATCCTGCCCGGCCATGCCTCCTACAGCCTTGGCAAGCTTTGCCATTCGCTGCGGATCAACCTTGAAAACAGGCACCGTGCCGGAGGTGATGCCGATGCTACGGCCGTATTGTTTGGCCTGCTGCTGGAAGCGGACAGGGAAGGCCACATTCAGAACATGATCAAGAAGACGGCACAGGACCAACGCCTGCCTCCCAACCTCCCTCCGCAAGATTTCGAGCGATTGCCCGAAACACCCGGCATCTACTATTTTTACGACCAGGAACGCAACGTAATCTATGTGGGGAAAGCCATCAATATCAAAAAACGGGTTGCCTCCCATTTCAGTGGCAACAGTGTAACGCAGCAAAGGCAAAATTTTTTAAAAGACATCCATGCCATTTCCTTCGAGACCTGTGGCACCGAACTGATGGCACTACTGCTGGAATGCTCCGAGATAAGGAAACTGTGGCCAAAATATAACAGGGCCCTGAAACGCCATGAAGCCAAATTCGGACTCTACCGCTATGAAGCAAGGAACGGTTACCAATACCTTGCCATAGGGAAACTGGGCAAGTTCCAGAACTGCCTCCAGACCTTCAGCAATGAATACGAAGGCACCAACGCATTGAGGGGGCTTGCGGAAAAGTTCAACATCGATTACAGGTTCTGCAAGTATGGGCTGCCAGCAGAAGGGATATTTGCGGCTGCCAATGCCGACCTTGCGCTACCAGACCCCGAACAGCACAATGAACAGGTCGAGAATGCCATCCAGTTCCTCTTGGAGGAGCGGCCGAACTTCCATATCATCGACAAGGGACGCCATCCCCAGGAAAGAAGCTGCATCTGGGTTGAAGAAGGGGCATTCTTCGGGATGGGATATTTTGACACCGCTATCGGGTTTTCGGGGCCCCTGGAACTGAGGGAGCAGCTCATCCGATACAAGAGCAACCACTACATCATGCAGCTGATCCGTGCCTATGCGGAAAAAAATCCGAGAAAGGTAGTGCACCATAAAAAGGCAAGCCCCCAATAGCTATTTGCCGGCAGCCAATCGACAGGCTTTCTACGCTATCACCTATTCCGTGCTACCCTGTTGCCACCCTAATGTCCAAAATGGGAGGGTTTCAGAAAAATACAATTCCCATGTAACAATTTGCAAAGTTTGGCGTTCTAACTAAAATCATCCATCAAAAATCTACAGCATATGCTTTCACCCCTACTCCTATCGCTATCAGTTGCTGGCTTGCTCCATTTGTTGGTGCCGGCCTTTTCAAACAAAAGGCAATTAAAGTGTATCAAGATCTAGGCATCCCGAAAGCATTCCAATTGAAAATACCCCATCATGAGAACCCTATTTCCATTTGCAGCATTTTTATTCCTTCTCATCAGTTGCAGCCCCGAAGAAGAGTATTCCTATGAAGCGCGACAATCGGAAATTGTAGAAAAATTTAGGACAGCAGGCTATCATGAATACCATTCAAAACTAAACGACCTCCTTTTTGCCGAATTGAACAGTCTTGAAAATGATCTCCTCCCTACTTCTACTTTAGAAACCATTGCAATCCTTGCAGATAAATTAAAGGAAGAAAAAAATACGGCAGGATGCTATGTCATCGAATGGGAAAGCCAACAGAGCGATCCCCATGATAGGAATGCCATCATCTTAGAATGGAACCCCAAAGAGGAAGTAATTATTAGAATGTTTATGAAATCTTCGCTTGTCAGGCACCGTCTTCCATCAAATTCTTATTAAAATTTGGAAGTTAATAGCAAAAAAAAGGGGAATGTATAAAATTGTACATTCCCCCTTTTTATTAATCTAAACTCAATGTGATTTGACCATCGTCATCAAGTTGAATATCGTCATCCGAAAGATTCACTTCGCCCGAAACTTGAATTTCTTCTAGAACAACTTCTACAGGCGGATCATAAGGAAGTGGTTCTAAAAGATTGATCTGCTTCAATTTATCGGCTGTTAATTGGTTTCCAATCGCTTTTATCCCTTTTACAGCTATAAATTGTTCCAAATCAATAACTTGATTTTCTTTCTGAACGCCTTTTACTTTTGCAAAAATCACTTCGGCAACAGGACGATAATCCGTAGAAACAATTTCTAGCTGTGATTTTGGATGATCACTTATAAAAATCTCTTCCTTATTTTCATTTTCAATCAGGAATCGTTTGATAAAATACTTCTCTTTTTCACCATCAAAATAAATCGCAGAAACTGGCTTATTCGGAATCCATTTTTCCAAAACTACCATATCTTCGTCAAAATGCGTAGTCAATTCTGGAATAATCGTTTTCAATTTTCCCGATTGATTGATAATTAGAAGTCGGTCATTTGGCCTAAATTCACCTAACAGTTCCCCTCTTCCATCCACATTGAGTCGTTGAACCGTATCATCAAACCATACCTTTCGAGGACGTAAAGTCGAAATTCCTTTCTCCTTCAATTCGATTTTCTTAATAGGATATTTTGTAACCGTATTTCCCCTCGAAGCACGACCTTTTATCGCTATATCAGTAAAATCCAAATCCCATTTTAATTTCTTCACACTTCCTACTTGTCGTAGCAAAATGGTTACCACCTCGGCCTCTCCATTTGGATTTGCAGAAAAATAGGACACTTGTGAACCCGGTTTTTCTTGTGTCAAATCGTAGAATTTATCACGTGTAACACCCGAAACATTGAATCGTTTGATGTAAGTTGGACCGCTTTTTCCGTCACGGTACATCATGTTATAAATCGTTCGCTTGTCATTTTTATCAAAAACGGCAATATGGATGATGTCTTTCCCTACAAACTTCTTGTCATCGACTTTTGCCACCATCATTTTTCCATCCCGAAGAAAAACAATAACATCATCAATATCGGAACAATCGGCAACATATTCATCTTTTTTCAAACCAGTTCCAAAGAAACCTTCTTCCCTATTTACATACAGTTTTGTATTTCGTAAAACCACTTTTGTAGCTTCGATATTATCAAAACTTCTAAGCTCGGTTTGACGTTCACGACCTTTTCCGTATTTGTCTTTTAATTTTTGGAAGAAATCAATCGTATAATCAATGATATGATCCAAATGGTATTTCACCTGTTCCATCTCGGCCTCCAGTTTTGCAATCGCATCATCCGCCTTGTCCGAGTCGAAACGGGTAATACGAATCATCGGAATCTGGGTCAATTTCTGCAAATCATCATCATTGATTTCCCTGACAAATGATTTCGAAAAGGGTTCAAAACGGTCATACATGTATTTGTATAATGATTCACGATCAGAATACAATTTAAAATCAATGTACATTTCTTCCCGAATGAAGATCTTTTCCAAAGTAGAAAAATGCCATTTGTTTTCGAGTTCATCGAGTTGAATTTCGAGTTCGCGTTTCAGTAAATCAACCGTTCGATTGGTCGAAATCTTCAACATATCGGAAACCCCAATAAACAACGGCTTATGATTTTCAATAACACAACCCAAAGGTGCAACTGATGTCTCGCAAGCTGTAAAAGCATACAAAGCATCAATGGTTTTATCAGGAGAAACACCTGGCGGAAGATGGATCAAAATCTCAACTTCGGCAGCCGTATTGTCTTCGATTTTCTTGACTTTTATTTTTCCTTTCTCATTGGCTTTCAAAATACTATCAATCAAACTTGAAGTATTGGTCGAAAATGGAATTTGCGTAATCACTAACGTTTGTTTGTCGAGCTGCCCAATTTTGGCACGAACGCGAACCCTTCCGCCTCTCATACCATCATTATAATTCGACACATCGGCAATTCCTGCAGTTGGAAAATCTGGAAATAAAGTAAAAGGTTTTCCCTTTAATATTTTGATCGAACTATCAATCAGTTCGTTAAAATTGTGTGGCAACACTTTCGTGGATAAACCAACGGCAATACCTTCGGCACCTTGGGCCAAAAGCAATGGGAATTTTACCGGAAGATTTATAGGTTCTGCTCGACGACCATCATAGGACATTCCCCATTGCGTAATTTTTGGAGAATACAACACATCATGACCAAATTTAGAAATTCGAGCCTCGATGTATCGAGAAGCAGCGGCACTATCCCCTGTCAGGATATTTCCCCAGTTTCCCTGCATATCAATAATCAAATCCTTCTGACCAATTTGCACCATTGCGTCACCAATACTGGCATCTCCGTGAGGATGATACTGCATTGTATGTCCCACAATATTGGCCACTTTATTGTATCGACCGTCATCCAACTCCTTCATCGAGTGCATGATCCGACGTTGAACTGGCTTGAAACCATCTTCAATCGCAGGAACAGCACGTTCCAGAATTACGTAGGAAGCATAATCCAAAAACCAATCCTTATACATACCTGTTACTTTGGTAATGGTATCTTCTGGATTTTCATTATTCTCATAAAAATGACTTCCTGATGAAGGACGAATTACGTCTTCAAAAGCTTCCTCTGCAGGAGTTTCGAATGATTCGCTGTTTTCGTCTTCGTTTGGGATGATGTTATCGTCTTCTTCGTCTTTCATATAAAGTTTAAAAGTTTAAGGCTTAGAAGTTTAAAAGTGTATTACTTACTAAACTTTAAATTTTATGTCTAATTTTTAAAAAATTGAATATTGCAATTCAACATTATTTCTCCACCACATCCAATTCCACCTTCAAGTTATTAATAATAAAATCCTGTCGATCGGGAGTATTTTTTCCCATATAAAACTCCAGCAAGGTCTCGATTGGTGTGGCTTTATCTAACATCACAGGATCGAGCCTGATACTTTCACCAATGAAATGCTTGAACTCGTCTGGCGAGATCTCTCCCAAACCTTTAAATCGTGTGATTTCGGGTTTTGGCTTTAATTTTTCGATGGCATCCACACGTTCCTGATCACTGTAGCAATAAATGGTTTCTTTTTTGTTTCGAACCCTAAATAAAGGCGTTTGCAAGATATACAAATGTCCATCCTTGATTAATTCTGGAAAAAATTGCAAGAAAAAAGTAATCAACAATAATCGGATGTGCATTCCATCGACATCCGCATCGGTTGCAATCACGATGTTGTTGTAACGCAAATCGCCCATGTCTTCCTCGATGTTCAAAGCTGCTTGAAGCAAATTGAACTCTTCGTTTTCATAGACAATTTTCTTGGTCATTCCGTAGGAATTCAGCGGTTTACCTCGCAAACTAAAAACTGCTTGTGTATTGACATCACGACTTTTGGTAATGGAACCCGAAGCCGAATCTCCCTCGGTAATAAAAAGCGTACTTTCTAAACTTCTCGGATTCTTGGCATCGGTTAAATGCACTCTACAATCTCGTAATTTCTTATTGTGCAGACTGGCTTTTTTCGCACGGTCTTTGGCCAATTTCCTGATGCCTGATAACTCTTTTCGTTCACGTTCGGCTTGAAGGATTTTTCGCAACAGCAAATCGGCTGATTCTGGATTCTTATGTAAAAAATTATCCAGTTTGTTTTTGATAAAATCGTTGATAAAAGTTCGAACCGATGGACCATTCGGACCAATATCTGTCGATCCCAATTTGGTCTTGGTTTGTGATTCAAAAACAGGTTCTTCTACCTTTATGGAAACTGCCGAAACAATCGATTTCCGGATATCTGAAGCTTCAAAAGGCTTGTTATAAAATTCCTTTATGGTTTTTACAATCGCTTCGCGGAAAGCTCCCAAATGGGTTCCCCCTTGGGTTGTATTTTGTCCGTTAACAAACGAATGATATTCTTCCGAATATTGTGACTTACTGTGAGTTACAGCAACCTCGATATCATCTCCTTCAAGATGAATGATTGGATATTGCATGTCTTCCTCTGAGATGGTTTCTTCCAGTAAATCCTTTAATCCAAACTCAGAAATGTATTTTTCACCGTTATAATAAATCGTTAAACCACGATTCAAATAACAGTAATTCTTGAGCATCTTGATGATGTACTCGTTTCGGTATTTATAGTTTTTAAAAATGGCTTCATCGGCTACAAACGAAACTTTTGTACCTTTCCGTTTGGTTGTTTCTTGAACGTCTTCTTCTATCGTAAGGTTTCCTGCCGAAAATTCTGCTGCTTTTTGCTGGTTATCGCGAACAGATTCTACACGGAAAAAATTAGACAAAGCATTGACAGCTTTCGTACCAACTCCATTCAAACCAACCGATTTCTTAAAGGCTTTTGAGTCGTATTTTCCTCCCGTATTCATTTTAGAAACTACATCGACCACTTTTCCTAAAGGAATTCCACGACCGTAATCGCGAACGGTTACCATTTTGTCTTTGATGGTTACTTCGATGACTTTCCCGGCACCCATAACGAATTCATCGATACAGTTGTCGATGACTTCCTTAAGCAAAATATAAATACCATCATCGGGAGAAGACCCGTCACCCAGCTTCCCGATGTACATTCCAGGACGCATTCGGATGTGTTCTTTCCAATCTAATGAACGGATATTGTCTTCGTTATACTGATTTTCTTCTGCCATTTTAAAACTATCGAATTTGTGCTAATATACAGTATCGGCTGGAAAAATGAAAGGACTAAATAGTAAAGTTATTAAGAAGGATATTGACAAGTAATTTTAGATTTTAGATTGCAGATTTTAGATTGGGGATTGAAAATGGTTTCATTCTTGAATTATGTTTCCGAATGCGAAGCTGCCCCAGTCCCGAAGCTTCGGGAGAAATGGAAAGCCCGGAATTCCAAAAGCTATTTTTTTCTGACACAAAAGAGCGACCAGCGGTCCCGAAGCTTCGGGACCTTTTGTGGCTTGGAAAAAAAGCTTTTGGAATGAGGACTTGCAATGGAAAGCTGGAAATAGGCCCTAAAAATTAACGAATGATCTTATAAACAGCTATGCCTTTATTATTGATATAAATCGTTAGATAACCTGTTGCATTACTGGGAAGCTGGATGTTAAATTCGGTGTTTTTGCCATTGCGTTTTAGAACGGGAAGCTCTACTTTTTTGAAACGGCTGAAAACATACGTTACTTGATCTTCGGGGTTGAGATTTTCAATTTTGAACGGTACTACATTAAATTTCTTAAGGTCGAAAATTCCTGTATTCGGACTTAAAATGGTATAGCTCGCTTGAATATATTCGCCATAATATAAAGGTGATTCAGCAAATTGCTGTTCTGTTAAATTGCCCAAAAGCCATTTTTTATCATCTGGAAAATGCGTGAAAGCAAAGATGTGTGGCGGTGTAAAAAAATAGCCATCATTGAATTTAGGTATAAAAATTCGCTTTGCACCATCGACAACTCCTGAAGCCCAAGTGGGTTCTACGAGTTTCCATTCGCCATTGATTTTAACGGCGTTCCAAGCGTGATCACTGGCTCTTGGGAGTTTTCCTATTTGTGTTGGATTCGTTTTTGAGGTTCCTGTCACGGTAACGCTTTCGAGATTTGTGAGTGCTGCCAAATGATCAAAAAGAGCCGTATAGCCTTGGCAGACTGCTTTTTTGGATTTCAAGGCATTTAGAGCAAAATCAAGTTTAAATTGGCGTTGCTTTGCCAATTTTTCTTCCTGACTTTTAAAGGAATATGCAACCGGACGGTCGTTTCGCTGACTGAAATAGGCCTTGACATCATACTTGACATTTGTGGCAATCCAATAGAAAATAGCTCGTGCTTTTTCCTCTTCTTTGGTAAAATCTATGTTGATTTTATCGGCAAGATCTTCCGCTTTTGAATAGGATTTTGGGTATTTGCTAACGATTTGATCTACCTGAGAATAATCCTGTGCAACAAGAGTATTGGTTAGTAGAAATAGTATTGTTAGAAATATGATACGAAGGGTTGATTGTATTTTTTTCATTCTTGAAAAATTGACAATAATCCTGCCATTGCAATTGATCCTGAAAGTTTTAATAAAACATTATAATTTCCAAATTATTGATAATGGCAAAAAATCCCCTTGTCGGATGGTGTCCAAAGTGCGGCTTTTTGACCCGATGCTTTCAAGGCATTGTTTGCCCAAGTGTTGCAGGTGTAAAACAGATGGTATTTTCGATTGGCTTCATAAAAACTGTCGTTTTGACCATAAGTTGTAGCATTAATCAGAAGTGGGTTTCCGTCTTTGTCATATTGAAAACTGGTTTCGATATAAGCTATTAATTTTTGATATTCAGCTTTGCTGATTTTAATTTTGACACAGTTCTCGGATTCACGTATTTGCTTGTAAAAAGTGGCATGCATGGCGGAAGTACCGAGGTAGAAAGCAGCATTAAAAGCGGTGCTGAATTTTAAATCTGCCCATTCAGGAGTGTTAAGGTAGAAGCCTTTGTCTCCCCAACCAAAACCGATATATTGCATCGTGGAATCCTGTGATTTGATATGGGAAAATTGTATTTTCTCGCTCCAATCCTTGAATTCATTGTTTATTGGAACTACAATATCGGTGTGAACTCCGTTAGTTTTGATATAAATCGTGACTTCTTCTTTTGGATCTGGATCATCTGAATTTACCTTGATATTGGATAAAATTAAAGCCGAAAGGAGATATAGCACTACAAAAACAACGAGTCCCAAAAGAATTTTTCCGAATATTTTAAAGGCTTTTTTCAACTTCTAAAATTCCAAATTAGCTACAATCTCTTTCAACTCCTTATCCAATTCTTGATTTGAAATTGTATTGTTTTCGACATCAAAATTATCATTGAAACTTGGCAGTGAAAATATAGCTTTTATGTCTACCCCAAAGCGAGGCAAATTAGTTTGGGCTATTTCCAAGACACTCTTTCCTCCTCTTCCTCCTGGCGAAGTTGCCATCAAAAGTGTTGGTTTCTTTTGAAATACATCTTTTTCAATTCGGGAACACCAATCGAAAATATTCTTGAAAGCTGTTGAATAATTTCCGTTGTTTTCGGCTAATGAGATAACCAACATATCGGCTGATTTAAGTTTTTCTAAAAAGGCAAGTGCTTCTTTGGCTTGACCAATTTCCTTTTCGATATCTACACTGAAAAGTGGTGCTTGATAATCTCTTAAATCTAAAATTTCTACTTCGGCATTTTTGAAAAGGCTTGAAGCATACGTTGCTAATTTTTTATTAATGGATTTTGAACTGTTACTTCCGGCGAATGCGATAATTTTCATAAATGTGTATTTTCTATTTTGATATGTAATTTACTTTATTTTTCTAAAAGTAGAACTATATCCTAGTTTTTTTAATTTCAAAATTTTTGAAAATTCTTTCCTAGAGGGTTTTACAATATAATTATTTCTATCAATTTCTTTTGCCTTGATCTTTGTAAGAGAATCAATTGCCATAATATCAGAATCGGCTCTTAATTCTTCTATCGTTATAACATTTTTGTTTAAAGTTAGGATTTCAATTTGCCAATAGAGGGAATCTTTTTTACTCAATATCAATTTTCCATTGATTCTTTTTGCTTTTTGAAAATCTGAAAATTTAAAAACTGTATCAACATCTTTTATATTAAATTCAATCGAATCTCCAAAGATTTTATTTTCTAAAACTGTGTTAGTCTTTTTTTCGATGAATTTGCCATCCTTATAAACCAGTTCATCTTTTAGTGAGTCCAATTCTGATTTATGAATACTAATCTTAAAATTATTAGTGTAACTAATTATTTCGTCTGTGATATTTAACTTGAGTGAATCATCATTTAAATATTCCCCAATAAACTTAGAAGGAATTTTAGCAAGTTCCGAATCATTAATAGGTTGTGGATCTTCAAAATAAATATTGTTTTCTAGAGGAACTTCCTTGCAAGAAACAAGCATTACTATTGCTAAAAATAAAAAATATTTTTTCATGATTTTAGTTTTCATTAACATTTCAAATTTTGAGCCATTTTTTTTATTTCAAAAAAAAAGTGAAACTTAAATAGTTTCACTTTTATATTTATAATGATTCAAGGATTACACATTAAATCTAAAATGCATCACATCACCATCCTTAACTATATATTCTTTTCCTTCAACTTTGAATTTTCCTGCTTCTTTGGCTTTAGCCTCTGAACCATATTGCACATAATCATCATAAGAAATTACCTCTGCACGGATAAATCCTTTTTCAAAATCAGTGTGGATCACTCCTGCAGCTTGTGGAGCAGTTGCACCAATATTGATCGTCCAAGCTCTAACTTCCTTAACTCCAGCCGTAAAATACGTTTGTTGTTTCAATAATTTATAAGCTGCACGAATTAAAACCGAAGCTCCTGGCTCAGTCAATCCCATATCTTCAAGGAAAACTTGACGTTCTTCGTAGCTTTCTAATTCTGTAATATCTGCTTCAGCTCCAACCGAAAGTATAATTACTTCCGCATCTTCATCTTTTACCAATTCACGAACTTGATCTACATAGGCATTTCCGTTTACCGCTGAATTTTCATCTACATTACAAACATATAAAACTGGTTTTGCCGTAATCAATTGGAACGATTCCATCAAAACTTCTTCGTCGTTATTGTTTGGAGTGATGGTTCTTGCAGATTTCGCTTGCAACAAAGCTTCACGGATTCTGTTCAATAATCCTTGCTCAACTTGTGCTTCTTTATTTCCCGTTTTTGCAGCACGGTTCACTTTTTCAAGACGTTTGTCAACTGTTTCAAGGTCTTTCAATTGCAGTTCGATGTCAATTGTTTCCTTGTCACGAATTGGGTTTACGTTTCCATCCACGTGAACGATATTGTCATTATCAAAACAACGCAAAACGTGAATAATTGCGTTACACTCTCTGATATTTCCAAGGAATTGATTTCCCAAACCTTCACCTTTACTGGCTCCTTTTACCAATCCTGCAATATCAACAATATCAACAGTTGCCATCTGAACGCGTTCTGGCTTTACTAATTCTTCCAATTTATTGATTCGTGAATCCGGAACGTTCACCACTCCGATATTAGGTTCAATTGTACAAAAAGGAAAATTCGCACTTTGTGCTTTTGCATTAGACAAACAATTGAATAATGTTGATTTTCCTACATTTGGCAATCCTACAATTCCTGCTTTCATTTGGTTTTTTATTTTAAAAGTGTGCAAATATAACGTATTAAAACCAAGTTACAAAAGCATATAGCAATGTCAATCGTTTAGCATCATAATTTACCAATTGCTTCAATTATATTCTGTTCTTCATCCGTTGGAACAAGTCCTGAATCATTCCAATATTCCGTGAAAATGGTGTTTTTTCTATTGAAAAGATTCTTATCCTTAAAAACTTCACTTTCAGTAAAACTGAAATTTTGGGTGCTAAAATTTGTGGTAACAAAATAATTACGAACTTCAATATCGGTTGTTTTGTTTTTGTCAATGCGTTCAAAACCGATTTCCTCTTTTGAGGTTAACAAATAATAATAAGAACCATCAATCCTGTAGATCGTTTTAAAAATAGACTTGTAAATATTTTTCGATCCTTTGCTATTTTTTTCTTTTATTTTAGCCAATGTTGAAGGCGAAACAACAGAACTAACTTCTACTATCATCTTCTTTTCTGGATCATAAATGATAGTAAAATCATCAAGCAAACCTTTAGACGTTTCTAAAGGTGTGGCCGACATCAAAAAATAATTTTTATTAGAAGAGTAAATTTTGATGGAAAAATCATAATCCTTCAAAGCCTTGGGTTGCAAGAGAGGTTCCAAATATTTGAAATTATAATAGTTTTCCATTATATTATTGAAATTGTAACCCAGAAGATTTTCGGTTATTTCCTGCTCCACCAATCCATACGATCGATTTTGTTCAACCAAAATATTGGACTTGAAATCTTTTGATCCACTCGAAATTTGAAAATTCATCAAGCCATCTGTATAATAGGAATAATTTCCATTGAGCTTGAAAAACTCCCGTGAATAGACTTTCAATCGTGAAGGTGCAGTAAGTTTATCTGTCGAATTTTTAATCAAGGCTTTCAAGATTTTTTGAGGATGCTTTCGGGTAACCACGATTTCATCCAAATCATTCAGATTACTTTTCAAATAAATAACATTTTCAGCCTCTTTGAGTGTTGCCGATTTTATGGTAATTTCATTGTAAGCGGTATGTGTGATTTTGATATTTGTATTTCCAACTAACTGAAAACTAACAATTCCCTGTGAATTACTCAGTAAGGATTGCTTGTTTTTAAAAAGATAAACTGTTGCATCTTGAATTGCAAGATTAGTATCTGAATCCTTCAAAATAATAGATTTCTCGATATTTTGTGACCAAACCGTATAAAAGATAAACAAAAAAAATAGCGTAATTTTATTTTTCACTTCTTTATTTTTTTAACAAAATTAACAAATTAAATCTATGATATTGAATTTACTTAAAACAAATATCATTATTAATTGGTTATTAAATTGTTTTAAATTCAATAAGAGTTTAAAATAATTGGATTTACATCAGATGTATAAGTTATAATCTTTCTTTATAATAGAATAACTAATTTTCAATGATATAGCTCTAAATTTGTAATTATAATACTAAAAAACAAAAATTATGAAAACAATATTTTTATCAGCAGCACTTTTTATGTTTGCACTAAACAGTCAAGCTCAAAACAAGAATGTAACTGATGTTACCAAAACAACCGTAACAACCGTAAAGGATTCTGATGGCGAAAAACAAATTGTAAAGCAACAGGAAGTACAAGAAGTTCAAAATATTGAGCTTCAAAATGCAGATTCAAAAGCATTAAACAAGGATATGAAACAAACTCCGGTTGAAGTTACTTCAAAAACTACTGTAACCAATCCCGATGGAACCACAAGAACAGTCGATATAGACCGATCGTCTTATTATACAGCTGACGGAAAAACCTATAAATTGGCTCTTGACCCTTCAGGTTATGTAATCACAGGTCCGGATGAAAAAAAGATTGGAATTTTGAGATCCACTTCTACAAATAGTTTTATTTACAGAGGTAAAAACTCAACTTCAATTGGGTATTTTGATACGAATGGCAACCTAGTAGTAGAAACTTACGATGATAAATCAGATAAAGTGACGGTTCAAACTTATACCAAATCGGCTCAATAAAAACCGATTATACTACCCAAAAAAAATCCTGAATTGCTTCAGGATTTTTTTTTATTCATTGTGCAAAAATGCTTGCCTGTTTAAAAGCGTTTCATCACTTTCTACATGGTTATCATCTGGAACACAACAATCTACTGGACAAACCGCGGCACATTGTGGTTCATCATGAAAACCTTTACATTCTGTACATTTACTTGGAACGATATAATAAATATCATCCGAAATAGGTGTTTGAGCTTCATCAGAATCCACTTCAGTTCCATCAGGAAGAATAATTTTTCCCCTCAACTTCGTTCCATCTTTATATCTCCAATCGTCAGCACCTTCGTAAATCGCAGTGTTAGGACATTCCGGTTCGCAAGCACCACAGTTGATGCATTCGTCTGTTATTATGATTGCCATTTTTTTTAGCTTTTAGCTTTATGCATTAGGCTATAAGCTCATTGCCTATTGCCTACTGCCTAGAAAAGGTTTATTTTTGTGCAAAATTACATCCAAAACAATTCAAAAGCAAATCAATATGACTTTAGAACATAAAAAAAATATTTTCGTAGAGCTAGGAAAATTTCTAAGTCAATTTTCTGAAGATGAAAGTATTAGAAATGAAAAAGTTTTACATAACGATTTGTTTTTCAATGAGTTTCTAGATTTGATTCATATTTCCCAATCCCATAATGGCTGGTACACACCAGAACAAGTGTTTTTTGCCGTAAATTCATGGGCAGAAGCCTTGACAAAAGAAAATCTGGATCAATGGCTTTCCTCCTATGATTTATCTGATATCGAACCTAAAACGGTAGGTTTAATTTTGGCTGGAAATATTCCGCTTGTTGGGTTTCATGATTTTTTATCAGTGTTGATTTCAGGTCATAACGTCTTGGTAAAAACATCTTCAAACGACCAACATTTACTGCCTTTCTTGGCAAAATATTTAATTTCGGTCGAGCCGAAGTTGGAATCCAAAATCAATTTCGTAGAAGGCAAACTGGAACATTTTGATGCTGTTATTGCAACGGGAAGTAACAATACTGCACGATATTTCGAATATTATTTCAAAGAAAAGCCTTCGATAATTCGCAAAAGCAGGAACTCAGTAGCCGTTTTGAATGGAACTGAAAGCGAGGAAGAATTAGTAGCCCTTGGAGAAGATATTTTCCGCTATTTTGGTTTGGGATGTAGAAATGTTTCGAAGCTTTTTGTACCAAAGGATTATAATTTTGATGCTTTTTTTGGTGGTGTTTTTCCCTATCAGGATATCATTAAATATGAGCGATATGCCAATAATTACGATTATAATAAAGCTGTTTTCTTGATGAGTAATTTCAAGTTATTGGATAATGAATTCTTGACGATCAAGGAAGACACGAGCTATGCCTCTCCTATTTCGAGTGTTTTCTATGAGTTTTATGAAAATTTAGAAGATTTGAAAAAGCGTTTAGAAGCTGATAATGAACAAATTCAGTGTATTGTTTCAAAAGGAATTATTGAAAATAGTATTCCTTTCGGAAAAACGCAAAAGCCTGAACTTTGGGATTATGCAGACAATATAGATACAATAAAATTCTTACAATCAATATAATTTTTATCTATATTTGTATGAAACAAAACAAATATGAAAAAAATTACTCTTCTAACTTTAGCTTTTACATCTAGTTTCCTATGGTCACAAACTCCTGTAGCTTTTTTTCCAGAGAGTGATTTTAGTGGACTTCATTTTGGAACTTGTGTTGAAACTGACAATGGAAATATTCTAGTATCCAGTTCCGATTTCCCTTTTTTACCAGGTGGAGCTCAATCAGGTAAAGCATATCTTTTTACCATCACTGAAAATACATTTCAGCAAACTGACGTTTTTTTTCCTGACGATGTAACGACTTCCGATCAATTTGGTTCTTCAATAACTTTAAAAGATAATCTAATTGCAATTGGAGCTCCAAATCATGATGCTGGTTTTGAAAATGCTGGTGCTGTATATACCTATATCAAAACAAATGGTGTTTGGGAATTGCTTTCAAAAATTACAACACCTGATGGTCAAGCAAACGATAATTTTGGGAGTTTTGTAAAAATTCACAACAATCAACTGTTTATTTCAGCAAAAAATGATGATACGGTTGACAATCAAGATACCAATAATGGTTCGGTTTATATATATTCATTAATAGAAAACGTTTGGGTATTTTCTCAAAAAGTCACAACCGAAAATAGCTTAAACTTTGGTGCTAAAATTGAAACCGAAAATGACAAAATGGTTATTTTGAGTAATGATAACGCTACAAATGGAATCTTTTTTACAACCTATTCATTTAATGATAGTAACTGGTCTTTTCTAAATACCTCGGAGATATTCGGGGACTTAGAGGAAGTTTTTCGTGATTTTAGTCTTTCTAACAATCAATTGTTCTTAGTCTCATCTCAATTAGATGATGTTAGTAAAATCTATATTTTGGACGACATAGACAATTCGTGGAGTTCTTCAATTTCACAAAACTTGCTACAGACAGATCAGTTGTATACTAAAATTGAAGTTTTTGGCGATAATATGCTTCTTGGCAGTACCGAATATACCTTACAATTGGAACGTAAATTTCCAGTCTTAAAATACAAAAAAATCAATGGTATATGGGCTTTTCAAAACTCCATTTTGGGTTTGGGTCCAAATGCTCAGGATGATAAGTTTGGTGCATCAATTGCTTTAGATGGAAATTTTGCTGTTGTTGGTGCTCCCGAAGAAGGATTTCTTGGTATGGGTAAAGCTTATTATTTTGATGTTACTTTAGATGTAAACGAATTTGATCGTGAAAGTATAAACATCTATCCAAATCCTACTTCAAATCTATTTTTTATAAAAAGTAACCCTGATAATTCTATTACAAATGCCCAAATCTACTCCATTACAGGAAGTTTACTTCTGCAGCAAAACACTAATTTAGGACAAATTTCTTTAGGGAATTTTCCACCGGGAATTTATTTTGTAAAACTTACTATCGATGATAAAATAACACAAATTTACAAGGTTATCAAAAATTAAATCACAGTACAAAGAACAACTACAACGTTTTTGTTAATAACCTTATGAAATTATTATCAAACTGTAAATTAATTTTCGCTCCTATTTTCTGAAATTTGCTCTTGAAAATTTACACCATAAAATAGGATGAAAAAACATAATTACAGTGCAGGTCCTTGCATTTTGCCACAGGAAGTCTTCGAAAAATCAGCTCAAGCGGTTTTAAATTTCAATAATTCAGGTTTGTCGATTTTGGAGATTTCGCATAGAAGTAAAGACTTTGTAGCGGTTATGGACGAAGCGAGAGCCTTAGCTTTGGAACTTTTAGGTCTTGATGGAAAAGGTTATCAGGCTTTGTTTTTGCAAGGTGGAGCCAGTATGGAATTTTTGAGAGTACCCTATAACTTGTTAAAAGAAAATGGAAAAGCATCCTACTTAGATACCGGAACTTGGGCTGCTGGAGCCATCAAAGAAGCGAAAGCGTTTGGAGAAACCCTAGTTGCAGCATCCTCAAAAGAGGAAAATTACAATCATATTCCTAAGGATTTCCAAATTCCTGCTGATGCAAATTATTTTCACTGCACTTCAAACAATACTATTTTTGGAACACAAATGAAATCATTTCCAAACACGAATGTTCCTGTGGTTTGCGATATGAGTTCGGATATTTTTTCACGTCAATTGGATTTTTCTAAATTTGATTTGATTTATGCTGGAGCACAGAAAAATATGGGTCCTGCTGGAGTGACTTTGGTGGTTGTAAAAGAAGCACTTCTTGGAAAAACAGGGAGAAATATTCCAAGCATTCTAGATTATGAAAAACATATCAAGGCTGAAAGTATGTATAACACGCCAGCTGTTTTTGCGGTTTATACTTCGCTTTTAACAATGCAATGGTTGAAAAACCTTGGCGGAATTCCTGCAATTGAAAAAATCAATGAAGCTAAAGCCAAATTATTATATGCTGAAATCGACAGAAATCCTTTGTTTAGAGGAACTGCTGTTGCAGAAGATCGTTCGAATATGAATGCAACGTTCTTGTTGAATGATGAGGCTCATGCTGAAGTTTTCGATAAGATGTGGAAAGAAGCTGGAATTTCTGGTTTACCAGGACACCGTTCGGTCGGGGGTTATAGAGCTTCGATGTATAATGCTTTGCCGTTAGAAAGTGTTGAGGTTCTTGTGGATGTGATGCAAAAATTGGAAAAATCGATTTAAGTTTTTTTTAAGACAATCATAATAAATAGCCCTGATTGTAGTGGAAAGCCTCGAAGGCAAAAAACCTATTTTTTCTTGGCAAAAAAGAGCGACCAGCGGTCCCGAAGCTTCGGGATCTTTTTTGACGTAGAAAAAAAGGTTTTTGACAAGAGCTTGAAACGGAAAGCGGGAATAGCTCCTAAAAAATAGACAGTGTTCAGTCAGTTTTCAGTTAAAAAAAAAATCAAAATTAAATAGGGGTTGAATTTTTAAATGTTTCAATCATTAAATTTTTTAAATTATAAGATATGAAAGTATTAGCCAATGACGGGATTTCTAAAAGTGGAATCAAAGCTTTAGAGAAAGGCGGATTTGAAGTGATTACTACAAAAGTAGCACAAGAACAAGTTGCAAATTATATCAATGCTAATGATGTTTCGGTACTTTTAGTGAGAAGTGCAACAAAAGTACGTCAGGATATTATTGACAATTGTCCAGGCTTGAAAATCATCGGTCGTGGTGGTGTCGGGATGGACAATATTGATGTGGATTATGCCAGAGCCAATGGGAAACACGTGATCAACACTCCTGCTTCTTCATCAGAATCAGTGGCTGAATTGGTTTTTGCACATCTTTTCAACGGTGTCCGATTTTTGCATGATTCCAATAGAAATATGCCTTTGGAAGGCGATTCTAATTTTGAAGGTTTGAAAAAAGCCTATGCAAACGGAATCGAATTAAGAGGAAAAACACTTGGAATCATTGGTTTTGGACGAATTGGTCAGGCTGTCGCCAAAATCGCTTTGGGTCTTGGAATGCGAGTGATTGCAGCCGATAAATTTTTGGGCAAAGCCGAAATCAAAGTTGATTTTTATAACGGTCAGTTTATAAATGTGGAAATTATTACCGAACCAATGGAGGATTTATTCAGACATTCGGATTTTATCACGCTTCACGTTCCTGCTCAAGAAAATGGTTATGTGATTGATACTGCAGAGTTGAATGCTATGAAAGATAACGTTGGAATTATTAATGCTTCTCGTGGTGGAATCATCAATGAAGTTGCCTTAATTGAGGCTTTGGATAGTGGGAAAGTCCTTTTTGCTGGTTTGGATGTTTTTGAAGAAGAGCCAACTCCGGCTGTTCAGGTTTTGATGCATCCAAAAATTTCCTTGACGCCACATATTGGTGCTGCAACTTTGGAAGCTCAAGATCGAATTGGAACGGAATTAGCGGATCAAATTATAAGCTTGTTGAAAGTAGAAATTTAATTTTTGAAGTAAAATACATTTAGAAGCCGGACATCACGTTCGGCTTTTTTTGTTAAATCAATGATAATCAAAAAGATTGTCCAATAATATTTTTGTAACTTTAATGAAAATCCAAAGTCATGAAAAATAGTTTTACTTTCCTTATCATTGCATTAATCATCATAAGCTGTTCCAGTACTAAAAATAAAACCTTTACAGAAGAAAAAAATACTACTGCTGTACAAAATGATACTGTTAGAATTGCAAATGATGAATTGCAATATGAAGTCATTATCATAGATCCTGGATTTAGTGGCTGGTTGCTATCTAGAGCTCATCCACGAAATTATCATTCTCAAAGCTATATGGAAAACAGAAATAGAGCTTGGGTAACGGGCTGGAACCAAAATGTAATTGCAGGTCGAAATCCTCAATTATTCGAGATGTCGATCAACTATCAAAATAATATTGACTATGGATATGAGGTAAATTATTTGCTTTATAATTATCTTACTTATTTTCAATTAACAAACAATATTTCGCTTGGAGGTTTCCCTGCTAGAATATAATACCGTAATTTTGTAGATATTTATTTAGCATGAATAAACTGAAAGAACGTTGGGGTATTACTTCCAATTTCCAAATTATCGTCATCTTTATTGTCTTTGCAATAAATGGTTCGCTTTCGGCAAAAATCTCTTCGTTTTTGATGGGATTGATTGGCATTACCTATGAAAACACGCATTGGTTTATTTACTATTTTATCCTATTTGTTTTGGTTTTGCCTTTATATCCGTTTATGCTGATGGGTTTTGGATATCTTTTTGGGCAATCAAAATTTTTCTTTCCTTTTGGCAAAAGAATGATACGAAGTATGCGATTGGGGTTTCTTTTACCAAAAGATAAACCTGAAGGAAAATAACTTAAAATAGAAAACCCAAAAGTGAATTGCTTTTGGGTTTTTCGTTTTTATTAATCTTTTTTATTAATCTTTTGCTTTTAAAATGTATTTGTAAATCCACATCAGAGTAAACGACGGGATAATATCGGTAAACGGAATGAGCTCTTCCAAGAAGGAAAACATCCCTCCTATTTTTCCCGCTCTTCCTTTATACATCCAAGCCATTAAAAGTCCTGAAACTGGAGCCCAAATTACATCTGAAAATTCGCCAATAAACGGAACCGTAAACGACATCATCCCTATAGCGTCGAAAAGCAAACCAAGAATCAAATCCCTTGATTTATTATCGTCTAACGTTTTTATATGTGCTTGATTGTTCATAATTGTATAATTTTCAAATACCTATACAAATCTGATGCCAATAAATATTTACTTTTTAAGCTTGTCCTTGAATTGCTCTTTTACCTTTTTTACTTTTGGCGTAATTACATAACTGCAATATGATTGACTCTGATTTCGGCTATAATAATTTTGATGGTAATCCTCGGCTGCATAAAATTGTGGTGCTGGCGAAACCTTGGTGACAATTGGATTTCCAAACGTCCGTTCAGCAGTCATCAAGGCAATATAATCTTCAGTGATTTTCTTTTGTTCGTTGTTATGATAAAAAACTTCACTTCGATATTGTGTTCCAACATCAGCACCTTGACGGTTCAAAGTTGTAGGGTCGTGTGTGGCGAAAAAGATCTCTAATAACTCTCCATAGGAAATCTTTTTTGGGTCGAAAGTAATTTGTGTGGCTTCGGCATGACCGGTATCACCACGCGAAACTTCTTCATAAGTTGGATTTGCAATCGAACCTCCAATATAACCTGAAACTACGCTTTTCACACCATCCAGTTCCAAGAAAATGGCTTCTGTACACCAAAAACATCCACCTGCAAAAGTGGCAACTTCAAACTCTTTTTCTACTTCCATTTTTACGGGTTCTTTAACGGGCTGAATTCTTCTTTTTTCTTTCGATTGACATGAAATACTTATCAAAATCAATCCCATCCCAATTATTTTATTCATATTTTTTTTATTTAACAAATTTAGGCAGTATTAAATCAGTTCAATTCGGTTTTAACCAAACTTTATAACAGGATGTACGAAAGTTTACATTTCAAAGATTTTATAATACTTAAAATCTTTGTTACTTTGCTAAAATTGAAGGCAAATGATTCAGGCAAAAAACATACATAAATTCTACGACAAGCTTCACGTGCTAAAAGGTGTTGATTTACACATCAAAAAAGGCGAAATCGTTTCCATCGTTGGAGCTTCGGGAGCCGGAAAAACAACCATGCTTCAAATTCTTGGAACACTCGATCACCCCGCCACTCAAAAAGAAACCCAATTGATTATTAATGGCCAGGATATCTTGAAGATGAACGATAAAGCATTATCAAAATTCAGGAATACCAATCTTGGTTTTATCTTTCAGTTTCATCAACTTTTACCTGAATTTACCGCTTTAGAAAATGTTTGTATTCCTGCTTTTATAGCTGGAAAAGCAAAAGCAGAAACCGAAACAGAAGCCAAAAGATTGCTGGAATATTTAGGTTTATCGCACAGAATCAATCACAAACCTGGCGAACTTTCGGGTGGCGAACAACAAAGAGTTGCCGTTGCAAGGTCGTTAATTAACAAACCTGCTATTATTTTTGCAGATGAACCTTCGGGAAATCTCGATACGGTTTCGGCAGAAAATTTACATCAATTGTTTTTTAAGCTTAGGGAAGAATTCGGCCAAACTTTCGTGATTGTAACCCATAACGAGGAATTTGCCAATATGGCCGATAGAAAATTAGTAATGGTAGATGGATTGATAAGTGGTTTATGAATCCTGAAGAATTAAAATCATTTCTTGACGAAAAAGTAGATTTATACAATAATCCAAATTTTATCGAAAGTGACCCGATACAAATTCCGCATCTTTTTTCTTTAAAGCAAGATATTGAAATTGCGGGATTTCTGAGTGCCACAATCGCTTGGGGAAATAGAAAGATGATCATCAAGAATTCACACAGGATGATTCAACTAATGGGAAATTCACCTTATGATTTTGTAATGTCGCATCAGGACCATCAACTTGAAGAATTGCAAAATTTTGTACACAGGACATTTAACGGACAAGATTTTATCAGTTTTATAAAAGGTTTACAGCACATTTATAAAAATCATGATGGCTTAGAAAATGTTTTCCAAAAGCATCAGGAACAAAATTCGATGCAAAAAAGCATTCATGAATTCAAGAAGATTTTTTTTGAAATCGATCACCAATACAGAACCCAAAAACACATTTCAGATCCACTGAATAATTCGGCAGCAAAACGCATCAACATGTTCCTCCGATGGATGGTTCGCCAAGACAACAAAGGTGTGGACTTGGGAATATGGAAAAACATTTCACCTGGACTACTTTCTTGTCCGCTTGACGTACATTCTGGAAATGTAGCCCGAAAATTAGGATTGCTTACGCGAAAGCAAAATGACGGTAAAGCTTTATCTGAATTAGATATAAAACTTCGTGAATTGGATGCTAATGACCCTGTTAAATATGATTTTGCATTATTTGGACTAGGAGTTTTTGAAAATTTTTAATTGTTTTGTCATAAATTAAACCCAAAAAATAAACATTTAAGTCTTATACATCGTATCTTGTAACAACAATGCGATCGAAAAAATCTCTAAAGATTTGTTGATCGTTATTCATTTTGCCCCAAATGGAAGTTTTTCTAGATGTCGTTATCCATATATTGGTGCCGCTTATGGTCCTAACTTTTCTTACTATGGTGATAATTCTTATTACCAACAGGATCATTTATGAGGCATTTAAATTTCGGATCAAATTAGCTAAATCTAAAATTGATGTTTTTCTTACATCACTAATTTTTTGTCCGTTTGATGAAGAAGATTTTGCTGTCGAGATTGAACGTTTTAAAAAACGAATTCCGTTCCATAAAACATGGTGCAAAGAAATCATCCTAAACGAAATTATTAATCTAAAGCAAAATCTTAAAGGCGAAACCTCAAACAATTTGCATTTTATTTATGAGCGATTTGACCTGTTTAATTACAGTATTAGCTTGGTTAAAAATAAGCAATGGTATATTAAAAGTATTGGTCTTTTTCACTTTCAGGCTTTAGGATATATTAAAGCTGAAGAATATGTAATTCCCTATCTGAACGATAAGAATAAAACCTTATCAACCAATGCTTACATAGCATTAATCGCTTTGACATCAGATAAATTAGATTTTTTGATCGATTATCCAGATAGCATTTCACTTACAAGCGAGATTAAAATTATGGATATTTTGCACTCTCGAAAACCTCCAATGCCTACAAATTTAGCAGAGTGGATTCATTCTCCAAACCCATCTATCGTGAAACTAGGTGTGAAATTCATGGCTTATTATAATTTTACAATCTCTAAAGAAGATGTGCTAAAGCTCTTTGAAACAGGCACAAAAGCAATTCGAAAAGAAGTTATCTTAGCAATACGGAATCTGTATATTGAAGATGCCGAAAGTATCCTGATTCAACAATTCGGAAAAGAACAAAAAGATAATAGAATCGAAATATTAACCACACTTGGAGAAATTGGAAGTGAGATTTCCCTTAAATTTCTTTCAAAATTAATAATGGAAACAATTGATACGGATGTTAAATTGGCTACTGTTTACAGTATCAACGCCATTGATGGCACTTTTTTTGACAATTCGTTTACAACCAATGAAGAAATCATGAAGATGACAAGACATGTAAAAGATCCTTATTTATGATGAGAGAAGTACTGCATTATTATGAGGTTTTTATTGCTTTTTTTTCCATATCATATATCTTTTTCTATATGATATTGGCGTTCTTGTCCTATTTTGCCATAAAAAAACATATTAATGCAAAATACTTCACACATGACGATATCCTTGTTAAATCCAACCATGTAGTAGGTGTTTCTGTTGTTGCTCCAGCTTACAATGAGGGTCAAAACGTAGTTTTTAATGTAAAATCATTGCTTTCGCTAACCTATCCAAAGTTTGAAGTTGTTATTGTAAACGATGGAAGTACAGATGATACTTTGGAAAAACTGATTAAGGAATTTGAAATGGTAAAAGTTGATTTCTTTTATCAGGAAAAAATCATCACCCAGCCCGTTAGAGGACACTATAAATCTACGAATCCAGTTTATTCGAAGCTGTTGGTAGTCGATAAGGAAAATGGAAAAAGCAAAGCCGATGCTTCAAATGCAGGAATAAATTCAACGAAATATCCATTATTTCTCTGTACTGATGTTGATTGTATCTTGAAAAACGACACGATCATCAAATTAGCAAAACCTTTTATGGAAAATAAAAAAAGGGTCATTGCAACAGGTGCCGGAATCAGGATTTCTAATTCCTGCGAAGTAAAGGATGGTTTTCTTGTCAAAGTTCATTTTCCTCGTGGCTGGTATCCACGATTTCAAGAACTGGAATATGTTAGGGCTTTCCTTTTTGGTAGAATGGCTTGGAGTCAAATCAACGGATTGCTTTTAGTTTCGGGTGGTTTGGGTATGTTCGATAAAGAAATTGCCATTGCAGCAGGTGGATATTGGCACAAATCTTTAGGCGAAGACATGGAACTAATTACGCGAATGCGAAAACACATGCATGAAAACCAATTAGAATTTGCCATAAAATACATTCCCGAATCATTATGCTGGACCGAAGTTCCAGCTACTAAAGAAGTCTTGATTAGACAACGCGTTCGATGGGCAAGAGGATTAATTCAAACTCTTTATCTTCATAAAAACATGTTTTTCAAAAAAAAATATGGCAAAACAGCATTTTTAATCCTGCCTTATTTTTTTGCTTTCGAATTTATGGTTCCGATATTAGAATTGATTGGCGTCATCGTTATTATCGCATGTTTTTTCTTTTTGGATTTCAATTATGAGTTTTTTTTATATCTAACGTTACTTGTTTATCTTTTTTACCTCACGATAACCATAATTTCTATATTTTTGGATGAGCTTTTATATAAAAATTATGCAAACCTAAAAGAGCTTTTAATCCTTATTTTTATGGCCATTATCGAACCGTTTGTTTATCATCCTGTCAATGTTTATGCTTCATTAAAAGGATACTGGCATTTCTTTAGACAAAAAGAACAATCTTGGGGAAACATGCAACGCCAAGGATTTAATACGATCAAAAAAATAAAATAAATATGAAACTGAAACATTATAATTTTGCTCTTGCAACTCTTTTTATTTTAGCCTTTAATTTTTCGGCTTTAAGCCAAAATATAGATGTCGACAGCCTTTTGGTAGAAGCCTTGAAAGATGTTCGAGAAAACAAACTTGAATCTGGACTAAAAAAATCACAGCTTGGCATCAAGCTGACTCCTGATTATTTGGATTTTCACCTTCTGGCAGGAAGAATCCACCAATTGAACAAGCAAAATGACAGTGCTAAATATTATTATAATCATGTGATTGCCAAAAATCCAGTCTATGAAGATGCCTTCTTGTATCTGATTAACCTACATTTAGAAGAAAAAAATTACTCCGAAGCTGAATTTTTAGTAGACAAAGCCATTGCAATCCATCCACAAAAAAAGTATTTTAAATTGAAAAAATGGAATGTCTTGCAGTTGAAAAATGATGAAAAAGCGGAATTACTTTACCTAAAAACTATCGAACCAGAATTTCCAAATGATGAAGAAATAAAACAACGCATTTTCTTTTTGGATTCTAAAATTAACTCCGATCGAATTGGTGTAAACTATAGTTATACAACTTTTGATAGGGACAATTATGGACCATGGCATCTAGGAAGTGTCCAATACATCCGTGAAAGAAGTTGGGGTTCTTTGATTGGAAGAATCAACTATGCAGACCGTTTTGCTTTTGACGAAAGTATTGCAAACGGACTACAATATGAAGCAGAATCTTATATTTTTACTGGAAAAATGAGCTATTCTTATATTGGTGCAGCTTATAGTGATGATCTAGTTTTCCCCAAATTGAGATTAGGATATTCCTATTTTCAGAATTTCAAAAAAGGTTGGGAAGCCGATTTAGGTTTCCGATTTACAAAAGCTGATAATCGGGAATTCAAGACCGGAGTTATCGGGATTGGTAAATATTTAGGTGCCTATTGGATTAATTTCAGAACCTTTATTCAAAACGAAAAAAGCGATTTCTATCCCGCTTTTACCCTCACGACGCGGTACTATTTTGACACACGATTTGATTATCTAACCGTGATTGCCGGTTATGGAACTTCACCTGATGAACGAACAACTCTAGGGCAATTTGATCAAAGGGTAGCTCTTGATTCCTACCGAATGGGTGGTGGCTATTACAGGATTTTCAACAATCACTATGTAACTGGAATTCAGGCAACTTTTAATAATCAGGAATATACTCCAGGCCTCAAACAGAATGAATTGGAACTGTCTTTGATGTTTCAATATAAATTCTAAAAAATGCCTCAAAAAATTTTTCAATATATTTTTCTGATATTTCTAAGCTTCAAGACGATGGCACAATCCGAAATTAGTATTGAAACTAACAATGATACCGCATACAGGATCATTCTTTCATCTGAAAATTCAGAAAATGCTGGTTTGATTTTAAAAAACTATTTGGACAAAGTTTTTAAAGTCCCAATCTCTATTTTGCCGAAAGGCGAAAGCAGCAATGTTGCCATCTATTTGAAAGTTGACGGAAACTTAAAAAAAAATACATTTAGCCTCGAAAGTGACGAGAAAAGCCTCTACATCAATGGTCAAAATGAAAAATTGCTTCGTTATGGGGTTTATACTTTGCTCGAAAAATGGGGATTCCGAAAGTTTACCGCTTCGGTTGAATATGTACCTGAGAAAACTATTTTTTATTTTCCAAAAAACACAAGGCAAATTCATGAGCCTTCATTTGAATACCGAGCCCTTTTCTATCCAGATGCATTTGACGAAAGCTTTCGTGAATGGCACAAACTAGATTGGCATCCTGATGATTTTGGGATTTGGGGACATTCATTCGACATCCTTTTGCCATCGAAGGAAAATTTCGAAAAAAATCCAAACTTCTTTGCATTATACGAAGAAAAAAGAAGACCCGAATCATTGTGTATGACCAATGACACCGTTGTTAATTTGGTTGTCGAAAAAATAGCTAAAATTATATCCCAACGTCCTGATGCTCAATTTTATTCCATCAGTCAAAATGATGATGTAATTTATTGTGAATGTGAAGAATGCAAAAAAATAAATGCTGAATTTGGTGGTCCACAAGGGGGATTGTATCATTTTTTGAACCGGATTGCAGCCCGTTTTCCTGATACGAAATTTACGACTTTGGCTTATCTTCACACTTATAATCCTCCAATTCATCTGAAGATTGAACCCAATATCTACACGCTTTTTTCCCCAATTGAATTGGATCGCGGGAAATTGTTTAACGATAATTCGTCTTTCAAAAAAATAATAAAAAATTGGAAATCAACCACTTCTCATTTGTATTTTTGGGATTATACCGTTCAATTTTCGAATTATTTATCACCTTTCCCTAACCTTCATACTTTCTCTGAAAATTATAAGTTCCTAAAAAAAAATGAGGTAAAAGGACTTTTCGTTCAAGGTTATGCCGATGTTCAAGGGGATTTTTCAGAATTGAGGCAGTATATTTTAGCGAAACTTTTATGGAATGTCAACATTGACGTTGATGAAGTTACTAATGACTTTTTAAGAGGTTTTTATGGAAAAGCCGCTCCTTCGATTCGGAACTATTTAGCTCTTTTGACCAAAAATCAGATGAAAGCCAATAGATACTTGGACATTTATTCGGGTCCTGTTCAAAGCCGAAATACGTTCCTAACTCCCGAAGCCATGGATCAATATGATCAATTGATTGAAGAAGCGGAAAAGGCGGTTAACGATGATGTTGAACTGAGAAAACGAGTTTCAAAGCTACGTTTGGCTCTTGAATATGTTTATTTTGAACAATCAAAATTTTATGGAAAAGATCCACACGGAATGTTTGTTACGGATGAAAATGGACAAAAAAAAGTGCGAAATGGTCTTACCGACAGAGTTCAAGATTTTGTAACCCAATGCAATCAATTGGGAATTTATGAATTAGGTGAAGAAGGGGTTTCTCCAGATCAATATTTGAAAGATTGGTTAGAAATCATTAAAAACACAACCTCTCATTTGGGTGAAAACCTCGAAGTGATTTTTTTAACTGAACCTGCTGAAGAGTTTAAAGGAAAGGGAAGTGATGGACTAGTGGATGGAAACCGAGGGTATAAAGATTTCAATATCAACTGGATTGGATGGTATGGAACCGATCCCGAGATTGAAATAAAAACAAACAATTTAGACTTTAATCACCTGAATATTAATTTTCTAGAAGATCAACGGCATTGGGTTTTTATTCCAAAAAAAGTCACACTGTTAGGTTTATATAAAGGTAAATGGAAAGAAATTGAAAAACGTGAAATCAATGATTTAACAGAAAATTATACCAACAATAGCAAACAATTAGGGTTTTATAGTGAAAGTTTTAGTATGTTTACTACAATTAGAATTTTGATTCAAAATCAGGAAGACTTACCATTTTGGCGAAAGCGAAAAAATAAAAAACCAATGGTAATGCTAGACGAAATTGAATTATTAAAAAAATAATTGCAAACCCCAAATGAGCAATCCTAAGAAAATATTAATCGTAGAAGACGATGAACTGATGATCAAGATACTCCAGTTCGTCCTCAAAAAAGAAGGCTACCAACTTACTATAGCCAAAGACGGACTAAATGCTATAGAACGAATTCCGATAATCGAACCCGATATGGTTTTAACGGATGTGATGCTACCCTACAAATCAGGTCTGGAAGTGGTGAACTACATCAAGGAAAATTTCCCCAATATGCCAGTAATTGTACTTTCGGCTTTGGGAGAAGAGGAACGAACTGTTGTTGAAGCGTTTAAGCTTGGAGCTGATGATTTTGTTGCAAAACCTTTTAACCCTAACGAATTGATATTGAGAGTCAAACGATTGTTTAATTGACAAGTCATTTTTCTAAAATGTCCATTCGGAGTACTTAATTCTTAGGTTCCTTTCAAAAAACGTATATTTGCAGAAAATTAAGGCAAATGACTACTTTTGAGCAATTCAATCTTCCAAAATCCGTACAAAAAGCAATTGACGAATTAGGGTTCACTACTCCTACTCCAATTCAGGAAAAATCTTTTTCGGTAATCATGTCCGGAAGGGATATGATGGGTATTGCCCAAACAGGAACGGGTAAAACCTTTGCCTATTTGTTGCCATTGCTGAAATTATACAAATTTACACCAACCAATACTCCAAAAATTGTGATTCTGGTTCCAACACGTGAACTTGTGGTTCAGGTTGTGGAAGAAGTTGAAAAACTGACCAAATATATGTCGGTTAAAAGTCTTGGAATTTATGGTGGTGTCAACATCAACACACAAAAGAAAGCCGTTTACGAAGGAATTGATATCTTGGTAGGAACTCCAGGACGTGTAATGGATTTGGCTTTGGATGCCGTTATTCGCTTTGACGAAACTCAAAAATTAGTCATCGATGAATTTGATGAGATGTTAAATCTTGGTTTCAGAACACAGTTGACAGCCATCTTGGCGATGATGAAAGGAAAGCGTCAAAACATACTATTTTCGGCCACCATGACGGATGAAGTGGATGCTGTTTTGAATGATTATTTTGATTTCCCGGAAGAAGTAACACTTGCCGAATCTGGAACTCCACTAGAGAACATTACTCAAATTACTTATAACGTTCCTAATTTCAACACAAAAATTAACCTGTTGAAATATCTCTTGAAAACAGATGAAACAATGGATCGTATTTTGGTTTTCGTCAACAATAAAAAGATTTCCGACATGCTTCATGAACGAATTGAAGCTGATTTTGAAGGAGAATTTGGTGTAATCCACTCCAATAAATCTCAGAATTACCGTTTGAGTACGATGGCATCATTTCAAGAAGGAAACCTCCGCGGAATCATTACTACGGATATTATGGCTAGAGGTTTGGACATTTCGAATATCTCACATGTTATCAACTTTGAAATGCCGGAACTTCCAGAATTATATATGCATAGAATTGGTAGAACCGGTCGTGCTGATGCTACTGGAACTGCCATTAGTTTCTTTACTCCGAGAGAAGAGGAATTTAAAATTGAGGTAGAATTGTTGATGAATACTGAACTTGGTATCGAAACTTTCCCCGAAGAAGTTGAAATTTCCACTCAATTGATTGGTCCTGAAAAAGACAAGCAACCTATCAAGTTTTTAATGAAAAAAGTGAAACTTGATGGCGATGGTGCTTTTCATGAAAAGGCAAAAAAGAATAAAAAGGTCAATCTTGGTGGTCCATCAAAAACCAAAAAGAAAACTTCAGGTTCTGTAAATCGAAACATGCTGAAGACTAGGGATAAAAAAAGAAAAGATAAAAAGTAAACTTTCGTTTACCTTTTATCTTCAACTAACTAACTCAATTAAATTTTCTTATTTCTTGTAAGATTTCAAGAACTCAACTGCATCATTTGCACTTGATAATTCCGCGTGTTTCAAAGCGGTATTTCCTTTTTCATCTTTTGTATCGATTCGGGCTCCTTTTGAAAGCAAAAGCTTGATCATTTCTACATTGTTGTAACGAGAAGCGATCATTAACGGCGTCATTCCGTTATAGGTTTGATTTACATCTCCACCGTATTCAATGATTTTTTTAGCAGTTTCAGAATCTCCTTTACTGATGGCTACACCAAGTGGATTTGTAGCATAAAATGGTGTTGAACTGTAATCTGATGCAAATGCATTAACAGAAAGGGCAAGTGCCAAACTTAAATAAACGATTGATTTTTTCATGATGATTGATTTTAATGATTAATGAGTATTGATTATTTGATTTTAATTTTGATTTAATTACAGTGAGTCCATTTCTTCGATTATTTTTAGGTCTTCTGTAATGGTTTCTTCAACTGTCTTTTGACGTTTTAGATTTTCAATTGCTGAAAATTCAGTTTCGAATGGATTACTTTCGATAACTTTTAAATTCTCTGCAATAACTTCGTCGATAGTTTTTTGATGTTTTAATTTTTCTACATCTTCGCTCAACTGACCTGCTTCTTCTGCTTTTACCTTTTTAAATTTTGATAAAATTACTTCAGAATTGTTTTCGATGTTGAAAGTTGTAGTTAAATAATGATTAGCTTTTGATTCAGAAGTTGAAGCTAATGTTACGTTAGAAAAAGCGACTAACGCCAGTACTAATGTTGTGATTGATTTCATGATAATTGATTTAAATGATTGATTGATGATTATATAAAAGTAGACGCCAAGCTTTTATATTTGTTACAGCATCAGTTTATTAAAAAATAAATTTTAACATTTATCAAAATCTTATGAAAACAAAAAACCGCCATTTGACGGCGGTTTCGAGCGTATTTTCGTTCAAAAAAATTTTTTAATTTTAACAAAAAAAATTAAGATTGAGTGTTTTTATATTCTTCCAAAAACTGATTTACATTGCTTTCTATTCTATCATTTATATTTGAAATATCGGCTTTGTTGAATTTTTCTCCTAAGATATTTTCAAATAATTCGATATAACGTTCAGAAACCGAAGCGATATATTCCTCATTCATGTCTGGAATTTGCTGACCGTCTTTTCCTTGAAAACCATTTGCAATCAACCATTGACGCACAAATTCCTTTGAAAGTTGCTTTTGTTCCTCTCCTCTATCCTGACGCTCCTGATAACCTTCTTTGTAGAAATAACGAGAAGAATCTGGTGTGTGGATTTCATCAATCAGGACAATTTTGCCGTCTTTTGTTTTTCCGAATTCATATTTTGTATCCACTAAAATCAAACCTCTATCGGCAGCAATTTCGGTTCCTTTGTTGTATAAAACATGGGTATAATTTTCAAGAACTAGGTAATCTTCTTCAGAAACGATTCCTTTTGCCAAAATATCCTCGCGGGAAATATCTTCGTCGTGTTCGCCATTGTCTGCCTTTGTTGTTGGAGTAATGATGGGTTCTGGAAATTTATCGTTTTCTTTTAAACCTTCTGGCATTGTAACACCACAAATCGTTCTTTTTCCTGCATTGTATTCTCTTGCGGCATGACCCGAAAGATAGCCTCTGATGACCATTTCTACTTTGAAAGGTTCACACAAATGACCAACAGCTACGTTTGGATCAGGAGTGGCAATCAACCAATTTGGTACCAAATGTTCGGTCATTTGCATGAAACGAGTGGCAATTTGGTTCAGGATTTGACCTTTGTAGGGAATTCCTTTTGGCATCACGACGTCAAATGCCGAAAGCCTATCGGTAGCTACCATTACAAGAAGCTCATCATTGATGTTATAAACTTCACGCACTTTTCCTCTGTAAACTGATTTTTGGTTGGGAAAATTGAAGTCGGTTGTAGTTATTGTATTGCTCATTTAGTGGGTTGTTGTGTTGTTATTTTGAAGTACAAATTTAAAACTATTTCAGAGAGTTTTGCAAAGTTTGTTTTAAAGATTATTGTGTGTGTGTTTTTGCCACTGATTCACAGATTTTTTAAAGGCTTTTTACTTTTTATTAAAAAATAATTTTAGAATTTTAATTGCTATTAGTATAAAAATCAAAGCTAATAGAATTGCTAAACCGATTGCCCAAAGTGGATAAATGGTGGTGTGCCAACTTGGAACGATGGATGTAAAAAAATCAAAATTGCTAAGAAATGCTAGAAGCACTATACCCACAATAAAAAGAATTACGACTAGTTTTTTCATAAATTACATTTACCAACTAACCCCGATTGAAGTGGAAATAAAATTCCCCCAGGGTTTGGGGGAATTTTATTGTAACGGAAAGCGGGAACATGGATTATTCTCTGCCCGAGCGATTCGTTTCTAAAAAAATTAATCGTGATTTTCAATCTGCTTGTAAGCATCAATTACCTTTTTCACTAATCGATGACGGACAATATCCTTGTCATCCAGATAAATAATTCCAATGCCTTCTACATCTTTCAAAACCAAAATCGCTTCCTTGAGTCCTGAAATGGTTCTTCGAGGCAAATCGACTTGTCCTGGATCGCCCGTTATCATGAACTTGGCATTTTTTCCCATACGGGTCAGGAACATTTTCATTTGAGAATGGGTCGTATTTTGGGCTTCATCAAGAATCACAAAGGCATTATCGAGGGTTCTTCCTCTCATAAACGCCAATGGTGCAATTTGGATGATTCCTTTTAGGATATAATCTTCGAGTTTTTCATTCGGAAGCATGTCGCGTAAAGCATCGTAAAGCGGTTGCATATAAGGATCTAGCTTTTCCTTCATGTCTCCAGGAAGGAATCCGAGGTTTTCACCAGCTTCAACCGCAGGACGTGTCAGGATAATTCGCTTGACTTGCTTTTCTTTCAAGGCTTTCACGGCCATGGCGACACCTGTATAGGTTTTTCCTGTTCCGGCTGGACCTACTGCAAAAACCATGTCGTTCTTGTTTACCGTATCGACAAGCAATTGCTGGTTTGGAGTCATCGCCTTGATGATTTTTCCCCCAACGCCGTGAACAAGAATCTTGTCGTGATCGCCCATTCGTTCTACTTGTTGGCTTCCTCCTTCTATGACTCTTTCGATGACATTATCGTCGATATTATTGTAACGTGTAAAGTGAAGCATCAATCGTTGGAAGCGGTTTTCAAACTCGTCCAGCACTTCTTTTTCTCCAAATGCCTTGATTGTTGTCCCTCTGGCAACGATTTTCAATTTTGGATAATATTTTTTAATGGTTTCAAGATGAGTGTCTTGAGCACCCCAAAAATCTTTCGGGGCGATGTCTATGAGCTCGATGGTTCTTTCGTTCAAAAGCAGATTTATTAGGATTAGTATTTTTATGGTATTCCGAAACTACAAATAAAAAATTCTATTTAATTAAAGCCGAAAATGCTTTAGCTTTGCGTTTCTCAAATTTAATAAAAAATAGGCTAAGGTTCTGCCAATAGTTATAAACAAAATGATGTCAATAATTACCCTTACTACCGATTATGGATTAAAAGACCACTTTGTTGGTGCTTTGAAGGGTAAAATTCTATCGGAATTTGCTGAGGCTAAGATTATTGACATTTCGCATAACATTGATCCATTTAATACAGCCGAAGCCAGTTATGTTATTGGAGCCGGATATGCCAGTTTTCCCAAAGGAACCGTACATATAATTGGTGTTGATTTGGAACGAAATAAAGAGAACCAACATATAGCGATTGAATGGAACGATCATTTTTTTATTTGTGCCGATAACGGAATTCTAAGCATGCTGACACAAAAAATCCTGCCTCAAAAGATGGTAACAATCAATATTCACGATCGTTTTCCAACTGATGCAACTGACCTTGATGTGTTTGTGAAAGTAGCTTGTCATTTGTCAAAAGGCGGTTTATTGAATGTTATTGGGAAAGAAATAAAAACCATAAAAGAAATTACCGAATTACAGCCTGTGGTTGCAACCGATGGAAATTCCATCAAAGGATATGTGATTTATATTGATCATTTTGGAAACGTTGTTACCAATATTTCTAAGAAGCTTTTTATGGAAACGGCCAAAGGTCGTCCTTATGAAATCGAGATGAACAAAGGGTTGCGACAAGACAAGGCAAATATTAAAAACATCTGGCCCAAATATTCGGATATTGCCATTTCAGATAAATATCCGGTAAAGTATTTTGAAGGACAAAAATTGGCGATTTTTAATGAAGCTGGTTATTTAGAAATTGCCATTTTTAGGAGTAATCCCAATACTGTTGGAAGTGCTTCGAGTCTTTTAGGCTTGAATTATAGGGATGGTATTACCGTTGTTTTTGGAAAATAATTTATAGTTTAAATATGTTTGTACGAATAGTAAAATTGAGTTTTCACGAAGAAAAGATTCCGTTGTTTCTGGAAAATTTCGAATTGATGAAAGAGAAAATACGAAATGCTCCAGGAAACCGTTTCTTAGAATTGTATCAGGACAAGAACAACAAGTGTATCTTTTTTACTTACAGCTATTGGGAAACCGAAGAAGACTTAGAAAATTATAGGAACTCTGAACTTTTTTATGATGTTTGGACCTATACAAAGCAATTTTTCAACGACAAACCAGAGGCTTGGAGTGTCGATAAATTAGTTACTTTAGTTTGAGGTTCAAAGTTCCTAGTTGAACAACCTTAAACTTTAAACCTTAAATTTTTAAACAAAAAAGTAGATGAAAGCCATTCTTTTCAGGGAAATAAAATCCTTTTTCGGTTCGCCAATAGGTTATCTGGTGATTGCCATTTTTCTTTTGCTCAACGGATTGTTCCTTTGGGTTTTTGAAGGAGATTTTAATATTTTAGACAGCGGTTTTGCCGATTTGAGTCCGTTTTTCACCTTGGCTCCGTGGATTTTAATCTTCTTGATTCCAGCCGTTACGATGCGAAGTTTTTCGGATGAAAAGAAACAAGGAACACTTGAATTGCTATTGACTAAACCTGTCACAATCTGGCAAATAGTAAACGGAAAGTTTTTCGGAGCTTTGCTTTTAATCATCATCGCCATCATCCCGACCCTGATTTATGTTTGGGTCATTTATGGTTTGGGATTGCCTGAAGGAAACCTTGATTTGGGAAGCACTTTAGGTTCCTATTTTGGCCTTTTATTCTTAATTTCGGCCTATTCTGCCATTGGTATTTTCACCTCTACCCTATCCGATAATCAAATTGTGGCGTTTATACTTTCGGTATTTTTGTGCTTCTTTTTCTATTTTGGTTTTGAAGGACTTGCAGGCTATTTGACAGGTTTTGAACAAACGGTTTCAACCCTCGGAATGGACAGCCATTTCAAGAGTATGAGCCGTGGTGTTTTGGACACCAGAGACATTCTTTATTTTGTGAGTGTAACAGTTTTATTTTTATCGTTTACTGTTTTTAAATTAAAATCTTTAAAATCGTAATGACCAGCTATACAAAAAATAACATCAAAAAACTGCTGATTACCGTTGTAATTATTGTAATCCTGAATATTCTCGGAAATCAGTTTTTCAAGCGTTTCGACCTTACTTCTGACAATCGATACACCTTGTCGGAAACCACTTTAAACACTTTGAAAAACGTCAAAGATCCTCTTATAATTGATGTTTTTCTAGAAGGAGAATTTCCAGCCCAATTCAAGCGTTTGCAAAGCGAAACTCGTCAAATACTAGAAGAATTTAAGGCTTACAACGAAAATATTATTTTTAATTTCAACGATCCACTTGCTGATGCAGCAACTGCCGAACAGTACACGACTGAATTAATGAGCATCGGATTGACACCAACGAATATCAACCAGAATGTAAAGGGAAAAAAATCGCTTACGCCAATATTTCCTTGGGCAATTGCAAACGTCGGACAAAAATCAGTGGCTGTGCCTTTACTAGTGAATAATTTTGGAAACAAACCGGATCAAAACATCAACCAATCGGTCCAATTATTGGAATTTGCTTTCACAGATGCCATCACAAAACTGACCAATACCGCAAAGAAAAAAATTGCCATCCTGAAAGGAAATGGCGAAATGCAGGACAAATATCTGGCTGATTTTCTATTGAGTACGAAAGAATATTACGCTTTAGGCGAATTCAATCTTGACTCTTTAAAAAATGATTTGCCAAAAGTTTTGGAAAATTTGAAACGTTTTGATGCCGCGATAATTGCCAAACCAACCGAAGCTTTTTCTGATGAAGAAAAATACATTTTGGATCAATATATCATGAACGGTGGGAAAACCATCTGGCTGATTGATCAAGTAAATATTGACCTCGATCATCTTCAAAATGAGGAACAGATGAGTTTGGCTACAGCCAATAATCTGAATATCGATGATATGTTCTTTAAATATGGCGTCCGAATCAATCCTCGATTGGTTCAGGATTTATTGTCGACACCCATTACTGCCAAATCTGCCGAAGGTGCTGATTTTCCTATCGATTGGTTGTATTCTCCTATTTTAAAATCGGAAGAAAACCATCCAATTAATAAAAATATCAATTTGGTAAAAATGGAATTTGCCAACCAGATTGATACCTTAAAAAACAACATCAAGAAAACCGTTTTATTGAAAACCTCTCCACAATCGAGAGTAGTTGGAACACCTGTTTTGGTGGGTTTAAACCAGTTTATGCAAGAGCTTGATGAATCTGTTTTTAATAGTGGGAATCAAATTACGGGAGCCTTATTGGAAGGAAATTTTACATCTGCATTCAAAAATAGAGTAAAACCTTTTTCAATTCCAAAACCTGCTGACGATGGAGTTCCAAACAAGATGATTGTGATTGCTGATGGCGACATCGTAAACTACAATTATGTCAACAAAAAACCGCTCGTAAATGGTTTAGATCAATGGACACAGCAGGTATATGGCAACAAAGATTTTATGATGAATTGCGTGAATTATCTTTTGGATGATAACGGACTTATCAACATCCGAAGCAAAAATATCGAATTGCCTTTGCTGGACGATCAAAAAGTTGCCGATAATTATACCTTCTCACAAATTATAACTGTCGGATTACCAATTATTTTGTTAGGGATTTTTGGTTTAGTTTTTACCTTTTTGAGAAAGAAAAAATACAGCTAAGGGAAATCCCAAAAGACAAAACACAAATAACAAAACCTATTTTGTGAAGAAATAATTTCCAAAATTTCACATTTAAGTTTTTGAAATTTAAACAATTGGAATTTATTTGGATTTTAGAATTTGTCTTTTGAAATTTATAAAGAATAAATGTTAATAAATTTGTTTCCAATATTTGATTCTTTAAGATATATTTGTGGAACATAAAAACAATACACTCCACAAAAAGTGTTTGATTTAAAAAAAATGACAATGAAGTTTATAGTATCGAGTTCGTACTTATTAAAACAATTACAGGTTTTAGGTAGCGTTATTAATAGCAACAATACCTTGCCTATCCTGGATAATTTCCTTTTTGAATTAGACAATAATTTATTGACTGTTTCTGCATCCGATTTAGAAACAACAATGTCAGCCACACTTGAGATTGATTCTACAAGCAAAGGAAGCGTTGCCGTTCCTGCAAAATTGCTTTTGGAAATCCTTAAAACTTTTCCAGAACAGCCTCTAACTTTTACCGTTGAAGATAATAACACCATCGAAATCAGCTCTAATTCTGGTAAATATGCCTTGGCGTATGCTCCAGGAGACGAATTTCCAAAATCTGTAAGCTTGGACGATCCTTCTACGACTTTGGTTCCTGCTGATGTTTTGGCGACTGCCGTTAGCAAAACGATTTTCGCTGCAGGAAATGATGATTTGAGACCCGTTATGTCTGGCGTTTTCTTCCAGTTTTCTCCAGAAGGTTTGACTTTCGTGGCAACAGATGCTCATAAATTGGTAAAATATGCAAGAACAGATGTGAAAGCTTCTCAGGTTGCTGATTTTATTATGCCGAAGAAACCTTTAAATATCTTGAAAAGTATTTTAGGTGCATCTGATGCTGAAGTAAAAATTGAATACAACGATTCGAATGCTACTTTTTCATTCGATAATTATATCTTGATGTGTCGCTTGATTGATGGAAAATATCCAAACTATGAAGCGGTAATTCCGAAAGAAAATCCAAACAAATTATTGATTAACCGTGCTCAATTTTTGAGTTCTGTTCGTCGTGTTGCGATTTTCTCAAACAAGACTACACACCAAATCCGTTTGAAAATTGCTGGTGCAGAATTGAATATTTCTGCCGAAGATATAGATTACTCAAACAAGGCAGAAGAACGTTTGACTTGTGATTATCAAGGAGACGATATGCAAATTGGTTTCAACTCACGTTTCCTTACCGAAATGCTTACTAACCTTCAATCGGATGAAATTCAATTGGAAATGTCATTACCTAACAGAGCTGGTATTTTGACTCCTGTTGATGGACTTGAAGATGGTGAAACCGTTACAATGCTTGTGATGCCTGTAATGCTGAACAACTAAAATTCGCTAATCAACCAACCATTTTTTATATTTAAAAAACCGTAATTCAATTTGAGTTACGGTTTTTTGCTTTTAGAATACTATTTTTAAAGATGCAGCAATTATTTGGCGAAAGCCAAAATTAACTAATCATTATGAAGTGCCAATAACGGAATCTTGAGATGAAAGGCCATTTTCTTGGTTAAACTGGTATGGAAAAGACCTTCCCAGAAGCTTCTTTTTTGGTTGAGCATAGCTAAAATATTAATTCTGTAAAGGTTTACAAAATCTACAATAGTGTCTTCTACATCTTTACTTTCGATAATATGAAACGTCACTTTTTCTTCCTTGAAAATCACTTTCCAATCGGCAATGATTACTTCATTAACCTCGTTTTCGCTGTTCTTTACAAACAGGCATTCAATATCTGCTTTAAAACCTTTTGCAAGCGGAATTAATTTACGCAAAGCATCCAATTCTTCGATAGTGAATTGTGTCGTAAAGCCAATTTTCTTTATCGGTTCATATTCAGAATTTGCAGGAACACCCAACACTAATGCTTTTGTTCCTGTCATAACACTTGCCGTTGTAGAGCCAATGAAAAACTCCTTCAAACCTGATGCACCACCAGTCCCCATTACGACATAGTCTATAAACTCATCTTTCACTGTTTGGATGATATTGGCAACCAAGTCACCCTGCAACATCACATTGCTGATTTTAATGTGTTCCAATTTATGTTTTTCAGCGATTTTTCTTAACATTGGAATCTGATCCTTGAAGTTTTCAAAGTTGTTCAGCTCCAAGCTTTCATAAACTTCTGCCTGATAAACAGGGATATCCGTATAACTCATATCGATAATTGGCAGTTCATAAACATGAAGTGTAATCAATTCAGCTCCAATGTTCTCGGCGAGTTTCAAAGCATAAACGAAGGCATTGTTTGAAGTTTCTGAAAAATCTGTGGGAAACAATATCTTTCTCATAGCGATTGCGGTTGTTAATTAACAATCTAAAGTTACGAAAACATTCAAGTTATTAGTATGACAATTATCAGTTTTACATATATTTAACGAAAAAATGATTTAAAAAAAAGCTATATGACTGAAAGACTCAATATCCTCACAAGGGATCTTTCGATCTTTAAATCATCCCGATCATTAATTCCTTTTTAATTACTTTTGCACAAAATATTTTTTTTATGATCAATCAGGATTCTATCGTGGCATTGGCAACACCTTCTGGAGCGGGAGCGATTGCTGTTATTCGTATTTCGGGTGAAAATGCTATCAATATTGGAGCTAGCGTTTTCCAGTCGGTTTCAGGAAAAAATCTTGCCAAACAGAAAACCCATACCATTCATTTGGGACATATAGTGGAAGGAGAAAAAGTGCTTGACCAAGTTTTGGTTTCAGTTTTTAAAGGGCCGAATTCCTATACGGGCGAAAACACGATTGAAATTTCTTGTCATGGATCGACCTATATCCAGCAGCAAATTATACAATTATTATTGCGAAAAGGTTGCCGAATGGCTCAAGCGGGAGAGTTTACTTTGAGAGCCTTTCTAAACGGCAAATTAGATCTTTCTCAAGCCGAAGCTGTTGCTGATTTGATCAATTCTGATAACGAAGCTTCGCATCAAATTGCCATGCAGCAAATGCGTGGTGGCTTTAGTAATGAAATTGCCAAATTGCGTGAGGAATTGTTGAATTTTGCATCACTGATTGAACTCGAATTAGACTTTGCCGAAGAAGATGTAGAATTTGCTGATAGAACTCAATTCTATGAACTTTTAAGCCGAATTGAATTTGTCCTGAAACGTCTTATCGATTCGTTTGCCGTTGGAAATGTTATCAAAAACGGAATTCCAGTTGCCATTGTTGGCGAACCAAATGTTGGAAAATCGACACTTTTAAACGCTTTATTAAACGAGGAACGAGCCATTGTTTCGGATATTGCAGGAACGACTCGCGACACGATTGAAGATGAACTGATAATTGATGGCATGAGTTTCCGCTTTATTGATACGGCCGGAATTCGCGAAACTAAAGATGTGGTGGAAAGCATTGGAATCAAAAAAACTTTTGAAAAAATTGAGCAAGCACAGGTTGTCCTTTATTTATTTGACAGTTTAAAGTTTAAAGTTCAAAGCTCTGAATACATCATAGAAATCGAAAAAATAAAGAATCAGTTTCCTTTAAAACCCTTGGTTGTTGTTATTAATAAAGTTGATTTGCTATCGGAAAACGAGGTTCAAAATATCAAAAAACAACTTGAACCATTAAACGTGAAACTCGAATTGATTTCTGCCAAAAACAATGCTGGAATTGAGGATTTAAAAAAGCAATTACTTTCGTTTGTGAACACGGGTGCTTTGCGAAATAATGAAACAATCATCACAAATACAAGACATTACGATTCGTTATTGAAAGCTTTGGAAGAAATTCAAAAAGTAAATTATGGCTTACAAACCAATTTACCAAGTGACTTGATGGCTATTGATATTCGGGAAGCGTTGTATCATTTTGGAAACATCACAGGAGAAGTTACCAATGATGAATTGTTGGGAAATATTTTTGCGAATTTTTGCATCGGGAAGTAATTCTAACTTTTATCTGAAATTATCAAAATTTAAGAAATTCTTACTCCTTAACATACTTTGCCAAAGGATGTTTCTGTCTTTTCAATTCATTTACAAAAATCTTAGAAATTTCAGTAGCTCCTAAAACCGATAAATGCGTATTGTCCTCTATTCCTTTTGGGATATAACTATTTTCATTTGGAGCAAAATGCAGATGCAGTTTCTTGGAACCTTCAACTCCATAGGATTCTTCCAAAAGTTCGGTATAATATTGCATATCAAAGAAAGGAACGTTCATTTCTTGAGCTACCAGACGTGCCTGCAAAGTATAATTTCCGTGGGAATCCAATAAAACACCTTGCTCATTGAATTTTCTTCTGGCAATTGATGAAAACAAAATTGGGATCGCTCCTTTTGCACGAGTTTCCTCCACATAACGCATTAGATTGTGTCGGTAAGAAGTTTGCGGATTGGTATAACGTGTGGGATCGGTATCTTTCCCATCGTTATGGCCAAATTGAATAAAGACATAATTTCCAGGTTGCAACGAGTCTAAAACCGGTTGCCAATGCTTCAAATCCCTAAAACTTCTGGTACTTCTTCCGTTTACCGCGTGGTTTTTAATTGTTACTTTTTCGTTGAAAAACGGACTTAGAACCTGAACCCAGCCACGTTCTGGATTTTCATTAGGATTTGGTTTGTTTGCCATAGTCGAATCTCCGATGGTGTAAATCACAACTGGAGAATTTCCATCTACTGTTTGGGCACTCTTACATCCAAAAGCCAAAATTAAAACTAAAAATAAAGTCTTATAAATTTTCATATGTAGCTGTTTATTGTTTTTTTATCGGTCATATGTAATTCACATATCTTCATTGGTTTTTGCGACCAATTTTAGGGCATGCTCATTTCATACCAATGTTTTTTTGAATCAGGCTGTGATTGTTTTAGAATATTTTCTATCGTATATTTTTTTGCTTCCTTTTTTGAAAGCTGAGAAGACCATTTTACCCGTGATTGCGTTTTTGAACCTTCACCATTATTTTTAAATTCAGCATAAAAAGTAGTCTTTTCAGCTTCTGGCTTCGACCAATTGTGCCATCCTTCAGGCAAAATATGATTTCCTAAATTGCAATTCAGAAATACTGTTTTAGCATAAATTCTCCAAGGTCGTCCTAGATATACTTTAGAAATATCATCGGCGGCTGTTAATTTGCAATTAGTGAAAACATAACCAAAACTGCTATCTTTCGGAGTGGAAGACGCCGTTATAAAGGAATCTTTTTTGCTGTGAATCTCGCAATTTTCAAAAAATGCAGTTGCACTTCCGAAGATAAAATCGGTTGTACCTTCGATGTAGCAATTTTTAAAATATTGTTTTCCAGTTCCTGTTGCATACAAAGTATCTTGATTTCCAAGTAGTTTGCAATTTATAACCGCCACCCTATTTGAAGTTACCGAAAGTGCCACAGCCTGACCAACTTCTCCAGCAGCATTTTCAATGGTAAGGTTTTGCAACACCACATCATCAGCATCAACCATCAAAGTATAGGTATAAAAAGTGCTGTTTCTGCCCAAACCCATTTTGCCAAAATAGTCATCAAATGTGATAATTGTTTTTTCTTGGCTTTCGCCGATTAACTGCAGGTTGGTGTTCCACTCGTGGATTTTTATTTTCTCTTTATAAATCCCATTTTTGATGAAAATCGTAATCTTTTCATATGGAAAAGCCTTTGCCTGATTGATAGCTTCCTGAATCGAAGTATAATCGCCAGAACCATCTTGGGCAACGGTTACATAGTTTTCATCAACCGGCTTTTTGATAAAATTTTGCTTGCTCCATTTTTCAAATTTATCTAAAACCTTTTGTGGAGCTGAGCTGTACCAAGCATATCCCACTCTTCTTTCGATACCAATCTGAGAAATAGAATCTTTCTTGATTCCGTCACGGTCACAAAAAAATGGTTTGTTGTTTTCCAATTCCATAAAACGAGCCCAAATTGGTTCGGCATTTTCAGCAGGAACCATCTTTTTATCAATCATCTTGCCCTTCTCATCATAAATCCGCTCTTCTCTTAAATTCGTGATTTTAGTTTTTTCAAACCAGTCAACGACACTGTTTACGGATGTTATCACCTCACGCGAAGGCTTTTTGATATCCATCAAAAGCAATACAATTTTTGCCGACTCATAACCACTCAAGGAAGCCAATTCAAAACTTCGTGCATCGGCTGGTAATAACGTAAATTCATCATGTTGAGCACACCAGCTTGTCAAAACGCCTCTTTGTCGGTACTGGGTTTTCAAAATGCAATCAATTCCTTTATCAAATGCCCGGCTTGCTTTTTCTCTGATTTCTTGCGAAGGTTGGATTGAAAAATGATCCGTCTTATCTTTTATTTCCTTCAAGATAGGCATCACATTTGCCATAGCATCATCATTGTAGGTAATGTGTGAAGAATATTTTTTTTCTAACGGATAAAATTGAGGCCATCCACCGTTTTCATATTGTGCCATCAACAAATAATCCAATCCTTTCAAGAATGCGTTTTTATATTCTTCCTTTGGATTTTGCTTATAGATTTTGGATAAAAAAAGCATCTCCAAAATGGTAGCACCATTGTCAATCGTACATCCTTTTGAACTGGATTTTAAGGCTACCAAATCCGACTTTTCCTTTTCAGAAAGCGGTTCCTGCATTTGGATATTTTTAGGCCAACCTCCAATATCCCGCTGGTACAACAAAACATTTTGGGCTATTTCCTCGGCTTCTTTAGATTGAAACCAAGCCTCATCCATTTTATTGACAATATCTTTCCAAGAAGTTTTCAAAATTTGGGCTTGACCCTTTGAAAAAACAACAAGCAAGAGAAAAAGTACAATTGTTTTTTGCATCTGGATTGCTTATTTATTTAATTCTAAAGCTGCTAAGATAAACGGCCCAGTTGCTTTTGGATCATTATCTTGCTTCCGTTCGTTTACATAATATTCATAAGATCCATCGCGATAGGGTTTTCCTCCCAAACCTGCAACAGCACAAGCTTCTGTAATAATAACATAACCTTCGGGAGCTATTTTCACTAAATCCCTTGTCAATCCGTCGAATGCCTTTTCGGCTACTTTTTTATATTCTTTTGGTAAATAGCCTTTATTTGCTCCTTTCGCGAAAGAATAAGCAAACATGGCCGTTCCCGATGCTTCCAAGTAATTTCCTTCTCTATTTCCCTGATCTGTAACTTGGTACCAAAGTCCTGAAGCGTGTTGCTGTTTTTTCAAGGCTTCCGCCAATTGGTTCAAATAAACAACCAATTCTTTGTGTTTCGGATGATTTTCTGGCATATAGTCCAACACATCGACCAAAGCCATGGCATACCAACCCAACGATCTTGACCAAAAATTCGGTGAAGTTCCTGTTTGCTTATTGGCCCAAGCCATTTCCTTACTTTCGTCCCAACCGTGGTATAAAAGTCCTGTTTTGGCATCCAACAAATGCTTCTGGATCTGTTCAAATTGAAGTGCAACATCGTCCAGATTTATTCCGTTTTCAAATTTTACCGTGTAATGTGCATAAAAAGGCGAACCCATATACAAACCATCCAGCCACATTTGGTTTGGATAGACTTTCTTGTGCCAAAAACCCTTTTCAGAAGTTCGAGGATGCTTTTCCAGCTGGCTTCGGAGTAACTTTAAAGCCTTCAAATATTTTTCTTCCTTTGTCGTGTCATACATATAAAAAAGTGCATTTCCTGACGCCAACATGTCAATATTGTAATTCTCTAATTTATAGGTTGGGATACTTCCGTCGGGCTGAATCGTGGCATCATAATATCCTTTTAGATAATCATAATAGGCTTGCTTTTTGGTTTCTTCGTATAATTTCTCAAAAGAAGTCATGACCAATCCGTGAACATAATCCCATTTTGGTTGGGTTTTATGATCAATCTCGTAAGCATTTGGATGTTGCTTCATCAAGGTTAAAGCCATTCTTTCCGACCATTTTAACTCTGTTGGAACTTCCAAATTAGAATTGGTTGTAACTGTTTTATTGGATTTGCACCCCATCACTATCGATGTTGCAACAATCAATACATATAATTTGCTTCTTCTTTTCATATTAATTGAGTGAATTGCCATCGTTTAGTTTTTTTAAATTTTCATCCAAATAGTGAATAAAGGCTTCCCTGCTTTTAATGCCGTTCGGTTCTTTTTCCCAAGCTCCAAGAAAATAGAACGTAATCTTATTTTTTGTTGGTTTAAACTGAATCAGATGATCATGTGGCCCTTCAAAAGGTTTTTCGGCAGTTGACACTTCATAGAAAACCGCCATTCCAAGTTGATCATCAAAAAGAGTTTGAACGCCATAGGTTGCAATATAAGCCCATTTTTTGTTTTCACTTGATTTTTCTATGACAGGAAGATTATTCAGTTTAACAATCCCTGTACAAATTCCGTCCATCAATTCAGATGATTGGATCGTATGTTTCGTATAACGTTCGTCTGGAAAAATAGTCAGCCACGATTGCAGATTGTTTTTTTGGTTATTGGTTTTCCAACCAAAATAATCCACTTTCACTTCAGAGTTGTGCTTTTCATTGGAAACTTTTGCAAAGGTAGAATCTACTTCCTTAAAATGATGCATTTCGTTATTGAGAATCCTTCCGATGGAGCCAACTCCCATACCCTTGGCCACTTTTAAAATATCAGCTCCCCAATCGCTCATATTGTGATAGGAATCAAAACCATCCTGACCTACTTGCGACAAGACCAAAGTATCTGTTTTCTTTCCGTAAATATCAATCGCATTTCGCCAATCCAGGTAAAGCCTGTATCCTACTTTATTGCTTTCCCAACCCGGACCTTCATAGCGAATGTAAAACGAATGATCGGTGTGGCTTTCGGGAACTTTTAAATTTTCGACATTTTTAAAAGTACCACCTTCGTATTTTTTTCCATTCCATTTTCCTCCTTCTTTTATCGAAATTTCGGCATAGGTTTTTTGGTTTTTAGATTGCAAACTTGATTGTTTCGAACTGCAACTTGCCAATAGACAAACAATTGAAGTTGCTAGAAATAATTTGGATGAATTCATTATTTAAGATTTTAATTTTTCGTTTAGGAAATCGAGTGTGTATTGTACCGTTTTGTCAAACCACGGCTCAAACAGCCAAAATGTGTGTGGACTATCCGGAATGGTTTCTATTCTTGAATAAATTTTATGCTTTTTCAATATCTCGTTCATATCATTTCTACCTGCGTGAAAACGTTCGTGTTGACTGTTGATGTACAAAATGGGCGGTGTATTTTCGTCTGTATGAGATAGTGCCGATGCATCCATCCAAATTTCGGGAATTTCCTCATACGTTCCGCCAAGCCATAACGAGGCATATTTACCTTCTGATGATTCTGGATGATGAAATGCCAGAACGCCATCAATGTTAATGATTGCATTTACTTCTGTATTGTATTTTGTTCCGATCAAAGAAGCCATTTGAGCTCCAGAAGATTGTCCTAGAATTACAATTTTGGAAGTATCAACATTAAATCTTTCAGCATTATTTTTAATAAATGTAATGGCCTTTAGTACATCATCAATTCCTGCAGGATATTGAGCTTCATCGGATAAACGGTATTCGATAGCAAAACATTGATATCCATTTAATGTGATTTTTTCTGCAAATGGTTCTAGCATCGATTTATCGCCCGATTTCCATCCGCCACCGTGAAGCATTACAACCGCTGGAAGTTTTTTATTGGACTTAAAAAGATAGGCATCAAGGTGTAAAGGTCGTTTTTGATAAGTATAAACAATATCTTTTTGTTCCAAAACCAATGGATTCCTTTGAGGTTCTACAATTTTTATAGAAGGATATTTTTTTAGTTGCTTTTTATATTCTGATAAAATAGTAAAGGAAGTATCCTTTGTAACCTGACCAGAAGCCAAATTCAAATTCATTAAAACAAAAAAAATAACTAAATATCTCATTATTAATTTTTTAAACATTAAAAATATAAAATTTGTTCAAAAAACTTATTTAAAAAAAGTAATCGATTACACAAAAATACTAAAAATACTATATTAATAAAAATATTAGACCAAAAATTAATATCGTATTGATAATAGGGCACAAAATAATAATATCATTAAAAAAAGAGAATATAAACTGAACTTTAAAAACCATCAATATTCCATTAAATTATAAAAAATAGGAGAAAATGACATTTTAAAGCTAAATATTTTTCTATTAGAGTCAGCAGTCCCATACGTTTAGATCTTAAATTCACCTAAACAAGAATATCCTTAATGAATAGATTTCCTTATAAAGTCTTATATACATTGAATTTATCATAAAATATTTTGGTTTTATTTTTATTTAGCATAAAAACATTGGATTGTTATTTTATAATTTATAATTTTGTGTAATCCATTACATAAAATTTTATAGCTTATCAAAAATTATCTTATGAAAAAAATAGTACAGTTAACGTTATTGTTTTTATTTTCCTTTCAAATGAAGGCACAAAACGTTACCATCACGCAAGCAACAGGTTGGCTAGAAACAGCATATGTTACTTGGAGCCCTGTTGAAGGTGTTGACAGTTATAATGTTTACTACACTGGTGGCGGTTTGACCGACCAAATAATCGACACCCAACTGATTAGGAGTTATGGAAGCTATTTTCGGGCAGATGTACTCGGGCTTTCGGCAGGAAATTATACTTTAAAAGTGGTTCCCGTTACAGCCAATATAGAAGGAGAAGCAACGATTTCTGAAAGTGTTACGGTTTTGGCCCATGACCGAAATGGTTTCGCACACAGCAATAATAAAATTCCAGGAGGCTACAATCTTGATGGAACTGTAAAAACTAATGCTGTTATTCTATACATTTCCGAAGAGACAAAAAACACGGTTTCGCTTGTAGTAGTCGGAGCCAATAACAATCCTTGTGTGGGTTTGCAAACCATTTTGGACGGTTACAAAAAAGGAGATGACAATCGTCCGCTGATTGTGAGATTGATAGGGAATATTACTGATTTGAATTATATGCTTAGTGGCGACATCGTGATTGAAAATGACAACAATATTAATGGTTCTATCACTTTTGAAGGTGTGGGTTCAGATGCATTAGTCAACGGATGGGGATTACGCATCAAGAAAGGATCGAATATAGAGGTCAGAAATCTTGGATTTATGCTTACAAATGCAAGCGAAGGCGACAATGTTAGCCTTCAACAAGACAATGAATATGTATGGGTGCATCATTGCGATATGTTTTATGGAGCTCCTGGTGGAGATGCCGATCAAGTGAAGGGCGATGGTTCATTGGATTGCAAAAAATCTACTTATGTTACTTTTTCCTATAATCATTTTTGGGATACAGGAAAATCGTGTCTTTTGGGTTTAAGCGAAAATACCACTTCAGGATTGTATATCACCTACCATCACAACTGGTTTGATCATTCAGATTCGCGTCATCCAAGGGTTCGCTATTATTCAGCACACGTTTACAACAATTATTTTGACGGAATTTCTAAATATGGCGTAGGATCCACATTGGGTTCATCGGTTTTTGTAGAAGGGAATTTTTTCCGCACTTGCAAATACCCTATGATGATTTCCAAACAAGGAACCGATATCCTAGGTGGTGCAAATGGAACATTCTCGGGAGAAAATGGCGGAATTATTAAAGCTTTCAACAATGAAATGAGCGGACAAACAAGCTTTCTTCCTTACAATGCTACAACAAATCCTAGTCAGTTTGACGCTTATGTAGCTACTACAAGAAACGAAGTTGTAAGTAATACCATCACTTCTTTTCAGGGCAATACTCCTTATAATAATTTTGATACCGATGCGACATTATATATAAACGACTTAGTTATTGACGCTCCAGCAATTGCAAAAGATAATGTAATGCTCTATTCTGGAAGGGTTTCTGGAGGAGATATCAGTTGGACTTTCAACAATGCAATCGATGATACCCACTCAGCTGTAAATGCAGGCCTGATGGCACTTTTAAATGGATATACATCCTCGTTGGTAGCGATTCAAGGAATAACCCCAATTGAAAGTAGTCAAACCTTGATTATTCCTGAAAACAACGAGCAAACTGTTACCGAAGGAAGTACAATAAGCACTATGGTTTTCACCTGGGGCGGAACCGCAACCGATGTAACCGTTACCGGATTACCGGCTTTTGGGATTGATTTCGTTAAAAATATGACCGACAAAACCGTTACAGTATCCGGGACACCAACGGGTGATATAACTTTTACTATTGCCACAACCGGAACATCAGGAACTTCAGTATCTGGCTCTGGTTCGATAACTATTGGACTTCCTCCTACTGGAGATGAAATCCATAATTTTACCACTTCGGGATTAACGAGTTCTTTCTACAGCTTTACATCTGCCAATATGAATTCAAATCCAGGACTAACCACGTATGATGATTTGACATTGACGGCCCGTTTAAAGATTGAAACTCCGACCGTAATTACTTATACTACTTTAATTCCTTCAACATTAACATTGGTTTTTGATCCAACCTTTAATGGCGTTATTAAGCTTAATGGTGTCAATCACACAGCCTCTTCAGGTGTAGCAATTATCCCGAACGTTCCTGCAGGAACCAACACAATCACAAAAGGAGGTACTACGAATTTATACTACATCAAAACCCAATACAGTTCCCTGGGAACAAATGATTTTACCAAAAATGATATCGCTTTATATCCAAATCCTGTTACAAATGAGCTGAACATTTCACTTTCAGACAATCAAATTATTCAGAGTATTTCGGTTTATAGTATTCTCGGGCAACTGGTTAAAACAATCAGAGACAATACTGCTAAAATTGATATTAGCGAATTGAGCAGTGGTATATATTTGGTTAAGATTCAAACCAATGAAGGTGTTTTTGATAAGAAGATAAACAAGAAGTAATTTAATGCGATTTAATTATATTCATTTAAAAGGCCCTTTCATGATTTTGAAAGGGCCTTTTTTTAAGGAAAGCATAACGCCATCCTTACTAGATATGCATTTGCAAGCTTTCACTAATTTCACAAATTAATTTTGGCTAAACTACAATAGATTTGAAATCTATTTTCCAATACAGATTTCAACCAATTAATTCGCAGAAATTCATGCAATTAGTGTCATCATTTTTTGTTATTGTTTGTTATCTTTTATTTTGATACCATCTTAGTAAGCTTCAACATTGTAATCGATTAATATTTAATTCATATCTCATCTCATCAAACGCCAAAAAAAAGCAGTAAATTTTCATTTACTGCTTCTTAAAAAACACAATTTATTAAACCTAACTATCTAATTTAATGCAAAATTATTTCAAGGCAACTTTAACTGATTTTTCAGCACCTTCAGCTGATTTTACGTTAACGATAAATAGACCTTGATCCAATTGGAAATCTATATCTGATGAAGTAGCAAAAGATTTTACTAAAGCCCCAGTAACACTATAAACTTTTACTTCTGTATTTGATTTAATATTGCTTAAATATACCTTGTTTCCATCAGAAAAAACGTTCGAAACATTTGCATGGAAATCATCTTTCGACAAGGTAGTTGTGCTAACGGTTGCACCAGTAACCTGGACTTTCATCAAGTTGTTGGCTGTTCCGTCACCATAAATATAAAGTCTTCCGCCTGTTCCCGTGTAATTTGCAGTAATAATTGCTGTATCAGTATTGGAACCCGTATTTGTTGTAGCACTTCCTACCAAAGAGGTACCATCTGTTACCATGACAGTTCTTACGGCACCATTGCTTCCCGTCTTGAACCATACTTTTACGACACAATCACTATCTACATCAAAATATAAAAAACGTTGAATAGGCATATAATCTGGAGCTGTAACACCACCTCCACCATTCATTTGGAAACGATTTACTGATGTATAACCATCAGAAAAAGTGTTGTTTTGAGCAGTAACTGCAGCGAAATTGGTATTGGTTGCAATTGGAAACAAGCCCAAATTATCAACAATCACTTCAGAAGAAATTCCTGAACTTAAAGGCCAAGTATCACTATCATTTCCAAAATCCCAAACTTTTGTCTGGGAATAGGACATAGTCGAACAAAGGAAAGATGCAAAAATTGAGAATAGTAATGTTTTTTTCATAATTAATAGTTTAAAATGTTGATTAAAAAATTTATACAATCGATTACATAAAAGTAATTATATAATTTTGATCTACAAAAAAATAGGCGTTAATTTTTATGAAAAATTGATTTAAATAGATGAAAAATAAAATGATTGCTAGAATTGCAATCCTATCAATGGGTTATTACTTTTACAGCTTTATATCCAGCCGTAGATTTCAGCACTACAATCCAAATACCATCACTAATGTCAATGTTACTGTCACTTACTATCTCTGATGATTTTACCAAAACCCCATTAACCGCATATACATTGACTTGTGTTTTATGCAAGACATTCTGAATGTAAATTGAACTGTCAACCGCAAAAACTTTCACCTCCGATTGTGGATTATACATCCCAACTCCCAGGTCATTATTGATTAGTTCCGGAAAAGGATCCCAATCATCGGTACCTTTTGTAAAATTGAATGTTGTAATTGAAGTGCCATCATTTAGCACAGGGGTTACAAGATTTGTTGCCCAATTGGCACGAGTCAAAGAATTATCAATCCCTGAGTTTTCAATTGTTCCGTATTCATACATTCCGCTTGATGTTCCTCCCAAGGTATTTTGCCAACCTAAAGGTAGAATCAATGAATTTCCTTCATAACCTGGAAAATTTGTAGTTTCAATAGTAGTATTATAAAAAACAACTTCGCTGGTAGTGGCCAACCAAGGACGTCCAAAATATCCCGGTTTTGATCGATATACTGAAGCCGTTTCAATTAAAGGTTCAGCTGTAGTAACCGTGCATTCAAACATCAAATATCCCCTACCCGATGCTTGTTGTGCAGCAGTTATATAAGAAACATCACTGGATTGATCGCTTGTATTCATACTTAATTCTGTCTTATAGAAAACCGCATCCATAGCTCCAAAAATATAATCGACAGCCCCCATGACCGTTCCTTTATATACCGCAACCCTAGCTCCAGTTCCACCAAAAAAAGAATCTTGACGGCCAACAACCCTACATTTATTTAAAACAACTTTCTGAACATTATTGTTGACAGCCAAAGCCGCCGCTCTTTCTACAAATGTCTTGTTTTGGACCTCTGTGTTTCCGCTATTTGTAGGCCTTACTCCCGGACTTCCCGATGACCAAGCCACAACCACATCCTGAGATTCTTTTATTGAGATGTATTGGTTGAACGAATTTTCGAAAATAATATCTTCTGCTTCAAAACCATTTGCATTTACCACAACTGTAGCGTTCCAAAAAGAACCATTCGTGGTTCCGGCTCCAGCATTTTGATAGGAAAAATTTCCGTTGGCCAAATTCACATCCAAGGTTTGCTGGTTCCATTTCTGATTGGATGCCATACTGTAATAGCTATATCCATGACCATAATAGGATGTGACTCTTACAGCACCATCCGTTATGTCAACCCCACCGTTTATCAAGTCAATATTTGGAGTTGTAGAGGCATTTTTCAAAGTGATATTTGCTTGATTGATAACCAACATTTCTTCATAATTTCCTGAATCAATCATGATGGTTACCCTATCTGTATTGGTTCTTGTCATGTTTGAAACTGCCAAAAGCGCGTCGTTAATGGTTTGATATTGCTTATCAACTCCAACTGTAATTATAGGGCTGTAGGCAACATTGGGAACCGTTTTTACTTCTGTAAAATAACTAGTCAGATTGGATGGACCACCAACGGTGATGGTTACATTTCCGGGTGTAATTCCAGTATAAACATATTCGACATTTTCTACGATTGAAGTGCTGTTAGATGCTGTAGTAATTGAAGCTCCCCCTTCAATCGAAAAATTAGCCGAATAATAGTAGGACACTATAACCTTTTGGTTGGGAAGTATTGGAACTTGCATTGTCGCTTCGGTTTTTGCAGTCAAATGCCCCGAACTGGTTACGGTTGAAACCTGACCTGTCAACACCATACCTTTATAATAAGCAGTTGTACTGGAATTGATTGCTTTATCATTAAACGACCAAACCGTCACTGGATTGAAGTTTATCGTTTTTGAAGTCCCAACCCCATTTACACCTAAATTTGATGTTAATCCCAATTCAACAGGATGATTATCCAATCCGCTGAAGGAAATTCCGTAAGTTCCGTTTCGTAATGCAATCGAATTCAACTCCTCAAATGTATAGCTGTATCCACTTTCGTTTAAATTGGTAAACGTCAATTGCAAGTCGCTTAATTGATTTTCAGTCAAACCTGTTGTTGTGATTGTTACTGGATAGACCGGTTTTGGAGTAAAAACAATATCAAAAGTATCTTGACTTGAAACCGTCACTGTATTTGCAATTATTTCAAAATCATTTACACCTTGGGCCGTGATGGTATATTGTATATTGGGTTCTAATTGAACAGAATAAGTTGAAGTTTCAAAATCAAAAATTGGAGATGGTGTATAAGCTGAATTACTTGCCGGATCTGGAGTGAACATCAAACCAAGATTTGAAATTGAAGTTCCCAAACCACTGATACTTCCCGAAACCGTAAATAAATTTACTCCAGTAATTGCAATATTATGATCAACCGAAGGCGTTGCAACACCAGTAGTGTCAAATGAATCTCCTGTAGTAATGATATATCCGCTTGCATCTGCCAAACTCAAAGTATAAGCATAACCAACCGGAACTGAAATATTATATACGCCAGCATTAATTGTAGCTGTCCAAGATTTTCCTGCCAGGTTTGTAAAAACAACCGAATAGCCTTCTGGAATTCCGACCGCTTGCGAAACATCTACATTTCCGGTTACGGAAGTATAAACCGCATCTTTTCTATAAATCCTATAAATACTGGCCTTGGCGGAAGCATCATAAAAAATATAATTTCCTGCATTTTTTGCCACAAAACTAGCCTCTGTCACACTTCCTGAAGTTGCTGTTATTGGAAAACTATCATTTTGAAGTTCTGGATTTGACTGGTAAACAAAACTTAAAGATCCTGCCGTATCGCCTCTGGCAATTATTTTTACTTCATCATCTTCATCTAAGGCCAAAGTAAAATAGCGCGAAGTTGGCAATCCGTTAGAAAGTGGAGCAAAAGCATTACAATAAACCCTTCCGTTGTGTGTTGTCACACTGGCAATATTGTTGTCGTACCTTGTCAATGCAGTATTCGTTGTTCTCAGCCTGTCACTTGCACCACCTGTCCAAGACAATGCCCCAGCTATAAAACTCACGGGAAATGTATTGGTTGTACCGGCACTTCCAGGAGTAATGGAGCTATCATACCAAGAATTAATAATGGTTTCATTCAATTGATTATTGAACAAAGTGTTGTCCAGTTGGGTTGCACCAAAATCCCAAACATCAGTGACTTGCGATTGTACTGAAAATCCTGTCACGATAAAAAACAAAACGAGCAATTGAGTAATTTTTTGCATAATAATGTGTTTTTAAAAGTTTGCTAACTCCTGATTATTCTAAAGATTTTTTCCATTTATTGTATTTCTTCAAGACTTCTTTCGGCTCGTTAGTGTACCAGGCATAGCCGTTTCTACGTTCATAACCAATTTCAGACAAAGCATATTTTTTCACTCCATCTCTGTCACAAAAAAATGGCCTGTTGTCTTTGAGTTCCATAAATCTCGCCCACAAAGGCTCTGCATCGGGGCTTTCCACAACCACTCTGTCTTTTTTATCTCCTTTTCCAGTTGCTACAGATTCTATCTTGATTCCTTTAATTTTAGTAGTTTCAAACCAAGCAACGGCACTTTCGACAGCATCAATTATTTCTTTGGATGGTTTATCAATTGACATCAAAAGCAATACAATCTTTGAAGATTCCTTTCCGCTGAGAGAAGGTAACTCATAAGCCCTAGCCTTTGCTGGTTGTAGGGTTTCTCGGTCATGTTGAGCACACCAGCCTGTAAGTTTTCCGTTTTGCTTGTATTGTGTTTTTATTATACAATCAATTCCTTTGCTGAAAGAAGTTGTTGCAAGGTTGATGATTTCGTCCGAAACAGGAATTGAATAGAAGCCTGATTTATTTTTTACCTCGTTGAGAATCTTCAAGACATTAACCATTGCATTGTCATTGTAAGTAATATGAGTATAATATCCTTCCTTCAACGGATAATATTGAGGCCAGCCTCCATTTTTGTATTGGGCTGTAATCAAATACATCAACCCTTTTAGAAAAGCAGTCTTGTATCTTTCATCTGGATTTGCCTTATACATTTTAGACAGAAAAAGCATTTCCTGACACGTTGCTCCATTATCGATGGTACAGCCTTTTGGGTCCGATTTTAGTTTGATGAGATTTTGTCTTTCTGATGCCGATATTTTTTCCTGCATTTCAATGTTTTTTGGCCATCCGCCAATTTCTCGCTGGTATAAAAGCACATTTTCTGCATAATTTTTAGCTTCATCCGATGCAAACCAACTTTCATCTTCACTTTCAGTAATTTTTTTCCAAGTTATTTTCTTGTCTTGAGCAGATGAAGTAAAAGAAGTTCCAATCAAAATAAGAATCAAAAAAGCCATTATTTTTTCCATATCTATCTATTGTATTTTATTAAAGCGTATCCAATCTATTTTTATGTTTCCTGCATCGTTTATAAAGTCTTCCCTTAGTGCTACAAAGCCTAATTTTGCACCAATCCACTTGCCTTCTTTCGCTGTAAAAGGTATTCCGATATTCGTGAAAATTTTTCCGTCTTCGCTGAAAGCAAAAGTGCAATTTCCATTTTCGGTTACTTTCACCTGAAGAAAAATCATGTTGGTTTTTAGTTCCACATTTTCCATTTCTTTTTCCAACTCTTTCTTATTGGCGTTTTTACAAATCATTTGGGAGAGAAAAATTTTTCCGTTTGCTTTTTTTAGTTTCAGATAATTATAATCCAAACCCATAATTACAAGTCCAGCTTCATCTCCATCAGAATAAGAATTGAATTGAAGTTTTGTTGTAGCGGTAAAATTATCATCTGGAAATTTTTGCAATAGTAAATTCGGAACATCAAACAGGTTAAGAGCCTGTCTCGGTTTTGGAATGCAATTGAGTGTATAAAATCCCATTGTACTTGGAAAGCCCCAATTTACTTTTGGATTCGCATGCCATTGCCATTGCAAACCTAATTTTGGCTCATTAAACTCATCCGAATCGGATGGCGAAACCATTGGAAAAGATTTACCAACATTCGGTTTTTTAAATTTTGTCACAGGTTCACCAATTCCATCATCATTAGTATCAATCCCCATAAAAGGCCAATCATTTTCCCATTTCATCGGTTGCAAATGCACAACCCTTCCAAAAATACCTTTGTCTTGAAAATGCAGGAACCAATCTTCGCCAGTAGCTGTTTCTACCCAAGCTCCTTGATGTGGCCCGTTTACTGTTGTTGTTCCTTGATCCAATACCTTGCGTTTTTCATAAGGACCGTAAATATTTTTAGATCTCATGACGGTTTGCCATCCTGTAGCTACTCCACCAGCTGGTGCAAAAATGTAATAATAGTCGTTTCTCTTATAGATTTTTGGTCCTTCTATTGTTGGTTCTTCTTCATGGCCATCAATCAAAAGAACATCATCATTGTTGGCTAATGTTCCGTTGGAATTCATGGTGCAAATTGTCAATATGCTTTTAATTCCTGCCCGACTTCCTGCAAAAGCATAAACCAAATAGACTTTCCCGTCATCATCCCAAAGCGGTGTTGGATCTATCAAACCTTTTCCTGATTTCACCATCACAGGCTCGGACCAAGGGCCTTCGGGTTTTTGAGCTTTTGTCATATAAATTCCAAAATCGGGATCGGGATAATAGATATAAAATTCTTTTTTGTGAAATCGGATGCAAGGAGCCCAAACACCATTTCCGTGTTGAGCAAGATCATAAGTTACTTCTGGTTTTTGTCTATTTAGAGCATAACCAATCAATTTCCAATTTACCAAATCATCCGACTCTAAAATGGGCAAACCTGGAATACAATTAAAGGAAGAAGCGGTCATGTAAAATTTATTTTCAACTCTAATTGCATCAGGATCAGAATAATCGCTGTTGATGATTGGGTTGCTATATGTTCCGTCTCCGTTATCGGGATTTCGCATCCATTTATGAGTATTGTCTGGAAAATCCTGTCCGAAAAGCGACGAACTGATTAGCAATAAAATTAAGAAATTGTTGATTTTCTTCATAATGTTTTCATTTGAGACAACTTGCTTTTGGATTTTATTTCAAAATAAAAAAGCTTGCTAGGGATTAGTTGCTTTAGTAATTAAGATTTACACATTTCGATCACTAAAATCTAATTCTCAAATCATTAATTATCAAGAAAGACAACTAATCCCATCAACAAGCCCAACTAACTAATACAAATTACCTAACTCTTAATATCCGTAATCGTTCACTAAAGTACCATTACTATTATCTATGAATACTTGCCAAATTGGCCAAAACTGTCGATTATCTGGATCAATACCAGCTTTGTAGAGTGAATTTATTTTAGAATCCGAAAGAGCATTCCAATCATAAGGGGTATAATCTGGACCAGGACTATTGTGTTCACCTCTATTCAAACCATAGATGATCAATGATTCATTATCTGCTGCAAATTTAAAATGCAAAACAGTTGGCACATCTTCATATTCTCCTGTCCTATCTCTCAATTGGATCATTTTTTCTTTGGCCAAATCTAAATTTGTTCCTAATAGATTCCATCTTATTAACGCTTGCTTACGTTCCATTTCGCCTGTAAATTCATATTTATGCTCGTTTACAATTGCATTAAACATCGCATCCTTGCTGGTTAAAGAGTTTACATAGTTATCTACTTTTTGTGCATGATCTTCTGGCTTGAATGCTCTCATTCTTAACTCTTTCAAATAAATTGCAGCAGCTCCAGGACCTTCTAACTCATTAGCAGTTTCGGCAGCCATCAATAAAACTTCGGCATAACGCATATATATTTTATTGATACCATCATCATTTGTAGAAGTTACGAAACGGTTCATCCATTCGTAGCGGTATTTTCCGAAACACCATTTATTGAATGTTCCCAATTGTTGTTTAGCAATACCATTTACGGCTGGACCATATTTATAAGGAACACAAGTTACATCCCTTCTAGTGTCTAACTCATCAAAGTCATAAAAAACAGTTGGAAGAGGTCCTGAAACTCCGCCCCTGTTGTTTCCATTGGCATGATATTGATCATTGTTAGTATGATTTACAGCAAATGTAAAAAGCATCCTTCCTCTACCTGCTGCAAAAGGAATTTCCCAAAGTGATTCTCCTCCCGCTGCTGTTACTTCTTGATTATATTTTTTCCAAAATGTTTCAAAAGAAGGTTCCAGATGAGCTTTTCCGCTTTCGATTACGTCTTTACACTCACTTAATGCAAGAGTATACATTGCATTTACAGAAAGTTCAGGATCGTTACTTCTTCTAACTCCGTCAGGATATTGCTGAAAACCACTTGCAACAAGAGCCAGACGTGCTCTAAACCCCTTAACAAAAGCCTTGTTGATTCTTTCTACACTGGATGTTGCAGCAGTTTCGTTTGGCCAAGGAACTAGAGTAGCTGCTTCTCCTAAATCTTTAATAAGTTGTTTGTAAATAGTATCCCTACTAGATTTAGTTATATAGATTGTTTCTGAAGTAATCGGTTCAAATCGGGCTGGAACGTCTCCCCAAGCCTTTACCAAATCTGCATAATATATGGCTCTTAGTGTAAGTGCTTCGCCTAGAAGATATCCTAATTGAGAATCCGGAACAGGGTTGCCATACGTTCGTAATCCTCTGATACAAAGGTTTGCACGTTCGATTCCTCTAAACATCATCTCCCAAGCGTTATTGGTTGAATTCATTTCGCTGTTAGTTGGCTTAGCATCATAAATCGCTAAATCAGGCTTGTCACTTGAAGTACTTTCTGATGCGTTATACCATTCTGTATCAGTATTGAACCCATACCATGGAAGAAATCGACCTCTATAGGAATTGGTTTCACCAAAAGGGATTTTGATTCCGTTAACAGCACTTTCGGCCAAATCTGGTGTAGAAAAAATCACTGATTCGTCTAAAGTGGATTCACTCTTAACATCTAAATAATCTTCTGCAAAATCATCACAGGAAAACAATGCCAGTGCGAAGAACAATAATGCTGGAATTACTATTTTATTTTTCATTGTAAGTTTTTTTTTTGATTAAAAATTTAAGTTCAGACCGAAAACAACTTGTCTATTACGAGGATAAGGTGAATAATCCGCACCAGGAGTGTACGGTGTAGCTCTACGAGTTGAAACTTCCGGATCCAAACCTGAATAATTGGTTAGCACAAATACGTTTGTCATGGTTCCATACAATCTAAATCGTGAAATCCCAAGTTTCTTGATAATCGATTCAGGAAGGCTATATCCAAGGGTTAATGTATTTAGTCTAAGGAAAGAGCCATCTTCGATAGCCCAATCGCTCATCACAAAACGTTGCATATAAGGAGACCACATTGTTGTATTGGCATTCAATGCAGATAGCTCTGTAGGATCTGTTACCAATTCTCCAGAAGCATTGATATTAGTCCATCTGGAACCATCTTGCATCACATTGGTAAGATTTCTATATTGTCCATTTGGTGAGGAAGTTGTAGCTGAAGTATGCTCAATTTTACTTGCGTTATAGATGTCGTTTCCATAACTCCAGTTGAATGCGGCTGAAAAATCAAAATTATAAATTCTTCCATTTAATGTCAGACCACCTGTGTTTTTAGGGTTTGAGTTACCTATAATTGAAAGATCGTCTTCATCAACAATACCATCATCATTTATATCTTTTAGCTTCATTGATCCAGGAACAACATTTCCAACAACCAACGATCCATCTGCAACTCCTTCTTTTAACGTATAAGTTCCATCTGCATAATCAAAATCCGAAACCTCATAACGACCATCACTTTGATAGCCATACATCATACCAATTGGCTGACCTTGGTATACTGCATAATCGTTTCCAATTGCTGTAGAAGCCCATGTAGAAGAGAATGTAAAATCATCCATTATACCTAATGAATTAATCCTGTTTTCATTAAAGGCGATGTTGAAAGAAAGGCTCAAGCCAAAGTTTTCCTTTCTAATAGCATCAAAATTTATTGTTGTTTCAATTCCCTTGTTTTGTATTTCTCCAATATTCCTGTATTGGAATTCATATCCTGAACCTGCTACAGGAAAACGAAGCAATAAATCCTCGGTTATGTTTTTATAGAAATCTAATGAACCGCTGAAACGACCTTTTGCAAACTCATAATCCAAGCCTATATTTTGTGTCGTTGTGGTTTCCCATTTCAAATCTGGATTAGGCATTACATTGGTTGAAGCCAAATAATTAGGCACTCCGTTTATCCATCCATTATTAAAAGACTGAAAAGTCTGAACAGCTTGACCATCTGGAATATTGTTGTTACCAACCTTACCATAACTCAATCTCATTTTTACCAAATCAATCCAAGAAACATCTTTCAGGAAACTTTCTTCAGATATCTTCCATGCCACAGCTGCTGAAGGAAAGTATCCCCAACGGTTATTGTCTAAAAACTTGCTTGAAGCATCAGCACGATAGGTTGCAGTAAAAAGGTAACGGTTCTTGTAATCGTAATTTATCCTTCCAAAAAAAGATAATAATTTATCATCTGGATTATTGAAATTAATAACCGATTGTGGAGTTCCTTGGGAAGTTAAATTCATCGCATTTTCAAAACTGAATAATTTTGGATAAGCATGAACCACATTTGTTAATGTGTTTGATTTATAGATGATCATCTCTTCTCCTAAAAGCAATTTTATGCTGTGGTCTTCGCCAAGAATTTTCTTGAAATCATAATTTAAAGTATTCGCATTTCTAAATCGAGAGTCGTCACGATTACTAAAAATTAAGGCTGGCAATCCTTGGTTTTCTGCCGTTGGTATATTACTTACATAATAAGTAGAACGTCCATAAAAACGATAGTCAGCATATTGATAGTAATCCAATCCCAAATCAGTTTTTAATTGAAGGTCATCAGTAATCTTCCAATTCAAACCTCCAAGCATGTTATAATTTGTTCTTTCTTGTCTTCTGTCATTGTCTTCAACTGCAACAAATGGATTTACAAGATAACCTGCAACAGCTTCATCTGTATCATCTGTAATCAAGCCCGGAATATCTATTGGCGAATATCCGATAACGTGTTTCAAACGGGAATCAGTAGACGAAATTTCTTTTTGTTCATTGGCTCCACCCCCTTCAATTTTTGTTTTTGAATATCGAACTGTAAACGATACATCAACCTTGTCACTTGCTTTGTTTTTTAAATTCAACGAAAGGTTGTCTCTTTTAAAATTAGACCCCAACATGATGGCATCTTCATCATATCGAACGTAATTGAAATTGTAACTAAACTTCTCGGATCCACCTCGGATTCCAAGATTATGATTTTGCACCATTCCTGTACGTCCGTAAATTTCTTTTTGCCAATTAGTGTTTTTAGCGGTATCATATTGCCCTATTTCGCTATAAGGTCCAAAAAGCGTTTCGTAAGATTCCAAATCATCCTTAAGCACGGCAAATTCATATTGCCATTTTGCATAATCAGCAGGATTTAGAACATCTATCGTATTGGCTATTTTTTTAAATCCGGTAAAGGTGTCTAATGAAACATTAACTTTTTCGCCATTTTTACCACTTTTTGTAGTAATTAAAATAACACCATTTGCTCCTCTTGATCCATAAATTGCAGTTGAGGAAGCATCTTTTAGAACCGTAATATTCTCAATATCAGAAGGAGAAATATCATTGATACCATTTACAGGAAAACCATCTACTATATATAAAGGTGATGCATCTTGCGACAATGAAGCTCCCCCTCTAATCCTAATATTTATTTCAGAATCTGGAGAGCCTTCGGACGAAGTTACTCTCACACCTGCCATTCTTCCTGTTAGGGCTTCTGCAACACTTGCAATGGGTTGTTTCTTTATCTCTTCTCCCGAAAGAATCCCAACCGCTCCCGTAAGATCTGATTTTCTAGATGTTCCATACCCAATAACTACCACCTCCTCAAGAGCTTGTTCGTCCTGAGCCAAATTTACTTTAACACTAGTTCTACCTTGCAATGGAATTTCCTGAGACTTATACCCCATAAAACTGATTACAATTATAGCATTGCTTGAACTAACATTGAAAGAATAGTTTCCATCAAAATCGCTTGAAGTTCCATTGGTTGTTCCTTTTTCGGCAACATTTACACCTGGCAATGGCAATCCATCTGCAGCATCTAAAATGGTACCCGATACTTGAACCGTATTATTTTGTGCCTGGGTTTCTTGCACTACCAATACGGACAAAAACAAGAATAGCGTTAAAATGAATTTAAATCTATTCAAAACTAAAAATTTGAATTTCATAATGAGTTTGGTTAATTTAATGGTTGGTTATCTAGTTTGCTTGATCAATTTTTTTATTATTAATATAAGTGTCTATTATTTGTAAATTAGAAACATGCTTCAAGGAAAAGTTTTCTCCAACTTTCTCTATCTTGACGTTTTTAAATGTTATGTTTTCTATAGGCGAACTCTCTATTCCATCGGCTAAAATGGCAAACTTCCCTCCGTCTTTCACGGTAACGTTCTCTAAAATCACATTCTTTACTTTTGGTATAAAAGTCCCCGTTTGATCTCCATAAATGGCATAGTGCAAATTAATTTTCAAAACAGCTTCCTTCACTTTCCCTACAGTTAAATTCCGAACATAAACACCATCCACAACTCCACCTCTTCGGGAATTGGTTTTGATTCTTATTGCCCTATCCAGATTTGGACTGTCCATTGTGCAATTTTCAACAAAAACATTTTTCACTCCCGCCGACATTTCACTTCCGATTACAACACCTCCGTGCCCGTCAATCATTTTGCAATCTCTCACAATTATATTCTCACTCATGATGGCCACTTTCCGACCTTCGTTATCTCTACCCGCTTTTATAGCAATGCAGTCATCTCCAGTATTAAAAGTGCAATTTTTGATGAGTACATTTTTAGAATATTCAGGATCACAACCGTCGTTGTTTGGACCATGGCTTTCGATATTTACACCTTCAACAATTACATTTGTACATTTTATTGGATGCAAAATCCAAAAAGGAGCATTGATGATTTTCACATCTTTGATCAACACATTTGTGCAACCAAAAGGCTCCACAAAATTTGGTCTCAAATAATGTCCTTTCCCAAAAATTCTTTTTTCGACAGGAACATCGGTTTGAGCCATATCCATCAAGACCGGAAGATTCAATTTATCTTTTTGAGAAGGCATTCCTTCTTTGTAACCATAATCATGACCTTCGGAAGTACTGCCTTTCCACGGCCACCAATTCGTTTGATTTGCCTGACCGTTCAAGATTCCTTTTCCTGTTATGGCGATATTTTTTTTATTGAAAGCATATATCAAAGGAGAATAATTCATCAATTCCATTCCTTCGAACGAAGTATGCACCATCGGATAATCTTCTGGATTTGTACTGAAAAGAATTTCGGCACCATCTTCCAAATGAAGATTAACATTATCTTCTAAATGAATAGCCCCTGTCAAGTATTTACCTTTTGGAACCACAACTCTTCCTCCACCTTCTTCCGAGCAAGCCAAAATTGCTTTTTTAAAATTTTCAGTGCAAAACGTTTTGCCATCAGCAACAGCTCCATACGCTATAACGTTATAGTTTGCTGTTCTAAAAAAAGGCTCTTTAATAGCCTGCTCAATTTTTATTAATTTTTTCCAAGGGTCTTGTGAACTTTCGGATCGCGAAACTGAATCCATACTTTTACAGGAAATCAAAAGAAGAATTCCAAGTACGAGTATATTTTTAATTTTTAAACTATTTTTGGTATGATTTAGCATTTTGAATATTTCGTTTTATGTAATCGATTACCAAAAATAATTAATCCTTTAATAATAACAAAGTTTTTTTTTATAAACTTTAAAAAAAACTTAAAAAAAATATTCATATCACATATTAAGGCGGAATTTGCGTGAAATTTGGCCAAAAAAAAGCCAAAATTATTACGATATAAATACATACATTTGTAAAAATAAATGAAGCTATAGTAACTAGAAACTATTTGATGAAAAAGAAATTCACCATTTATGACATTGCCAATGCGTTAAATATTACAGCAGCCACGGTATCAAGAGCACTGAATGATAATCCAAACATTAGCAAAGCCACCAAAGAATTAGTTTTAAAGACCGCCGAAAAAATGGGGTATGAACAAAACAAACTTGCTTTAGCCTTGAAAAGTGGAAAAAGCAACAATGTAGGTGTCATTGTACCCAGAATCGACAGTAATTTTTTTGGTTCAGTAATCAGAGGAATTGAGGAGGAATTGAATCCATTTGGATACCATGTCATCATCTGTCAAACCAATGGAGATGAAGCCAAGGAAATTGCTAATATTGATGCACTTTTAAATTCTCAAGTAGATGGTATTTTTATCTCTACTTCTAGTAAAGACGTGGCTTCATTTGAAAGAATACTAAGAAAAGATGTTCCCCTAATTTTCTTTGATAGAAAGAAAACGATGAACAATGTCAGCTCTGTTACCATCAATGATTTTGATGGCGGATACAAAGCCACCAAGCATTTAATTGAAAGTGGTTGTAGACAGATTGCCCATTTTTCTGGGGACTTGAACATCGAGATTTTCAATGATCGTTTTACTGGTTATAAACAAGCTTTAACAGATAATGGAATCGATTACATTGAAGAATATGTAGTAAAGACAAGAAGTAATGTCGAAGACGGTAAAAAAGCCGTAAAAAAACTACTGAAACTTAAAAATCCACCCGATGCAATATTCTCTTCAAGCGATTGGGATGCACTTGGTGCTATCCAGGAATTAAGGGCTAAAAATTATAAAATTCCTGATGATATTTCTGTTATTGGATTTAGTAATGAGCCCTTTACTAAGTTTATGGAGTTATCAATCAGTACGATAGACCAATTTCCATTGGACATGGGAAAGATAACTGCCAAAGTATTTTTGGAACAGGTCAACAATTCCGAAAAGGTAAAAATTGAAAAGAAGGTAGTTTTGGAACCTGAGCTAATTATAAGAAAATCAACTAAAAAAACACTTCCGAAGAAATAAAAAAATCCGTTTAGAAATTCTAAACGGATTTTAGTTTTATAGAGAAACTCCTCTTTTCCAAGGAATAAAATCATCTTGCTGGAGCAAATCGGCTTTTGTAGTGGTTCTTCCGCTTGCTACTTCTATAATGTAATCGATAATATCTTCGCCAACTTCCGAAATCGTTTTGGTTCCGCTGATCACATCTCCTGCATCAACATCAATAATATCGCTCATTTTTTGTGCCAAATGGGTATTCGAAGAAATCTTCACAACTGGTGCGATAGGATTTCCCATCGGAGTTCCCAAACCTGTGGTAAATAAAACAACAGTTGCCCCAGAGCCTACCAATCCTGTGGTACATTCTGCATCATTCCCTGGAGTATTCAACAAATTCAAACCTGGTTTTGAAACATATTCTGCATAATCCAAAACATCCGAAATTGGTGCAGCACCTCCTTTTTTAGAGGCTCCTGCCGATTTCATTGCATCTGTTATCAATCCGTCCTTGATATTTCCTGGAGAAGGATTCATATCAAATCCTGAACCCGCATCCACAACTGATTTCTCAAAAGCCTTCATTAACGAAAGAAATTTGTTGGCTTTTTCTTCATCGACACAGCGGTTCATCAACTCCTGCTCGACTCCGCAAAGTTCTGGGAATTCAGCTAAAATTGTCTTTCCACCCAAAGCTACCATAATATCAGAAACTACACCAAGTGCCGGATTTGCTGAGATCCCAGAGAAACCATCAGATCCGCCACATTCCAAACCAACTACCAACTTTGACAATGGAGCCGGTTTTCTTTCGATGGCATTTGCCTTTAAAATCGCACTGTATGAATCTTTAATAATCGTTCGTAGCATGTGATCGACCGTTCCCATCTGCTGTTGCTCATAAATCAGAATTTCTTTGTTGAAATCTGGATTCATATCTTTCAAAACTTTCTTGAAAATATCAATTTGCAGATTTTGACAACCCAAACTCAAAACCGTTGCTCCAGCCACATTCGGATTGTTTACATAACCAGCCAAAAGTTTTGCCAACACTTCCGAATCCTGACGAATACCACCACAACCTCCAGCGTGAGTGATGAATTTTACCTCAATATTATTTAATTCTGGTCTTCCGTCTGTTGGTTTTGGAGTTTCTGCTTCCTCATTTCCCATCAATGACCTTAAAAGCATCTGATAATCGTCTTGCTTTTTTGGAAGCAATTCATTTTCAAAAACCTCTTTCAGCTTTTCAATATTCTTGTTTTCACAAAAAACCAATGGAAAAAACAACCACACATTTGCAGTTCCCACTTGCCCATCTTCACGGTGATATCCCATAAAAGTCTTCTCTTCCCATTTGGAAATATTTGGAGCTGTCCAAGGTAATGTTGCTGTTTTATGCGTTACTTTTTCGCTTTGATGTCTTACATTTAAAGTAGTCAAAACTTCTCCCTTTTGGATGAATTGAGTCGCTTTTCCAACCAAAACACCATACATAAAAATGCTGTCGCCGATGTTCAAATCGTGTTCCGCAATTTTGTGTTTCGCCTTTACATCTGTGGCAAGGATTACTGTATTCCCTTCGAACTCCACCCTGTCACCTTGCACCAAATCGGTCAAGGCCACAATCACATTATCGGCAGGATTTACTTTAATTAGTTTTTTCATCTCAATTTTTAATTAAAATTGTTTTTTAAAATTCTCGAAACCTTTTTCAATTCCGTTAGCTTCAATTTCATTCAAGGCAAGGATTATGGCTTCTGTCAAGCCTCTTACTTGGTTCAAATCTTGGTCCCAAAATTCGGTATTGGCCAAAGTTTCTTTCGTTACTTTTTCAGTATCATTTGAACTCCAGGCTTCTTTGAAAGCCTCTACAATTTCTTGGTTGTCTTTTATTGGCAGCGCTTTTCCATTCCATTCACCTTGGTAAAAACGAATCGTACAAGCCAAAGAAAATGTCAAATAAACCGGAAGTTTTTGATTCAATTCTACGTATTTCAACAAACTTGGCAACACGCGAACCTTAAATTTTGAAATTGAATTCAAAGCAATGTCCGAAAGTTGGTGCTTGATAAACGGATTCCTGAAACGGTCCAAAACTTCTTCGGCAAATTGCTGTAATTCTGATTTATCCATATCCAAAGTCGGATTGATTTCGTCAAAAATCACTTTGTTTACAAAATCGCCAGTGAATTCATTGTCAACACTTTGCTTCACCGTTTCATTTCCATATAAAATCGAAAACGGAACCAAAGCTGTGTGTGCTCCATTTAAAATTCGCACTTTTCTGGTACGATACGGTTGCATATCTGAAACGATTTTTACATCCAAATTCGTCTTATCAAAAGGCAATTTTGCTTTCAATTTTTCATCGCCTTCAATTACCCAAAGGAAAAAGGGTTCGGCCGTAACAATCAGATTGTCTTCATAATCAATCTTGCTGTTGTATTCTTCAATTTCATTTCTTGGATAACCTGGAACGATTCTGTCCACCAATGTATTATGAAACGTACAGGCATTTTCCAACCAATTTTTGAATGTTTCTGGCAAATTCCAAAGGCTACAATATTGCAATAAGATGGCTTTCAAAGTGTCGGCATTATGATTAATCAATTCACACGGAATTATCGTCAAACCCTTAGCATTATCGCCATTGAAATGACGGAAACGTTCGTATAATAAAACCGCCAATCTGGCTGGAAAAGCCTTTGGTGGCGTCATCTCCATCGTGTCAGAATCAATGAATTCAATTCCGGCTTCTGTGGTATTTGAAATAACAAACTCCAATTCTTCTTCTTTGGCCAAAGCCAAAAACTGATCAAACTCAGTATAAGGATTGATTCCTTTTACGATGTTTTCAACGACCTCAATCTCTTGGATTTGTTCGCCTTTTTTAATGCCATTTAAAAACAAAGTGTACAATCCATCTTGGTCATTTAGCAGGTGTACCAATCCGTTTTCAAGCGGTTGCACAACGGCAATTCCGACATTAAAATCTACTTTTTTGTTTAAAACTTGAAAGGCATAATCTACAAAGGCTCTCAAAAAATTTCCTTCTCCAAATTGCACCAATTTTATAGGAAGCTTTACTTCTTTACCTAAATTTTTTCTATTCAATTTTTGTTTTGTATCCGTTTTCATTTCTTAATTTTTGATGATTTTATATTTTGGAACCAAGGTTTTCATCACGGCCCAAGCTATGAGATATGCGACAGCACATACAGAAAAAATAATCATATAACCTTTGTTGATTCCGTCGACTACAACTACTCCAGATTTTTCAAGTTCTGTAAAGAAATTTTCTGGAAGACGTTCATTCACAAATTGAGGAAACTTCTCTAAAAACGGAACTCCATCAACAGTTGTCCACGTTTTATGGGAATAATCAAACAAAACACCTGAACTTTTATTGATGAGAAAAGAACCAATTCCGCCCGCCATGCCACCAATTCCTGTAATGGTTGCAATGGCTCTTTTTGGGAACATATCGCCAACTGTAGAGAAAATATTTGCTGACCAAGCCTGATGTGCAGCTCCAGCAACTCCGATGATTAAAATAGGAATCCAATAGCTGATTTCGCCTCCAGGTTGTGCCAACAAAGCCAACAACGGAAAAAAAGCAAAAATCAGCATCGCTCGCATTCGTCCTGCATACGGATTCATTCCTTTTTTATCTACAAAATAGCGTGGCAACCAACCGCCGATAATCGCTAAAAGTGTAATCATATATAAAACTACTAGCGGAATTGCACTTTCTGTACTGTCCATTCCATAAACCGAACTCAAATAGGCGGGAGTCCAGAATAAATAAAACCACCAAACGCCATCAGTCATGAATTTTCCAAAGATAAAAGCCCAAGTCTGACGGTATTTGAAACATTGTGCCAAAGTAAATTTTGTTTCAACTCCGGTTGTCGCATTCACAACCGAATCTTCGATATCTTGTTGAATATAAAGCAGTTCTTCAGCATTTACTTTCGGGTGAACTTCGGGTTTTTTATAATAGAAAATCCACAATCCCATCCAAACAAAACCTAAACCACCGATGATGATAAAAGCCATTTCCCAACCCATCGCTTTTGCGATAAAAGGAATGGTCAATGGTGCTGCCAAAGCTCCAACTGTGGCTCCAGCATTGAAAATACTGGTAGATAAAGCCCTGTCCTTCTTAGGGAAATATTCGGCAGTTGCTTTTATTGAAGCGGGAAAATTTGCAGATTCTCCCACAGCTAGAACGAATCTTGCAAAAATGAAAAGCGTCACACTCGTACTAATTACCAGCGAAACATCACTAACATTACTGATGATTTCCTTTGATTCTGCAAATCCAATGAACCAATTTCCAGTCAAATAACCTGCAGTTGCAATACCGCAAAAAGCGTGTAAAACGGCTCCGATCGACCAAATGAAAATGGCCCAAAGGAATCCTCTTTTTGTATCCATCCAATCCACAAATTTCCCTGCGAAAAGCATACTTACTGCGTAAAAAATGGAGAACAAAGCCGTTATATTTCCGTAATCATTGTTGTTCCAATGAAATTCTGGTTGGATATAATCTTTCCACGTTAGGGAAAGCACTTGCCTGTCCAGATAATTTATCGTTGTGGCAATAAACAGCAATCCACAGATACTCCACCTGAAATTGGTTGCCTTATTGGTTGGTTTTTCATTCATAGTTTTGGTGGTTTCTAGGTTGGTTTTGGTTAATCGAGGTTATTGTTTTCTAATAGATTTTATAATACTTAAAGCATTTTGAGTTTCGTTAGTTAATTTGGCAAAATCTTGACTTTCAATTATTTTTTCGCTGATGAGCTTGCTTCCCATTCCAACACAAATAACATCTACATCAAACCACTGTTTCAAACTTTCTTCTGTTGGAGAAACACCACCAGTTGGCATTATCGAGGTCCAAGGTTGTGGGGCCAAAACACCTTTGACAAATTGTGGTCCATATACATCTCCCGGAAATAATTTTACCACTTCACAACCCATTTCTTCAGCTTTTGCAATTTCGGTCAATGAACCGCAACCAGGTGACCACAGCACTTTTCTTCGATTGCAAACAATTGCAATATCTTCCCTAAAAACAGGAGTTACTATGAAGTTAGCACCCATCTGCATATAAAATGAAGCTGCTGCTGCATCGGTTACAGACCCCACTCCAAGAATCATTTGGGGCATTTCCTTGATGGAAAATTTCATCAATTCTTGAAAAACTTCGTGAGCAAAATCACCTCTTGCTGTAAATTCAAAAAGTCGGGCCCCTCCATCATAACAAGCTTTTACAACCTTCTTGCATACTTCAATATCAGGATGGTAAAACAAAGGAACCAAACCAGTTTCCTTCATTTCTTGAACAACTTGTATTCGAGTAAATTGTGCCATTTTGGTTTATTTTTTAATTATCGAGAAACTTTTCCCGAAGAATCTCCATTAACTATATTTTCAATTTCTTGCAATGTTGCCAAATTATAATCGCCAACAATCGTATGTTTCAAACAACAAGCTGCAACTGCAAAATCAATGTTTCGCTGTAAATTTTCGGGTGTAGAAATAAGGCTGTAAACCAAACCTCCCATAAAGGCATCGCCTGTTCCTACTCGATCTACAACTGGCGTGACTTCTTTTACGGCAGCTTTATAAATGGAATTTCCATCGTATAAAACACCGCCTATTCTTTGATGCGAAGCACTAACCGAATAACGCAAAGTCGTTGCTACAATCCTTAGATTCGGACACTTTTCAAATATGTTGGAATAAAATCCTTTTAAAGCAATTTCATCTGTATAATCAGGATCCACTTTTTTCATTCCCAACATAAAATTTGCGGTATCAATATCGCCTAAAATCACATTGCAATAGCTTAACATTTCTGGCATAACTTCGCTTGGTTGCTTGCCATATTTCCATAGCTTTGAACGATAATTCAAGTCGCAGGAAATGGTCAAACCAAGTCTGTGAGCGGTTTTAATGGCAATCAAACATTCTTCAGCCGCGTTTTCTGAAATTGCTGCCGTGATACCGCTGAAATGAAACCATGTTTTTCCTTCGAAGATTTTTCCCCAATCGAAAGCACCTTTTTCAATCGATGCAATCGCACTGTTGGAACGGTCGTAAACGACGTTGCTTCCTCTATTTCCAGAACCTGTTTCCAAAAAATAAATGCCCAAACGGTCACCACCAAAGATTACATTTTGAGTATTGACTTTCATTTTTCGCATTTCTTTCAAAGCACATTCGCCAATCTCATTTTCTGGCAAACGCGTTACAAATTCAGCGTCAATTCCATAATTTGCAAGAGAAACTGCAACGTTGAATTCTCCTCCTCCATAAGTTGCAGAAAAATTCTTCGACTGCGAAAAACGCAAATATTTTTCCGTCGAAAGACGTAGCATTATTTCTCCGAAAGTAACTACTTTACTCATTTATTTTTTGCTGTATTATTTTATAAAATCTTCCCGCATCGGACTGAAAACGTCCACCAGCAAACCATCTTCCAGACAAATCACACCGTGTAGCACATTGGAAGGAACGAAAAAAGAATCTCCTTTTTTTAATATCTTTTTTTTATTTCCGATAGAAACTTCAAACTTTCCTTCGGCGATATGCGTCACTTGAATGTGAACGTGATGGTGTAAATAACCAATGCCTCCTTTTTTAAAACGGACGTTGACCATCATTACGGAATCATCATAACCTACAATTTGTCGGTCGATAAAATCATCTATTCTTTCCCACCCAATGGCATCATTTTCAAAGAAAATAGTGGGTTCAGATTGTATATTTTCCATCACAAATCAAAATTTGAAATATTCTTTTGCATTGTTATAGCTGATATCTGCCACCATTTTTCCAATCCATTCCATATCATTTGGCAACTCGCCACGCTTGATTTCATCGCCTAAAAGATTACACAAAACACGTCTGAAATATTCGTGTCTTGGAAACGATAGAAAACTTCGGGAATCGGTCAGCATTCCGATAAAACAGCTGATTAGCCCCATATTTGACAGGGCGTTCATCTGTTTTGTCATTCCGTCTTTTTGGTCTAAAAACCACCATCCTGAACCAAATTGTACCTTTCCTTTGATACTTCCATCGTTGAAATTTCCAATCATCGTTGCCATCACTTCGTTATCAGCCGGATTTAGGTTGTAGATAATTGTCTTGGCCAGTTTATCTTTTTTATCCAAGGCGTTTAAAAATCCTGATAAATTCTTGGCTTGAGAAAAATCTCCAATCGAATCCCAGCCTGTATCAGGACCTAAAATATTATGCATTCTGGTGTTATTGTTACGCAAAGCACCCAAGTGAAATTGTTGAACCCATCCATACTGATGATACATTTCTGATAAAAACAATAAAATGGCACTTTGAAATTTTAATGCTTCCGTTTCTGTAACAGGTTGATTTTTTCGCTTCTTTTGGAAGATGGATTTCACTTCTGTCAATGTAAAATCTTCGAAATAAATTTGATCCAAACCGTGATCGGAAAGCTTGCAACCATTTTCGTTGAAATATTCAATTCTTTTGGAAAGTGCTTGGCATAAATCATCATAGGTATTGATTTCTAAATCAGCAACTTTAGCCAACGTATCTATATAATCATTGTAAGTTTCCACACCAATCAAAATCGCTTTATCTGGACGGAAAGCCGTACTTACTTTTACCGAAAAATCGCTTTTTTTAAGTGCCTGATGATACTCCAAATTATCCGTCGGATCTTCTGTCGTGCAAACCAATTCTGCATTGGCTTTCTTTAGTAAATTCTGGCAAGAAAACTCTGGAGTGGCTAATTTTTGAGAGGTTTCTTCATAGATCGCTTGTGCAGATTTTTCATTTAGAAACTCATAAATATCAAAATAACGTGCCAATTCCAAGTGTGTCCAATGGTACAAAGGATTTCGCATTGTGTATGGAACGGTTTTTCCCCATTGCAAGAATTTGTCTTTGTCAGAAGCATTTCCTGTAATGAATTTTTCGTTTACACCTAACGTCCTCATCGCTCTCCACTTGTAATGATCGCCGTTGATCCAGACATCGGAAATGTTTTTAAAGCTATAATTTTCGGCAATCAATTTAGGTGATAAATGATTGTGGTAATCTATAATTGGCTGATTTTTAGAATAATTGTGATACAATTCTTCAGCATATTTATTTTCTAATAAAAAATTGTCGTGAATAAAAGTCGTACTCATTTTAAAATATTTTATTCTTCGTTTGAAGGTTTCCCGATGGTGGCCAAGATTCCTCCATCAACATAAATTATTTGTCCGTTTACAAAATCACTCGCTTTTGAAGCCAAGAAAACAGCCGTTCCCGCCAAATCTTCGGGATCTCCCCAACGTGCTGCTGGAGTTCTGCTGATGATGAACTCATTGAAAGGATGACCATCAACTCGAATGGGTTCGGTTTGAGAAGTTGCAAAATAACCAGGACCAATTCCATTGACTTGGATGTTGTGTTTTGCCCATTCAGTAGCCAAATTTTTCGTGAGCATTTTTAGTCCGCCTTTTGCTGCAGCATAAGCCGAAACACTGTTTCTGCCCAATTCGCTCATCATTGAACAGATGTTGATAATCTTTCCTTCTTTACGTTCAATCATTTGTTTTGCAACCAATTGCGACATTATAAAGGGTCCAACCAAATCTACATCAATGACTTTTCTGAAATCGGCAACCGGCATTGTGATAGCCAACTCTCTTTTGATGATTCCAGCATTATTGACCAAAATATGGATGTCACCAACTTCGTTGATGATTTTTTCTACGTTTTCAGCAGCTGCTTTTTCATCAGTTACATCAAATAAATAACCTTTTGCTTGGTATCCTTTTGAAGTATAATAAGAAATTGCTTCCTCCATTTTTGAAGGCGTTGTTCCTGTAATAATTAACTGTGCTCCAGCGATTGCCAAACCTTCGGCTATAGCCATTCCTAACCCGTGAGTTCCACCAGTAATCAGGGCGTTTTTATTTTTTAAATTGAATAATTGCATAGCTTATCTTAGTTCGTTTGGAGGACAAATGTCCATATCACTGTAGTCTAAATTTTCACCGGCCATTCCCCAAATAAAGGAATAATTAGAGGTTCCAGCTCCAGAATGAATCGACCATTCTGGTGATAAAACCGCCTGATGATTTTGCATAAAAATGTGTCTTGTGTTTTGTGGTTCGCCCATAAAATGGCAGATGGTTTGTCCTTCTTCCAAATCAAAATAGAAATAGGCTTCCATCCTCCTGTTATGAGTATGAGCAGGCATTGTGTTCCAGATATTTCCTGGTAAAAGTTCAGTCAATCCCATTTGTAATTGGCAAGTTGGAGCTACACTATTTACGATTAATTTATTGATAATCCGCTTGTTGGCATATTTATCTTCACCAAGATGAACAATTTCCGCATTTTCTTTAGTCACTTTTTTGTTTGGAAAATGAGCATGTGCTGGAGCCGAATTGATATAAAACAAAGCAGGGGTTTCTTCAAGACTTGAGAAAATGACTTCTTTCGCACCACTTCCCACATATAAAGCTTCTTTTTTGCTTAATTCAAAGATTTCACCGTCAACACTCACAGTCCCTTTTCCGCCAACATTTATAATTCCTAGCTCTCTTCTATCTAAAAAATGTTCTGATTTTAAATAGGGTATCGTTTCCAGTTTTAAATTCTCTTTCACTGGCATTATCCCTCCAACGATGTACCGATCATACATTGAATAGACCAAATGAATATCTTCTGGAGTAAATAATTTTTCTATCAAAAATTGTTCTCTTATTTTCTGTGTGCCATAGGCAACTACATCAGAAGGATTTGTTGCATAACGGAAACTAAAATGTATCATACTATAATTTTATTGTAATCGATTACACAAATGTAATAATTATTTTTTATAAAACTATATTATGTATAATTTTTATGGACTAAAATTAAAGAATATGAAAAAAAAGCTATCAAATAATAGATTAAACATCTGTAGAGTTCTATCTTATAATTTGATTCTGCTACAGAAAAACAATCAAAATTATGGCTGAATTTTATATAGAAGTAATGATGCTATTTACTTTTGGTCGGGACTATTTTTTTCCCAATTGTCAATACACCAACAACTAACAATCCTACGATTAGTCCTACTCCAAATTCATTAATTATGGAAGGAATATTAGGTAAGTTGTGGTGTAAATAATCAATATTATGAACAAATATACCTCCAGAAACCAACAATAAAGCTATAGTTCCTACAACAGATAGCATCTTGATAATGATAGGCAAGGCTTTTACTAAAAACTGACCTAAAAATGCTAAAAAACCTTTATCGTTTGATTTTTTTATAAGATAAAGCCCAGCATCATCCATTCTTACAATCAAGGCTACAATTCCATAGACACCAACTGTTGCTATAATTGCTACAAAAGTAACTGAAAGAATTTGTGTCAATAAAGGATGTTCATGTTCTATGACTGTTGCCAAAGCAATAATCACAATTTCTAGAGAAAGAATGAAGTCTGTTTTTATAGCAGAACTGATTTTTGATTTTTCAGAATTTGCAGCATTTTCAGGCAAATCACTCTCTATTAGCACTTCACTACCTTTCTTAGGACGGTGAAATACAAATTCTACAATTTTTTCAGCACCTTCGTAAGCTAAAAAAGCCCCTCCTAAAACCAAAATAATTGTAATTACAACTGGGAAGAAATAGTTTAATAAAAAAACCGCAGGCAGTATTATCAACTTGTTGATGAAAGAACCTTTTGTAATAGACCATAAAACAGGTAATTCGCTTGAAGAAAGGAAACCTGTTGCTTTTTCTGCATTTACAGCCAAATCATCACCTAAAATTCCAGCTGTTCTTTGTGTGGCCAGTTTACTCGTTACTGCAACATCATCCATCAAAGCCGCTATATCATCTAAAATTGCAAAAAAACCTGAAGCCATAATTGTTTGTTATTTGTTTTATTTGGCGTAAAAATAGAAATAAAATCTTATAGCGATGTTATAACATTCGAATCAATGCTACTATTTTCAAGTCGCAATACCTTAAATTTGCAATTCAAGCGCTACTTCATGGATTCATTTACTCAGATTGTTTTAGGAATTGCAACAGCCGAATTATGTGCGGGTGAAAAACTGCAACGGAAAACCTTCCTATATGGGGCAATTCTAGGCACTATTCCTGACTTAGATATCGTCGTAGGACATTTTTTGAAACCTGTCGATGGTGTCGCCATTCATCGAGGCCTCAGTCATTCTTTATTGTTTTTTGCTTTGCTTTCGCCAATATTGGGATGGATCATAACAAAATTAGAAAGAGGAAAAATTGATTTCAAGAGTTCTTCTTTACTAGTGTTTTGGTGCTTACTGACTCACGTTCTTCTGGATATTTTCACATCGTGGGGAACACAAATTTTCTGGCCTTTACATGACAGAATTGCACTAAAAACAATCTTCGTTATTGATCCGTTGTACACGTTACCTTTGCTGATTTCGCTACTAATAGCTTGGCGAAAGCCTACATTTTCTTTACGAAAAAAATATGTGCTAAGAGGTATTTACATCTCTTCGGGTTATTTGGCTCTGACTTCTGGATTAAAACTTCACGCTTTGCATCAATTTGAAACAGCACTAAAAAGTCAAAATATTACTTATAATGATCTTATCGTAAAGCCAACCGCCTTCAACTGTATCTTATGGAATGCCAATGTTGCTACAAAAGACGCCTATCTTTTAGGAGATTATTCGATATTTGATAGTCAGCCTATCACTTTTAATAGTTATAAAAAGAACAACGAACTCACAAAAGAACTTGCTGGAAATCCAGATTTTGAAACACTCAAAACAGTGAGCGAAGGCTGGTTTATTATTACAAAAAAAGACAATCTCTATTACTTTAACGACTTGCGTTTTGGACTGCTCAATACAGATTCTAACCAATCACAATTTGCCTTCAGTTATGTGTTTAGGGAAAAAAATGGCACATTGAAAGCAGATGGAGTTCCGAAACAAAAGCGTGATGGAAAAGCTTTGATGATTGGAATACTTAATCGGATTAGAGGAAATTAGCACATTATATTGGCTAGTTGATCATTAATTTTAAGAATTACTACAAAAATTTATAATATCTTTATTTGTAAAAAAATAAAACCATGAACCTACCTCAACAAATAGCAAAACACTTACGAGATGTTTACTTCGGTGGCAACTGGAGCGTTTCGAATCTAAAAGATACTTTATCCGATGTAAATTGGCAACACGCCACCCAGCAGATCCATTCTTTCAATACGATTGCTGTTCTTACCTATCATGTGGGCTATTTTGTGAGTGCTGTTGCAGAAGTTTTGGAAGGCAAACCCTTAAATGCAAAAGATGAATACAGTTTCCTGCATCCTCCCATTGAGTCCGAAGAAGATTGGCAACAACTTTTAGAGAAAACTTGGGCTGATGCCGAAAAATTTGCCAACCTCATCGAACAATTGCCCGAAAGTATTTTCTTTGAAGATTTTATAGATGAAAAATACGGAAACTATTATCGAAATCTTAGTGGTATAATCGAACATTTGCATTATCATTTGGGACAAATTGTAATTATTAAGAAAATGGTGCAAAACAGGAATTGATTTTGCACGATTCTGCGGATTGAAATTCATAGTTTTATATTCTAATATCCAACGGATTAAAATTCGTTGCTTCAGTAATTTCGTTCCTACGGAACTTTCACATCAAGTTTAAGAGCCAGAGGCTTGACCCATTTTGTAATCTCTGATTTTAATCAGAGAGATGTAACTTATAATATGCAAATGCCTCGTGACGAAATCATCACGAGGCATGCAATTTAACTAACTCAAAACTTATTTTTTAATAGCGGCAAACTTTACAGCTACTCCACCTCCACTAGCTAACTTAAAGCTTAAGTCTGTTGAACGATCAACTGTCTTCGTAGAAATTACAACAGGATATGGATTTGTTTTATAATCGGCTCCAGGACCATCCTGATAAATGGTTGCGGTATAGCTTGTTCCTTTTTCCAGAAATGACAAATCAACTTTTATCTCACGGACTTTATCGTTTGTAATTGCTCCAAAATACCAGTCCTCTGTATCCCAATCTTTACGAGCGATTGCTGTATATTCTCCAATTTTTGAATCCTGTGGCTTAGTGTCTGCCCAAATGCAAGGCACATCCTTGATAAATTGAAACTCGGGCTTGCCTTCATAATTTTCAGGTAAATCCGAAGCCATTTGCAACGGACTAAATAACACCACATACAAAGCCAATTGTGCTGCCAAAGTAGTTTGTACTTTTGCTCCTTGAGGCAATTTATAATCAAAGTCGAAATTTCCTGGTGTATAATCCAACGGTCCGGAAAGCATACGTGTAAACGGTAAAACATTTAAATGTTCAGGCGTGTTTCCTCCATCAGCCGACCAAGCATTGTATTCCTGACCTCTTGCACCTTCCTGTGTCATCAGGTTTGGATAAGTTCTTTGCAAACCAGTTCCTTTTACAGGTTCGTGATTGTCAATCATGATTTGGTGTTTTGCAGCCGTTTCAATTACTTTTCTATAATGGCGAACACCATATTGGCTATCGTGCCATTCTTTCTTGTCCAAATACTTGTTCACATAACCCGTTTTAACAGCATTTACACCTTTAGAGTGATACAGCTTGAAAGCTTCATCCATTTGACTTTCATAATGCTGTGAGGCTCCCGCCGTTTCATGATGACCGATAAGACGAACGTTTTTCTTTTTGGCGTAAGCCGTAATTTCGTCCAAATCAAAATCGGGATAAGCCTTTAAAAAACTGAACGAAGTTCCATCGGCTGTCCAATCGCCATCCCAACCTATGTTCCAACCTTCAACTAAGACACCGTCCAAACCGTGTTGAGCAGCAAAATCGATGTACCTTTTTGTGTTTTCAGTTGTTGCTCCATGTTTTGGTCCCTGTCCCCAGCTGTATTTTTCCAAATGCATTCCCCACCAAATCCCGATATATTTTGAAGGTTCAATCCACGAAACGTCTTTTATTTTAGTAGGTTCATTTAGATTTAGCATCACTGTTGAAGCCATCAAATCTCCGGGTTTTGTCCCTACTATAATCGTTCTCCAAGGCGTTTCGAAAGGCGTTTGAGCATACACTTTCACACCATCTCTCCACGGCACCAAGTCGCTTTTATACTGATTCCCTTTAGCTTTTAATAACGTCATTGAAGCAAAATCGGTCAAATTAGCCTCATGAATCGCTACAAATAATTTGTCCTTTGTTTCAAAAGTAGCTGGCGTGTTGATTGTATCGGTTTGACTCATCGGAGTTTTTTTGTAGAAACTCTCATAGTAGCTATTTTCTCGGTGAACCGGAATCGACCATACATCGTTATCAAACGGAAAAGTAAACTGCGTAATCTCATTGGAGATTTTCACTTTGTCCAAATTTGGCTGTTTAGGAAAAAAATATCTGAAACCCAATCCATCGTCAAAAACCCTGAAAATGATGTCCACCAAACGCTTCTCCCCTGCTGTTTCCTGCAAATGAACAATCAGCTGGTTGTGGTTGTCTCTCACTTTTTTGAACTCACCCCAAGGCTGTTCCCATACCGTATTTGTAGATTTCTCCTCTGCCTTAACAACTGTGAAACCAGCTGTCATTTTTGCCTGTTCTTGAAATTCAAAACCCAACAACGATGGCTCGATTACCGATTTTCCGTCGAATGAAAATTGGTATTGCGGTTCGCCATTTTTGGTAAGATTGAATATAAGTTCATTCTTTTTTCCAGGCGATTTTATTTTGTATGTTTTTTGAGCATAGGTTGAAAACGCTATCAAAAGCGAGGCAACCATTAAAAGGCTTTTATTTAATTTAATCATTTTCGTTTTTCTTAATTATTCAAAGTCATTTAGTAATTCTACTGCTTTTTCGGGTTGCATCGATATAAAATAGCCAAAGATACGGTCTAATTTTGCTTGTATTTCTCCATTTCCTTTATATTCGATTCTCAAATCATATAATTTGCTGATTTCTGGAAAAGCATTCACGGTCGATTGAACTCCAGCAAAAGCTTTCACTTTTTCTACATACGAATATCCAAATTCTACGGTTGGTTCAATCATTGTTCCTTCGCCAAAATCGTTCCAAGTAATCAATTGCAAATGCTCAACTCCAGCTGTTTGGGCCATTGCAAGTGTTTCGTCAAAAGTAGCACCATTGTTGTGTTCTATTGTCCAACCAATGGCTTCTCCTCCTCCACCTTCTGCATAAAAATCACGGAAACCAGGATAGGCACTTCCCATTCCTACACCTAGATTTGGGAGAGTATTAGTGTAGAAATTTGAAATGTGCGAATTGTCCTGATATACCCATGAATATTCTCCCGAAGCATTGGCTCCAGCATCACCTGATTCATACCACAAGGTTAAAAACGTTGGCTTTGGATTGATAGAACTGAACACATTTGTCCATTCATCTGGCGTTTGCAAAGTGATTGGACCAAAATTTAACAATAAAGGCTTATCATTGATTTTGATGTAATTGCTATCGCCAAAATAATTCGATTGCAGAAATGCCAGATCGGTTTTTGCAGCACTCACAGCTGTTGTAGCCAAACCGGCATCTACAATATTATTCAAGAAACGGTCTTCATAGACAATGGCATATTCCAAACCAACTTTGTCGAGCATTTCTACTAAAGCATCGGTGTTTTCCTTTATCATTCGGTAATCGTTTACGTCATAAGTTCCGTACCAGTCGATCAAAAGACCATCGACTCCGGCATATTTCATCATCAATAAATGATTCTCCAAAACGTCTTTGTCGCCTGAATGATAAGGCCCGATTAACGGATAATAATGTGCTGCAATTTGCCTTTTTCCGTTTGCATCAACATTATCTGGATTCATGTTTGCCATTGTCCAGTGGTAGCCCCATTGATTGTTTCCATTACTTTCTTTTGTTTCAAACCATGCCATATAATGCATATATACTTTTGTCTCATTGGTTTTTGTAACGGGAATGGGCTCGAATTCTTGTGCAGACAATTTAGAATCTTTATTGTCGTTTTCACATCCCATGAGGGTAAAAATTCCCATCAAAAGCGTGAGTATCATTGTGCTATTTTTTTTCATTTGAATGATTTAAAATGTTTAAAAAGCCAGCCTTCGGTAAAACTAACCAAAATTTTGGAAGGCTGACCTTTAGAAATTAATTATATCCAGGGTTTTGAACCAGATTTGTATTGGTACTCAAAACCGAAGCAGGAATCGGGAAGATTGCTTTTGTAGGATCCGAAGTTCCTTTTTCCCACCAAGGCTGGAAGAATGTTCCAAACCTGATATTATCGGTTCTTCTTTTTCCTTCGAAGATAAATTCGCGAAGCAATTCCTTATCCAAGAATTCCAAGTCGATAACGGCTGGCATTTCTGTTCCTGCACGAGAAGTAATTTGTTGGATGAAAGGTTCAGCTAGACCAGGTGAACCAAGACGTACATAACATTCGGCTTGCATCATCAAGATTTCGGCATAACGAATGACTACCCAGTCGTGGTCACGTTCCCATTTTTCGCCCGCTTTCATTTCATACTTGTGCAATCTTACCCCTTCGTTTTGTTTCGCATTGGTAAAGTTTACAATTTCTTCCGTGTAAGTCAATGGTTCTCCACTGTCCATAACAATCACATTTCCTGTTGCCATATTGATCTGATCGCCCTGAAGCATCGCTTTCTTTCTCTTATCAACATCTTCAAAAGTAGAATAAACACCAGGTTGAGCACAAATTCCGTTTCCGCTCCATTGATAATCTCCGGTTGGTGACATTGTTAATCGGTGTAAATAGTGACAACTCATTGAGGACAAATAATTCCCTACAGTTCCAGCTGCAGAATCATACGGAATGGCCAAGATAATTTCTGACGAAGTTTGATTTTCGGTCAGGAAACTTGCAAAATAGTCGGTTGTTAGTGAATATCCTGTTACTTTCTGGCACATTTCGATACAATCAACCCATCTTGGCACTCCAACAAAAGCTTCAGAATTCAGGTATAATCTTGCCAATAAAGAATAGGCCACACTTTGCGTGAATTTTGAATAGACTTTATTGGCTGGCAAAAGCGGCAAAGCTTCCAATAATTCTGATTCTACAAAATCATATACTTCCTGACGTGAAGAATTTGATGGCAAACCTTGATCTTCAAAGTTGGTTACAATTGGTACATTCCCAAACATATCCAAAAGGTTGTAATAGTAATAGGCACGAATTGATTTTAATTCAGCATAAATGGGTGCCTTTGCTTCATCTGATAATCCAGACTTGTCGATTTGATAAATGATCGAATTGATTTTTGCAATTCCGGTGTAGCAATAACGCCAAGAAGACAAAATCATTCGGTTATCAGCATTCCACATGTGTCGTTGAGCATCTTGGTATTGGCCTCCGTCATACCAGTCGGTACCTCTTGTTGGAATCGTAGCCTCATCCGAAGCGACTTCATTCAAAAAGAAAACATATTCACAAGTAGGATATGAATTTGAAATGGCATCGCCAAAACCTCTTAGGGAAGAATAGGCTCCACCAACCAAGGCTTGGATTTCACCAGGCGTTTGCCCGAAATCGCCGTCTTCTACCCTGTCGTATAATTCTTCATCCAAATCGGTACAAGAATAAGTAAACAGTGAACTTGCGATTACAATTGCTGCTATTATTTTGATTTTCATTGTTCTAAAATTTATAATTTTCAATTCTTAATTTGCTAGCGTAAAATTCAATCCAAACGAAATAGTGGTTGGCCTTGGATAGTTGTTAAACCTGTCGATTCCAGGATTGGATAATCCCGTTAGATCAATCTCTGGATCTACACCGCTATATTTTGTGAATACTGCCAAGTTTTCTCCCAAAACGTACACTCTTAATTTAGTTCCTGCTTTCTTGAACGGCATGGTATAGCCTAACGTTACGGTTTGAAGACGGAAAAACGAAGCATCTTCGATCCAATAGCTTGAGAATTGTGGTGCCGAAGTAATGCCACTTGTCAAGAAATCATCGGCAACATTATAAGCCGGAAGCCTGTTATTATCATACAACATCATATCTGTAGCATTCAAAACTTCTTGTCCAAAGCTTCCATAACCAGTGAATCCTGCATCAAAATTCCCATAGTTGAAATTCATTCCTAATCCGATAGTGAAATCAGGCTGAACATCGCCAATTGCTTTTTGTTCAGTTCCCAAAATGATTTCTCCACTTTCGTCAACCCCTAAGCTTTCATAACCCCAAAAAGTTCCAACTGCATAACCCTCGGCAATGATTTGAGAAAATTGATTGGACATGCCTGAAAGACCATGCAACGATCCGCTGAAAATTTCTTCGGTTTCATAAATCTGGTTCGAAAGTTTCTCTATTTTTTGCTTGTTTTTGGCAAACACCAAATTTGCATCCCACGAAAATTTGTCACCTTTCACAATATTGGCGTTCAAAGAAAGTTCGATTCCTTTGTTCGACAATTCTCCAACATTGGCTAACATAACCCCTACTAGATAAGGTGGTTGTGGCACTTGATAGGTATATAATAAATCTTTGGTGGTTTTATTGTACCATTCAAAAGATCCTGTGATTCTGTCAAAAAGGCTAAAATCGATACCGATGTTAGTTTGTGCAGTCGACTCCCATTTCAAATCTGGATTTGGATTTTGTGTTGGCGAATAGGCCAAACTCCACGTTCCCGTAACCGGATCATAATAACTATCCTGGCCCACTCCTAAAATGGACAATGATTTGTATTCTCCAATTCCGTCTTGGTTACCCGTTACTCCATAACCTACTCTAAATTTCAAATTACTCAACCAATTAGAAGTTGATTCCATAAAATTTTCTCTGCTGATTGTCCAAGCTGCAGAAGCCGATGGAAAAACACCCCATTTGTTATTGGCACCAAAACGGCTTGATCCGTCACGTCTAACAGTTCCTGTCAACATGTATTTTCCGTCATAGGAATAATTGGCTCTTCCGAAAAAAGAGGCCAAGTTTGATTTTCCTTTATAGGAATACACATCTCCCAAACGGTAGTTGTAACCCGCACCTAAATTGTTGTATCCGAAAATATCCGTTTCAAAACCACTTCGTTGAGCTCCAAAACCTTCGTAGATATTTTCCAAATACGAATAACCAATCATGGCGTTGAAGTTATTTTTTCCTAAGGTTTTGGTATAGTTTACATAAGCTTCAATTTGAGCATTTGTAAATTCGCCATACGTTTTTTGGGCATAACCCCTTTCTGACAAACCTTCTAAAACCGCATAGGATGGCTTGTAGGTACTTCCTTGCATAGCATTATGTTCTAGCGAAGTATTGACAACCGCCAAGAAATCGTTAAACAATTTAGCTTCAGTTTTGAAGTATCCTAAAAGTCGGTGGCGTTTGTTATCTACCTTTCTGTTGGTTAAGATTTCCACCGGATTTTCATAAAGTGTCCCTCCCACTGAAGTGAAATTTCTGTTGGCATCATAAACTGGAATGGTTGGATTCAAATTGATGGCTCTTTCAAAAATCCTGTAATCCAACGGACTCCATTTGTCGATATTGGCATACAATCCCATATCAAACTTCAAGGCTTTGTCCAAAACATATTGATAGGTACTGATATTAGCACTCAAACGTTCAATTCCTGATGTTTTGATGATTCCTTCATTATCAAAATAGGACAAAGAAGTTCTCAAACCACTATTTTCATTTCCAGAATTAATCCCTAAAGTATGGGATTGTGTAAAAGCAGTTTGCTCCAATTCTTTTTGCCAATTGGTGTTTCCACCAAAATCAATCGCATCGGTGATATTGTTATCGCGAACATAACCTCTCCATTGGTCAGCCGAAAGTAAATCCAAACGATTGGATGCAAAACCAACACCTGTAAAACCATTATAATTGATTGACATTCCTTTTGTTCCGCCTTTTGTCGTAATGATAATCACACCATTTGCTCCTCTGGAACCGTAGATTGCCGTTGCCGAAGCATCTTTCAAAACATCAATCGATTTGATATCATTTGGTTGCACGACATTGATATCGACACCTGCAATTCCATCTACCACGATCAAAGGATTGTTACTTGCCGTTAACGAAGTTCCTCCTCTCAAACGGATGGAGGATCCTGAACTTGGATCGCCAGTTCCTCGAGTAATTGTCAAACCCGCCACTTTTCCTTGCAAAACTTGTTCAGTAGAAGAGATTGCTCCTTTTACCAAATCATCCGCATTGACGGTAGAAATAGCTCCTGTCAAATCTGATTTTCGCATGGTTCCGTATCCTACCGAAACCAACTCAACCGCATCGAGCATAAAAGTATCTTCCTGTAGCTTTAATGTAAAAGTTGAAGTGTTGGCATCCACAACCACAGTTTGCGAAACATAACCAATATAAGATACCTCGATTGAACTTCCAATGGTGACTTGAAAGGCAAATTTTCCGTCGGCATCTGTTACGGTAACATTTGTTGTTCCCACTTCCGTTACGGTTACTCCAGGTAATGCAAAATTGGTCGTGTCATAAACCACACCTGAAACCAGCTTTTTCTGTTGTGCAAAAACACCTGCCGATAGAAAAAGCATAAACATCAGGAAAACCAGCATTTTGGAAGTCCTTTTTTCATGAACCTTATTTATATGTGTACTATTCATTAGAATTGTTTTTAGTTGATGGTGAAATAATTAGTCTACCGTTTTGAGCGGAATCGTAGTATCAGATATAACATTATTGTTGTTATCCTTTACCAAAACATGAATTGAAGTAAGGTTCTCGACATTTTGAAGTGGCGTTACCAAATTCACAAATCCTTTGATTTCACTAACATTTCCAGTGAATTCTCCTGTAAGTATTACATCATTTGCTGTAATCGTATACACCAATTTGTTCACTCCTGGTTCATTATTTTTTCGCATAATCCCTAAAAAATCTTTCTTGCTCAGCTGCAAGGGAAAAAAACGAAACTCTGGTGGTGGTGGCGGAATGTATTCTCCAGCATTCAAAACATGATCGGGTGTGGTAGCCGCCCATTCGTCCTTGACCATCAAAAAAACCAAGTTGTTCATCACATAGCCATCTGGAACATCATAATATTCATTCGGAATTAAATCCATTTTATAGAAGCCGTTTCCAAGATCTTTCAATTTGGTTTTCTCTACAATTTCAGGCAACCACGCTTGATATTCTTGCTTCACATCCCAGTTGTTCAAACCGCTATGAAAATGCACACTCGTTGCTCCTTCAAATCCCGGTTGCAAATTAGAATTGAATAAAATACTGATTCCCTTGTCCAATGTTGGAGCTGAAGGATAGGACTTAATCAATTGATTATCGGTATAAAATGTAGTGAAATTAGTATAAGCCACTTGTGCCACACCAGATTGCAATGTTCCTGTTTTGTCTTTCAAGCGAAACCAAAAGCCAGCACTTGCTGCAATTTCTTCTGGTGTTTTTGAGAAATAAAGGGTTGGCGTGAGCGTTTTACTCCAAACCATATTTCCTTCATACGTTAGTTTTGCAAATTCTGATGAGTTTTCCCAGTTTCCAGCATCTGGTTCAGATGGTGACCACATCCAAAGATAGACATCGCTTTCTGCCAAAAAGGTAGTTCCCGAAAGATCAAAATACCACGTCACTTCTTCATCATATTCATATACTACAGGAAACGACCACATCGCCCCGACATCTCCAGCCTCTTGTGTTTGTGCCTTAACAAAATTCGGCAACAACAAAAAAGTCAATAAAACAATTTGTATAATTTTTTTCATAATCTGTTATTCGTTAAGAGTGTTTAACTTGAAGATATAAGTGATAAAGGGAGTTCCTTCGGAGGTTCTTGTCAGTTGAATTTCCATCTCTCCGTTGCTTCCGGGAACCGAACTCAATCGTAATTCATCAGTTTTTTGTGTTTTTTGTACATCGCTGTACAAATAGATCATCAACGGAATTTGTCCGGTTGGTTGAAAAGCCGCACTCAATTCCCAATAGCCTGTTGGTGCAAATAATGGCGGAACATCTCCTAAAACTTCATACGATGTAGGCTGCATTTTTTCATCTACATTAAAATTGATTTTAAAATCAGCATAATTAAACATCGAGCTCAAATTTTGTTCGCTCGGTTCAATGGCATTTTTTTTTGCAAATTCATCTACCATTTTTAAATTCATCAAGCCCCAATTTCCATTTACTTTCTCGTAAAGCGTAATGGGTGCTACGTGACTACCGTCGTCATTTTTGCTACAGCCAAAAGCCAGCAAACAGACCATCGCCAATCCATAAAGAAGTTTACATTTCATAAAATTTGTAGTTTAGTTAGATAATATGTTTTCTACGAAAACGATTTCACGAAGCTAGTTGTTAAAAAAAACTAAAAAAAAATATTGGAGAAAAATCAAGATAAATCTAACGATCAAAAACAAACAATCGCTTTGTTTTCAATTCATTACAACGTTGTAGTTCTAAAAAAAATCAAGGTGTTATACAGATAAATCAAAGTCTGAAACCTATAATTTTATAGCAATATGGAAAATAATAGGTTCTTTTTTTTCGTATAATAGCCATCCATTAGCCAATTATTATCAAAATGGAAAATTTGCATTATATTTAACCAATCAAAAACACATCTTGAAAAAAAGAATATTTTTGAAGTCATAATTACAACCCCATGCATAGATTTTTAGTTTTACTTTTTCTAACCAGCCCTTTCATGTTTCAAGCCCAAGAACTCGACCCTTTATTGAAGGAACTCGACAAGGTGCTTTTGAACAAGAATGAATTTGTAAAACAAAAATATGCCCGAATCAACCTACTCAAAAAAAGCATCCACAAGTTTACGGTTAGTCAAGACGATCGGAATTTGTATACCACTTATATGTCCTTGTTTGATGAATACAAATCGTTCAAATATGATTCGGCCTATTATTATCTCGAAGAGGCAAAGACAAAGGCATTCCATCTAAAGGATGAACAATTGATTTCCAGAAGCAGGATCAAGGAAGGTTTTGTTTTGCTTTCGTCAGGACTTTTCAAGGAAGCAATTGACACTTTGAGCAGTATTGAAGGACAAAAACTGGACATGAAGAGCCAATTTGACTATTATTCCATCAAAGCCAGGGCCTATTATGACCTTGCTGATTATACCCGTGACCTCCGTTATAACATCAATTACATCCAAAAAGGCAATCTGAATCTTGATAAAGCCATCGGTCTTATCCGACCTAATACCAATGAATATTGGGCTACTGAAAGTTTGCGAAAACTCAAACAGCAAGACTTTAAAGGTGCTGAAAAAGCCTTTAGTTATTGGATAGACAACTTTCAATTGCCTGCAGAATATTATGGAATTGCCACTTCCTCGCTGGGTTATATTTATTCTGAAAAAGGAATGACTGACAAGGCCATCCATTATTTGACCTTGGCTGCCATTGCTGATGTGAAAAACGCTACAAAGGAAACCGTAGCACTTCGAAATCTTGCCAACGAACTCTTTAAAAAAGGCCATCTCGAAGAAGCAAACCGCTACATTAACTTGGCAATGGATGATGCAACTTTTTATGACGCACGACACCGAAAGATCGAAATCTCTTCTATCCTGCCCATTATCGAAAAGGCCCAACTCAATAAAGTGAAGGATAAAAACGACATGCTCGAAAAAATCGTGATGCTCTTGACGGTTCTCGCCTTGATCATTGTGCTTTTCTTGGTCATCATTTTCAAACAATTGAAGGAACGAAACGCTTCCCGAAAAGAGATGGCCGATTCCTATAGCAAATTACAGGAAATGAACGTCAGCCTGAGCGAAGCCAATACTATCAAGGAAGAATATATTGCCTATTTTATCAAAGCCACTTCCGACCTGATCAACAAGATCGACCATTTGCAAAAAAGTACCATCCAGAAAGTGATTTCTAAAAAAACCGATGAGATTATCGCCAGCTTGAACCGCTATAATGTCACCAAGGAACGCGAAAACCTATTTCATCAATTTGATGATATCTTCCTTAAACTGTTCCCAACATTTGTTGCCGACTTTAATGCCCTGTTTCCACCAGACCATCGAAGTGTCATCAAGAAAGGTGAGCTACTCAATACCGAAATGCGGATTTTTGCCCTCTACCGTCTAGGCATCCAGGACAGCAACCAAATTGCCGATTTCTTGGAATTATCGGTCACTACGATTTATACCTATAAAACCAGAATCAAAAGCAAATCTGAATATAAGGAAGTATTCGAAGAAAAGATTATGGAGATTAAAACCATCTAAATTTTATACGAATAGACACAAATTGCATTACTACTCCTAAATGCTTAGCTAAAAATGCGTGTTTTATTCAGACTATTTCTGCTTTTTAGGGATTCAAAAATGGAGTTCCCTTACCTGTTTCCAAATAAGCCTTCAAGCTTTTGACAAATTGTTCCCATCCGGCTGAACAGATACCATAGCATTCTACTTCGGGATGCAAACCGTCGTGTGTGAGGTGCAGCAAGGTCGCTTCTTCCCTATTTTCTAGTTCCCAAATGATTGTAGTGTTGATCCACTCGGTTTGATTGGTGAGACCGGGAATGTTGATGAGGGAATCTTCTACCTGCCAAACCACTTTTTGATTTTCTACCAGCTCTTGCACAGTCATGGTTTTGAATACGCTTTCGCCAAAACGAACCGTAAAACTACTACCTACTTCATTGGTAACTCCTTCGAACATTTGAGTCCACCATTGCGGAATTTCAGCTGTCAATGCTTTAAAAACTTGTGCTACTTTGCAATTAATGGTTACCGAAAGAGTAAAACTTTCCATCTTAAATGTCGCTTTTTGATTGATGATTGTTAGTTTCAAATTTATAAACATTTTCTACTACTCCAACTGTGCAAAAAAGACAATTAGCGGGGGTATTTTGGGCAAATGAATTCGTGCTCTAATACTTAAACAATGGTCTTCATTTTTATTTTGGACGAAAGTCCCAACAACTATTTGTGACTTCATATCTCCTTTTTTTACTCATCAAAAGCCAATTTCTGTTACAAACAGGCTATTTTTCAATTCGCATGAGCAACTTTTCAATTAGGGTAAAACATTTTTTGATTAGCGTAAAGAAAAAAGCTCTCCGTTTGAGTATAGTTGTTCTTTGTGCAAACCTTTGTTTTCTCCGTATAAATAACTGTTCACTCCGTGTGGTCATCTGTTCACTCCGTGTAAGCATCCGTTCACTCCGTGTAGGCATCCGTTCACTCCGTGCAGGCATCCGTCGAGTGTTTATGCACCATGAGCTAAATTTCGCTCCCAATAGTCTAATCATTCTTTATACTGCTAAAAATTTTAAAAAGGATAAACAAGCACCATAATACAATCTATTTTAACATCTGTAAAAGCAGTGATTGAAATCTTGCAACAAAATCAGCATTTACTGTAATCATTTTGAAGGCATTAGAAATAAATTTGTAAAGAAGCTTCCAAACCAAAATTAAACAACACTTTAAAAAATAATTGCTATGAATACTTTAACAGAAGAAACGAAAACAACTCCTGAAAGTACACATTTTATGAAAAGGGATGATAGTGGCACTGATCCTAACCGATATGCTAATTTTTCTGAGGAGGATTGCAACAAGATTCTTAACCAAAATTGTCCTAAAGACAGTATCATTCCCGGAGTTAAGGTAAATGTGAGTACCGTTGAACGCATCCTCATGGTTGCCGCTGGAGGATACTTGCTCTGTAAAGGCCTTAGTGGTAAAAACAAGAGTGCAGCTCAAAGTATTGCAGGAACAACCATGCTTGCCAGAGGTATCACAGGTTATTGTCCAATGTATGATATGGCAGGAAAGACTAATTTCTTGAAGAGCAGTAATGTAAACATTAGAACATCTGTGCAAATTGGCTTGCCGGTTCATGAGGTATATGATTTCTGGAGAAATTTAGAAAACCTACCCAAATTCATGAAACATTTGGAAAAGGTGGAGGAAAAGAACAGTGTGACGTCACATTGGACAGCCAAAGGTCCGGGAGGAATTGGAACCATTAGCTGGGATGCCAATATCTTAATGGACGAGCCAGGAAAGATGTTAAGCTGGCATTCGCTTCCAGGCTCAACCGTAGACAATGCTGGTAAAATTTTATTTAAAGAGAACGGAACTGGCGGTACTGAACTTGATGTAACCATTTCCTATCATGCTCCACTTGGGGTGGCAGGAGAAACTGCTGCCAAATGGTTGAATCCGTATTTTGAAAAAATAGTGAAAGATGACATCCAGAATCTAAAATCATTTTTAGAAACCGGACAGGAAGTAATATCTGTTTAAAAGCATAAAATCAATACGATGACGAAAGTCATTTCATATCCCTTTAGAGCCACATAGAACTATAATGCTTTGTTTAAGTTGAAAAGAAATTTCATTTTACATAGTTGCACACTGCTATCATAAGCCCTAAATTGGGTTAAAATTTTCTTTTCTTATTATTTTTCTATGTGGTTTATTTTCTAAGGAACTCTAGTAATGATTTCAAAACCAATTTGTAACAATAATCCATTTGAATGACACCAAAATGAGCCGTTTTATGGAACGTTTTGGTGTTTTTTATTCATCCAAAACCTTACTATTATGAACACAAATGACCGACATGAAGAAGAAAGAGAAGATCGTCCAAGAGCGATTCATCCAGACGAAGTGAATACTGAACATCCTGGCAAGAAATTGAAATCGCAGGAGAAGATTGACATCCGCGAAAGCGAATTTGGAAGAGCTTCTACCCAAGATCCTCAAGATGAAAAGATCGAGGACAACCTCTCGCAGGTAGATGAGGGAACCATCAAGCTACAGGAGCAAAAGAAAGAACACCCTGATCAAGATTTGAAGGAAGAGATTAACGAGATTGACAACAGGGATCGAAATGATAGCACCCAAGATTGGGATGCTGAAAACAGCAGGACAGGCCGACACAAATAAAGGGTGATGTTCCACCCTATTTTCGCTACAGCGAAATCCTACAACTTTAAGTATGAATTCCATAAAATCATGTGAACCTAAAGCAGGAACTTTATGGTATTACAAATAGTATACTGCACAACCCAAAAAAAACCATTGCTATGAAAAAAAACGACGCAAATCGTAATCTGGAAGAAAATGCCAAACAAAAGGATCTTGCCTACAACAAATCAGACGGGACAGATCAATTCATGACTACTGATCAAGGCGTAAAGGTGAACGATGACAACAATTCGCTAAAAGCAGGCGATCGAGGTCCATCCTTATTGGAGGATTTTATCCTTCGCGAAAAGATTACCCACTTTGACCACGAACGCATACCGGAACGAATTGTACATGCAAGAGGATCGGCAGCACACGGTTATTTTCAGCCCAATGCCGAAGCCAAAAAATATTCGAAAGCAGGATTTTTGCAAGATGCCAATTCGACGACGCCAGTCTTCGTTAGATTTTCGACCGTAGCTGGATTTAGAGGTTCTACAGATATGGCACGCGATGTTCGTGGATTTGCTGTAAAATTTTATACTGAAGAAGGAAATTTTGATCTTGTGGGAAACAATATACCCATCTTTTTTATTCAGGATGCTGCCAAGTTTCCCGATTTGGTTCACGCTGTAAAGCCCGAACCACACCATGAAATGCCTCAAGCCGCCTCTGCCCACGATACTTTTTGGGATTTTATTTCGCTCATGCCCGAGTCCATGCACATGATCATGTGGGCAATGTCTGACCGAGCCATACCAAGAAGCTATAGAATGATGGAAGGTTTTGGAGTGCATACATTTCGATTTATCAATAAAAAGAACGAATCGAGCTTTGTGAAATTTCATTGGAAACCAAAATTAGGTACTCATGCAGTAGTGTGGGACGAAGCCGTAAAAATTTCAGGTAATGATCCTGATTTTCATAGGAGAGATTTATGGGAAGCCATCGAAAGCGGTAGTTTTCCAGAATGGGAACTAGGCGTTCAAGTTATTCCTGAAGCCGATGAGCATAAATTTGACTTCGATTTACTCGACCCCACCAAGATTGTTCCCGAAGAATTGGTTCCCGTAACCATCATAGGGAAAATGGTATTGAACCGCAACCCCGATAACTTCTTTGCCGAAACCGAACAAGTCGCCTTTCATCCAGGCCATATTGTTCCAGGAATAGATTTTACAAATGATCCCCTACTTCAAGGAAGATTATTCTCCTATACAGACACCCAGCTTTCACGTTTGGGAAGCCCCAACTTTCACGAAATTCCAATTAACCGACCAATAGCACCGATGCACAATAACCAACGTGATGGCCACATGCGTCAGGAAATAAATGTAGGTCGGGTGAGTTATCATCCCAATTCTTTAGGAGGAGGTTGTCCTTTTCAAGCTAAGATTGCTGAAGGCGGATTTGAAAGCTATAATGAGAGAATAGATGCGAAGAAAGTGAGGGAAAGAAGTGAAAGCTTTGCAGATCATTTCAGTCAAGCCAAATTGTTTTTTGAAAGCCAAACACAAGTAGAGCAAGACCATATCATCAATGCCTTGCGATTTGAATTGAGCAAGGTAGAAGTTCCAGCGATTCGTGAACGAATGTTAGGTCTTTTGTCTCAAGTCGATACAAATTTGGCGAAAGCCGTAGCAAAAGGATTAGGCATGCAAGTGCCTCGATCACCAGAAAGACCTATGAATCATGGAGTTGGGGCAGACGATAAAGGCAAACAGGAGCCAAAACCATTGGTTAAATATGCCCAAACTTCGGATGCTTTGAGCATGATCAAGAACAAGCTGAACTCTGATACCATCGAATCTAGACAAGTAGCCTTCCTATGTGCTGATGGCGTTGACGGAAACTCTGTGAACACCATGAAAGCTGCCCTTGAAAAAGAAGGAGCTACTGTAAAAATCATCGGAACAAATGCTACAGCCATCAAAACGGCCGAAGGAAAGGAATTGAAAGTAGATCACAATCTTTTGACCGTTTCTTCGGTTTTATTTGATGCCGTTTTTATTCCTGCGGGAGAAGCGAGCATCGACCGATTGAAAGAAGAAGAAAAAATACCTGAATTCTTGAACGATACTTACAAACACTGCAAAGTTATTGGAGCCGATCAAGAAGGAATTTTATTGCTTAATGAAACGAACTTTGTTCTTCAATTGTCTGAAGCCAAACTTGAAGAGCAAGGCATCATTACCAGTGATACTACCAAGGCAAGTTTAACTGCAGATTTTATCAGTGCCATGGGCGAACATCGATTTTGGATTAGAGAAAAACCCTTAACTTAAATATAGTGCTATGAAAAATGCGGAGGACCACAACAAAGAGGAAAATATCAAAGGTATTGCAAGAAAAATTTCTGAAGGTTTATATATAAATGTAAATCGAATCCCAACTCATCATGTTAATCTTGAGGATGATTCAAAAGAATATCTAAAACACATTCCAGACGATATCACTTTCGAAAGGATTATGAAGGATAATCTGCGGAACAAGGACGATGACTCACTTCCCGACGACAAGGATCAAGGGGACGAGACTATCGGAATTCCGTGATTAGGTTTTTTGTTTTAGTTTTTGGGGCGGAGGTTTCGGCTTCCGCCTTTTTATTCGATAAACTTAAAAATGTATTGCTATGAAAAAGAAAATGATTTTGGGCATGCTGTTGTTATTTGCCATTGGAGCAAATGCCCAGGAAAAACGAACTACTACAACGGATACTATTGGCACACGGAGAATTACCCCTACTGCAACCGATATAAATCGAGCGAATAAAGTGGAAGTTCCTGAAATGCAAAGTAAAAGTGAAGTTGACGCCGAGAAACAGGCTAAAGACAAAGGAAGTAGCCGGAACCAAACACAGGTAAATCCTGAAAAGATGGCTCCTATTGTGGGAGATACAGTCAAAAAGCAGAAGCCGATTAGAAATTAATTTTGCAAATAAAAAAGCCTGTATGAACATACAGGCTTTTGCTTTATTCTTGAACCGAAAGTGTATCGGTCACTAGTGTTGCTTCTTGATCTTCGAAGTTATTTCCGTCGTCACAGGACTCACAAGATGTGGTTGCATAGCCGGCAAATAGTACCACAAAGAGGTAGGTCACGATCTTTAAGTTAATTGCTTTCATAGTGGTATGTTTTGAGGTTTGGTAGAATTTGGGATTACTATAGAGACAAAAATATATTTTATGCCAAAATCGAGTTTATACAATTTCCGTCAAAGTTTATAAAATTACCATTTCGCCCAAACCTGTTGCCTATTCCTCATCAGCGGCATCAACATTGATGGATGCCAAAGCGATTTCCGTCAATTTCACATCACAGTCCTTTTCCTCTTGAAGGGTTGTAGCAAGAAGATCAGCAGCTTCTTTTTCTCCTAATGTTGTAGCAAAAGCATAAAGCGTTCCGTAGCTTGCAATTTCATAATGCTCTACTTTTTGGGAAGCGGCAATGATTCCTGCATCTCTCACGACACCAATTTCAGTCTCTTCCATGATGCTTTCGCCTTCCTTGATCAAGCCGTCCATTGCGTCACATTTTTTAGCAACCGCTTTTTTGCCTATCGATTTGAAAACTTGTTCCAAACGGTCAATATGCTCTTCGGTCTCTTTCAAATGACTCTCGATAGCTTTCACTAGCTCTGGAGTTGTAGCATTCTTGGCCATTTTAGGCAAGGCTTTGGTCAAGGCTTTTTCCGCCCAATAGAGGTCTTTTAATCCGTCTTCGAAAAGTTCTCTCAAACCATCAGCTGCCGATGATTTTGCCTTTACCATTGATTTTGGGGTTGTAGTCTTTGCTGTAGCTTTTTTTGCTGCTGCTGAAGCTGTAGCTTTTTTTGAAGCAGTTCTTGTTGCAGTACTTTTTGTGGTTGCATTTTTTGTGGTTGTTTTCATAACAGTTTTATTTAGATAAATTAATAATGATTTAGATTGTTGATCTATACAAAGTTTCAATTTTTAGTTTGCATAGGTTTATAGTATTACAACCTAACCTTATAAGATTAAATCATCTTGAAATTCAATTGATTTTTTCACTACTTTAGAGTACTCCAACTCTAAATTTCATACAATGAACTTACTCTCGGGAATTGATCTTGACCTGCTTTTGAAAGGCAAAGAAGAATGGATTTTTCTGTTTGAAATTGCCTTCCGGACCATTATAATGTTTGTTGCGATCTTGATTGCCTTGCGTATTTTGGGCAAGAGAGGTGTCAAGCAACTTTCAGTTTTTGAGTTGGTTATCATCATCAGCCTTGGTTCGGCAGCTGGCGACCCAATGTTTTATAAAGAAGTGGGAATCCTGACAGCTTTTACTGTTTTTATTGTCATTATTCTTTGCTATAAAGCCACTACCTATTTTGCCTTAAAAAGTGACCAATTTGAAAAGATGATTGAAGGAACTCCAATCTGTCTTGTCAAGAACGGAAGATTTTCGATTACCAATTTCAAGAACGAACCTTTAGGCTATGATGAATTTTTTGCAGAAATGCGACAATATAGCGTGTCCCATCTTGGGCAGATTGAAATCGCTCTCATCGAGGTTACGGGCGAAATTAGTTTATATTATTATAAGGATGAGGAGGTGAAATATGGCTTGCCTATCTTGCCCCATCTCTATCAGGAACAGTACATTCAAATCATGAAAAGGGATATCTATTCGTGCTCTTTTTGTGGTAATACCGAAACAATCGAAGCAACTGACAAACATTTGTGTACCATTTGCAGCAAATACAAATGGGTAAAATCCATTAATACCATCAGGATTACTTAACTTCCTACTATTTCACCTCCGTTGACATGGATGATTTGTCCGGTGATATAACTACTGTCTTCGGAGGCCAAGAATACATAAGCGGGGCCAACTTCCGAGGGCTGTCCTGCTCTTCCCATTGGAGTATCCTGCCCAAAATCTGAAACCTTGTTGAAAGTGGCTACAATTAAGGGTGTCCAAATGGGTCCTGGAGCTACTGCATTTACTCGGATACCTTGTTTTGCCAACATAGCTGAAAGGGAACGCGTGAAGGTAACAATGGCCCCTTTCGTACTGGAATAATCCAAAAGATGTTCGCTACCACGATAGGCCGTCACTGAGGTTGTATTGATAATCGTGTCGCCTTTTTGCAAATGTGGCAGACTTTCCTTGACAACATAGAAGAACGGATACACATTGGTTTCAAATGTTTCCAGCAATTTCTTTTTTGAGATTTCCTGAATGTCGGATTTCGGAAATTGTACAGCAGCGTTGTTTACCAAAATATTAAGGTTTCCCAGTTCTTTGATGGTTTGCTGGACGACTTTTTTACAGAAAGCTTCGTCTCTCAAATCGCCTTCGACAAGAAAACATTTTTGGTTTTCAGCTTCGACAAGTTTTTTCGTTTCTTCGGCATCTTTGCTTTCGCTGAGGTAAATAATAGCAACATCTGCACCTTCTCTTGCAAAATGCACGGCAATGCTTCTGCCAATTCCGCTATCACCTCCCGTTATTAGGGCAACTTTGCCTTTAAGTTTATGGCTTCCTTTATAATTAGGATGTATAATTTCCGGTTGTGGATCCATCTGGAACTCATGACTTGGTAATTTTTGGGATTGTTCGGGGAATTTTGTTGGCTTTTTCATAACGCTATTTTATTTGGTTTACAATCCTAAAATTACCCCTTTCCCTGTTTGAATCCTATCACGATTTTAATTCATTCTTATGATTTTACCACCTGAAATAACTTGAATACCTTTCGCTTTCGCTGAAAAACTTATCTTTGGGGTATGGAAAACAATTTGAAACTTTATATGATAATGCTGGGTTGTACTCCTGATGGAAGGCTAACCGAACAGCATGATCTATTTTTTGGGATAGGAACTTCGTTAAAGGAGTTATTACCAGAGATGATTGCGTTTTGGCCTGAAGCCAAAGGACAAATTCACATTGATGCTTGGAGGGAAGTGACTGCTACCGACGGATTTTCGATTGAAGTGGTAGAACGAACTGCTTCAAATGCAACGGAACAACACCTCTTTTTTCTAAATCTCGGCGGTTACAAAAAAGACGAATTCGAAGAATACCACTATAAGATTTTGACGGTCGCTCCATCTTTGGCGAAAGCCATAAAAAAATCCAAGGAAACGGCATTCTACCAACATTGTGGATTTAAAGGAGCTGCTTCTCATATTGATGATCAGTTTGGGATTGATGTGGACCAAGCCTTCAAAGTCGAGGATATCCTGAGTGCATCATTAAAAGAAAAATATCAATTGAAGATTACCGAAAATACTTTGGCGAAAGCCGACAAATTGCATATTGGCTATTTAAAGATTTCAAAATTAATCTAAAACACATGGGCAGAAATAACGAAAAGAACATCAAGAAACACAACGATAAGTTGCATAAGGCTCAAGCAAAAGCAAAAGAGGCCGAAGTTTTGCGCAAGGAAAAACTGGCGGCTATCATGAAGAAATTTAACGAAACCAAAGAATAGAATGCCTGCTACAAACTGCTATTGTGGTAACGAAAAACCGTTTGCCACTTGTTGTGAGCCTTACATCAAAAATGTTCAAAAAGCTCCAACAGCCGAAGCTTTGATGCGGTCGAGATACAGTGCTTATTGTATTGTCGCTGGGGATTATCTGGTTGCTACGACACATCCTTCTACCCGAAAATTTCATGATAAAGCGTCTATACTAGAATGGTCAAAGAGCAATCAGTGGCTCAAACTAGAGGTCATGTATGCGGAAGAAACGGTTGTAGAATTCAAGGCGTTTTTTTTGGATGCTAAGCTAAAAGCCAATGTGCATCACGAGAAATCTAGGTTTGAAAAGGAAGATGGCAGTTGGTTGTATGTGGATGGGGTGTTTTATTGAGTATTATTTATTTTTTATTCTCTATTACTATTATTTATTTTCTATTACAAAACATGAATATTGTAAAAGCCACTATCGACGATGATTTAGTTTTGACAGCCATTACAAAGCGGTCAAAAGCCACTTGGGGATATACGGAAGAGCAACTTTTGGAATGGAACAATTCTTTAACCGTCACGAAAGAATATATCCAGACTTATGATGTCTTCAAGCTAGTTTCGGAAAACGAGATCATTGGGTACTATTCTTATGGATATGAGTCAGAAGGAGTTTTGCTATTGGACAATTTATTTATTCTGCCAGAATATATGGGAGCTGGATTGGGAAAAATGCTGATGCTAGATTTCTTAGAAAGTATTCGGAAATATGGAATCCAGCGAATTAGACTTTACTCCGACCCCAATGCTGAACAATTCTATACTAAATTCGGTTTTAGAACTGTAGGCAAACTCGAAACAAAGATCGAAAACCGATTCCTCCCTATAATGGAGTTAAAGTTCAATCTGTAGCGGTTTTTGTTATAGGACACTTGACAGGTTTTAAAAACCTGTCAAGTGTAGGCAATATACGGCAGTAAAAACTTGCTTTTGCGATTTATAATCTCCTTAAAATCCATTCTTTCCTGATCCTATCGAGCATAAACAGCAATCCCAGAAAAGCCATTCCTGCCGAAGCATATAGCATTATTGGCACTCGCGTGATGACATCATGGTAGAACCAACCTGCTAGTAAAGCACCAAGACCGATTCCAGCTTCCAAGGCGATATACATAGTAGCCATTGCTTTTCCTCTATGGCTGGGATGGCTCATATTGACTGTCCAAGCGTTTAGGGCTGGCGAAAGCACTCCAGTTGCAATTCCGAAGGCAACCGAACCGAAGATAAATCCCCAGAAGGTATCGGCATAACCTAAAATAAATAAGGCAATGACCAAAAGAAACAGTCCGATGGTGATCACACGAGTTCTTCCAAACTTGTCGGAAGCTCTTCCCGCAAGAAAGCGTATTAAAAGCGAGGAAATGGTGAAGACAATAAAGAATAATCCTTTGTTTGAAATACCGAGGTGCTGTGTCCAATCGGGTATCAGGGTTAGAATAGTTCCATAAGCAATGTAGGACATAAAAGTTATAAAAGCTGCTGGAAGGACTTCGAGGGCGATAATATCTTTGCGTGATATTTTGAGCAATGCCAAACTGAAACGTTGTTTTTCCTTGAGGGTTTCCTTCATATTCATCAAGATCACGATAGATAGCAAGGCAAAAATCGAGGAAATATAAAACAGAATATCGATTGAATAATATAAAACTATCGTACTCCCAATGGCGGGACCAATTGCCATCCCGATGCTGAAACAGAGCCCGTGAAAACCTAACGCTTCACCCCATCGTTCTTGCGGAATGATATCGGCAACATAGGCAGCTGTGGCTGTTGGCTTAAATCCTGTGGAAAATCCATGAATCAATCGGAGGAATAAAAATCCTGCAACACTGCCCAAAACGGGATAAAGAAAACCGCAAACAAAACAAACGATGGAACCTGTAGCCATGACGGGAACGCGTCCTAGAGTATCGGTTAATCTTCCGCTAAAGGGTCTTGATATTCCTGCCGTTAGCGTAAAAAGTGCAATGATAAAACCTTTGTATTCTGCACCACCCATACTGCTCAAATAGGAAGGCAATTCGGGAATTAGCATATTGAAACTGGCTGAGAACAAAAGCGAACTCAGGCAAACAAGTCCGAACTGCAAGTTATAAACCGGGTGTGGTGTTTTTATCATTTTGAAACTTGGGGGAAAAGAGGATTTCTTTTCGGGTGCAAAAGTAAGGTTTAATTATTTTGCTTTAGCATAAAAAAATCCGAAGTTGAAGCTTCGGATTAGGTTTGGGTAACGTCTATTCAAGTTGTATATTGATTGTTTTTTCACTGAAATCAATTGCGATCAAATCTGGGGTTTTGCGAGATGGAATACACCTCTTGATTTCGATTTTTTTTGCAATTCGGTTTAGAGCCACATCTCCGAAGTTTAGTACTACCTTATATTCATCTATACCAAATTTACCTACAAAAGCTTTCAATACTAAGTGCTTTTTATCGTTTATAAATTCGTGTGATATATTTTGATTGGGTTCATGCAAGGTTACGCTTTTGCACCAAAGTCTGGTTGCTTTCTTTTCTGATTCTTCGTATTTTTTGCAAATCTTATACTCTAAAAATTCTAAAAATTCATTATCTAACATTATTCTGGAGGCTTAATTGTTTTTATTTGGTCGGTTTTGGGGCGATACCGTTATAAAAGTTCTACATCTTATAGAAAAACGAATTTAACTAAAAAAGTTTATATTAATGCAATAGATTACAATAAAATAAAAATAAAATAAAATTGGTCTCTTTTTACTGGAGTTTAAGGAAAGAAATAAATTGATAAACTTATAATAATAAATTAAATTGAGAAGGCTTCTGGATGCAGAAGCCTTTTTTTATGCTCCGATTACTGTTTTAATTTAATACTTTCTTTGATAATCTTATAGCATACTCATTTGCAAGTTGTAGTACATTTGGGCAAATAAAAATCTCATGCAGAAACTTGTTACCCTATTCCTATTTGCTTTGATCGTCTCAAGTTGTGGAACGCCAAAAGCCAACCGCATTGACGATTATGTTTTCAAGAAGAAAACCGAAAAAGCAGAATACATCAAGTCCTATAACAATGCGTTAAAACTTTGGAAAGTTCCCTTTAAAGAAGAAGATGTTCAGACAACTTCCGGAAAAGCACACGTTATTATTGCTGGCCCCAAAGACGCCGAACCCTTAGTGTTGCTTCATGGGATGGATGCCAGTTCCACCATGTGGTATCCCAATATCGAGGCACTCTCAAAAAACCATCGGGTATATGCCATCGATTTTTTGATGGAATCTGGGAAATCGGTTGCTTCTAACGACCGTCTGAATACGACGGAAATTGTCAATTGGTACAATCAAATCTTTCAACACTATAAATTAAAGAAATTTAAAGTGGTTGGAGCATCACGTGGCGGCTGGATTGCTACATTATTAGCAACTCAAGAAAACAGTGGTATTTCCAAATTGGTTTTATTAAGTCCTGCTCAAACCTTTGAATCTATTGACAAGAAAGGAAAAGCAATGCCTGCCTTGATGTTGAAATTGTTTCCAAACAAGAAAAAATTAAAAAGAACGCTTGAAGCTTTTTCCTATTATCCACAGAAAATTGACACGCTTTACAAGAAACAATTCTATTTGGCCAACAAATATGCAAAAAGCAACACGAGCATGTTGCAGATGCAACCTTTCTCAAAAGACGATTTAAGGAAAATTAGTATTCCTGTCTTGGTATTAATTGGAGACCATGATGTGATCAATTCAGATGACAGCTTGGAAAAAGCAACCGAATTGATCCCGAAAAGCAAGACCGAAAAAATAAAAGATGCGGGACATTTCCTTACGATTGATCAGGCTAAATTGGTCAATAAGATGGTGGTGGAGTTTCTTGATTAAAAAAGAAACAGCTCAAAAGCTGTTTCTTTTTTGAAATTTTATAAAAAATCATAAGTGATAGTTAATCATTTTATTTACATCATTCACTTATATCGATTTTCTACAACTACATATTTCGTCTATACTGTCCTCCCACTTCAAACAACGAAGAAGTAATCTCTCCCAACGAACAGATTTTTGTAGCTTCCATCAATTGCTCAAAAATATTTTGATTGTTGATGGCTACATCCTGAATAATTGACAACTGTTCTTTTGTCTTGTCTCCATAAAATTGGTGCAACCTGTCTAGCATATCAATCTGGAATTGTTTTTCTTCTTCGGTTGCACGAATTACTTCCGCAGGAATAACCGTTGGCGAACCTTTTGAACTCAAGAACGTATTCACACCGATAATTGGAAATTCACCCGTATGTTTCAGCATTTCATAATACATACTTTCCTCTTGAATTTTCGAACGTTGGTACATCGTTTCCATTGCTCCAAGTACGCCACCTCTTTCGGTAATCCTGTCGAATTCTTGTAAAACCGCTTCCTCTACCAAATCCGTCAATTCTTCAATAATAAACGAACCTTGAATTGGGTTTTCATTTTTCGCCAAACCTAGTTCCTTGTTGATAATCAACTGAATTGCCATTGCACGACGAACCGATTCTTCCGTTGGTGTTGTAATCGCCTCATCATAAGCATTGGTATGCAACGAGTTACAGTTGTCATAAATTGCATATAAAGCTTGCAAAGTTGTTCTAATATCATTAAAATCAATCTCTTGGGCGTGTAACGAACGACCCGAGGTTTGAATATGGTATTTCAACATCTGAGCTCTTTCATTAGCTCCGTATTTGTTTTTCAAGGCTTTCGCCCAAATCTTTCTGGCTACACGACCAATCACTGCATATTCAGGATCGATTCCGTTTGAGAAAAAGAACGATAAGTTTGGTCCGAAATCATTGATGTCCATTCCACGGCTCAAATAATATTCCACATACGTGAAACCATTTGCCAAGGTAAACGCCAATTGTGTGATGGGATTGGCACCCGCTTCCGCGATATGATAGCCTGAAATCGAAACTGAATAGAAGTTTCTAACGTTATTCGTGATAAAATATTCCTGAACATCACCCATCAATCTCAAGGCAAATTCCGTAGAGAAAATACAAGTGTTTTGAGCCTGATCTTCTTTTAAAATATCTGCCTGAACCGTTCCACGAACTTGCGAAAGCGTTCTGACTTTGATTTGTTCGTAAACATCTTTTGGCAACACTAAATCTCCTGTAACTCCCAAAAGCATCAAACCTAAACCGTTGTTGCTTTCTGGAAGATCTCCATTATATCTAGGTCTTTCCAAACCTTTTTTCTTGTAAATTTCATCGATTTTAGCTTCCACTTCATCCACCAAATCATTTTCCTTGATGTAAATCTCACACTGCTGATCGATCGCTGCATTCATAAAGAACCCAAGCAACATTGGAGCCGGACCGTTGATGGTCATACTCACAGATGTCAATGGATGGGCCAAATTGAAACCTGAATACAATTTTTTTGCATCATCCAAACAGCAAATAGAAACTCCGGCATTACCAATTTTTCCATAAATATCTGGTCGTAAATGCGGATCGTTTCCGTATAAAGTTACACTGTCAAAAGCCGTTGACAAACGTTTTGCAGGCAAACCAGCACTCACATAATGGAAACGCTTGTTGGTTCTTTCCGGACCACCTTCACCAGCAAACATTCTTGACGGATCTTCGCCTTCACGCTTGAAAGGATACAAACCAGAAGTGAAAGGAAACTCTCCCGGAACATTTTCTTGCAGGTTCCATTTCAAGATATCACCCCAAGCTTCATACTTAGGCAAGGCCACTTTCGGGATTTGCGAATGCGACAACGATTCTGTATGGGTTGCAATCTTGATTTCCTTGTCACGTACTTTAAACGTATAGACAGGATTTTTGTATTTGTTTACTTTTTCGTCCCAAGTCAGGATAATTTCCCAGTTGTAGGGATCCAAATCCATCTTCACTTTGTCGAATTGATTCAAAAGCAAATTAAGGAAGATCTTGTTTTCGTCTTTTTCATCCAAAGCACTTGGCAAAACAGTTTCTTCATCAATTCCTACCTTGTTGATTTGAGGTTTTTTACCCGAAACCGATTCGATGGTTTTGAAAATTCCGTATAATTTTTGAGCTACTTGTTGTTGTGTCAAAGCTGTAGCATCATATTTTCTATTGTTTTCAGCAATTTCAGAAAGATAACGCGTTCTGTGAGGCGGAATTACGAAGATTTTCTCGCTCATTTCACGCGTAATTTCAAAAGTAGATTTCAAGTCAGAAGCTGTCTTTTCTACAATCTTGTCCATGATTGCTTTGTAGAGCGTGTTCATTCCAGGATCGTTGAACTGCGAAGCAATGGTCCCGAAAACTGGCAAATCATCAGGATTCGCATCCCAAAGATTATGGTTTCTCTGGAATTGTTTTTTCACATCACGCAAGGCATCCAAAGAACCTCTCTTGTCGAATTTATTGATAGCCACCAAATCAGCAAAATCAAGCATGTCGATTTTTTCCAATTGTGTTGCGGCACCAAATTCTGGTGTCATTACGTATAACGAAACATCAGAATGGTCCATGATTTCAGTATCCGATTGCCCGATTCCTGAAGTTTCTAGGATGATAATATCGTATTTTGCCGCTTTCAAAACCTGAATCGCTTCAGCAACATATTTTGATAAAGCCAAATTTGATTGACGCGTTGCCAACGATCTCATGTAAACACGAGGATTATTGATAGCATTCATTCGGATTCTATCGCCCAATAAAGCACCACCTGTTTTTCTTTTTGAAGGATCGACAGAAATCAATCCGATCGTTTTTTCTGGGAAATCAATTAAAAATCTTCTAACCAATTCATCAACCAAAGACGATTTTCCTGCTCCACCCGTTCCTGTAATTCCAAGAACTGGAATCTTGCTGGTTTCGTTTTGCTTGTGAATAGTATCAAAAGTTTCCTTTGCAATTTCAGGAAAATTTTCTGCCGAAGAAATCAAACGGGCAATTGCCGTTGGATTTTTGTCTTCCAAATGATTGATTTCGCCATTCAATTTATCGCCAATTGGAAAGTCAGATTTCTGAACCAAATCATTGATCATTCCTTGCAAACCTAGTTCACGTCCGTCATCTGGAGCATAAATTCTTGTAATTCCGTAGTCTTGTAATTCCTTGATTTCGTCTGGAAGAATTACACCTCCACCTCCACCAAAAATCTTGATATGTCCTGCTCCTTTTTCATGAAGCAAGTCATACATATATTTGAAATATTCATTGTGGCCACCTTGATAAGAAGTCATTGCGATAGCATTTGCATCTTCTTGGATGGCAGTATTCACCACTTCTTCTACACTTCTATCATGTCCCAAATGGATCACTTCGACACCCGTTGATTGGATGATTCTTCGCATGATATTAATGGCAGCATCGTGTCCGTCGAAAAGTGCTGCAGCAGTTACAATTCTTACTTTATTTTTAGGAATATAAGGTTTTGCTTGTTCCATTTTGAAATATATGTCAATTTTAGGTGTGCAATTTACGATTTTCTTAAAAACTTAAAAGCATTTCAGGCTGTTTTATGATTGTTTTTGGGAAGTAAAAAATTTCTCTTAACGAATTCACAAAATCAATTTCATACCAATTGTGTTTTCTACATTTGTCCTCGATTTTTTATACTGTCAATGAGACTCACAAAATATTATGTGGCAGCCGTTTCGGCTTTTATCATTTGGGGATTTTTTAGCTTAGCTTTAAAACCCTTGCATAGTTTTCCATCATTGGATATTTTATTTTATAGGGTATTTCTGTGTGTGGTTTTGATGTTGGTCATGAACCTTGGCTTCAGATGGAGAATCGTTCGTGAAACTGCCATTTATTTTAAAAGCCTAAACCTGAAACAAAAACGAAATCTCACACTTCTAACCCTTGGAGGTGCTATGCTTTTAACAGCGAATTGGTTTATTTTTATTTATGTGATGAACCATATTAGCGTCAAAGCTGCTTCGTTTGCCTATTTGGTTTGCCCTATTCTCACAACCGTTTTTGCGTTTTTGATTTTAAAAGAAGAGTTGTCAAAATTGCAGTGGACTGCAGTTGGCCTAAGTATTTTTAGCTGTATTTTATTGGGATATGGGCATTTGCAAGATGTTTTTTATAGCTTGATTGTCGCGACAACTTATGCTTTATACCTCGTGATTCAAAAAAGAAATACCACGATTGATAAGTTTTTGTTACTCACCATTCAGCTTGTCATTACAGCAATTTTGCTGTTACCTTTTTATCCTTTTTATAGAGGAGAAGTCCCAACCGAAATTTCTTTTTACCTTTATATATTGGTCATTGCAGTGGTTTTCACAATTATTCCATTGTTTTTGAACTTATATGCCTTGAAAGGAATCAATTCTTCTACAGTTGGAATTTTGCTCTACATCAATCCAATTATTACGTTTCTTCTGGCAATTTTCTATTATAAGGAGGAAATTACAGCCCTTCAGATTTTGGCTTATTTCTTATTGTTTGTTTCGATTATGGTTTTTAATTCGAAGTTGATTATAAAACCAAAGTTGTTGCAACCCAAGGGCTAGTATGCAAATAATTTTCCCTCTAGCCTCGATGGTGTTCCCGAAGCTTCGGGATTTGAGCTCTTGCAACTGCCGTAAGAGCTGTTGCAAAGCGAGTGGCTCCAGCGGGAAAATGGATTTATGGAAAGCCCGAGCCTTTCGCTCCTAAAATTTTACTTTAATTTAATTTTGGTTTAGAAAACGGTATGTTATTTGTTTAACTTTGAAAAAAGACTAATTATGAAAAAAATATTTTTGATTGTATTATTGGTTCCAATTGTGAGTTTTGGACAATTAAAAGGATTATTGGACAAAGCAAAAGAAAAGGTTGCAACAGCAACTGGGGCCCAAAACGGAGCTGATATTGGAGCTGGACTGAAGGAGGCTTTGAACAAAGGAGTTACGGAACAAGTTTCTAAACTTACGGCAACTGATGGTTTTTATAAAAATGAAGCCGTAAAGATTTTATTGCCTGAAGAATTACAAAAAGTGGACAAGGCTTTGCGTAAAATGGGTTTGTCGAGCTTGGCAGATGAAGGGATCAAATCATTGAATCGTGCCGCTGAAGTTGCAGTTAAAGAGGCTACACCCATCTTTGTTTCGGCCATAAAAAACATGAGTTTCAAGGATGCAAAAAATATATTATTGGGTAGCGATAATGCAGCAACCACCTATCTTGAAACTACTACTTCTACTGCTTTGTATTCTAAATTTAGTCCTGTCGTAAAAGAATCTATTGGAAAGGTTGGTGCCGATGTGGTTTGGGCAAAAATCATTGAAAAGTATAATGCTATTCCCCTAGTTTCTAAAGTGAATCCTGATATCAATGATTATGTAACCAAAAAGGCAATGGACGGTGTTTTCACGATGATTGCAGTTGAGGAAAAAGATATTCGAACAAATTTGAATTCGAGAACTTCGGATTTGTTAAAAAAAGTATTTGCTTTGCAGGATAAAAAATAAATTAAAAATGCTATGAAAAAAATTATTTTAATTGCTTTGGTTTTTACACTTTCTGGATGTGCAGAATTACAACAAATTGCGAGTCAATATCCTGAATTAGGGAACTTAGGAAATCCTGATATTGCTGCAGGTTTGAAGGAAGCCTTGAACAACGGTATTACAAAACAAGTCTCCAAATTGACGGCAACTGATGGTTTCTATAAAAATCAAGCTGTAAAAATCTTGTTACCTGCCGAATTGCAAAAAGTCGATAAAGGATTGAGAGACATTGGTCTTGGAAGCCTTGCCGATGAAGGTTTGAAAGTCATTAACCGTGCCGCAGAAGATGCTGTAAAGGAAGCTACACCCATTTTTGTGGATGCCGTTAGAAACATGACCTTTAACGATGCTAAAAACATTTTGATGGGAAATAACACGGCTGCAACTAGCTATTTGCAAAATTCTACCACTACGGCTTTATATGGTAAATTTAATCCTGTAATTAAAAGTTCGTTTGCGAAAGTGGGTGCCGATAAAGTTTGGAAAAACATCATAACGAAATACAATTCTATTCCGCTTGTGACCAAAGTTAATCCTGACTTAACAGATTATACAACAAACAAAGCATTGGAAGGCGTTTTTAAAATGGTAGCGGTTGAGGAAAAAGATATTCGTACCAATTTGAATGCAAGAACTTCTGATTTATTGAAAAAAGTATTTGCCTTGCAAGATAAAAAGTAAAAAATTTTGATTGCTAATTTTTTAATAATCAATACTATAGAAATAACATTGCCTTAACATTCTGTATCTAAAATTTGTCAGATATTTGCAAAGTAATAAAGCATAAAATTTGGTTTGGTTAGTTAGAGTTTAGAAAATCCGGAGCTTTCGTTCCGGATTTTTACATTTAAATGTTAACATATTTCATCTAAATAGTATAAAAGTTAACATATCTTAATGATTATATAACCTTTTCTTCATTTAAATTTGCACTCATAAAATTTACCCCTATGAGCGGATTATTGATAGAGAAGAATGAAATTGAAAAAATTCAGAAAGAATTTAAAATTTTAGCACAAAAAACTGCACCGGAAATTACTTCAACTCAAAAAAAGAATACAGTAGAAAAAGAAGAATTGGTTTTAGAAGAGTGTGAACTATAATCGTTCCTGTATTTTTTTGAAATACTCAAAAGCCTTCGTTAAACGACTTCCATACCACGAAAACATCTCGCCATCTACAAATACCGTTTTGGCATGATGTGTGAAACGACCTATTTCGAAAGCATCTTCCTCTTTGAAAGGATAAGGTTCTGAAGATAAAAATACTATTTCTGGGTCGCCTTGTATTTTCATTTTCTGAATAATAATTTCTGGATAACGTCCTGGGAATTTTTCGGGATTGTCATAGATATTGATGAAGTTGTTGAGTTTCAACATTTCATTGATAAAATTATCTGAACCTGCCACCATGTGAGGGTTTTTCCAAATGAAATAAGCCACTTTTTGTGTAGGCTTGTCTTTGATGAAATTCATAAAATCTTGATAGCCGAACTGGATCTTGTCGTTCCATTTTTGTGCCTCGGTTCTTTTATTGAAGAGTTGCCCGAAATCAGTAATCATTTGGAAAACATCTTCAATTGTTATGATATTTGTTACCCAAACTGGACAAATCTTTCTCAACTCCTCCACTATTTCCAACGTATTTTCCTCCTTATTGGCAATGATAATATCGGGCTGAACCAATCTTATTTTTTCAAAATGCACTTTCTTGGTTCCGCCCACAATTTTCTTGGTGGACTTCAAATGATAGGGATGTACACAAAATTTTGTAATGCCTATAATTTGTTCTTCCAAACCTAAATCATATAATAATTCGGTTTGTGATGGAACGAGGGAAATTATTCTTTTTGGAGCTTCCGTAAATTCGAAAGTGGTTCCTATTTGATCTTTTAAGATGGGCATTGTTGCTATTTTTGAAATGCAAAATTAAGTATTTAAAATAGTTGAACAGCTTGAAATATTATTTTATAAGTTTAAAAATCTTTGCACCTTTGCAGTTCAATTTTTGTTTAAAATGAACATCAAGCTCATCGCCATTGGCAAAACCGACAATAAAGCCCTTCAAACTTTGATAGACGACTATCAAAAACGTTTATCGTTTTACATCAAATTTGATTTGGAAATTATTCCTGACATTAAAAATGTAAAGAATTTATCCGAAAGTCAACAAAAGGAAAAAGAAGGGGAATTGATTTTGTCGAAACTCACACCAACTGATCAACTGATTTTGTTGGACGAAAACGGTAAAAACTTTTCGAGTGTAGGTTTTTCAGAAGAATTGCAGAAAAAAATGAATTCTGGCATCAAGACCTTGGTTTTCGTGATTGGAGGTCCTTATGGCTTTTCTGAAACGGTTTACAATAAAGCTCAAGGCAAGATTTCGCTTTCGCTGATGACATTCTCACATCAAATGGTTCGCTTGTTTTTTATCGAGCAATTGTATCGCGGATTTACGATTTTAAGGAACGAGCCTTATCATCATCAGTAGGATTTTAGATTTTAAATTTCTTCTGAATATAAAAGATTGACAACTAACCATTCATCTTTTCTAACAACTTTAAACATTCAACCGCTTCTTTAACATCATGAACCCTTAAAATTTTAGCACCTTTCATCAACGAAATCGTGTTTAAAACAGTGGTTCCGTTCAAAGATTCTTGTGGAGTATTTCCCAGCGTTTTATAAATCATTGATTTTCTGGAAATACCTGAAAGTAAAGGCAAATTCAGTATTTGAAACAATTCTAGTTTATTCATTACTTCAAAATTATGCTCCAATGTTTTGGCAAAGCCAAATCCTGGATCGATAATCAAATCTGATATTCCTAAACTTCTAGCCTTATTTACTTTTTCAGAGAAATAAAACAACATTTCTTTGATAATATCTTGATAATCTGTCTGTGATTGCATCGTTTTTGGCGTTCCCCTCATGTGCATCATAATGTAAGGAACTTTTAAATCGGCAACGGTTTGCATCATATTTTCATCTAGTTCTCCTGCCGAAATATCGTTCATTATTGCAGCTCCAGCTTCAATAGTTGCTTTGGCAATTTGACTTCGGAACGTATCAATCGAAATGATAATTTCTGGAAAAACCTTTACCAATAAATTCACAATTGGGAGTATTCTATCAAGTTCTTCTTCCTCTGAAACAAATTCAGCATTTGGTTTTGAAGAATAAGCTCCAATGTCTATAAAAGTCGCTCCATCGGCAAGCATCTTCTGCACTTTATCAATGATAAGCTGTTCACTATTGTTTTTTCCACCATCATAAAAAGAATCGGGTGTGACATTCAAGATTCCCATTACTTTGGGAGATGCTAAATCGATAAGTTGGCCTTTGCAGTTTATTGTCATTTTTGAATGCTATTTTTTGACTTTTGCCTTTTGACTCTTGGCTTTCTACTATTAAATTCCTTATTTTTGGAGAAATTTCCACAAATATAAACCAATAATGAGCAATACTTCTCAAGAATATGATACAATTGTTGGCATCTGCCGAACACTTTTTATCAACAAAATGACAGATTACGGCAGTGCTTGGCGTATTTTGAGACTACCATCACTAACGGATCAAATCTTCATAAAAGCACAAAGAATCAGAAGCTTACAAGAAAACGAAGTGCGAAAAGTAAACGAAGATGAAACCGGAGAATTCATCGGAATCATCAATTATTCGATCATGGCCTTGATTCAATTGGAGCTTGGAGTTGTCGATCAACCCGATTTAAATGTTGAAAAAGCAACAGCATTATACGATGAAAAAATAAAACTTACCAAAGATTTGATGGAAGCCAAAAACCATGATTATGGTGAAGCTTGGCGTGAAATGCGAGTGAGTTCTTTGACCGATTTGATTCTGCAAAAATTGCTTCGCGTAAAGCAAATTGAAGACAACAAAGGCAAAACTTTAGTATCCGAAGGAATTGATGCCAATTATCAGGATATGATTAATTATGCTGTATTTGCTTTGATTTTAATGAACTACCATAAAAAGTAAATTCCAAAATACAATATCTAAAATCCAAACAAATTCCAATACTCAAATTTCAAATTTGGTTTGAGAATATATAAAGTTTAAAAAATATGAGCCAAAAAGTATATGATTTAGAACAACGAACATTTAAATTTGCTAAAGAAACTAGATTATTATTAAAAAGAATGCCAAAAACAATTATCAATTTTGAAGATGGCAAACAAGTAATTAGATCATCTGGTTCTGTTGGAGCAAATTACATTGAAGCAAATGAAGCTTTAAGTAAAAAGGACTTCTGCTTCAGAATAAAAATTTCAAGGAAAGAAGCCAAAGAAAGTAAATATTGGTTTTCCTTATTAAAAGTTACAAATCCAGAATTCGAGAATGAGCTCGAAAAGTTAATCAATGAAGCTGATGAACTAAAAAAAATATTTTCTGCAATTCTAGAAAAATCATCCTAAGCAATTTGCAAAGGTTTGAAATTTCAAAAATTGAGTTTTGGAATTTATTTGTTATTTAGAATTTGCTTTTTAGAATTTATACATTTACAAACAACATTATTATGAAAAACATACTCACCCAATTTTCAAGAATCTTCGTCGGATTATTATTTATTATATCTGGATTAATCAAACTAAATGACCCTGTTGGTTTCTCTTTTAAATTGGAAGAGTATTTCAGTGAAGGTGTTTTAAACCTACCCTTTTTGATTCCTTATGCTTTAGCAATCGCTGTATTTATTGTGATTTTTGAAGCGGTTTTAGGCGTGATGCTTCTAGTTGGATTCAAGACTAGATTCACAGTTTGGAGTTTGCTTTTGATGATTGTATTCTTTACGTTTCTAACTTTTTATTCGGCTTATTTCAATAAAGTTACCGATTGTGGATGCTTTGGAGATGCCTTGAAATTAACTCCTTGGGAATCGTTCACTAAAGATGTCGTTTTATTGTTTTTTATTCTGATTCTATTCCTAAATCAAGTCTTAATCCGACCACTGTTTTCGAAAAAAATTACTAATGTAATCGTAGTTTCAAGTATCGGGCTATGTGCTTTCATGGGATATTGGGTACTAAATCATTTACCGCTGAAAGATTTTAGAGCTTATGCAGTAGGAACCAATATTCAAAAAGGAATGGAAATTCCCGAAGGTGCCGAACCAGCTGTTGTAGAAATGATTTTTATTTATAAAGTCAATGGTGTTGACCAAGAATTCAAAGCTGATGATTTAGGAAAACTTCCAGAAGGAGCTGTTTTTGTGGATAGAATTGACAAAGTTATTTCTAAAGGTTATGAACCGCCTATTCATGATTTTTCAATGGAATTGGATGGATCTGACTATAAAGATGAATTGCTTGCTGAACCAAAACTATTGATGTTTGTAGCTTATGATTTGGGAAGTTCAGAAAAAGAAGGAATGCAACAACTTGAAAAATTACATCAGGAAGCTGTTGCAAAAGGTTACAAAGTGATTGGAATGACAGCATCTGATCAAAACCTAATTGCAAAAGCAAAAAAAGAGAACAATCTCACTTTTGACTTCTATTTCTGTGATGGAACAACGCTAAAAACGATTGAAAGAGCCAATCCTAGTATCGTGGTTTTGAACAACGGAACAATTGTGCAGAAGTTACATTATAAAGACAGTGATGATTTGAAACTTTAAAAAGTGTTCAGTGTTCGGTATTCAGTTATCAGTAATTAGGATAACTGGATCCTAAAATCAGATTGGAATAGATTTTAATTGAAATTTTCAGTTTGTTTTTTAGACCCGAATTGCACTAATTTCCTCAAATTGGTTTATTTTATTCCATTCTGATTCATGGATTAAAAGAAGCCTTAGGATTTTAAATTAGCCCCGATTGAAGTGGAAATCCTTTTTGTTCTGGGGTTCAGAACAAAAAGATTGTAGCGGAAAGCGGGAACATGAATAAAAAAATGCCAAAAGTTTTGCTCCTGAAGCTTCTGATTAAATTTTAAGAAGTTATTATAAAAACTAAATGTTATATTTGTTGAATACTTAATTTTAAAACAATGAGAAAAATATTTTTATCGCTATTGGTTGTCTTTTCAACCCTTTCGTGCATGCAGGCTCAAAAAACGAGTTTTGACAAAGAGGCTTTAGATGATGTCATGTTGACCACTATAAACGAAGACATTACATTTGAGAAAATTTTAGAGAAATATAAAGGGCAGACTGTTGTAATCGATGTTTGGGCTTCATGGTGTTCAGATTGTATCAAGGGAATGCCAAAGGTAAAAGCCTTGCAAAAAGACAATCCTGATGTGGTTTTCTTGTTTATCTCGATGGACAAAACGTTTGAAAACTGGATTGTTGGTATTGAAAAACACGAAGTTTCTGGTCAGCATTTTATGGCAAAAGATGGCATGAAAGGTGTTTTTGGAAAATCAATCGATCTGGACTGGATCCCGAGGTATATGGTTGTGGATCCAAAAGGAAAAATTGCATTGTATAAAGCAATTGAGGCTGATGACGCCAAGCTAGTTGAAGTTTTGAAAAAATTAAAAAAACAAAATAACAAAAGATAATGAGACAAAAGATTGTTGCAGGAAACTGGAAAATGCACAAAAATGCTGAAGAAACGGAAGATTTATTGAACGATTTGATTGATAAATTGCCTTCGGATGCTGAAGTTCACGTGATCGTGGCGCCAACATTTGTAAATTTGGCTTCGGCTGTTGAGCATTTGGAATTCACGAATATCAATGTTGCTGCACAAAACATGCATCAGGCCGAAGGTGGTGCTTTTACAGGAGAAATTTCGGCAGATATGTTGAAAAGTGTTGGTGTAAATACCGTTATCCTTGGACATTCTGAGCGTCGTGCCTATTTTCATGAAAACAATTCCTTGCTAAAATCTAAAGTAGATACCGCTTTGAAACATGAGTTGATCGTGATTTTTTGTTTTGGAGAAGAGTTAAAAGACAGGCAAACCGGAAATCATTTTAATGTGGTAGAAAACCAATTGAGTGACAGCCTTTTTCATTTGCAAGAAAAAGATTGGTCGAATATTATCTTGGCTTATGAGCCAGTTTGGGCAATTGGAACAGGCGAAACCGCAAGTCCAGAACAAGCTCAGGAAATGCATGAATTTATCAGGAATACGATTGATTCTAAATTTGGAAGAAATGTATCTGAAAATGTCGCTATTCTTTATGGCGGAAGTGTGAAACCAGACAATGCAAGAGAGATTTTCTCAAAGCCTGATGTTGATGGTGGTTTGATTGGTGGTGCAGCTTTGAAAGCAGAAGATTTTGCCGCAATTGTAGCTGCTGCAGTTTAAAAATCAGCAAGAAAATATACTTTTAAAATCCCTTTTTGCGAAGGGATTTTTTTATGTTTAAATGCTAATGTTTCCCTAAAAAGGTTTTATACGGAATACGGTTTTTGTAATTTTAAGTAATAACACAAAATTAAATACTATGAGCACAAACGAAAAAAGACCAGATGGACGGGATGTTCAGGCTGATGGGAAAGAGAAAGAAGTTATTACCCGAGAGGATTTGACAGGAATCAACAACACTTCTACAGGCGAAGATCGAACCGAGGAAAACAGAAGTGAAAGGCGTTTTCAAGAAGAACATGGAAACCGAAAGTACAAGATGCACAAGAATGAACCAGCATCTAAAAACATACCTAGAACCCAAACGGGTCCGGGAACGGTTTAATCATTTTTATTATGATAAAAAAAGAGTAATTGTTGAGTTGCTCTTTTTTTATTTTCCTAATTGAAGGGTAGCAGCGACTTTTAGCAATAATTGTTTTGTGGCAAGAATTCCTTCGATTTCGCTCAACCTATTTCCTTCGTATTCTACTCCAATAAATCCGTTGAAATTCGCTTTCTTGACAATTTTCAACATCTTATAATAGTCAATCGTCGTTTCGTTTCCATTCGAATCAAAATCATAAGATTTCGCACTCACTCCTCTTGCGTAAGGCATCATTTCGGAAATGCCTAAGTATTTGTCATATTCTTCGAAGCATGGTGAACCCCATCGTTCTCCGCTTTCTCTTTTAATGCAAAAATTTCCAAAATCGGGCAAGACACCACAATACGGATGATTGACAGCTGCAATAACTTCCATCAATTTTCCAGCATGAGAAGATAAACCGCCATGATTTTCAACTGCTACATGGATCTTGCTTTTTGCAGCATATTCGCTAAGCTTGGAAAGGGCATCAATAGAAGTTTCCTTCCAAATAGCAAAATCTTTTTCTGATTCTGTTCCAAATAAATTCACGCGAATTGTTGGACAATTCAACTCTACTGCGGCATCAATCCATTTATAATGATTTTGAACCGCTTCATCACGTTCCTTTTGACCAATGGAAGCCAAATCACCTTCATTATCTACCATGATAATCACATTCTCCATTCCGTTGTCATTGCTTCTCAACTTGAGTTCTTTGATCAAGTTTTTGATACTGGCCAATTGATTTTTTCTATCAATATCGTAGAGTTGGGCAACATATTCAAGCCCTTGAAAGCCCAGTTCTTTTGCTTTTTGTGCAAAATCTAAAGGTGAAAGTGTTTTGCTTTCGCTTATGGCGCGATGCAATGACCACTGTGCAAGTGATAACTTAAAGAACGGCTGGAAATCATCTGAAGGATTTTGCATGGAATTATTTTGAATAAGATAGTCGGTGATTGGATCTAGCATTGATAGTGCTAAACCAAACCTACCAGTATTTTGAATAAAATTTCGTCTGTTCATGGAAATAGATTGAATAGTGAACTCTCCTAAAAATAGTAATTTTTATTTTAGTTACTGTATTTCTTACATCTAACTATCAATAATACAAGGGACAACTCGTACAATCTGGCTCCAAATCGAATTGGTAAAGGATTGAAATTTCATATACACCACCGGTTCTTCCGATAGAAGAGGTATTGAAATCATAGGAATAACCAAACTTGAAATGATCCCAATATAAACCTCCATAAACGTTGACTGACGAAACCATATGACTGTCTGGCGTATTTTTTTTAGGATGAGTAGCAGCTGTAACACCAAAAAAGAGTCGTTCAAATACTAACCCACCTCCAATATCAAGTCGATTGTATTCGCCTTGCGTCATATAATTTGCCGTAAGCAAGACTTTTGTTTCATAGGGAAAAATCAAGACGTCCAGATAATCCGCCAGTTTGAATTCATATCCTGCATTCGCCGAAAAAAACATATCGAGTGGTTGATTTCCATTTTCTGTAAATGAAATATTTGGTCGGTTCAGGTGCTTTAAAGAAGCTCCAAACCAACTGTTTTCGTTATTGACCAACATTCCTGCCGAAATATCGAAAAAGTTGACTTTGCTATTCAAACGCATCGGATCGATACTTATCGGATTGATGGTTCCTGCCCCAATATTGATCTGGTCTTCGAGAATGATATTTTGAAATCCAAAGCTTTTATTTCCGAAACCCACTTCTATTGCAGGACGAAAATACCAGCTATCGGAAATCTGAACACGGTAGGCATATTTCAAATTGGCTTGCGTAAAATTATAGCTTGTGTTTTTTTCGCGATGACTAAGGACACTCACTCCTATGCCACTGTTCATTTCTTCTCGCCACGTACTTACAAAACCATAATCCGAATCGACTCTGAAATTAAGATCAGGCCATTGTGTCCTGTGTAAAACTCCCGCTGTTGTGGTTTCTAAGAAACCTGTGAATCCCGGATTTAAAGTTTCGGGAACCATGAAATATTGTGTGAAAATTGGGTCTTGTGCTTGTACTTTTACAGTAAAACCTACAAGTAATAGTATTGAAAAAAGTTTAAATTTCATCTGTAAAGCTTATTTTATTAACGTAAAAGGTCCCTCCTGTTTTACTTCGCCTCCATAAAAAGGTGTCGCAATAACTTTGAAAAAATAGTTGCCATTTTCGGCTTCTCTACCTTTTATTTGTCCGTCCCATCCTCTAATACTTTCTCCTTCCTCATGGTAAATCATTTCGCCCCAAGTATCATACACACTCATTTCAACAGCGGTCATTCCCAAGAAAACGGGACTAAAAGTATCGTTAATCGTATCGTCATTTGGAGTAAAACCTGTTGGCATCACTAACCTATACCCCTTATCTACTAAAAGTGTGATCGTATGGACATAGCTACATCCAAAAGGATATACTACCGTCAACGTGACCACATAGCTTCCTTCTCCTGTATACGTATGAACTGGATTTTCTTCGGATGAAAGGATTCCATCGCCAAAATTCCATACCAGTGATTCATAATCTCCTGTTGATGTATTCGTAAACTGAATAGGATCGTTGATGGAATACGTTCCGAAAGCAGTAAAGGCAAATGAAGTCTGGGTAAAAGAAGTTGTTCCAATATTGGGTGCCACAACGTTAAAACTGTAAACAGAAGTACATCCCAAACTATCGGTTACATCCAGGATTACTGTACCACTTTGATCAGTTTCCATGAATTCATTATTTGTTCCACTTACAGTTCCGCTTGACCAAGTGAGTTGATAAGGCGGAACACCTCCCGTTACCTGAGCTTCAAATATTTGCCTGATATCTAGTGCTTCACAATCGGCTATGGTTTGAGTATCCACTGTAATTACCAATGGTGGTTGACGGTTTATGCTATATGAAGCTGTTTGAACACAACCTCTTGCATCGGTTACCGTTACTTGATAGTTTCCAGATGAAAGATTGGTTTGATCTTCTGTCGCAACTCCATTCGACCAAGAATAGACAAATGGTGCAGTTCCTCCAGAAACCAATAAATCAATAGCTCCGCTATTTGCATTATCACAATCAAATGCATTGGTAATAGTAGCCGAAAGCACTAATGGCTGAGGCTCTATGATTATAAAAGTTTCGGTAATGACACATGGTTTACTGTCAGTTATCGTTACCGTATAAGTGCCTGGTCCAAGATTATTTCGGGTGGTTCCTGAAGTTGATCCATCACTCCACACCAAATTAATTGGAGCAATTCCTCCAACGAAATTCAGGTTGATACTACCATCATTTTCTCCAAAACAAGAAATCTGATTTACAATTGGATCAATGTCAAACAGAGGAGCTTCGGGGATATTGACCGTTAATGACTCAATACATCCTGTAGCATCAGTGATCGTGATGGTATAATCGCCAGCCGAAAGATTGTCCTGAAAAAATCCTGTAGCAAGATTACTCCAAGCGATTTGATAAGGAGCATTTCCACCTGATACGGTAACGGTTATTGAAGCATCATTTCCTCCAAAACATTCAATTGCTGTTGTAGTAGCGGTAATCAGTATTTGAGTCGGTTGTGTCAATGTAACGCTAAGTGTTTGGACACATCCCAAACTATCTGTTACCTGCAAAGTATAAGCCCCAGCTAAAATATTGGAAAGATTTTGATTAGATGATGTGAAGCCATTTGGACCTGTCCATGCAAAAGTATAATTTGGTGTTCCTCCTCCAACATTTACCTGAATCGCTCCTGTTGCAGCTCCAAAACAAAGTACGTCAACTTGATTGTCAAGCGAAAGTGTTAGAACTGGTGGTTCGGTTATAGTGAAAGTTGTTGTTATTGGTCCACAATTATTGGCATCCGAAACGCTTACAACATAGGTTCCTGGTTCCAAATTAGTCAAATCTTCGGTTGTAGCAAAAGGTGCGGTATCTTTTGTCCAAGTATAAGTGTAAGATCCAACACCTCCTGTAACGGTGATTGCTATCGCACCATTATTATTGCCAAAACAGTCTATATCGGTTTCATTATCAACGCTAATAAGGATTTCAGCGGGTTCTGTGATGGTATAGCTTTCTGAAAAAGGACAACCACCTTGATCCACGATAGACAAATCATAAACACCAGGTTCAAGATTGGTTATGGTCGTTGCCGATGAAGTAAAACCGCCTGGCCCTGTCCATGAAATCAAGTAAGGTGCCCCTGAAGGAAAAGGAATTCCTCCTGTAATGTTTGTTGAAATCGAAGCATCATCGGCACCAAAACAACTCACATTGTTTACTACAACATTGGCATTTACAGATGGATTGACCGTGACGGTAACTGTAAAATCTGTTCCCAAACAGGTTCCTGAGATTGGCGTAACCGTATAAGTCACCGTCGAAGGATTGTTGGTTGTATTGATCAGTGTTTGGCTGATGTTGGTTTGAGGAGTTGATTCGGCAGAAGCTCCTGTAATGGTTCCTGCTGGATTTATTGTGGGTGCTGACCATGTATAAGTTGTACCAACGGGAACAACATCTCCATTGGTTTCATCTGGAACAATTGTAAACGTATTTCCACTACAAATCACGGCTGTACTGTTGCTTATTTCTGGATTCTGGTTGATGGTTACGGTTGCAATATCCGAAGTTACATCGGTACAACCACCTGTTGGAAACGTTAGTACTACAAAATAATAAAGAGTTCCAACGGATGATGAGGGTGGTGAAAAGGTAGCATTAGTTGCTCCAGTAATCAAGGTTGCTCCAGCAGTATCATTCACAGTATTTGAAAACCATTGAAAAGTTGGCGTTCCTACACCATTGGCATACAAAACCGATAAAACGGTAGGTATTTGTCCTAAACAGATGTCGCTTGAAACGGGTTGTGTAGTGATCGAAGGTGAAGGATTCACAATTACTTCGGCTGTAGCAGAAATAACTTCGCAACCATTTCCTGTCTGAGAAATTTCAACATAATAATAAAGCGTTCCTGCTGTTGCTGTTGAAGGTGTGTAGATTGGATTGGTAGCACCTGAGATTGCAACACCTGAAGTAGTATTGTTTACAGCATTGCTAAACCATTGGTAGGAATAAATTCCCGAACCACCCGTTACTACTACTTCCAAATCTGCAGGGACAATCCCTTCACATAAGGTTTGAGACAACAGAGGTTGTGTTGTAATGATAGGATCATCTACTACAACAATTGTTGCTACATCGCTAGTTGCTGGTCCACAACCGCTACCCGAAAGGGTGATCACGACATAATAGTAAAATGTTCCAGCTGTTGTAAAAACAGGTGGTGTATAAGTAGCATTGTTAGCACCTGCAATTAACGTTCCGCCTGAATTTGTATTGGTTATATTAGAATACCACTGATAGGATGGTGTTCCAGCCCCTCCGACATACGCTACAGATAAAGGATTTTCTATACTTACACCCACACACAAATCCTGAGTAGAAAGGGGTTGTGTGGTGATCGTTGTGCCTTGTGAAATCTCGATTGCTGCAATATCAGACGTAATGCTTGAACATCCACCACCCGAAGAGAAAGTGATGATTACGAAATAATAATTCAACCCTACCGTTGCAGATGGTGGTGTGAAAGTAGCATTTGTTTCTCCTGGAATTGATGTCGCTCCTGTTGTGGAGTTAACGGTATTCGAATACCATTGATAAGAAGGAACTCCTCCTCCATTGATATGGTTTACAAACAAATCAGCAATTGTACCGCCTTGGCAAATGGAATTCGAAAGTGGCTGTGCCGTAATTTGGGGTGCTGGATTTACCGTGATTACATATTGTACAGGAATTCCAACACATCCGTTCAATGATGGTGTTATGGTATAAGTAACAGTTCCTGAAGCCGCATTGGTTGTCACAATTGTTTGAGAAGGAATATTTGCAGTTGTTCCCGAAGCTATAAAACCTGAAATACCTGTTGTTGCAACCGCAGTCCAGGAAAAGGTTGTTCCTACTTCTGAAGCAGTAAGATTCACAGGGGTTGTTGCAACTCCAGAACAAATAGTTTCATCCAGATTGGTATTCGTTACTACTGGAATTGGATGTATGGTAAAAGCTTCTGTTGCTGTAACCGATGTGCCACATTCATTTGTTACGGTTAATGTAATCGTATAATCTCCAGGTGTTGCATAATTAATAGTTCCTGGTACAGCCGTGTTAGCCGTTGCTGGCGAACCTCCTGCAAAAGTCCATGCATAGGACAACACTTCTGAAGCTGGTGCACAACTGTTGATAACTGCTGTTGGATTTATAGTTGATGGACCACAAACATCTGCAATAGGATTTATTGTTGCTGTTGGTGGTTGCTTTACATTTATGATTTGCGAAGTACTAAAACTACCACAGGAGTTTGTTGCAGTTAAGGTTAATGTATAAATACCTGCACTTGTAAAACTAAAGGATGGATTTGCCGAAGTCGCATTTGTTCCGTTTGTGAAAGTGTATGTTGAGGCTGTTCCGCAATTTCCATTGGCATACGTGACCGTCCATAAGTAAGTTGGTGCTTGGCAGGACTCGCTTGTATCAGTAGTATTTGTTGTTGTGACAGCCAGAGGAGCACAACCTGCATTGGTATTGGTTGCAAATACAGGCGTTAGTGGTGGCTCAATACAAATTGGGTTTGTATAAGTATCTGTTCCGCATGGATTTGTAACCGACAAGGTAACGATATAATTTCCCGGACCAGAAAAAATATGACAGGCACTTTGAGGTTGGGCTGAATTGGTGACCAAAATATTATTCGGACTTGTTGGATCACCAAAATCCCATGTATAAATTGCCGTAGAAGCACAATTCGCTCCAGTCGAACCAACAGTTGTTGTATTGGTAAAGCAAACATTGTCGGTTTCACAGGCCACTGGCGGATTAGTGAATGATGGAGTTGGCATAACCCTAACTTGTATATTACCAGCGGTAAAAGGGGTGCTTTCGCAAGCATTTGTAACGGTCAAGGTTGCCGTAAAACTTTGATTAGGACAAGAAGATGTCATGTAGGTATGGTCGATCACATTCGTTGTCAATGGATGATCCAAAGTAATGGACTCTCCGTCGCCAAAGTCAAGCACATAAGTAGTTCCTGGAGAGTTGAGTTCCCAATTAGAAATCGTGAAAGGAACTACTGCTGGAGCACACAAGCCCGTTGTAGATCCTAATGTTCCCAAACTTCCTGCAGGATTGGTTTGGTTGGCAACAACATACGTAACCTCAGCCACACATCCGTTGGTTCCATTGGCTGAAAAGACCAAAATAAACGAACCCAGTTCGGTATAAGTATGCGTGAGCGGAAAACTAGATGCAGTAAAATTGTTTTGTACCGTTCCATCTCCCCAATCTATCGAATAATCAGTAAGGCAAGCTGTTCCTGTCGAAGCATTGTTGAGTGTCAGGATATAATCAGGATTAGAAGGTGTTGGATTATTACCGCAATTGCTAAAAGGTGAAAACAAATTCGTGTCCTCAAGGGCAATGGCTGGTTCTTGTTTTACAGTGATACTATGCATCATGGTATCCGAACAATTGTTGGCATCTGTTACTGTAAGTGTGACATTAAATGTTCCTGTGCCACATCCTGTAGAAGTCAATTCGGCGATTGGATTTGCTTCGGTGGAAGTGGTTCCGTTACCAAAATTCCAAAGATAGGTATAGGGTGCCAACCCATTCGAAACTTGTGAAGTAAACAAAATACCTTCACTCGAACAAGTATTGGCGTCAGCATCACTTGTAAAATCAACATTGTAATTATTGGTAATACTTACTGTCACCGAACCCGTTTGCAACTCTGTTTCTGTACTGTCTGACACACTCACTAACTGATAGATGAAATCCCCTACAACAGTTGTGGGTACATCTACCGTGACACTGTTTCCATCAGTAGTAGTAATAGTTTGTGGAGCACCTCCATTTATCGTATACACAAAAGTGTAGGGAGCTACTCCAGTAAATCCAACAAAGGTAATGATAGGACTTTCGCCTCCTACACAACTGAAGGTTTTGTTTGCACTAATTGTCGCTGTTGGAGGAGCAATGTCAAAACAAATAGTATTGGCATGAAGGCTACTGCCAAATTGTAGCATCGTTAAAAAGAGAAATGCTTTACAAAAGAGTCTCATAAGATTGGGGGTTAACTTATAAAAATTGACTAATTACCTTTTAGAAAAGGAAGAAACAACACTGCTCCATCTTCTTAAAGAAAACTTAAATACGAAAAAATGCATAAGTAGGGTGCGACAAATTTATCATAATTAAATCTTAAAACCACATACTATCTGTTATTTATTTAACATTTAATCGACTCTGCAATACTAATCCTATAAAATACAAGCGACAATACCTATTTAAGGGGATTTTTAGTGCATAAAAAAAACACACATGATGAATTTGCATGGATAACCAATTAAATTTTTTCTTTAAAACGCTGCTATAAATCTTCAACTTTTTTATCTTTAGCCAATCTTATCAACCCACAAATGAATAGCTCTAAAAAAGGCCAACTACTTTTATTTCCCCCTCCAGAATTGACCGAATATTTAATTCTAATTGCTCCACCCGATGAAATCAAGAAGGAAATTAAAAAACTCAAAACCAAATTGAGTAAGATGACCGGCAATACCACTGAAAATCAATATTCGGTGGCACATATTTCGTTGTTCAAAACAGCTTGGGAAAAAGACAAGCATGTGTTAGAGCGGTTAAAAAAAGCCCTTTCAGATATGAAACATTTTCCTGTTTCCCTCAATGGTGTGGATGTTTTTTCAAACGGAACTAAAAAGAAAACCGTGTATCTTAAAGTGGAAAACCAAAAGCCACTCCAGCAATTGTATGAAGCTTTCAAGGGAGAGTTTAAAATAAAAAAAGAGTTTGTTCCTCATTTATCGATTGAGAAGAATCTTCTAATTGCTGATTTTGAAAAGATTCAGCACGACCTCAACAGTTTCAACCATCCATGCGAATGGATTTGCGACAGGATTACAGTTTTAAAGTTTAATGCAAAAAGTAATTCTTATAAATTGGTAGAGGAAATTGTGTTGAAAGATGACATAGGGTAGAAAAACAAAATATAATTATTCTTACCAGATTCGTTATAATCGCCAAGTTAAATCTTACATTAACAAAAAAAGGCTCCGTTTAGTAAACCAAACGAAGCCTTTCCTCTATAAAAAAATAATTACTTAAAACTTACTAATATAATTCCCATACAAATCCTTAAACATCGTCCCTTCGGCATATCGTTCCTTGCTCAATTTTTTATGTTCCACCAATCCCCATAACAGAAATTCCTTCAAGAACCTTCTGTCTTCAACAAGTGAAGTTGGTTGGTATTTTTCGATAAAGTTGTTCAATGGTGCAATTTCATCGATAATTGAATTATAAATTGCCGTGGTAGAATCGTCGGTAAGTTCAAAACCACTTTCGTTAAAAAACCAATCGGTTATTTCCTGATACGGATCTACAGCATTGGGGTGGTTCAGTTTTTCTATCTTCGGGAAATAATTCTCAAAAAGGGTCTTTACGGCTTGACCGATTAAAGTCTGAGCCACGAATGCCGCACCTTCTTGTTCGCCTTCATAGACTAACTCCACTTTCCCTGTAATGGAAGGAATGATGCCCATAAAATCGGTCAATCGCACTGTTGTTTGTTCCTCTCCATTCATCAAAGCACGACGTTCGGCCGTACTCAACAGGTTTTCAAAAGCTGTGATGCTCATTCGGGCACTCACACCACTCTTTGGGTCGATGTACTCACTTTCTCGTGCTTCAAAAGCAATCTGCTCCAGTATATCCTTAGCCAATGCTGGCACATACACCAACTCCGACTGACGCTTGTCCAATTTCGCTTCTTGTTCCGTAATGGTTCTTGCAATGGTAATATTTTCTGGATAATGCGTCAAGATTTGCGAACCAATTCTATCCTTTAGAGGCGTTACAATGCTTCCTCGATTGGTGTAATCTTCAGGGTTTGCCGTAAAAACAAATTGCATGTCGAGTGGCATTCGCAACTTGAATCCACGAATCTGAATATCGCCTTCCTGAAGGATATTAAAAAGTGCCACTTGAATTCTCGCTTGCAAATCGGGTAACTCATTGATGACAAAAATACAGCGGTTCGCCCTCGGAATCATCCCAAAATGCAACACCCTGTCATCGGCATATGACAGTTTCAAATTAGCCGCCTTGATCGGGTCGATATCGCCAATCAAATCCGCAACCGTTACATCTGGAGTGGCCAGCTTCTCGAAGAAACGCTCGTCACGATGCAGCCATTCTATCGGAGTATCATCGCCTTTTTCGGCAATCAGATCCTTTGCAAAACGGGATATCGGATGAAAGGGATCGTCGTTGATTTCCGAACCTTTCACAAACGGAATCCATTCGTCCAATAAACCCACCATCAGCCTCGCCAACCTAGTTTTGGCTTGACCACGAAGCCCTAAAAGATTGATGTTGTGTCGCGACAAAATGGCTCGTTCCAACTCTGGAATCACCGTATTCTCAAAACCATGAATTCCCTCAAAAGCCGATTTCCCAGATTGGATGCTCTTCTTCAAATTATCACGCAATTCACTCTTGATGCCTTTCGACACATAACCCGACTGCTTTAATTCGCCGAATGTTTTTATATTTTCTATTTTCATCTTTTTAAATTTGAACCATTTTTAAATTTAAAACCATTAAGAAATGAAAATTCATTAAGGTTTTATTATCTATATTTTTCAACTTCTTTCTTCTTGTCTCTTGCTTCTTTTGCCTTTTGGCTAACCACTTTTGCCTAGAACCTACTTCACCCTCTTCTTCCTATTCGCCTCATAATCCTGGAAAATCATCTCGCCCAAACCTTTCAATCCGGTGTAGAACGCCTTCCCCTGATTGGCTTCCGTGAAATTGTTCACAAACCGTTGCAGATATGGGTCACTTGCAATCATAAAAGTCGTAATCGGGATGTGGAGTTTTCGAGCCTGAGCCGCTTGAGTGTAGCATTTCTCTACGATATATTCGTCAAGACCATTGCTGTTCATATAATAGGAACCATCCTTTTCACGGACACAGCTGGGCTTTCCGTCGGTAATCATAAAGATCTGCTTGTTGGTATTTCTTTTTCTGCGTAAGATGTCCATTGCCAGTTGCAAACCCGCTACCGTGTTGGTATGATAAGGTCCCACGGTCAAATACGGAACATCCTTCAAGGAAATAATCCAGGCATCGTTTCCAAAAACAATAATGTCCAACGTGTCTTTTGGATAACGTGTTGTGATGAGTTCGGCAAGTGCCATTGCTACTTTTTTGGCAGGAGTAATTCGGTCTTCGCCGTATAGAATCATACTGTGGCTGATGTCGATCATCAAAACCGTACTCATCTGAGCCTTGAAATGGGCATCTTCCACAATCAAATCATTTTCGGTGATCTTAAAACCGTCCATGCCGTTGTTAATTTGGGCATTCTTCAAACTCTCGGTCAAGGAAATCGTTTCGAGGCCGTCGCCAAATTGAAACTCCCGCAACTCACCCGTGAATTCATCTCCCGCCCCACTCTGCTTGGTCTTGTGATTGCCCGAACCGCTCTTGTTCAGGTTTCCAAAAATCTGGTTCAAGGCCTGTTGCCGAATCAGGCGTTCGGTTTTTGCCGTCAATCCTGTTCCTTGAGTGCCGTCGCCCTTTAGTTCTTCCTTGACGTAGCCTTTCTTTTTCAAGTCTTCTACAAAATCATCGATGGTGTAGTTTTCATCCGTCAATTTATATTCGGTGTCCAATTCGCGTAGCCAGTCAATCGCCTCGTCAAAATCACCCGAAGTATGCACGATCAGCTCCTTGAAAATCTCAAAAAGCTTATCAAAAGGCGACAAATTTGGTGCTTGATAGGAAGTGAATTTAAACCCTTTTCTATTGTTCGTTTTCATATCGCATAAAATTACGCCATAAGGCAAATAAAGCGATGCTAACGATTATTAATTTTTAGTTAAAGTAATTTTGCGGAAATCAACCAAGCCAAAAAACAAAGAAATGTCCAGCATCAACCTATTTCTAAATGTAAAAATAGTAAGTATTATACCTTTTAAATTTATCTGATACACTTTTTGGAATTTATAGCCAAATAAATACCATTTAAAGTCAGCTATATTCTATTTGTTGCTAACTTATTCCTGCTTATGATAAAAGAATTGACACTGATTGCTAACTTATTCCTGCTAATGATGAAAGAATTGACACTCATTGCAAACTTATTCATACTTAAGACAAAATAATCGATACTTGTGGTAAACTTATCGAGATTGACTTTGAACTAATTGATATTCATAACTCCATATTGGAGATTTATTACGGACTTTTTGAAGTTTACAGCGGATTTTTTGAATCTTGCTGTGGGTTAAATGAATTTTATTCTTGACTTAATGGGTTTTGCTGTTGGTTTTTCCTTTTATAAACTTAAAGAAATGGTATTCACCTTGTAAAGATTGGTACCATAGGTAATAATTGCTACCTATTTAAATCAAACTCGGTAATTGTATATACAATTTTATGACCATTCATAACTTCGCTAAACTCAGATACTTCTAATGGATAATATTTTTCAAGTACAGCTTTGTATTTTAATACCGGATGATAAAGAGATTTTATACTTTCGGTTACCCATAGTTCCTTTGTTTGTTTCTTAGAATTCATTAAAGAGATAAAATCCTCATCTTCATTAATATCTTGTCCTGATTTGAATTCTAAAATTACTTTGAAACATTTAAATCCATAAATCTCTTTAGTTTCATTTCTAAACTCTTCTACTCTAATAATTTCATCCTTAGAATATTCGTAGGGTTTATTTTCTGCCAATACTGTAATAGAATCATTGTCTATACTCTTTATCAGAGACGATTTAGTATTTATAACCAGATAATAATCTTTGGTAGGAAAATCAAATGAGGAAACATACTCGTAGATCGTTTCATCACTATAGATATGATGAAATTTAACACTCATATCATCTTCTATCTTCATAAATTCACTAACAAGAAAATCTAAAGTACTTTGATCATTCAACATTTTCAAAACGCTTTCAACCTTTGAAGAATCAATAGGCTCATCCATATCTTCCTTTTCTCTGACTACTGATTTTGTTGCCTCTGACAAAAAAGCTTTCACCGATTCCTTATATTGCAATTCATCAGTAATGCTTTCTTGTCTACCAAAAGTAACCTTTCCTTTTTTGGGAACAATTACACTATTTTGACTATAAGCTACTGATGCTATAAATAAGCATATCAGAATAATATTTTTTTTCATAGTGCGATTTTAATAGTTTATCATATCGTTTTCTCCTACTCTTCTTTGATAAATAAAGTACAACCCTTGTCAAACCAACTTTCACCTGCCCTAATAGGAATCATCTCTACATCTATTCCTTCACCTTTAAAACCTAATCCTGCTAATTCATCTCCTCCTAGATATTCGTCCACTTCTTCATCAATGAGGGGTTCAAAGCCGTTCTTGATTAAATAGGCTGCCAAGAGAACATTTGACTTTATATTGACAGGATCAGGATTTGCAAATTTTATTTTACCTAATGCCTCATACATTGATGTGGAATCTTGAAAATCAAAGTTTTCTGATTCTTGTGTTTCTAACTCAATTGTATCACTCGGAAATTTTAGTAAATTATATTTTTCTGCCAATTTGTGAAAAGCGATTTCTGCTCTTTCAATCTCAGTTTCACCTTGCAAATCAATTTCTTTTAATAATTCTAAAAGCTCTGGATCGTCATTCATCCAATCTTCCAATGGTGTATCGCTATAATTTTCCATATACTTTTTCTCTTTCGCCTCCCGGGGCTATCCATTCGTTATAACTCAATTCTGTTGGCTGAAATTCGATGCCGGTACAACCGGCATCTTCTATTTCTTGTTTAAGGGTTTCTGACACTAAGTACCCGATGCCTCCATCTACATAATTCAGAATAAAAAAATCTTCTTTGACATCGTTCAACTGTAGTTTTTCTATAGTAATAATTTCTAACTTTTCTCTTGCTTTCTCTATTGCATTTTCAAAGTCAATTATACTTTCGATATTTAATTGAATAGGTATTGTACCTCCTCCATCTTTTTTCTTTCTGTGGATTATTTCACTATTCTTAAGATCAATATAATCTTGATTAAATTCATACATATTCAATAACCAAAAATTATTATAGACAATGTCTTTTTTTAATATATTGATATCAAAAAATTGCATCCCAGTTTTCCTACGACTCTCAATAATTTCTTTTAATCTGCCACTAAGTATTAATTTCATTGAGACTGGACCACCATCCATGATCAAATCGTTGACTTTTGCACTAGCAAAAAGTTCTATATCCAAAAGATAAGGCTGAAAATCAATTTTTTCGTTTCTGACACTTCCAATAAATTTGGGTTCTTCCCAATACAATTTATTATTTGGTATTTTTAATTTATAATCTTTTATATAATCGTTTGAGCCACGAAATTTTGGGTTTAAAGTAAATCGGATTCTATAATATTTCATAGATTAAAAATTTAAATTATTTAGATGCACATTCGGATTGTTAATTATAGCTTGTTTTGCATCTGAAATTATATCCATTAATTCATTATAACATTGAGTTGGGGTAGCATTAGGATTGAGATTAATAAAACTATTTAATTTAGCAAAAATCTTTCCATCATAAGCACCCTGGCTACCATTATGAACAGCCGTACTCAAAGATATGCCATTTAATGCTTCATTCATATGAAAAGCACTTCCTGATTTTGCAGCTCTCTGCACAACCTCATTTGTTTATAAAACAAAAAAGTGCCTCCCGAGAGCGGCACTTTATAGATCAATAGGTGTTTTAATACAGAAAGCACTTTACGAAAAACTAGTCTCTAATTATTTTGATGTTCCTTTCAGTTCCATTCTTTTCAATCTTAATAAAATTACATTTCTCTTTTCGTATTATTTTCTTTATTCTCTTTTTTAAATTCTTTGATATATAATAAACTTTTTTTTCATTGATTGTAACTTTATAGATATTCGACTTATCATAATTTTCATTAAAAAAAAATCTTCCATCAATAATACTATAAAGTTCACTATCAATAATACCATTTTTAATTACCTCACAATCAAGAGGAGTTGAATAATCGTATAATTTTTCTTGTGCTGTAATTTTCAAAACTATGAAAAACAGCAAGATTATAAAATATGATTTCATAAAATTTAATTTACTATTTTAATTTACTTTGATAAATACTATTTCATTCGTTTCATTTCCATTTTCGTCAACAACGAATTCTAGAACCCATCCATTTCCTACTATTTCTTCAAAAAGATCTCCTAATTCTTCAGAAGCCATTATTCCATCAGCATCATAATCTGCATAATGAACAAGCTCATGCAGCAAAACACTATAGACAATAAGTCGTCTTAACATACCTCTTCCTTCTCCTTCGGGCATGTTTTCTAACTGATTTACTAAATCAATATCTATAAAAATTTTATTAGGTTCACTAGGATTGAATTTACCTTTATATTGTAAACCACTCGGGTTAGTTCCTAATTGAACAATATTTATTTCAGCCCCACTTCCTCAAATCAAATTTTTCTTTACCTCATCGCTACTTAAATTAGTCAACGATGTTATTGTGTTTATTATTGTTGCATCATCTTTTAGTGTTGGAACATATTCTTGTACCAAATATGTCAATTCTGGATAAAGTATTTTGTAATTACTTCCAACAGGATATTTAAAAAAAGGAGAAAAGCTAATTGCTAAATTAGCAATTGCTGCATTTATCATTTCCTCTGCAAATTTAAATGCCACTTCTTTATTCGGGTGTTGATCAATATAATTTTTGATATCCGTTTTTACTTGCTCAGGTGCTTCATTATCCCACCAATCTCTTTGTTCGGCAGACAATCCGAGAACAAAATTTTTAGAAGCATTACCATCTAAAACCGGAGTAGTAAACACAGGATCATCGTGTCCAGGGTTGCTTTCGTTACCATTATCATTAGGAGGATTTCCTGAACTCCCTGGCGAACTTCCTGATGAGCCTCCTCCTCCTACATCTCCACCATCTCCACTAGAAGGCCCTCCATAACCACTCCCGGGAGAGTTACCTCCACATCCAGGGCTTATATCGATTATTAAAGTGGTTATTGTCCAGCTAGTCCCTACGCAACCATCACCCAGATAGCCACCAGATACTATTACTTCGCCGTTCGAATGTCTGCAATAAGAACTTGTTTCATAATAATAATGGACACATCCATCGGCTTGGCTTACATTTACGGTTGAATTATTTTCAACCTTTGTTATTGTGGCTGGATATTTATCTCCTATTGTTTGTCCTTCTTTAAGAGCTTGCATTTCTTCTTCGGTCAACAAATATTTTGTTATATGAGCAATATATTCGCCATTTTCTTTTGAACTGAGTACTAGGTTTTCTATTTTGTTTGAAACTTCTTCATCTAAAATTTGAAAAGTAATGGAGTGTTTTTCTCCATTTTCAATAACCATAATGGTAGTGGTGTCTATAAAAACACCATAATCTTCATTGTAAACACCTTTATATTGTAGACCGGTATTTTTTTTAGACGAGGTTTCTTTTAGCTTTTGAAATGCATTTTGATTGGATTTAAATTCAGCGAAGCTAATTTTATTGAGTTTGTATTTCTGTTCATTATCTGAATTTTCAATAAAATCTTTTTCGGCTTCACAACCTAATAAGGCAAAAAAACAGCAAACCAATGCTTTTAAAATGTACTTTTTCATAATAATTTTGTTTTAATTGTTTTTGATTTAACAATACTATGAAGAAAATCTACACGATGCAATACGTATAAATACGGGTTTTTGATTTAATGAAAAAAAATACAATAAGTAAAGAATAGCCCCATTCAAATAAAGAAACCGCCAACCTTTCTGAAGCTCCCAAAGAACTTCCCAATCCTCCGAAAACCTAAAACCCTACTCCCAAAACCTAAAACCTTGCACCCAAAAAAAAATCCTACCTTTACCCCTCGAAACACACCACCAAAATGCCAAAGTACGAACTAGAGCAAACCTACACCAAGATTACCTACACCAAGGACACCATCGACCACACTGATTTTGAAGGTTGCGTTTTTGAGCATTGTGATTTCACGGCTTGTACTTTTGTGGGGGTTACGTTTATCGATTGCACCTTTAACAACTGCAATTTCAATAGTGCCAAAATCAATTATGTCGCCTTTCGAACTGTCTATTTCAACAAGTGTAAAATCAAGGATGTTAACTTTGCCATGTGTGACAAGCTCATCTTCGAGATCCATTTTAAGGATTGTATATTGGATTTCTCCAAATTCTATACGCTAAAAATCAAGGGAACAACCTTCACCAATTGCAGCATGATTGCCCTGGACTTCATGGCAACCGACCTCACCGAAGTCCTCTTCGACCGTTGTGACCTCTACCGTTCGGAGTTTGCAAAGGCCATCGCCAACAAGGCCGATTTCAGCACCAGCTATAACTACACCATCGACCCCGAAAAGACTAAAATCAAAAAAGCAGTCTTTTCAATCGACGGACTGAAAGGACTGCTCTCCAAACACGACATTATCGTGCAATAAGGATATTATTTATTTTTTATTGCTATTTTTTATTTTTTTAAATTCAGAATTAGTGAAAATTCGTGGAATTTGTGTCTATACTTTTTAATTACAAATCTATGAAATCTGTGAAATCTGTGAAATCTGTGTTTACTTAATCAACTGTTTTTCCATAATATAATCCTCCATCAAATACCCATATTCCAATTCAATGTCTTCCTCTCCTACTATTTCAAAACCAATCTTCGTATAAAAATCTTTTGCTTTATTAAACCTGTTTACGTTTAGCGAAAGCTTATCGGCATGATTCTCCAAGGCAATCTTCTCGATTTCCTGGATCAAAAGCTTGCCCAATCCCCTTCCCTGCGTTTCCGGCAAGAGATAGATTTTATGGATTCGGGTGGTATTCGTTTCCTTATACAGATGTTCATACGAAGCAAAACCCAAAACCGTTTCGTCCTCCTTTACCAACAAAAACCGATGTCCTTTCTCCAAATAATTATCCAGCAAAGCCTCCTCCGAATAAAACGCACCCAGCATATACTCAAGCTGTTCTTGTGACAATATCGCACCATAAGTGTCTGGCCAAATGGCATACGCCAAGGCTTTAATGGTTGAAAAATCAGATGGAGATGCAGGGATGATGGAAATCATAGAAGTAGTAAGATTTGAGTTTAAGACAAAGTTGCTAACTGATCACTGAACACTGATCACTAAACTACCCGTGAATAGTCTCCGATTTTCCATATTTCGCAATCACCGAAGCCTCAAACTCCAGCCATTCTCTCCAGCGTTTCTCAACGTCAATTCCGTGACCGTATTTTCTGGCGTAGGTAATAAAAGTGGTATAGTGACCTGCTTCGCTTTCCATCAGTTCCCAATAGAATTTAGACAATTCCTCATCGTTGATGTTCTCCGAAAGTACCTTGAAACGTTCGCAACTTCTGGCTTCGATCATGGCCGAAAAAAGCATCCGTTCTACAAAACCCGAAACTCTACTTCCTGTATTGCTTCGTTTCATGTATTGAGCGAGTTCGCCAACATATTCGTCTTTTCTTTCACGACCGAGTTTCAATCCGCGTTTCTTGATGATCTCGTGCACCATCTCGAAATGCTCGATTTCTTCTTTGGCAAGAGCCAACATATCGGTAACCAAATCTGGATATTCAGAGTTGATGGTGATAATAGTAATCGCGTTAGAAGCCGCTTTTTGTTCGCACCAAGCATGGTCCGTCAAGATTTCTTCTATATTTTTCTCTACAATGTTCACCCATCTTGGGTCGGTTGGCAATTGAAGACGTAACATCATGATCTGTATAATTGAATGAGGGGCAAATTTACAAAATTCTGAACTAGGGTGCTTTCTATATAAAAAATAAAAAAACTTTTTCTCTTCATTTTATAAACCATTAAGGTATTAAGAGTAGTTAAGGTTAAGCTTAACTACTCTTAATACCTTAATGGTTTAAATAAAAAATGTTTTATTACCCTTTTACACGGCCTTGTTCACTTTCGGCTCCTGAACGTTCTTCTGATTTTGCTTGGAAGGCTTTACCAAAAGAATACGTAAAAGTCAAGGCTACAAAACGGCTATCAGGTTTATTTTTCCAAGTAGCATCGGTCAATTTCAAGTTATTGATGACACCATTTCGGATACCCATATAAAAGATGTCGTTTGCATTGAGACGTAACGTTCCCCTATCGCCAAATACTTTTCTTTGGATGCCAATGTTGATGCTTGCATTTTCACCAAGTGTAAATTGGGAAGAAGTCATTTCAGATGTATACCTTCCACTCAATTCAGCCGACCATTTTTTATCAATCTTGAACCGATTATTGGAAGAAAAATGGAAGAACGTTCCAAAGGAATGCAATCCTTCTGTGTATAATTCACTCCTGAAATCCATGTGGGCTACTTCGCTAAACAAACTCGTTGTAAGCCAATTGGTCACTTCAAAATCCGATTGTACAGTCCAGCTCAAGAATTGGCTCTTGCCAATATTTCCTGGACGGCTGTAATAGATTCCGTCGTTGATCTCGATGGTTTCGTTGATGTCATCTTTTGTTTTTCCGTAGGTTAAAGCTGTACTAAAAATCCCTTTGTAACGATAGGAAAGTTCTACATTATGTCCAAATGACGGATTCAAGTACGGATTTCCTGAGTAGAAAGTAAACTTATCAAGCGGACTCAAAAACGGGTTCAAGTCCTGATAATACGGTCGGTTGATACGTTTTCCATAATTCACAACCAACTGATTATCGCCGATAGAATCCAATTTATACATCACATAAACCGTCGGAAAAAGATTGGTATAATCACGCTTGAATTGCGAAGCTGGTTTCATGATATTCCCCAACTGATTTCCTTTAGAAATAGTCGTTTCAAGACGCAAACCTGTCTGGAATGAAAACCTCTTGTAGCTTTTATTGAAATTCAAATAAGCCGCATTGATGATTTCGCTGTATTGAAAATGGTTGCTAGTGTCATAATTTGGTACCGCTTCGCCACCAATAATGTCGGCATAATCTGCCACATTATCGGTTTCAGAGTAACTGATTTTATATCCACCTTCTAACAATCCTTCGTTTTTTAGCGGATGCGAATAATCGGTTTTAAAGGAATATATTGAAATCTTTGACGGAAGTTTTCCGACCAATTCGTCACTGTTGCTCAAGGTATTATCGGGCTGATAGATGTAATTTCGGAAACGCTGATCGGTTTTATCTGAATAGGTCAAAAAATCGGCATCGGCGGTAAGCCTTTTTCCTTCATCAAAATCACGGCTGTAGTTTAGGGTAACGCCACCGTTTCTAAATTTATTATCCGTTCTATTATCAGCAATTATGGTAGAATCTATAACTCCAGCTGCATTTGAAAGCATACTGCTAACATCCGAAGTATTGAAACCAGAACGTGTAAATCCATTCAAGCTGATACCCAAAGTAGTTTTCTCCGAAGCATAAAAATCCAAACCAATCTTGGCATTGGCATTCTTATTCTCGCCTTCCATCAAACTGTTCTGGTCGAATAGCGTTTTGGTCGTTAAATCTTCATTTTTATACCTTCTGAAAATATATAAATCCGTCACTGATTGCTGCTTTGCATAACTCACATTTCCATACAGTCGGATTTTTCCATCCGTATAATTCAAGTTCAAACTGTTGCGGTTTACCATTCGTTTTCCTTGCGAAACGCGAGATGAAAAGCTCCCATTGAAACCTCTTGCATTGCTTTTCTTGGTTTTGATGTTAATGATTCCCGCACTTCCGGCAGCGTCATATTTTGCTGGCGGATTGGTCATCAATTCAATCTGGTTGAGGGTTGAAGCTGGAAGTGATTTTAGATAAGCCTCCAATTCGGCACCTGAAAGATAAGTGGGTTTGTCGTCTATAAATACTTGGACACCGCTTTTCCCTTTGAAGGTAATTGTGCCGTTTTGGTCAATGATGATGCCAGGCGATTTCTCCAAAACATCCATGGCATCTGATCCTGCAACCGACATCATCGCGTCAACATTGACAACCGTTCGATCGATTTTATTTTCTACAAATGCCTTCTTCTTTTCGATAACGACTTCATCCAGCTTGTTGATAGCTTCAACTTGCAACTCGATAACAGGTAAAATAACCGTGTTTTGCAAAATCGCAATAGGTTGAGATTGATAGGTTTTATAACCCAAATTATCAATTACAACAAGGTAGCTGTTATCTGAAAGATTGGCGAATTCAAAGTTGCCATTGGCTTCTGGAAAAGTACTCTTGATTAAGGAATTGTCTGAAGCAGAAACCAGTGTGATTAATACGATTTCTAATGGATCATTGTTGGAAGCTTTTATACTCCCAGTGATTTTTCCATTGGTTTGTGCTTGTAAAAAAGTTGTACACAGCACTAAAAAGTACAGTAATAGAAGTTTGGATAAATAATGCATTGATTGTTCGTGATTTGATTGATGATTGCTTCGCCAGTTCGCTGACGCTCGTGTGATTTTTTTTGTTTGATTGTTTATTCGTTGATTAGTCGAATAATAATAGATTAGTTACAGGCTACAAGATTTGAAACATCATAATTATAGACAATTGAAATTTTATCCGAAACAAGATGTTTTTCCTGTATCTGCTTTAGGTATTTTTGCTTGAACTTCTTATGAACAGTATCGGATTGTACTTTTCCATTCACAATAAGCTTTGTGTCCGAAAGATTATAGGATAAATTCACCGTTACCGAAATTATCTTTTCAGCAGTCAAATCATTGATTATTGCTTGAGCCATTTTTTCTGGAGATTCCCAAACCTTGTCGGCTGTAATCACGATTCTTTCCTTTTCTTGTTTCTTATTATCAGTAACCGATATTGTTTCGCAGGTGGTTATTGTCGAGCTTTTCTTTGCAACCGAATGTTTTTTCTCCATTTCCTGCCTGATTTTTTCTGTTTGAAGCTTTTTTATTTCAGCTTCTTCACTTTTTATTGCTGCATTTCTTGCATCAATTTCAGATATGGCTTGTGCTTCTGCTTCCGTCATTACATCTGGTTTAGGAGCTACAATTTCGCAATATTCACTTTTCGCAGTTGTTGCAGTAGTAGTTTCTGTAGTTTCCGTAACCTTAGTTACTTCTTTCAAATTGGTTGTGGAATCATAGCTTGTTGTAATTTCTTCTGAAGCTACAGTCTCGATTTTCTTTTCTGCAGAAGGATTTTCTAGAACTGAGATTTGAGAATTTCCAAAAGCAAACATTACGATCAATACCGCAAAAACAGCTATTGAGAGAAACGTTTTCTCTATTCCGTTAAGTGATTTTGTATCATTATTGATGATACGTTTCACACGGTTTAAAAGATGATTTTTCTTTCCTCCAAATCCCATTATCAATTCGTTGTTCTTCATATTGTATTCTTGAAACGAAACCAGAGCGTGTACAAATTTTGCCTTGCATTTTGTCACCGAAACCGCGATATCATCACAACAATTTTCTCTTTCTTCCTTGATTAAAGAAGACAACCACAGTACACCTGGATTGAAAAAGAAGACAATTTCAGCAAAGCTTTGAAGCAGGTTTACAAAATAATCCTTTCTCCTGATATGGGCCAATTCGTGCAACAATATCGCTTCAATTTGATCCAGGGGAAGCTGTGAAAGCATCCCAATTGGCAACAAAATAATCGGCTTGAAAAAACCAGTTACCGAAGGCACTTTAACGAGCTGTGATTCCAACAAAACGATATGTTTATTAAGATTGATTTTTTGACTTAAAGCCTCCAATTTTTCTTTCCAATAGTCAGAAACAGGTTGATTTCGGTAGTTTCTAATCTTATAAATATGACTCAGGTTACTCGTTATATTGAAACATTTTATGCAGAAAATGATGAACCAAATCAAGACGATTGTATTCGCATTTTTATTTAGAAAATCAATAATCAGCGTTGAAAGATTATTCTTGACAGTGCCATTTTCGATTGACCAAACCGACTTTAAATGCTCTATTGAAAAATTAAGGGACGTAACGCTTTCTTCATTTTCGTTACCGTATTCATAGTTAAAAGTCAGACCAACGACTACAATAAAAACCAAGAACAAACCCGAAAGCAAGTTGTATCTTACAACCGAAGTAGTTTTTTTTGTCATCAAAACAACAATTCCTGCCAAAAATGCCAGAATAAAACCTTGCCAAATCGTGTGGACAAGTGTCCAGGAAATTGCTTTTAATAATGTGTCGCTGATGTTAAACATATTATTGAATTTTTAAAGTTGACTATTATCTAATTTATCAAGCATCTTTCTGATCTCTTCGATTTCCTGTTTCGAAGTCTTTTTATTCCCCAGAAGTTGCATCATCAAGCTGCTGCTTGAACCATTGTACATCGTATCGACAAATTTTTCAAGAAGGAAGCCTTTGGTTTTTTTCTCTTCAATCGTCGGACTATAAATATGTTTCATGTTTGACTTGTCGCTTTCAAGCATTCCTTTCTCGGTCATGATTTGCATCAATTTTAAGGTAGATGAATATTGGACAGCCCTTTTTTGTTCGTTCAGTTCGTCATTTACAAAACGAACAGTCGATGGTCCAAAACGCCAAAGGATTTGGAGGATTTCTAATTCGGATTTTGTAGGTTCAGATTGCATGGTACTTTTCATTTACTTTATTAGACAATTCAAAGGTAGGAAAAATTTCGTACGATTAAATTATTAGATGTTAAAATTTTCTAAAAAAACAATTTCAGATAAAAATGCAGAAAAAAAGATTGTACAGATTTAGTCTCAATAAAAAGAATTCCACTAATTTTCACAAATATTTCGTGAAAATTAGTGGAATTCGTGTCTGAAAAAAAAATCTAGCGAATTATCTTTTTAAAGCAAAATGCGATTTAAATTCTTTAGCAATTCCTTGTTCTTCATAATGAATAAGAAACCAATAATCAGTTGCTGGAAGATTTTCTCCATTAAGACTTCCGTCCCATCCATCGCCCGAAGGTTTGATTTCAGTAATTAATTTCCCATATCGGTCAAAGATAAAAATCTGAGATTTGAGTTGTTCGTTTAAACCGCCAATGTTCCAAGTATCATTATAACCATCTCCATTTGGGGTAAAGAATTTAGGATAATCAATGATTCGAATGTCTTCAATTACAACAGCATCGCATGAAGGCTTTTCTGTTTTTCGGTCGTAAATATGAACAGTATGCAATCCTGCACTTACGTTTGTAAAAATACCATTGTTATCCATTATTGGACCGTAATCCAACTGGAACCAATATTCTCCATGTCCTTCGACCACAACAGTAATCGTATTTTGATTATTGAAAGCCGTGGTTGTTTCCACACTAATCACAACTGCACTCCCCGATTGAATCACTTCAAAAACCTCGCTTGGTTCAGGAGTACAAATCGAAGTTGAAGTAGCATCCATAATTTCCAAAGTATATAATCCAGGTGAAGCCGTTGTAATTTCATAACTTCCAGCAGTTGCTCCAGGAATTTCTGCACCATTCAAAAACCATTTATAGGTATAACTAGCACTTTGAATCAAGCTGAATAACGTCAAGGAACGCTCTACTTCTCCCGTTAAAAAATTGACACAAATCGTATTGTTATTATCAGGACCTGTGATGATTCTTGGTTTTAAAATGGGTTCAACAATAAGATTTACTTCGGTTAAGCCGACACAATTATTGGCTAGATTATTATTTTTTACACGAATATAAACCGTCTGCAAATAGGGCGAAGCAGTATTTTGATGTACTTGCGGATTCGCAATCGGATTCGCTCCAGTTTCAGCTGTAAAGGCAGATAAGTGATAGGTAATACTAAAATCGGCTGGATTTTGACCGTTTAAGATTTCGGTTTCCAAATCTTCCAGATTAAAAGTCGAAATTCCATCATCCTCTCCATCGGTATCACAAACCAAAACAGCTGCAGGCTGTGTAACTTGAGTTCCGGATTCGACAATCAAAGTTATGGGTTCGGTTATACTGCAACCAGAAATAGTGTTGGTGATGGTAATAAAAATAATCTCCGAATCTACAGTTTCATTCGTATACGGATTGGTTGTAATTGGATTTACATTTGAAGCATCTTTCGAAAAAGTAACCGTAAAACTTGCCTGATTTTGTGTACTTCCTAAAAATACCGGAATGTTTCCCTGCAAATCAAATGCTGCAAAACCCGAACCATCAGCATTGCAAATCGTATATTCATCGGAAGCCAAAATCGGATAAGGATGCACCACAATTTGCATCGTGACATTGCTTGAACATTGTCCAGCATCTGGAGTAAAAGTATAAGTTGTAGTGGCCGAATTATTGACAGCTGGCGACCAAGTTCCTGTAACACCATTCGTAGAAGTTGTTGGCAAAGCCGATAAGGTTTCGCCTTCGCAAATTGGTGCAACCTGAGTAAAAGTTACAATTTGAGCTGGATTCACCACGATTTCCATCGTAACAACATTGGCACATTGGCCTGGATTTGGTGTAAAAGTATAGGTAGTTGTTACCATATTATCCAATGCTGGCGACCAAGTTCCAGTGATTCCATTAATAGAAGTCGTTGGTAAGGCCGATAAGGTTTCGCCTTCGCAAATTGGTGCAACCTGTGTAAAAGTTGCAACTTGAGCTGGATTCACCACGATTTCCATTGTAGCTGCACTCGAACATTGACCTGCATCAGGTGTAAAAGTATAAATGGTTGTAGTTGTATTGTCCAATGCTGGCGACCAAGTTCCTGTAATTCCGTTAGTAGAAGTCATGGGCAAAGCCGATAAGATTTCGCCTTCGCAAATTGGATCAACCTGAGTAAAAGTAGGCGATTGAGCCGAATTTACCACGATTTCCATCGTTACAGCATTAGAACATTGACCCGCATCAGGAGTAAAAGTATAAGTAGTTGTAATTGTATTGTCCAAAGCTGGCGACCAAGTTCCTGTTACTCCTTCGATAGATGTCGTTGGCAAAGCCGATAAAGTTTCACCAGGACAAATTGGAGGAACTGGCGTGAAAGTTGCAATCTGTGTTGGATTGACAATGATTTCCATCGTGACAGCATTGGCACATTGACCTGCATTTGGTGTAAAAGTATAAGTCGTTGTGGTCGTATTGTTCAAGGCTGGCGACCAAGTTCCAATAATTCCTTCGATAGAAGTTGTGGGCAAAGCCAATAAGGTTTCGCCTTCGCAAATGGATGCCACCTGATTAAAAGTTGCAATTTGAGTTGGATCCACCACAATTTCCATTGTTACAGCATTCGAACATTGACCTGTAGCTGGTGTAAAAGTATAGGTTGTTGTGGCTGTATTATTCAAAGCTGGCGACCAAGTTCCTGTAATTCCTTCAATGGAAGTTACAGGCAAAGCCGATAAAATCTCGCCTTCGCAAATTGGTGCAACCTGATTGAATGTTGCCATTTGAGTTGGGTTTACTGCAATTTCCATTGATGTAGTTGTCCCACATTCGCCTGTATCGGGTGTAAAAGTATAGGTTGTTGTTGCAGTGTTGTCTAATGCTGGCGACCATGTTCCTGCAATTCCATTATTGGAAATCATTGGCAAAGCCAAAAGTGTTTCGCCTTCACAAATTGGGGCAACCTGTGTGAAAGTTGGTGTAACGACTGGTGTTACATCAACTGTAACTTCATCGCTCAAAACCTGTGAACAAATAACGATATTGCTAGCCCCGACGATTTTTGCAGCAACCAAAGTATAGGTAGTCGATCCGGAAAGTATTTGCGGAAGCGTGAAAACTCCTGCATTATCTAGAATCAAGGATTGAACTGTACCTCCATTTATGGTGTAATCAATTGTAGCTTCGGGAGTTCCCGTAAAAATGATATCCACCTCACTTCCATCACATATTGTGGCTTGGGAGGCAGAAATTGTTGCAGTTGGAACTGGAAAAACTTTTAATTCGAAATCCGTAATGCTTGAACAACCTGTGACATTATCGGTCACTCTTGCAAAAATTTGCTGTGGATTTGAGGAATTTCCGAGGATATTTCCAAGCGGAGCTACATTATCGACTGCGTTTTCCAAAGTGGTATGAAACGTTATGGTGTTGTTTACCAAATCAGGATTGATGTCTGGTCGAACAGTATTCAAATCAAAAATTCCAATGTTGGGTGTATTACTACACGTTCTCATATCTACAATATCATTGGCTGTTGGTGCTGGAGCAAAAGCACCTGTTCCATTTGTTGCCGATCCTATCCATTCGAGATCAAAACCACCGTCTCCTTCTGGCCGGTCAATGGCAATATAATAGGATTGTCCGGCTGTAACAGTTAACCATCTAACATAACTATTTCCTGCCGCTCCAGGTCCAGCTGTTGTGGCTGTAGTACTTCCATACATTCCCGTATGATTATTGACAACCACATTACCAGCTGCTTGAGAAGCTAACGGATTTGTAGTTGCACAACGAATTGGGCTTCCTAGGTTATCACATGTTTTGTTAGGGCCATATACCCAAAAATCATAATCTACTGCCAGATCTGGATCGCTTGGCTTTATATGAAATCCTAAATTACCAGATTGCACTACATTTATTTTCAACCAAATAGAATTATGTTCCATTCCTCCACAACCCGAAACTTCCTGAGTTGTTCCTATTCCATCTGCATTGGAGGAAAATGTTCCATTGCCACAAATAACGATAGCATTCACACAATCGTTTGGTTCTTGTGCGACTATAAAATTACAAATTGACAATAGGAGTATTACTATTATTTTTTTCATCTTCATCAACAACTTTTTTTAAATTGGAATAGCCAACTTTTATGATTTTCATAAAAATTAGCTATTGAAAAATTATTTAACTTATACTTGAGAGAGGCTAATATTTTTTACTTTTTAAGTAAAAGCCAAGACGTATATTGCTACACGCCTCGACTTGAACAACCTAAAAAAAATAAACCCCTAACAATCAAAAAAACTATTCATTTTTATTTGACAATCAGGAATTCCGAACGTCTGTTTTGAGCATCTTGCTCTTCTGTACACTCTTTACAATTGACTTTTAGCTCAGTAAATCCGAAACCTTTTCCTGAAATCCTATCCTTGCTAATTCCTTTTGAAATCACATATTGAACAGTTGCCTGAGCTCGTTGGTCGGATAGTTTCAAGTTATAATCAGCACCACCTTTAGTATCAGTATGTGCTTTTACAAAGATTTTCATCTGTGGATTTTTATTCAAAACTTTCACTAGCTTGTCTAATTCAGTAGCACCTTGGGCAGTGATATTGCTTTTGTTATATTCAAAATAAATAGGACTCAACAATACTTCCTTGTCGGTAATCACAACCTCAACAGGTTCCAATTCAAGATTGATTGTTACTTTTCCTGATTTTGTTTTGGTAACATTGGAAGTCGATGGATCATAATCTTCTTTGGAAGCTTGCAAAATATATTCGGTGTCACATTCAACTTTGTAGGCAACTTCTCCCGAAGCATTACTTTGCTTTGTGGCAATCACGTTTTGCTTACTATCCAAAATAGCAACTTTGGCATCCGCCAAAACTTTTCCTGTTTTTTTGTCTTTTACAACGGCGATTGCTTCTACTCCACACACTGGAATAGCTTGATAAATGTTATCCTTTCCGCTTCTATTTGATGAAAAATAACCAACATTTTTAGAAGTATTTAAGCTAAAAGAAAAATCGTCTTTCTCAGTATTTACAGGCTTTCCAAGGTTGATGACTTCATCATTTGCATTCAAATCGATTTTAAAAATATCCAATCCTCCGAAGCCTTGTCTTCCGCTTGACGCAAAATATAACACGTTGTCATCAGTAATATTTGGAAAACTTTCACGACCTGAAGTATTGATTTTGTTGCCTAAATTTTCAGGCTTTCCGTAATTATTGTTTCCTATACTGATTTTCCAGATATCAGTTTCGCCTAAACCGCCCGGCATATTTGAAGCAAAATACAACACCTTTCCATCCTTGCTCAAACTCGGATTACTAACTGAATATTTGGTGCTGTTGATGGGCAAAGCTTGAACATTGGTCCATTTTCCATCGACTTTTGTGGCTTTGTAAAGACCTTGCTGTCCTAATTTTACTTTATTTTTTTTATCTTTTTCGTATGAACCTTCACTGTGGCTGTCACGTGCAAAATAAATTGTATTTCCATCCGCACTGATGGTTATAGGTCCGTCATGAAAAGGAGTGTTCAAATCACCAACCGCTTTTGGTTCAGATAAAGTCCCATCTTCGCTACGAGTTGATTGATAGATGTCCAGATAAGGCTGATCGATCCACTTATCGGTCTTTTTACCGGTATTTCTTGAACTTACAAAATACAAAGTGTTATCATTAGCTAAAACAGCACCAAAATCTGCCTGATCCTTACTGTTGATTTTAGTGTCTTTTACATCAAATAATTTGTCCTTGTTGGTAAGACTCGGAATATAATTTGGATTGGCTTTATGATCTTTCGCCCTTTGATCGTTTGGAGACATTGACGCAAATTTGTCCATTTGCTTGTTAGCATCTGGATATTTGCCTAAAGTTCTCAGGGTTTGTGCATAACGGTAAAAGGTTTCGGCATCTTGTTTGGTTTCGACTGCTTTTGCATACCATTTTGAAGCCTCTTCCATATTAAAAACGTTATAATAACTGTCTGCCAATTGCTTGTAAACATACCCATCGCCTTTCTTGTTTTGAGCCAATTTCAAATATTCCTCCACAGCTCCAACATATTGATAACTTTGGAACATTTTATCGGCCTTTTCGGTATTTTTATTTTGGCTGTAGCCTGTCATCAAACTGAGAAGCAAGCCTGCTGTAATATATATTTTCTTCATTTTAAGTCTCGGTTGTGGTTAGAAATATCGTGGAGACATAGAAACTTTTTTCGCGAAATTCAGGTCGAAAAGTAGCATAAACTCATGTGAAGCTGGGGTTGTGACATTCAAATCTGAAACGATATGATCATAAGCATACCCCAATCTGATACCAGGAGTTATAGCAAAATTGATCATACCTCCAAAAGAATCATCCAGACGGTAGGAAGCCCCAATCTCGAAACGCTCGAAAAACAAAACATTTGCAGAAACATCCAAAGAAGTTGGTGCATTGAAAGCCGATTTCAACATGAACGAAGGCTTGAATTTTGTATTTTCAGATAAATCGAATACATAACCACTCGTTAAAAAGTAGTGTTGTGTTTCAGAACCAAATTGATATTCTTGACCATTTTGTGTAACATCCAAGTGTTTGCTTTTTAGCATATTTGGAACAGATAAAGACGCATAGAATCTTTCGTTGTAGTAGAAAGCTCCAGTACCAAAATTCAGATACGTATTGCTCATATTTTCGCTAAAAGCGGGATCATTTGGATTCGGTACAAAACCATTACCAATGTCACTAAACAAACCAACTTTATGGAAAGTAGCTCCAGCTTTAATACCCAAAGCCAGGCGATGTTCCCCACCTAAATTCAATGTATAAGAGAAATCTGCATAGACATTATTTTCTTCGACTGGACCAATTTTATCCGAAACAGCTGAAAGTCCCAAACCTACATTGTTTCCTACAGGACTGTGAATCGACAATGTTCCGGTTTTTGGAGCACCTTGGACATCTACCCATTGGGCTCTGTACAACAAGCCTACTGACAAGCTTTCCTTCGAACCTGCATAAGCCGGGTTCATCACATTCATATTATACATGTATTGTGTATAATGTGGATCCTGCTGGGCCTCCATGTTCATTATACCCATACAGGCAAAGGCTAGTGTAAAATATATTTTTTTCATTATATGATGCTTTGTTTTAAATAACAACCTGACTGACCAATACAGTCAGGCTGTCTTTATATGATTAATTTATCTATTGATGTATACCCAACCTGTTACAGAAGTTCCGTTTTCGGTTGTGATACTATAGAAATAAGTACCCACTGGCAAATCGTCTCCACCATTAGTTTGACCAAACCATTGATTGGTGTAGTTTCCGCTAAAGCTATACACTTCAGTACCATATCGGTTAAAAATGATAACACTACGAACATTCATATCGGTCAAATCAAAATTCTGGTTGAATTCATCCCCGTTTGGCGAAATTCCGCGTGGAATTTCCATACAAGTAACCGTGTTTACCGTGAAAGGTGTTTCGATAGAACAAGCACCTGCTTCGATTGTAACCGTAAATACCATTGGGAAAATCGCATTTGGATTTCCTATTGCATATTCCGTTACATTGAACGTATCAGCATTTGTTCCTACTATGTTTCCAGCAGCATCTCTCCAAGTATAATCTACATCTGATGGGTTGAATGAACCGTCAACTGGCGTTGCTTTTAAAATATATTGTTTGTTCTCACATCCACCCATTACAGTAGCATTCAATGCTCCAAAAATGGTTATCGTGAATGTATTTGAACCTCCAACAGTACACGTTTCCTCATCGGATTCTACTTCATAAGTAATGACATAAGTTCCGGCTGTACTTGCTGTAATATTGATAGCTCCTGTTGCAGGGTCAATCACTAAACCATCGGTTGAACTGAAAGTTCCTCCAAGAGTAAAGTCGTTTGCCAATGTTGGTAAAGCATCTGAACTACCTGAACAATAAGTGGCATCATAAGTAAATGATGTAATTGCATTGATACCATCAATCAATATGATTTGAGCAGTAAAAATGGCTGCATCTGTACACATTGTCACATCTAAATCTAATGTATAAACTACATCATGTGCACCTTCTGTCGCTGACGTCAAGTCAATTGCTCCAGTTGTTGGATCAACTGTTAATGTTGGTGAACTGAAAGTTCCTCCTGAAGCAAATCCTGCTTCTAAAATTGGCAATGGACTTGCTGTTGCATTTACGCAAGCATCGTCATAACTGAATGAAACTGTTGGAGCAGATAATTCGTTAATTGTAATTGAAACCGTATTCGTTCCAGCAGCAACACATCCGCTTGACGGAACATCATAGGTTACTGAATGAACTCCAGCCGGACTATTTTCTAAATCAATTTCACCTGTTGAAGCATCGATAATCAATCCTGTTGAGGAACTGAATAAACCTCCTGTGTAGAAACCGACTGGCAAAGTTGGCAACGGATTAGTATCTGCTTGACAGTAATCAATATTGAAAGTAAATCCTGTTACAGGCGTTATCAAATCTTCAATCACGATTTGGAAAGTTGATGACCCTGTTGCTTGACAATTTTCAACTGAAGCATCAATGTTATAAACAATCTCATGAGTTCCTGCACTTACAGTTGTCATGTCGATTTCTCCAGTTGAAGCATTAACTGTTAAAGTTGTTGAACTGAATGCTCCTCCTGTAGTAAAGTTCTCTATTAAAGTTGGAAGTAAATTAGCACTGTTAGTACAAACCGGAGTTGTATAGGTAAACCCAACAACTGGTGCGGTTGTAACACCGATCACAATGGTAACCGAACTTTCATTTGCCAAGACACATTCGTTTTGCAACACGCTATAGGTCACTTCATAAGTTCCTGCAGTACTAGTTGATAGATCTATTGCTCCAGTTGTAGCATCAATGGCTAAACCAGTTGGAGTTGCTGTAAAAGTTCCGCCTGTAGCAAAATCTTCATTTAGTGTAATAACTGGATTCTCTCCAATTATACAGTATTGATTTTCATCATAAGCAAAACCAACTTCTGGCATTTCAGTATCATTGATAATCACTGAAATCGCTACTCTTGGTCCTTCACAACCTTCGGCATTTACGTTCGCAACATAATAAACTGTTTCTCCTAAAGCAGTTGTTACTGGTGTTGGAGCCGTTGTAGTTCCTGTTCCTCCTATTTCTTCTGTAAACCATTTTAGCGTATGATTTTCAGATGGTGTAGCCGTTAGAGGTTGAACAGTTGCATTCAAGCAATATTCAACTGGTGTAGTAACCGTTGGAACATCTTCGAAACCTTCATAGGTTACGGTAACCGTTTGGTCACAATAACGTGTTTTCCAATGATAGGTATAAATTCCTGGCGTATTGAATCCAGAAATTGTAGCTGTTTTAGTTGTTGCATTTGCAATCAAGGTCATTGCTGGATTTGCTTCATCAGCTGACCAAGTTCCGATTCCTTCTGCTTCTAAAACCACTTCTGTTTCTTGGCAAGCCAATGTTTGCGGAGCCGTTTTGATTGAGATATTTGCGGTAAAATTAGCAACATCCAAAAGGCTTCCGATTTTATTTTCTTTGGTTCTAAATATAAAACGTGTTGTGGTTTGACCTGCTGGAACAACATATTCACCTGTTTTCAGAGTCCACTGTAATCCAACAGCAGCTTCTTCGGTAACTAAAGTAAAAGGTCCTGTTGGTGGTCCTGCATACAACTGGATACTATTTCCTTCAGAACGTGTTGCATGAGCAAAACTATAGTCCATCACGGTAATTTCAGAGGTATCAAATTCTTGGTAGAGTCCTTTGATATTTGGGTCATTTGCATCCCAATCTTCTTCTGGATCAGATAACAATTGAATGCATTGTCCACCAGAATAAGGTGCAAAATTGATTGAATTCAGAGCTTCTGCAAAGAAAATAGCATCCCAAGTATCAACGTTTACTCTCCAACCTGGCACTACAAATTCGGTTCCTATAGTGGTAACTCCGGTAACCTGTTGCATCGGAGGTGTTTCAAAATCATAATTTACGGCATTTACCTTGCAGAAATCCAATGGAGTCTTGATACAAACATTGAATTTTCTGGTATTGGTTGCTGGAGCATTTAGCGTCAAGCGGATTTTATAAGTATCACCAACAATTAGTTCAGAAGTGTACATCGCCACAATTGAGTTGTTGTTGCTACATGCTTTTTCTACCAAAGTTCCACCTTCTGCAACATGGTATAAAGTCATGGTCATATCTGGATAGGCTTCATCTCCCGAAGAAATGTAGAAATTGCCTGTAAATCCATTTGCTTCGATAATATGAATTTTTGCTGTTGCATCAAATTCAAACCAAATATCAGCATTATTAGTTCCTGCACATGACATTGGATCTGCTGAAGGACTGGCACCATGAAAAGTTACATCACTTGCTGAAATATTACAAATTTCATCGTCGTTTACTTGCAATTTTAAAGCTGTTGTGGCATCGTCATTTCTAACAAATACTTTAGGTCCCGACCAAAAACTAGTATTATCTGGGCCACAAATGGCACGAACAAAATATTCATAGGTAGTAGTTGTCGGATCATTAAAATCAGCCTCCGATGGAGTATAAGTTGGGACATCTACTATAGTTCCCGATTGTGGAAGTGTGTTGTTCCCTACTGGTTGAACAAAAACTTCCCATTGTGTTTCAGTTCCTCCTGCTGTCCAAGTGAAAGCTGTTGTTGGACTAACTGCCAAGTTCGTTGGTTGTGGACAAGTAATCGTTCCGCAAGTTGCAATTCCTGTAAAGAAAGTAGAACGTGGAGCAGGAAGCAAACCTAAATCTGTAGAAGAAATTTCTACTCCTTCACTATTTTTTACGGTTACAGTTGCCCCTGGAAATTGCCCTGGAGCCGTTCCTATAGAGTCCCAAAACAGTGAAAACTCAACACCTGTACAAAGGAAAAGTGTAAAATCTAGAGGCTCAGGAATTTCGTTCCAAGCTACAGTTGGGAAATCAAGTGTTTGAATAACATAACCGTTTTGGATTACATCGATTCCTCCACCAATTCCTCCTGTTGGCCCGCCACTCAAGGTGATGGTATATTCACATAAATTTTCGAAACTACATTTTGTAATAACTTCAAATGGCCCCACCCATTCGCTTTGCTGTGTTTCACTACAAATCGCTCTGATGTAATATTCATACTTTGTAGCTGGAGTCAATCCTGTTATTGTATATGGATTTGTAGTTGCCGTATAAAGATATTCTGGAAGTGTATTCCCTACTGGAGCTGGGGTGTCATACGGTTGAACCGAAATTTCCCAGGAAGTTTCCGAACCGTTTGCATCCCATGTGATTTGAACTTCGGTATCAATTATAGAAGTTACAACTGGATTTGATACTGATGCACATGCAGGAATATCCTCTACAATTACATTATCAATAAATAATAATTGACCTCTGTAGCCCATCCAGCTTGGTTCCATTTCTGGTATATGCCATCCAATGTTTATATTTCCTGTTATAGCTTCTGGGAAATTGATAATCATCTCTTTGTATTCCACGTTATTCAGTAAAACCGTTTCTGTTTCAGTATTGTATAATGTGGTTGTAAAATTTTCTGGGTCGATACCTGATGTAGAAAGTTTGATTTCCAAATCTTCAGTAAAGAAGCTATCGTAAACTTTATAATAGAAGCGTAGTCTTTGATTTGCGGTAACATTGATTGTTGGTGAAATCAACCAATCATCATTTGCACCGTTACTTCCTGTAAACATTCCCGCCATTTGATTACCTTCATAAGGGTTTACAGTTACCTGCATACTCCAAATGTTTCCGTCGCTGTTCTCGTTAAGGATTCTCCAGCAGTCTTCGGAAGTTGAGTCAGTATTAAATGTTTCTTGGAAAGGTGTGTTGAAAGCTGTACAAAGCGTTCTGAAAACAAAAGGACCTGCCCATTCGCTGTTTTCACTTGTACAATTTGCTTTTACATAAAACTCATAATCCGTGTTTGGCTCTAAGGTGTTTGGTGTATAATTTGGAGCTGACACAGGTGTTCCAGCAACTGTTGGCGTTCCAAGTCCAGCTTCTTGCACCACTACATTCCATGTTTCTTCTAAGTAACCTGGAGACCATGACAATAATGCTTGGTTCTGTAAAATATTAGCAGCAGCTAAAGCAGATGGCATCGGACAAGCTGGTGCATCAGTGATACTAACATTATCGATTTGCAAAATAGAACTTCCTCCTGCTAAATTATAGGCTGGCGGAACTCTGAAAGCGATATAAGTAATTCCAGTACCTTCAAAGTAAAGTGATTTTTCTTCAAAGTCTGTGTTGGTAAACTCCATCAATGGCATCAACACTGTAAAACTTTCAGGATTGGTATCGGTTGTAGAAATCAATACTTCTACACCAAATCTAGAAGTTGGAGCAAAAATTGAAAAAGCGGCTCTGTAATCAAACTTTAATTCTTTGGTTCCAACCGCATTTATAGCTGGAGAAATCAAGTAATCATCATAGCCAGTAGTTGGATTAAACCAAGAAGTACTTGGTTGAATAGATGGATATTCTGGATTCATTATCCACTGTGCAGCATCGGCATTGGCATTATTAATCGACCAACAGAATTTTTTAGTATCTGAATCAGCATCATTAAATCCTTCATAAAATGGAGTATCGAATGATATACACTGTGTGGTGAAATTAAAAGGTCCAACCCAGTTACTTTGTTCCAATTCATTACAGTAGGCCCTAACATAATATTCATATCGTGTTGCTGGATCTACATCTGCAATGTAAGGATTAGAATCTACAAGTATTCCATCTCCTGTTGGAAGCCCTGTATTTAATGGCTGAATGGCTACTTGCCATTGTGTTTCAGATTCTCCATTTGTCCAAGATAAAGTTGCAGTTGTTGTAGTTACATCTTCTGCAATTGGAGCAATCGGATCTGGACAAGCTGGTTTGTCTTCGATATATACATTTGTGATAGAAATTCTACTGGCTTCTTGTCCTGAACCAAGTGGAGAAACTACCCATGCAATATTAACTGTTCCCGTGATGGTTTCAGGAATATTGTAGATTACTTCTTGCCAAGATTCATTAGAAATTGTAGTTTCTGGCAGTAATTCATAAGTGAAGTTTTCTTCACCAATTCCAGTTGTGGAGATTCTTATGCTATAACTAGAACTTCCACCCCAGCCTACTTGATGCGAATATCGCAAACGCTTTTGAGTTCCATTAAAATTAATTTGAGGTGAAACCAAATAATCATGATTGTTATTTTGGTTGGTACTGGTATTTAAAGTTGCATAACCTAAATAGCCATCCTCCCAACCTCCTTGATAAGACCATTTCACGCCATCAGCATTCAAGTCCATTGAAGTCCAGCATGGTTCTGGGTTTGCTGCTGTAGCACCAACAAAATCTTGAAAATAAGGTGTTGCCAAAATCGCACATTGTGTTGTGAAAGTATAAGGCATACTCCATTCTCCTGGACCTCCATCACAAACTGATCTTACATATATTTCATAAAGAGTTCCTGCTGAAAGACCTGTATTGATTATGTTATCAACGTTTGTATTGGTAGGTGTTCCTGATGTAGGAATTCCAGAACCTGCAGTTTGAACAGCATATTCCCAAGAATCTGCAATATTTACTGGATTGTTCCAAGAAAAAGAAACGCTGTCTTGAACCAAATCCTTATAAGTAAAAATGGAAGGAGCTGGACAAGTCGAGAACGACAAATCAAATTCAAAACAAATACTTGTATCGGTACCTGCAAAAGAAGTTGAAATTACAATAACATATTCTGTTCCTGCTACAACAGGAAAATTTTCGATGTATTTAGGTTGATCTGTTTGTGTAGTATTCAAACCTGCCAAACATTCAACACCAACATTGGTACAATTCTCATAAACAAAAACACCAGTAATTGCATTTCCAAAACATTCAGTCCCTTGAGACCAAGGAAGTGTAAGTTGGCTGATGTTGATAACACCATTTTGTGTTGCTGTATAGGAAAGAAAAATCTTGTTTCCCTCCAAATAATTTTCGGTTATAGCTGGCGATAAGCAACTTGTTCCTTGATTGGCATAAAGTACCGTATCAGCATTTGGGAAATCCTTTAAATTAGCGTCAAGCGAATAAGGAACACCTGGAGAAGCCGTTATAACAATTGGTGTTTCGCAAGACAAACCATAAACAGCAGTCTTGAAACCGAAAGGTCCAGCCCAAGCACTTTTAGTAGTATCATCACAAATGGTTTTGATATAAACATCATAAAAAGTATCGCCTTCTAAACCATCGGCTAGATGCGAATTAGAAACAATTGTTCCTGTAGTTCCAGGAACTTCTCCTTGTGGCACTACAACTATTTCAAAATCAAAAGCGTCTGGATGAGTCCACGATAATTGAGCCGAAATTGGCGTAACAGCATCAACATTAAAATCAGCTTCCACTACTTTTAGACAAGATTCGATTACTCGAACATTATCAATAAACCATGCATCACCACTTGCAACTACACCGGTTTGTGTATTTACAGCTACAAAGGCAATATAAATATCCAAACCAGTTGGAATACTGGACGGAATGCTAACAATCTTTTCTTCGTATTGGTCTTCGGCACCAACATTTAGATCTGATCCTTGCCATTCTTGCAACACCACTGAAAAACCATTAATATCGGGCTGACTTGCGGTAGAAACCCTTATTTGATATACAATATCAGGATTTGCATCTGTTGTGGCACGTTTGGTATAAAACCTAATTTCAGCATTCTCTGGAACCGTCACTAATGGGGCTACCAAGAAATACTGTGCTATATTTCCAGCTCCAATATTTTCAGCCGATGGATTTATTGTAGCAGCATCACTACCCAGATATCCATCAGTAGAAATAGACCATGGTAATGTTCCAACTGAATTATTAAATAGTGTCCAAGTGGCAGGAATACCACTTTCAAAATTTTCAGTTGCCAATTGTCCATAACTGGAAATGGTTACTAAAAAGAATAACATAGGTAACGCTACCTTTTTTCCTATACAACTTTGTAGGAGAAAATTGCTAACTTCCGAAAACGTTTTGGGGAAGATAGGTGGTGATGAAATACGATTTATCACCTTGGTTAATTGTACTTTTTCTTGCATAATGATTACATCATTTTGGTTAGTTTCGCCATAAAAATAGCGTGACAAAATGAGTAATTTATAGACAAGTCTTGTGTATTTACCGAAATTTGAAAGGACAAATGACGCCTTAAACTATTAAAAACACGACACTTACATGCTTAGAATAGCATCTTGCAATCAAAGGGGATTTGACTTACTTTTTTGCAAATTATTGATCAATTTTTCAAGATTAAGGTTTGATTTTTTTACTTTAATAGTGTTAAAAATAAAAATAATCACAATCACAATACATATCAAAATTGATGTTATAATTCCATAATAATAATTGGGAATGGATTCCTCCAAAATTAAATGATGGTTGGCAAATGATTTATCCAACGAATTACTGATTGATTTACGTTCGGATTCTTTTACTTGCAATTGGGTTTGCAAATAATCCAAATGATAATTCCGATACTTTTCCCATTCGTTAATTGCTAGGTAATTTTCTGATAAGCCTTTGTAAATTCCTTGATTTAAAACCAAATCCCCCACATTTTTAGAAACTACTAAAGCTTCATCAAGCTTTTTAATGGCTTCATTATATCTTCCCTCAAGCGTATACACTTCAGCAAGACCTTTCAAAGAAAATCCTTCTAAACTCTTAGCGTTTATTTGGTGTGCAATTGAAATTGATTCGGTAAAACTTTTCTTTGCTGCTGCGTGATTAGCCATCAAAATATAGCAATTCCCTATATTATAATAAGTTATACTAAGATTGGCATTCATCAGAGAACCATCAATTTTTTGATATTCCTTAATTCCTTTTTGAAAATAATTAATGGCAATATCACAATTGAGTTGCTCTTTATAAATAAAACCACGAATAACATAGTTGTTTCCCAAAAGAAATTGGACTGAATCTCTAACGGGAAAGCTCAAACACAAGGCTTCTGACTCGTCCAAAAAAGCAATTGCTTTATCATAAATTTTTAATTGTTGGTATTGAGCTGCTAATTTTGATACAATTCTAATCTTGAGCAAATCGTCATCTATCTTATTTGCAATCTGTTTAGCTTTTAAAACAGTTTCTAGAGATTTCTGATAGTTGCGTTTAGATGAATAGCCATCAGACATCAAAGTCAACCCTCTAATTTTTTGTTTTGTAGTGTTTTTTGGATCTTCAAAAATAGATTTCCCTACAGCAATTGCCTTGTCTGGATTTTCATAAATTTCTAAGGTACTTGCTCTAATGAGGCTGTCTAACTGGATGTTACTTTGAGCAAAAGTACCGATACAGCAATAATTTGCAATCAGAAACAACACCAACAGAATATGTTTAATGGATATCTGCATACTAAACTTCTTTTTTGTTTTGCTCGGTTTCCTCTTTCAAAAGATCAATAAAAGTCACAGGAGCTATTCCCGTTATCGATTTAAAAACGGTTGCAAAGCTACTATGCGACGAAAAACCGCTCTTTTCTGCAAGATAGCTAATCTTGTAGTTCATAAAATTAGGATCGCTTTTTAGCTTCTCTATAATGAAATTAATACGAAGCTTGTTGATATAAGTATTGAAATTATCCTGATAATGTTTATTAATAATTTCTGATAAATACTTCGTATTCGTTTCAAACTGGCCAGCCATAACTGCCAAAGACATTTCTTTTGAAGTAAACCTGGTAGAGGCTTCAAAACGCTTTAGCTTTGTCAAAATAGCTTGTTCGGTTTCGGCTGGTATGATTATTTTTTTATTAGGTTCTTTTCTTTCAACAGCAATTTTAGAAAAAACATTTTTACTGATTTCCAGATATTTGACAATTTCATTCAATCGTTTTTTCCTCCATTTTGCTTTAAGCCAAAAAACGAGACAAACCAAAATAATCAGTATGGAAGCTGCCAAAACGAAATAAAAACGAACAGCATATTCCTTTCTCTTAGCCTCAAAAAAAGATTCTTGCTCTTGACTAATTAAGTTATAGGCAGAGTTAACAGATTCTTCTTCTGATTGTTCCAAAATATTATTTAATCTTAGAAACTCATTGTTGAAAAATTTATAATTGGGCCTGTCATTTAAAGCTAGATAATTGATTGACAAATACCTATTAATTGATTTCAATAAGACAGGATTGTTAATTTTCTTAGCCTTGTCAAGAGCTTTTAAAAGAATATCTATTGATTTTTGATGTTCTTTTTTCTGAAAATACAACCTTCCTAATTCATTAAACAGTATGGCTTGTTCCAAAATATTTGGATTTTTTAGCTCTTGCGAAAATAGAAGTGACTTGTTGTAATAAATGACAGCAGAATCTAGTTCAGAAACATAACTGAATATTTCAGCCTTTACCATTCGAATATCTTGAGCAATATTTTTATTTTTTTCCGAAACTTCTTTAAAAAGCTGAGTGTTTTTCTCCCATACATCTTGAGCTTTGCTGCTGCTTCGTCGCTCTAAATGCATTTTAATTTTATTTAAAACAATATGGGCTTCAGTTATTTGCATCATCAATTTTTCAGGTTGCCGCTGATTGATGGCTAATGCATCTGCAAGATATTTTTCGGACTGTGAATCTAAATACAAACCTCTTAAAAGGGAAGATTTCAGCAAGAGAATACGAATTTTTATTGTATCATCAATAGTTTTAGCATATTTTCCAGCCTCATATATTGAAACAATCGCACTATTTGAATTCCCTTTGGTTGCATAAGCTTTTGCTAAAAGCAAATTTAAAATTGCCTTTTGATCGTCATCTGAATTATTTTTTAAGAGATGTTTGACAATCTTAATCGCTTCATCTGGATTGGAATATAATAATTGAGATGTCTTTTTTAATAATTCTTTGCTTTGAGGGAAGGTTTGAGCAATAGAAGAACCTACACCCATACTAATAAATAGCGTGTAAAATAAAACTCGGGTGCAAATGCGAATAATAGGTTTTCCCATCTAAATTGTAAACTTTATAGAGCGATAAATGAACTGCAAAGGTATTGCTTTTTGCTAGTTTTAACGAATAGCAGCGACCATTTATACACTTGAATAATGATTTTGCATTTCATAAAAAAACCCGTACAGAAAGTACGGGCAATTTATGTATTCAATCAAACAATTGTTAAAAAACGAAAATCGCTCGCTCTCCCATCATTTCATTCACTTCGTCTGCAACTTGCTCAATGATTTCTTCGTTTGTATGATTCATCAAAACTCGGTCAATCATATCCACAATCGTTTCCATATCTGACTCTACTAAACCACGAGTTGTTATAGCTGGAGTTCCAATACGGATTCCAGAAGTTACAAATGGTGATTTATCATCAAAAGGAACCATATTTTTATTTACCGTAATTTCGGCCTTAACTAATGCATTTTCAGCTTCCTTACCTGTAATGTTTTTGTTTCTCAAATCAATCAACATCATGTGGTTGTCAGTTCCTCCAGAAATAAGGTTGTATCCTCTTTTCACGAAAGCTTCTGCCATTGCTTTTGCATTTTTTTGCACTTGAAGTGAATAGGTAAAAAACTCATCCTTCAATGCCTCTCCGAAAGCAACTGCCTTAGCGGCAATGATGTGCATTAACGGACCGCCTTGATTTCCAGGAAAAACAGATAAATCCAATAACGAAGACATCATTCTGATTTCGCCTTTTGGAGTAGTCAATCCCCAAGGATTTTCAAAATCTTTCCCCATCAAGATCATTCCTCCCCTTGGTCCTCTCAACGTCTTGTGAGTAGTTGTAGTAACGATATGGCAATGCGGAATTGGGTCGTTCATCAAACCTTTTGCAATCAAACCAGCTGGATGCGAAATATCAGCTAATAAAAGAGCTCCAACGCTATCTGCAATTTTACGGAAACGCTCAAAATCCATATCACGGCAGTAAGCAGAAGCTCCAGCGATAATCATTTTTGGTTGCTCTTTGGTCGCTATTTCTTGGATTTTATCATAATCGAATTGTCCTGTCTCTTTTTCTACACCATAAAAAACTGGCGAATATAATTTTCCTGAAAAATTCACAGGAGAACCGTGTGTTAAATGTCCGCCATGGGATAAATCAAATCCTAAAATTTTATCGCCTGGCTTTAAACATGCAGCAAATACTGCTGTATTTGCTTGAGAACCTGAGTGTGGTTGAACATTTGCATAAGCTGCTCCAAACAATTCTTTAGCACGATCAATAGCGATTTGTTCTACAACATCCACTACTTCACAACCACCATAATATCGTTTACCCGGATAACCCTCGGCATATTTATTTGTTAGGCAAGAACCTGCCGCTTCCATCACTTGGTCGCTCACGAAATTCTCAGAAGCAATTAGCTCTAATCCGTGTATCTGTCTGTCTTGTTCTTCAAGAATAAGGTCGAAAATTTGTTTGTCGTGTTGCATTTGATAATTTTTCGTTAAAAACTCCGCAAAAATACGAAAACCGTTTGTTAAATTGACATATAATGATATATTTGATAACTGAATTTTCAACAAACTAACTAACATACAAAATGCCGATTACAGCAAACGACCCCAATAGAAAATCATGGCTGGAAGTCCCAAATGACAGCGATTTTCCAATACAGAATATACCTTTTGGTGTGTTCTTAACCAAAGACGACGTCATCACAATTGGAACCAGAATTGGTGACAGTGCGATCGATTTAGGTGCTTTACAGCAGATGAATTATTTTGAAGGCATCGAATTAACCGATGATATGTTCATGCAGGACACCCTAAATGACTTTATTTCTGACGGAAAAAAAACATGGCGTTTGGTTAGAAACCGAATTGCCGAAATTTTTGATGCTGAGAATCCTTTACTTCGAGATAACGCAAAACACCGTGAAATAGTAATCTTTACTTTAGATGAAATCGAGATGCAATTACCCGTTTTAATTGGTGATTACACTGATTTTTATTCTAGTAAAGAACATGCTACAAATGTGGGAAAAATGTTTCGTGACCCAGAAAATGCCTTGTTACCTAACTGGTTGCACATTCCGGTTGGCTATCACGGAAGAAGTTCTTCTATAGTTCCGTCTGGAATTCCGGTTCACCGACCAATGGGACAAACCTTGCCAAATGGCGAAACGACTCCTGTTTTTGGCCCTTCACGATTGATTGATTTTGAATTGGAAACCGCTTTTATTACAACAGATGCCAACATTATGGGCGAAAACATTCCAGTTCATGAAGCCGAAGATTATATTTTCGGGATGGTATTATTGAACGATTGGAGTGCAAGAGATATCCAAAAATGGGAATATGTACCACTTGGACCATTTTTGGCCAAGAACTTTGCTTCCTCCATTTCACCTTGGATTGTTACTTTGGATGCCTTAGAACCTTTTAGAGTTAAAGGTCCTAAACAAGATCCAACGCCTCTTCCCTATTTACAACAAAAAGGAAAACACGCTTTTGATATCCACTTGGAAGTTTCGATTGAACCTGAAAATGGAGAGGAAACACTTGTTAGCAAATCAAATTTCAAATATATGTATTGGTCGATGAGTCAACAATTGGCCCACCATACTTCTAATGGATGTCGCGTAAACTCTGGCGATATGATGGGTTCTGGAACAATCTCTGGACCAACTCCAGATAGTTTTGGATCAATGCTTGAATTGACTTGGGGTGGAAAAAATCCAATACAAATGAAAGATGGAACAGAACGTAAATTTATTAATGATGGTGATTCTGTAAGAATAAAAGGCTATTGCCAAAACTCAGATGTGAGAATTGGTTTTGGTGAAGTTTGCAGTAAATTACTTCCTCCTTTTACACGAAAATAATTTTTATTTTAATTATAAATCAAGCCTGATTGTTGACAAAACGATTAGGCTTTTTTTTGGCACTATTGTTGAATTCGCACCTAAAAGCCCTAGCCCGGATAGAAGTGGAAATCCTTTTATTTTTTTTCTTTAAAAAAATAAAAGATTGCAACGGATAGCCGGAAATAGCTCCTTAAAAAAATTATATTTGCTAAAACTTACCAAAAATGAAAAAAACTACCCTACTCTTATTTTTACTGATAATCGCTGCTGGTTGTGGAGTAAAACAAACACAAAATTTTGTGGGCTCTGGAGATTATGATGCTGCAATAGACAAAGCAGTTTCAAGTTTAAGGAGTAACAAGGACAAAAAAGGAAAACAAGACTATGTTTATTTACTGGAAGAAGCTTTCGCAAAAGCAAAGGATCGTGATTTGCGAAACATTTCGATGCTAGTTAAAGATGCTAATCCAAGGAATTTTGAAGAGGTTTTTAATACGTATGTTCAATTGAACAATCGTCAGGAAAAAATCAGACCTCTACTTCCATTGAAACTTTTGAAAGAAGGCCGAAATGCTAATTTCCCTTTTGATGATTATACAGATCAGATAATCGACAGTAAAAATGCACTTTCACGTCATTTGTATGATAATGCAAAAGGTCTTTTAGGCACGAGAGATAAGGCTAATTACCGTCGTGCTTATGATGATTTGGTTTATTTGGAACAATTGACTCCAAATTATAAGGACGTGCGAAAACTGATGGAAGATGCAAAATTCAAAGGAACTGATTTTGTACACGTTTATACAAAAAACGAAACCAAAATGATGATTCCAATGGACTTGCAAACTGCTCTTTTGGATTTTAGCACGTATGGTTTGAATGATAAATGGACTGCTTACCATAGCAGCAAACAAAAAAATATAACCTATGACTATGCTATGCTGGTAAATTTCCGTCAGATAAACATTTCGCCTGAACAAATAAAAGAACGTGAATTTGTAAATGAGAAAGAAATCGTTGACGGAAAAAAGAAACTTTTAGATGCAAGAGGAAGAGTCGTAAAAGATAGCCTTGGCAAAGATGTAATGGTAGATAATATCAAGATTGTAAAAATTAAAATCAATGAATTCCGTCAATTTAAAACAGCTCAAGTAGTAGCAAAAGTGGATTATTTAGACCTTACTACCAACCAATTGATTCAAACGTTTCCAATTTCGAGCGAGTTTGTTTTTGAAAATATTTATGCAAAATACAGAGGAGATCTAAGAGCAATTGAAAAAGAATACCATCCGTTTTTTAAAAACCGACCTGTTCCTTTCCCTTCCAATGAACAAATGGTATATGATACAGGAGAAGATTTGAAGCTAAAGCTGAAAGATATTATCGTCAAGAATAAATTTAGAAAATAAGAAAACAAGAAATCCGAAGTTTATGGCTTCGGATTTTTTATTTTTATATAGTAAATCTTTTCAAGGCTGAAGCATCAATGCTATCATGCGAAGTATCATAAACTGCAACTCCATTTTGTATTACAATTAGTTGAGGCGATTGATGTTGGACTCCAAATTGATGTGCAATTTCATTGGATATATCGCGATGTTCCAATAAATCTAAAAAATAAGGCTTGACTTTTCCTTGCAAATCAAATTCTTTTTCAAATTGTTTCAAAGCAAAACGGCTGATACTGCATCTGGTACTGTGTTTGAAAATCAAAATAGGAATTTCCCAAGACTGCGGAATAATCATATTGGCAATTTGATCAATATGTTCCAATTTATTCCATTCCATATTTGAAGAGGCATTATCTTTACTAGAATCATTTCCGAAAATATTAAATAAACTCATTTTGTCTTGTTTTAGGACATTTTGTCGTTACAATTCCTTTATTTACAGACATTTTGTCGGTTTTTACGTATTGGAATGTATTTTGAAATCCATTCATCAAATTTAAAAAAACCAAATCTCTAAACTGTTAAACTTAAAATAAAAATATGAACTTAAATAATTTCACAATCAAATCACAAGAAGCTTTGCAGCAAGCCCAATTGCTGGCTCAAAGTTTCGGCCAACAGCAAATTGAAAACGAGCATTTGCTAAAGGCCATTTTTGAAGTCGACGAAAATGTCGCACCCTATTTATTAAAAAAGCTGAATGTTAATGTTGATTTGTTCCAACAAATTCTAGATAGCATGATTCAGGGCTTTCCAAAAGTTTCCGGCGGAACTTTAACACTTTCGCGTGATGCAAATTCGGCCTTGAATGAAGCTGAGATCATCGCCAAAAAAATGAATGATGAATTTGTTTCGATTGAACATCTAATTCTTGCCATTTTCGGTTCACGAAGCAAGATTGCACAAGTTTTGAAAGATCAAGGAGTTACCGAAAAAGGCTTGAAAGCAGCAATCGAAGAGTTGAGAAAAGGCGAACGAGTAACTTCTAAATCGGCTGAGGAAAACTATAATTCCTTAAACAAATATGCAAAAAACCTGAATGAGCTCGCCCGAAACGGAAAATTAGACCCCGTTATTGGTCGGGATGAAGAAATTCGACGTGTTTTGCAAATCCTAACCCGAAGAACTAAAAACAACCCCATGCTAGTTGGAGAACCTGGAGTTGGAAAAACTGCAATTGCCGAAGGCTTAGCCCATAGGATTGTGGATGGCGATGTTCCTGATAATTTAAAGGATAAAATTGTTTATTCTCTGGATATGGGAGCCTTGATCGCTGGTGCAAAATACAAAGGTGAATTTGAAGAACGCTTGAAATCGGTGGTGAAAGAAGTCACTTCTGCCGAAGGCGATATTGTACTGTTCATTGATGAAATCCACACTTTAGTTGGTGCTGGAGGTGGCGATGGAGCAATGGATGCCGCCAATATTTTGAAACCCGCTTTGGCTCGTGGCGAATTGAGAGCCATTGGGGCTACGACTCTTGACGAATATCAAAAATATTTCGAAAAAGACAAGGCTCTTGAAAGACGTTTTCAAAAAGTAATTGTGGATGAACCCGATACTGAAAGTGCGATTTCGATCCTTAGAGGTATCAAGGAAAAATATGAAACACATCATAAAGTGAGAATCAAAGATGATGCGATTATTGCTGCTGTCGAATTATCACAACGCTACATCACCAGCCGATTTTTGCCCGATAAAGCCATCGATTTGATGGACGAGGCCGCTTCCAAATTAAGGATGGAAATCAATTCAAAGCCAGAAGAATTAGATGTTTTGGATCGAAAAATCATGCAACTTGAAATCGAAATTGAAGCTATAAAACGTGAAAATGACGAAAGCAAATTAAAGATTCTAGGTATCGATTTGGCGAATATGAAGGAAGATCGAAATGAAATCTACGCCAAATGGAAATCCGAAAAAGATGTTGTAGATAACATCCAAGCCATTAAAACGGATATTGAGAATTTAAAATTCGATGCCGAACGTGCCGAACGAGAAGGCGATTATGGAAAGGTAGCCGAAATTCGTTACGGAAAAATCAAGGAAGCTCAGGAAAAACTAGATGTGTTGCAAAAACAATTGCAGGAAAACCAGAGTGGAAATTCACTGATAAAAGAAGAAGTAACCCGTGAAGATATTGCTGAAGTCGTAGCCAAATGGACCGGAATTCCAGTAATGAAAATGTTGCAAGGCGAAAGAGAAAAATTATTGAAACTTGAAGACGAATTACATCATCGCGTTGTAGGTCAAGAAGAAGCCATTCAAGCGATTAGTGATGCTGTTAGAAGAAGTCGGGCTGGTTTGCAGGATATGAAAAAACCTGTCGGAACGTTTCTTTTTCTTGGAACAACTGGAGTTGGAAAAACCGAATTAGCGAAAGCACTTGCCGAATATCTGTTTGATGATGAAAACGCAATGACCCGAATCGACATGAGTGAATATCAGGAACGACACAGCGTGAGCCGTTTGGTTGGTGCACCTCCGGGATATGTGGGATATGACGAAGGCGGACAATTGACGGAAGCCGTTAGAAGAAAACCTTATTCAGTGATTTTATTGGACGAGATCGAAAAAGCTCATCCTGATACCTTTAATATACTGTTGCAGGTTTTAGATGAGGGTCGATTGACGGATAATAAAGGCCGATTGGCTGATTTTAAAAATACGATTATCATCATGACTTCGAATATGGGAAGCCATATTATTCAGGAGAAATTTGAAAATCTCAAGGGAGGAATAGAAGCTGCAACCGAAGCTGCTAAAACAGAGGTTTTGGGATTATTGAAGCAAACCGTTCGACCTGAATTTATCAATCGTATTGATGAAATCGTAATGTTCACGCCACTTTCTACTGATAATATTCGTCAGATTGTTGGTTTGCAATTAAAATCGGTTAGCAAAATGTTATTGCAACAAGGCATTACGATGGATGCGACACCAGAGGCGATTGACCATTTGGCACAAAAAGGCTATGATACTCATTTTGGAGCACGACCTGTAAAACGTGTGATCCAAAGAGAAGTTCTGAATGAATTATCAAAAGAGATTCTTGGCGGAAGTATCAAAACAGACAGTATTATTTTGATTGACGAATTCGACGGAAAATTGGTTTTCAGGAATCAGTAAAAATAAGTTTTGATGGTTGGTTTTTAGTTTGAACCGGAGATGAAAGTCTTCGGTTTTTTTATTAAAATTTTAAACCATTAAGACATTAAGTTTCATTAAGTAGTTATTACTTTATACCTTAATGGTTTAAAAAAATTATAGTATCTAAATCCCTTTTAATACTTCAATAAAAGCATCAATGTCTTCGGTTGTATTGAAATGGCTGAAGGAAATTCGTAAGGATGGTTTTTTAATATCATCGTCATTCAAAATTTCGGCCAAAACGTGAGAAGGCTTTAAACTTCCTGATTGGCAAGCACTTCCTCTTGAAACGGCAATTCCTTTCATGTCCAAATTAAATAAAATCATCGAAGTTTTGGCTTCCGAAAAAGGCAAGCATACATTCAAAATATTATAAAAAGTGTGGTCTGGATTTCCGTTCACTTTTATTCCATCAAAACTATCTTGAAGTTGGTTGATGGTGTATTTTTTTAAATCTGAAATATGTTTTTTTTCTTCTTCCAATAACTGATAGGCCATTTCCAAAGCCTTTGTCATCCCAACGATATTATGAACCGATTCTGTTCCGGGACGAAGACCTTTTTCCTGTTCGCCTCCATAAAACAAAGGATTTAGCAATACTCCTTTTCGAATAAAAGCGAAACCAACACCTTTTGGTCCATGAAATTTATGAGCACTTGCCACAAGAAAATCTACTGGAATTTCCTGTAAATCGAATGTTGTTTTCCCGATGGATTGAACGGTGTCCGAATGAAAATAGGCATGATGCTGCTTGCAAATTTTCCCTATTTCTTCCAAATCTAAAACAGTCCCGATTTCGTTATTAACGTGCATCAAGGAAACCAAAGTTGGAATATTTTCAGATAATAATTCTACCAAATGATTGATATCAATTGTTCCGTCTGGTTTTATTTTTACATACTCAACTTTGATGGCATGCTTTTTTTCTAAAATTTCAATGGTATGCAAAACCGCATGATGCTCGATTTTGGAAGTAATAATTCGTTCTACTTTCAAATCGACAATCGCACTATTGAGTATCCAGTTGTTGGCTTCTGTAGCTCCAGATGTGAAAATGATTTCTTGAGAACTTACGTTGAAACATTTTGCAATGGATTTCCTAGAAAGTTCTAAAATACTCTTCGAACTTCTACCAAAACTGTGGGTTGAAGATGGATTTCCATACTCTTCTGACATTACTTTGACCATTTCTTGAATAACTTCTGGTCGGATTTGTGTCGTAGCGGCGTTGTCTAGATATATTTTTTTCATGGTTGCAAATTTAGGTCTTTTTTGGTTTTGTACTTTCTTATGAATTGTTAACTTCGAATTAAAAATTAAGAATTATCGATTAAAATGATGATTGTGAAGGTGCAAGGAAAATTATACTCCTATTGGAAAACAAGGATTAAAAGAAGCCTAAAGATTTCATTTAGCCCCGATGGTGTCCCGAAGTTTCGGGATTTGAGCTCTTGCAACTGCCGTAAGAGCTGTTGCAAAGCGAGTTGCTCCAGCGGGAACATGGCTCAAAAAGTGCCATGGCGATGCTTCTAGAATTCAAAATTGTTTCTTTGTGATTTCATTATGAAAAGTAGCTTATGAATTATGCTATTTTTGATTACTTTTGCTTTAAATATTTATAGGATAATGAAAAGATTTTTTATTTTTTTGGCTGTAGCGGTTTTATTTGCGAGTTGTGATGATGGCGATTTGGCCGAAGTGTCATTTGAGTTTGATGATTCGGCTGCTCAAGAATGTAATGCTACTACTAATAAATTCTTTATCTATAAAACTACTGATCAAAGGGCTTTGATTTTAGAAGTATTGGAAAAGAATTTCACTCAAACTCTTACAGTCGATACTTTACAAGGTGCTCCTTTTGTGATTGATCTCAACAATTCTGGATCACAGAATCCTGGCCAATTGATTTATAGAGTGTATAATGATGACATAACTTCCTCAACTATTTGCTCGAGTTTTCCAGCTTCGTATCCTGTGGTTACAGAGGAAAGCACAGCACTAGGTGGTAAAATATCTGTTGTGACTACTGCTTTGAAATCGTTGCCAGATGCTAATGGTGCAACAAAAATTACAGAATATCTTTATACGCTAAATTTTTCAGATATTTCGTTTCAATCACAACGAAATGAATCGCTTCCAACAGTAACTTTTAAGAGAACAGCTACTCCTTTTGAGCCTTTTGATACTGCAACAGCTATTCAAACTTGTGGTGATGACTTGACTTTTCTTTTTAAAAATAATGGAACTCAGGCTTTGATTCTTACATTAAGTCAAGCAGATGCAGAGTTTTTATTTTCGACTGTGCTAACTACTGATGAGCCTAAAACAAGATTTTTGGGTGGTGAAAATGTTCTCACTCATAATCTTTATGCGAAAACAGCAACTACTCCTGTAACAGAAGCGTTTTTATGTGACAACGATCCACCTAATTTTCCGACAATCAAACACAGTTGGGTTGCCGAAAATGGTTCGGGTGAAAACGGTGTGATTGAAGTAGTTACATCTGAAACCACAGAAGGCAATCGTTCTCATGTTGTCACTTTAAGAAATGTAAAAATGATAAGAGGTAATCAAAACTTTTTACTGAAAAGCGAATTTGTTTTTGGAGAATTTGAAACCATTGTTGTTCCGTAGTTACTTACTTTGTTTGATATATACTTCGGTAGCTCCAAGACCATATTTTTGGTAATTAGCATCCTGAAAAGCAACATTATCATATCTTCCCAAAAGGAAATCGAGTTCAGATTTTAGAACGCCTTCCCCCACTCCATGAATGAAAACAATCTTTGGAATGCGGTTTTTGATGGCAAATTCTATGTGACGTTGGGCGGTTTCTGTTTGTATGGAAAGAATGTCATAATTGTTCATTCCCTTGAAACTCTTGACTAATTTTTCGATATGAAGGTCGAATTCCGGAACTCCCGCTTCATGTTTCGGTTTTTTTTCCTTGACAAAACTTCTAGGCTTCGGGATTTCTTTTTCTTTTATGATCTGACTCAAATTAGGACCAATGTTGAAGTTTAGATCATTAGTTCCTACTTTAATCAATTCCTTTGCGTCAAACGTCAAATCAAAACCATCCGTGGTTTCGATGGTCACTTTATTAGCTTTTACGGAAAGTACAATACCATCAATCGCATCATCCAATACGGTAACTTTATCTCCTTTATTGAACATTGTTTTCGTCTTTGTCGTTATTTTTATGTGGAATTTTAGTATTGAGTTGCATCAATCCAAACATGAAAACCACGATGGATGCTGCAATGATATAGATATTTGGTTGATCCTTACTTTGTTCGTAAAGCAGGAAAAATCCTGAAACAAACAGAACAGGAATTAGTAGCTTCTTCATATTCATTAATTGGGAATCCAAAAGTAAAGAACTTTAAAATAATAACCTTTAAAATCCGAAAAGTTTATTTTTATTTTGTAAAATTGCAATAAAAAGAAAGCATTTTGGATTTAGAAAAATATATGATTCCGTGTTTAAGCAAGCAACTTTTTGGCTTGGATTGTCCCGGCTGTGGGATGCAACGTTCTCTTTCATTGCTGTTTCACGGTGATTTTATAGCTGCTTTTCACATGTTTCCAGCCATTTATACTACAATTTTGCTTTTTGGAAGTATTGCCTTGAATTTTATTGACAAAAAAAGAAATTATCATAAAATTATTATTAATTTGGCTATAATTAATGCATCGATCATGGTTATTGCCTATTTATTTAAAATTTCAAATTATTAATCACTTAAAACCACCATCAAATCATGGAAAATCAAAAATTACCCAATGCTACCGCTGTTCTCGTTCTTGGAATTTTATCAATTGTAACCTGCTGTTGTTATGGAATCATTGGCTTAATATTAGGAATTGTTGCCCTAGTTTTAGCCAAAAAAGACAAAGCACTTTATTTAGAAAATCCAGAACTTTACTCTAATTATTCAAACTTAAATACGGGTAGAATCCTTGCCATTATCGGAATCGTTTTAAGTACAATTTATTTGATTGCAAACATTTACTTCTATGTAACTATTGGTCAAGAAGGATTGATGGAAATGCAACAGCAATGGATTGAACAAATGCAAGCTGCTCAATAATAAATAAATTTATACCAATAAAAAATCCGCTTTTCAGCGGATTTTTTATTATTTCTATTTTTCAAACTCTTTCAAAGTGTTGATGATAATGTTCACACAATCGAGCAGTTCTTCTTCGTTCATAACCAATGGTGGTGCAAAACGAATGATGTTTCCGTGAGTTGGTTTGGCAAGCAAGCCATTGTCGCGAAGACGCATGCAGATGTTCCAAGCCGTGTCGCTTTCTTCTGTATCATTGATTACAATCGCATTCAACAATCCTTTTCCTCTAACAAGTGTTGCAATGTTTGAATTGGCTACAAACTCACCAATTTTTTCTCTGAAGATGATACCTAATTTCTCCGCATTTTCAGCCAAGTTTTCATCTTTAACTACTTCAAGAGCGGCAACAGCAACAGCAGCTGCAACAGGATTCCCTCCGAAGGTAGAACCGTGTTGTCCAGGTTTGATGACATTCATCACGCTATCATTTGCCAAAACCGCCGAAACTGGATAAACACCACCTGATATTGCTTTTCCTAAAATCAAAATGTCTGGCTGTACATTTTCATGGTGAACTGCCAATAATTTTCCTGTTCTTGCAACTCCGGTTTGCACTTCATCTGCAATAAACAAAGCGTTGTGTTTTTCGCAAAGGGCTTTCGCTTTCGCCAAATAACCTTCGGATGGCACATAAACTCCTGCTTCTCCTTGGATTGGCTCCACAAGGAAACCTGCAATATTTTTGGTCGATGCCAATGCTTTTTCCAAAGCATCCAAATCATCATAAGCAATTTTGATAAATCCGGCCGTGTAAGGACCGAAGTTTTTTCGGGCATTTTCATCATTAGAAAACGAAATGATAGTGGTTGTTCGTCCGTGAAAATTTCCTTCACACACAATAATTTGTGCTTCATGTTCGGCTACACCTTTCACTTCATAAGCCCATTTTCTACAAAGTTTCAAAGCTGTTTCTACCGCTTCTGCACCTGTATTCATTGGCAAAACCTTATCAAGCCCAAAAGTTTCAGTGATGTATTTTTCGTATGGTCCTAGTTGATCGTTAAAGAATGCTCTAGATGTTAGCGTTAACGTTTGAGCCTGATTGATCATTGCATTTACAATTTTTGGATGGCAATGACCTTGATTTACAGCTGAATATGCCGAAAGAAAATCATAATATTTTTTTCCTTCAACATCCCAAACATATACACCTTCTCCCCTGCTCAACACAACCGGAAGCGGATGATAATTATGAGCTCCGTATTTGTTTTCTAAATTGATAATTGCTTCTGAACTTGTTTTTTCTAAGACTGCCATTATAACTATTTTTTAAATAATGCTATACAATTCCTACTTGTGGAGAGAAATCACCCTATTTTCTACAAAATTAATAAAAATAAATCTTATAAATTGATTATTCTTTAATGTTTCGTGTAATCCTAGCATTTGTAGAAAATAAAAATCCATACTTATGATTGCTCATAAATACGGATTATTATTTCTTATAAAAATTAAGCTAGAGTAGCCGAAGATGTAATTTTCGTATCCAATAATCTAGAAATCGGACAATTATTTTCGGCTTTAGTAACCAATTCTTGAAACTTCTCGTCTGTAATTTCCTTTACTTTTCCAGTAACTGTTAAGTGTGAACCAACTACACTTCCATCTTGAAAATCTACGTCACATTTGGTTTCCAAGCTTTCAACTTCAAAACCTTCCTCCGTGATATAAGCCGATAATTGCATCGTGAAACAGCCTGAATGTGCTGCTGCAATTAGTTCTTCTGGGTTTGTGCCAATTCCGTTTTCAAATCTAGTTTTGAAGGAATATTGAGCACTGTCTAAAACCTTACTTTGTGTTGTTAAAGCTCCTTCTCCTTCTTTTACAGATCCTTTCCAGACTGCTGTTGCATTTCTTTTCATAATTTTTGAGGTATTTTGGATTATTTTATCTCAAATTTAAACCTTTCAAAAAGGAAACATGTTATGAAATTATGATTTTTAACAAAAATAAAACACTTCACCTTTCTACTAATACAACTTTAGCTTCACCGTGAATTTTGAACCCTTATTGATTCCTTCGCTTTCGGCAGTAAAAGTTCCGCCAAATTTTTTGATGATCTGTTTTGATAAATAAAGTCCAATTCCGGTTGACTTCTCGTCTTGGGTTCCTCTTCTGCTCATCTTGGTAAACTTGTCAAATAACACTTCGCTTTTAGAATTTTCAAAACCAATTCCGCTATCTTGAATCATGATTTCAAAATGCTTTTCGTTCTTTGTAAAACACATTAGGATTTTACTTTCTGGAAAAGAAAACTTGATGGCGTTGCCAAGAAGATTGGACAACACCCTAAACAAAAGTTCCTTATCGGCTTTTAAATATACTATCCCGATATTTTTTTCAATAATTAAATCTATTTTTTTAGTGTTTAGCTTATGATCAAAATTCTCTTGAAGTGAAACCACTAAATCCTCAACATCAATTGATATCACTTGGATTTCTTGCCTGTGAATATTCTCTTCTTCTTTCAAAAAATTGATGAATTTTTCAATAAAAGAAGATTGTTTATCTGTATTTTCAATTATCAACTGTGCATAATTCTTGATATCTTCTTCAACATTTTCGTCTGTAATTATTTTTGCCAATGAAGAGGCATTTTCCACATAATTCTTTAAATCATGCGAAAGCAAAAAAATCAAATCCTGCTTGTTTTGCAAAAGTGTTTCATTTTCGACAACAGTTGATTGAATATTCTGCATTAATTTTCCCGCTTCATCATCAAATTCACCTAAAAAGTTGGGTACAATTTTACTGCTTCGATAAAGGTTCAACGCTTTTGACATCACCTTTATAGGTTGCATCAAGTTGTTCAATACTAAAAGCGTTATGGCAGTAGCCACCAATGTCAACAATAAAGTGAGTATAAAAATGGTTGTGGGTGAAAAAGCACTTTCGAAATTGAGGATAAAAACAATCAAACCAATTAACGGAATATGGATACCGAGAAAAGCTATAAACAAGAACTTGGCAACATAGCTCTTTCTCAAAAACTTAATTTTGGATAAACTTTTGTATAAATTCATAGAACTTTGGGGCTTTATTAGTTACTGATAAAGATAGTATTATTATCATTATCAACACTTGAACGCAAAAATAGTTGTAAAATGGTTCTAAAATAAAATCAATTCAAAAATAATTCACAATTTCAATTTGAAAAACTAATCAAACCCTTATTTTTGCGCTATGGCAAGAAAAATTACAAACAAGATCGTTTTCAATCATATAAAGGTTCTAGATGCTGGAGCCAAAGGAGTTTCGGTAGCAAAAGCACCAGACGGAAAAGTTATATTTATACCAAATGTTGTTTCTGGCGACGTGGTGGATGTGCAAACATTCAAGAAACGCAAAGCCTATTATGAAGGAAAAGCAGTTCGTTTTCACGAATTTTCTGAGCATAGAATTGAACCGGTTTGCCAGCATTTTGGTGTTTGTGGAGGTTGCAAATGGCAGAATATGAAATATTCTCAGCAACTTTTATATAAGCAAAATGAGGTAAAAAACCATTTGCAAAGAATCGGGAAGATTGAACTTCCTGAATTTGAAGATATCTTAGGTTCAAAAGAGCAATTCTTTTATAGAAACAAGATGGAATTTGGTTTTTCGAATTCACGTTGGTTGACCGAAAGCGAAATTGAAAGTACGGAGGATTTAGGAAACCGAAATGCTTTGGGCTTTCACATTCCGAAAATGTGGGATAAAATTTTGGATATTACCAAATGTCATTTGCAACAAGATCCTTCGAATGCCATTCGAAATGAGATTCGTGATTTTGCAAACGAAAATAATCTGGAATTCTTTGATCCAAGAAACCACGAGGGCTTGTTGAGAACCTTGATGATTAGAACTGCTTCGACAGGAGAAATCATGGTTTTGATACAATTTTTCAAAGAAAATAAAGAAAAAAGAGAGCTCTTGCTTAATTTCTTGGCTGAGCGTTTTCCTGAAATTACTTCTTTGCAGTATGTCATTAACGAAAAACCAAATGATACTATTTATGACCAAAATGTAATGCTATATAAAGGTCGTGATTATATTTTGGAAGAAATGGAAGGCTTGAAATTTAGTATCAATGCCAAATCGTTTTACCAAACCAACTCGGAACAAGCTTATGAGTTATACAAAATCACAAGAGATTTTGCAGGCTTGACCGGTAATGAAATCGTTTATGATTTGTATACAGGAACGGGAACCATTGCACAATTCGTTTCGAGAAAAGCGAAGAAAGTTGTTGGTGTTGAAGCTGTTCCAGAAGCAATTGCTGATGCAAAGGAAAATGCAAAACGTAACGAAATTACCAATTGTGATTTCTTTGTTGGTGATATGAAAGTCGTTTTCAACGAAAACTTTATTGCCCAAAACGGAAAACCAGACGTGATCATCACTGACCCTCCACGAGACGGGATGCACAAAGATGTTATCGAACAAATCCTGAAAATCGCTCCAGAAAAAGTGGTGTATGTGAGCTGTAATTCGGCTACACAAGCTCGTGATTTGGCCTTAATGGACGAAAAATATAAAGTTACTCGTGTTCGACCAGTCGATATGTTTCCGCAAACGCATCATGTGGAAAATGTTGTACTTTTGGAGAGAAGAGATTAGCCCCCAAACCCCAAAAGGGGCTTTCCAATATTATGGCTTTTTTTGGTTTGAAAATTAAAAATGAAAAAATGAAAAAAATACTTTGTGTCCTATTTATAGTCGGTATTGTATTGGCAGGTTGTGAAAAGGATGATATTTGTGATCCTTCAACACCTACCACGCCTCGATTGGTTATCAAATTTTATGACTTCAATAATCCTTCGGTTGTCAAGAGAATGAACAATCTAAAAATCGTTGGTGAAGGAATGAATTATAACAATGGTGTTTTAAATAATAATGGAAGCCAGTTTTGGAATGATACTGTTGCCTATATTCCGCTAAAAATAAATGAAGATGTTTCTAAATTTCGATTTATTCGCTTTGCACAGGATACACTTCTTGCAAATGCAACCATAGACACTCTTGCATTTAACTATTCCAGAAGAGACGAATATGTTTCGAGAGCATGCGGATTTAAAACCAATTTTGACTTGTTTGGAATTCCAAATGCAAGTCCGTTTGTATTGAACAATGATGACGCTGCAACTTCTGGAAATTGGATTGAAAATATTGAAGTTATTGAACCTAACCTAGACAACGAAAATGAGACACATATCAACATCTATTTTTTGTAGCATTGTATTGATTTTGTGTTCATCAGTAATTGTAGCACAAGAAAAACAGCAAGATTCATCAGCAGTTCCTGTTATACCGCAACGTTATGGAATTCGTTTTGGAGTCGATTTACTGAAATTAGCCCGAACAGGTTATGACAAAGATTATACAGGTTTTGAAATCGTTGGTGATTACCGTTTAACAAAAAAATATTATTTGGCGGGAGAAATTGGAAATGAGAACAAAACTACTGATGAAGATCAGGTGAACTTCACCACAAAAGGTACTTTCTTTAAAGTAGGTTTTGATTACAATATGCACGAAAACTGGCTCGACCTGGAAAATATGATCCATGTTGGTTTGAGATATGGCGTTAGTTCGTTTAGTCAGCAAATCAATAATTATAATATTTATAATCCAAATCCTTATTGGGGACAACTTCCTGCAACCAATGGAGGAGCTGAATTCAGCGGACTTTCGGCACAATGGCTTGAGGTGGTTGTAGGGATGAAAACCCGAGTTTTTGATAATGTTTTTGTAGGCTTCAGTTTCAGAATGAACCGAATGATTTCGAACAAACAACCGGGAGGCTTCGATAATCTGTACATTCCAGGTTTCAACCGAACCTATGATGGTGATTTTGGCGTTGGGTTTAATTATACGGTTTCTTATCTTTTACCTATCTATAAGAAGAAAAATGTTCCTGTTGTTGAGGAAGGGAAGAAATAATAAGTATAAAAAAATGGGCAAGTTGCCCATTTTTTTTATTGATGCATAATTTATGAAAATCTTTTAAATATTTAAATCTTTTATTTAATCTGCTTGATTCCCTTCATAAGAATCCATTTCATAAAAAGCTTTTCACCTTCATTGGTTTTCACCGCTTGAAATTGTGGAGCCAAGATGGTTCCTGCAACAAAAGCTGTTAAAGGAACCCAAAATCCTTCCAGATTCGTATAAGCATCCACTAAAAAACGGACAATAATAAACAATATTGCAAAACTTAATAGCTGGTAGATAAAGGCTTTGGTTTTTAAACTCATTTCTTTTTAATTTAAATCATTATTATCGCTAGAAGTTTGAAACTTTGTTCTTTTACTTCCTTCATACATTTCATATTTCACCAACCTTGCTTCCAGACTTCCGTTGAAAAGCTTGATTTTTCTTGATGGTTTCAAACCTACAAATTTCAAAGCTTCGAGATTGGCAGTAATAAACCAAGCGTTTGTTCCGGGATAATTTTTCTTTAAGGTATCACCGATATTCTTGTAAAAATTTTCCATCTGGATATCCAAACGTTCTCCATAAGGCGGATTGAAAACCATGTGTAACGGTCCTTTCGAAGTTTTTTCGGTATCAAAAAAATTGTTTTCAGAAATGGTTATATATTCATCCAAATTGGCATTCTTGATATTGTCTTTTGCCTTGCTAACTGCCGAAGGTGCTTTGTCATAACCTTTTATCGTATAATGAAACTCACGCACTTTCTTCAAGCAAGACGTCACAATTTGGTCAAATAAATCATTGTCCCAGTCGTTCCATTTTTCGAAAGCAAATTCTTTTCGGTTGATATTGGCTGGAATATTACAGGCTATCATCGCGGCTTCCGCCAAAATAGTTCCTGAACCGCACATCGGATCAATGAAATCTCCTTGTCCGTCCCAACCCGAAAGCAAGAGCATTCCAGCTGCCAAAACTTCGTTGATTGGGGCGATATTTGTAGCTGTCCTGTAACCTCGTTGGTGCAAAGAATTTCCCGAAGTGTCCAAAGCGACTGAACATTGATCCTTATCGATATGAATATTAATCCTCAAATCGGGATATTGCTTGTCGATGCTTGGTCGTTGTCCGGTTCTAGTTCTAAACTGATCCACGATTGCATCCTTACACTTTTGCGAAACAAACTCAGAGTGGTTGAATTTTTCAGAATGCACTGTAGCATCAATCACAAAAGTCTGATTTGAATTCAGATATTTCGACCAATCGATTCCCGAAATTCCTTTGTAAAGACTTTCTTCATTATTGACACGGAAAAAATAAATGGGTTTCAATATTTTCAAAGCTGTCCTCAAAGACAAATTGGCCTTATACATAAACCCCTTATCGCCCTTAAAACTAACCATTCTCACTCCTTGCTCAACTTCCTGAGCTCCCAACATTTGCAGTTCTTTTGCTAATATTTCTTCAAAACCAAAAAAGGTTTTGGCAACCATTTTAAAATTATTTTCCATAGCCCCCTATCCCCCAAAGGGGGAATTCTTTTATTATTCGTGTGCAAAAATACACTAAATTTGCAGACTTGAATTAATAGAAAACGATAAATGTCCGAATTACAAAATCCTAGTATACCCAATTGGTTTGAATCTTGGTTTGATACACCCTATTACCATATACTTTATAAAGACCGCGATTATACCGAAGCCCAGTTGTTTATGGACAACATTACCAATTATTTGAATCTTCCCGAAGAGGCTAAAATTTTGGACTTGGCCTGCGGAAAAGGACGCCACTCTATCTATCTGAATCAATTAGGGTTTGATGTTACAGGTGCGGATTTGTCAGAAAACAGTATCGCTGAAGCTAAAAAATCCGAGAATGACCGTTTACATTTTGTAGTGCACGATATGAGAAAACCGTGCAACGAAAAGTATGACGCTATTTTGAATTTGTTTACAAGTTTTGGTTATTTCGAAAATGACGCCGATAACTTGACAACCCTAAAAGCAATAAAAGAAAGTCTTACAGAATATGGTTTTGCCGTGATTGATTTTATGAATGTGCATCAGGTAATCAATAACTTAGTTGCCGAAGAAGTGAAAACTGTGGATGGAATCGACTTTAAGATTAAGCGTTTTCATATTGACGGATACATTTATAAGGAAATTGATTTTGAAGATAAAGGTCAAAAATTTCATTTTACTGAAAAAGTAAGAGCTTTAACCTTGGAAGATTTCGAAAATTTGATGGAAGAAGCCGGAATTTATCTTTTGGACACTTTTGGAGATTATAAATTGAAGAAATTCCATAAAAATGAAAGCGAAAGACTGATAATGGTTTTTAAATAATTTAGATTGCAGTCCCGAAACTTCGGGATAGATTTATACAGAAATTAAAGAATGATTTATATTTTACCCCTACTCTCGGTTTTGCTTGGTTATGGAATTGCATTATTCTTGAAACCGACTAAAAAAACCAACTTGAAATTGCTAATGGCTTTTAGCGGTTCGTTTTTGCTTTCCATTACCGTAATGCATTTGTTGCCAGAAGTATATGAATCAACAAATCATGGTGATCATAACCATTCAGGTGCTGTTGGGATTTACATCATGCTTGGAATTTTGTTCCAAATTATATTGGAATTCTTTTCAAAAGGTGCTGAACATGGTCACGTTCACTCACATGGTCACGATGAAAGCTCGAAGATGCCTTGGGCTCTTTTTATAAGCCTATGCATTCATGCTTTTATGGAAGGGTTTCCCGTTAGCCATCATAGTGATCTGGCCTTAGGAATTGCCATTCATCATTTGCCGATTGCAGTTATCTTGACGTCTTTTTTCCTGAATTCACATCTGAATAAAACAGTTGTATTTTTCTTTATGATTGCTTTTGCAATTATGACACCACTTGGAACACTAGCTGCTGAATATTTTACTTTTTTGAATCATTATTATACTGAAATTACAGCCGTAGTAATTGGAATTCTGTTTCATATTTCATCCACTATTATTTTTGAAAGCAGCGAAAACCACAAGTTCAATTTGGCAAAATTATCGATGATTGCCATTGGAATTGTATTGGCTTACTTTTTAGGAATTGAAGCACCCCATTCGCATTAGCTTTTGCTATAAATCCTTATCTTTAAGCATCAAAAAAAATAGAAATGACCTTCACCAAAACCACCGAACAATCATCGAAATACGAACATTTAGAAAAAATGTCGGTTGCTGAATTGCTTTCAAACATCAATCAGGAAGATAAAACTGTTCCTTTTGCTGTTGAAAAAGCATTGCCACAGATTGAAACTTTGATAACTGAAATCGTTTCGAAATTGAAATTAGGCGGAAGACTTTTCTACATCGGAGCTGGAACTTCTGGACGATTGGGAATTGTGGATGCTTCCGAATGCCCTCCTACTTTTGGCGTTGCATTCGATTTGGTAAACGGAATCATTGCCGGTGGTGACAAAGCCATCCGTAGAGCTGTAGAAAATGCCGAAGACAATACAACCCAAGCCTGGATTGATTTGCAGGAGCAAAATATTGCTGAAAACGATGTGGTTATTGGGATTGCGGCATCGGGAACAACACCTTATGTTATTGGCGGATTGCAAAAATGCAACGAAAATAACATTGCCACGGGAAGCATTTCGTGCAATGCTGGAAGTCCGTTATCGCAAACTGCAAAATTCCCTATCGAAGTAATTGTTGGACCTGAATTTGTAACTGGAAGCTCCCGAATGAAAGCCGGAACTGCCCAGAAATTAGTCTTAAACATGATTTCCACTTCCACAATGATACAACTCGGGAAAGTGAAAGGCAACAAGATGGTTGATATGCAATTGAGCAATGATAAACTCGTAGATCGGGGTGTAAAAATGATCATCAGTGAAATCAATGTTTCATACGAAGAAGCTTCGGAACTATTGAAAAAATATGGAAGCGTGAGGAAAGCGGTGGAAAATTATAAGTTATAAATTATGAGTTATGAGTTCCAATCTAAACTCTAATCCCGAAGCTTCGGGACTAAAATCTAAAATTAATTGTGGGAACCAATAGAAAAATATTATCCAAGGGAATATCTTATATGTCATGGGCTTTGCCAGCTTTGTTTATAGGACCTGCAATTGTTCATTTTGCCTTTATCAACAAGCTCCAGCCTATTTATTGGCTGATTTTGAGTATTGGAATCTTGGTTTGCCTTACCGGAATGGTAATGGTTTTCTTAGGAATTAAAACGATTATTAAAAGCATGTTTGATAAATAATGGAAAACCTAATCCACCTCTACAAAACCTTCGAAAAGGTAATTTATCTTGATAAGAAAATCAATAACCGTGAATTCGAAGGTTGCATTTTCAAGAATTGCGACTTCTCGAGCAGTGATTTTTCCTATAACACTTTTGTAGATTGTGAATTCATTGATTGCAATCTTTCGATGACCAAACTTTCAGGTTCGAGTATGCGAAATGCGAGTTTCAAGAACTGCAAACTACTTGGAATTCAATTCAATGAATGTGATGATTTCCTTTTTAGTGTTTATTTTGTAGAATGTATCCTAGACTATTCATCCTTTGCCAATAAGAAAATGCCAAAGACCGAATTCATCCATTCCTCCTTGAAAGATGTCATTTTTATTGGAACCAACCTTTCAGGCTCTACCTTTGATACTACAGACTTGAGTGGCGCTATTTTCAATGATACCGAACTGAAGGAAGTCGATTTTGTAACGGCTTATAATTATACCATCGACCCAGAATCCAACCCGATGCGAAAAGCAAAATTTGCCACACAGGGAATTCCGGGACTTTTAGAAAAATATGATATTAAAATTCAATAATATGGAAGCCAATACCGCTTATCTCGAAAGTGTCAAAAAGCAATTTCTCTATTATAAAACCTTGGGGGAAAAAGCTTTTGAACAAATAGAACCCGAACAACTTTTTATCTCCTTAAACGAAAATACCAATTCGATTGCTGTAATCGTAAAGCATCTTTCGGGCAATATGCTTTCAAGATGGACCGATTTTCTGACTACCGATGGCGAAAAAGAATGGAGAAACCGTGATGCTGAATTTGAGGAAAGCATTACCACAAAAGAGGAACTTTTGTCTTTTTGGAACAAAGGTTGGGATTGTTTTATAACCACCTTAAACACACTAGAAACCAATCATTTATCGCAAATTATTTATATCAGAAATGAAGGGCATACGGTAATCGAAGCCATCAACAGGCAACTAGCCCATTATCCCTATCATATCGGGCAGATTGTTTTTTATGCCAAATTATTAAAGCAGAGCGAATGGAACAGCCTTTCGATTCCGAAGAATAACTCGACAGCCTATAATGTCGATAAATTCTCGAAAGAAAAAACCATAAAAAATTTTACCGAAGAAGAACTAAGACGTTTACAATGAAGAAAATAACCTCACTACTGGCCCTACTCCTTTTATGTTCCTGCTTCGAAACCCCAGAAAGGGAATGCAAGGATTTTAAAACCGGGAAATTTCGATTTGACTATGAAGTAGATGGCATAAAGAAAACTACTACCTTCATTCGTACTGAAAATCAAGAAATTGATTTCTATGAAGGAAAATCGGACACTTCTTCTATCAAATGGATCAACGATTGTGAATATGTTATCCAAAAGATCAACCCGAAAAACATGCAGGAAAAAAAGGCAATTGCGATGAAAATCCTTTCCACCTCAAAAAATTCTTATACATTTGAGTTCGGAATGGTTGGAAGTTCTGAAAAACAAACCGGAACCGTAGTGAAGATTGAATAATCAGGAGTTATAAATTATGAATTACTAAGTTGTGTGCTTTATGCAAAGCATTTGATTATCTTATAATTTAAAAAAATTAATTCATAAACTATACACCGTTTGTATCACTATCTTTAATTTCTAATTCTTGAAAAACTCATAACTTATAATTCATAACTAAAAAATGGAAGTATTTTTAAATCCCGATGCTTGGATTGCCCTATTAACCTTAACCTTCTTAGAAATTATTCTGGGAATTGACAACATCATTTTTATCTCGATCGTAACGGGGAAATTACCCGTGGAGAAACGCAAAAAGGCCACCAGAATTGGTTTGTTCTTGGCAATGTTTATGCGAATTGGATTGCTGTTTGGAATTACCTTACTAATTGCCATGAAAGCACCCTGGTTTTCATTCGATTGGGGCTGGTTTAGTGCCGATATTACAGGTCAAGCCATGATTTTATTAGCAGGAGGATTGTTCCTGATTTATAAGAGTACCAAAGAAATCAGGGAGAAAGTGGAACACAAAGGCCATGAGGAACAAACATTGGGAAGCAGTGCCACAAAATCTTTTTCGAATGTCATCCTGCAAATCCTGATGATCGACCTGATTTTCTCAGTTGATTCGATTTTAACGGCGGTTGGGATGACCAACGGACTAGAAGGAGCCCTTTATATCATGATAACGGCAGTAGTGATTTCCGTGGGAGTCATGATGCTGTTTGCAGTTCCTGTTGGGAATTTCGTGAATGCAAATCCTTCGATTCAAATACTGGGTCTTGCTTTCTTAATTTTGATAGGATTTATGCTAATCACAGAAAGCATGCACCTTTCCGATGCACAATTAATAGGACAACGCGTTGGAGCGGTTCCAAAAGGTTATCTCTATTTTGCCATTGCATTTTCGCTAGCTGTGGAGTTTATTAATATGAAGATGGATCGGAATAAGAAGTAGTTTTTTTTTTTTTTAACAAATACTCATTTAAATAAAAATAGTAGCACCAATTTTCTTCAAATTATTATGGAGAAATTGGTGTTTTTTTTTACCACTTCCCATTATTTAGTTGTAAGGAAGAATATTTATTACTATCATTTCATAACTTTATAATTAAGCAAAATGTATTGATATGTTGACTGGAAATAATTCAATATTAATTTACTTACTGTTTGATGCTATAGTTTGTAAAAATTATGCTATAATCTTATTTTTTTAGCAACTCAACAATTTCAATATTCTCAAGAGAAGATTAAAAATAGTATCGTCAAAGGACTTTTGAACATCAAAAAATATCAAATAACAATGATTGAAATTAAAAAACCCGATTACTTTCGTAATCGGGTTTTAAAATCTAATTCAAAATTAGATTATTTCTTGTTTTTTGCTAATACTGCATCTAAATTTGCTTGCAATTCAGCAGGAGTAACCGTAACAACTTTGATTTTCGAGCCTGCAGAACTTCTTGCTGAATTTCTTCCTGCTTGATTAACGAACTCAAAGTCACCACTAAAATCACCATATACATAAGAACCATTAGCTAATTTGATACCATATGTAAAATCCCATGATTGAGCAGTTTCATCTACTGTCAAAGCTTCCAAATTCCAATTAGCATCTGTTGTAACCTCAGTTTCTAAAATCTCTTGACTGTTAATAAATACATTAGCATCAATAGTTACTTTACTTGAAGTAGGCAATCCAAACGCATAATTACCTAATTCAGGTAAAGTTAAAAATTCAGATCCTGCTTCCTGAGCTGAAGTAAAATAAACATAAATATCATTTGGATATGTAGCAGTCTCACCAGTACCTACTTGATTGTAAGGATTAGCTACAAAAACATTTGCTCCAGCTTCTGTTGAACCTAAATAATACATAATAGAAATGTCTGTAACATTTGAAGTTCCATTAGCAAAAACAGTATTTGCAGCTACATTACCATTAACAACAACTGCTGGACTTGTAAAAGTATCTAATTTAGCCGTTAAAGAGTGAGCTCCTGGTGTTGTTAGTGTATAAGGAGAGGTAACAACAGTTGTTCCGTCATAAAACACAACATCAGCTGTAACATCTTCTCCATTGTTGTCTTTAGCTGTTAAGGTAACAGATTGTCCTAAATCAACTGAAGTAGAACTTACAGTTAATACAACTCCAGTCACTGCTGGTCCTCCATCTGAATCATCGCTTCCGCATGATACAAACATTGTCGTACTTGCCATGGCAAGAAATAAAAATAGTTTTTTCATAATAAAATAATAAGGTTTAATTAACTAACGTAAAAATATATTTAAAAATTAATACCGCAAAGAATAATGTATTTTTTTTAGCTTATTTAACAAAAATGAAATATTTTAAGTAAATATAAAAATATAATTCAATATATAATTCCTTCACTTGATTTATTTTCATTATTTAAGAGATTTACGAAGCGTAAAAATATCCAGCTTGTCAGAATTATATTCCTATTTCGACTTGAAAACGCAAATACCAATTGTTTTTAGTGCTTCCCTCGTGGTAATTAAGGTTATCAAAAGTCAATTCCGTTTGGATTTTGAAGGTATGCTCCCAAATATATTTAGTAACTCCTAGACTGTATTGTTTTTGATCTGGAGCGAGAAGCATGATGTCGTCTCCTACTTTTTGAGTCGAATATCTTCCAATAATTTCATAATTGGACGGAAAAACATAACTCAATTGATAATCAAACCCACTCCCTATATAAGCATAATTAAAATTGGTAGCATCATCAGGGTTAAAAGTTACCGCATTCTCATTGGTTGTTCTAGACATATAGCTCGTCATCGCTGCCCAACCATTATATTTTAGCATAGCATCCAGCATTACAGATTTCATTGTTCGTGCCTCAAACAAGTCACTTCCTAGTTGGCCTTGTGTGCGTTTTGCGTGATTATTTTGCTGAAAAGCACCTGAAAGCATCAACTTTGGCTTAGGCTCACGAAGGACATCACCTTCAAAATAAGTTCCATCTTTTTGAAATGCGCCAAACGGAAAAATCTCTGCTTTTCCAGTAACCGCTACCCCATCATCGGCTTTTCCTGTAACATTTCGACCTTCACCAGTAGAGACAGCGCCTTTTAGATTGTATGAAAATTTGTCCTTAAACTCATTCAAGTTGTGCACCTGAAACCCAAAATCCCTATCAATAGTAAATCTTGCATTGTTGATGGAACGATCTGTAAGTTGCAAACCTCCAGAGGAATTAACACGCTGACGGTTTCCTGGAAGCTTAGTTTGCCCAAAACTGATATTCCAGCTTTTATTAGGCCTATAAAAAACTACCGCATCACGAATAATATTGATATTTTCGCCAGGGATTACTTCGCCAACATCTCCCGGAGAAAAAGATAATTGAATGGCATACAAAAACTTAGGATTTCCTACATAACCATCAAAACGCAGTCTAAGACGGCGAATTTGTCCGTCATAAGCCGGTTTTTCGTCTTCGTTTTCGATATAGGTAACACGATTTTGCATCCTGAATCGAATATTAAGTTGAAATAAACTGTCGGGAGAAGTCAATCCAATACCTTTTCCGAAATTATAGTAAGGTAAAGTGGAAAGTTTTAAATCATTGTCATCAGTTGCTTGCTTAATAGTAACTTGAGCATTCAACGAATAAGCGAAGAATAGTGCAAAAATTGCAATTGTTTTTTTCATTAAACCAGTTGTGTTAAGTTGATGCAAACTTAATATTAAATTTACTTACCGTATGTTATGATAATATTACCTTTGCAAAAATTTAATGTTATGGCAAATACCTATCTAGGATATCATTTTACGGTCGAACCGAAAGAGCTTGGCTCAGAAATATTAGTAGCCGAATTGGGCGAAAAACCTTTTGAAAGCTTTACAGAAAGCGATTTTGGTGTGGTTGCCTACATCCAGAAGCAGCTGTGGACAGAAGATGTTTTGGAAGATATTCAAATTCTGAGTTCGCCTGAGTTTACGATTTCCTATACAATTGAAGAAATAGAACAAGTAAACTGGAATGAAGAATGGGAGAAAAATTTCGAACCAATTGATGTGGACGGAAAATGCCATGTTCGTGCACCTTTTCATCCTAAAACCAATGCCGAGTTTGATATCGTGATCGAGCCTAAGATGAGTTTCGGTACCGGACATCACGAAACCACCCACATGATGATTCAGCATTTACTGGAAACAGATGTTAGAGGTCTAAAAACCCTGGATATGGGATGCGGAACTGCTATTTTAGCCATTTTAGCCGAAATGAAAGGTGCTCAGCCAATTGACGCCATTGATATTGACAACTGGTGCTACTTAAATTCTATCGAAAATGCCGAACGGAACAATTGCCGTCACATCACTGTTTATGAAGGTGATGCAACAATATTGGAAGGTAAAAAATATGACTTGATTATAGCCAACATCAACAGAAACATCCTTTTGAATGATATGGAAGCTTATGTGAAGTGCCTCAATAAAGAGGGTATTTTGCTTTTAAGTGGTTTTTATGAAGAGGATATTCCATTCATTGATGCCTCCTGTAAAGAACAAGGTTTAACGTATGTTAAGAAATTTAAAAGAAATAATTGGGTTTCTTTAAAATATATAAATTCGTAAATTTGTTTCCAGATTCAAATCAGTATACAATTTAAAATGAGTACAATCGAAAAAGTTTTAGAAGAGGTTTTGGTTGAAGAAGCTGTAGGGCTAAACAACGAAATTGTTTTATTTAATGACGATGTAAATACATTTGATCATGTAATTGAAACACTCATCAGAGTTTGCAACCATACAGCAGAACAGGCTGAACAATGTGCAATATTAGTACACTACAAAGGAAAATGTACAGTAAAAACAGGATCTTTAGACGAATTAAAACCGCAGTGTACCCAACTCCTGGATGCAGGATTGAGTGCTGAGATTGTTTAAAAGAACCTATTAGTCATAAAAAAAAAGCCCTAAACTACTCTAAGTTTAAGGCTTTTCTTTTTTAATACAACTTCTTTTTAGTTAGCAGCTTTTTTGAAAAAAAGTGTCAATGTTGTTGTTGTTCCACCTGGAAAAGAAACTTCAGTAGAAAGCTGTAAATCTGAACTGGTTAATCTTTTAATTTGATAAACACCATCATATTGACCATCATTAATAGTCAAGGTATTGTCATTTTTCACCCAACTAGATGGTTGAGCTTCATCTTCTGTACAAACGTCAGAAACGTTTTTGAAATAAACCACTTCTCTTAGGCTACCACTTTGAACAAATTCAAAATAATCCTTATCACAACCAGGCTCATGTCCATCATAGTTTTCAACTTGAGCAGGAGAATTTCCTACTTTAGTTTCTGTTTTTAATGGATTCCATTTTCCAACAATAGATGCTTCTGCACCTCCTCCGTTGTCATCACTTCCACAAGAAGTTAACGTTAAACCTACTAATACAAACGCTGTTAAAATCGCTCTTTTCATCTTTTTCATGTTTAAATTTTTATTGTTAACGAGCGAAAATAGGGATTTATTACAATCTAATTTGTTAAAATTTGAATAAAGATTACTAATTTCTTAAAATCAATAAATCAATTGCCATATTATCAACTATTTAGACTTTATAATTGCAATAATGTAATTCTCATTAATTCAATTCCATAGGATATAAATAAGAATTTGACACTTTTTTCTATTAAAATTAATCAAATACATAAAAATACTTATAAAATTTTCTCTAAAAAAACAATACATTACCACAACATTTTGCATTTTACATCATTATCAAACCTTATTATTAATGGAATATTACTCTAAAAATCTTTCGCAAAACCATGTTTTAGTTGTGTTTTAAATAGTTTACAATTTGTATAGTTTTTATATAGTTGGTTTTTATACAAATCTTCTATTTCAATCCTAAATTTGAGATACAACAAAAAACAATAGTATCATGAAAAAAATTACGCAAACGATTTTCCTTTTAATTTGTTCTTACGGCTTTTCGCAAGCTCCAACAGATGCACCACCGGTTCCTACACGAAATCCGGCGAATGTTATTTCAATGTTTAGCAACACTTATACCAATGTTCCAGTTGATACTTGGATAACGGAATGGTCAGCTGGAGCCTTGGAAGATTTATCCATTGCAGGAAACGATGTAAAGAAGTACTCTAACCTTAGTTTCGTTGGTATTGAAACGGTTGGCCCTAACCTTATTGATGCTGGTGACATGCTTTATTTTCATGTTGACATATGGACACCCAACCTTACAACCTTCAGAATCAAACTAGTGGATTTTGGCGCAAATGGTGCTTTTCAAGGTGGCGATGATACTGAGCATGAAATTATATTTGAAACACCTGCTCAAAATGGCTGGGTAAGTTATGACATCCCTTTGACTAATTTTACAAATTTGATAAACAAAGAGCATATTGCACAACTTATTTTCTCAGGAATGCCAGTTGGTACAGGAACTGTATTTATTGACAATGTATATTTTACGAACGAAGCAAGTACGGTTCCAACAGATCCTATAGTAGCAGCTCCACTTCCAATATTGCCGCAAGCTGATGTAATTTCACTATTTAGTAACGCCTATACCAACGTTGCAGTTGATACGTGGAAAACAGAATGGTCGGATGCTACGTTAGAAGACGTTCAAATTGCAGGAGACGATGTGAAAAAATATGATCCTTTGGTTTTTGTAGGAGTTGAAACCGTGACTTCTCAAATCGATGCTTCGGGTATGACTGCTTTTAATGTAGATGTATGGTCGCCTGACTTCACTGTTTTCAAAATAAAATTGGTTGATTTTGGCCCTAATGGTGTTTTTCAAGGCGGTGACGACTCTGAACATGAAATCACTTTTAATAGTCCTGCACAATCTACTTGGAATTCCTATACCATTCCTTTGGCAGAATTTGAAAATCTAACTTCATTGCAACATATCTCCCAAATTATCTTTGTAGCAAGTGGTGCAAAAGTATATATTGATAATGTCTATTTTAGTAACGAAACAGTTATTGTTATCCCTTCAGACCCAACAGTTGCAGCACCTACTCCAACGATGGATGCTGCAAATGTAATCTCGATGTTTAGCAATGCCTATACAAATGTTACGGTTGACACTTGGAAAACAGATTGGTCGGATGCGACTTTGGAGGATGTTCAGGTTGCAGGAAACGACACGAAAAAATATACCTCTCTAAACTTTGTGGGTATCGAAACCGTTACTTCTCAGCTTGACATCACGGGTATGACACATTTCAATGTAGATGTTTGGTCGCCAACTTTCACGCAATTCAAAATTAAATTGGTAGATTTTGGTGCAAACGGAATCTTTCAAGGTGGCGATGACGTAGAACATGAATTGACTTTTGACAATCCGGCTCAAAGCCTATGGGTAACGATGAGTATTCCTTTAACAGATTTTGTAGGATTGACAACAATGGAAAATATTGCCCAGTTGATCTTTGTTGGTGGGGGTTCTAAAGTATATGTAGATAATGTTTATTTCAGTAATGGAGCTTTAGCGACTGAGGATTTTAAAATTTCTTCAGTGAAAATGTATCCTAATCCAGTTAGCGATTTCTTCCATGTAAGTGCTGAAAAAACAATTGACAACATCACCTTTTATAACCTACTTGGACAAGAAATACTATCAATAAATTCATTCAAAAACAATGAAACTATTAACCTTTCAGGTTTTCAAAGCGGAGTTTATATCGCCAAAGTAACCGTAGAAGGAAAAGTAACTACATCAAGAATCATTAAAAAATAATTTTTTTTTTAGTCAGCAAGCACGTTTTTTCTACGAAAAAACGTGCTTTTTTATTATACGAAGCACCGTAAAATAACGTTGCTTTTTTTGACAAAACCTATTTATATTTCTATCTTTAGCAACCTATTTAAATTCGATTATGAAAGTTTTTCCTCTAAAATTAGTGCTTCTTTTCTTTACCGTTTCTTTTCTTGGAGTTGCACAAGAGTTGCCGTCTATTGTGAAATATAGTTCGGAAGAATATGGTGCTGGAAACCAAAATTGGATGCTTGATCAAGATAAAAAAAACTTCATCTACATTGCTAACAACGAAGGATTACTAGAATTTAATGGTGCAAATTGGAGACTTTATCCATCACCAAATGAAACGATTCTTCGTTCAGTAAAAGTGATTGAAAACACAGTATATACGGGATGTTACATGGAATTTGGTTTTTGGATTAAGAATGAGAAAGGCATTCTCGAATATACCTCTCTTAGCAAAAAAATAAAAGAAAAGTTAATTGATGATGAACAATTTTGGAACATTATCAACTATGATCAATGGGTTATATTCCAATCATTGAATAGGATTTATATTTATGATAGCAAAACCCAACAGTTCAAAATTATCACACCCAAAAGCGGTATTTTAAAATCGTTTAAAGCACGTGACGGTATCTTTTTTCAAAGCGTTGACGGAAGTATTTTTGAAATTAAAAATGGGAATTCGCATATTTTAGTCGATCAAAAAATCATGCAGAATAAAAAGGTCTTGAATATTTTTTCTTCAAATGATGGCATCCTCATTCAAACACAATACAGCGGATTTTATAAATTTTCAGATGGCAATCTTCTAAAATGGACGACTGAAGCTGATGCTTTGCTCAATTCTACCAGTATCTATGCAAGTATCGTTTTGAATAATGGAAATTTTGCTTTAGGGAGTATATCAAATGGTGTTTTTATCATAAGTCCAGAAGGAAAAATATTATACCATATCACTCAAAATCAAGGATTAAGCAATAACACAATCCTTTCATTATTTGAAGATCGGGAGAAAAATCTTTGGATTGGACTTGATAATGGAATCGATTGTTTGAATATTTCTTCTCCCATAAAAACCTTTTTCGACAAGACAGGAATTCTAGGAACAGTCTATTCTTCGACGGTATTTAACAATAAAATCTATGTAGGAACAAATCAGGGATTATTTTATAAAACCAATAATTCAAACGAGCAATATCAAATCGTGAACGGAACGAAAGGTCAAGTTTGGTCACTTTTTGAATATGACAACACCTTATTTTGTGGTCATGATTCAGGTACTTTTGTTATTAATGAGGGTACTTCGAGCTTGATTTACAACCAATCGGGAACATGGAAGTTTCAAAACTTTCCTAATAATCCAAATCAATTACTTCAGGGGAATTATTCAGGAATTAGTATTTTGGAGAAAACGGCTTCAGGATGGAAATTCAAAAATAAAATTGCAGGTTTTGATTATTCATCTAAATTTTTTGAAGTTAACTCGCCTAACGAAATAATTGTAAGTCATGAATATAAAGCCATTTTCCGACTTTTATTAAACAGTAATTTTACAAAAGTTACAAAATTTGAAACCTATAAATCGCCAGCAAAGGGAAAAAATGCAGGTCTAGCAAAATTCAACAACACGATAATTTATGCTTCAAAAGAAGGGATTTTCAAATTTAATAACCAAAATAAAAAATTTGAAAAAGACCTAATATTAAGCAAGGCGATTGAAAATGACGAATATCGTTCGGGGAAGTTAATAGTCGATAAATCCGACAAACTATGGCTTTTTACTAAAAATAATATTAATTATTTCACTATAGGAAAATTGAGTAGCGAGCCAAAACTCAACACTATCCCTATCCCCTATTCACTCAATAATTCGATGCCTGGTTATGAAAATATTTCGAGAATTGGAGAGAATATTTATTTTATTGGAACTACTGACGGCTACTATTCAATGAACATTAATGAATTGAATTTCAATAAATTCAATATCAATTTAAATACAGTTTATAAAAATGAAAGCAACTCGAACATTCATTATATCTCCATTACAGGTGATGAAGAAATCGATTTTGTTTCCAATAATCTTACGTTCAATTTTAGTGTACCAGAATACAACAAATATATTGTAGCCGAATATCAATACTTGCTTGAAGGTTATTTTGAGGAATGGAGCGTTTGGTCAAATAAACCGTATGTAAGTTTCAAAAATCTGCCTTTTGGAGATTATACTTTTAAAGTTCGTGCTAGGGTTGGGAATTCGCTTTCAGAAAATACAATTGTCTATCACTTTACAATTGAACGACCTTGGTATGCTACTAATTTAGCCATATTGATCTATCTGATCATTATCTTCATAATTGCATTTTTTGTGCATAAAGCTTACAATTCTTATTATCAAAATCAAAAGAACAAGTTGATTGAAGACAATAATAGAAAATTGGAATTAAAAGAAATGGAGGTTGAACAAGAACTGCTAAAAATAAAGAATGAACAATTGGAACTTGATGTAAATAGCAAGAACCGCGAATTGGCTGTTTCGACTATGAGCCTGATTAAGAAAAATGAATTATTGACATCCATCAAGGAAGATTTGAAAAAAACAGATGATAATTCGAAAAATATCAAAACCGTAATCACAACAATCAATAAAAACATCAGTGAAGAAGATACTTGGGACCTCTTCAAGGAAGCTTTCAATAATGCAGATAAAGACTTTTTGAAAAAAATAAAAGCTGCACATTCTTCCCTAACACCTAATGATTTAAGGCTTTGTGCGTATTTGAGACTCAACCTTTCATCGAAAGAAATTGCACCATTATTGAATATTTCCGTAAGAAGTGTTGAAATAAAACGATATCGTTTGCGTAAAAAAATGGATTTACCTCACGAACAAGGGCTTGTTGAGTATATACTATCCATATAGCACCACTACTACATCTGTAAAAATTACCTATACATTACCACAACAACAACGTTGTATTGGCTCTTTTTTTTGATTTTTTTAAGATTTTTTTGATTTAACATTACTCTAACATTCTGCATATCTATTGGGATTGTTTTGTTGGTATGGAAATTTTGCACTACTTTTTTTAGGATGTATGTTTTTTGTTGTGGTATATTTTGAATTATTCTCAAATAAGTAGGCTAATTTTATAATTCACAAAAAACATACTTATGAAGTCAAATTATCTATTAATTTATTTTCTGTTACTCTCCGCTTTTGGTTTTGCCCAAAGTTATGACATTGGAGGAACAGTTAAAGAATCAGGATCGGGACTACCGCTTCCTGGAGTAAACATTCAAATTAAGAATACTACTAAAGGAACAACATCGGATTTTGATGGAAATTTTTCGCTTGGAGGAATTCCAACAGGATCCGTGGTTGTATTTAGTTATGTAGGATATTCTAATTTTGAATATACCGTAACTTCAAATAATAGCAATGTTGCAATTGCCATGCAAGAAGACACCAAAACCTTAGACGAAGTTGTGGTTATTGGTTATGGTAGTCAGAAAAAACGTGAGGTTACGGGATCAGTTTCTATTGTAGATGCAAAAACAATGGAAAAAATAAAACCTATTAAAGTAGATCAAGCCTTACAAGGGACAGTTTCCGGTGTTATTGTATCTGGAGGAACAGGTGCTCCAAACGCAGGATTTGACATTAAAATTAGAGGAGTTGGTTCAAATGAAGTGAACAGACCAACAGCTATCATTGATGGATATGTAGGTAATCTAAGTGATTTAAACCCAAGTGATATCGAAACACTAACCGTTTTGAAAGATGCTCAAGCAGCAATTTATGGAGTTATTGGAGCAAACGGTATCATCCTAGTGACTACAAAAACTGGAAGGAAAAATACAAAACCAATGGTAACCTATAATGGTTATACTGGTTTTCAAGAAACTTCAAGAAAACTTTCTTTATTGAATGCCACCGATTATGCATTGATTCTTAATGAAAGCTATGCAAATGCAGGAAACCCATTACCTTATCCAGACGTTTCTGGCTTAGGGAAAGGGACTGATTGGCAGGATGAACTTTTTCGCAAAGGTGCTCCAATCATTAGTCATGACTTTTCAGTATCAGGAGGAACCGATAAAGTTACCTATGCCATCAGTGCTTCCGATTTGACTCAGGAAGGAATCATCGGTGATTGGGATAAATCACGTTTTAAAAGAAATACCGCTAGAATCGCTTTAGGATTTGATATCTCTGAAAAATTAAAAGTACAGACAAATGTTACTTATAGCTATTATAATTCAAGGGGTTTCAACGATAATGGTTTAGGATCTGTATTATTTAATGCAATAAACTTGCCTGGAACTTTCACTCCGTATGATCAAAATGGTGAATTTACGCAAATTCCAAACCAAGGTTATGGTATAGAAATCATCAATCCATTAGCTCAACTTGAAAACACATACAATGATGGAAGTTACAAAAAAATCAATGGTACATTTGGACTAGATTATGAACTAATTGAGGGATTAACATTAACCTCTAGAATTGGTTTTAATACTGGGAATGGTAGAGGAAAAACTTTTGCAAAAGAGCTTTTTTATGTTGAGGGAAAGGTATTTAATGTGCCAAGAAGCCGTGTAGATCAAAGCAAAAATGAAGACAATAACTACTCTTTTGACTTTTTTGCAACTTACAAAAAGACATTTGCTGATAATCACAACCTAACCTTTACTGTTGGTAATACTATTTTTAAAGAATTTGGCACAGGGTTAAATGCTTCGGGTTACGATGTCCCAAATAATTCATGGGAATTTGCAGATATTTCTTTGGCTAATGGATTTAGAGAGGGAAGAGATGTTGGAGCCTACAATTATGACGAAAGAAGACTATCTTATTTTGCAAGATTTCAATATGATTTCAAAGGTAAATATTTAATTTCTGGAATGTATAGAAGAGATGCTTCTACTAAGTTTGGTCCAAATAATACTATCGCCTATTTTCCATCAATGACCGCTGGATGGTTAATCTCAAACGAAGAATTTTTTGGAACTGATAATATTGTTAATTTCTTGAAATTAAGAGCAAGTTATGGTGTTTTAGGAAACGATCAAATTGGTAACAATCGATTCGCATCTTTGCTTAATGGAGAAGCTACATATGTATTTAACGGAAGTCTAATCAACGGAACAGCAGTTGGGGTTCTTCCAAACCCAAATCTTAAATGGGAAAAAGGTAAAAAATTAGATATTGGTTTAGACCTCAACCTTTTTGAAAATAAAGTGAACATAGTAGCCGATTATTATAATGATGTTAGAGAAAATTTACTCATCGGAAGTGTCCCAGCATCTGGAATTGGTGGTGGTGGAGCTCCAGGAAGTGGAAACTCAACCGTAAATGCTGGAACGACAAGAAATTCAGGATTTGAATTTGCAATTAACTACAACAATCAAATTACGGATGATTTCAAAGTGGAATTGAATTACAATATCTCAACTATTGATAATGTCGTAGAGCTTGTAGATACTGAAACAGGTTTTATTGAAGGTGGAACTTTTGGAGTAGGCCAAACTTTATTGACCTCTAGAATGGAGGAAGGACAACCAATAGGCTATTTTTATGGCTATCAAACTGATGGGATTTTCCAAAATCAAGCCGAAGTTAATGCACATCCATCTCAACAAGCTCTTGGTGCAGTTGCACAACCAGGAGATATAAGATTTAAAGATATAAATGGCGATGGGGTTATTGATGCAAATGATAGAACAAATCTTGGAGATCCGATTCCAGATATGATTATGGGCTTCAATTTCAATTTAACCTACAAGGGATTTGACTTTGCAGCCTATACCTATGCTTCAATTGGAAATGATATCGTCAGAAACTACGAAAGAACATTAACCGATGTAAACCGATTGAACTATGTTTTAGACCGTTGGACAGGAGAAGGAACAAGCAATACCGTTCCAAGAGTGACAACTGATGCAACTAGCAATAACGTTTTTTCTGACTATTTTGTAGAAGATGGTTCTTATTTTAGAATTCAAAATGTTCAGTTGGGCTATACTTTAAATCCGGATTTCAGCAATAGAATAGGCATTTCTAAATTTCGTATGTATTTAGGTGTAAACAACTTATATACATTTACAAAATATAGAGGATTTGATCCAGGAGCTGTTAGTGCCGCACCAATTGGTGGTGGAATTGACAACGGAACATACCCTATTCCAAGAACCTATATGCTAGGTGTAAACATTAACTTCTAAAAAATATTCAAAATGAAAAGATATATTTTTATAACAACAGTAATCATTGCGGCATTCTTTGCTTCTTGTGATGATGATTTTACAAAAAGAGACCCAGTCTATACAATCGATTCTGAAAACTATTTTAATTCAGAAACTGACTACAATCAAGCATTAATTGGAGCTTACGATTTGTTGCAATCTACATACATCAATGTTCTTTTAGGAGAAATAGCTTCAGACAATACAGCCTCTGGAGGAGAAAGTGCAACAGATGTCATTGGTTTTCAACAAATTGACGATATGGTACATACACCGGTTAACGAAAATCTTAAAAACCTTTGGGATTGGATGTTTGCTGGGGTAAACAGATGCAACTACATCTTAGAATTTAAAGACAAAACCGATTTTCCAAATAGAAATCAAGTTATTGCAGAAGCTCGATTTTTAAGAGCATATTATAATTTCGAATTAGTAAAATGGTTTGGTCCAATTCCTTTAAGTGGTGATAAAAGATTCCTTGCTTCAGATGTGACAAGTATTCCTAGATCCCCAATCGAAGAAGTATATGCCGTGATAGAATCGGATTTGCAATTTGCAGTAGAAAATTTAAATCCTAATGCATCCGAAACTGGTAGAGCAACTAGAGGTGCAGCACAAGCATTATTAGGCAAAGCCTATTTGTATCAAGATAAGTTTGCACTTGCTGCACAAATTTTAGATACAATGATTACTGACTCTCCATATTCATTAGTCCAAAACTACAATACAATTTTTGAAATGGCTGGCGAAAACGGTCCTGAATCGGTTTTTGAAGTACAATATAGCGAACTAGAAGGAGCTGGATTTGGTTGTCTTCAATGTAGTGAAGGAAATGTAGCAGTTGGTTTCAGCGGTGTTAGAAGCTATGCAGGTCCTGTTTTTGCATCAGGATTTAGTTTTAATGTTCCAAGACAAGAATTAGTAGATGCTTTCGAAACGGGAGATTTAAGAAAAGATGTTGCCATTTTAGATATCGAGGCTTGGGCTACACAAACAGGTGCTACATATAGTACTGGCTTCAAGCACACAGGCTACTTCAACAGAAAATACCTTCCAAGAACTAGAAGTAATGATGCAGCAGGAGATCAAAACCTTACAAATCCAAATAACTACAGAGCAATTCGCTATGCTGATGTTTTGTTGATGGCTGCCGAAGCATTTAACAGAAGTGGTATCGACGATGCAAAAGCTCGTCTTTATTTAAACGAAGTTAGACGTCGTGCTTTTGGTGATAACAACCATGATATTAGTTTTTCTGGACCAAGCTTGACGGATGCCATACTAGCCGAAAGAAGAGTTGAATTAGCAGGCGAAGGACACCGTTTCTTTGACTTGGTTAGAACAGGAAAAGCAGCTCAAGAAATCGATGGGTTCATTGCTGGAAAACATGAAATATTTCCCGTTCCTTTTCAAGAAATACAATTCTCAAACGGAAACTGGGCTCAAAACCCTCAATATTAATACCTCATTTAATATGAAAAATTTAAAATATATTTTTAGCTTTTTTCTTCTAACAGCCCTTTTGGGATGTCAAGAAGATGATACTGTTACCAATGTGGATGGTATCGAAGCACCCTCTAATATTTCTGCCTTGTTTACTATCAAGCAGGACAATTCAGGAGAAGTTACCATTCGCCCAAATGGTGATGGAATAACTTCATACGAAGTAGATTATGGTGACGGAACTGTCGAAACCGAAACGATTGCTGCTGGAGAAGTTTTTGAACATACTTATGCAGAAGGTGTTTACACCGTTACAATTTATGGCATTGGAATCAACGGACTAAAAACCGAGTTTACTCAGGAATTAACCGTTTCATTTCTCCAACCAACTGGTTTGGTTGTAACCATCATTCCTGGTGCCAGTCGTTCCATTACTGTTCAAGCTGAGGCTGAATTAGAAACGTTCTTCCAAGTTTATTTTGGTGAAGATCCAAATCAAACTCCAGTTGACTTTATGCAGGGTGAAACTATAACACATACCTATGCCGTTGCAGGAACTTATGAAGTAAAAGTTGTCGCTTTAAGCGGAGGTGCTGCTACTGCAGAAGAAACACAAACTGTAACTGTATCTGATTTGGATGCCGCTCCAGACCCTCTTCTAAATCAAGCAGATGTCATTTCGTTATTCAGTAATGCTTTTGATAATGTTCCCGTAGATACTTGGAAAACCGATTGGTCTAGTGCTACACTGGAAGATTTACAAATCAATGGAAATGATACTAAAAAATATTCTGGTCTAACATTCGTAGGTATCGAAACTGTAACTTCAATGATTGATGCTACAGAGATGACTCATTTCCATACCGATATTTGGTCAGCTGATTTAACCGAATTCAGAGTGAAATTAGTAGATTTTGGTGCCAATGCTGCCTATGGTGGTGGTGATGATGTTGAGCACGAAATCATTATTTCAAATCCAGCTCAGGAAGAATGGGTAGGAATCGATATTCCCTTAAGTGCCTTTACTGGTTTAACAACTAGAGCTCATATTGCACAATTGATCTATGTTGGAGCTCCAGCAGGAACTTCAAGTGTATATATCGATAATGTATATTTTTACAAGCAAAGTGCAACACCACAAACTGCAGCTCCTACTCCAACATTGGCAGCTTCACAAGTAATTTCAATGTTTAGCAATGCTTACACAAATGTTCCGGTTAATACTTGGTTGACCACATGGTCAGGTGGCGCTCTTGAAGACCTACAAATTCAAGGTAATGATACAAAAAGATACTATAATTTAGACTTTGTTGGGATTGAAACTACAGGAGCTAACATGATTGATGCCACAGCCATGACACATTTCCATACCGATATATGGACTGGAAATGCCACAACTTTCAAAATTAAGTTAGTAGATTTTGGAGCAAATGGCGCTTATCAAGGTGGTGATGATTCTGAACACGAGATTGTAATTGAATCTCCTGCTCAAAACACATGGTTAAGTTTAGATATTCCTTTGAGTGATTTTACTGGACTAACTGCACGAGCCCATATTGCACAACTTATATATGCAGCTGCCCCAACTGGATCTGCTACTGTATATATTGACAACGTTTATTTCCACAACTAAAAAAAATAATATGAAAAAATACATTAAGAATTTAGCAATAATACTCTCAGCAGTACTTGCACTTTCAAGTTGTCAGGACGACGACAATACTTTCGGAGATATCAATTCTCCGAGCGGTATCGAAGTGGAAGCGGTAATTTTGGGTGTCAGTGATGAATTTCCTGACGGAGATGGATCTGGTTTGGTAGACTTTACCGCTAAAGCAAAAAATGCCATCAGCTATAAATATATTTTTAGTGATGGTACAGAAGATAATTCACCAAGTGGAATTTTAGCTGGAAAGCGTTTCAATACGGAAGGAACAAATACTTATACCGTTACAGTTTTAGCAAGCGGAACTGGTGGTGTAACTTCAAGTATGAGCTTTGAAATTAAGGTTTTCAGTGACTTTAAAGATCCTCAAGCGGTTGAATTTTTGACTGGCGGAAGTTCTAAAAAATGGTATTTTGCAGCAAATGAACCTGGCCATTTAGGTGTTGGGCCAAACAATGGTAACTCAGGAGAAAATGCCTCTCCAATTTGGTATGCAGCAGCTCCATTCGAAAAAGCTGGTGCTCCAGAAAGCAGTTGTCTATATGATACTGAAATGACCTTTTCACTTGATGATAATGGGGCTTTAAAATTTGAATTAAACAACGGAGGAAACACCTTCTATAATGCTGCTTTCCATAGTTTTGGAGGTGGAGATTTATGTCTTCCTCTTGACACATCTGGTCAAAAAAGTGTCTTCCTGAGCCCTTCTCAATCCGTATTAACAGCTGATCAAAGCCGTAAAACTGCAATGACCTTCTCAGATGGTGGTTTCATGGGATATTATATCAATCAAACTACTTATGAAATACTGACAATTACCGAAAACAGAATGATTGTTCGTGCCATCATGGGTAATGATCCAGCTTTAGCTTGGTACCATACCTTTACCACTACAAAACCGGAACAAGGCGGTGGTGATGACGAAACTTTTGAAACCCTAGTTTGGGCAGATGAATTTGATGTTGCTGGAGCACCTAATCCTGCAAACTGGGGTTATGACATCGGTGCTGGTGGTTGGGGTAACGGCGAATTGCAGTACTACCGCGACAATGCCGAAAACGTAAAAGTTGAAGGTGGAATGCTAAAAATCACAGCTAAAAAACAAACCTTCAGTGGTGCAGCTTATACTTCTGCAAGAATTAAAACGCAAGGAAAACAAGATTGGACCTATGGTAAAGTAGAAGCTAGAATCAAACTTCCGGCAGGAGTTGGTACATGGCCTGCTTTCTGGATGCTAGGTGCAAGTTTTGAGCAACTTAGCTGGCCTGCATGTGGTGAAATTGACATCATGGAACACAAGGGGTATGAACCGGGAATCATACATTCTACTCTTCATTATCCCGGAAATTCTGGAGGTGATGGGCCAACTCAATCAACAATAGTAGATAACGTTTCAAGCGAATTTCACAACTATGCAGCAATTTGGACAGCTAACACAATCCGATTTTATGTAGATGATGAGTTGTTCCACACGTTTACAAACAATGCAAATACCCCTTTCAATGCTGATTTCTTTATCATCCTGAATGTAGCAATGGGAGGCGGATTTGGTGGTCCAGTAGATCCAAACTTTACACAATCGACAATGGAAGTTGATTATGTGAGAGTTTACCAATAAATACCAGAAAACAATTCAAGAAAAGGAGGTTAGACCATCTAACCTCCTTGTTTTTGAAACTACTAATACAAAGACAAAACAATGAAAAAAAGGTTTCTTTATACATCCGTTGCTATAACAGCAATTGCCTTGTTAAGCTCAAACGATTCATTTGCCCAAAAAAAAACCAAACCAGTTATAAAACGAAATTCAATCGAACAACGCGTGGATTCCATTTTAAACCTGATGACTTTGGAAGAAAAAGTAGGCCAGATGAACCAATACAATGGATTTTGGGAAGTAACAGGTCCGGTTCCTAAAGACGGACAAGCGGCTAAAAAATACGAACACCTCAAAAAAGGATGGGTCGGTTCCATGCTAAATGTTGTAGGAGTAAAAGATGTAAAAGCCTTGCAAAAAATAGCTGTGGAAGAAACCAGACTGGGAATTCCACTAATTTTTGGATATGATGTCATCCATGGTTATCAAACTATCAGTCCCGTACCACTTGCCGAAGCTGCAAGTTGGGATCTAGAAGCCATCAAAAAATCGGCGGCAATTGCTGCAGAAGAAGCTGCTGCTGTTGGACTCAACTGGACGTTTGCTCCAATGGTAGATATCTCCCGAGATGCTCGTTGGGGACGTGTGATGGAAGGTGCTGGAGAAGATCCATTTCTAGGAAGCAAAATTGGTGTCGCAAGAATCCAAGGCTTTCAAGGAACTGATTTAACGGATCATAAAACCATTTTGGCTTGTGCAAAACATTTTGCTGGTTATGGATTTGCAGAATCTGGCCGCGACTACAATACCGTAGATGTTGGCCTTTCAACGTTACACAATGTAATCCTACCTCCTTTCAAAGCTGCTACTAAAGCTGGTGTTAGAACCTTCATGAATTCCTTTAATGAATTGGACGGAATTCCAGCAACAGGAAACAAATATTTGCAAAGAGACATCCTAAAAGGTGAATGGAAATTCAACGGCTTTATGGTGTCAGATTGGGGATCAATGGGCGAAATGATCGCTCACGGATATGCAAAAGATATTAAACATGCAGCCGAATTAGCAGCTAATGCAGGTTCTGATATGGACATGGAATCAAGCGGATATGTAGAACATTTAGTAGCTTTAGTAAAAGAAGGAAAAGTAAAATTAGAAGTCGTTGATGATGCCGCTAGAAGAATCTTGAGAACCAAGTTTGAACTTGGACTTTTTGACGATCCCTACAAATATTGTGATGAAAAACGCGAAAAAACAACAGTTGGCAGTAAAGCCATGCATGAAGGCGTTTTGGATATGGCTAAAAAGTCAATTGTATTATTAAAAAATCAAAATGATTTGCTTCCGCTAAAAAAATCTGGACAAAAAATCGCCGTTATCGGAGCTTTGGCAAATGATAAAAGTAGTCCGCTTGGAGGTTGGAGAGGTGTTTCGAAAGATGGAACAGCTGTTTCTGTTTTAGAAGGTCTTCAAAAATACAAAGGAAATCAAATAACCTACGAAAAAGGAGCCGATGTTTATACAGGAACTCCTGTTTTTGGACTGGAAATTAAAATCAATACAACCGACAAGAGTGGTTTTGACAAAGCCGTTGAAGCAGCCAAAAAAGCAGATGTTGTAATCATGGTTTTAGGAGAAGTAGGCTTTCAATCAGGAGAAGGTAGAAGTCGTGCCAAAATTGATTTACCTGGAGTACAACAAGAACTTTTAGAAGCAGTTTACAAAGCGAATCCAAATATTGTGCTGGTTTTAAACAACGGTCGTCCATTAGCCATCACTTGGGCTGACGAAAATATTCCTGCAATTCTGGAAGCTTGGCAACTTGGAACCGAAAGCGGAAATGCAATTGCACAAGTCTTATATGGCGATTACAATCCTAGTGGAAAATTGCCTATGACATTTCCAAGAAGTGTGGGACAAGTGCCAATCTATTACAATCAAAAAACAACTGGACGTCCTGGACCTGGAGGAGAGAGCGTGTTTTGGTCACATTTTACAGATGAAAAGAACACACCACTCTACCCTTTTGGATATGGTTTGAGCTATTCTAAATTTGAATATTCTAATTTAAAAATGAGTGCTTCTTCATTTTCTGGAAACGGAAAAATCACGGTTTCGGTTAATGTAAAAAATACCAGCAAGGTAGATGGAAAAGAAGTAGTTCAAATGTATATCAAAGACGAAATAGGAAGTATAACGCGTCCTGTAAAAGAATTGAAAGGCTTTGAAATGGTTTCACTTAAAGCAAATGAAACGAAAACCGTTAGCTTCACAATCGACAGTAAACTAATCGAATTTTATACCGCCAATAGCAAATGGGAAGCTGAAGCAGGCGATTTCAAAGTATTCATCGGAGGAAGCTCGGATGCTACATTGGAAGGAAAATTTGAATATAAAAATTAAACACACATTTCACAGATTTCACAGATTACCACAGATTGATAATACGTTTTTTAATCTGTGAATCTGTAGCTAAAATAAGTACTATGAAAAAAATACTCTTTCTTTTTCTAATCGCTAGCATTTCGTTTGCACAGGAAACCAAAAGGAAACTCATCTGGGAAGAAAATTTCGATGGAAAGGCTCTCGACGAAAAAGTATGGAATTTCGAGCTAGGAAATGGTTGTCCAAATTGTGGCTGGGGAAACAACGAACGCCAACTTTACACCAAAGACAATCATAAATTGACAGATGGAAAATTAGTGATTACTGCCAAGAAAGATGGCGAGAAATATACTTCTACAAGAATCACCACGAAGGCTAAAAAAGAATTTCAATATGGCCGAATCGAAGCACGAGCAAAACTACCAGTTGGTCAAGGAATTTGGCCTGCCTTCTGGATGCTAGGTTCAAATATTGGTCAGGTGGGATGGCCAAAATGTGGTGAGATCGACATCCTAGAATACGTAGGCCGTGAACCCGATATGGTTTTCACATCGCTTCACACCCAAGCCAGTCATGGAAATACAATCAACACCAAGAAAACAAAATTTGAAGATATCGAAGAAGGTTTTCACGTCTTTGCAGTAGATTGGACCAAAGAAAAAATGGATTTTTTTGTAGATGGAAAACTCGTTTATACCTTCCAGCCCGAAAATAAAAAGGAAGACGTTTGGCCCTTTAACCAGCCTTTTTATATCCTAGTAAACATGGCAATTGGTGGCAACTTTGGCGGTCCAGAAGTAGACGACAGCATCTTTCCTCAGGAATTTATCATCGATTATATTAGAGTGTACGAATAAGGTTTGAGTTTAGTTAATTTCGTGAATGGCACAGGATATTTATTCTGTGCCATTTTTTTATTAACGTGTTTTCTTATCACGAACTTTAAACTCTCTCTAAAGGAATTATAGGGTTCCTCACTTTTATTAAGTAATTGTCTTTGTATATATTTACATAAAGTATTTAAAACCAAGCAACCTTTTTAACACAAAAGCATCTCTATAACATTAAAAATCAATTATTTTGGATAACCTAAAACACAAAAACATGATTAAAAAACTACTTTCAACTCTACTTATACTTCTTGGTTTTACGGCTCATTCTCAAACGATTGAATGGCTAAATATTGCTCCAATAGATTTCGACATGAATCCTGATAATATTGGTTATAATATTGCTCTAGATCCTTCTGGAAATGTCTATATGACAGGCTTCAAAGACGATGCTTTTATCTATGAAGACATTATGGGAACTCAATTCTTTAACAAATTCGATCCAGAAGGAAATGAAGTTTTTACTAAAGAAATTACAGGAAATGTAAGTATTTACAATATTGCCTGCGACAATGAAGGAAACCTGATTATGACAATGGGTTTTGTACAGTTTATAAGTATTGGTACCTTAGATTTAATCAGTATTAATCAAGGGGTGAATTATCTGATGGTGAAATTTGACAGCTCAGGAGAGGTAATATGGTATCATGAATTCTTTTTGCCTGATTCAGCCGTTTCAAGTGCAAGAGGTCTTGCAATTGATAGTGCTAACAATATCTATGTAAGTCATGATGATTATATGGATTCCTATATCCAAAAATTTTCTCCCGACGGTGATGTGCTATTTGCCATCAATCAGGAACAAGTTAGCAGTATTTCATCTTTGGCTGTGGATGATACTGGAAATATCTATGCAGCAGGATCTTGTGCAAATACGGGAGCAACTTTTGGAACTGTATCAGTCCCACTTCCTGAAGGTTTCACTTATAATACTTATATCGCTAAATATTCGGCGGCGGGAGTGTTCCAATGGGTGAAATATCTCGATAATATCACCTGTCCGTTACCACAGGTTGTAGCAAAATCGCCCGATGCTATCTACTTGACTTCGGAGCTTTTTGAAGCCTATTCTTTTGATGCGATTATTGCAGAAGGACCAACTGACGGTTTTCAGGATACTTATATTGCAAAGCTAAATGCAACCGGAAACTTTCAATGGGTCAAAGAAGTTCCTGGTTCGGGTTCGCTTATCGCTGGAAATAGAAACATTCTGACACTTGATGATGATGGCAATATTTATTTTGGTGGAATTACCTCCTCTACCGTTAACTGGAGTCCCACCATTACTACAACAACCGAAGGTTTTGGCAATCGTGATGCAATTCTTCTAAAATATAACCCTCAAGGGGATATTTTGATGGCAAAAACATTTGGCGGATCCAATCAAGACCGAATTGATGGCGTTGCTTTGTCAGTTGATGGTTCGATTTTCATTGCAGGTCTTGCTACTGGAACAGTTGATTTTGATGGTATTATAATTGAAGAAGATGAATTTGAACGTTATCCATTTGTTGCTAGATTTACTAACGAAACTCTAGGAATTAAAACTCCAGAAAAGCCATCAATCGCTGTTTATCCCAATCCAGCTTCAACTTCAATTCATTTTCTAAATGTTCCTGAAAATACAGCAGGAAGCATTTATACTATTCTTGGTCAAAAGGTAAAAGATTTCAAAAACGATCAACAACCTTTAGCCATAATTGATTTATCCGAAGGAACTTATATTTTGAAATTTGAAGGTCATCAAGCGATAAAATTCGTGAAATTCTAAAAATTAAAATGTTATAAAATATATAATTGAATATCAAAGAGTCGGAATCTTCCTTATTTTTGGTTATCAATTATACCATCATGAACGAACTTATTCGAGAAAAAAGCTGGGGAGTTAGAAACTGGAAATGGCTAGTGCCAATAACAGCATTGCTCATCATGATCATTGCCTTTTTATCGCTAACGAGTGGCTTAATGAGTTTTGCTCAAGCTTATGCAGAACCTGCACTTTACGAAAATGCCTTAGAAAAAGCCCGTCAGAACGAAAGAGTAAGCGAAGTCCTTGGAACAATCCAACCTGTCGATAAATTAACGATTCTGGAAGGCAACGTGGTCTATGCTGAAGATCACAATGCCGTTAACCTTACTTTTCGAGTTACTGGATCAAAAGGAAAAGGAAAAATGGATATCCAAGCTAATAAAATTGATGGTAATTGGGAATACGAACTGATAAAAATTCGCATAAAAAAACCTGAAGAAGAAATAATTGTTTTAGGAAATGAATAGTGCTTTCTGGAGGTTTTACAAAGATAATACCATCATCAATTTTCCTGTTTCCTTATCATTTGCTTTTTTTAACAGTGCAGTCTGGGGTCTAATTATTTTTTGTTCATTTGGAATATTTTTGGGACTATTTTTCTTTAAAAACTTCAAAAATAACGAGTACTATTTGTATTATAATTTAGGCTTTACCAAAAGGAAACTGGTTCAAAAAATATTCTTAGTAAATCTAGCCTTATCCGTTCCATTTTTTTTATTGCTTCTCAAATGAATAAGCTTGAAATTGATAATCTTACCAAATATTTCGGCAAAAAATTAATCCTGTCTGATATTTCATTGAAATGCGAAACTGGTGAAATAATTGGTGTCTTCGGAAGAAATGGCTCCGGAAAATCTACACTATTAAAAATACTATTCGGAACACTTAAAGCAAATAGTATCACTGTAAAAATCAATGGCGAGGAAATAGAGACTAAAGGAATTATCCCTTCAAAAAAAATAGCCTACTTATCGCAAGAGCCTTTTTTGCCGAAAGGCCTGAAAGTTAGAGAAGTTATCCCTTTATTTTATCAAGAGGAGGAACAAGACCAGATTTTTTATGCTAAGGGGATTTCAAAATTTGAAAATACATTAGTTGGAAAGCTGTCAATGGGGGAACTGCGGTATTTAGAAATCCTACTGATCGGAAATCTACAGCATGAGTTTTTACTTTTGGACGAGCCTTTTTCGATGGTCGAACCTATCATGAAGGAATTTCTAAAAGAATTTCTTTTTACGTTAAAGGAAACGAAAGGGATAATCCTGACCGATCATTATTATCATGACGTCCTTGAGGTTTCCAGCAGAAATCTAATTGTAACTGATACCAAAATAGTTGAAGTTGCCTCAAAAAGTGATTTGGTCAAATATGATTATATAAAAAAGCCTACTGAATAGTTTTCAATAGGCTAAAAAAATAAATTTTATATGTTTCTTAATGCAAATTTTTCACGCTTTCCTGTTTGCCAACAGCAGCATAATCTCGCACCAATCGGTCAGCATAATTGTCTAACAATTCCAATACTTTTTCACGTTTATCAGAATTTACAATCAATCCCGCATGGTAGTCCAACGGAACTCTAAAACATACTTCTTCATCCGAAAAAGAGGATAAATCAGGTTGTTCAAATTTTGATAGCGTCAGTACAATTCCAGCATAATTTTTCTTTGGTTTTGGAAGCTTATAAGCAGTTTCTCTAATCAAAGAATCTTCAATTTTAGCCCATTCTCCCCATAGATTTATTCCCGAAGCCGCTTCGACCATTTCAGCCAAATGTGCTCCACCTACTCTTGAAGAGGTTTCCAAGAAATATATTTTTCCATCTTCCTTGCATTTGATAAACTCAGTATGTGTCGCACCATGTTTCATTCCGAAGGCTTTCATCACAGCTTCATTCTGCTTTTTAATCGCTTTATCATCGGCAGAATTATATTCGATATTGGCACTTCTAAAAATTCCACCACCTTGCGAAATTTCCATCGGAGTCGCCAAATAGCGGGATGTAATACTAAACAAAACTTTAGAATCCAGATTCAATCCATCACAATGATATACATCGCCGGGCTTGAATTGCTCTACTAAATATTTGAAACGATTATTCCCTAATTCGTTGATATGCAACCACAAACTTTCTTTGTCATGAACCTTAATAATTCCCGAAGCCGAAGCTTCTGAACGCGGTTTTAAAACCCAAGGAGGTGAAACCGTATCGGCAAAATCATTGATTTCATAATCATTAAAAAGGGGTGCAAAAGCAGGAATCGGAATCCCAAAACTCTTCGCTCTCATTCGCATGGCCAATTTATCACGGAAATATCGACCCGTGGTTTGTCCCATTCCGTCAATGCGTAAATTTTCACGCAAAAAAGTCGCCTTTTCAACATCAAAATCATCCAAGGCAACTATGGCATCAATCTTATGATTTTTCATCAAATTCCCAACACCTAGCAACAAATGCTCCAGATTCCAGTCGATGTCCTGCCCTTCCATATAAAATATTTCATCTATATGATCGTGTGGCCAAGGCTTATTCCTTAATTTTTCTGAAGTAACTAAAAATACTGTATTTCCGAGCTTTTTTAAATTGATTAAAAAATCAGCTCCCTTGAAATAATTTGAAATGCAAACAAACGTCTTAGTAGAATTTTCCATAGCTTAAAGATTTTCAATAAATTTAGTTAATAAATGCACACCATAAGCGGTTGCATGCTTGCTCTTTGCAAATTCGTCGTCCCCAAAAGCTACTCCTGCGACATCAAGATGAGCCCAGGCTTTATGTTCGTCAGTAAAATATTCTAGAAATTTAGCGGCACTGATGGCTCCTGCAACGGGTTTTCCGCTGTAATTTTTCACATCGGCAATATCACTTTCGATATCCGATTTATAACTGTCCCAAAGTGGCAATTGCCATAAACGCTCGCCAACTGCATCTCCTGATTGTTGCAATTTTTGAGAAATCTCATTATTATTGGTAAACAAAGCACCACATTCAAAACCCAAAGTCGCCACACTACTACCTGTTAATGTCGCAATATCGACAATAATTTCGGGTTTATAATTTTTGATGAGATACGACAATCCATCGGCCAAAATCAATCTTCCTTCGGCATCGGTATCGATTATTTCGATTGAATGTCCACTGTAACTGCCTATTACATCGCTTGGCAAAAACGACTTGCTATCCACCGAATTTTCGCAACAAGGCACAATCGCTGTCACTTTTACCGGTAATTTCAAATCTGCAATTAATCGCATTGCTCCGAAAACCGCTCCACCACCTGCCATATCGCATTTCATGTGAACCATTCCGGCTGTTTTAATATTTAATCCGCCAGTATCAAAAGTGATTCCTTTTCCAACAAAACCAACGTGCTTGGTTTTTGCATTAGCATTTTCAGGAACATATTCCATAATGATAAACTGTGGTTCCTTGTCGCTTCCTTTTCCAACAGATAAAAAAGCTTCAAGGCCTTTTTCTTTACAGGCTTCAGCTCCCAAAACTTCAACTTTAAAACCAAATTCAGTTCCGTTTTCGGTTGCCCAGTTTGCAAGATATTTTGGTGTAGCTACATTTGGAGGCAAATCAACCAAATTGAAAGTCTCTAATTGTGCTTTTCCAATTTTTATTGCTCTTTCGGCAACTTCGGTAAACTCAGTTTTAGCGTGCAAATTCAGCGTGAAATCTTTTTCTAAAAACGGATGTATCTCATTTTTCTTGAAGTGTCCCAAACTGTAAGTTCCTAAAACCAACCCTGAAATACTTGCTTCAACTTTTTGATTGTCGAATTGATGCGGAATAACCAAAACCACATTTTTACCGAAAACATCTTTATGCTTCGAAGCAATTCTTCTAAAAATAGTTTTTAAAGATTTATAATCGATTTCTTTTCCTAAGCCAATAAAAATGTGTGTACAATCATATTTTTCAACCAAATAATGAGTGTCTTTTTTCCCATAAAATACTTTTGAAGGCACAGAAACACCATGAAACTCAATTGGCACAAGGCTCTTTGAATGGGTTTCAAAAACTGGAATCAAAATCGTTCCCGCATATTTTTCTAATGTGTTGATGTTTTTTGTCTGCATTTAATTTTCTTTAGTATTAAAAAATAACCATTCTATTGCCTTTGGAAATTCGTCACTCCAGTAAATTTCACTGTGTTTCCCCTCGTTATTGATGCTTAACTTGATTTTCATCTTGCTACTCACAAACTCGCTTTTAATCAATTTTTTCTTGAACTGCTTCACGTGTTCAATCATCGTGGCACTTTCATCACCTCCGGCATACAAATAAATCTTGGTGTCCTGTGCTTCATCGTCAAAATCATTGCTGATATTCATTTTTGGAACCACCCATAATGATGGCGAAAAAATCATCAATTTCCCATATACTTCAGGATACATCAATCCGCTAAAAATACTCACCAATCCTCCCATCGAACTTCCTCCAATTCCTGTAAATTCCCGTTCAGATTTTGTTCTGAAATTGCTATCAATAAATGGTTTCAAAGTATCGGTTACAAACCGGATGTACTGTTTTCCTTGGCCTTTCCCTAAAATGGTTTGCCCAACATTATATTCTTTTATTCTGTCTTTCTCGGCATGCTCAATAGCAATCACAATTATTTTTCCAATCTTGTATTCCGCCATAACGGCTAATTTTTTATCGATCTCCCAATTGCCAAATTCAGCCTTTTCGTTGAATAGATTTTGGGCATCCTGCAAATATAAAACCGGATAGCTTTCGCTCGAAAGGTCATAATCGTGGGGCAACAAAGCCCAAATTTTTCGTTTCTTATTGAGCTGTGGAATTTCGAATTCTTCCGATATTAATTTTACTTGAGGTAGGAAATTTGGCTTGAAAGGAAGCCAATTCCTCCTCCATTTTGCAACATGTTCTTTCTTTACACCAGAAGTTTGCTTACAAGAACGGTTCTCAGTTCGATTGCCATATTGGTCAATTTCTACCTCGCTCCAATCGCCTTTGGTGAATTTATAAAGCAACTCTTTTGGGTAAACAAAATCATACGGAAACTTGAAGTGATACAAACCATCTCCTATTTTTTCCATCATAAATTCCTTGTCCTGAGTTCGCCACTCATTAAAATTTCCCGAGATATAAACAGGTCTAAAATCATCTTCGGCAGTGGTGAGAATGATGTTTAGCTGTGGCTCGGTAATTTCTTTCTCTATCTCGTCTAAAACGGTATTTCTATCGGAATTCATAAAATGCAAAAAAAGCTATATTATCTTTATTAAAAAGTAAATATAGCTTTTTGAGAATTGATATAAAAGAAAGTTTTAAGGCAAAAATTAAGAATTAATAATTTTAGATAAAAAAAGGCTTTTTATTAAAGAAATGGTAAAACTATGTCAGATCTAGGAATCAGTATGTATAATTTCTGTATCACGGATTTCCGTATGCCGAATTTCTCCCCCAGAAGTTCCTACAAACTTTGACAAAATAACACCTCCAATGGCTGTAACCACAACAATATAAGAGACAATTACAGCTTTCGGATGTTTTTTTACATTTGCAAATAAGCCTAAGATAGAAAGAAGTCCCAAAACATAGAGCACTTTCATAAATGTTTCAGCTAATTCTTCGTGTTCGTGAACTAAATCATGGGAAATACCTAATTCTTCAACAATATCCTCAGCTCCTTCACCTGTCATCATCGTTGCTTTTGCCATAATCATACAAACGATGAAAATCACATAAGCTGTATTTACCAAAAGGGTTTGCTTTTTAATGATTCCGTATAGTAAAATTCCTATTCCAAAAAATAATCCTATAATGGGAAAATGATTGAAAACCATGTGTAGATGAGCCTGATTCATAATTTTAATTTTATAAATTTTTAATTACCAAGGTAACATTGACGCCTTTATCTTCATTATTTTGAATATGAAACTCCATTTGAAGTAAACCACAAAGACGTTTTACGATGGAAAGTCCCAAGCCTGTTCCTTTTACTTCAGGATGGTCGGATGATCTGGAACGGTAAAAGGGATTTGAAATCTTATCCAAATCGGCCTCTAAAATTCCAATTCCGTTGTCCTTTATACTACAGAAAACAGTATCATTTTCTGACCTTAGAGAAATTTCGATTTTTCCGTTGTCTTCGGAATATTTCAATGCATTTGATAGAAGATTGTCCACTATTATCGAAAACAAATAGCTATCGGTCTTAATGAAAATATCACTCTCAAAATGGTTTGTAATTTGGAGATTCTTGTTCCTTATTTTTTCAGAATATCTAGCTAAACCATCCAAAATGATGGCATTCACAAAAACACTTTCCGCTTTCAAGGACTGCTTTTGGTTCTCCAACCGAGCCAACAACAGCAATTCATCTACCATAAAATTCAGTCGATCGACTTCCTTTACACAATAGTTGATTTTTTCTTCATATTCTTTCTGGTCTCGGGGTTTCCTGACCAAAACTTCAAGCGTTCCTTTTATAACCGCCAAAGGCGTTCGAAGTTCGTGTGAAGCATCCGATGTGAATTGTTTTTCTCGTTCTACAGCATTTTCAATTCGATCCAAAAGATTGTTGATGGTTTGAGAAAGTACAAAAAGTTCATCTTTATTATTTGGCAACGGAATCCTTGATTTTAAATTTTCCCTAGAAATAGTGTTGGAAGTTTCAATGATAGAAGCTACAGGCTTAATGCTTCTTCCAGCAATAATTCTAGCTATTATAAACAGAATCATTAAGGTTAAAGGATATAAAACGAAGAGTATCTGGCTTAAATTATGCAAAACTATCGTGGCGTCTTCCAAGGATACTGCTATTAAAATATACCCTACAATAGTGCTATTTTGATAGATTGGCACTTGCGATTGGCGAATATTAAAAGAATTATCTAATTGATCGTCATGAAATTTATCTACCGAAACTCCTTTCCTGAAATACAGTTGCGATTTTTTTAAGTTGGGCGATTTATCGATGATTGCTCCAGTTGCATCAACAAATTGAATAAAAATTGGGTTTACGTCTAGGGTGTTATGCTCCTTCTCTTTCCATTCGTGTTGGTCAATCAAGTGAAAAGTATTATTTTCTACTTTTATTTCTTCTAATAATTTCTCACTTTCAACTCTGATGTCGCTTTCCAAATGACTGTAGACACTCACTCTGACGATATAAAAAATCACAAAAAAAACCAGCAGAATCAACAAAGCCGTACTGATGATATAATTGAAAGCAATTCTATTTTTAAACGAAAATGGAAGCATAATTTTTACTTAGTCATTTGCAATATACCCAATTCCGCGAAGGGTTTTGATATAATCTTCTTCCTTTTTTAGGTTTAATTTTTTCCGGATGGCGTTCATAAAAACATCAATCACACCCGTGTCATATTCAAAATGGATGTTCCAAACGTCCTCTATTATTTGGGTTCTGGTGCAGACATTTCCCTTATTTTTTATCAGATAGGCCAATAAATCAAACTCCCGCTGTGTCAATACAACTTCGCTATCTTCTACAAAAACCTGATGGCTGGAAAGTTTCATCTTGATATTTCCCAAACTCAAGTCATCGCTTTCCTTTTCGCTTCTGAAATGAATTTTAATCCTTTCGAGCAATTCTTCAAAACTGAAAGGTTTTTTGATATAATCATTGGCTCCTGCCTTTAGACCTTCAATAGTTTCTTGAACTGTATCCTTTGCTGTCAGAAAAATAATAGGCGTTTTGGCCTCTTTTTTTCTAATACTCTTGCAAACTTCCAAACCTGTAATTTTGGGAAGCATCCAATCTAATAAAATCAAATCGGGTTTGTTTTTAAGTGCCGAATCAAGCCCTTTTTCGCCATCATTGGCCACGAAAACTTCATAATTTTCTTCTTCCAAACCTTGCTTCAGAAAATTGGCAATCCCGATTTCGTCTTCTACTACAAGAATTTTCATTTTTTACTGCTTGACAAATTTGATTCCGAAAGATACAATATTTGCATCCAATCCGTCGCTTCTTGTATAATGATTAAATCTGAAATCGATGTTTTTAATACCAAATTTCCAAATTTTGCTTCCCGTAAAAATATCCGTATAATTTATTCCAAAGCCATATTGATTGGCATTAAACGTCGATAAATCATAGTCTGAAGTATAATATTTCTCTGTTGAAAGATGTGATTCATACGGAGCAAAATAGTTGGATGCCGTTTGCGAATAATAACGATACATCGGAAAAACCGTGAACCTATCCGTTAATTTTATTGGCAATTCAAAACTTGCCGTATGGGTCTGAACACCCCAGTTATCAGTATAAAAACGATAATAAGTCCTCAAGACGAAACGCTCGTTGATGTAATAATTCAACCGTGCTCCAAGTGGCAATTTAAAACGAGAATCGGGCAATCGCTCAATATCGTCGGCCAGTTGAAACTCGTTGATGAAAGAATCGGCAATATCTTTAAAATAGATCCTTTGGTAAGGCGTTGACAGCAATCCTTGCTGTTGCAAAACATCGGCAAAAAGCGAAAGTTGCATTTTCTTGTTGATGACTTGCGAAAAACTGAACGATAAGGCAAACGAATTTCGTTTCTTGTTATTGTGGAATTTGAATTTTTCAGGATTATAATCTGTATTTCCCGTTATGTCAAAGCGATTGAAAATTCCGCCGTTTAACGTATTTCCGTTATCAGCAAAATCCTGTAATTCTTTAGGATAAATAGGGCTCCAAGTGTCCAAATAGACATTGGCCGAAACATTGATTTCAGTATTTTTATCATTGAATAATTTCGTAAAACCACCTCCAAAACCAATCGAAGAATAATCATATTCCACCGAACCCGAAGCATGAGCATTCCAAATCGTGTTTCGATCATCCGAACTATGGCTGTAATTGACCACCAAAGTCGTCAGCATATCTTGGGCAGAAGCTCCAGAACTGGCCTGCCACGGACTTGGAGTAGCACTGTCGAACGGATTAATATTTCCTGATGAAGCTGATGAATAGGCTGAAAGTCCGGCATCAATTGTTAATACTTCGTCATCGCTGAGAGGCATTGCCACAACGATTGTGGGGGTAATGTCGGTCAATTCCTCCATTCCGTTTCCTCCTGAAACAGCCGAGTGAATTCCGTCCTGCTTGTAATAACTCATCAAGAAATCCACTTCTGTACTTTCCAAGACACGTTTCTTGAAAACCACTGTTGAATCTTTTTCTTGTGCGATAACGGTCAAGCCGAAAAGTAAAAATATGAGTGAAAGGTATTTTTTCATCTTTGTTTTATCTGAATCAGATTTTTTAATTACAACCACAACCACCGCCCGTTTTTCCACCATTGGCTCCTGCCGAAGCTTCCCTGTAGACTTGATAATTGGTTTCGAAACGCTCTGTTGAACGTGCTGTTAATTTCATATCAGGGTCATTTATTTTTTCTTTTTCATATTCTTTTACAGAACTGCATGATTGTAAAACAACCAAGCTCAAAAGGGCAAATGCTATTTTTTTCATTATTGAAATTTTTTAATGTCTATGTTTTTTGACGCATGCACCATTCCTTTGTCATCTACGATTATGCATCCGATTCCTTTTAATTGATTGACCAAATCCAGTCCAACATCCACTCCCAAAACGAAAATTCCGGTTGCCAAAGCATCAGCAATTTCAGTCTGTTTTGCAAATACTGAAACGCTCACGATTCCTGTAGCTGGATAACCCGTTCGTGGGTCGATGATGTGGGAATAGCGTATTCCATTGAAGGTGACAAATTTCTCGTAGCTTCCCGAAGTTTCAACCGAGCTGTCTTCGAGCGGAAAAGTGGCAAAAACGTTATTCTTGTTCATCGGATTTACGATCCCGACACTCCATGGCGTTCCGTCAGGCTGTTTTCCCCAAGCATTGATGTCGCCCGACACATTTACAATACCCGAAGTACAGCCCTTGGAAACCAACAATGCTTTTACTTTATCAGCAATATAGCCCTGACCTATTCCGCCAAGGCCTAATTTCATCCCCAACTCTTTTAGGAAAATCGAATGCTCCTTTTCGTTCAAAATGATTTTCTTATAGCCAATTCGCTCTACCGATTTTGCAATAGCTTCGGGAGTTGGCATTGCTTTCATACTTCCGTCAAACTTCCAAATTTTATCCATCGAAGCATAGGAAATATCAAAAGCACCACTTGTCAATTCTGATATTTTCAAGGCTCTTTGCACCAATTGAAATACTTCGTCATCTACTTTTACGGCTTGAATTCCAGCATTCTTATTGACTTGAGATATTGGCGTGGTCGGAATCCAATCGGAGATTTGGTTTTCGACACGTTTTACTTCGGCTAGAGCCAAATCAATCCAATCATTGGCTTTGATGGTGTCTTGAGCCACGACTGTAACCTCAAACGGACTTCCTAACATCGATAACTTTCGTTTGTGAACGACTTGCCCGAAAGAAGTTGTAAAAATTAAAAAGACAACTATTCTGAATGCTATTTTGATCATTTTTCAAAAGAATGAAGAAGTTGTACATATTCATCGGCTGTAATATTCTTGAAACTTTCCATTCCCAAAACTTTTCCGTTTTTATCCAAAAGCACTACTAAAGGAAAATTACCTGCTTTGTTGTATTTTTCAGCCAAAGCCTTGTTTTCATTCGTAAGTTCTTGGGAAAGTTGATTGGATTTCTTCTTAGGAAAATCAGCTTTGTAGATAATCCAATTTTCTTTTGAAGCCTTGCTAAATGCTTCCGATTGCCAAACATTCTTATCCAGCTTGATACATGGAGCACACCAATCTGAACCAGAAAAGACTAATAAAATATTTTTGTTTTCTATTACAGCTTTGGCTTTGGCTTCTGTAAAGTTCTTTTCCCAGTTTTGAGAAAATGCAGTTGAAAATGTTGCTAGAAACAACAGTAAAATTAACTTTTTCATATCCGTAAATTATATACCAAAATTAACGAGTATTGGAATGGTTTCTTACCGCGAGAAATCAATCTTAAGCCAATCTTAAGCCAATCTTAATTTATAAACTACTCTAAGATATCACACTATACTATTTTGATGTAAATTTGAAAAAAGATTACAACCAATGTTTCGCCATCAAGGAAAAAACAGAACTTTCATTCATAATCTTCGATTGGCAACCTTGCTATCATTAGTGGCGGGGATTGTAAACATTACAGGAGTCTTGTCCATTAAAATATTAACGACCAATGTAACGGGACACTTTGCTTTTTTTGCTGAAGAAATGATCCGAAATGAATTTGCAGCAGCCATTACTTTTCTGATTTTAACCCTTTTCTTCCTTGGTGGAGCTTTCCTCTCTAATTTTATAACTGAAACGGTATCTAAAACAAAACCACAGTTTTCGCATGTAATTCCTATTGCTTTAGAAATGACTGTTTTATTGGTAATAGCAATTTTCGGAATTGAAACTAATTTATCCGAAACAGAAGGTAAAATAATTGCTTTTGGAATGCTACTGGCGATGGGAATCCAAAATGCCTTGGTGACAAAAATTTCGCAATCAACCGTTAGGACAACACATCTAACGGGGCTTTTTACAGATTTGGGAATTGAGCTGTCACAACTTTTTTTCTACAAAAAGGAAACCGAAATCAAAAGATTAAAAGCCAATATTTATTTACGGTTTTCAATCATAATTTCATTTTTTAGCGGTTGCATCTTGGGAGGATATTTATATTCCTATTTCCAAATTAAAACCCTTCTTTTAGCAGTTCTAATATTGTTTACCGCATTGGTTTATGATTATGTTCGGTTACAATATTTTGTAATTAGGAGAAAAACATTTCAGCATTGATTACAACATCCCGTTGTATTTTCTAATAAACCACTCCGAAGCCAATGCTGCAGCAATCAAAATCAACAGCAAGATACTATCGATCAAAGGAATCTTTTTTGTAATTTCCTTTTGAATGGCTTTGTAATCTTCATTCTCCAGAAGATTTTTAATCAACAAATCCGATTGGTTGGGCATAAAAGTCTTGCCGTTAGTTTGAGTCGCCAATTGGTTTAATTTTGCAACATCAGGATTCACAAACTGCTGTTCGATATCGAAATCTAAGATTTCGAAATAACCAGAATAGCTGTTTTTAGAAGTCAACTCTTTTACGGTAAAATTATATTGTCCGGCTGGAAGGCCGTCAAGGTTAACTTTATAGGTGTTATTTCCTTTCAATAAATCGTAGTTCTTGTTTTGCTTCGTTTGTTTGTTGGTTACCGAAATTGTCAAACGTGCCTTTTCGTCAAACTCATAATTTTTATTGAAATATTGAGCTGTAATTTCAATTGCATCTCCTGAATTGTAGAAGCTTTCGTGGTTGACAATTAGCGATTTTTTTGAATTATTTGAAGCCAAAAACTGAATGGTCTTATCAATAAAAACATCGAAACTTTCGAATGATTCATTGTCTATTCGGCTTTGCAAACGCCATTTCCAGATGTTTTCTCCCAATAAAAAAGCTGTTCGTTTGCCTTGATTTTCGGCGAAAGCCAATAACGGCATATTGGTTTGAATGTTTCGAATTCTGGACGAAAGAAGCACATTCACATTTTCGTTTGCAACAACTGTACCGTAGGCATTTTGCAAAGGCGGAAGGTTTTCAAAACCAATATTATCTAGGGCAAAAAGATTGAATTGCGAATCGAATTCGGCCAAATAATCTTCCGTTTGGGAACTCATCTTGAAGGTCAGGCTTTTTTGTTGCTGGTTGAGGAAATTAAAATCGGTGTTGTTTCCTGTGATGATAAAGGTGTTCAATCCTACATTCTTGTTCAACTCAAAAACCGACTTGAATTCGGCTGTTGGTTGGTATAAAATCAGGACGTTATAATCCTGCAACGACTGTATTTCTTTTGGCTTGACCAACGTCACATTACGTTGCAAATTGGTTTCGATTGAACGTTTCAAAGCCCCAACATCAGGATGATTGATGGATGAAACAATTGCAATTTCCGACTTCTGGTCGATAACTTCTACTGCAAAATTCTTGGTGTTATTGTAGGCGTTTTTTTCGGTTTCTTTTGAGGTAATTGAAGCTTTAAAAACCTGTAGCCCGATAGTATTTGCAGGAAGCAACACATTGATTACTGCTGATCTTTTTGAGGGCGAAAATGTAACGCTTTGTTTGTTCAACACCGAATTACCTTGCGAAATACTGAAATCGGCCGTGATGCTTTTGGTTCCTGAATAGTTTAAGAATACTTCAACAGGGAATTTATTTTTATGGAAAGCATATTTATTGACATTCAACTGATTGATTTTCAAATCCAAGAAAGTAGTGGTGTCACCAAGAATTAAAGGATACACTTTATTATTGGCATCAAAACTATATACATAATCATTTCCTTGGGTTTGATTTCCATCCGAGATTAAAACTGTTGGATAGTTTTTGTTCTTGTTGATGCTTTTCAGATTTTTTGCTACTGCTTCAAAATTGGATTGGTTTCCCTTGAAATCAAATTGTTCTGAGAGCTCAAATTCATTGTCAAATTGATAGGATTGTATCGCAAATTTTTCTTGCAAATCGGCATTTGAAGTCAGTTTCTTGTAAAGTTCCAAAGCGGTTTCATTTGCTTTTAGATTTACAATAGAACTTGAATTGTCCATTACAATTGGTAATGGTGTTTTTTCGGTTTCATAGGTGTTCTTGGTAATCTTTGGATTAATTAACAACAATAAGATTCCGAAAATCGAGAAAAAACGCAAAAAAGCCAAAAGCAAAGTTACTTTCGACTTGCTTTTGGCTTTGTAAAAATAGTGGTAAAATGACAAACCTCCTGTAATTAAAACCGATAATAAGATTAATAGAATTGTGGTTGATGTCATTTTTTAAATTTAAATTTAATGATTAAAATTTTGAACCATTAAGTTATTAAGGAAATTAAGGTTTATCTAAATCTGTATTCTCTTTCCAAATATAATCAGTTATTGATTTTGAATTTGTCATTACTAAATATCCAGAAATTGTTGCTATAAAAAAATAAATCAGCATTCCTGTTTCTCCATAATTCTTGATTAGCTCCTTCTGTCTTAAAAATTCAAATATTGAAGTTATCAGATTAGGGAAAGACATTAGAAACCAAATTGCTCCAATAATTGTTACCGTTATTGACAAAACTGTTTTAGCAGGAATGTCTAATCCTATTGTTTCTTCTATAAATTTTTTATCCAGTTTAAGAATTTTGATTATCCATTCTGTTTTGAACAGGAATAATCTCGTAACTAAGATGAAAACAATTAAAGTTGTAAAGCAGATTAGCCAAATTAAAATCAAATTTCCCCATTCAATTTCCCCATTAATAAAATTTAATGTTGATGTGAATTGAGGAATTATCCAAACACAATTTATTAAAAGCCATAATCCAATTGACTTGATAACAATTTTCCAAAAGGTATTTATATGCATAAATTGTTTTCTAATTTGGTCATTATATGGACAATCTAAGTACTAGCCCCGATTGTAGTGGAAATTCTTTCATTGAAAAAATCTATTTTTTCTTGGTGTGAAAGAGCGACCAACGGAAGCTCCTTTCAGGCCTTAGAAAAAAAGATTCTTTGATGAAAGATTGTAACGGAAAGCGGGAATAGCTTCTGAAAAAAATTAGCAGTGTTCAGTACTCAGATTGCAGAGAACTGAACACTGAACACTGTCAACTTTTTCTAAGTTAGCATTCCTCCGTCAACATTCAAAACTTGACCTGTAACGTAGGCACTCATATCTGAAGCGAAGAAAAGACAAGCGTTTGCTACATCTTCAGTGCTTCCGCCACGTTTCAAAGGAATGGCTTCTCTCCAGCCTTTTACTACGTCTTCGTTTAGTTTTCCGGTCATTTCAGTTTCGATGAATCCTGGAGCGATGGCGTTGCAACGGATGTTTCTTGAACCTAATTCTAAGGCTACTGATTTGGTGAAACCGATAACTCCTGCTTTTGACGCGGCATAATTGGTTTGACCAGCATTTCCTTTCACTCCTACTACAGAACTCATGTTGATGATTGATCCTGAACGTTGTTTCAAGAACGTTTTTTGGATCGCTTTGGTCATATTGAAAACCGACTTCAAGTTGACATCAATTACTTTGTCGAAATCTTCTTCGGACATTCTCATTAAAAGGTTATCTTTTGTGATTCCGGCATTGTTGATCAATACGTCAACTGTACCAAAATCGGCCAAAACAGCATCTACAAAAGTTTGTGCTTCATTGAAATCTGCAGCGTTAGATTGGTATCCTTTTGCTTTGATTCCCAAACCATTCAACTCGTTTTCTAAAGCCAAAGCCGATTCGGCAGATGCACTATAAGTGAAGGCAACATTTGCACCGTGATTGGCAAAAACCTCTGCAATTCCTTTTCCAATTCCACGGCTTGCACCTGTGATGATAACTGTTTTTCCTTGTAATAACTTCATTATATGTATGTTTTAATTTGCTTAGTTTGTTTGGACAAATATAAGAATTTAAGCCAAAAATAGTGGATTATAACGTTTATTTAAGACGTTTGATGTGTTGAAAATTCCTATGAATGGGTTTCTTCTTTGTCTGGAAATGCAACAGATGCCAAAACCGATAGCACTAAAACTCCACCCACAACCATCAACGAATGCAACGAATCGATGTGATAAAATGGAGCGATAACCATTTTTATTCCAATAAAAGTCAGAATGATTGCCAAACCGTATTTTAACTTGCTGAACAAATGGATGAAATTGGCCAACAAGAAATACAATGCCCTAAGTCCGAGGATGGCGAAGATATTGGAAGTATATAAAATAAAAGGATCGTCTGGAGCGATAGCGAAAATGGCAGGTATCGAATCGACTGCAAAAAGCAAATCCGTGAATTCAATTACTGCTACAACCACTAATAAAGGCGTTGCTAATTTTTTTCCGTTTTCGATGGTGAAGAATTTATCTCCGTCATAATTCTTACTTACGTTGAAAAACTTGTGCACCAATTTTGCACCTGGACTTTTATTAAAATCCTTGTTCTCGTCATTATCTTCTTTGGCAAACCATGATTTTATTCCTGCATAAATCAAAAAAATACCAAATAAGGTCATCACAACATTGATTCTCAAACTATAGCCCATAATGTCCATCTCTGGTAAATAGGTCATCTTGATGAGCTCGACACCTGTAAAAATAAAGATGGCCCTCATAATCAATGCTCCAATGATTCCCCAAAACAATACTTTGTGATGGTTTTCTTTTGGTACATTAAAAAATCCAAAAACAAGTATAAATACAAATAGATTATCAACCGATAAGGCTTTCTCGATCCAATAGGCAGATTGAAATTGTGAAAATTTCTCAATTCCCATATAGTAATAAATGAATCCGCTAAAAAGCATTGAAAGCCCAATCCAAACTACCGACCATGAAATCGCTTCTTTGTTGGAAACTACATGACTGTTTTTGTTGAAAACACCCAAATCGAGTAGTAACATGACAATAATTACGACAGTAAAAATGGTGAGAAGTCCAGGATGATTAATTAAGTTATCCATTATGTAAGATTTGTTTTTTTTTGCGTAACAAAGCTACTCTTTATTTCCCTTATTAAGAAGTGTTGAAGGAAATTCCGAGGGATTTTTTCCACAAAAAAAGCCTTGTGATTTACAAGGCTTTGGTTTTGGATTTTTTGCTATTATTTTTTGACAAACTTCGCATTCGATATTCCCCTATCCGAAACTACTTTGATAAAATAATTCCCAGTTGAAAGTCTTGAAACATCAACAGTATTCACACCTTTAGCATTTGGCACTGAAACTACCAATTGTCCTAAAGTGTTGTAGATACTGACAGTTTGCAACTCGATAGCTTGTTTTGAGGTAATGTTCAAGATACCATTAGTAGGATTTGGATATAAAGTAAAATAATTGTTAAACTCAAAATCTAGTGTTCCAAGTTCTGCAAAAGTTGTAACGGCAGGTTCAGTAACAATTGGGAAGTTAAAATCAAAATAGATGCTGGCCGTGTTGCTGAAGCTGTCGCCCAAAGCTAAAGTTGGCAAGGTTTTGATTTTGAAAACTACATAGCCATCGTTATTGGCATTATCAAAAGGCAGGTTTATGTTTTCGAACATGAATTCTACTTTATTTCCTGTGATTCGGGTTACATATGGATGGCTTCCGTTTAGGGCAATCAAACTTGAAACATCAAATTTTGCGGTATCAATCATGTCTTTTACTACGATGTTTTGTGCAGCAAAGGTTCCGGTATTTTCAAAGCGGATCATGTAGTGAACGTATTGCCCGATCATGTCTGGCGTGATGGCAGTTCCTTCGAGGCAGGTTTTATCATTCGGATCGAAGGAGTTGACAACGGTTTGTTGAAAATTCATGACATTATCAATTGGATTATCATCCTCTCCTACACTTGTATCTGCTGAAGCTTCGAATGTAAGTATATCATCACCGTTGAGTGCTGGAGTTTCCATAGGAGAGTTCAGATTGAAAGACACATCAATCGTTCGGGTTTCAAAAGGTTGAAGGTTCAGGAATGTCCAAAACAATGATCCAACGGGTAGCACCTCCGAAGTAGGGTTAGCTGAAACAAAATCTAACACTTCATCATTATAGTTTAAACCTACGGTTCCCATAGCGATAGAAACATTTCCTTTATTCTTGTAGATAATTTTATAATGAGCATTAAAACCTGGAACGGCAGCATCTATAGGAACAATCGTTACCTCAACATCCTGATGAAAACCATTTGGCGTGATGCAGAAATTTTGTATGAAGGGACTTGCGGTTTCAGGGAAAGTAACACTTACAGCTGTTGGCGAAATATTGAAATAGGTGGGGTTTTCTAATACTGGAGTTATGGTATGGTTTCCTGCTTGAACTGGAATATAATATTCTCCTGATTGATTGGATATTAGGCTTCCAGTTATAGTCCCATCTGTTATATTAAGTTTTAGATTTGGAAGGATTGCATCTGATACATCACAACCATTGTTATTGGAGTCGAGAATATTTGTTCCATTAATTGTATAATATTCACCTCCGGGAGTAAAGGAGCAGTAAGAGTTGACTTCACAATCCGTATAGCCTAATTCGGTTACAAGATTTTCTGCTATTTCTATTTTACTATCATCAACACAAAGATATTTTAGACTTGGACACTCACTTAAATTAAATAAAATATTTGTATTTCCTTTTATAAAAGCATTTTCCAAAAAATAATTGGGACCTGCACTAACAATAGAAAGATCAGATGAATAAACCAAGTCCAAATTTATAAAATCATTAAAAGAACAATAAAGTTGATCTAATTGTAAACAATCAGATAGATTAAGTGATTCTAAAACATTATTATTACAACTTAATTTTGTTAGTTCTGTTAATCCTTCTAATTCAAGAGAGCTTAAATTATTAAAAGAACAACTTAACTCCTTAATCAAAGGATTTGAACTTACATCCAAACTTAGCATTTGGTTCCATGAGCAATCTAAAAACTCCAAGTTAGGAGCATCCGAAAGATTTAAGGATATAATTTTATTGTTATTACAATATAGAGTTTTGAGATTAAGACCAGAAATATTAATGCCATTAGTAGTTACTAAATTAAAACTATCATTACAATTCAAATACGTTAGATTAATTAAAGGTGAAAAATCCACTATTCCTGATAAATTGTTATCAGGTATGTACAGACTTTTTAAATTAGTAAAAAATTCAATTCCGCTCAAATTAGAAATATTTGGATATACATTTAACCCATGTACTGCTAATGCCTCATTCAATTCTATCTCACCATCCTCATTACCATCAATTTTCATAGTATTTCCTTCGGAATCAAAAGCTATAAACGACCCTTCTTCAGCTTGCAACAGTTTTGCTTTGAAATTAGCATCCGAAAAGTCTATAATTTGTCCTCTCATGTTCACACATGCAAACAACGCCACCACCAAAAAGTAAAGTTTTTTCATAAAATAAATATAAGTCCTCAAATATATAAAAATCAATTGTTTGAAATAAAAAAAGCCTTACAACTTGTAAGAATTTTGATGATTATTTTTGTTTCTTCTTAGAACGCCACATTCCATCTAGGCAATCTTCCCTTTTCGTCTAGAAAGTTTTGCAGCACTTGTCCTTCTACGAAAGTAGGGATTACCTTGTTCTTTTCGTTGAAGGTTTCATACCAAGACACTTCAAGACGCTCGATGTTTTCGAGTTTCATCTGGGCTGGCCAAGAATATTTTCTTCCTGTTTTGGCAAATTGGTGTCCGTTTACAATCTTGTCATAAAGTCCGCCGTTTTTGATTTTCAATGTTCCATCGTTTTGGATAGTTCCCGTAGAACCTACCATGATCAATTCTTTCTCTTCTCCCTCTACAGCATATACCATAAAAACACCACTCCCTGATTCTGGAGCATTGCAAACGGTTTCTAGGCTATCTTCCTGAGTGAACGTGAAGGTATTTTGGGTTTTGAATTTCTTTAATTCTTTATACATCTTATTTTATTTTGCCACAAAGGCACGAAGGCTCTAAGTGAGATTATGGAAACAAAAAGCTCCACATGAAGCGGAGCTTTGGAATTTATTATTTGCATCTTGGAGATTACCCAAGTACTTCTTTTACTTTTTTACCAATTTCTGCTGGAGAGTCAACAACGTGGATTCCACATTCTCTCATGATACGTTTTTTAGCTTCGGCTGTATCATCAGCACCACCAACAATCGCACCTGCGTGACCCATTGTTCTTCCTTTTGGAGCAGTTTCCCCAGCAATGAAACCAACAACTGGTTTACGATTACCATCAGCTTTTACCCATTTAGCAGCATCAGCTTCTAGTTGTCCACCAATTTCTCCAATCATGATAATGATTTCAGTTTCTGGGTCGTTCATCAACAATTCTACAGCTTCCTTAGTTGTAGTTCCAATAATTGGATCTCCACCGATTCCGATAGCTGTTGTGATTCCCAAACCTTGTTTTACAACTTGGTCAGCCGCTTCGTAGGTTAAAGTTCCTGATTTAGAAACGATACCAACAGTTCCTTTTTTGAAAACAAAACCTGGCATGATACCTACTTTTGCTTCACCTGGAGTAATAACACCAGGACAGTTTGGCCCGATTAGACGACATTCTTTATTTTGAATATAAGCGTAAGCCTTAATCATATCTGCAACTGGAATACCTTCTGTAATTGTGATAATTACTTTGATTCCAGCATCAGCAGCTTCCATAATTGCATCAGCAGCAAAAGCTGGCGGAACGAAAATGATAGTGGTATCAGCTCCAGCTTGTTCTACAGCATCTTTTACAGTGTTGAAAACTGGACGATCTAAATGTGTTGTTCCACCTTTTCCTGGTGTTACACCACCTACAACGTTTGTTCCGTATTCAATCATTTGAGAAGCGTGAAAAGTTCCTTCACTTCCTGTAAAACCCTGAACAATTATTTTAGAATCTTTATTAACTAAAACGCTCATAATATATATTTTTAATTATTTTTTGAAATAGTGATGCAAAAGTAAGGTTTTGAGACCTAATTGGAAAGTTTTTTTGAGAATAAATTATGAAAGTTGACTCATTTGGTAACCTCGGAAAAGTTTACCGTCCTTGATTTCCCAGATTACAAAGAAGTGTGCCAAAAGCATTTCTTCTCTTGGGTTTTCAATGGTTTTTACATAATGAGAATAGCGAAGCGAAACAATATTGCCTTCCACAACCATCAAGTTGATCCGTGCTTTTGAACGAACATAAGCCTTGCTCATTTCAGCAGTGATGGCTAGAATTTCATCATAACCCAGTTTCAAAAAACCTTTTGAACTGTTCCATTCTAAAATTATCTCAGGATGCAAGAACTCGCTCATTACTGAAGCGTCTATTAAGGCATCTGATTTATAAAAATCCTGAACTATTTTTTTAGCAGACATCATTATTTTAATTTTTCGAGTATTTCGGGTATTTTTTTGATATTGGCCAATTGCTTTAGCTTTTCACGGGACTCTTCTATTGGCGTTCCGAAGTAGGTTTTTCCACCCTCTACAGATTTTGTTACTCCTGTTTGCCCCATTATCACCGCTTTCGAACCTATTCTTATGCCACTTGTGGTTCCAACTTGTCCCCAAAGCGTAACTTCGTCCTCAATAATCACACAACCTGCAATTCCGGTCTGTGAAGCAATCAAGCATTTTTTTCCGATAATAGTGTCATGTCCAACATGCACTTGGTTATCGATTTTTGTTCCTTCTCCAATTGTGGTATCGCCAGTAACCCCCTTGTCAATCGTGCAAAGTGCCCCAATTCCAACATTATCTTCAATTACTACTCTACCGCCAGAAATCAATTGATCGAAACCTTCTTCACGCTTTTTATAATAAAAAGCATCAGCTCCAAGTATGGTTCCGGCATGAATCATCACATTATCTCCAATTATGGTATTATCATAAATAGAAACATTGGAATGAATCAAGCAATTCTTGCCTATGGTAACATTATTTCCAATGAATGAATTCGGCTGAATGATGGTGCCCTCTCCTATTTTGGCGGAAGCCGAAATGGCAACATTCGAAAATTGAAAAGGTCGGAAATGATGGGTCAATTTATTGAAATCCCTAAAAGGGTCATCCGAAATTAAAAGTGCTTTTCCTTCCGGACATTCAACATTTTTATTGATCAAAACGATTGTTGCTGCAGATTGCAACGCCTTGTCGTAATATTTTGGATGGTCTACAAAAACAATATCCCCATTCTCCACCACATGAATTTCATTCATACCGTGAACTGGAAAATCTTCATTACCTACATACTCACAATTGATTATCGTGGCAATTTCTTTTAAAGAATGGATTTTTGGAAACTTCATATAGTTAGTATTCAGTGTTCAGTGTTCAGTGTTCAGTACTGTAAACTGAAAACTGAACACTGCAAACTATTCCTTCACTCGCTCCATATAAGAACCTGTAGCTGTATCGATTTTAATTTTATCACCTTCGTTAATGAACAACGGAACGTTTACATTTGCTCCAGTTTCAACAGTTGCTGGTTTAGTAGCATTTGTAGAAGTATTTCCTTTCACTCCTGGTTCAGAATAGGTAACTTCCAAAATAACAGAAGCAGGCATATCTACAGATAAAGGAGCTTCTGTTTCTGCATTGATGATTACTTTTACAGTTGTTCCTTCTTTCAACAAATCTGGAGCATCAAGGATTGCTTTGTTCAATTGAATTTGCTCATAGGTTTCAGTGTGCATAAAGTTATACAAATCTCCTTCTGCATATAAGAATTGGAATTCATGTGTTTCTACACGAACTTCATCAATTTTATGTCCTGCAGAAAACGTGTTGTCCAACACTTTTCCGTTTGTTAAACTTTTCAATTTTGTTCTAACAAAAGCTGGTCCTTTTCCTGGTTTTACGTGTAAGAATTCAATGATTTTATAAATATCGTGATTGAATTTGATGCATAATCCGTTTCTAATATCTGATGTAGATGCCATTTTATATTTTTATTCGTTGTTTGTTAATTTGTTTTTTTGTTTTCTTTTAGAAGCTTCCCGTGTATCCTTTCATCACACCTCTTGAAGAGTTTCTGATAAACTGGATAATTTCATCTCTTTCTGGAGTTGCTTCCATCTCTGCTTCGATGATTCCCAAAGCTTGGGTGGTGTTGTAATTTTTCTGGTATAAAATCCTGTAGATTTCTTGAATTTCTCTGATTTTTTCAGTCGTAAAACCTCTTCTTCTCAATCCTACAGAGTTGATTCCTACATAAGACAAAGGTTCTTTTGCAGCTTTTGTATAAGGAGGAACATCTTTTCTCAACAAAGATCCACCCGAAATCATAGCGTGATCACCAACACTAATAAATTGGTGTACAGCTGATAAACCTCCAATGATGGCAAAATTCCCAATTGTAACATGACCTCCTAAAAGGACTCCGTTTACAATAATTGCATTATTACCAACGTGACAATCGTGAGCAATGTGAGCCGTAGCCATGATAAGACAATTATTTCCAATCACCGTTTGGCCTGAAGCTACAGTTCCTCTGTTGATGGTTACACATTCCCTGATCGTCGTATTATCTCCTATAATTACAAGAGAATCTTCTCCTCCAAATTTTAAATCTTGTGGTATCGCCGAAATTACAGCACCCGGAAAAATATTGCAATTCTTCCCGATTCTTGCACCTTCCATGATGGTAACATTTGAACCTATCCAAGTTCCGTCTCCAATAACTACGTTGTTATGGATTGTTGTAAAAGGCTCAATTACAACGTTTTTAGCTATTTTAGCTCCCGGATGAACGTAAGCAAGTGGTTGATTCATCTACTTTCTTTTTATTGTTTTTTGGCAATCTGTGCCATTAATTCTGCTTCGGCAACGAGTTTTCCGTTTGCGTAAGCATTTGCCTGCATGTGACAGATTCCTCTTCTTATTGGAGTAATCAAATCACATTTGAATATTAAGGTATCACCTGGCAATACTTTATGTTTGAATTTCACATTGTCAATTTTCATAAAGAAAGTCAGGTAATTATCAGGGTCTGGAACTGTACTTAAAACCAAGATTCCACCACATTGTGCCATTGCTTCAACAATTAGAACTCCTGGCATTACAGGTGCATCTGGAAAATGTCCGACGAAGAAGGGTTCGTTCATCGTAACGTTTTTCAAACCTACAACGTGTGTATCTGAAAGTTCAAAGATTTTATCAATCAATAAAAATGGAGGCCTGTGTGGCAACATTGTCATGATTTTATTGACGTCCATTAATGGTTCCTGATTCAAATCATATACGGGAACGTGATTTCTTTGTTCTATCTTGATGATTTTAGCCATCTTCTTTGCAAATTGTGTATTTACAAAATGGCCTGGCTTGTTTGCAATAACTTTTCCTTTGATTCTAGTTCCAATCAAAGCCAAATCACCCACAACATCAAGCAATTTATGACGGGCAGCTTCATTAGGATAATGCAACGTCAGGTTGTCAAGAATTCCATTCGGTTTAACCGAAATTTTCTCTTTTCCAAAGGCAACTTTCAGATTTTCCATAGTAGATTCAGAGATTTCCTTGTCTACATAAACGATAGCATTGTTTAAATCTCCTCCTCTGATCAGACCATTTTCTAACAATGATTCTAATTCATGAAGAAAACTGAAAGTTCTTGCATTTGCAATTTCTTTTTTGAAATCGGCAATGCTTTTCATTGTAGCGTTTTGAGTGCCCAATACTTTTGTACCAAAATCGACCATAGCCGTCACTTGATAATCATCGCTTGGCATTACTAAGATTTCACTTCCTGTAGCTTCATCAGTAAAAGAAATTACTTCCTTTACGACATAATATTTTCGTTCGGCTTCTTGCTCAACTATTCCAGCCTTTTCTATGGCCTCTACAAAATATTTAGATGAACCGTCCATAATTGGCGGTTCGGAAGCATTCAATTCTACAATAACATTATCTAGATCACAACCAACAAAAGCAGCTAAAACATGCTCTGAAGTTTGGATTTTTACACCTAATTTCTCTAGATTGGTGCCTCTTTGTGTATTCACAACATAATTAGCATCAGCTTCAATGATAGGCTGTCCTTCCAAATCAACTCTTACGAAAGTGAATCCGTTGTTGACTGGTGCAGGTTTAAAGGTCATTTTGACTTCCTTTCCTGTGTGAAGTCCTACTCCTGTTAGAGAAATTTCGTTCTTGATGGTCGTTTGTTTAACCATTGTTTCTTGGATTTTATTTTACTTATTTATTAATCTTCTTTTTTAAATCTTCTAGTTCGGTCACAATTTTCGGCAGGTTTCTGAAATGAACATACGATTTGCTAAAATCATTATATCCAAAAGCAGGGCTTCCCTGGATTATTTCTCCATCTTTAATATTTTTTCCGACACCTGTTTGGGCTTGGATTCTCACATTATTTCCGATAGTGATATGTCCTGCGATTCCTACCTGACCTCCTATTATACAATTACTTCCGATTTTGGTTGAACCTGCAACTCCTGTTTGAGCAGCAATGACGGTATTTTCTCCAATTTCAACATTATGAGCAATTTGGATCTGATTGTCGAGTTTTACTCCTTTTCTTATGATCGTAGAACCCATTGTTGCCCTATCGATTGTTGTGGCAGCTCCAATATCTACATTATCTTCCAAAATTACATTACCAATTTGTGGAATCTTTGTATAGCTTCCGTCGGCATTTGGTGCAAAACCAAAACCATCAGCACCAATAATTGATCCTGAATGAATGGTACAAAAATTTCCGATTACGGTTTCTGAATAAATTCTGGCTCCTGCAAAAATAATCACATTATCGCCTATCACAACATTATCACCAATAAAAGAGTTCGGATAAATCTTTACATTATTTCCAATTCTTACGTTGTTTCCAATGTAGCTAAAGCTTCCCAAATAAAAATCGGAACCATATTTAACATTCTCCGAAATGGAAGAAGGCTGCTCGATTCCTTTTTTGTTGTGCTTTACTTCATCATAAAAAGTCAATATCTTAGAGAAAGCACCATAAGCGTCTTCTACTTTGATCAATGTTGTAGCGATTGGGCCTTCTGCTACAAAAGAGTGGTTGACTATGGTGATAGATGCTTGTGTAGAATATATGAAATTCTGGTACTTAGGATTGCTTAAAAATGTAAGCGAGCCATCGGTTCCTTCTTCTATTTTTGATAATCTGGAAACTTCAGCATTAGGATTTCCTACTACTTCGCCTTCTAAAATACCTGCTATTTGTTCTGCTGTAAATTTCATCCCGACAAAAATATAAAAAATAGATTTTTAAATGTTAATTTTCGGCAAGTACTTTTGGAAAACAAATATAAAACTTGGTTACCGGTTTCGTCAAGGCTTTTAAATTCAACTGATCTGAGGCATTGATGACATCCTCGATCGATTTGTCTTTTCGGAATATACTGATGGGTTCGGCCTCCTTATTATAGGCCTGATTTTTAATTTTTCCTTTATATACAAAGTATCCCGCATCATGCAAGGAAATGTTACTCAGCTTCGCAAACTTGTTGATATAGATATCAGCATCCTCTTGAGAGAACTTTTCTTCGCTGATTTTAATCTTCAACAGATCGCGGTTAATAATCATCCTGCTAAGGGAACTCAGAACATAATCATCATGAAATTGCCAGTTTTTCAAAGCACTGATGATGTCAAAATCATCCAATTGTGCAAATAAATCCAGTGTTGCATCATCAAAAGCTTCCAATGTGATTTTATTTTGCATAAAAAACAATAACGGCTGACTACAATTTAAAATCACACCTTTCTGCGTTAATTCTTTTGCTCTTTTTAGGACTTTCGTCAAAATTAACTCTGCTACAAGACTGGTTTTGTGTAAGTAGGCCTGCCAATACATCAAGCGTCTTGCCATCAGGAATTTTTCGACCGAATAGATTCCTTTTTCTTCGATTACAAGCGTATCCTCAACAACGGTCATCATTTGAATCAATCGATCAGAATTGATGTTTCCTTCGGCTACACCAGTATAAAAACTATCACGTTTCAAGTAATCCATCCTGTCCATATCCAACTGACTTGATATGAGTTGCAACATGAATTTTCTATGATAATCACCTTTGAATATTTGTATCGCCAGACTCAATTCACCATTAAATTCAGCATTTAGCTTGTCCATAAACAATAATGAAATCGACTCGTGGTTGACATCCTCTACAATGCTGTGTTCCATAGCATGAGAAAATGGTCCGTGGCCAATGTCGTGCAAAAGTATCGCAACATACAAAGCTCTTTCTTCCTCTTTTGATATTTCAGTTCCCTTGAAACGGATTACCTCAACAGCTTTTTGCATGATGTGCATACAACCTAAAGCATGGTGAAAACGAGTGTGGTGAGCTCCAGGATATACCAAATAGGACAATCCCATTTGCGAAATACGTCTTAATCGTTGAAAATAAGGATGCTGAACAAGGTCGTAAATTAAGGTGTCTGGAATGGTAATGAACCCATAGATAGGGTCGTTGAGAATTTTTAGTTTGTTGATCTGACTCACTTTTATTTGTGCTTTTTCGGAGTGCAAATATAGGGAATTGTGTTGGAAGTTGCGAGATGATGACTGGAAGTTGGGAGGTGACAGATTTTTTAGGAGGAAGCCTGTATGCTTTTGGCGGATGCCTAATTTTTTTGAACTTTTCAACAAAGCAAGTATGAGCCATACAACAAAGTATAAAATCTTGTTTCTGCTGAACTTTGTCCCATAATTATAAACGTAAAAAATTATGAAGACAATAGACAAGATTTACATCAATGGAGCATTTGTTACACCAAAGGGAACGGACCTTTTCAATTTGATTAGTCCTACAACAAATGAAAAGCTAGGAGAAGTAAGGCTAGGGAATGAAGAAGACACTCAAAATGCTATCGCTGCCGCTAAAAAAGCATTCGTTTCATTTTCAAAAACGACAATTACAGAACGTATCGGCTATCTGAAATCGATGCAAAATGCAGTTCGAGACAGGAAAGAAGATTTGATTAATGTGATGGTGGAAGAATATGGAGGAACTTTGCAGTTTGCTACTAACGGCTATAGTTTTTTACTTCAAAATTTTGAATCGGCCATTACTGTTTTAGAATCCTATCAATTTACTAAAACCATTGGAGCATCCGAAGTTCAGATGGCACCCATTGGTGTTGTTGGTATTATTATTCCTTGGAATTCCAGCAACGGATTTATTTCAAGTAAACTAGCTTCTGCAATTGCCGCTGGTTGTACTGCCGTTATCAAACCCAGCGAAATGAGTGCAATGCAAACACAAATTATGGCGGAGTGTTTGCATGAAGCGGGACTTCCAAAAGGTGTTTTCAATATTGTAAATGGATTGGGAACTACTGTAGGTGCAGAAATTACGCGTCATCCAGATATTGCAAAAATTTCTTTTACTGGTTCAACCGTTGTAGGAAAGCTGATTGCCCGAGAAGCTACTGATACTTTGAAACGCGTTACCCTGGAATTGGGTGGAAAATCTCCGAATATTATTTTAGATGATGCTGATTTTGCAACAGCAATTCCTATGGCAATCATGGCGGCTTACATGAACAGTGGACAGGCTTGTGTGGCTGGAACAAGATTACTGGTTCCGGAATATCGCTTGGAGGAAGTGAAAGGTTTGATCAAATCTACGTTGGAACATACAAAAGTGGGAGATCCAAAAGAGAGTGATACCAATGTTGGACCAATGGTAAGCCAGAAACAGTATCAACGTGTTCAGGATTATATTAAAATTGGAATTGAAGAAGGTGCTGAAGTATTGGTTGGCGGATTAGGAAAACCAGAAGGTTTGGAAAAAGGAAATTTTGTAAAACCAACCGTTTTTGTAAATGTAAACAACCAGATGCGAATTGCAAGAGAAGAGATTTTTGGACCTGTTTTATCAGTGTTGACCTATAAAACTGAAGAAGAAGCTATCGAAATTGCCAATGATACGACTTATGGATTACAAGCATACGTGAGTTCTACTGATACAAAAAGAGCTCATGATGTAGCTTCAAAAATTAATGCCGGAAGGGTTTTAATTAATGTTTTGAAACATGATCCGTTGGCACCTTTCGGTGGATTCAAGCAATCCGGAATGGGGCGGGAATTTGGAGTTCTTGGATTGGAAGCCTATCTTGAACCGAGAACATTATTGCAATAATATTGATAAAAAGAGAAACAGAAAGTATCCTTACTAAATAACTTTCTGTTTCTTTTCATAACTTTACGCTATGCCAATTACAGAAGAAATTACCAAACCAAAGATTCTTTATTCCTGCTATTATTCAAAAAGCAGGACCGGTGAACAATTTGTTCCTGAACATGTTTTAAGCTATCAATTAGCTGGAACGATGAGCATGTATGATGGAAAAAAGAATTATAAATCGGTTGAAGGCGATTTGAGATTTACCAAGAGGAATCAGCTTTTAAAGTTTGAAAAAATTCCACCTGAAAATGGAGAATATAAATCCATTACTTTATATCTGACACAGGATATTCTGAAGGAAATAAGTCTAGAATATAATTATAAGATTGAGAAAAGCAATCCCGATCTCGCGATTTTACCGCTGCCCCAAAACCCCGCTTATCTTTCTTTTATGGAATCTTTGATAGCTTATTTTGCAATGAATCAGGAAGAAGACGAGAAATTATTTAGGATAAAAATCAAGGAAGCCCTTCATCTGCTTTTAAAAATCAATCCAGAGTTGATACAAGTCTTGTTTGATTTCAATGAACCTGGGAAAATAGATTTGGAGGCGTTTATGAATAAAAATTTCCATTTTAATGTTCAACTCAAACGCTTTGCCTATCTGACTGGAAGAAGCCTTGCAACTTTCAAGAGAGATTTTCAAAAAGTATTTCAGGATTCGCCAAGTCATTGGTTACAGAAAAGAAGATTGCAGGAAGCTTATTATCTAATTAAGGAAAAAGCAAAAGCCCCTTCTGATGTTTATCTTGAAGTTGGCTTTGAGGACTTATCGCACTTTTCGTTTGCCTTCAAAAAGCAATTCGGGGTAGCTCCTTCCAAAATATAAAATTAAAAAGGCTTTTTGTAAATTAAATTACAAAAAGCCTTTTTACTTACTTCACTTCCGTCCCGTCTTTTATTTCTTCGGAAGCTACCTTGACGAACGTTTCATTCGGTTGGATGTCTCCGAAGACTTCTACCCTATCCTCGAATTCCCTGCCTTTTTGGACTTCGGTTCGGAGTGTTTTATGATCTTTCACTTTTAATATAAAAATACCTTCGCTTGAGGAAACTACCGCTGTTTTAGGCACAACGAAAGTGCTGTCTTTTGCATTCAAAGGCAAAATGGCTTCGGCGACCATTCCCGGTAATAATTTTTTAGTGGTATTGATGACATCCATTTCTATTCTTTCGGAACGTAGTTTGCTGTCCAAAGCTCCCGATTTTCTAGCAATCTTTGCCTTGAAATTTTGTCCCATCATTGATTTTACAGTGAAGCTCAATTCGTCTCCGTTGCTCAAATAACCTGTGTAAGCTTCGGGAACAAATACTGAAAGTCGGAGTTTATCTTGCTGTTGAATCGTCACTAATGGCTGATCCGAACCTTTTCCGGCAGGACCAACATAGGCTCCAAGATTTACATTTCGAGCGGCAATGACACCATCAAATGGAGCACGGATTTGAAGATAATTGATGATATTCTGCACTTCACGATAGGATGCTTTTGCCGCCTGAAGCTGTGCATAATCAGAGTTTTTTCTTCCTTCGGCAAGTTCCAAATCGTTTTTAGAAATGGTTCCTTCGACCTTGCTGGTTTCCAAGAATCTTTTATAGGTGTTGTTACTTGTCATGTAAACCGCTTCCTGCGAATGCAATCTTGATTCGGCTGCAGCCAATTGCGAACTGGTTTCTGGAGCTTCCAAAATCATCATCAACTGTCCTTTTTTGACTTCCGAACCGATATCGACTTTCAATTCCTTTACAAAACTGCTGACTTTTGCATAAATATCTACTTGCTGAAACCCAACCAATTCGGCAGGCATTCTCAACTCAGTTGACAATTTTTCTTTTTGGGCAATGAATGTTTCGATTACTGGAGCTTCCTCAACTGGAGCTGTTTCTTCTTTCTTTTCGGCACAACTAGCCAAAAATAACATAGCTAGAACGGCTACTTTTATACTATTATTTTTCATTTTTATGAGATAATGATGAGATGTAATGTTTGCTTTCTTCGTCTTCCGGATCCAATGAAACCGACTGTGTGGAGGTTTTTCCTAATGCCCAAGCGAAAATCATTGGCAGGATTATTAATACTGTAAAGGTTGAGAACAACAATCCTCCAATTACAGCTCTTCCTAAAGGCGAAACTTGATCGCCACCTTCGCCGTGACCGATAGCCATTGGCAACATTCCGGCAATCATGGCGATACTGGTCATAATGATTGGACGCAATCGTAACGATGCGGCTTCACGAGCTGATTGCATTGCGTTTCCGTTGACTTTTCGTAATTGTTCGGCATTCGTGACCAATAAAACTGCATTGGCAATCGATACTCCGACGGACATAATGATTCCCATATAGGATTGCAAATTCAAGGTTGAACCTGTTAGTAAAAGCAGTAATAAAGCCCCTAAAACTACTGCCGGAACGGTCGTCAAAATAACCAAGGATATCTTGAACGATTGGAAATTTGCCGAAAGCATCAGGAAAATAACCACAACTGCAACTAGCAATCCTGTTTGAAGGCTTCCCATAGTTTCATCCAAAACCTTCGATAATCCGATAGGTTCTACGAATAATCCTCTTGGCAATTCTCCTAAATTTGCAATTGAATTTTTGACCGCTTTTGCAGCTGTACCCAAATCCGTATGGTCGATGTTTGCCGTAACCGAAATATAAGGCATTGCACCAAGATTGTCGTTTTCGCCATAGGTATAAGATGGCGTAATCGTAGCCACATCAGTCAAAACTGGACGAGAAGTATTCTTTAGCAAAGGAATTTCTCCTAGGTCGTTATGGGAATTCATCTTGTCCAACGGCACTTGCACCTGAACATTATAGGAAAGTCCCGCCTTTTCATCGATCCAAGTATTTTTCTCGGTATATCTTGAAGAAGAAGTTGAGGCAATCAGCGAACGTGAAATATCGTTCATATCAACCCCCAATTGTGCAGCACGAGTCCTGTCGATATTAATTTCCAATGAAGGGTATTTTATCGGTTGCCCGATTTGAACATCGCGGAAATAATCAATTTTGTTCAGCTTGGCGATGATTTTATTGGCGTATTCTTCGTTCAGTTTTTTATTTTTTCCTGCAATTCGGATCTCGATTGGCGTTGGCGAACCTTGGCTTAAAACTTTATCCGTCAACTCAATTGGTTCGAAGGAAACTTTTACATCGGGCAGGACCTTTGCTAATCTTTTTCGGAAATCATCTTTAAACACTTCCATATCTTCGTGGTAGTCCTTCAACCCGATTTGGAAAACCGCTTCGTGAGGACCAGCTGTGAAAAGATAAATTGGTGAAACCGAAAACAAACTTGGATGCTGGCCGACATAAACCGACGAAATATCGATATGCTCTTTTCCAACCATCTTTTCCAATTCTTTCAACGTCAACAAAGCCTTCTCTTCGGTTCTTTCGATTCGGGTTCCATCGGGAGCTCGGAGTCGCATTTGAAACTGGCTGGAATTTACCTTTGGGAAAACATCCTGACCAATTATATTCAATAAAAGAACCGCCAATGCTGTTATTCCGAACAAATAAATCAAGGTAACTGGTTTTCTGAAGATGAAAAGCCTGTCGATGAGTTTCATAAAACGGATGCGGAATTTCTCGAACTTGCCGATTTTTCCATCGTTGTTCAAATCTTCTCTGTCTAAAACTTTTCTTTGGTTATAGGTATCTTGTTCTGATTCTGGCGTTAATCCCGAAGCATTGAATTCTGCTTCATCATCTGAAATGGAAGGTTCATGGTGGATTTTTGCGTGGTCTTTCATCAGCCAGTTTGCCATAATCGGAACAAAAGTCTGCGAAAGCAAAAACGAAATAATCATCGAGAAACCAATTGCCAATGCAAGAGGCAAAAACAAAGCTCCAGGAATTCCTGTCATCGTAAAAGCTGGTGCAAAAACGGCGAGAATACAAAGTAAAATCAATAATTTTGGCAAGGCTATTTCCTTACAGGCATCCCAAATGGCGAGTGCTTTTGGTTTTCCCATATCCAAATGCTGATGGATATTTTCAATGGTAACGGTACTTTCATCTACCAAGATTCCGATAGCCAAAGCAAGTCCGCTTAACGACATCAAGTTGATGGTTTGCCCGAATAATTTCAGGAATAAAACTCCAGAAATAATGGATATTGGAATCGTTAGTATTACAATAAGAGCCGCTTTCCTATCTCCTAAAAATAACAACACCATCAATCCCGTTAAAACCGCTCCAATGACACCTTCGGTAATCAAACTTTTTACGGAATTGATTACATAAACCGATTGGTCGAATTCATACGAAAGCTGTACATCTTCGGGTAACGTGCTTTGGATTTTAGGCAATTGCTTTTTTAAATTCTGCACCACTTCCCAAGTTGAAGCATCTCCGGCTTTTGCAATACTCACATAAACCGAACGTTTTCCATTCACCAAAGCATAACCCGCTGTGATATCGGCCCCGTCTTTTACGGTAGCCACATCTCCTAAATATAAATTTTGAACCCCACCCTTGAAGAGTGGAATTTTAGCAAAATCCTGAATGTCTTTTATGGTATTGTTGGTTGGGGTCAGATAATTTTTATCGCCAATCCTTACATTTCCAGAAGGAGCCGTTTGATTATTAAGTCGTAACGCTTCAACAATTTGATCGGGTGTTAGATTATGCGAACGAAGTGCATCTGGGTCAACATTAATTTCAATAGTTCTTGGGCTTCCGCCAAATGGTGGTGGTGCCAACAAACCCGGAATTGAAGTAAACGAAGCTCGGACATACACATTAGCCAAATCCTGCAACTCATTGTTTGTCTTGGTCTTACTACTCAAAACCAACTGACCTACTGGAAGCGACGAAGCATCAAAACGAATGACGAATGGTGGTTGGGAACCAGGAGGAAAAATAGCCTGAATCCTGTTGGAAAGAGCACTCAATTCGGCAGCAGCCTGAGCCATATTGGTGTCTTCATAATAGGTTACTTTCATTAAGGTTAACCCTTGTATGTTCTTGGTTTCAATCGATTTTACACCATTTGCAAAAAGCATGATGTTGACATAATTCTTGGCAAAATACGATTCCATTTGGTTGGGGGTATAACCTCCAAAAGGATGGGCCAGATACAACACCGGAAGATTCATTTTAGGTAAGATATCCACCTTGATGGTTCTCACGGCTCCAATTCCGAAGAAGAAAAGTCCTGCCACGAGAACGAGGATCGAGATGGGCTTGCGAAGTGCGAAACGTATTAAATTCATTAGGCTTTACAATTAAAATTCATTAATAAATAGGTCGAAATCGCCCGTTGCAGCGGCTTTCATCAAAAGTGATTGCCAAACGTTTGTGTAAATAATATCACGGTCAATTTCAGCACGGTTCAAGGTGTAAAACGCTTGTGTAACATCAATTAAGTTCGTCAATCCGTTTTTGTACAACGTTGTTTTTTGCAGGTAGGCTTGCTTGGCAGCGGCAACTTGTTTGGGTGCTTCCGCAAAATTATCCATGGCGAATTTAATTTTCGCATCAGCGGCATCGGATTGGGTTTTCAATTGCTGGTCGATCACTTTATATTCTTCTTCCAAACCTTCCGAAACCAATTTTTGGGCACTTACTTTTTTGCTGGTTCTGGCAATGGAAGTCAGGTTCCAGGTAACGCCAACCCCTAACAAATAGTTTTGACGGTTTGGACTGATTCCGTCCAGATAATTTTGGGTAAATGAATTTTGATCTACGGCATAATCTGAATTAAATCCTGAAGCACGTGTTTGGTAAATCCCGAAAAAACTGAAACTAGGATAATATTCTTTTCTGAATGCTTTTACTTGTTGCTTACTGAAATCGACACGGCTTTTATAGAATTGGAGTACCAGATTCAAGCTATCATTTGCTTGTTCCAATTCAAAAATTGCCTTTGGAACTTGCTTTACGAAAGTGGTATCCAAGGCAAAATCCTTCACTTCAACTCCCATTAAGGCAACTAGTTTATTGTTCTGTTCCTTGACTTGGTCTTTTATCTGATTCAGGGAAATTTTTGCACGGGAAACTTCGGCGGAAGCCAATGTAGAATCTACTCCAGCCAATAATCCATTTTTGACTCTTACTGCAGCCAATCTTTGGAAAACTTCGGCTCTTTCGAGGTTTTTTTGTTGGGAAATGGCCAATCTCTGACTTGCAAGAAGATTCAGATAAGCAGCAGCTATTTTGATTTTCTGTTGGAATTTCTCCTGTTGCAAATCTTTTTCAAAACGAAGGGCATCGGCTTTGGAAACATTGATTCGTTCCTTGATTCTTCCGAAAGTAAAGAATTCCCAATTGAAGTTTACCAGATATAAAGCTCCGAAGGCGGCATTCCAATTTTGTTCTGGAAGAGGCAATCCGGAAGAAGCCACACCAAGACCTCCAAAACCATAAAGTGGTCCGTTTTGTCCGTTTACAGTTCCGTAATCTTGTTGGGCAGAAAGGTTCAGATTTGGCAAATAATCGCGTTTTGCTTGCTTCACGGTTTCTTGGGAAGCTTCGGCATACTTGCTTTTTGCCTTGATGGTTCCGTAGTTTGAAATTCCAGTTTCTACGGCTTCTTTCAGCGAAAGCGTCTGTGAGAAACCGTTCAGGAACAGCATCAAAATACTAATTAAAAAAAACTTTTTTAAGGTCATACGAATAAATTCTTGGGATATTAAAGTGCGAATTTAAAATGCTTCCTTATGATAAACCGATTATAAATGATGAACCAAAATGGTAAAATGACGAATTGAATTGGTCATTAATACAGGATGAAATACAATTATAAATGCTTACTTTGTAGTCCTTTAAATGTTGAAAATGAAATTTAAATATGTTTTAGAGAATAAATGGTTGCAGGAAATTTTCATCCTTGTATTCTCTTTTGTGCTTTTTACGTTGAATGATTGGATCCTGATTTTGAGCTTAAAAGGCTTCTTTTTTGGTTTGGTTTATTTTTTCATCTTATATGCTCATGCTCAAGTCAATCGGTTTTTTATCCTGCCTTTTTTATTAAAGGAACACCGACCAGTTTTATATCTTGTCCTGACTATTTTGGCTTTATTGGTTTTTTCAGTAATTCTCTATGAAGTTTCTACCGAGATTCTTTATAAGAATTGTTTTTTGTATAAATCAGCCAATCAAAAAACCTATCATTTCCAGCTGGGAACTTTGGCCGGAACGCTGGTTTGTATTTTGGGATCGATTCAGATTTTAGAGCATTATCGCGAACAGAAACGGAGAACCAACAAGACATTGGTTTTTAATGAAATGCAGCTCAATGCCTTGAAAGGACAATTGAATCCGCATTTTCTTTTTAATACGTTCAATACTTTGTATGGCATCAGTCTTCGATATCCTGAACGAACTTCGGATATGATCATGCAGGTTTCGCAATTGATGCGGTATCAGGTGGAGAACAGTTCGAAGGAATTGGTTTCGATTGAAGAGGAAATTGCCTTCCTTTCGAGCTATATCCAATTGGAAAAAGAACGTGTGGGCTACCGATGCGATATTCAATATTCGTATGATTTCGACGAAAGTCAAAACTATAAAATTGCCCCAATGCTGTTGATTACTTTTATTGAAAATGCCTTTAAACATGGAGCTTGTACAATTGAAAACTGTCATGTGAACATCAAAATTGAAGTGAAGGAAAGTCGTCTTTTTATGAACGTTGTTAACTCAATTCCGAAAAAGAAAAAAGCAGTTGTTTCTACCAAAATCGGGTTGAAAAACACCAAGGAAAGATTGGAAATCATCTATCCTGAAAAGCATAAATTGGAGATTATCGAAAGTGAAAAAAGTTTTAATGTGAACCTTGAAATCGAATTGAACTGATGAATACTCCCAAAAAATGTATCATTGTGGATGATGAACCAGCTGCACATTATGTGTTGGTGAATTATATTCAGAAAAACCCGCAACTGGAATTGGTAAATCAATTTTATAATGGAATTGAAGCGATGAATTATTTGAGAGAAAACAAAGTAGATTTGATGTTCTTGGATATTGATATGCCTGAAATTACGGGGCTAGATTTGTTGAAAATTGTTCCTTCTTCGCCAAAAACAATCTTAACGACAGCCTATTCGGAATTTGCTTTGGAAAGCTATGATTATGGTGTAATTGATTATTTGTTGAAGCCTATTTATTTCCCGAGATTCTTGAAAGCTATCGATCGTTTTCTCCTGATGGATAGTCCAGAATCAAAAAATAATACGGAATCGATTGCTAAAATTAGCGTAAAGGTGGATGGCTTTTTTATGGATATTGATTTGGAAAATTTGCTGTATGCCCAAAGTTTTGGCAATTATGTGAAGCTGTTTACCAAAACCCGAACCTATCTTGCCTCAACCACAACCAATGAAATCCAGAACAGTTTGCCCGAAAGTCTTTTTATGAGAATACATAAATCCTATATCGTGGCCTTGGACAAAATTGATGCAATTGAGAAGGATTTTGTGGTGATCAACAAGGTGAATTTGCCAATCGGGATTACTTATAGAAGGGAATTACTTGAGGTTTTGAGAAATAAATAACTGTGATTAATCAATTATCAGTTTCAATTCTTTTCGATATTGTGAAGCACTTTTTCCTGTAAATTCCTTAAACGTTTTATTGAAATAACTAAAATTATTAAAACCACTTTCGTAGCAAATATCAGTAATGCTAATAGGCTTTTCAGCCAATAATTTCAAAGCATGCACCAAACGATATTCGTTGACAAATTTCGTAAAAGTCTTATTTGTTGTTTTCTTGAAATACCTGCAAAAGGATGGAACGGTCATGCTCACGATTTCGGCAACTTCTTCCAAAGTGAGTTGTTCTTGGAAATGATCTTTTACAAAATTAAAAATAATATTGATGCGATTGTTGTCCTGAACTTGGGTTTCCATAAAAAAACCACCAGCATTGAGAATCTTGCTTTCTGTGGAGTTTTCCATGTCGTTCAAGACTTCCAAGAGTGTCAATAACCGTTCAAAAGGCGTTTGAGTTTCCATCGCTTCAATCTTCTTCCCTATTTTTTTCTTGGTTTCTCCCTCGAATGCAATTCCAGCTTTAGCTTCTGTAAAAAGTTTTCCGATATTTTCCATCTCGGGAAGTTTGAAAAAACTGTTACCTAGAAAATCAGCTTTCATTTGCAGTACTGTTTCATTTTTATTTCCCGTTTGCTCATTAGTCAAGCCACAATGCGGCAAATTACTTCCGATGAGAATCAAATCGCCATCTGAAAAATAAGAAATATGGCTCCCTATTTGACGTTTTCCGCTACCACCATTTACATAAACGAGTTCAATCTCGGGGTGAAAATGCCAAACATGCGACTTGTTGTTTGCATTTTCATCAAATCTTAAATAGGAGAACGAACTTCCAAAAGAAGGTTCTACCAATTCATAAGTAGGTTTATGTATTTTCATTTTTGGGGTTTTGAAATGATTACAAAATTACCTCAATTATGTGTTTTATTACCAATTTTAACCTAAATCGTTTTCGCTGAAGACAATATAGAATACAAATTTGAAAATAAACTCTATTTGCTGCATTTACTTCTGTAGTAATTTAGCCCTAAATAAAATAATATAAATTTAAAAACTACAATTATGAAAACGATTTTAAAATTGACATTGGTATTGGCGGTAGTTTTGACTGCCGTTGGAGCACAAGCTGCAAACGGAGATTTTTATCTTCATGTTAGAAAAGAACAAGGAAAAACAATCCGTTTCGCTTTGAATCAAGATACAAAAACTGAAATCTCGATTTTGGATCCACAAGAAAGAATTCTTTTTTCTGAAACAACTTCTAACAAAAATGGTATCAACAGAACCTACGATTTGAACGAACTTGCGAAAGGAACTTATTTTCTAGAAGTGGAAACAGATGCAAAAATTGCCCGTTATGAAATCACGGTATCAGACAAGGATGCAAACCTTTCTAAAAAAGCAATTTTTGAAACTTTCAAGCCTGTTTTGGTATCAAAAAAAGGACTGGTAACATTGAGTATCCCAAATACTAAAAATACCACGGTTGCCATTAAAGTATATGACCGTTACCAAAACGAAGTATATTCTGCAACATTAAAAGATATGGATGCTGTGAATAAAAAATTTGATGTTAGCAATTTTACTGGAGAAGAATATACGTTTGTAATGGATTACGATAATAAATCTTTTACGGAAAGTATAGTATCACGATAAAATAAATAGTTATTATTGGTTAGTACTTATTTATCAAGAAAACAGTCCTCTTTTGGGCTGTTTTTTTTTGTCCCATTTTTTTACATTGGACAAAAAAAATATTGAATTACTTAACACAAACTTCTGCAAAGTGCATCATTTCCTAATAGGTTGTTAACATTTGCTTTATACCACCTTTTTACTTTCGCATCATTAAAACAACACAAACATTAATGATGAAAAATTTACTTCTATTACTTACTTTTTTGGCGATCAGCTTTAGTGGATTGGCTCAAAAAAACGGAGTCATCTCTGGAAAAATTACCGATTCGGACGGGAACTTCTCGCTTCCTGGTGCCACAATCAAATTGAATGTTGGAAACAAATACACCGTTTCCGATCAGATTGGAGATTTCGAATTCTTGAACGTTCCTGCTGGAAACTATACGGTAGAAGTTCTTTATATTGGATATCAAACACAATCGCAAGAAATTACGGTTGAAGAAGGAAAAACAGCTATCATCAATTTCAAACTTTCTTCAGGTTCAGAGAATTTAAGTGAAGTGGTTGTAATTGGAGATCGCTTGAAAGGTCAGGCAAAAGCCTTGAACCAGCAAAAAAACAATAGAAACATTACCAACGTAATTTCTTCGGATCAAGTAGGTCGTTTTCCAGATTCAAATATCGGAGATGCCTTGAAAAGAGTTCCCGGAATCACGATGCAGAACGATCAAGGTGAAGCCCGAAACATTATTGTTCGAGGTTTGGCTCCTACTTTAAACTCTGTTACTATTAATGGTGACAGGATTCCATCTGCCGAAGGCGATAACAGAAATGTTCAAATGGACCTTATTCCATCGGATATGATTTCTACCATCGAAGTAAACAAAACCCTGACTCCAGATATGGATGCAGATGCAATTGGAGGTTCGGTAAACTTGATTACAAGAGCTACTCCAAATGGCGAAAGGATTTCAGCTACATTATCAGGAGGTTATAATCCAATTCGTGAAAAAGCACTTTATACAGGAGGTTTGGTTTATGGAAATCGTTATTTGGATAACAAATTTGGAATGGTCGTGAGTGGATCCTACAATAACAACGACTATGGTTCTGATAATATCGAAGCGGCTTGGGTAAAGGACGATTTCGGGAATGTTTACATCGAAGAATCGGACATCAGAAAATATGATGTGCAAAGAATCCGTAGAAGTGCATCGGTAGCTTTGGACTATAAATTCAACAATAACAACACGATTTTTGCAAGTGCGATTTACAACTGGAGAGATGATCGTGAGAACCGTTTCAGAACGACATTCACTGACATAGAAGCACAATATGATGCAAATGATGCAATTATTGGCTATGAAGGAACACTTGTGAAAGAAACAAAAGGTGGAGTTGACAACAACCGAAACAAAAATAGACGTTTGGAAGACCAAAGAGTTCAAAACTACTCGTTGAGAGGGGAACACCTTTTGACTCCAAAATTAGATTTAGACTGGTCTATTAATTATGCAACAGCAAGAGAATACCGTCCTGAAGAGCGTTATTTGGAATTTGAACAAGAAGGTTTGGAAATGCTGGAAGATTTATCAGATACAAAATATCCTTTGATTACTGCTGTCGGACAAGATCCTGCAAGTCTTGAACTATCCAACCTTTCACAAAATACAGATGAAACCAAAGAGAGTGAATTTGGTGCAAAAATCAATATCCGTTTCCCTTTTTCTGTAATTGAAGGTCAAAAAGGTAGAATCAGAACGGGTTTGAGAGTGCGATTAAAAGACAAGGAAAGAAACAATATTTTCTATGCTTATGAGCCAATCGACGGATTCGAAACCTTAGCAGATGTTGCAACAAGCTTTTTTGGAAGTGAGAATTTTAATCCTGGCGTAAAATATGTTCCTGGAACTTTTGCTTCGGCAAACTTCTTAGGTGGTTTAGATTTGAACAACGACGGACTTTTTGAGAGAGAAGTTGATCCATCAGAATTTCTTGCAGAAAACTACAATGCAAAAGAAAATATATTTGCAGGTTATATAAGATGGGATCAGGACTTATCTACTAAGCTATCAATGATTGTAGGTTTCAGAATCGAAAATACTCAAATTGATTATACTGGAAATAGGGTTTTAGATGAAGAAGAGTTGGAAGGACAAATCACGACTACAAACTCCTACACGAATATTTTACCAAGCGTTTCGTTTAAATATGATGCTTCAGAAAGTTTAGTACTTCGTGCTGCTTTGACAACCGCTCTGGCCCGTCCTGATTATTATGCATTGGCTCCGTTTGTAAATAATATCGCATCGGATTCAGAGATTTTTGCAGGAAATCCGAACCTTGATGCGACTTTGGCTTACAATGCTGACTTCATGATGGAAAATTATTTCAAATCTGTAGGATTGCTTTCGGCTGGAGTTTTCTACAAAAGATTAAATGATTTCATTTACACGTTCAGCGACCCAGATTATACAACTGAAAAATTCGCAACAGATTTTCCAAATCAAGAAAACCCAATTCCAGCTGGAGAGAACTGGACCTTCACACAATCTAGAAACGGTGATAAAGTTGATGTTTATGGATTTGAAGTTGCGTTGCAAAGACAATTGGATTTCCTACCTGGAAAATTCTTGAAAGGTTTCGGAATCTATGTGAATTATACGTTTACTGAATCAAAAGCATTCGGAATTGCCGATGAAGATGGAAATCCAAGAGCGGATGTAAGCTTGCCAAAAACAGCTCCACACTCTTTCAACGGATCATTGTTCTGGGAAAACAAACGTTTCTCTGCCAGAATTTCAACTAACTTCACATCTGATTATTTGGATGAATTGGGTTCAGAGGAATTTGAAGATACTTATTATGACAAGCAACTTTTTGTGGATGCAAACGCTTCATACAAAATCACTAAAAACTTGCGTTTGTTTATAGAAGGAAACAACTTGAGTAATCAGCCTTTGCGTTATTACCAAGGAATTTCTTCTAGAACGAAGCAATTGGAATACTATCAGGCAAGGTATAATTTCGGTATGAAATTCGATTTTTAATCCTTTAATTTAAAATAAAAAATAACGCTTGACGGGAGTCATTTCCTGTCAGCGTTTTTTGAGTAAAATATAAGTATGAAAAATATAATTTACATTTTATTATTTGTCTTCGGAAATACCTTTGCCCAAGACTATCTTTCTGAAGAAAAATCAGGCTACAAAGGCGGTTTTATTCCAGAGCTGAAAGTATTGGACGAAAGTCTTAACTTTATTGTGATGGGAGATTTTGGAAGAAACGGACAATATTTTCAAAAGGAAGTAGCTGAACAGATGGGAAAAGCTTCGATGACAATTGAGTCGGATTTTACGATTTCTGTAGGCGATAATTTCTATCCAAATGGCGTTCAAAGCACAACTGATTACCAGTGGATTTCTTCGTTTGAAAACATCTACACCAACCACAGTTTGTATGAAAATTGGTATGTAGCTTTGGGAAATCACGATTACAAGGGTAATATCCAAGCCCAGATTGATTATTCAAACAGCAGCCGAAGATGGAAAATGCCTGCCAAATATTATTCGGAAACTTTTGAACTTAAAAACGGAGAAAAAGTTTTGATGGTCGTGATGGATACCAATCCGTTTATTGATGGTTATTACGAAAAAGGTTCAGAAATGTATGAAAACATCATTGCCCAAGATACAATTCTACAAAAAAAATGGCTGATTGAAACCTTGAACACTTCGGATACATCCATCAAATGGAAAATAGTTGTGGGACATCATCCGTTATATTCGGGAGGAAAACGCAAGGACAATCCCGATACAAAAGGATTCGAGAAAAAATTTGCCGATTTGTTCGACCAATATAAAGTAGATGCTTATTTGTGTGGACACGAACACGATTTGCAAATCATCAAACCAAAAGGTCGATACACCACTCAGTTTTTATCAGGTGCTGCTTGCGAAATTAGACCAACTGGAAAAAGAGAAGGGACATTATTTGCCGCTTCGGAACCAGGTTTTATGACATTTTCAATAAATGAAAAAAAACTTCAGGTACAAGTCGTAAACGAAAAAGGGAAAATAATTTATACAACAGAAATCAATAAATAATGAGACATTTTTTAATCGCAATAACAACAATCGGAGCCTTGAGTATTTCTTGCAGCGACAAGCTGGCTCCTGTAAAACCAAACGCCTTAAAGCCAAACGCTATCACTGAACCAGCTCCTCACGACACGGATGACCCTGCAATCTGGATTCATCCAACAGATGCGTCAAAGAGTTTGATTATCGGGACCGATAAAGATACAGAAGGTGGTTTGTATGTTTATAATCTAGAAGGGAAAATCGTCAATAAGGTATTGGGAATCAAACGTCCAAACAACGTTGATATCGCTTATGGCTTGATGATTAACGGAAAAAAAACAGATATTGCCGTTACAACCGAACGTGAAATGAACAGCATCCGTATTTTCAGTTTACCTGATATGAAACCACTTGATAATGGCGGTATTCCAGTTTTTGAAGGCGAAGTTGAACGTGACCCGATGGGTGTTTCGTTATACACAAGACCAAGCGACAAGGCAATTTTTGCAATCGTTGGAAGAAAAACAGGTCCAACAGATACATATTTGTGGCAATATAAACTGACTGATGGTTCTGGAACTGTAAAAGCAGAATTGGTTAGGAAATTTGGAAAATTCAGTGGCAAAAAAGAAATCGAAGCCATTGCTGTTGATAATGAATTGGGGTATATTTATTATTCAGATGAACAATCTGGAATGCGAAAATATGTAGCTGATCCTGATGCAAAGAACAATAACGAATTGGCTTTTTTTGGTCAGAAGGATTTCAAAGCCGATAATGAAGGAATTGCGATTTACAAAAAAACAGCAACTACAGGTTATATTTTGGTTTCAAACCAACAAGACAATACGTTTAATGTGTATCCGAGAGAAGGTGCAAATGGGAATCCAAACGAATATCCGCTTTTGGCTGTAATTCCAACTTCAACTGTTGAATGTGATGGAGCTGATGTGACCAATATCAACCTTAATTCACAATACAAAAACGGAATGTTTGTGGCCATGAGTAACGGAATGACATTTCATTTTTATGATTGGAATCAAATTCAGGAATTGATTGACAAGAAGAAATAATTCATCTTTACAATCACAAATCGGCTTTAGTCATTCTTTTGGCTAAAGCCGATTTTTTCTTTCTTTCTATTATCCATCAGGCTAAAGCCTGATGCTATTGATGACATGCATTAACAAACAAAGCCATCAATTGAAATGGGTTTTAACCCATTTAGTTTTTTTTTGAGCCGAAATTTAAAAGATAGATTCGATTTGCTTTTTCATTACTTTTATGCAAAAAAAGATATGTTCTCAAAATCCCTAAAAATATTTCTGGCAAGTGCCGTATTTATATCTTGTGCAAACTCCTCTTCCGAAGTAATCGAGGAACTATTTTCAATGCCAAAAAAAATCAAAGAATCATCAGCCGTTGAAGTCACTGAAAAATCAGATTTGATTTGGACGTTAGAAGACAGCGGAAATGATCCGTTATTATTTGCCTTGAACTTAAAAGGCGAAATTGTGAATACAGTTGAAATTACAGATGCAAAAAACAACGATTGGGAAGATTTAACTTCTGATAAAGATGGAAACCTCTATATTGGTGATTTTGGAAACAATGATAACGATCGAAAAGACTTATCGATTTACAAAATAAATGCTTCGGATTTGAACAAAAAAGAAGCTTCTGTAGCCGAGAAAACAGCCTTCTTTTTTCCTGAACAAACCTTGTTTCCTCCAAAAAAGTCAGAGCGATTTTATGATGTGGAATCTTTTTTTCTTTTTGAAAACCATTTCTATTTATTTACCAAAAACCGAAGTTCAAAATTTGATGGAACGACATTATTGTACCAAGTTCCAAACCAACCCGGAAACCATCCAGCAAAGCTTATTTCCTCGTTTAAAACCTGCGACAATTTCAACCATTGTGCCGTTACCAGTGCCGATATCAGCCCCGACGGAAAAAAAATCGCATTGTTAAGTGCCGATAAGGTTTGGATTTTTACTGATTTTACTTCCCCTAATTTCCTTTCGGGAAAAGTGGAACAGATTGATTTGAATAATTTTACCCAAAAAGAAGGTATTTGTTTTGTTGGCAACGACGAGCTTTATGTTACTGATGAAAAAGACAAAAAAACAGGAGGGAAATTATACCGCTTGATTTTGTCCGACAGCAAAGCTGTAGAAGTTTTTGGTGTTGAAGTAAAAAAATAAAAACACAGATTTCACGAATTTTCACAGATTCCATTCTAAAAATAATCTGTGAAAATTCGTGAAATCTGTGTTTAAATCATTTTTAAATTCTGTAGCTAAAAACCAAATCCCAAACCAAACGACACCCTTCCCCCATCTTCAGAGTGGAAATATGATAATTTTGCTGTAAGTACATTCACGCCATTCAACCAGATTCCACCTCCATATGAATTGTGCCACTTGGTCGAAAAATCATCCTGAAGCCAAACCCTTCCATAATCGAATCCGGCAAGGAAGCCATATTTTATTGGTACGATTCCATTCTTGAATTTACCCATTTCATATCGTATATCCGATGTTTGAAAGAACGATTGCTTTCCTGAAAAACGTTGGAATCGAAAAGCCCTCAAATCAAAATCGCCTCCAAGTGTTGCCATCTGATAAAACTCATAATCATTACTAAAAAGTATTCTGGTCTTCGCCAAAGTTCCCACAACCAGCTTCCCTCCTTTTGTAATTTTATGGCTAAAACCCAATGCCATTTCTGCATGAGGCACCTGCCTATCTGAATCTCCAAGGTTTACACGATATCCTCCTTCAATATAAAATTTCATCCCCAAGGTTGGATTGGACGGATTGTCATAATTCTCATAACCGTAACGCACTTCTGCTCCAGCAAAATTCTGGGTCCTAAAAACCGATGGACTTACCAATCCTGGCGTGTTAATAAATCGGTCGGTGGTTTCCTCCACTTCCATTGATTCAAAGGTAGCTTTCGCCGAAAAATAAGCCCCAAAATCACCTTTCCAATTGATAGAGGGTGATGCCTTTATACTTTGTATCTTTACCCGATTGAAGTCCATTCCTTTTTCATCATCCTCATTCAAGGTCTCATTTCCATAGCCAAAAAAGTTGGAACTAAAGTTTGGACTCGTAATACTGGCATCCATCTCTACAAACCAATTATTGACGATATTAGGAAAAACACCCTTGTAAAGCAACTCATAACCACTTGTTGCAAAATAATAATTGGCCTTGATGTTGTGTTTTTGCGAAAAAGGATTTCGCTTAAAAGCATTTACAGTATAAGTTATCGAAACCCCTAATTTCACACCATCATCAGGGTTGAAACCAATACTTGGGAAACCAGCAATAGCATTGTATTTTGGTTTTTTATAATCATACTGATTGAGTTCGTAACTATCGTGCAGGTTTTTACGAGTAGCCCTATCAATATCAAAAGTATTTTCCTTTGATTTATAATCGTACACTTCCACTTTTTTTCCGTTTTCAACCAAATAAGAATCATGGTTTAATCCTCCTAACATTCGCACGGTAATCGTTCCGTTTTCTTTGCCTTTTACTTCAAAAATATCATCGTCATCTAAACCATACAACCATATTTCCTTGGTTTGCTTCTTATCATAAATACGGGAATATTGAAATTCCTCACCCTCCTTTTTCATTCTGAAAACTTTTACTTCCGTTTTAGAATCTGGAAGTCGGGTGATAACAAATTTGTCTTTTTTGTCTGTACCCACTATTAAAACCGTTTTCTGTAAAACTTTATAATAATCTCCAGCCGTTTCTATCAAATCACCTTTTCTTTCTTTCAGATAATTCTTGATTCTTCCAACGGTATTGTCTTGAACTTCCTTTGGTAATTTGGCGAAAGCCTTTTCAATTTCCGTATCGGTTAGTTCTTTTTGAATGTATTCGGCTTGTTCTTTCCAATCCCTCTCATCTGAAGTTCTCAAGAAACGCAAATCAAGCGGATAAGGTTCCATGTTCAACCACTTCGCATTACGTATTTCACCTCTAAAACTCTGCATGTGTCGCAAAGCAGGCATTTTCATCAAAAGCGACAACAAGGCTCCACCATATTTTGGAAAAGCTTGATCGCGGTCTCTCGGAATTGGGCGGTACAATACCTTGCCATCGATCTTATATTCGCCCCATCGCCATTGGTCATAATGGCGGTCCCAGTCGCCAATAAGCATGTCAAACAAACGGGCTTTGATATAGGCCTTTTCATCTACTGCATATTTTTCATCTTTCATCAAGTTTTTTAAAACATCATCCGTACTTACAATAGCATCTGGTTTTCCGAAACTTGCGAGATTTTCAAAACCATCAGCCGGACGTTCTTCAATCATATACAATTCATCTCCAAAATCTTCATTGAAATCGGCCAAGGCATTTTGCTTCGGAACAAAAAATAATTTAGGATTCGAGTGATAAACGCCAACGGCTTCCGCCAAATCTCCCACAACAAAAGGCGTATAAGGGTGTGAAGAAGTATAAAAATCAAGCAGAAAATCCTCTGCATAAGTATCACGGAACTCCTTTTCAACATATTGATCCTTGAAAGCTACGGATTGAAGGAAACGAGTGGCACTTTTTTTCAAGGCTCTCATCACATATTCCCTACCCGATTTGTCTTCCAATCGCAACGATTTTGATTGATGTCCGCCTCCAGCTTTTGTAGGTTTCAAACCGCCATAAAGCGTGTCGAGATTTACATTTCTAACCCGAACTGGCTTGCTAAAATATTCGCGATAATGTTTTCCAAAAAGAAACGTATGGAACTTACTTTTTGAAGTCATGGTCGAATCATAAACCGATGAACGGGTATATTTTGAAAAAGAATTTGTGTAGTTTTTCTTCGGAATTTCGATCTTATCGGCAATTAATTGATGGCGAAACAACAGTTTTTCCTTCTTGTCCACCATCCCGAAAAAAGAAACATTGGCAACACCTTTGTCTGTCACTTCCAAAACCGAATAACCATTTCCACCAAATGAAAAATCCTTTGGGTTGATAACTCTTGCAGCTTCAACCTTTGAGCCCGAACCACTGATGATTTGCTTGATATTATCTTTCTCGACATATTGCAGATTATGGTCGTGACCCGAAACAATTACCACATTATCCTTGTCTTGAATCAATGCCTTGATACGTTTTATTAATTTCGTATAGTTCTTGTTTTGAATATCTTGTGGACTAACACCTGTAGTTTTTCGAAGCAAATTAATCAGTGAACCAATCACTGGCAATGGAACTTTTGACTCTAATGGAAATAATTGTTTTTCAAGCGAAAATTGTCCGCCATGAGTACCGTTGCTCATCAAGGGATGATGGATGGCAATGACAGTGGTTTTCTTTTGATTTTTGTTTAAGACATCTTCGAGTTCAGTAAAAAAATCTTCTCGGGTTTTAATCGTACAATTATCATTGATTGTAGGATGTTCGTCCCATTTTTCAAGGTACCATTGCGAATCGATGATAATCAACGACAAATTATCGTTTATTGAAATATCATCAATGGCACAACCGTCTTTAGGCAAAAAGGATTTCTTTTGCTTCAGCTTTTCATTTACATAATCTTCCTGACGCTTCAATCCTTCTACCCCATTGTTATACCAGTCGTGGTTCCCCGGAATAAAAATCGTTTTTCCTTTAAAATTTTGGCTTAAAGCCAATTGATTGTCGAGCTTTTCTTCGGCTGATTTTCTTTCACTGTCGTCCTTTTTTGGCATGCCATACGGATAAATATTATCTCCCAGAAAAAGAAGTGTGCTATTTTCATTTGCCTTATTCAATCGCTTTTTTAAGGCTGAAAGCGTGTTTTTTGCATTTTCTTCATCTGCATTTCCTGCATCTCCAATCAAAAAGAACGTGTGCTTGACTTTTGTGGCAGTTACCGAATCCTTTTCAAAAGCAGTAGTTTCCTTTCCATATTGCGGTTTTTTTACAGCACATGAATACAATAGAAACAGTATAAAGACGTTTGGTATAATGAAGCTAATATTATGACGAAATCTATTATTTAGAGAAAATAATTTCATATTTTGGCTGTATAAAATTTTGATTATGACTATTGTTCAAAAAGCCGAGAATTATATATTCCAGTTGTTCAAAGATAAATTATCTTCTGATTATATCTATCATAATTTTAATCATACTTTAAGGGTTGTAAATAGCGTTAAAACGTTGATTGAAGCCGAAGAAATTAATGAGGCTGATGCCGAGATGCTTATTATAGCTGCATGGTTTCACGATGCCGGATACATTCAGGGATATGAAAATCATGAAGACAACGGAATTATAATCGTCAAGGATTTTTTGACCGAAAATAATTATGATCCTGAAAAAATCGAACAGATTGCCAAATTAATCAAGGCAACACAGCTCAATCTTGAGCCTGTAGAGTATTTGGAAAAAATTCTTCGGGATGCTGATAATGCTCATTTTGGAAGCAAAAACTATTTTGAAGTGTGCGATTTACTTCGGGAAGAGTTTAAACATACCAAGAAAATTGATTTTTCCGAATTGGATTGGGCCAATGAAAACCGCAAGTTCTTCAACAGTTTCCATCGATTTTATACCGAATATGCCAAGAAAAACTGGCAACCTGTAAAAGACGAAAATATTGCAACGCTTCAAAACCTCATCACTTCGCTTGAAAAAGGGAAAAAAGAGAAAAAGAAAAGTAAAGATTTATTGAACCAGAAGAAACTGGAAAAAATGGAAACGCCTGAACGTGGAATTGAAACAATGTTCAGAGTAACCTTAAACAATCACACACAATTAAGCCAGATTGCCGATAGTAAAGCGAATATCTTACTTTCGGTAAATGCCATCATCATCTCGATTGCCTTGTCAACTTTAATTCCGAAATTAGACAGTCCAAGTAATGCTCATTTGGTTTTTCCAACGTTTGTAATGCTGATGTTTAGTGTGATTTCCATAATTTTTGCAATACTTTCTACCCGGCCAAAAGTCACAAACGGTTCGTTTACCCGAAAGGATGTTGAAACCAAGAAAATCAACCTTTTGTTTTTTGGAAATTTCTATAAAATGCCACTTGACGAATATACTTGGGCCATGAAGGAAATGATGAAAGACCGCGAATACCTTTATGATTCGATGATAAAAGATTTGTACTTTCTAGGATTGGTTTTAAACCGAAAATACAAATTGCTACGTATTACCTATACCGTGTTTATGATTGGAATTATTGTTTCGGTGGCGTGTTTTGTGATTGCTTTTAAAAGGATTGGATAGAATCCCGTTGGGATGAAATTATTGTAGCAACCAAATTCACAACAAAACCAAAATCCCGTAGGGATGAAATTATAATGTCAACCCTACGGGGTTTTTAACCACATTACCCGATAAAATCTACAACAATTTCATCCCTACGGGATTTCTTTTGTATACTATATAATACAATTATTGCTTAAAATCCTTCACCAATTCCTGATACGTATATTCTTCCTCCACAATTTCATTGTAAACAACTTCCACTCGAAGTGCTCTTAATCCCGTAACACCTTGTAAATCTTCTACTTCAAAATTTTCAATTTCGGCACCCAAAAGATTTTTATGTTGCAAAAGCTGGATGTATTTTCGGTACTCCATTTCTTCCTGATGTTGGGAATAGACAATCGTGATTTTTCCCTTTTGGGTAATTCGCTCTTGAGTTCCCTTGATGTTGGATTTGTCGATTCTTTTCTTCACGACTTCATATCTGGCGTTGTAAGTTCCATCAACATCAAATCGCTTTTCATCCATACGGAAACGTATTGAGATTGGGGTACTGAAAACCAATATCAGCGAGGTAACATCCAAATCATACGGCAAGGTTTTTCTCAAATGGAAATATTCGTTCTCCATTTCGCAAATAGCCTGTAATTGCCACAGCCTCAAATTACTCAAATACAATGGATTGTAAGGCAGCTTTGGCGAAATGGAAGCTCCAATATACAGGTTATGTTCCACTCCATCGGTCTTGAAACGCTCATAATAGTGCGGATAAAATTCCTGAGCTTTTTCCTGCTTTTTATCCAAAACTGAAGCCATCTTTTTATTGATGAGCGAAAGTGTATTGTCAAAATCTTTCCTTGCGTCATACACCATTTGGATATGAGGATCCAAAGCATCAAAATAAGCCGTTATCTTTTGTTTTACTTGTGTATTTGAGGAATTAAAATGCTGTAATATCGGATGAATTTCATTCAAGATATACGTCTGAACAATTGATTCTGTATCAGCTTTCAGGCTTTCTTTCAACTGGGTTTGGTATTTTTCCAATTCAAATATATTCTGATAAATAACTGGAAGCTGAAGGTTTTCGCTGATGAACTTGAAGAGATCAATCAATAAATCGATTTGCAAAGCCAGATCTTTTTCGATGGCCAAATTTCGAGCCGTAGAAGAACCTTTTATATCAATCTGACCATATAATGGGGTGATATTTTTGAAAACAATTTCCTTGAAAGGCAAATCCCTATTGTTTTTGTTCCCAATATGAAGTATCGCCTCTTCGCGGAATTTCCAATACACACTCGGATGGATTGCAGTATATTCCTTTTGAATGATGGCTTCAATCTCGTTTTCGGTTTCAAAATAAAAACGATCAATTGTATCTATTATGTAAGGCATCACGATGTCCATTTTATGAGCATTGATGCTATTGAGTGTACCTTTTTTATAGGAAACCAATTCAATAATTCCTAGTAATTTTTCATCTTTGACCATCGGTGCAAAAATTGCACTTCTAATCCCCAGTTTCAAAAAATGACGGGCCAATTGGTTTTCTGGATTCTCGTTTGCAAATTTTTCTACATCCGAAATACTCAAATAATTATTTTGCTTAATTAATCCATCAAACGATTTGTCACAAAGTAATTCTTTACAATCATTTTCAATTGCCTCACTTAAAATAAAGCTTTGTACATTCTTATCAAAAGGAGCAGTTACAAATTTATTTTCTTCGTAATTGATTGCGGTATAACCAATTTTCAAATCGGGAATCCTATAGATTGATCTGAAAATGGTTTGGAAGTTTTCTTCTACCGAAAAATCTTCTTCTCGCTTACCTATAAGATTAGTTTTCAAGTTAGAAACGGCACTTTCAGTCGTGGCATCATACATCGACATAATTCCGAAACCTTTAATTATCCAACTATTAGTTGGGAATTTTTCTTTCCAAATTTCGAAATTATCGTAGTTGTCAATCAACATATCAACATCTTCCTGGGTAATGTGAATTGCAGATTCAGTTGGAATAATTTCCATAAAATCAGCATTATACAATATCCTGTAATGCTTCATTATTCCCTCGGCATCGGGAATATCATAAAAGAAAGGCTTACTTAGATCAAGTTTCAATCCGTAATATTGCATCAAAATCAAACAGCAACTCATGACATAAAATTCATGGTCGTCGAAGTCCCGAATTGTCATGTCAAAATCTGGTCCTGCATTGTTTAATATGCTTTGAAATCGTTCGGAATAATTAAAAATTATATTGTGGAAAGGTATGGCAATCGCTTTAATTTCGTTCTTTGTTAAAGCTGTTGGAAACAAATCTGAAAGCAAATAACGGATCAACTGTTTGTGTTCCTGAATGGCATTGAAATCGGTTATACCTTCTCTCAATTCAGGAAATTTATTCACTTCATTTAAAAGTCCTTTGGCATAATTCGACCTATAGTCAACATCCGACAAGGCTATTTCTTCCAAACTTTCAATGAGCTTATGAAAAGAAATCTGAACCTGAAGCGGATTATCCTGTCGTTTTTCGTAAATCATTTAGATGGTAATTTTGTAGAGCACAAAGATACTAATAAGTTATTTTCAAATGTGTTGTCCTAGTTCAATAAATTCTATAACTTTATGCTTTAAATCCCAAAACCTTGTACACACAAATCAACAACAGCATCAGCCGATATGTTTCCTTTACTGAAGAGGAGCTCAATATTTTCAATTCTTTATTAGAACATAAAAAAGTACCCAAGAAAACCATTATGCTTCACGAAGGCGAAATGTGCAATTTTGAAGCTTTCGTCATTAAAGGTTGTATTCGCAAATATTTTATTGATGCCAATGGTTTTGAAGTGATATTGCAATTTGGAATCGAAAACGCTTGGGTCAGTGATATTTCCTTTAGTATATATGAAGATAAACCCAGCCAAGTTTTTATAGAAACCCTCGAAGATTGCGAGTTTTTTATGTTCAGTCCCGAATCTAAAGAAATGCTTTTTGAAAGAGCTCCTCGATTTGAAAGAGCTTTCAGAATCCTAATGCAACGGAACCTTTCGGTTACTCAACACCGTCTTTTCAATACCATTTCCAAAACCGCAATGGAAAAATATGTAGAATTTCTTGAACTTTATCCAACCATTCCCCAACGTGTTGCACAACATTATATCGCTTCTTATTTAGGAATCTCGGCTGAGTTCTTGAGCAAGGTTCGGGCAAAAATGGCCAAAGGGTAAATTCCAAAATACAATTTCCAAATTCCAAAAAGCAAATTCCAAATAAGCTCCAAGTAACAATTTTAAAATTTTTCAAACCTTAGCAACGGTTTCAAAAATTGAAATTTGAAAGATTGGAATTTATTTGTTTTTTGGAATTTGGAAATTGCTTTTTGGAATTTGCTTTTTGGTATTTATTTTTAATTAAAAATCATTTCTTGTCCTAGTTCAATGCCCACCTCTTTTTTCTGACGCAACTTTGTACCGTAATAATAAAGCATCACATTATGGACAGAAAAGATTTTATAAAAAAAGGATTATTTGGCACAGGAATGTTCGTTACAACTGCTGCAGTTGGATCAATTCTTAAAAATGAAATAGACGAAATAAAAGAGTTGGAACCAGTTGGTTTTAATCATATTCCCAATACAGATTCAAAAGTTTTGGAGAACACTGTTCTGCACAAAGCCAATACAAGAGGCCATGCCAATCACGGTTGGTTGGATTCACACCACACGTTTAGCTTTGCCAATTATCACAATCCAGAGAGAATGCACTTTGGTGTACTACGAGTTTTAAACGACGATCGTGTGGATGCCGGGATGGGTTTTGGGCGTCATCCTCACGACAATATGGAAATCATTTCGATTCCGCTTGAAGGCGATTTGAAACACGAAGACAGTATGGGGAACAAGGCCGTTATCAAGAAAGGTGATATCCAAGTCATGAGTGCCGGAACCGGGATTTTCCACAGCGAATATAACAACAGCTCTGAAAATTTGACGAAGTTCTTGCAGATTTGGGTGTATCCGAATAAGAAAAATGTAGCCCCTCGATATGATCAAATCACGCTAAACGAAGCCGACCGTCATAACAAATTACAGCAGATTATCTCACCCAATCAGGACGATGAAGGCGTTTGGATCCACCAAGATGCTTGGTTTCATTTGGGGAATTTCGACAAGGATTTCAGCACTACTTACAACCTTAAAAAAGCAGGAAACGGAATTTATGCTTTCGTCCTTAAAGGAGATTTCACAATAGGAAACATCGCCTTGAACCAACGCGACGGACTAGGAATCTGGGATACCTCAAGCATCGATATCAAGGCCAACTCAGAAGATGCGAGAATTCTTTTGATGGAAGTGCCAATGATGATGTAATTCAATTGCAATAGCAAAAATCAATGGTAATTTCAATAAATAATAATAAACAATAGTAATAATAAATTAAAAATTAAATAATTATGTCAACAACAAAATGGTCAATCGACCCAACACACTCAGAAATTGGTTTCAAAGTAAAACACATGATGTTTACAAATGTTTCAGGAAGCTTTCAAAAATTTGATGCTTCGATTGAAACCGAAGATGACAACTTCGAAAACGCAAAAATTGAATTTTCAGGAGATGTAGATTCTATCACAACAGGAAATACCGACCGTGATACGCATTTGTTAAGCCCGGATTTCTTTGATGCTGAAAAATTCCCAAAATTGACGTTCAGTGCCACTTCTTTCAAAAAACAAAACGAAGGAGAATATGAATTGAAAGGCGATTTGACACTTCACGGTGTTACAAAACCTGTAAAATTGGAGGTAGAATTCGGCGGATTGGCAAAGGATCCTTGGGGAAATCTAAAAGCGGGAATGTCTATTTCGGGAAAAATCAACCGTAAGGATTGGAACTTAAACTGGAACTCAGCACTTGAAGCAGGTGGAGTTTTAGTTGGTGAAGAAGTAAAACTGAATATTGAATTGCAGTTTGTAAAGCAATAAATGTAAACTAATAAGCCTGATGGATTCTTCTCTCAGGCTTTATTAAAAAAATTTAAAATGATAAAAATCCTCTACATCGGCAAACACAAGGAAATCCTCGACACGGTCGTGAGATTGCTCAATGCAAACGACGAATGGTTCGGAATTGGTGCCGAAACCGATGAAGAAGCATTGGAATTATTTTCAACCTATGACTTTGCTCTTGTGTTGCTGGGTTGTGGCATCAGTGAAGAAAGCGAACAGCTACTAATCACTGCTTTCCGAAACCAAAAACCCGACATTGTCATTATTCAGCACTATGGTGGTGGTAGTGGTTTATTGAAGAATGAAATCACCTCTGCATTACAAGACCATAACTTTATCTAAACCAAAACTGCAAGCTACCACTTGCAGTTTTTTTATATCTGTTTTCACGGATCCGCTTAGAATTTGCTCTTAGCATCTTAAATGTTGTCGGAGCGTATTCAGAAGTTGTCGGAGCGTATTTAGACTTTTCCCATACGTATTCAGAAGTTGTCGGAGTATATTTAGACTTTTCCCATGCGTATTCAGAAGTTGTCGGAGCATATTTAGACTTTTCCCATGCGTATTCAGAAGTTGTCGGAGCATATTTAGACTTTTCCCATGCGTATTCAGAAGTTGCCCATGCCTATTTAGACTTTTCCCATGCGTATTTTATAGCCTCTTGAAAATGCCCTTAATGCTGGTAACACCTTCCATTTGTGTTGGTCGTTTTCCTTTTGCAGCGTATTCCTTTTTTGGTTTTTCCAGAACATTGTACCGAAGTAGTACTTGTAGTTTGGCTCTCGGTGGTCGTTTCTGTCTTGACATTATTTACAGAAACTTTCTCCTGAGTCGTTAGGGGTTTACAGACTTTACAGGGTTCATATCCTTTTTCGAGGGCTTCTTCAAGGTTCATGCTAATTGAAGAATGCTTCAAATGAGTACATGTTTCCTGATGGTATTTTGCACCTGTTTTGGTGATATAGACAGTTTGCGAGAAAACACTGGCAACAACAAATAGGAAAAAAATGAGGAAGAACTTTTTCATGATTGGGGTTTTGGGTGTCACGAAGATAGTGTTTTTAATTTTCTAGAGGTTTGGGGTGGTTTTAGAAGGATGGATTAAATTTTAAGCGTCAATGTAAAAGGATTCGAGCAATCAATATCATTAAATCAGGTGGTTTAATCAGGCTAGTGCATTCTATGATAAAAAACAAATAAAATATTAAAAATTAACAGGCAAATTTATATGTATTTACATATGGAGTTTGTCTGTTAATTACGCTAAAAACACGACTTATAATTTTACATCTAATGTTGTTTAATACTAGCATCGAATTTTTACCTTCGGCTTTCTTTTTATTATAATATTCTTTTAACTGTGGATCATATTTGATAGCCGTCAATGCACACATGTGAAGCAATGATTTCATCTTTTTGTCTGCTAAATGACTCACCTTGGTCCTGCCTTTTACACTGGTTCCTGATGAATATTCAAAGGGTGCTACTCCCGAATAG
>NZ_AUGO01000007.1 GCF_000422705.1 Flavobacterium soli DSM 19725 | reverse complement strand
AAACGACTATTTTTCTCAGAATCCTACGGTTGTCATCACGGCACAGCCAGCGGGAGACTATGAATACCAGTTGGATTATGGTCCGTTCCAGGAAAGTAACGTTTTTGACAACATCAGCATGGGAGAACACACCATCACGGTAAGGGATCCACAGGCATGCGATGTGCTGACAGATGTGGTAACCATCATCGATTATCCAAAGTATTTCACGCCAAATGGGGATGGTATTAACGATACTTGGAAAATTTCAAGGTTCGGTGAGGTACTTAACGCAAAAATTTATATATTTGACCGATTTGGAAAACTGGTGAAGGAAATCAGTACCGAAGGCCTGGGCTGGGATGGTACCTACAACGGGCAACCGCTACCAGCAACAGATTATTGGTTTACACTTGATTATGAGGAAGCCGGTGTCAAAAAAGAATTTAAAGCTCACTTTTCAATAAAAAGATAATACAAAATTTAAGAAAAAAGCCTGTTCGTAAGAACGGGCTTTTTTTTGCATTAATGTTAGAAATTAATTGTGACAATAGTTGAAAATATTTTATCTTTTTCTTCACATAAAATCTAGTATCTTTGGAATAAAACTTTTTAGAATGTCTTTTAAAAGCACACTTTTTATTTTACTATTTCTGATTTCGGTTTCAGCAAAAGCTTCCTTTCTTCTAGTTCCTATGGATGATACTTCACAGCAAAATCATTTGAAAGCTTATGGGATTACCTACTGGGCACTCGAAAAACAATATAAGATTAGCTGGTTGTTGAATTACAGAGGGGGGGCATTTTTAATGCCTGATGCACCAGAAATAAGAAAGGAATGTCAGATTAGAGGAGTTAGTTTTGAAGTCCTTTCAGACGGTGAGTCTAATAGTATTTTGGATGAAATTTCAAGCCCATCACAAAATATGGAAGCTGTAGTTTTAGAACGAACGCCTAAAATTGCAGTTTATACTCCAAAAGGAAAACAACCATGGGATGATGCTGTAACTTTAGTTTTGACTTATGCAGAAATTCCATTTACACCAGTTTATGACGAGGAAGTACTATCGGATGGTTTGCTTTTGTATGATTGGCTTCATTTGCATCATGAAGATTTTACAGGGCAATATGGTAAATTTTTTGGTGCTTACAAGAGTGCCCCTTGGTATATAGAACAAAAAAAGGAAGCAGAGGCTTTAGCTTCAAAATTAGGCTATAGCAAAGTTTCTGAAGCAAAGTTAGCTGTTGCTAAAAAGATAAGAGATTTTGTAATCGGTGGTGGATTTATGTTTGCAATGTGTTCTGCAACAGATAGCTTTGACATTGCTTTGGCGGCTCAGGGAGTTGATATTTGTGAGCCTATGTTTGACGGAGATGTAAGTGATGCAAATTATCAATCAAAAATTGATTATAGGAATAGCTTTGCTTTCAAAGATTATACGCTAGAGCGAAATCCAAATGTTTATGAGTTTTCTGATATTGATATGACGCAAAAGCGAAAATTGCCAATGGAAAAAGATTATTTTACCTTAATGGATTTTTCGGCTAAATGGGATATAGTTCCTAGTATGCTTTGTCAAAATCATACTCAACTTGTGAAAGGATTTATGGGGCAAACCACTTCTTATGATGGTAATTTAATTAAATCTAATGTGCTAATTATGGGAGAGAATCATTTTAATGGAGAGGCTCGTTATATTCATGGACAGATAGGAAAAGGAATGTTTACCTATTTTGGAGGTCATGACCCCGAAGATTATCAGCATAGAGTGGGAGATGAACCAACAGTTTTAGATTTACATCCAAATTCTCCGGGTTATCGACTCATATTGAACAACGTGTTATTTCCTGCAGCAAGAAAGAAAAAACAAAAAACATAATGAATAAAAAAGGAGCAACTTCAAAATTGCTCCTTTTTTGCTTTAGCGTTTCAATGAAAAATGTCCTCTTGCAGTTCGGCCATCTTCTAAGAGAATTTCATACCAATAATCATCAGCAGGTAATGCATTTCCATTGGAAGTTCCATTCCAACCGTTTGGATCATCACCCTTCAGTTCCTTCAACAATCTCCCATATCGATCAAAAATATAGGCAACAGTTTGCGAATTATATAATCGATCTACACCATTAATTTTCCATTCATCATTAAAACCATCCCCATTTGGCGTAAAAAATTTAGGAATTCCAATTACTACAACAAGCTCTTGTGTCATTCCGCATCCATTTATATCTTTGATATAAATCGTGTGAATTCCTGATTGAACATTATCAAAAAAGTTAGAATCCTGATAAGGACCTTGAGGATAATCAAGACTATACTCATAAGTTCCAATGCTTGAAGGATCCAAAATAACCGTGATGGTATTTGTCTCTAAAGTTACATCTTGAACAATAATTTCCTCGATGGTAGCATCACTTGAATTTAAAACAGGAATGGTTCTGGTAATGGTACAACCTTCGAAATTAGTGATATCAACAGTATAAATTCCTGGTAAGTTTACATTTATGCTATAGCTTGTTTGTGGTAAAAGTGTTCCGTCTCTGAACCAGGAATAGGTATAATCATTTTCATTTCCCTCTAAAATGGAAGCATCTAGTTTGATGAATTTTAACGGAAGATTCGCACAAACATATACACCATCATCGCCTTGACGAACAATATTGGGTAATGTGTTTATAATTAATCTAATTTCGCTTATTCCTGAACAATCATTCCCATCTTCAACTCTGACATAGATCGTAGAATCATAAGGAATACTATTCGTGTAATCAGATGGGTTTGGAATTTCATTTTGTTCTAATAACGCATCATTTAGTGTTTCATAGAAAACAGCTGTCTCAGTTCCTGAAAGGACTAAGCTAGAAGTATTCAAATCAAAAGATCTAAAACCATCTTCAATATCAACAATGTCACATAAAGGATCTATTGTTACTACCTGATTGAAAACATTGACATTTAGGTTTAACGTACTGAAACTTGAACATCCAGTTGTAGTATTTGTCACTAAAACTTCAATTTGTTGCGGATTTGAAGTATTGGTATAATCTGAATCAATAGGGTTTCCATTTTCAAAAAATGTCAGGCTAAAATTAGGATTATTGTTAGTTAACGAAGCAAAAGCTTCATTGAGATTGAATAATGTTATACCATCTGGATTAAATCCTGAATCGCATTGAACCAATGTTGCAGTAACCTTTGCAGGAAGGGGATTTACTATGAGATCAATTGGCTTAATTCTGAAGCAGCCATCAGGATTTGAGATTTTCACAAAAACCTGCTCTTGGTTGGGGGTATTGTTGTAAAATGAAGTTCCTAAAGCTGCTGTATTTGATACAGCGTCATTATTTGAAGCATAATAATTAATGATTAAATCGGTTAAATCTTCGCCTTCCATAATTCCAGCAGTAACATCGTCGAAAACAAAAGTTCCTTGACCATTAGCGTCATCTCCATCTGATGTATCATCACAAATAGCAAAACTGTCTCCAGGAATAGTCACAGAATTGATGACTTCAATCTCAAAGTCATTTATACTGAAGCAACCTGTTGTGGTATTGGTGATTCGGGCAAAAATGGTTTGTGGGTTTGAAGTATTTATAAAGTTTGAAGCATCTGCAATAGAGTTATCGGCTGTTAAAGCATCATTTTGATCAAGGTGATAAGTAACAGCCACATCGGTTTGAGTGCCAATGATAGTTGGATTGTTTTGTTCTAAATCGAATGAAGTAAAACCATCTTGAACTACATCAGTATCACATTTTTCGATATCTAAACCTTCTCCAACAGGGATTTGAAAAACTGGAGGTTGGTTAAATGTTGCCGTTCCATTCCAAGTAAGCGAAAAGTTACTGGTACCAATTGGTCTATCAATAATAAGAAAATAAGTCTCGCCATTGTTTACTGTGAGCCACTCTACAAAATTATTTCCATCAGCACCAGGACCTTCAGAGTCATCTGTTTCAGTCGAATTTAGTCCTGTGAGATTGTTTGTAGCTCCCGAAGCTACTGGATTAGTAGTAGAACATCGAATTGCTGAACCAATATTACCACAGGAAACATTTGGTCCATAAATAAAAAAATCAAAATCAACATTAATGTCGCTACTTTCAGGGGTCAAAGTAAAACCTAAAGTTCCACCATTCTCGATGGAAAGTTGTAACCAAATGCTATTGTTTTCATTACTTCCGCAAGTATTTGATCCGTTAAGTTCTTGGGTGCCAACTCCTGTAGCATTCAGACCATCAAAACCAGTATTTCCGCATACGATAATTGCATCTACACAATCATTTTGGGCAGTGCTCTTTGTAATTAAGAATAAAAAGAGGAAAAGACACAAGTAGTTTATTTTGATCATTTTAAAAATTTAGAATAGCAAATTTATTGTAATATTTTGACATATACTTATCGTTTTAAGGAAAAATGACCTTTTATAACTCTATTGTTTTCTAAAGTGATAGTAAACCAATAATCAGAAGCTGGCAAAGGGTTTGAATTAAAGGTTCCGTTCCATCCATCTCCTTCTCCAGAAAAGGAATAAAGTAATTTTCCGTAACGGTCAAAAATGGATATTTTGGCTCTTGGATGTTCTTTTTTCAAATAATCGATACCCCATATATCATTGTATCCGTCAGCATTTGGAGTGAAAAATTTTGGATAATCCAAAACAAAAATCTCTTTTGGAGTAATCCCACAACCATTAATGTCTTTCGCATAAACTGTATAAGCTCCTGAAGGGACATTTATAAAAAGAGGACTGTCTTGATAGTTAACACCATCAAGCGAAAATTGATAGTCACCCAGACCTGAATAATTTACTAGAACGGAGTTTTCTCCTCCAGCAAAATCATTTATTTCTACAGAAGTGATGGTGGCTTTACCAGATGGGTTGACAATAAATTTCTTAGTATCCTCACAACCGTTTGCATCAGTAACTGTAACCGAATATTCTCCTGGAGAACTTACAAGAATACTATTGGTTTCGGATCCATTAATGTCGTTCCAGAGATAGCTTTCATAAATACTAGCAACTGATAATGTTATAGTATTAGAACCTTCGCAAATAAATTGTTCTTCATCTTCAAAATTTTGAGCAGTAAAAGCATTAACGATCAAAGTAACTCGAATAATGCCATAACAATCAGGACCATTAACAATTCTGGCCCATATAATTTCCTGAAAGGCTGTTTCATTAGTGTAGTCGTTTGCCAGAGGATTGGTCTCATTTACCGCATTGTTTGCAGTTGGATAATACGTTACAATCAAATTTGCGGGAAGACCATCAACTACAATTGGAGTAACATCTTCAGCTAAATCAAATTGATGTAAACCATCCTGAGTGTCATCAAGATCACAGGTTGAAATTGGTGCAGGTGTAGGAACATTGTTGGATGCAATTTCCAGTGTGACTTCAACGAAAGTGAAACACCCAAAAGAATTACTCACTCGCGCATAAATTATTTTTGGAGCTGTAGCTGTATAGGAAGTAGGTGTAGAAATGGGTGCCGTGTCAGTTTGATTTTCATAATAAATAGGACTTGACAGCGAAGGATTTCCTGCTACGATTTGGTTATCAGCTTTGGTAAGATTGAATACAGTTATTCCGTCAGAATTGTCATCACATTGTACTATTGTCGCAGGATTTGCTGTAACAGGTGCGGAATATTCTACACTTACTTCGCCTTTTGAAATACAAGCCGAATTATCATACGTAATTTCAACAGTATAAACACCTGATTCATTATTGGAAACAGTATAAACTGGATTTGTAGCACCAACAATTGCAACATTGTCTTTAAACCATTGGTAAGTGTTGTTTCCAGGCTCGGTAGCATCCAAAGGATAAATTTCGCCGTCACAAAGTGGATTTCCAGTAGCAATAGATCGATCAGGACCAAGATCTTTTTCGATCTTAAAACTTCCCGCACCAAAGAAAATAGCCGAATCATAGAGGTTGTTTCCTTGATCGGCTACCACTAATTTTATATGATATAAAACACCCGGAGTTACATTGGCCTGAGCCGTCATAATTATCGTTTGACCGTTATAATTTGTAGGATGTTCAAACCCGTTGAAAGCGTCAAAATAGGACTCGTTTGCTGTTGGACATATAGTTCCTGAACCACGAACTGTATTGGTTTTCACAGGAGTATTTGTATCTGGAATAACGGCAAGATTTTGATAATCAGCTGTTCCATTTGCTTCTTTTAATAAGAAAACAAATCCATCTGTAAAATTGCATTGATTAGGTGATGGATTAGACAAATATTGTTCGGAAGAAAAAATATAATCGAAGCTTATTTTATTGGCCAAAGGCAAAAAATCAAATTCTAAAGCAGTAGCGTTTATGGAGCTTCCGCCAATGCCTAATGCTTGCTCTAAATCTGAATCACCTAGCCAGTTCGTTGGTCCTTCGCTTAGTATATTTCCATTTGGGCCAATTGCACTCGAAGCTCTTCCAGTAGTAAGCAATACGCCATCTTCAAATGGAAAATCACTTGTGCCTGCTGTAAAGTATCCATAAGAATTCCCAGATCCAAATGCCCAAGACGTCACCATGATGTTAGAAACATTTGCACATGGATTATCAATCAAAACATCTGAGACTAATTCTTCAACTGTTACATTCTCATCAACGGTAATATATTGTGCAGAAACTGTTGCCGAAAAGCAGAACAGGAACAGCATATAAAGGGGGTAATTTATAGCTTTCATAGTACCGGCAAAGATACTATAAATCTCGTTTTTTTAGTAATTTGTAAGATAGAAACATGAAAATGCTAATCCAAACCAAAACGATCAATATAGTTGTAAAATGAACATCATAGTCTTTGGTATTTGCAATCCCTATTTGAGTTCCCATGTTTTGAACGACAGATAATCGCGATCCAGGTTCTACAATCAAATTAGACATGGATTCAAGAGGCAAAAACTGCGTAAAATTTTGATCATAATCATTATCTGGAAAAATTTTATAGTTTAGTATACCAATCAAAATAGACTCAATAATAAACCAAACAAACAGAAACCCGATTGCAAAAGCCGAACGTTTTACTAAAATTCCCAAAAACAAACAAAAAGAGAAAAAACCAACAAGCTTTATAAAATAAGCCAGTAAGTACTCTAAATCAGAGAAAATGATTCCAAATTCGGTATAAGAAGAGAAACTTAAACCCAAGATGAGTGACATCAGGAAAATAAAAACTGTCGAAACAAATGCGAATAAAATAACAGTTAAGAATTTTGACAATACAATTTCCTTTTTGCTCATTCCGTCAATTAAATTTTGTTTCAACGTTCCATAGCTATATTCGTTTGCCATCATGGAAACAATTACAATAGCTAGAAAAAATTTCAAAATTGAAGCAACATACGTATTAAAATGCCAGATGTATGGGAAATTGAAAATCCCCATTTCGGCAAAATGTACTTTGAAATTACCAATGTCAAATTTTATGGCGGCAATCAAAGCGATAAAGGTTAATAATATAAAATAGGTGAGGGTCAAAACTCGGCTCGCCCTGTTTTTCCATATTTTTTGAAGTTCTATAGAGAGTAATCTTTTCATGCTGATTAGTTGTTTGATGGATGATTTTTTGTAAGCTCAAGAAATTGTTCTTCCAAGCTGTTTTTCTTCTTTACCAGATGATTCAAGGTAATATTTCGTTCAAAGAGATAGCGATTTAAGTCGGTAGCAGACAAATTATTGTTCAAATACACCAATATTTTGCTGTTTTCGTCCACAATTTTTTCAACCGCTGGATGTTGTGAAACCACATTTTTTAATGTTAGATTGTCTTCCGAAGCCAATTCAAAGAAACCTTCATTCGAAGTGATGCCATCAACTCTTCCAGAATATAAAATCTGTCCTTTTCGCAAAACCAAAACATGAGAACACACTTTTTCTACTTCATCTAAAAGATGTGAAGCCAGTAAAATAGTAGTTCCCTGTGAAGCAATAAATTTGATAATATCTCGAATTTGATGAATTCCTTGTGGATCGAGTCCGTTCGTTGGTTCATCAAGAATCAGTATTTCGGGGTCATTCAATAAGGCAGAAGCAATAGCCAAACGCTGTTTCATCCCTAAAGAAAAGGTTCTAAACTTGCTGTCTTTTCTTTCCATCAACCCCACTAGTTCCAGCTTTTCCTGAACTTTACTGTAGTTGATTCCTTTTATTTTGCATACTAATTCCAGGTTTTCCTTAGCCGTCATATAAGGATAAAAGTTAGGTCGTTCGATAATAGCACCCACTTTTTTCAATGCTTCATGGGTATCCATTTTTCCGTCGAACCAGCTAAATTCTCCTGAAGTTTTGTTTACGACATTTAGGACGATTCCTAAAGTAGTGGATTTTCCACTTCCGTTTGGTCCCAAAATTCCATAAACATTTCCTTTTTGTATTTCCAGAGATACATTATTCACGGCATGGACATAGCCATAACGTTTGTGTAGATTTTTGATTGATAATATTGTTTCCAAAGTAAATAGCTTTTGATTGATTTAAGGTTTGACGAATCACAAAACTATTTGTTACCAAAAAGAGGAAGTATTTTACAAATTAAATAAAAAAAGAATTCGACGGCTAAGATTTTCCAGTCAGATTTTTTTTCCAGATAAGTACAAAAAAAATGCGTTTCATATATTCAATGAAACGCATCCCCAATTAAAACAAAACAAAACAAAAAATTATGAACAGTCATCACTAGTTTTTAAGAATAATAATCCAGTCCCATTCTGCCTGATTGCCAATCCCTACACTTGGTGTGTAGAGAAAAATTCGAGCTTTTGCATCGGGATTAGAAAGAAGATACTGTCTAACCTTCACTAAACTCTGAACCGAACTCCATACAATTTGATAATCATAGGTTTGATTGTCCGGATTAAAAACATTTTCAAAACCCTCAGTTGGGAAAACAAAATCTTCTGTTAAAACAACTTCAAAACTATCAGCAGGATCAAAATTCTCAGGATACGAAATCGCTCCCAAACCCATCCAATGAATCGTGCCATCAAATATTTTTTCATCAAGTTCTTGATAATAAAGTTGTATGCCTCCAAAATCACTAGGAGTCTGATATTCCGTTTCTACTGTAAATGTTGCAGTTGTATCAGCAAAGCTCAGCTCTTTTCCGCCTTCAAAGACGTTAGTTGTATAATCTACTTTGAGCAATAATACATGGTTTTCTTGTGGCAAAGGAAAGCTCTCTCCAGGATCATCCGTAGCACAAGATCCCAATAAAAGTAAAAAAGCAAATAGGGTAAAGATTTTTGTTTTCATATGGTTGATTTTTGATTGATGTTTATACCTATTAGATAGAAAAAATAATAAAAGGTTGCGTTTTTATATTAATTTTTTGAAAAAGAATTAATTAAACCTTAAAAAAAAAAACGTATTATTTTTTTCGCTTAAAGCAAAAAACGGAAACATCAGCTGTAATTAGTAAAGACCTCTTGACAACTTCTGAAAATGCTCCGACAACTTTTATTACCTAATTTATATAAACAAAAAAAACGCCAGCAGAACCAGCGTTTTCATTTATTGTATAAAATAATTATCTTGTAAAAACCAAATCATTCCCCTTCGACAGATTTTCATCAAAACGATAACCCTCATAATCAAAACCTTTCAAATCATCAATAGTTTTAGCATCTGTATCAATAATATACCGAACCATCATTCCACGTGCTTTTTTTGCAAAAAAGCTAATGATTTTTAATTTTCCGTCTTTATAATCCTTAAATTCAGGAGTGATCACAGGAACTTTCAATGCCTTAAAGTCAATCGCACCAGCATATTCTTTACTGGCCAAATTAATAAATAATTCTCCTTTTTTTAATTCCTTATTCAAGGATTTGGTTAGCTTTTCTTTCCAAAACTCATAAAGATTTTTGCTGTCTTCAATCGGCAATTGTGTCCCCATTTCCAATCGATAAGGTTGAACCAGATCTAATGGTTTCAACAATCCATATAATCCCGAAAGTATCCTCAAACTCTCCTGAAGCATATCAATTTTTTCTGTTGGAAGGGTATAAGCATCCAGACCTATATATACATCACCATTAAAAGCATACATTGCAGGTCGGGCATTTGTGGGATTAAAAGGAGTTTTGAATTGCTTGTTGCGTTTCCAATTCAATTCTGCAAGATTATCCGAAATATCCATGAGTTCAGATAATTCCTTTGGCGATTTCTTCTTTACAACGCTGTTCACCAGTTTGCTTTCTTTCATAAAAGCACTCTTGGTAAAACGATCTGTTGGCAATTCAGTCTCAAAATCAAGCGATTTCGCAGGCGATATAATGATTTTCATTTCTTTAAATTTGAATCTCAAAAATAACACTTTAGATTTTAAAATGACTTGTGTCAAAATGGAAACTTTTGATTTTAAAATAGTAAAAATTGATAGTAAAAAAAATCCCAAACATCAAGTTCGGGATTTAATTATTTCATTTTCTAATTAAATAAATCATCTTCTATCTGAAAACTATTCAAGAAAGCAACCGTCTTCTGAATATCATAATGCAAGATTCTATCCTCAGATACAAACGGAACTTCCTCTCTATACGATTTCAAAAACATCTCAATAAAATCACTAGACTGTAACGGACGTCTGAATTCAATTGCTTGAGAAGCATTCATTAACTCAATAGCCAAAATACGTTCCAAGTTTTCCATTACTTTCAAGGCTTTTGTCGCGGCATTCGCTCCCATACTCACGTGATCTTCCTGACCGTTTGAAGAAACGATACTGTCCACACTTGCTGGAGTCGACAATTGTTTGTTTTGGCTTGCGATACTTGCAGCCGTATATTGCGGAATCATAAAACCAGAATTCAATCCAGGATTATCAACCAAGAAAGCGGGTAAACCTCTCAATCCCGAAATCAATTGGTAGGTTCTTCTTTCAGAAATGCTTCCCAATTCAGATAAGGCAATTGCCATAAAATCCAATGCTAATGCCAATGGTTGACCATGAAAATTACCACCCGAAATAATCTGATCACTTTCAATAAAAACATTCGGATTATCTGTAACCGAGTTTACTTCTGTTTTAAATACTTTTTTTACGTAATCAATTGCATCTTTCGAAGCACCGTGAACCTGAGGAATACATCTAAAAGAATAGGGATCCTGAACGTGCTGTTTCGCTTGATTAATAATCTGACTTCCTTCAAGGAATTCATTCACGCGATTTGCAGTTACAATTTGTCCTTTATGAGGTCTGATAAAATGGATTAATTCATTGAAAGGCTCTTTTCTTCCGTCAAAACCTTCCAAGGAAATGGTTCCGATTAGATCCGCTAAATAAGAAAGTTTACAAGCCTTTAAAAGCGTATAAACTCCATAAGCACTCATGAATTGAGTTCCGTTAAGCAATGCCAGACCTTCTTTTGATTGCAAAACAATTGGTTCCCAGCCAAAGTGTTCCAAAACATCTTTTGAGTGTACTTTTTTTCCGTTAAAATAAACTTCGCCTTCTCCCAAAAGTGGTAATGAAAGATGGGCCAGTGGAGCCAAATCCCCAGAAGCTCCAAGCGAGCCTTGGGTGTAAATAACCGGTAGAATGTCGTTGTTATAAAAGTCAATCAAACGCTCAACTGTTATCAATTGAACGCCAGAGTTGCCATAGCTCAACGATTGGATTTTGAGCAATAGCATCAACTTTACAATTTCATGAGGCACTTCGTCACCAGTCCCACAAGAGTGCGATTTTACTAGGTTTTCTTGTAGATGCGATAAGTTTTCATTCGAAATCTTAATGTTATATAGCGATCCAAAACCAGTGTTAATTCCATAAATAGGATCACCATGAAGTTTCATTTTATTATCGAGATAATCACGGCATTTTTGTATGTTGACTTTCGCTTCTTCAGATAAGGCAAGTTGTTTTTGTTCAACCATTATTTGCTGAATTTCTTCGAGCGTTAGCATGTTTGAACTGATATAATGTGTAGTATCCATTTTGGTGTAAGTATTGAGAGGCCAAAATTCCGTAAACGGTTGTTAAAAAGCAAGATTTGTTGATAATATTTCGATAATATTAACCTATAGTCATAACGTTTTCGGAAACAGGCTTTAGATTCTTAGTATTTTATTCTGACGGAGATTTTTCTAATAAACAGCTAATAAATTAAAAATCAGCTTTTAGAATCACTTTAGTTGTAGGGGCAAAAACTTCAAAATCCTAAGAATTCCCTATTATTTTGCTAAAAAACATAAAGAACATATTTAAACTTATTTATAAACAAGCTAGTTTTTAAAGTATCAATAAAAATCACACTAAAACTTTTATTATTGTTAAAAAAATGTACATTTGAAAAACAAGATGTCAAACAATAAAGTTAAATATCAGTCTTCGATAACAACCCAAACTGCGGTTGTACTTTCGGTTGGCACAACAACATCTACTACAGGTACCCCACTCGGGGTATAATTTTCACATATAATCCAATTGTAATTATTCTTTTTCGAAAGAAAAACTTACTATTTATAATCATCAGATTTTCAATACCATAAAACAAAAACAATGAGAACATTAAAATTCGGAGGAACTTCCGTAGCAAACGCTCAAAATATTAAACTCGTACTGGATATAATTAAAAATAAAGCCCAGGATTCACAACTAACTGTAGTAGTTTCAGCTCTTAGTGGTGTAACGGATTTGCTTTTGGAAGCTTCTGCAAAAGCAGCCTCAAAGGACAGTGACTATAGATTGATTGTTGCAGAAATCGAGAAAAAACACCTCGAAGCGATCAAAGAACTTATACCCGTTAGCGAGCAAAGTGCTTTGTTAAGTCATGTAAAAAGAATAATAAATCATCTAGAAACCTTGCTCGATGGTTGTTTTCTTTTAGGAGAATTATCAAATAGAACCTCAGATACTATTTTAAGTTTTGGAGAATTGTGTTCGTCCTACATCATTGCCGAAGCATTGAAACAACAACTGCCAAACAGCATTTATAAGGACAGTCGGGAATTGATCAAAACCAATAATCATTTTGGAAAAGCTATCGTCAATTTCGAAACAGCCAATCAATTAATAGCTGATTATTTCCATGCGAATACTGCTCAAGTGACCATTCTTCCAGGTTTTATAGCTTCTTCAACCGATGGAAACAATACTACTCTTGGTCGAGGAGGTTCGGATTATACAGCAGCTATTATTGCTGCAGCATTAAACGCTTCGCATCTCGAAATTTGGACCGATGTAAACGGTATGTTCACTGCCAATCCGAAAATCGTGAAACAAGCACAACCGATTGAAAAGATTTCCTATCAGGAAGCAATGGAATTGTCACATTTTGGAGCAAAGGTGCTGTATCCGCCAACAATCCAACCGGTTTTGAACAGAAATATTCCAATATTAATCAAAAATACATTCGAGCCAGAAGTCGAAGGAACTTACATTTCCAATGAAATCAATTACCAAGTTAATCCCGTAAAAGGAATTTCCCATATCGATAAAATTGCATTATTAACGGTTGAAGGTTCGGGAATTATTGGGGTTGCAGGCTTTTCTAAGCGTTTGTTCGAAGCTTTGTCGAATGAAAGTATCAACGTTATTTTTATCACCCAAGCCTCTTCTGAACATTCGATTTGCATCGGAATTCAAAATAATGATTCAGAAAGTGCACAATCGGCTATCGATAAGGTTTTTGAATTAGAAATTAATCAGAAGAAAATTGATCCTTGTACGGCAGAAAAAAACCTTTGCATCGTAGCTTTGGTTGGAGAAAACATGAAGAACCATCAAGGTTTGAGCGGAAAGATGTTCAGTACTTTAGGGAAAAATAATGTCAATATTAGAGCGATTGCCCAAGGTGCATCAGAGCGAAATATTTCGGTTGTGGTAAACGAACGCGATGTAAAAAAAGCTTTGAACACGCTTCACGAACGTTTTTTTGAAGACAACACCAAACAGCTGAATTTATTTGTGATGGGGGTTGGAAATGTCGGAGAAAAATTCATCGACCAGATTCACCAGCAAAAGAAATTTTTGAAGGATAATCTAAAGATCAATGTTCGTGTGATTGCACTTTCCAATTCAAGAAAAATGCACTTTGATGAAGATGGAATTGCCTTGAAAGAATGGCAATCTGCTTTGGATAATGGAGAAGTGGCAAACAAGGAAGCGTTTATTTCAAAAGTAAAAGAACTGAATTTTCGCAACAGTATTTTTGTAGATATTACCGCAAATGAAGTCGTAGCAAATACTTACGATCAATATTTGGAACAAAATATTGCCGTTGTAACCTGTAATAAAATTGCCTGTTCATCAGTCTATTCCAATTATCAGAATCTAAAGCAATTATCCACAAAATACAATGCTCCATTTTTGTTTGAAACCAATGTTGGTGCAGGTTTACCAATTATTGACACCTTGAAACATTTGGTGGCTTCTGGCGATAAAATCAATAAGATTAATGCGGTTTTGTCAGGAAGCCTTAACTTTATATTCAATAATTTTAATGAAAACGCATCTTTTGAAGAAGTGGTTAAAGAAGCGGGAGTTCAAGGTTTTACTGAACCCGATCCAAAAATCGATTTGAGTGGTGTTGATGTAGCCCGAAAAATTCTAATTCTGATTCGTGAAAGCGGTTATGAAATGGATATTGATGAAATTGAAAACAATTGTTTCCTGCCAAAAGAATGTATGGAAACCACCAACAATGACGATTTTTTCGCATCATTGAAAAAACATTCGCATCATTTTGAAGGTATTTTAGCTGAAGCTAAAGCAAAAGACAGCCGTATAAAATTTGTTGCTTCTTTTGATAATGGAAAAGCAAGCGTTGGTTTGCAGTTTATACCAAAAGAAAGTCCGTTTTATAATTTGGAAGGAAAAGACAACATTGTAGAATTTTATACCGATAGATATGTAGATCAACCTTTGATAATAAAAGGAGCTGGAGCTGGAGCAGCTGTAACGGCTTCTGGAATTTTTGCAGATGTGATCAGGATTGGAAATGTTTAGAAAAGGTACTGAGTTGCTGAGGTTCTTAGGTGCTAAGAAAAACTCATAAACTCAGTTAATCAGAAACTTAGCAACTTAAAAAAATGAACGAAATAAAAATATTCGCACCAGGAACAATAGCCAATTTATCTTGTGGATTTGATATCCTCGGATTATGTTTGGATAATGTTGGTGACGAAATGATTGTCCGAAAAAGCAATCAAAAAGGCATCAGAATTACAAAAATTGTTGGTGCCGATTTGCCTTTGGAAACCGAAAAAAATGTAGCAGGAGTTGCCGCTTTAGCGATGCTTGAAACTATTGAAACTGAGTTTGGATTTGAGATAGAAATCTACAAGAACATCAAAGCCGGAAGTGGCATTGGAAGTAGTGCCGCAAGTTCGGCTGGGGCAGTTTTCGGAATCAATGAATTGTTGGGAAGACCATTTTCTAACAAAGAGTTAGTGCAATTTGCCATGCAAGGCGAAAAGCTGGCAAGCGGAAGTGCTCATGCAGATAACGTAGCACCCGCTTTGTTGGGAGGATTTACATTGGTGAGAAGTTACGAACCGTTGGACATCATCAAGATCAAAAGCCCGGACGAGATGTTTGCAACCGTAATCCATCCTCAGATTGAGTTGAGAACTTCGGATGCTCGTTCGATTTTAAAACAGAATATTTCGCTTAAAAGTGCGATTGTGCAATGGGGAAATGTGGGTGGTTTGATTGGTGGTTTATACACCAATGATTATGAATTGATAGGCCGTTCGTTGCACGATGAAATTGTTGAGCCATTAAGAAGCATCTTGATTCCTGCATTTGATTTGGTAAAAAAAATAGCCATTGAAAATGGAGCTTTGGGAGTTGGTATTTCAGGTTCTGGACCATCAATTTTTGCTTTAAGCAAAGGAAAAGAAACTGCCGAAAAAGTCGCCAAAGTAATGTGTGAAGTATATGATGAAATTAATTTGCCTTATGAAATTCACGTTTCTAAAATTAATGATGAAGGGATAAAAATAATCTAACACAGATATCACAGATTTACACAAATAAAATCTGTCTTTAAGTAAATCTTATGAATAAGTACAAAACAACATTTGAGACTTGGAATAAAGTCGCCTCTTTATATGAAGAGCATTTTATGGATTTGGATTTATACAATGATAGCTATGATACGTTTTGTGAAGCAATCGAAAAATCTAATCCAAAAATACTAGAGATTGGATGTGGTCCAGGAAATATTACGAAATATATGCTTTCCAAAAGACCCGATTTTGACTTGGAGGGAATTGACATTGCACCAAATATGATTGAATTGGCGAAAAAGAATAATCCAAATGCTACTTTTCGCGTAATGGACAGTCGAAATATTGACCAATTAAAAACAGAATACGACGGCATAATTTGCGGATTTTGCATTCCGTATTTATCAAAATCAGATTGTTCTAAATTGGTCAAGGATATTAAAAATCTTTTTTCTGAAAAGGGTATTTTGTATTTGAGTTTTATTGAAGGCGATTATGAAAAATCAGGATATCAATCGGGGAGTAGTGGCGATCAGGTTTATTTTTATTACCATGATTTAGAAAGCATACAAACTGATTTATCCGAAAATGGTTTTGAAATTACCAATATCAGTCATAAAGATTATACTAGAAAAGACGGAACTAGCGAAATACATACCATTTTAATAGCAAGAAAATAAATGAAATATTACAGTTTAAATAATAAAGCAATAAAAGTATCTTTTCAAGAAGCGGTGATTCAAGGACTGGCTCCTGATAAAGGATTATACTTTCCAGAACATATAGAACCAATTGAAAGTGATTTTTATGATAAAATTGAAAACCTTTCAAACGAAGCAATTGCTTTTGAAGTCATCAAGCAATTCGTAGGCGATGAAATTCCAGAAGCAACCTTAAAACAAATCATTGCTGAAACCCTATGTTTTGATTTTCCTTTGGTAGAAGTTGAAAAGGATATTTATTCGCTAGAACTTTTTCACGGACCGACAATGGCGTTTAAGGATGTTGGAGCAAGATTTATGGCCCGATGTCTGGCTTACTTCAATAAAGATGAAACCGATAGTAAAAATACCGTTTTAGTAGCTACTTCAGGCGATACAGGAGGTGCTGTTGCAAGTGGGTTTCTTGGTGTTAAAGGAGTCGAGGTTGTGATTTTATATCCTTCGGGAAAAGTGAGTGACATTCAGGAAAAGCAACTGACAACTTTGGGTCAAAATATTACGGCTTTAGAGGTCGATGGTGTTTTTGATGATTGTCAGGACATGGTAAAAAAGGCTTTTTTAGATGAAAGTTTGAATCATAAGAATCTCACTTCTGCCAATTCTATTAATATTGCAAGATGGTTGCCACAGATGTTTTATTTCTTCTTTGCTTACAAGCAACTGAAACAATCTGAAAAATCGCTTGTAGTTTCTTGTCCGAGTGGGAATTTCGGAAATATCTGTGCTGGAATTTTGGCTAAAGAATTAGGCTTGCCAATAGAACATTTTGTTGCTTCTACGAATGTAAACGATACTGTTCCGAGGTTTTTGGAGAATGGAAATTATAATCCAAAACCTTCTAAAGCCACAATTTCAAATGCTATGGATGTCGGAAATCCGAGTAATTTTGTTCGTATTCAAGAAATGTATAATCATGATTTGAAAGCGTTTGAAAAGGATTTTTCGTCTTTTAGTTTTTCAGATGAAGAAACAATCGAGGTTTTAAAACAGATTTACAAAACCAGCGGTTATGTTGCCGAACCTCACGGAGCTGTTGGTTATTTGGGTTTAAAAAAACAATTAGAAACGAATACGGAAAGTATTGGCGTTTTTTTGGAAACAGCTCATCCGGTAAAGTTTTTGGAAATTGTAGAAGAAACTTTAAAAGTAACACTTCCTATTCCAGCTCAAATTGAAAGCGTGATGGGAAAAGAAAAGAAAAGTATCAAAATTAAAAGCTATGAAGACTTGAAATCTTTTTTGAAGTAAAGTTAGCCACAGATTTCACAGATTACACGGATTTTTAAAATTTTAATCATTTTAATCTGTGAAATCTGTGGCAAAAAAATTATTGATTGTCTAAAATCGAAGCCATTTCTTGTTGCATTTTCAAGGCTTCTTCTCTAGCTTTTTCAGCAAAATCCTTTTGGTTCGAAGCATAAATAATCGACCTTGAAGAGGCAATTAACAAACCTATATTGGCATTCATTCCATATTTGCAAACGTCTGAAAGGCTTCCGCCTTGAGCTCCAACTCCCGGAATCAATAAAAAGCCATCAGGAACAATTTTTCTAATATCTGTCAGGTATTCTGCTTTAGTAGCGCCAACAACATACATTAGGTTTTCGCTATTTTTCCACTTTTTTGAAGTTTCCAATACTTGTTTGTATACTTCTTTTCCTTCTATTTTTAGAGTTTGAAAATCAAAAGCACCTTCGTTTGAAGTTAAAGCCAATAAAATGGTGTGTTTGTTTTCGAAAGCTAGAAATGGTTCAACGGAATCTTTTCCCATATAAGGAGCAACGGTAACCGAATCAAAATCCATATCTTCAAAGAAAGCTTTGGCATACATCGAAGAAGTGTTTCCGATATCGCCACGTTTTGCATCGGCAATCGTGAACATTTCGGGATAGTTTTCGTTGATGTAATTGATGGTTTTTTGAAGTGCCTGCCATCCTTTTATGCCGTAAGCCTCATAGAAAGCAACATTTGGTTTATAAGAGACACATAAATCGTGTGTGGCATCGATAATGGCCTTGTTGAATTCAAAAATGGGATCTTCGGTTTCCAGAAGGTGTTGTGGAATCTTGTTTAAATCGACATCAAGACCGACACTTAGAAAAGATTTTTTTAGTTGGATTTGTTCTATTAGTTGTTGAGTTGTCATTTGTTGTTGTGTTTGTGGCAAAGTTCGTAAAAAAATAAACCATTAAGAAATTAAGAGTCGTTAAGCATAAATAAAAAATGCCAAACTAGTTAGTCTGGCATCTTTCTCTTTAATCTAAATACTTTTATTTTCGTCTTAATACTCAAATCTTAATATATTTAAAAAACTTCGCTGGCTTCTTTCAGTTTCTCCATATTATTAACGAGTTGCAACTCGTCAATTAGTTTCTGGATTTTTCCATTCATTACACCATCCATGTCGAAAATATCCATTCCGATTCGGTGGTCGGTTACACGACCTTGTGAATAGTTGTAGGTACGGATTTTTGCAGAACGGTCTCCAGAACTTACCTGTGATGTACGTTTTGAAGCATCTTCGGCTTGTTTTTTGGCCAATTCTTGTTCGTATAAACGAGAACGTAAAACGCCCAAAGCTTTGTCTTTATTTTTATGTTGTGATTTCTGATCCTGACATTGTGCTACCAAACCAGTTGGAATGTGGGTCAAACGAACGGCAGATTTTGTAGTATTCACCGATTGTCCTCCAGGTCCTGAAGAACAGAAAAAGTCAACACGAACGTCATTCATATCAATCTGAACGTCAAATTCTTCGGCTTCTGGAAGTACCATTACAGTTGCAGCTGAGGTGTGAACACGACCTTGTGTTTCGGTTTGTGGTACACGTTGAACACGGTGAACTCCTGCTTCAAACTTCAACGTTCCGTAAACGTCTTCTCCTGTAACTTCAAAGATAATCTCTTTGAAACCACCAGAAGTTCCTTCGTTCATATCTACAACAGAAGTTCTCCAACCTTTTGCTTCGCAATATTTAGTGTACATTCTGAACAAATCGCCTGCAAAGATACTGGCTTCGTCGCCACCAGTTCCGGCACGTACTTCGACCATCACGTTTTTGGCGTCTTCGGCATCTTTTGGAATCAGCATGAACTTGATTTCTTCTTCCAATTCTGGCAAACGCTCTTTGGCTTCTTCCAATTGCATTTTGGCCATTTCGGTCATTTCTGGGTCGCTACCGTCGGCAATAATTTCGTTTGCTTCGTCGATATTTCCCATTATGGTAACGTATTCATCGCGCTTTTCAGCCAATGCTTTGAGGTCTTTGTATTCCTTATTTAGCTGAACATAACGCTTTTGGTCGGCAATAACGTCAGGCTGGATAATCAAGTCTGAAATTTCGTCGAAACGCTGTTTTACTATTTGCAATCTATCTAACATCTTTTTCTTTCCTTTATTTTGGAGTGCAAATTTACGAAAAAAAGTTGTAAGTTAAAAGAGGTTGGTTTAAGGTTGTAGGTTCTGGGTTTTAGGTCGATGTGGATTGTGTTTTAGGAGGGTTTATTTTGGAGACCTAACAGTCCCGAAGCTTCGGGATAAAACCTGTTAGGTCTTGGTTTGACGTAAACTGAGTCCCGAAAGTTTAAAAAGTTCCTAAAGTTGTTAGTCTAGCCCCGATGGTGCCATTGTTTGAGCTCTTGCAACTGCCGTAAGAGCTGTTGCAAAGCGAGTGGCTCCAGCGGGAACATGGATTCATAAAATGCCAAAAGCGATGCTCCTAAAAATGCATACATAAATTTTGTTGATTACTTTTTAGGGGAAAACAGAATATAAATTTTACCTTTGGCGTCTCAATATTATTTACAGATTATGGTTTATAAATTCAGAGTTATTCTTGATGCCGAGGAGGATGTTTTTCGGGATATTGCAATACTTGAAGACGATACGTTGGAGGATTTGCATAATGCAATTTTTAATGCTTTTGGTTTTGATGGGATGGAAGTGGCGTCGTTTTATACGTGTGACGAAACGTGGAACCAGGAGGATGAGATTTCGCTTTTTGACACGGGAGATGTTCCTGGAGAGCAAAGAGTGATGAGCGATTATCCGCTTTCGGATATTTTGGATGCTGAGAATACGAAGATTATCTATGTGTATGATTTTATCAATATGTGGACGTTTTTGGTGGAATTGGCAGCGATTGAAGAACCTGAAAGTGGAGTCAGTTATCCGGATTTGTTGTTTTCGCACGGGGAAATGCCGGATGAAGCAATGGAGAAAAGCTTTGAAGCCGACATGACCGATGATATCTATGGCGACTATGAGGATGATTTTGATGAGGATGACTTGGATAATCTTGATGGTGGCGATAACTTCGAGGATTATGGGTTTGAAGAAAACTGGAATTAGGGTAAGAAAATAGAATAAAGAGGCAAGAAAAAAGACTTGCATAAACAATATATAATGAACCAAGAGGTTAAGGTTTTTAAATCTTTCTTCTTGGTTCTTTTATCTAATACAATCAAAAAATGATCAATCTATTCAACACTCATATTGAGTCGCTTTCCATCCACAGGGTAGGGAACAAGAGCCGAAACGAGGCTATTTTTTTATCGGAACAACCGTTTTCTTTGGGAGATGAGATTGTGCCGTTAATCAAGGAATACTTTTTTAAGCCGTTTAGGGAAAAAGAAGAAAATTATTTCCAGTTTGCCCATGAGGTGGATTTGGATTATAATGACATGTTTAAATTGGCTTCGGATATTTTTGCTGATCCTTCGAGTGTTCATGAGGTTTCAAAGAAAATCACGAAGCATTTGTTTGAACAATCGAATCATCCTCATATTAAGAATGGTGAAGTGTATGTGGCCTATCTGACGAATGTGAGTATTGATAACAATGTTGTGGATGCAATTGGAGTTTTTAAGAGCGAGTTGCAGGCCGATTTCTTGCAGTTTGAAGAAAAGGACACACACTTGGAAATGGTCTTGCAACAAGGTATTAACTTGAACAAGTTGGATAAGGGTTGCTTGATTTTTAATTACAAAAAGGAGGAAGGCTATAAAATCTTGACGGTTGATAGTAATCGTTATGATGCGAGATATTGGTTGGAGCATTTCCTTTCGGTTGATGCATTTCAGGATGAAAACTTCATGACCAAGAAATACTTGAAGTTTGTGCAGGATTTTGCAAAAGATGTTGTCCTTCCTGCTGAAGACAAGAAAGAGGAAGTAATGTTTATGAACCGTTCGGTGAATTATTTTGCCAAGAATGACGAGTTTGAGGAAACGAATTTCTTGAATGAGGTTTTGGATAATCCAGATTTGATTCCGGAATTTAAAAATTATAAAGTAGATAAGGGAGAGAAATACAGTATTGAAGATATTACGAATTTCCCGATTGCAAATGCAGCCGTTTCGGATGCGAGAAAGAAAATGAAAAACGTGATTAATTTGGATACTAATATTCAAATCAAACTTGACTTTATCAATCCTGAAAGTGCTGAGAAATATGTAGAAAAAGGATGGGACGAGGAAAAGCAGATGTATTATTATCTGGTTTATTTTAATAAGGAGCAGAAGTCATAATCGTTATAAAATTAAAAAATCCCCAATTGTTTTGCAGTTGGGGTTTTTTTCTGGTTTAATTTTCAAAAAAAAAATCCCTTTCACAAGGAAAGGGATTTCTAAGATATAATTTTGTTAAGCTATTACAATTCTTCGAAAGATTGGTCTTCGTTTGGAAGTGCTTTTCTAACATTGATTGCTTTGTTATCTGCTCCAACAACGAAAGCCACAAATTCTATGTTGTTCACATTTTCAATATTTGAAGGTACAGGAACATTGAAAGTTTTGGTTACAACATTGTCAAAAACTGTTTCGGTAGTTGTAAAGCTGTCCCCCAATAAATTAGTTAAAGCTGCTCTTAAAACATGATTGTGTTCGAAATTAGTTATGATATCAGCTCCGCCATAATAATCTGTATAGTTTACTTGGTCAAGAATTAAACCATTTTCAGAGATATATACGACTAATTTAGTTGCAGTATTAAAGTTTTTACCAAATTTAGTTTTCACTTCAAGATTGATATTTCCATTGCTAACAGTAGATTTAATAGCTAAACCTAATTTTGGGTTCGATCCTTCAGTTAAAGCAATAACTTGGCTTACTTTTGTAGGCTCTGGAGATCCCCATGTGGTCATTCTGTTCAATTTAGCTGTTGGATATCCAGATAAATTGATTAATTGGCCTAAGGCACCAACATTAAAATTGTATGGGTCATAACCATTTCCAGGTGTTGTATTACCATTGTGTAGGGCTACTACTACAGCTTTGTCAGTTTCGTCCTGAACTAATTCTATAGCATAAGAAACTCTTGGGCACCATCCACACCAAGCACCAGTATAATCTTCGATAAGAACTCTTTTTGTAAAGTTGATAGAAGGTGTAAAGGTTACAGATACAGTCTCTGAAGTAAAATCTAAATAAGTCGCTGAAACATCAAACGATCCTGCTGTAGCAGAAGTAAAAACACCGTTTTTGCAATAATAATATATTTTTTTTATAATGTGTATAATTATTTTTTTTTTGTTTATTTGCACCTCAAACTATTATACTATGAAACAACTAACCATTCTATTATTATTTGTTATTTCGGTAGCAAATGCTCAAAAAGAGCTTCCTAACCTGACCTTGAAAGGATTAGACAACAAGGCAATAAATATCAAGACAGATTATGCAGAAACTGATAAACTATATGTTTTCTCGTTTTGGGCAACCTGGTGCGGACCTTGTTTAAATGAACTTGAAGCAATAAGTGAAGAATATGACAATTGGACAAAAGAGCTAAATGTTGAATTAATTGCGGTTTCTACAGATGACGCAAGAACTCAAAAACGTGTAAAACCATTAGTAAATGGTAAAAACTGGCCTTTTAGCGTTATTTTAGATTCTAATCAGGATTTTAAAAGATCACTTGCTATTGTAGATATTCCTTATACAATTGTTGTTAAGAACGGCATAATTGTTCACATTCAAAGTGGTTATATGCAAGGAAGTGAAAAAGAATTATTCACTATCCTAAAAACATTGTAATGATGAAAAAAATTATTTTTGGGTTTTGCTTACTTTCAACAATATTTGTATTTTCTCAAGAGGAGCCAAAAGCAGAAGTGGAGGAAAAAAAAGATTACGGTAAAGTTTTTGGAGGTTTTGAATCCAATGCTCAGTGGTACCTCAACGATAAAAAAATGGGAACAGTTCATCCTGAAGATCCAGTTCGTTCAAATAGTTACTTATTTGTAAATTATAATTACAAAAACTGGACTGCTGGAGTTCAAGTTGAGGCCTATGAATCGAATGCTTTGTTGAATTATAATCCTAAATATAACGAGACAAACATTGGAACCTATTTTCTAAACTATAAAAATGAAATGTTGGATATCACAGCAGGTTATTTTTATGAACAATTCGGAAGCGGATTGTTGCTAAGGAGTTGGGAAGACAGAGCTTTGGGTATTAACAATGCAATCCGTGGAGGAAAAATAAATTTCCGTCCAACTGATTATTTGAATTTTACGGCGCTTTAGGGACAGCAACGTTCTGGTTTTGATGTTTCGGATTCAAAAATTTACGGTTTCAATTCAGAAATTAATGTGGATAGCTGGTTTAGCTTTGAAACCTCAAGTTTATCATTTGGTTTTAGTTATGTAGGTCGTGATGAAAAAATAAATCCAGCTGATTTTAATTTCGAAGATCCAAAATTTGATGAATTAACCAACAGTTTTGCTGGTAGATTCAATTTTAGCCATGACGCATTCTACATTTCGTCTGAATACAATTTCAAATCTGAAGATGCCGTTTTAATATTGCAAAACAATACCATCTCGAATGAATTTGTAAAACCTGGTAGTGCTTTGCTTTTAAATATGGGCTATTCTAAAATGGGTCTTGGTATTGATGCAACTTTTCGAAGAATGGAAAATATGGGCTTTTTTACCGAACGTGTTCCAGAATATTATGGAATTGAACAGACTAGTTTAAGCTTCAATGACAAGATCATGAATTATGTTCCTGCTTTAACAAAACAGCACCACAGTAATCTAGCCAATATTTATGTTTATCAGGCACAAAACCGAGTAGATTTTCCAACACCTTCGATTACAAAAGCAGGAGAAATTGGAGGCCAGATCGATGTTTTTTATAATTTCAAAAAAGGGACTATTCTTGGTGGAAAATACGGAACCAAAGTAGGTGTCAATCTTGCAAGTTGGTATAATTTGAAAGGTAAGTTTACTTATTTTGATCCTGAGCCAGACTATGAAACAGATTTTCTAGGCTCAAGCGATAAATATTTTTCAGACTACAATATTGAGGTTTTCAAAAAAATATCTGATAAATGGCATACAGGTTTCGTTTACATTAATCAGTATTATAATAAACGATTTATTGAGGGGGGAAGTTTAGTGAAAACTAATATTTTTTCTGCAGAAGCTACATATTCTTTCACTAATACAAGGTCTTTACGATTTTTAGGTGAACACATGTGGGCTGATGCCGATAAAAAAAATTGGGCTGGTGCAACTTTAGAGTTCAATATTAATTCCAGATTTTCATGTTATGTTTGGAATATCTATAATTATGGAAATGATAATCCAGAATTGCGTCACAATTATTACAATGTTGGTGGCTCTTACAGGAAAGGTGCTTCGAGAATTGGAATAAATTATGGAAGACAACGTGGTGGGCTAGTTTGTGTGGGAGGAGTTTGTAGAATGGTTCCTGAAAGCACAGGACTTTCTTTGTCAGTAAATACATCGTTCTAAAAATAAAATTTAAATTCAAAAACCGATAAGCTTTTGAGCTTATCGGTTTTTTTATAAAAAAGAATACTTTTCATAATTTCTTTTCGTTCTCCTATTCGTTGACGCCACATAGCAAAGTATGATCCTTTTCGGGGAAGCCAATTCAGCATGTGTTCTTTTATCAACAATCTGACCTTTTTCTAAAACAAATATAGTGTCGACTTGGATAATGGTCGATATACGATTTGCAATGAATGTTGTTACCTTCAATAAAAAGATTTATTTGCTAAAGCGATGTAACGTATAAACCATAGCACTCAAAAGAAAGAAAGCCATGACCTGATGTACCAGCCCCAACCATAATGGAACTTGCAGTAAAAGTGTAAATGCACCCAAAAGAAATTGGATAAATACAAAGGCAACTAACACATTTGTACCCATTTTTTGTTGAGCAGTTAAAGTGAATTTCCTGCTTTTAAAATATAAAAATAAAATCAAGCCAACCACAACATACGCCATTGTTCGATGCACAAATTGGACACCACTTTTCCCTTCAGTAAGATTCGATAAAAGTGATGGTTGCTCAATTAAAACCGTTTCATGCATGAATTTTCCTTCACTCATCATGGGCCAATGGTTGTGAATCAATCCGGCATTTAAACCAGCAACAAATCCACCATAAATAATCTGAATAATTAGAAAAACCAAAGCGATTCGGGCTAATTTTCTTAATTTTAGGTTCACTTCATTCTTAATCGGGTAAATCAAATCCAAAGCGACCCAAAGTGTATAAGCAAATGTGATAAAGGCAAAAGTCAAGTGTAATGAAAGTCGAAAATGGCTCACATCTGGACGATCAATCAACCCGCTTTTTACCATAAACCAACCCAAAAATCCTTGGAAAGCACCCATTATCAAAAGGATTATGCATTTCTTGATGGTTTCTGGCGATAGTTTTTTCTTAATCAAAAAATAAACAAAAGGAATGATAAAAACCATCCCAATAATCCGACCAATAAAACGGTGGAACCATTCCCAGAAATAGATGAATTTATAATCTTCAACCGTAAAATCGTTGTGAATATTAATCTTCTGATACTCTGGAAATTTCTTGTATTCTTCAAAAGCAGCATTCCATTTTTCATCCGTCAATGGTGGAAATGTGTCGGTAACCAAATGCCAATCCGTCATCGACAAACCCGAATTCGTTAGCCTCGTAATCCCGCCAACGACAACCATAATAAACAAAAGCAAGCAACCTGATAACAACCAGATAATAACCGATTTATTTTCTTTTTTCATTTTGAGCGAATCTTTATTTTGTATTTGTGATCCATTTTCCTGCTGTTCGTTCCCAATCTTTTCTTTTTCTAAAGAAAAAAAAGAAAAGGATTTCCACTTCCATCAGGGCTAGGGGAAAATTCATTTTTGTTTCAGAATCTTTTCCTAAAACGATCCTTATTTTGAGACAGGAGCTAATCCTAATTTCTTTGCTCTTTTCATCAAAAAATCATAAGCTGCTTCATATTCGTTTGGAATTTCACCTTCTAAAATCGCTTCTTTAACAGCTTCTTTCAAAACCCCAATTTCCCGACCTGGCTGCAAACCAAAAAGTTTCATTATTTCTTCTCCCGAAATAGGAGGTTGAAATTGACGAACATGATCACGTTCTTCTACTTCAATGATTTTCTTTCGAACAATATCAAAATTGCTATGGTACTTCTTGAATTTTGAAGGGTTTTTAGTCGTAATGTCAGCCTCACAAAGCGTCATCAAATTATCAACATCTTCGCCAGCATCAAAAACCAACCGTCGAACTGCCGAATCTGTTACAGTATCTTGAGCCAACACGATAGGTCGCGAACTCATGATAACCATTTTTTGAACAAACTTCATCTTTTGGTTTAGTGGCATGTGTAAACGTTCGAAGATTTTCTTGACCATCTTTCCACCTAAAAATTCATGACCGTGAAACGTCCAGCCTTGTTTTTTGTTAAAACGCTTTGTAGGAGCTTTTCCAATATCGTGTAGCAATGCAGCCCAACGAAGCCAAACATCATCCGTATTCGGACAAATATTATCCACAACTTCTAACGTATGATAAAAATTATTTTTATGCGTATGACCTTCAATTTCTTCCACCTGATTCAAAGCAGTTAATTCAGGCAAGATAATATCTAAAAGTCCCGTTTTATAAAGCAATAAAAATCCAACCGAAGGTTTATCAGTTGAAAGAATCTTATTCAATTCCTCCACGATTCTTTCGCCAGAAATAATTTTGATTCTTTCGGCATTTTTCGTGATAGATGCTAATGATTTTTCTTCGATATCAAAGTTCAATTGAGTGGCAAATCGAATGCCTCTCATCATTCTCAAAGGATCGTCAGAGAAAGTAATATCTGGATCCAAAGGGGTTTTGATGATTTTATTTTTTAAATCTTCGAAGCCATTAAATGGGTCAACGAGTGTTCCAAAGTTTTCCTTGTTCAACGAAAAAGCCAATGCATTGATGGTAAAGTCACGACGATTTTGATCGTCTTCCAAGGTTCCATTTTCAACAACCGGATTCCTGCTGTCGAAATGATAGGATTCTTTTCGGGCTCCAACAAATTCAATATCAATATCTTTGTAGCGAAGCATTGCTGTTCCGTAGGTTTTAAAAACCTGTACTTTTGGTTTTTTCGGAAGCAATTCCGAAACTTTTAAAGCAAGTTCAATTCCGCTTCCAACAGCTACAATATCGATGTCTTTCTTGGAATCTCTTTCTAGAATAAAATCTCTAACAAAACCACCAATGACGTAGCTTTCCACGCCAATTTCTTGTGCAGCTTTGGAGATAATTTCGAATATTGGATTATGTAGAGCCTGTTTGTAGTTCATTACTAAGGTTTAAAGTTTAAAGTTTAAAAGTTCTAGCGAACTGAAAACTAAAAACTGCATACTATTTCCGGATAATCTTCACCTGAGAATCATTCGTCAATTTTATAATTGTCGATGGTTTTCCAGCGATTTTATCGTGGTGCAAATTTACAACATAGTCAACGCCTTTTATAATTTCAGGACTAATTTCTTTGAAACTTTTTGGTGTCGGTTCGCCCGAAATATTAGCCGAAGTCGAAACTAAAGGCTTTTTCATTCGCTCTAAAAGTTTGAAGCAAAAAGGCTCTTTTACAATTCTGATTCCGAGCGTATTGTCCGAGGCAATGATATTAGGTGCTACATTTCTGGGCTTATCCAAAATCAGGGTGGTAGGTTTCTCTGATAAATCCATGATCTGCCAAGCAGTTTCGGGAATATCTTTAAAAACGTTATACATCATTTTTTCGCCGTTCATCAAAACAATCATGCTTTGTGTTTCGGCTCGCTTTTTTAGGGCATATATTTTTGCAACCGCTTCTGGATTTGTGGCATCACAGCCAATACCCCAAACAGTATCAGTAGGATAGAGGATGATTCCGCCATTTTTTATCACTTCGAATGCGTTGAAAACTTCTTGATTTATATCGTCCATTGATGAGGGATAGTTTTATATTTGCAAAAATACACTTTTATGCGTTTAATTCAAATTACTGCCGCTGACGGATGGCGTGGCCACGAACAAAAGATTATTTATCTGTATGAATCGTTTCGTGACTTTAATATGGTTGAAGACCAATGGATTGTTTGCCGTAATGATTCAATCATCAAAAAAGTGGCCTTGGAAAAGGGAATGAAGGTACTTTCGTATGATTTTAAATCAGAATATGACTTGAAATTTGCAAAGGAACTCAGTCGGTTGTCGAATGAATTAAAGGCAGATATTGTTTTCATGCACAGTAGCAAGGCTCATACTTTGGGGGTTTTGTCGCATTTATTTTTTGGCTTAAAAGCCAAATTAGTGTTGTGCAGAACCATGATTCAACGTGTTGATAGCAATTTCTTGCGAAAATGGAAATACAACTACAAAGGAATTCAAAAGATAATCTGTGTTTCACAACCTGTTGTCGATGTCTTGAAATATGCCGTAAAAGATCATAGCAAGTTAACGATTGTTGGAAGTGTGATTGACATTCATAAATTCACCAAGAAAGAAAAAAATGGATTTTTGCATAAAGAATTCAATATTCCGCCCGATTATAAAATCATAGGGAACATCGCGGCTTTTGCTCCAATGAAGGATATTCCAACATGGATCAAAGCGGCAAAAGTTTTGGTAGATCGTGGCTTGAAAGCCAAATTCATTATCATCGGCGAAGGCCCACTAAAAGCCGAAATAGAGCAAATGATTGATGAAAATCAATTGCAAGACCATGTGATTCTGGCTGGTTTTAGAACCGACATTCCACAATGTTTGCCTGAGTTTGATTTGTTTATGTTTACTTCCAATAACGAACCAACTGGAGGTGTTTTGCTGGAAAGTTATGCCTGTAATGTTCCCGTTGTCGCTGCAAATGCTGGCGGAATCCCAACTGTTGTACTAGACAATGAAACCGGACTCTTAGCCGAGGTTGGAAATCCTGTTGATTTTGCCGATAAGGTAGAATTGCTCATTCATAATCCAGAATTGCAAGATAGATTCACCAAGAACGGTTATGAGTTCCTGCTTCAAACGGGAACCAAAGAAGTGATTTCCAGAAAAATGTTTGACGAATTGCAAGAAGTACTGACACCACATGGAAAATAAAAAAGTCCTATTCATCACCTTCGACATGAGTGGTTATTATACCAGCGTGTTGGAGGAATTGAAAACCCGATATACCGAGGTTGATTTTTATAATATGGCAACTATAAGCTATAAATATAAAAATGTTTTCGAAAAATTGTATTGCTTTTTCTTTAAAGTTTGCAAGGGTAAAAAACTTAAAAACCTTTACAAATACCAATGTCTATTGGAAGAAGTGAAAAGCAAATCCTACGATATCACTTTAGTCGCTCGGCCTGATTTATTATTTGATTCCCAATTAAAGCAACTTAAGGATTCTACCCATTTTTTTGTCGCCTATTACCATGATTCGATCAATAATATCAAGCGAAAAAGTGAGGTAATTCATTTTTTTGACAAGGTATATTCCTATGAAAAAAAGGATGTTGCAGATTATGACTTATTGTTTTTACCAAATTTTATTTACTTCGAAAAACCTAAAGTTGTTGATGTAACTGAATATGATGCTTTTTCAGTAATGTCAAAGGATTACAGGCTAAAAACCTTGCGAAATGTGGCAGAATTTCTAAAACAAAAAAACGTCAGCTATAAGTTTTTTGTAATGGATAAGGAAGATTCCAATGATGGTCTCATTACATTTTTTACCAAAAGGATGAACAATGAAGCAGTTGTAAATGAAATCAAAAAGTCAAACATTATTGTAGATATTCACAAATATGGTGTTCAGGATGGGCTCACTTTTAGGGTTTTTGAAGCAATTGGTTATCAAAAGAAACTGATTACGACAAACAGCGATATTAAAAATTATGATTTTTATAATCCGAACAACATTCATGTGATTGAAAATCGAGAGAAGATTGATATTCCAGATTCATTTTTCACTTCTGAATATCAACCTGTTCCAAAGGGAATTTATGAAAAATATACCGTTCAAAATTGGCTGAATACGATTTTAAAACCGTAAATTATTTCACTTTATAAACCCCGATCGCTTTTTTGAATTTTTTGCTAAACAAAACCATATTTACATAGAGGTAATTTCTCAAGCTCCTAAACCACCAGTTTTTAAAAGGAATGATGTTCTGGGTGATTTTGGTATTGATGGCTTCAGAGAGTATAAATTCTTTGTTGATGGAATTCCAATTGATGTTGCCATAACCATCAAATTCATTGACTTTGTTCTTTTGATGAATGACCGACATCCAGATTCTTTTGCCTGAAATTTGAAGGACTCTAGGCTCTTTTTTCCATTGAGTATGGCTGTAGTGCCAAACGGTTTTCGGATCTTGGTTCTTTTCAATCAAACTGATAAACGGATTGAAAATATGTTCTTTCTTTCCCAAAATTACTTCTGGCTCTACCTGCAAGGTGTAACCTTCAATAAAATCAATTGCTAAAAACTCTTGTTTGTTGAATTGCTTTTGAACCTCCTCAATAAAATATTTACTGATGCTGTCGTCATTATCAATTCGGGAAGTAATCAAATAGGGTTTTGAACTCGCATGACTTTTTATATAACTCAGAATGCTGTTGTTAAACTCGGGCATTCCATTGATATAGAAGATTTGAATGTTTTCGTGATCTTTAACCAACGTTTCAATTTGTATTTTAAATTTTTCGCCAGTCGAACTATCAAAATAAAGCAACCACTTAAAATTGTTGTTCGATTGATTAATTACCGATGGGAAACAATAATTCTTGAACAACTCAATACGTTCGTTCATCCAGGAATCATCCAATAGATTTTCCTTGTTCTTGGTGAGGTCCCAATCAGGATTTTTTAAGTTGAATCGTGTAATCAGTAAATGCTCAAACATCTTGTAGGGGAGATTTAGGTAGACTATTTTTTATTGTAAAGCTTGTTCAGCTCTTGATAGCGAACCTTTACACTCAAAGCATTCAAATAGCAAATGATAATTCCTTTTTTACCATCTAAAATCCCTAAGCGAATTAAATATTGGTATAGGAAATTATAAATCGGGTGACCATATTCATAGACCAAGGTTGGCTTGAAACCACTCAAAAACTTTTCTCTAGCCTTTAATCTGCCATAGGTAACCATTTTATTCTTGTAGGATTGATAATCGCTGTAGGAATAATGAATAAGCTTGTGTTTCAGGAAACCAATCTTGCCTTCAACATCCAGTTTTTCGTGTACCAGTCGTTTATACGTATAGCGTGATTTGTCCTTTTTAAACAATCTAAAAATACGATCGGTTTGCCATCCGCTAAAATGAAGCACCTTTCTTTTGAAGAAAAATTTTCTGTAAAAAAGAAACGCACTCACATCGGTATCGCTATTGATCGTTTGAATGATTTCCTTCTTTAAATCGGGTGTCAATCGTTCATCAGCATCAATAAAAAGGACCCAATTGTGTTTGGCCTGATCGATTGCAAAATTTCGTTGGGAAGTATAGTTTTCGAATTTGTGTTCCAAAAATTTTACGTTTGGAAACGAAAGACAAATTTCTTTGGTTTTGTCTGTACTGTAGGAATCCACCACAATCACTTCGTCGGCAAAATCTAAATCGCTCAGCAGCTCATACATGTGAGCTTCTTCATTCAACGTTATGATTAATACAGAGATATTCTTGTTTGGGCTTAGTTCCATCAAAAAGTATAATATTCAACAAATATAAATTATTTACTATTTTTGCAATGAAATAATTGAAAAAAAATATGAAAATTTCTGTAATAGTAAGTACATACAATGCCGAAGCCTGGTTAGAGAAGGTCCTGATTGGATATAGCAATCAAACCTATAAGGACTTCGAGCTTATTATTGCAGATGATGGTTCCAGGCCTTCAACTAAAGCATTAATAGATAGTTATGCTCAAAATTATCCTGTTCCTGTACGTCATTTGTGGCATGAAGATTTGGGTTACAGACGCCAAGAAATTCTAAATGTTGCCATTATCGAGGCGGTCCATGAATATATTCTAATGACCGATGGGGACTGTATTCCAAGAAAGGATTTTGTTGAAGTTCATGCAAAATATGCTCAAAAAGGTCGATTCCTTTCGGGAGGATACTGCAAATTGAGCATGAAAACAAGCGAGGCCATCACAAAAGAAGATATTTTAGAAGAAAGATGCTTTGATGTAAAGTGGTTGAAAAGTCAAGACAAACTCGGTTTTTCCCAAACATTAAAATTATCTACTGATGGTGTTTTGGCTACTATTTTGGACACAGTAACCCCAACAACACCTTCTTTCAACAATTGTAATTCATCGGGGTTTCGTGATGATATGATTGCGATAAATGGTTATGATGAACGAATGAAATATGGTGGTCCGGATCGAGAATTTGGCGAACGCCTTGAAAATTATGGTGTCAAGGGACTTCAAATCCGTCACAAGGCCATCTGTTTGCACCTCGATCATGCAAGAGGTTATAAAACTCCAGAATCTTTAGCGGCAAATTTGGCGATTAGAAAAGATGTGAGAGACAATAAGATCGTGTGGACACCTTATGGTATCATAAAGGGAGAAAAGCCAGCTTAGTTGTTCAAATAGCTTTCAAGACTTGGCAAGATTAAATCGGGGGTGAATGCCTCATATAATTTCAAGGCATCCTTTTTCATTTCCTTCGGAGATTTCGCTCCATATAGTGCTGGCTTGAAATCTTTCAGGTGAACCGAAACATTCGTTGTTCCGTCTTCAAATGAATTCCAGGCTTCTTTCTTGATCCAAGTCGAAAAAATCGTAAACGTAGGAATGTCAAGTGCTTTCGCCATGTTCACGGCACCACCTTCATTGCCAATCAAGGCATTACAGTGATAAGTAATCGATAGAAATTCCCTGATACTTCCCGGAACCACTTCAATCTTGATGTGCTGCTGTGTTTCGGGTTTACACAAATTAAAGATCTCATTTGCTTCCTTTTTCTGCGAAGGCATATAATTGAAAAGCAAAGTAGCTCCTGTTTTTTCAACAATAAAATCCAATACTTTCGCCATATAAGGAAAAGGATAAGTCTTGCTGTTTCCGCTTCCTAGAACGCCAATCATGACTATTTTTTTCGAGAAATCGAGATCGTTTTGCTCCAGAATTTGCTTTCCGTTCTGGATTTCTTTTTCCGTCAGGAAGATATGGGGCTTGATGTCAAGTGAGACATTATTGTTCAGCGAGCTCAACAAGTTCAACCTGTTCTCCAAGGCTGTTCCTGCATTGGTTAACGGTTGCGGAATCTCCCTAACCGTTTTGGTATAGATAAAATTAGTATACGATTTATGAAACCCAATTTTAGTCGAAGCACCCGAAATCCCCACTACCAAATTGCTTTCGAGCTTGCCATAAGCATCAATCACAATATCATATTTGGCTTTTCGGATGCCCACTAAAAACTTCAAAAAAGCTTTTTTGCTTTTTCTATATTCATCTTTAAAAAGGATGATGTTGTCAATATTAGGATTATGTTCCACTACAGGTTTTGTAAACGGATAGATCAGATAATCCACTTGAGCACCAGGATAAATCAGCTTCAAATTATTGCATACGATGCTAGTGGCCAAGACATCGCCAATCATTTTCTGCTGAATTACTAATACTTTCATTTTAGATTTTAGATTTTAGATTTTAGATTTTAGATTGGAAACTTCTAAATTCTACCCTCTATATTTTACTGACCACTGAATACTGATCACTAAATACTGATCACCGAATTAAACCGCTACATCATACTCGCGTAGCGCATCATTCAAGCTCGTCTTCAAGTCAGTCGAAGGCTTGCGTTTCCCGATGATCAAGGCACATGGCACTTGGAAATCTCCAGCAGCAAATTTCTTGGTATAACTTCCCGGGATCACTACTGAGCGAGCTGGAACAACTCCTTTATATTCAATAGGTTCGTCACCCGTAACATCAATAATTTTGGTAGAAGCGGTCAAGCAAACATTTGCACCAAGAACAGCTTCCGTTTCCACACGAACGCCTTCCACCACAATACATCTCGATCCTATAAAAGCACCATCCTCGATGATCACAGGAGCTGCCTGTAAAGGTTCTAGCACACCACCAATTCCTACACCACCACTCAAATGCACGTTCTTACCAATTTGAGCACAGCTACCAACCGTTGCCCAAGTATCCACCATCGTTCCCTCATCTACAAACGCACCAATATTCACATAGCTTGGCATCAAGATCACCCCTTTCGAGATATAAGCCCCATATCGTGCCACAGCTGGCGGAACCACACGAATTCCTTTCTCGGCATAGTCACGTTTCAAAAGCATCTTGTCGTGGTATTCAAAAATACCAGCTTCCCAAGTTTCCATTTTCTGAATCGGAAAATACATGACAACCGCTTTCTTTACCCATTCGTTTACTTGCCATCCATCAGTTGTAGGCTCGGCAACACGCAAAGTTCCAGCATCCAAAAGGTCAATTACCTCTCTAATAGCGTTAGTTGTAGTTTCTTCCTGTAGCAAAGCTCTGTTCTCCCAAGCCTGCTCAATTATGGTTTGTAATGTCTTCATTTTGATTTGATTTTCCGGCAAAGATAATGGTTTTGCCAATAGTTAAAACGCCAAATCCATCAATAAATTAAGGTTTTTTGTGAATTCAAGTCGTCGAAAAAATGTAACTTAGGGTGTTCTTTTTAGAAACAAGTGACAGGCAAAAGGCAAAAGGCAAGAGGCAAAAGTTAAAAGGCAAAAGTCAAAAGGCAAACTATGAAAGATAATTTTTCCAATCAAGCTCCACAGTATTCAAAATTCCGACCCCATTATCCGCAGGAATTGATTGATCATGTACTTTCGTTTGTAAAGAATAAAGACACAGCACTCGATGTGTCAACAGGAAACGGACAAGTAGCCCTTGCTCTTTCCAAGCATTTTCATATGGTTTATGCCACTGATATCAGCGAGAATCAGCTGTTGCATGCTCCAAAAATTATCAATGTCATTTATAAGAATCAATCGGCTGAGGCGACTGACTTCCACGACCATCAATTCGATTTGATTACTGTGGCTCAGGCTGTCCATTGGTTTGATTTCAATACCTTTTATGCAGAAGTCTATCGGATTCTGAAACCAAACGGCATTATTGCCATTCTAGGCTATGGACTGTTTTCAACAAATTCACATTCGGATAAGATCCTGCTCGATTTCTATCACACTATTGTAGGACCTTTTTGGGATTCTGAACGGAAATACTTGGACGAAAATTATAAAACAATTCCCTTTCCCTTTGAAGAAATAGAAGCAGAGCCTTTTCTAAACCAATTTAAATGGAATTTCGATCAGCTCGTTGGCTATCTCGAAACTTGGTCGGCAGTGGAGCATTACAAGGCCCATCACAACCTAAACCCGATAGACCTTATCCGAGAAGAATTGGAACAATCCTGGAAAAACGGTGATAAAAAGGTAACGTTCCCCATGTTGCTACGGGTGGGGAAATTAAAATAATGTTGAAACTCGGTATGACTTTATTTTAATGGTATTTTTGCAGCCTATAAAAAAAAATTATGTGTAAGAAAATACAAATTGTAGCATTGGCTTTGTTTGCCTTGCAATTTGCAAACGGACAAATCAAGAAAACGGAAGATTTTAATATTGTAAAACCAGACTATACAACACAAAGCAACTTTTCGCATTTGCAAATTATCGACTCCAGAAAAGATACTGCAAATTATGGCATCGTACAAAAAGGGGCGTTCAATAAAAGGGCTTTAGTGCAGCCGAAAATTCCAATTGCGGTACAACTCGACAGTATTTTCCATTTATTGAAAGCCAATGCTGATGCTACACCACAGGATACGTTGGTACTCCAATTGCGGGACATGAAGTTTGCTGAAATTACCGAATCGTTCAAGGAAACAGGTTATTTCTATCTGAGAGCAAATGCCTATCACAAGAAAGGACAAACCTACAGTGAAGTGAACAGTACGGACCTGATAGAAACGGTCAATGCGATGGATGTAACCCAGAAGAATTATAAAAACGCCAGCAGGATCATCAATGATTTTATGGGAAAAGCAATGTCTTCCAAGGCTAGTCCGGATCGTACCTTTACAGTTGAGCAGATTGTCAATATGGATAAGATAGAAAAGCAAGCGATCCCCTTATATGCTGCCGAAAAATTAACGGACGGTATCTATGTAGGCTATTTTGGATTCAAGGATCAGATACCAAATTACACCGATTTCAAGGTTGAAAGAAATAAAAAAGGAGACGTAAGGGGCGTGAAGTTTTTAGATCATAATGGGAAATATAGTTCCATTGGTAGCGATAGGATGTATGCTTTTGTAGAAAACGGAGTGCCCTACATCGCTACCGAATACGGGTTTTATAAATTGATCAAAAGGGAAGACGATTACTTTTATACAGGAAGAGTACGAGTAGCAGGCGATGGTGCTGCTATTGTTGCAGCAAGCATAATGTTTGGTATAATTGGAGGAATAGTTACTTCCCATAATTTGGAGACCGTCGAGATCATGATCGATCACATTACCGGAGCAACCGTTACACAAACAAGTATGAAATAGTAATCCGTAAACCAAAGATCAAAAAGAGGGCCTCATTTGTTTAAATGAGGCCCTCTTTTTATAGTTTGTCCTTGAGCTGCCTTACCAAGTCATCCATGATAGCATTGCATTTTTGAGCCTCATCGGCTGAGGAAACGATACTATTTTTTATCGTGGTGAGTTCGTCTCTAAATTCGTCATATACGGTTTCCATATAACCGCTTTCTACTAGCTGTTTTCTCAAGCTTGGAGCCGGAAGCTTGTTTTGCCTGTAATATTGGTGTAGTTTTTCGGCTTCTTCTTTAAATTCGTCCATGATACAGTTGGTTTATTGGGGTTGGGTCTTTTTTTTCTTTTTCTTTTTAGGTTTCTTCTCTTTCTTGATCAAAATCGCGTGGGTGCCATCAGGATTTACCTGAACTGCTGTGTTGGTCTCGCTAGGTTGTATCACGGTGTGGCTTCCGTCTGGGTTCACTCGAACAGTTGTTGTTTCATTTCCGGTGAGAACGCTGTGGCTGCCATCAGGATTTACCTGAACATTGCCTGTCGTCACGGTGTGAGTACCATCAGGATTGACCTGAACCGAGGTGTCACTGCCCGTTTGGTGGATCACGGTGTGGGTGCCATCGGGGTTGACCCGGATGGTCTGGGCATCTATTGCCTGCACCATAAAAAAGAACAAAATGAGGGCAAGGGAAGATTTCATTTTCTGTATTTTTACAAAAGTATAGCAATTACCTTTCCAAAATTAGCACAAATCAACCAAGATATCAGTAGCCACCCCATAATTTAGGGTGTTCACCCCATGCCGATATAAGGACCTTGTATAGCCGAAAACCTACCTTAGACCTACCTTAGAGGGGGAGTATCTGTGTTTAAAGATTTAAAGATTAAAAAATTAAAAGATTAAAAGATTAAAAGATTTAAGTATTCTCTCATACCGGTTTTAGTTTACAGTTTTAGATTAATACTGTTTTTTTATGGTCAAAATCATACGGATTTTGGTTTGCCCTTATCAAAATCATAAAAGGTGGTGATGTATTCCTCTTACTTATTTTATTTTTTCATCCCTATAGCTTGGTGTTGGAGGGTGGGCTGATGCTTTTTTGGATTTCCGAAATGGCTTGCGTTATGCGTTCTGTGTGCAGATGGGGGCAAATGGGGACAAGTGGGGCCATCTGGGACAGTGGGGTGGTGGTGGAAGGGCTGCCGCTGTTACCTTTGTGTGCTAACATTTACGATTATGGCACGATTGAAAGGAATTTTGAAGCTCAGGGGAACCCTTGGCGGGCTGACCTTCTACCAGCGGAAAGATATGAAGGGGGCTACCCTGGTGAAGCAGCAAAATACGCTTACGAAGGAGCGGATCCATGCGGATCCGGCGTTTGAGCGTACGCGGGAGAACTATCAGGAATTTGGAAGGGTGAATACGCTGGGGGCGGCAATCCGGCATGGTGCCGCTGCCCTTTTGCGTTGTGCTCCCGACCCCAGTGTCACTACGCGGCTGGTTTCGTTACTGTCCAAGGTAAAGGGCTACGATTTGGAGCATGAGCGGGGCCAACGGACCGCAGAGGCGGGGTTGCGTACTGCTGAGGGCAGGAACCTGCTGAGTGGCTTTGAGTTCAATGGGAAAGCTGCACTTGGTTCCGTATTGCGCTGTCCGTTGACCTTGAAGGATGGGCATACGTTCTTGCTGTCGAGGTTTTTACCCTGTCTGATGCTGGATTGTCCTGCAGGCGCCACGCATGTGGGTTTTCGGACCGGTGTGCTTGTTGTGGATGCGGAAGGTACGGCTTCCCAGTTGCATTGCAGTCCCATGGTCACCGTGGCAATCGATTTTGAACCAGCCACCCTTAGCCTCCGGCCAACGGAAACGCCTACAGGTGGGGGTATCTTCCTGTGGCTGTTGCTGCTCGAATTCTTCCAAGAAACCAATGGAGAGCAGTATCCGTTGTATGAGCGCTGTTACAATGTGCTTCATTTGCTGGATGTGAGATGTGTCCAAATCAATCACTAAAGTTGGTAAAAAGCAGTGCCTTCCCCTTCCCCTTTTCGACGCCCCTCTCCCGCATCAGCTGGCTTGCGTCCAGCATCTTGACCAGATGGATATACGGTGTCATCAGATCGGTGTCAAACGCTATGGTATGGGGTGACAAGGACAAACGTGTCATTTCACACAGGAAAAACTCAAAGTCCTCCAAGGATTTCTCGGCAAATGCGCCTTGGAATACCCTAAACGGATTGGCATACTCTTCGGCTGTCAATGAAGCCTGATGGAGGCCCGATTTGGCATCCGGTGCCTGTTTCACTTGCCATCTCTTTCCCTTATGTTGCAGTTCCGAGCATGCTTTCAGAAAGGAGCGGAGGGCGGCATAGCAAAGAAACACCTCTCCGGGACACCCTTTCTTGTACACTTCCTTCTTATGGCAGTACATCACCGCTTCTGCCAACCCTTCCTTATAGTATTCCAGATCCGCATAATCAAAGAGGGCATCGATTACCTCAAACGGGTTTCCTATCTCGTAGGCTGCCCAAAAATGCGTTTCAAAATTGATCTTCTTCCTTTTCATATTGCTAACTGCTTATTTCCTTGGTTTCCTTTTCAGCTTCGCTTAGGCGGTCCATATCGTTCTGGATTAGCAGGTCCGCCTCCCTTTTAAAGGCACCGCATCTTTCTTCCAGCAGGTCATACTGTAAATAGCTGATATAGCTGGCCCGGCTGAAACGCAAGCCATTGGGCTGCTGCTTCAGCAAATGGAACAATGCCTTCTCCTCCTTGGTCTGTCGGGGAAAGAAATCAGCCGTTATGGTGGTGAAGTATTCGCAAAGCCCAAACAGGTAGCCCAATGCAAAGTGATTGGGGTATAGCCCATGAAAACTCGGATCAGCGACAGGCAGGTCTGCTCCACGATCTGATGGAGGCTGGCCATCTTTACCGTATACGAGCCGGAAGCGTTATCATCGTTGTAGACCCAATCCCAAATCGTGTCACTCGCATAGCTCCTGTTGGCCACATAGCTTGCCGTGGACTTTACATTCCTTTTCGGGATTCCCGCATTGTTAAGGTAGGGCGGCTTGTCCTTGTCCTCAAACCACAGTTCAGCGTCCCGCATGACCTGCCAGAAGAACAACTGCTGGTCATGGCACAGTTTCTTAAGCCCCCTTATCGGGTGCATAAGCAGTGTAGTGGTCATGCGACCGGCTGTCCTTGTCCTGATCTTGTCACTGATGTCATTGTTGGCATTTTCGATCGTTTCCCTGACAAAGACCAAGAGGTATAGATGGACGTGCTCTTTCTGCACTCCCTTATCGGGACCCAGTATCCTGCTGGAACTGTAGGCTGTAGAGTGCGTGCCAAAACAGTAAATGGCCGCCGTTTTGATGTGGCCGGTAATCACTTCGCTTACCAGCTGTTGCTGTGAAAATTCAATTGCCTGCATAATTTTAGCTTTTTAGTTATTAGTTGTATGAAAATTTGTATTTTTGTTCTGTACTGCAAGTACGCACATGCGGTCCATGTACCGAATCATTTTCCATTGTATGGTACATTTTCCGTTCTGTTTTTTACATTTGCTTTATTACACAATCAAATACTACCTTTGAACCATGACACCAACCAAAAACCACATCGGACGCAAGATCAGCCGCATCCGCGAATTAAAGGATATGAAACAGGAAGCCTTGGCCCAGGCCATGGGCACCAGCCAGCAGGCGGTTTCCATTATGGAGAACAGCGAAACGATTGAGGAGGACAAACTGGCTGAGGTGGCGAAGGCACTTGGGGTTAGTGTTGAAGCTATTAAGAATTTTAGTGAAGAAGGCGTGATCAATTATTTTAATAATTTTAGTGATAACAGTATTAATCAAGGTCCAATAGGTGCTCACAATGTTTGTCACTTTAATCCTTTGGATAAATTAATGGAATCGGTAGAAGAGAATAAAAGACTTTATGAACGATTATTGAAAGCCGAGCAAGATAAAATTGAATATTTGGAAAAACTACTAAAAGTGAGATAGGCTTTTATTAATGACATATTAATTTTAAAAAGAGGCGTTAAGGCCTCTTTTTTATTAAAATAATAACTTTTAAAAGGGAGTTTATTGGATTATGATATAATGATCAATAAAAATATTTGTGAATGTGCTACTAAAAAGTAGGATTAGAAAAGTAATTTAATAAAATCAAATAAATATTTATTAAATTTTTTAAAAGGGATAGTGATTAAGTAATACTAAATTGAAAGTACAGCTATAACCCATTCCTGCTACTTGCAGACGTTAATAAAGATTGTCGTGAGTACTTTTTAAATTACGAACACTTATATATCAAGGCACAAACTTCAAGAAATCCCGAAGATTATTGGCACTATTTCGAAACCTTACTAAAAATTTGTTCAGATAACATAAACAATTTAATAAATATTATATCATCAGTTCTTGCTAGTAGTTCCCAACAAATAGAAAAAGTAATTATCGAAGATTATATAATTAATGCAATTGTAAACGCATCGGCAGAGCAATTAAATATAGACAATAAGGAGTTTCTTAGAATCCGAAATTTAGAACGAAGTTTATTAATAGAATATTCAAAAAAGATAAACCATACTTTTATAAAATTTTTGAATAAAAAAGTTAACAAAACAATTTATGATACTGTCTTAAGATCTTACTATTCAAGATTATTATGGGACTGTTACTCTCAAAGGAACTCGATGATCCATAGTTTTGAACTAAATGTGAAAAAGGTTTAGTTTTAATTGACTTAAAATTCCCTACTATTACTTCACGATTTAGAGATACATTGATCAATTCAATGATAAAAAATAAGCAATTAAATTTTAAAAAATTAATTGACACACTGCATCGTTAAAAATTCTTGCCTACAATTTAAATCATAAATGATATTATAAATTACCTTTTAACAGTAATGAGCTTGTTTTTTTCGTACCGTATAGGAATGCCGGCAAAGCTACCTCCTTAAATAAAATAATGATAACAGTTAAAAAACAAAGTACCATTAAAAGGAGAATTATAGTTTTGGATCCTGGATTAATACATTCATACTTCAAACCAAAAAAGTTGAGTTTAAACGATTCACTTGACTTAGATTTTTCCATTTTTAAATAGATTTAGTTATATAAGTCCAAATTTCGTGCGTTATCTGAATTCTAAAAGGAACAAAGCTTCACTAATTTTGATACATCTTGTTCCTGTTGTATATCAACAGCTTACAGATCAAGGCCGTTTTTTATAAGATATAAGGAATGCCATTTTTTAACCATCTCTATAGCATAGCCCTCCAATTCCTGCTCCCGATAAAAGAAACGAGAATGACTTAAAAAAATCGCGATAATATTGTAAAATCTGAATTTCGGATCATATTCCTTTTGTGGTGTTCTTGTTTCATTCTTTAAATAATTATAAAACCCTCCGACAAAATCAACTATAAATCTTTCCTCTGGTTCTGAAAACCTATTTTCACTTTTAATCTGTATTGCTCCATTTTGTTCTTTTTCAAAATGAACTTTATAAAGTTCTGTATCTATCTCGACCCTGTTTGTATATTGATACCTTTTTATTGCATCACTAATTAGCTGCAATGGCAAAGTGGAATTTATAGACTGCTCGCCATCTACACCCTCCATTTTAAATAATATGCTTTCAATCTTTTGCCCTTTTTGAATGCCACTCATCAAACTTTTAAATGCTTCAAATTCTGGAAAATTAGAAGGACTTCGCATTCCTTGTCCTGTAACCTGATGACCAATATAAAAATTAACCTGCACCAAGCATTGATATAAGTGTGCTAGATCCGGTCCTATATTTTCAAGACCAAAACGCTTACTAAAATACATCGCAGCACTAATAGCATCAGCTCTTTTGATATCTTCACCTAATCCTAAAAAATTCCTTGGAAAATATTTTTCCAGCTTGACCATATCAGCCTTAATATTTTGATAGGGTAAAACTCTCCGAAAATTCGATCTCCTAATCCAGTTTCGAACAACTTTCGACTTTTCAGTATCTGAATCTCCATCTTTAAACACATTTATAAGGCAAAACCCCATCAATTTTGCGATACATGTCATTAAAACATTGGGTGTACGTACTTCCTTCTCAATCTTAAAAAGACCAGTTTCTATAAATAGATTGTAGAAAGAAATTGCCAGCTTGAACCTATAATTTAATTTGTCTTTATTTTCGTGAAATCTAAGCGGGTACCTTTCCAAATCTTTCTTCCAATCTTTAAAAAGTAAATTATTATAGTGTTCCTTAAAATGTTCTATAAATTCACCGGCAAGCCATTCGTGTTCAATCTTTATGACTGCATCGTTAAATAAAAAATTTATCCCTTCCAGCCTAGAGCCTTTATTTGCTGGGTCAAGTAAATTTAAAGGATTTGCTTTTGTAAGTATTTCAATTGCTTTAGCACTTTCTTTTGGTGCTGTAGTTATTAGTTTTTTACTGGATTCCATTTCCCAAAAGACAATATCATCTGTATAATTTTGCTGGGCAATGGCAATAATCTCAAAAATAAGATCCCGAATTTGAAGCAAACCGTTATCATTAATAACTTCCATTATTTTATAGTAGGTTTTCTTTGGTAATATTATCTTATAGTAGGTATGACTAGGCACTACTCCATGCTCTGCAGATCGATCGTGAAAAACATCTCCAAAATATTCTATAAGTAAGCCTAATTGCCTGTTGGTCTGCTGAATAAAATTATCATACGGTGGTTTTTCAGGACTACGATACAATTCCAACTCAAAAACTTCTAATACTTCATTTGCTTTACTAATTGGATACTGTTTACCTGAGTTTTTATTATAAATTGGAATAAAGTGTCTAATTTTGTCACTATATTCTTTAAATACGTATGTGTGCTTCATTTCTCTTGCTTTTGTACCATCGTAATTTTTTCTTTCTTCTTTCACATTGTCATTGTGTTATTCATTGTTATCCTTTGGACTCATCTAGTAAAGCTTAAATTTTATACTTTTTAATGAAAGTATAAAATTACAAATAAGAAACCTAAAAACGCCTGCACTTTAGTGATAACATTTACTAGATTTTTACTACGTTTTCCTCTGCATAATCAGTTATTTAGGATTTTGAACTGAGCATTCTCAGCGATTTAAAGACAATAAAGTCGAGCGATATTATTAAGCAACAAGTTCTATGTAGCTTTAATTAGCAGTAGTTTTAATAGGACCATTTTTTACTAATTAAAAAATGTTTAGTAGATAGAAAACTCCATCAACTTATTGTAGGTATGTTTGAATTAGCGCACTAAAAAAAGTAATATTAGGAAGCTGCAATTGCTATCTTGCATACTCATATGCCCCTGATGCCATAAGTATTTCGATATACAGTCATGATCTAAAAAGTAGTTTCGAGTATGCCTATAGGGTGGTTGAGCATACCCATAACGCACACCACGAGTAAAAAAGTTGTAATTCCAAGTTCTTTTAATGAAAAAGCAAGTTCTTTTCCAGTAAGTTGAGCCAAATAACTTGGGCGTTGAGATAATAGTCTTGTTTTTACAAGAGCCAGAGATGGCGTTTCAGAGGAAAGCTTCCTGAGCGAGTTTTTAGTGTCGCTCGATACGTTCTGGAAATGATAGAGTAGGAAATTAAGCTCTTTGAGTAGTTTCTTTGCTAAAAAGGAGATACTGTGAAGCCTTGCTAGTAATGGTTTTTATAAAGGTTGGATATTTTTTTTAAATTATTTTAGGTTTTTACGGAAAACCGTAAGGAATGCTATTTCTGCCTATGTAGTTTTGAAATCAAAATTAACTTAATCAATAAATAATAGACTATGGCATTTTTAGATCACAATGGGGAAAGCGAGTTTCCAATGTCGAAAGACAAAGTTTTCGAGGCAATGAAAAAAGCAATTCCGACAATTAACGGATTGAAAATTGAAAGCGCAGATCGATTACAGGGTAGGTTTGTAGTAAAAGCAGGAGTTAGTTTGCATAGTTGGGGCGAAAATATTCCTATTCAGTTATCAGAAATTTCGGAGAACCGAACCAAAGTTCAAATAACTTCTTCACCAAAAACAGGAATAATGTTTGGCGGGGCATTTGATATGGGAAAAAATAGAAAAAATATTGAAAATATTCTTTCCAGCACTTCTAGGATATTGTCTTCTGAAAGTGAAACTAATACTTCCGCAATAAAACAAATCAATACTATTCAACCCACAAATAATTATCCAACTTCTCAAAATTTAAATTTTATGGAAAACAACAATTCGAATTCAAGTGCTTGGTATGAAAAAACTTGGTTAGTCGTAATTTTATGCATACTCTTTTTTCCAGTTGGACTTTATGCCCTTTGGAAGAACTCCTCAATTTCAAAAGGTTGGAAAATTGGAGTTACCGTGATTATTAGCTTGATCGTAATCGCAAATTTAGGCGATAAAGATAAAACTTCAACACCAACAGAAACTGTAGTTCAAACCGAACAAGCAAATGATACAGAAATTGAAACAGTTGCTACTGTAGAAAAAGATAAAGCTGATATTGAAAAGGAATCAATTATTGAAAAATTGAAAGCGAAAGCAAATAGAGATTGGCCAAATGATTTTACTACACAAGAGTTTTGGGTTAACGAACAAATTGACGCTTACGAATATATGCTCACTATTGAAAACAATTCTATAAAAGCAAAAGCACAACAAGATTGGCCTTTAGATTTTACAACTCAAAAATTTTGGTATAACGAACAGATTGAAGCCCGAGAACGAATGAAATAGAAAAAGCTACAGCTATAAGCGATTTTACGAGATTATAAAATATTTGGAAATTTCATTTTTTCTACTAAAATTCTATCTTAGTAGAAAATATAGGTGTTCAAACTTCGTAACCTCGCAAAGCCGCTAGAAGTTGCCTGACATTTTGAAATTCAATTCTTAAAAAAATAAAAATTGTTAAATAGACAGATAAAAATTGGTCAATCCATAAGTCATCTAAAAAAAATATACTTAGATACAAATTATTGGATTAGAATAACAGATTGTAAAACTCCTGAAGATAAAGCATTACTCAGTGTTTTGGAAAAGTTAGTAAAAGAAGATAAAATAATTGTGCCAACTAGTGAAATTACATTTTGGGAAATTCTTAAGCAAACAGATATGAATTCATTGCGAAAGTCTGCTCAACTTATTGATAGATTATCCAAGGGAATTTCAATAGTAAATGAAAAAGAAAGACAAAAACTTGAATTCATAGATTTTGTAAGACGACATACAAGTAATCAGTTTTATGATATTAATACAGTTGTATGGACTAAATTATCACTAAATCTATTAAATCCTTTCTTTGTAAAACAGAATCCGGAAATGCTAAATGAAAGATTTGTAGATTTCCTAGAAAACTTAACTTTTGAAAAAATCATAAGTTTCCTGGAATCAACTTCAAATCTAAAACCTTTTTATTTTAAAGACAACATTGAAGCATTGAATTACGCTAAGGAACAATATAGTACTCAAAATAAAAATTTTAATGAAATGTATTTATCTGAACTTGGAGGTTATTTAGAAGTATTTGAGAATGATTTTAATCAGTATTACGAGGAAATGTATTTTTCAGAAACAGGAAAAATTGTTTCTGAAGAGGAAAAGAAGAATATAGATTCAAAAGGATGGTGTAATATGATTTATAATTTTTCAAAGTATAACAAGTTTAAAAATGAACTACCATCATATAGAATATTTCCGTTAATGAATGCCGAGATTAGATGGAATAAAACAAGAAAATATAAAGATGGGAACGACACTATTGATTTTTTACATGTAACGGCATCTCTTCCATATTTTGACTTTTTTTTTACTGAAAGAGAATTACGCTCAATAATTAATAAGCATAAACTGAATGACATATATAATTGCCATGTTTTAAGTAATATAAATGATGTTTTAGGAATTTTACAAAAAAACTTTACATAACAGCCTGCTCCTTAAATGACGTGAGGTGTTATTCTTAGAAGAGATTAATAATTAATTTATAAGGGGTACGAGGTAGAAATGAATTAAATAAATATTTGATTTTCAATGACTAAAATGTAAAATGGAAAAATTAGAACAAGTAAAACCTTATTTAGCAGAAATGGATTCTTTGTTTAAAGAATTATATGACGAATTTAATAACTCTGATTTAGTAAAAAGGAATGAATTGCCTACATATCGGGGTATATATGTTTTCTACGAAAAAGGAAAACCAATTTATGTTGGGCGTGCAAATAATATTCGTAAAAGAATTCAATGGCATACTAGAAAAAGTTCAGGAAGTGAAAGTGCGAGTTTTGCTTTTAACCTTGCGAAAATAGAGTATGTGAAGAATGGCAAAATATCAAAGAAAAGAAAGGAACTAATGCAAATTGAAGAGTTTATAGAAATTTTCACAAAGCATAAATTGAAATTAATAAATATTGAATTCAAATTTATTGCTATACAGAATGATATTTTACAGACAATGTTTGAACCATACCTTGCTCTCAAATTAGGAACATATCCAATTAATAACACGTTTGAAAATCATTGATGGAACTTAGACCCGATCTCTCGAATCTTCACAACAGTTCACGCAGAATTGCATTCTGTGCCCACAAACCACAACCGCAAAGCAACTTGCGGTTTTTTTGTTTATAGTAGCTTCCTTGCTGGCGCGTGCTCAATGTCATTAAGTTAAGCTGTTTTTTTTTTGTCATTCCGAAGAATGAGGAATCACATCATCTAAATCCAAGTTTGCAGAGCTACTTTATGAGATTCCTCATTCTTCGGAATGACAAAACGGAATCTTTATATTCTTAACTTAATAACATTGGGCGCGTGCTTCTAGCTCGTAAACACAAAGTGAAGCCACTTTTTCTGGCAAAGATTCTAATCTTCTAACCTTTTCAATATTAGCTTTCGTAAACGCTCTTCATGCTCATCACCCCAACCCCCGATGGCTGCAATTATAGGAATTAGCGTTTTTCCAAAATCCGTCAGGCTATACTCCACTTTTGGCGGCACAACAGGGTAAATTACTTTTGAAACCAGTTCGTGATCTTCCAATTCCTTCAGCTGAATATTCAGTACCCTGCGTGAAGCATCCGGTATTGTGCGTTGCAATTCGCTCGGCCTTTGAAACCCTTCATTAATAAACCAAAGCAAACGGATCTTCCATTTGCCATAGAGCACTTCGCCTATAAGATCAAGTCCGCAATTTAAGTTCGGTAGTGTTTTTCTCTCATACATACTACAAAAGTAAACCTATCTGCCAATTCCTGCAATAGGGGAAAAATTTATCCCTATGTGAATCGTAACTCCGTACTTGTGAGAAACTTACATACTTCAGAAATTTGTACCTAACAATTTTAAAACGACTATACGATGGATTATCAAAACGAATTATCAGGCAAAATTGCCTTAGTAACAGGAGGTACAAAAGGAGCCGGTAGCGCAATTGCAGAAAGGTTGCTACAAGCTGGAGCAACGGTTATTGTCACTGCGAGAAACGCACCAGAAAAAGAGAACAGCAAACTGCATTTCATTGCGTCCGACTTGAGCAAAGCAGAAGGAACACAAAAAGTAATCAGCGAAGTGCTTTCGGCTTACGGAAGGCTTGACATTTTGGTGAACAATCTTGGTTCATCCACAACGCCTGCCGGTGGCTTTACTGCATTATCTGATGAAGATTGGGAATCGACTCTACAGGCTAATTTGCTTGCTCCAGTACGATTGGACAGGGGATTTTTACCGCAAATGCTAGATCGAAAAAGCGGTGTCATTATTCACATCGCTTCTATCAAAGGTATATTGCCATTGTACGATTCTACTTTGCCTTATGCGGCTGCAAAAGCAGGATTGAGAAACTATAGTAAGAGTCTATCAAATGAAGTTTCGCCTAAAGGTGTCCGGGTGCTAACTGTTTCTCCTGGATGGATCAATACAGGAGCATCGAAAGCGTGGTTGGCTGAGATTGCAAGAAACGCCAATAGCACTGTAGAAGAAGCACAGCAAGGCGTTATGGATGCATTGGGCGGAATACCTTTCGGCAGACCTGCTGAGCCGGAAGAAGTAGCTGAATTGGTTGGTTTTCTTGTTTCTCCGAGAGCCAGTTATTTATCAGGAACCGAATATGTAATCGATGGCGGTACAGTACCAACAATTTAATAATTTTTAAAAAATAACAACAATGAACTTACCAAAAGTACTAACAGACTTGATTAAAGCACAGAACGAATTTGACGCCGTGACGTATGCCAATTTGTTTTCAGAAACTGCCGTAGTCTTTGACGAAGGTAAAACACACAAGGGAAGACTTGAGATAGAGCGTTGGATCGATCACTCCAACAAGAACTACCAAGCAGTGATGCAACCACTGGAATATACCGAAAACGGAACAACAAGCATCGTAACGGCTGAATGTTCAGGAACATTTCCGGGAAGCCCTATCACGCTAAAGTTTCACTTTGATATTGTTGAGGGACAAATTCAGCATTTAAAAGTAACCGATTAAATATAGCAGAGCGTGACTATCTTTGGTCACTCTCTATTTTAAAAATTCAAATTATGAGCTATTGTGTTGCCATCGAAACTATGCTGTCTGAAGAAAAGAAAGCATTGCATAAAAATTACCACGACAAGTATTACGGCTTTGCCATCCACGATGACAATGAGTTGTTCTGTCGTTTGGTCTTGGAAATCAATCAGGCCGGGTTAAGCTGGGAAACCATTCTGAAAAAAGAAGCCTCCTTCAGGAAAGCGTACAGTAACTTCGATATTAAAAAAGTGGCGAACTACACCGAAAAAGACAGCGAAAGGCTTTTAGCCGATGCCGGAATCATACGTAACCGCTTAAAGGTAAATGCTGCCATCGAAAATGCAAAAACAATCCTGACGCTACAGGCAGAATTTGGATCCTTCGAGAAATGGCTTGAACACCATCGTCCCAAAACAAAAGAAGAATGGGTGAAATTGTTTAAAAAGACTTTTCGTTTCACAGGCGGTGAGATTGTAAATGAATTTTTAATGAGTATTGGTTATTTGCCTGGAGCACATTCAGAAAATTGTCCTGTCTATAAGCAAATACTTAGAGAAAAACCTATGTGGATGAAAAAGTGAAAATGAGAGATGCTACTTTAATGGCATTAGATAATTATTATCAATAGATGTTCTGATCGCTTGGATATCCACAACAGTTCGCGCAGAATTGCATTCTGTGCACATAAGACACAACCGCAAAGCAACTTGCGGTTTTTTGTTTATATTAGCTTATCAATCACAATTAAACAAGTGCAATCAAAATCGAGTTGAAACCCATTATGTTATTTATTATCTAATGCTTTGCAAAGGTCAAAGTTGTAAACGTTAGCAGTCATTGTATGACAGTACATTAAAAAAGATGCAAATGAACATCCAAGAACAAATCCGAGATTACATTGCTTCACAGCCTGACACAAAACGTTTAGACATTGAAGCTTTGCACAAACGCATACTTCTGGCAATTCCAAAAGGTAGACTATGGTTTTTAGACGGTAAAGATGACAAAGGGAAAATTGTCAGTAATCCCAATATAGGCTATGGACTTCAGACCCTAAAATATGCTGACGGCAAAACCAAAGAATTTTACCAAATTGGTATCAGTGCAAACACGAAAGGAATATCGGTTTATATTATGGGTATTCAGGACAAAAAGTATTTACCTGAAACCTATGGAAAAACAATAGGTAAGGCAAGTGTAACGGGCTATTGTATTAAGTTCAAAACCCTTAAAGACATCAATATTGAACTACTTGAAGCGGCAATTCGAGACGGTGTGAAGCAAACCTCTTAGAGGATCATAAGATAGGGAATGATTTTAAATAGTAGGGTGGGTTTTTTGGGCTAAGGCAGGTAGCTAAAAAATGTAGAGAACAGAAAAGCTTTTTTTAAACAAGTGTCTTCTTTAAGTTTAGAATCGGTGTTTGTATTATTCTTGTAATTTATTTTGTTAATTTTTATTTTATATTTGCGGTAATGTGCTTCTATGATACAATCTAAGAAGCATTCATCAATTTAGAACTACCTCTTTCCATAACTAATACTATATGACAGAAGATTACAAAAAAGAAATTCAAACCTATTATGAAGAATGCAATAGGGATTATGAGATTGTATTGCAGCTTAAAAACGCACTAGCCTTGCATTATGGTTATTGGGATGAAAATACCCTAACACACAGGCAGGCTCTTTGGAACAATAATTATCAAGTGGCAAAGCATGCACAGATCAAGAAATCAGATGTTGTTTTGGATGCCGGATGTGGGGTGGGTGGCACCTCTATCTTTCTAGCCAACCACATTGGTTGCAAAGTCCACGGTATTTCCTTGTCGCCTTTTCAGGTGGAACAGGCCAAGAAGAATAAGCAAAATTTGGATTCGAACAATCTTACTGATTTTTCGCTTCAAAATTATTGCAATACCAATTTTGAAGACAATACCTTTGATGTCATATTTGCAATAGAAAGTGCCCTCTATTCTGAACCAAAGGATGGCTTCCTGAAAGAAGCTTTTCGGATATTGAAGCCCGGCGGAAGGTTAATCGTGGCGGATTGGTTTCTAAAAGCCCATCAGGATCCAAAAGATACTGAAATTGTGAGAAAGTGGGCCAAAACGTGGGCGGCCAATAGTTTTATTTATGAGGGAAGCTACCTAAAGGATTTGGAAAAAATCGGCTATGCAAATGTTATGTCTGATGATGTTTCGGAAAATGTTTTTCCTTCCATAAAGTTGTTGCATAGGTCGTATTATCCTGGAATTTTTATCAGCAGAATTTCTCATGCCTTCGGAAGAAGAACAGCTGCACAAGTTGAAAACAGCAAGTGTGGAAAATACCAATATCAAGCTTATAGAAGAGGCCTGTGGCGTTATAAATACCTTTTAGCTTTTAAGCCTTCTGCCGAAAACGTTTCTATTTCTGAAACCTATATGAAGCAGGATATTCCCATTGTACCCTATATAGATCATGAAGTGATTCGTGAAAGATTTCCAATTGTTTCGAGAAAGGGCGTCTCTGTTAGAAATATGTTGAAAAGGGTAATGCATTCTTATTTGGAGACCAATATTAGAAAAAGCGATAAATGGTTTTAGAGATTGTTTTTTCATAAGGCAAGCGTTCTGTAAAACTTGATATCCCTGGCTATTGCGCGAAAATGTCATTCAGTTAATTGGTTTAGTTGTCCTTCCCACTAAGGAGGAAACCCCATAGAAGGAAATCTTAGGAAAGACAAGATTGTAACGATTGTGATTCTTCCTTCGAGGGAAGGACAAAATAATGGAGAAAACCTCGATACAATAAAAGTAAATATGCTTCCATCAGATTCTGAGTTTGTAGTATTATATATTTTATAGTCATCTGTAGTATTGTATTTCCTCTTTTAAAACAAACCTTCCAAAGCTTTATTTTGTATTCCAATTTTGGTGTAATCAAAATCCAATTTGTTTTTCAAAAGAGAAGCATACACACTTCTGAAATCAATTTCGTGTTTCAAATCGCCATTGTCCAAGTCGGCAAGATTGGGATTGTTTCCCATAATTTTCCCTCGGTTATTTCCTCCAATTACAAACATAGGTGCAGCCGTTCCATGATCGGTGCCTCGTCCATTGTCTTTCACTCGGCGACCAAATTCTGAGAAAACTACAATTGTCACGTTTTGCAATTGCTGTGATTTTTTCAAATCTTGATAGAAACTATAAACGGCATCGTTGAGATCCGTCAATTTGTTTTTGTGAATGGTGAGTTGATTGTCGTGGGTATCAAAACCGCCAAGAGAAGTATAATACACCTTTGAATTCAGTTTTCCTTTTATCAATTTAGAAATCCATTCCAGATTTTTTGCCAAGGCCGTTTTAGGATAAACCACATCCGCAGGAGCTGATTTTGCCAAAGCTTTTTGGATTTCATCCGAGCCTTCCACAACAGAATTGGCTATTTTTCGAACAAAATCCAATTGTGGGTTTTTGGATAATTGACTGTCGTTTTCACCCTTTTTTTTGGTTTTGAATCGGTCTGGATCTTTTACAGTAATCGAGTTGGGTTCTTCACCTTTTAGGGCTAAATTGTCAATACTGTCAATGTTTATTCCAGCCGTCGGTTGGTGCTCTTTGCATTGCAAATCCAGATAACGCCCCAGCCAGCCGTCACTTAGATATTCCTGATGGGTGGGTGCGGTTTGCCAAATTTCCTGACTTCTAAAATGGGAACGAACCGGATTCGGGTAGCCTACATTTTGTATTACTGACAAGTCGCCACTTTGCTGGATGCTGGCAAATCCTTTCAAAGCGGGATGAAACGCCATTCCTTTGGATGAATTCAGCACTTCAGTTTTAGAAAGGGCAATTTTTGGACGAACATCATAATACAGTGCATCTTCAAATGGGATGAAGGTGTTCAGCCCATCGTTTCCTCCATTCAATTGAACGAAAACGATGCATTGTTCGCCCAAAACCAAATTGGTTTGGGAGCCAAAAGAGTATAGGAAATTAGGTAATAGGAGTGAACCACCTGTGAAAGTCCCTGTTAGGGTTAAAAAGTTTCTTCTGTTCATTTTCTTGATTTTTTTAAATGAGTTGGAATTCAGGTGTTTTAACCATAAAATTAAACAATCGTAATACCGCATTTTCTGAACCTTCGGTTTTGCTATCGAAATCGTATTTTAGTATTTTTTCAAAATCTTGTTGGTCGGTTTCATCCGTTTGAAACAACAATCTATTTTTGAGTTCGGCGATGATTTGCTTGTTGTCGCCTTCTTTGTTCCATTCTAATTTTACTTTCAGTTGCTGGTTTGGATTTTGCTTCTTCATTGCTTCCTCTTCCATCATCGAGCTGTCATTGTTTATTTTTTTGGCTAGGGCTAAGTTTTTTCTATTGCAAATCAAATCGGCAATGTTGTTTCGTTGCAAGAAAACTTGTGAAGTGAGCCAGGAATTTCCGCCGTCCCATCCTTTTACATTGGGTTGGTTGAACAAATTCATTCCTTGGTCCTTGATGAATGTGGCAATCAATTTACCATCAGGGTTTTGTACATTCAGTTCGTGCATCATTTGCAGCACATACTCCAATGGATTTTTTATTTTGGACCCCGCATTGTCTTTGGTATATTCTTCGGTGAAAATTTTGGTCAATAGGGGCTTAATTTCAAAATTCATTTTCTTGAAATAATCGCCATAATACTGAACCATTTCTTCCTTTGGATGATCGTAAATGAACCATTTCAATATCTTTCGGGTAATAAGATACGGAATGTTGGGCTGTTCGAAAATGATGTCAATCATTTCGTCTACTTTGAAATTCCCTTTTTTTCCGAGATAAACAAAAGGTTCATTATCCTCGAATTTTTTTCTGTAAACCGCATTTTCTTCGCCAATGCCCAATCCCGCTAGACCTTTGGCTCCATTTTTAATATCTTGTTCGGTATAATTGCCAATACCTAGGGTGAAAAGTTCGAGTAATTCTCGACTTAGGTTTTCGTTTAATTTGTGTTTTCGATTGTCGACATTGTCCAAATATCGCACCATCGCATTGCTTTGGATGATTTTTTTTGTCAAGGTTTTATAATTGCCAAATGCGTTTTCTCTGAGAATTTGATTGTGCTGAAAAATATAATAATTCACCCTTACTTTCTGGAAAGTCGAAACATAATGATTGTGCCAGAAACAAGTCATTTTTTCGCGAAGCGGAAATTCGTCTTCCCTCATTTTGTTAATCCACCACATTTTCATTTCCAATGAAGTTTGAATTTTTTCTTTTTGCATTTCTTTCTTTTTGTCAGGACTGTCTTTTGTCATTTTTCGAATTTCCTTGAAATCAGCAAGGGTTTTGGGACTGTCTTTAAGAAAATCAGGAATTTTAGAATCAATTTTTGTAGCAAAAGATTCATCCAAGAACTTTTTCAAACCTATTTTTTCAATGGTTTTGGCTTGTTTTGCCGAATATCCGAGTCGCAATGACCAAAGAGTTGGAGTGTACATAAGTTAGATGCTTTCAAAGTTGGACTTCGATTTTAGAAAAGGGTTTAATATGCTGCAATATTCTTTTATTTTTACTAAAAAAGCATTTGTGATATTTCTTTTTTTTTCCGTTCAAATCACTTAAATGCAATTGAAGTGCATCAATTGAAATATTGATTTTCCAAAGTTACAATCCCAATAAGAAACAAACAAACACAGTCCAAAAGATAATTAGCAAAAACGTGCTGATTCAAAAATAAAAACAAATGGTAAATACAGACAGGAATAAACCCCGAGCCTCTCGGATATCCATACTATTTTGATCAGAATTGCATACTGTGCCTTACAAACAGAAACCGCAAAGCAACTTGCGTTTTTTGTTTATAGTAGCGACTTGTGATGGTGAGAGCTTCTAGCTTGTTAACACAAAGAGTATAAAGAAATAAATTGTATTTTTGTTTGAGGCCATGAGCTAGAAGCTCGCAGTCAATGTCATTAAGTTAATCGGTTTAGTTGTCCTTCCGACGAAGGAGGAAACTCATCAGAAGGAAGTCTAAAGAAAGAAAATATTGTAAATCGATTGCGATTCCTCCTTCGTCGGAAGGACAAAATAATGGAGAAAACCTCGATAAAATAAAAGTAAATATGCTTCCATTAGATTCCGAGTTTGTTGTATTATATATTTTATATGCATCTGCATTACTGTATTTTCTTATTGGATATCTAAAAACAAAAAAAGTAATTAATACAGTTAATCTAATTGTTTTTGCTTTTTATGCAATATTGATGGTATTTATATTTGTTTATAAAGAAAATTTTAAAGGAGGAAATTCTTTAGCTGTATTATTTTATGGATTCCTATTTTTATGGATTCATTTTTCAATTAATGGATTAATTGCTATAGTAAATTACTTGAGAAAAATTCTATGATGAAAAAGACAATTACATTTCTATTTTTGACAGTATATTTAGTAAGTAGTGGACAATCTAGAATTGAAAAAGAAACCGAGTTTAAAAAAGATTCTATTTCCAATCTTTTGGATATGAAGAGGCTAAGTAATGTTGTGGAATCTGGAGAAGCAGAAAAACTATATAGAGAATTCCTTGAGAGACGTGAAATTAAAATAAAGTTTGAGCAAAAGGAATGGTTAAAACATAATAATGATATAAATCATAAAAGTCCGAGATGGAATATGATTTCCGACTTACTAGAAAACTATCTTAATTCTGAACTAAATAAAAGTCAAATAATAGATTTACTCGGAAAACCATTTGAGTTTGAACAAAGAGTTGTGGATTCAACAAGTGAAAAGCTGAATTTAATGCTTTATCCTGTTGGTGCATATAGTGGATTTGGAATTGATTTTGACTTTTTAGTTATCGCTCTTGATGAAAATAACAAGAAGATTAAAATATGGGTAGAACAGCACTAATCTTTAGATGATCTAACTGTAACCAATAAACACCATAACCAAATGAAATTCGAAAAACATTTCCCAACCCTACAATTACAGCCCTACATCAAGTATTTTGTAGTGTCGGAGAATGAGTTGGAAATGGAGTACAAGGTTTTTCCCTCATCGGGATTGGTGATCGGTTTTCAATATAAGGGACAACTTGCTACCGTAAAAGACAACACCGAAAGCCAGCTCACTACAGCCGGAATTACAGGAATCACGGATGGTTATAAGATTTTTAAAAATTCGGCAAACATCGGAACTATATTGATCTACTTTACCGAAATAGGCTTTACCCATTTTGCTTCGCATCCCGCCAATGCATTATTTAACCTGAGCCTTTCTCTGGAGGATGTATTTGATAAAAAAAGTGTAGCAGAAGTAGAAGAAAAATTGGCATTAGCTTCTACTGACAACCAAAGGATAAAAATAGTCGAACGGTTTCTGCTATCCCAACTCAAAGACATTCAAACCGACAAATTGATCGTGGAAGCCGTGAAGCTCATCTATCAAAGCAAAGGTACAATTCGCATCAATCAACTGAACGAAAAGCTGTTTATCAGTCAGAGTCCGTTTGAAAAGCGGTTCAGAAAAGTGGTGGGAACGTCAGCCAAAAAGTTTGCCTCGATCGTTCGCTTTAATGCCGTTATTGACAATTTAACCGAATCTAAAACGCTGACCGAAATCTGCTATGAAAATAATTTCTTCGATCAAGCTCATTTCATCAAGGACTTCAAGCAATTTACAGTCGACACTCCCGAAAACTTCAAACGTTTCTTGTAGAAAAACGATTTTTTACAATTACAGGAATTCCAATAGTGGCACTTTTGTCCCGAATAATTGGGATAATCTTAAGGCAAGAACAATAAAAAAACAATTCTAAAAAGAGCAACCATTTTGACAAGTTTTGCCAGTATGGTTGCCTGTAATTCAACAAATCGTTTAACCATTAAAATCAAGAAAAAATGTTTACAGTAGAACAAATCAAGGATGCACACAGCAAAGTAAAATCGGGAGCAGATTTTCCTTCTTATATCAGGGAAATTAAAAAATTAGGTGTCACGCATTATGAAGCGTATGTAACGGATGGACATATTGACTATCACGGTGCAAACGATTATACGGCAAAGGTGCCTGCAAAATATGAACCGTTAGTAATTGCCGATACCTCGAATGGAGAAGTGTTTAAGGAAGAACTCATCGCTCATCAGCAAGGCAAAACAGATTTCCTAACCTTCATTAAAATGTGTGCAACCGTAGGTGTCGAAAAGTGGGCAATTTGTATGGACAAGATGACCTGTACCTATTATGACAAAGCAGGAAATGAGATTTTAGTGGAACAAATTCCTCAATAAATCCTGCAGTTTGGATACCATTTGGACTTGGAAACCTCAAAATTTTAATTGCCCAAAATCCCCCTCTAGTTTGTCCTGTTCACACAGGAATAATTAGGGGGGGTATTTTTAAATTTGATATAAGAAAATAAAACAACACTATCTCAAAAATATAAATAAATGGACATAAGATTTGAAGCGGGAATTAACATTGCAATAAAAATCCCGAAAAGCAAGTATGACAAAACAGTTGCTTTTTATAAAAATATTTTGAAGCTAGAAGTAGAGGAAAAGCCTATTGAGAATCCTACCATTTCTCGAACCCATCAAGTGAAATTTGGTCATAATGTGATCTGGTTGGATTGTGTTGACAATTACACGCACTCTGAAACTTGGTTACAGCTAACCGTTCCGAACGTAGAAGAAGCAACTAATTATTTGCTATCGAATGGTGTGGAAACCTGTGATGAGATTGAAGAGCTTCCTGAAAATATGCATTGGATACAAGATCCAGCCGGGACAGTTTTTAATCTTCAAGCGAAATAAATAATTAATAATAGAAATAAATAAAAAACTATGGAAAAGAACAAAGTAACCCTTCAGAGGGTTTTAACGGCACCTCCAGAAAAAGTTTTTAAGGCATTTTCAGATGCCGATGCTATGGCGTCTTGGTTTCCGCCTTATGGTTTTGTGTGCAAGGTGCACAGTTCGGATTTCAGAGTGGGTGGCAAGTACAAAATGTCGTTTACAAATTTCACAACCGGCAACAGCCATTCATTTGGAGGCGAGTATCTGGAAATCATACCTAATGAACGACTAAAATATTCCGACCAATTTGACGATCCCAACTTTCCGGGAACAATTATTACAACTGTTGAATTACGGGAAGTTAGCGTGGGTACGGAACTGATGATACTACAGGAAGGAATACCCGATGCAATTCCGGCAGAGATGTGCTATTTGGGTTGGCAGGAATCGCTTGATAAACTGAAGCGTTTGGTAGAACCCAATATTCCAGATGCATAACAATAATAATGAAGAACTATTTAAAATAAAAAAAAATGGCAAAACAAGTTTTTATCAATTTAGCAGTAAGCAACCTTCAAAAGTCGATGGACTTTTATTTGGCATTGGGATTCACAAACAATCCTCAATTTTCTGATGACACGGCAAAATGCATGGTGTGGAGCGAAAGTATCTATGTGATGCTTTTGTCACACGAAAAGTTTTCGAGCTTTATAACAAAACCTATTGCTGATACAAAATCAAATGTGGCTGCACTTTTCGCATTGTCTATGGAAAGCGTTGACGAACTCAATACAACAATGAACAACGGACTAAAAGCAGGCGGAACTGAGCCAAGCGAAATGAAAGATTATGGCTTTATGCAACAACGAAACATAGAAGATTTCGATGGTCATACTTGGGAAATTTTCTATATGGATATGTCTAAAATGCCTACAGAATAGACAAGTTAGCAATAATAAACAAAACCTCTTTATCAATCAAGACAAAGAGGTTTGTTTTTTTAAGGAGCCTATCAAAACTTCCTTATGAAGCAATTGGCATTCTATACAATAAGTCGGTAAGCGGTTCGTGGATGTCCACATTTTTAGCTTTGCACAGCTCGATTTTCAATCCAGAGATTACTTCTTTTCGTTTTTGTTCTTCAAGATTTTGAAGTCTTGTTCTTAAAAAAGTTACCGTTGGATATTGGTAACGAGTCGATTTCAATCTGTTTACAACGTAGTTGGAGTCCATAGCAAGTAGTTTTATAAGGTTAGTTTTTTGTTCTTTTTCTTATAGCCAAATTAGCAATGAAATATGAAGTGAATGTTATACTATAAATTACAGATGTTATAAAATTCTTATCAGATCCATTACATTTTTCATTCACTTAACACAAAACGTTATCTTTGCCTCAAAACTACCTTATGCCAAGAATTCTAGCCATCGACTACGGACTAAAACGCACCGGAATTGCCGTTACTGACGAGATGCAAATCATCGCTTCGGGACTCACCACCATTCCCTCAGAAACTGCAATTGCTTTCTTGAAGGAGTATTTTGGCAAGGAAAAGGTAGAAAAAGTGCTCATTGGCGAACCCAAACAAATGAACGGTGAACCTTCTCAAAGTGCCGAAATCATCGAAAAGTTTGTACTCTTGTTTCAAAATACATTTCCAGAAATGAAACTTGAACGAGTAGATGAACGGTTTACGTCGAAGATGGCCTTCCAAACGATGATTGACAGCGGACTCAAAAAGAAGCAACGGCAAAGCAAGGCCCTAATCGATGAGATTTCGGCAACGATCATGCTTCAGGATTATTTGTCGAGAAAATTTTAGATTACGATTTTGAGCTTTCGCGTAGCTTTGAGAATACTTTCGGATAAGTTCGTGAGCCATATTAGCTGCTCGATGACCAACTGAGCTTCCTTCATCTTCAATTGAAAATCGTTTTCATCAATTGCATTATCACGCAATTCCTTGGCACGGATGTTTTTTAATTCGGTAAAAGAACTTCCAAGTCGGCTTTTTGAACCGTGTTAAGTAATAATTTTTCGTCATCCGTATGTAGTACTTCCATTGCGTTGTCGAGGTTTTTGAGGACCGTTTCCACAACCACATTAAAAGCTTCCGAAGCTTTGCTAGTTTGATGTGTTTGAATATAGGTTCCCAACGAAGCTGATGACGAAACCAAAGTATGATTCAGCTCTACCAATTTATAGACTTGTGGCATGTGTTTTTGCTTGGATTTTGGTTCCTGTGTCATCCGTTGAAACGACGTCATCAGGTTACCAATTTCGATAAAGGCTTGTTTCCTTGCCAGTTTATAAGCAGTGGTTACTTCTCCTTTCTGATTGTAAAAAACTGAAATTTCTTTTATATAGTCATGATTGGCTTTGATGGATTTCTCCAAAAACAGACGAACGTTCAGGAATTCCCATGAAGGCCAAAGGAAATAATTGGCCGCGAAGGCAAGTGCTGCACCAACAACGGTGTCGAGAATTCGATATTGAATGACCTCGTTGACATTTGGCGTAAGCATACCATAAATAAAAACGACATACATCGTCACGAAAGTAGCCCCAACCTTATAATTCGTCTGGGTAAAAGTAAAGCCCAATAGCATGGCAATAATGGCAAAAGCACTGATGGCAAAACTATTATGAACAAATGAAATGATCCCAAAAGCAATGATTCCACCCAAGATGGTCCCAAAAATCCGCTCATAGGAACGTTGTTTTGTGAGTCCGTATCCGGGTCGCATGATCACGACAATTGTCAATAGAATCCAATAGACATTTTGGAAGGGTAGAATTTTTCCGACAATAAAGCCAAAAAGTATTGTGATTGTCAATCGAAGTGAATGCCTGAAAATAGTGGAGGAGAAGCTCAAGTTTTCTTTAAATGTACTCCAAGGATAATACAAGGGCGTGAGGAATTTTTCGAGGTCTTTTTCGATTCCTTTCAAGTCTTGGGGTTTCGTAGCCAATGTGAAAGCCCGTTCCACGACTTTTATTTTTTCAATTTGCCTTTCGGCATAATCCTTCATGTTGGAAAGCATTAGGACACCTTCGGAAGCTGCTTCTGGTCCAACTTCCTTTTCATACTCTAAAATGCCCTTTTCCAAAGCTTCTAAGTCTTGGAAAAGCTGATGTTTTGACACATATTTGGTTTTGTTTTCCAATGATTTGGAAAGCTTTTTCATGGTAGCAGCAAGGTTGTAGGCAAGATTTTGATAGGTTGCCAACGCCTTTGGATGTGCACTAAACTTTTCGTTCAACTTAGTATGGTCAAAAGAAGTAGAAAGGGCAAGTTCAAGGATTTCGAGTAAGGAATCAAACACGATAAGCATCTTCCTGTTTTGATTTGAACTTCCCGAATTGGAACGGTTCCGAATTAAAATTTCCCTTAAATTTTCATGAATCGCATTCAATTCTACTTGAAGATACAGTTGTTTTTCGATGATTTTGGTACGAGAAGCATCGGTGTTCCACAAATCGCCACGAAGCTTGAGGTATTTTGAAGTGAGCTTGATGCATTCGGCAATTTGCAATTCTACATAACGATACGGTCTGATTTTATAAAAAGTCAAGGAAACCAGCAGATAAAACAATCCGCCAGCCAGCATATATCCGCTATTAATAATGATATCCAATCCAGAATTCAGATGTCCAAAAGCCAAGCAAACCGATAGTAATCCCGAAAAGGAAATCATGGTAGCACGATGGCCATACACGGAAATCATTGAAAGAAAAAACAATATGATAGCTAGAAAAGGATAAAAAATCCACGGATAAGGATAGGTAATGTTTACTAAAGCAGCAGCACCAACAATGATTAAAATCGCTACCAAAAGACCATTGATCTTATGTTTCAAATTACTAGGAATATCGCTAGGATAGGTAAGGATAGCCCCAATGGCAATGGTAAAACCCACTTGAAACAAACCCAGATAACCCAATACAATGACAGGCAAAACAGATGCAACTGTAACTTTTAGTGCATTAGTAAAATTGGTCTGGTCGGTAAAATTTTTAACTGAATTGATCATTTGAAAGGATGTACTCTACAAAGGTAAGGAATGCAGGAGATTTAAACTTTGAAAAATAAAGATTTAAGAAGTTTCTATAGTAGTAAAAGGTTATCGGTTATCTTTTTTTCACTATTTTTGCCGTCCGTATTTGATGAAGGCACTCTTTTTGATAATGCATAATACTTTAAAATTTTTAAAATGATTTTACCAATTGTAGGATATGGCGATCCGGTTTTAAGAAAATTAGCAGAAGAAATTCCGCAGGATTATCCTAACCTAAAGGAAACTGTTGCCAACATGTATGAGACGATGTATAATGCATATGGTGTAGGTTTGGCAGCACCTCAAGTTGGAATGGCGATTCGTTTATTTATTGTCGATACAACACCTTTTAGCGATGATGAAGATTTGTCAAAAGAAGAACGAGAACAATTGAACGGCTTTAAGAAAACGTTTATCAATGCCAAAATGTTGAAGGAAGAAGGCGAAGAATGGGGTTTTAACGAAGGTTGCCTTAGTATTCCAGAAGTGCGTGAGGATGTATATAGAAACGAACGCATCACGATTGAATATTATGATGAGGATTTCAAAAAGCACACCGATGTTTATGATGGTTTGATTGCACGAGTTATTCAACACGAATATGATCATATTGAAGGAATCTTGTTTACCGATAAGATATCTTCTTTGAAAAAACAATTGATCAAAAAGAAACTGCAGAATATCATGGAAGGCAAGACACGTCCTGATTATAAGATGAAGTTTGCTTCGCCGAAGAAAGGGAGATAGTTTGCAGTATTCAGTGATCAGTGTTCAGTCGCAGTTTGAAGTTTACAGTTATTAAGAAAAAATAATACTAATAAAAAAATAAATAATTACTAAAGATGAATTTAGATAAAATATTAGCAATTTCAGGAAAGCCAGGTTTATATGCCTTAAAAGTGCAAACCCGTTCAGGTTTTGTAGCAGAATCTTTAATTGATGGAAAAAAAATCACGGTTGGATTGAGAAGCAATGTAAGTTTATTGTCAGAAATCTCAATTTATACTACAAGTGCAGAGAAGCCACTAGTTGAGGTAATGCGAAGCATCGCTATCAAGGAAGACAATGGTCCAGCACCTTCACACAAGGAAGATAACGCCACTTTGGCGGCCTATTTTGCAGAAATCCTTCCAGATTATGATCAAGATAGGGTATATCCTTCTGATATCAAGAAAGTTTTGAACTGGTACAATATGCTTCAAGCAAAAGGAATGGTTTCGAAAGAAATTCCCGTTAAGGAAGAGGTTCCTGTAAAAGAAGAAGCTGAAGCAACTAAAGAATAAGCTTTAAAGTTTTTATTATATAAAAAAAGCCTCCAATTTGGAGGCTTTTTTCATTGGTAGAACTATTTTTATTTCACAACTACCTTAACCGTATATACTTTATTGGATTTTATTTTCAATAAATAAACTCCAGTTGGAAGGCTCTGGTTTATAATCGAGAAGTTATAGTCGTTTATGTTCTTGGAGGAATAAAAAAGATTTCCTGTCATGTCAAACATATCAATCTGATCTATTGGATATTTTGATTTGATATAAGTACGTTCTCCATCTTTTACAGGATTAGGATATACCTGAACTCCGTTTTGAGACGAAAATTCGTCATTACCTAAAACGTCTTCCACAACGAAGGAAATTCTGTTCGATACTTCATTATAAGAATCATTCGTAAACATCACAATAAAATAATCACCCGTTTCTGTTGGAAGTTTGTCATCTGGTATCACTGTTGTTCCTTCCGGAAGTCCTTCGAAATAAGTGAAACTTACCAATTCATCCACGTTCGGGTCATCACCCTCATGATAAATTCCTAACCAGTCTTTCACAATTCCGGGAGCATCCGTCCAAGTGGCAATGATATTCTCATTCAAATTATAAATGGTTTTGTTGATTGCCAACTGTGTGATTTGTTCTCCAACCTGAAAGAATACTTTGTTTCCAATACTTGAATAACCGTCCTGAAGGAAATATTCTGCGAAGTAATAGCCATCAGCCAATCCATTGAACGTGATACTTCCAGAAGTAGCATTCACATATTGCCAAAGTGTAGATCCGATACTTCCTGGAGTTTGACCAACTTTGTAGATTCCGATCCAGTCGTTTGCTAGTTGAGGTCCGTTTTCGTAACTCACAATCACGCCTTCTCCAGAATTATACACTTGATTGTTAGTGGATAATGATACTAAAGGACCAACATAAAATTCTTTTCTTTCGGCAAGTTCATTGTAACCATCATTTTCAAGGAAAGTGGCATAATATCTTCCTGGTGTCGTCAAACCATTAAACGTTATGGTGCCACTTGTATCTCCGCCAACATACGACCAAAGTTGTGCAGGACTACTGCTTGAGGGTGTTTGGGTAATTTTATACAACCCGATCCAGTCATTTTCGTTACCCGGACCATCTGTAAATGATACATTTATTGGTGTATTTAAAGCATAGGCAATCGTATCCAGCTGTATTTGTGTATTAGCAAAACTACTATTGATGATGTTGAAGGATTTTGTCTCGCTCCATTCTGACCAGCTAAGATTTCTGTCCCTATGACGCACTTTTACAAAGTATTGTCCGTTTGGAATTTCATTTTCTGCCAAGGCAACCTTGGTGATATCAACATTTGCATTCAAATCCTTTGATACATCTACTTGGTTGTTCAATGGGCCATACAAATTTTCGTAATCCCGGTAAATATCTTTTTCTATAATTTCGAAATCTGCTGTTTTTCCAATCAAAAATTCAGTTGAATTTAATAATTCACCCGATGAAGTTGCATAAGCCGAGCTTGTAATCTCAAGAGGCAATTCTACATCGTTACCAGTAAATGCATTGGTAATAGAAGGCTGTGTTGGAGCTGATAATCCTTTATAATGATGAAATTCATCCATCAGCTCATTGTCTTTCCAATTGTAGGCACTTCCAATAGAATACGATTCTACATCAAAAGTAGCATTCACAACATCAATATCGATAATCTGATACATCCAGTTGGAGATTGTTTTTTGAACATCATCATAATCTTGTTCAGCAGCCATTCCCCAATATTGATCCCAGGCAATACCTCCAGAAATAATCTGATACGTTGGAGTGTTTTTCAGTTGTCCTCTATGGTATAAGTGATGATGTGCTCCAATATGCAAGATATGCTTTTCAGTAGTCACTAAAATTGGCATTGCTGAATTACGAATCCAAGGAGAAATGTCGCCTACATATTGTTCTGCTTGATAAGGTCTATGCCCAAGCGAAACAACCCAGTCTACAGTCGGATCATTGTCGGCAGCTTCCACAACTTGTGCAAGCCAATTGAGCTGTTGAACGCTCGTGTGTTCAGTATCCAATGCTACAAATAAGGTATTACCCACTTGATTTGCATAATAATTTTCGGTTCCAGATGTAATATTTTGATAGGACATTTCATCTAAGATATAATGATCATAGTAGGCTTGCATAGCCAAAGTACCATAGGTTTCATGATTTCCAACCAAGGTTTGAATTGGCAAATAGCCCGAAAGTGCCTTGTTCTTCTTGAAATGCACATGTTCATAATGATCAAGTGTACCAACATCTACTTGGTCACCAACCATTACTGTTAAAGCAATATTATCTGATGGATCGGCATCAATGCCCCATTTTTCAGCAATTTTTCTTTTTGCAGCAGCGACCAAAGTATCAAAACGTGGAAGATTCCTCATTTGATTGTCACCAAGGACCAAAAATCGCAAATGCCCATCAGCTGTAGCAGCCTGTCCTGGAAGTGGTAAGGTCTTAAATGACATTATATCAGATGTTTCCGTACCCGTTTTAATGCGATAATAATATTTTGTATTGGGTGCCAAACCTGTTACTTTAACCGTGTGATAAAAATAATTCGCAGCATATCCAGTATCTGTAAAAATCTGATTAGTACCCGTTACGGTAGTATTTAAAGTTGTACTAGAAGTTCCAAATTCTACAATAGACTCAGGATTACTCTCGGTTTTCCAGTTCACATAGATAGAATTGGAAGTTGGAGCTTGTAAATAAGGATGCAAGGTTTGGGCTTGAACCACATACCCTGCAAAAAACAATACTAAAAGGTAAATTTTTTTCATGATAACGGAGGGGTTTTTATGGCACCAAAAGTAAAGGATGAAAATAGATAACGAATTAGATAAAAATCAACTTAGTGTAAAGAAATAAGAGGTTTTTAAGGTGCTAAGATTAAGGAATGTTTATCTGGGGATGAAACGGAAGCAGTATGTTTTAGAAATACTATTTTATTTTTTGGCGAATGCCAAATCTAAAAAACATATCATAATATAATTCTATGAAGACCTTTTTCCTGAAAGGATTTCTTATTTTTACCGAAATCTTTTTACTATGAATTCCAGAGAACACCAGCTTCAAGCTTTCGGCAGATTATTAGATATTATGGACGATTTACGTGAAAAATGTCCGTGGGATAAAAAGCAGACCTTGCAAACGCTTCGCCATCTAACGATTGAAGAAACTTACGAATTGGGCGATGCGATTTTGGATAATGATTTGCAAGAGGTAAAAAAGGAACTGGGAGATTTACTGCTGCATATTGTTTTTTATGCCAAAATAGGAAGTGAAACAAACGACTTCGATATGGCTGATGTTTGCAACGAAATCTGCGAAAAACTGATCCACCGTCATCCTCATATTTATGGCGATGTGCAGGTAAAAGATGAAGAAGAAGTAAAGCAAAACTGGGAAAAATTAAAGCTGAAAGAAGGTAAAAAATCGGTTTTGGAAGGTGTTCCTAAAAGTTTACCGGCTTTAGTAAAAGCTTCGCGAATTCAGGATAAAGTAAAAGGAGTAGGTTTTGATTGGGAAGAACCACACCAAGTTTGGGACAAAGTTCAGGAGGAAATAGAGGAGCTAAAAGTTGAGGTAGAAGCTGGAAACCAAGACAGGATTGAGTCTGAATTTGGTGATGTCTTGTTCTCGATGATTAATTATGCTCGTTTTTTGAATGTGAATCCCGAAGATGCTTTGGAACGAACCAATAAAAAGTTTATCAAACGTTTTCAATACCTCGAAAGTAAGGCATCTGAACTTGGAAAACCTTTGGCGGACATGACATTAGCCGAAATGGATGTATTTTGGAACGAAGCCAAAAAGCTATAATTAAAACCCTCGTTGACGTTTTGCCTCAAAAATCAAAATCGCAGCGGCAACCGAAACATTCATAGAATCAATTTCGCCTTGCATCGGGATAATGATGTTTTGAGTAGCTTCATCACGCCATTTTTGCGAAAGTCCTGTTGCTTCAGTACCTACAACCAAAGCGGTTGGAGTGGTGTAATCCTGAGTATGATAGGAAGTAGAATTTTGCAATGTTGCACAATAGAAATTAATTTTATTTTCCTTCAAAAAAGCAATCACCTCTTCCGTTGTTCCTGTAGCAATTTGGTTGGTAAACAAACAGCCAACACTAGAACGAACGATATTTGGATTGAACAAATCGCCCTTTGGATCGGCAATGATAACAGCATCCAATTTTGCAGCATCGGCAGTTCTTAGGATTGCACCAATATTTCCTGGTTTTTCGGGAGCTTCGGCAATCAAAATCAGCGGATTTTTGCCTAATTTCAATTCTTTTAAAGATAACGACTTTGATTTGGCTACAGCCAAAATACCTTCGGTTGTATCACGATAGGCCAGTTTTTGATAGACTTCCTTGTTGATTTCTATGAAATCTATCGGTTGATTGGTTAATTTGCTTATTTGATTAAAGTCGATCAATTCGGGTAAAAACAAAACGGTTTCAAGTTCATAACCTCCTTTTAGCGCCAATTCTATTTCGCGTTTCCCTTCAATCAAAAAAGTACCCGATTGTTTTCGGGCCTTTGCTTTTTCTTGCAATAGCACTAGCGATTTTATAAACGGATTTTGTGTTGACGTGATTTGTTTCAAAGGAATCTGAATTTAGTTGGTGCAAATTTAGGTATAAAAATAAAAAGTGCCTTAATTTTCATTAAAGCACTTTGATGTTTTAGAAACGATCTGGTGTTTCGTTTTCTTCACCTAAAGTTGTTTCTTCCAATTGTGGTCTTGTTACTTCTTGGTCTTTTTTGCCAAAGACAAATTTTTTGAGGCCAGCAAAGGCTGCAATTAGTCCAATAACAATAAATTTCCCGAATTTAGCTAATATGGCAAAGAAACCAACTTTTGCTAAAACTTTTCCAGCAACTAAACCTCCAATTGTCCAAGCTGCAACCGAGTCAGTACTGGAATCAAAATCAAAATAGGTATTACCTTCATTGAATTGAATACTAGAAATTACATTGTTCATGTTCGCCTTTACTTCTTGCAATTGTTCGATTGGTGCTACTGCTGATAAAATAAACACACCTTTTCTTCCTAGTACTCTAAGGTCATAGTTTAAAGTATTGATTTCGCTATCAGAAAACTTAAACTCTTTTGCCCAATGCAATACTTTTTTATTTTCATCATAAAAAGGTTTCGAGGCCCAGCCTACAAGTTCAGCACTTGCATATCCTTGTTTAACTCTATCTTCATTTTGAATCTTGATATCTTCTTGAATATCTTTCAAAAGATCATCATAATCCATATCTTTAGCATCATCATCCTTGACAAAACCCATTCCATCATAATTGATTGTAAATAACCAACTATCGTCGCCAAGAACGCCTTTAGTTTCCGGAACCAGAGCTCCAAGAAGTGTTGGGTCGGCTGGATTTCCCCATAAATCTTTCATCACATATTGGGCTTGTTCAGCATTGAGAAATTTGAAACCTTTGGGAACATTTAGTACTGCATTCTGATTTGGAAATTCAATTTTCCCTGTTTGATACGTCAGTGATTTCTCAATCGTAGCAATATTTACCAGTGTAGAATCTTCGCTCTGGGCAAAATTTAGAGTAATGCATCCAATAAAAAGCAAGAAAGAGAGTAACATTTTTTTCATAATTGTTGGTTTTTGGTGTTTTTGATTTATAAAATTCCTCTCGCCTTGATTTCCAAATATTTATTTATAGTATCTAAAGTAAGATTTTCAGGTTGTGTCAGTACCGAATAGATACCATATTTTTTGAGTTCGCTCACAATCAATCGCTTCTCGAAAGCAAATTTTTCGGCGATTACCTTATCGTAAACTTCTTGTATGTTCTCCGCTTTTTTGTTGATGAGGTCGTTCAGTTCGGTATTATTAAAAAACACCACAACTAGAAGGTGATTTTTTGCAATTCCTTTTAAATAAGGTAATTGGCGGTGCAAGCTGTCCAATGTTTCAAAATTCGTATATAAAATAATCAAACTTCTTTGGTTGATATTTTTCTTAATATCGGCATACAATCTAGAGAAATCGCTTTCAAAAAAATCAGTTTTGATGTTATAAAGACTTTCGAGAATCTTCTGCATTTGAGAAGAACGTTTTTCGGCTACAACACGATTTTCTACCTTTTTTGAGAAGGCAAACATTCCCGCCTTGTCTTGCTTTTTTAAAATTATATTCGATAAAACCAATGTCGCATTGATGGCATAATCCAGCAAACTCAACTTGTTGAAAGGCATTTTCATTAACCTTCCTTTATCGATTGCCATATAAACCGACTGTGATTTTTCGTCTTGAAACTGGTTCACCATCAAGCTGTTTTTCTTGGCAGTAGCTTTCCAGTTCAAGGTTCGGATGTCATCTCCTTGAACATATTCCTTGATTTGCTCAAATTCCATCGTATGCCCAATTCGTCGAATTTTCTTCACACCATATTGAAAAAGAGTGTTAGAAAAGGCCATCAAATCATATTTTCGAAGTTGGATATACGAAGGATAAGTAGGAACCATCTGGTCCTTATTGAAAGTAAATCTTCTAGAAATTAGCCTTAAAGGCGAAGAAACATAGATGTTCAGGTTACCAAAAGAGTATTCTCCACGTTCTGTCGGACGAAGATAATAATTGATCTCGTCTTGAGATGAAGCTTTTATATTTCGTATAATCTGAAAATTACGAACCTGAAATTGAAACGGAATTTCATCAATTATTTTGGCAGAAATTGGAAACGAATAATAATTTCTAATGCTAACATTGATCGGGTTTTCATCTCCATTTGATAATTTTTCAGGAGTGATTCTTGTGCCTTCAATTCCGGTTTTGGCCCAGAATAAAATCATGATATCCAAAACTAAAAAAGTGATCACAATCAGCACCAAATACCAAGTTGCCTCGTATAATGCAGGAAACACAAATGAGATGGCAAACAAGACTACGATGCCCGAAAGCACATAGAAAAAGAAATTATTGATATAGAGTTTTTTGATCAGGCTCAATGTTCAGATTTTTTATCTCGGAATTTCGACAGCTTCCAATATTTGTTTGATGATTTCGACACTTGTAATACCTTCCATTTCACGCTCAGGAGTTACAATAACACGGTGTTGCAAAACCGGAACTGCTGCTTCCTTGATGTCTTCGGGGGTTACAAAATCACGACCACGAATGGCTGCAAAACCTTTGGCAGCATTCAAAATCGCAATCGATGCACGAGGAGAAGCTCCAAGATATAAAAAGGCATTTTCTCTAGTGTTAATGACGATTTTTGCAATATATTCTAATAAATTTTGCTCTACTAGAATTTGTTTTACCAACGATTGATAGTGCTTGATTTCATCGGCAGAAAGCAAGGTTTTGATGTTTTGTAATTTCCCTTGATCTTGCAAAAGATGTTCCCTCTGGATGATCATGATTTCTTCGGATAATTTTGGATAATCAATTGAAATCTTGAACAGGAAACGGTCCAATTGAGCTTCTGGCAAGCGATAGGTTCCTTCTTGTTCGATTGGATTTTGAGTTGCAATTACCAAGAATGGTGTTTCTAAAATATAGGTAGAACCGTCAATCGTGATTTGGCGTTCTTCCATTACTTCAAACAAGGCTGCTTGTGTTTTGGCTGGAGCTCGGTTGATCTCGTCAATCAGAATCAGATTCGAGAAGATAGGTCCTTTTTTGAATTCAAACTCTGATTTTTTTAAATCAAAAACCGAAGTTCCTAAAATATCCGACGGCATCAAATCGGGTGTAAACTGAATTCGGCTGAAGCCAATTTGCAACGTCTTGGCCAATAGTTTTGCCGTGATAGTCTTGGCCACACCAGGAACACCTTCAAGCAAAACGTGTCCATTTGACAAGAAGGCAACCAGCAACTGGTCGATCATTTTTTCTTGTCCAACGATCACAGAACCTAATTCTGCCTTGATGTCCAAAATGCTTTCTTGCAGTTTGCTCAAGTCTAATCTTGATTCGAAATTTACATTTTCGTTCTCCGGAGTATTGTTGATTTCTGTATTTTCCATTAGTTGGTTATTTTTTCCATTATGCTATTAAGTTCTATTAAATCGCTCTCCACACTTTCAAAATGCCCTTTTCTATGCTGGTTGATGAGATAGACAACCTTTTGAATGTCTTCGAACTTTTTTCCTGATTTGAGGTGTAATTTTTTTATAAATTGATCATCCAATACAGTGGTTTCCATTAAATAATCCTGTCTGATTTTATCCAAGAAATAAATAATTTTCTTGTTGATGATCGTATCGTGATCGCCTTCTTGAAAGTACAAATTTCCGATTGTCTTGATAAAATCTATTGTTGTGTTTTCCAATGGTTTGATAATCGGGACAATTCGCTGTTTTCTTTTGGCATTAAAAATCATAAAAATCAACAATCCTATAAGTGATAAATACCAAGCTGATCGTAAGGCTGGTTCGCTAAAGAAAAACCTCAAAGGCGAATTAGAATTATTATTACCATTGATGTCTTTGGTGTACCAATATACATTTCCTTCCGGAATATAGGACATTATTTTTTCGGCATATCGCGCGTGATTGTCTTTCAAGAGATGAAAATTCGTAAATGCTGCAGGTTGTGTATGCAGGTAGAAATTTCCGTTTTGGTAAGGCACTTTAATGAAATTAATAGAAGATTTTTTTGCACCTTGATACCCGAGAACCGTTGTGTTTAAAGTGTCTATTTTAGAAAAATAGGTATTCCCAACCCCTTCTTTTAAAGGATATTTTTCTTGTCCCAATATCGGATTTGCCATCCATACTTTTGACTTATCACTATATTCAAAATCATTTCCTAACTCAATATCTAAGCTATCGAGTAGTTGTTCAGGAAAGGATTTCATGCTAATGAAGACGTCATTTCCATGATCGGCAAAATAAAAAAGTTCCGTTAATGATTCTGAATCCAATACAGAAAATTCATTGATAATCAGGAAAGTACCTTTTGCGGTATAGGTATTCACCAACGAATCATAATCATACAAGGGTTCCAAGTATTCATAAGGTGTCACGTTGATTTTTTCTATTTTTCGATTCTTTAATAAGGAAGCTGCTTGTTCATTAAAAACATACATCCCAAGTGGTTTTTTGTCTCGCAAACCATAGGTTGGTGTCCAATCAATAGGTTTTGGGACATTCATTTCGATGATCACGATCAATGCCAAAAAAGCAACTAAAAAACCGATATAAATTCGAAGCGATTTGTCCATTAGTAGATAGTTTGTATTGATTTCTCGAATGCTTTTCGGGCTTTTTCAAAAGTAGTTTCGTCGAGTTCAAATTCGCCATACCAGATGTAATTATACAAATAAGAGAGGTAGCCAAATTCTTTTTTGAATGTTTCGCTTTTAATTTCATAGAGGTAATCCGAATTGGTTTTCTCTGCATCCCATTCGATGATTTGTTTCTCCGACATTTTTTTCAACAGCCACAAATAGTAGTAGCGGATGCTTAGTCTTTTTTCGCCAGCTTGAATGCTTTGTTTGATTAATTTTTCGAAATCAACTGAATGTAGGTTTCGTTCAACGGCGTCATAATTGATGATTTTTCTATCAGAATTCTTACCGAAAACCCATTTTCCTTCTTTACTCAAAATGGCTTTCACGATTAAATAAACCACAAAAAGAATGACTAAAACTGCAATTGTTTTGAATACAAAGTCAACAGTATTCATCGCTGCTTCATTATTACTGATACTAAAAATCCGCTGAAAAAAACGCGCTAGCCATTCTTTAAAACGATCCCAAAAATTTTCTTCTTTTGTTTTTTGTTCATAAACAAAATCATCCGAGTCATATTCTTCTTTAAAGGAAGGTTTAAAACGCAGTTGTTCTATGTTCGAACTGTCAATTTGGATGTCTTTTTCGGTGAAAGTAGTAACTTCTTTTTTGGCTGTAGCCAAAGTATCTTGCCCATAAACTTGAAAGCAAAAAAGTAAAACTACTATGTATAGATATTTATTCAAAAGAAGGTAAACTGTTTTGCGATTTTAGTTTTTTAGCTACAATCGATGGGAAAATCAAATAATAAAAGGAAATTAGCGACAAGGTCGAAAGAATGATAAACACATTCAGCCAATTCGGCATTTCAAGCGAATAGCGGGTTACAAACCCTTCGAGAAAACCTGCTGCTATAGTAAACGGAATCGTACTCAAATAAATCTTGAGCCCGTTTTTCATTCCCATTTTTAGGGATGTTAATCTAGAATATGTTTTTGGGAAAAGCAATGAGGCTCCCAATAAAAGTCCGGCTGCAGCTTCAATGACAATTGCAAAAATTTCCATCGATCCATGAATCCAGATGCCTTGAACGCTTTCCCAAAAAACACCTTCCTGGTAAAAAAAGTATTGAAAAGAACCCAACATAAGGCAGTTTTGTAGCATGATATAAAAAGTGCCAACTCCGGCTAAAATTCCCAGTAGAAAACACATGGCTCCAACCTTAAGATTGTTCATCGTGATGCCAATAAAACTTCCCCAATTGCTTCCACTTTTATAGATCGCAACTGGATCGCCACCCTTGATATTTTCTAAAGTTTGGTTGACATATTCGTCGCCCATAATCAATCGGGCAAGGCCATCGTCATATTTTGCCGACAAGACACCCATCCCGACAAACACAAAAAACAGCACAAAGGCATATAAAACATATCTCCTATATTGATAGATGAGTAACGGAATCTCCGTAGAAAAGAAATATACAATCCTGTTGGTTTCCTGTCTTTTGGTTTTATAGATTCTCTGATAAATTTGCGAGGCCAAATAATTTAGATATACAACAGTCTTACTTTTAGGGTAATAGGTTTGTGCATACGACAAATCGTTGATTAAATGTATGTATAAACCAGCCATTTCATCAGGATTTTTTTTAGCTTTACCGAAAATAGCCTGCTCAAATTCAAGCCATTTTTCTTTATTTTGTTTTATGAAGGCAACTTCTCTCATTAATGGCTAAAATATAAAATATGTCAGAATTATCGATAAATACTACACAAAATGTAAACATAAATTTTACAGCCGCTTCAATTGGCCAGCGAATACTGGCTTTTGGAACCGATTTGTTGATTATGATTGCCTATATGATCGTGATTGGAATGTTCTTAAATTACTCCGGTTTGGGGGATGCCATGGGGAATATGGACCGATGGTCAGTAGCGGCAATTATGATTATTATTTTCAGTCCGATCACATTTTACAGCCTCTTTTTTGAAAGTGTTTTTGAAGGACAAAGTCTTGGAAAGCGTCTCTTGAAAATTAAAGTTGTAAAAATTGATGGCTACCAAGCGAGTTTTGGCGATTATTTTATCAGATGGCTTTTTAGATTGGTTGATATTGTAATGAGTTTTGGTGTTGTGGGGTTTATCTCGATTGTTGTAAATCAAAAATCACAACGTTTGGGCGATATTACGGCTGGAACGGCCATCATCAGTTTGAAAAGTGACGTTACCATCGATAGTACGATTTTAGAAAATATAAATGATAATTATGTGCCAATCTATCCATTAGTCATCAAACTTTCTGATAATGATGTCCGAATCATTAAAGATAATTTTCAGAGAGCCAATAAGCATCATGATCACGAAATTATTAGAAAACTGAGAACTAAAATCGAAGCGGTTACAGGAATTAAAAACCAATCAGGAAATGATGTGGATTTTATCAAAACAATTTTGAAAGATTATAATTTTTATACTCAGAATATGTAGGGAGGGAAATATCAAATTCCAATACTCAAATTCCAATACCCAAATCCTCAATCTAAAATCTAAAATGTTCTACCTTCTCGACATTATCGGTACTATGGCTTTCGCAATGTCGGGAGCTTTGACGGCAATGAACAAAAAACTCGATCCTTTTGGCGTTTTTATCATTGCATTTGTCACGGCTGTTGGTGGCGGAACGCTTCGTGATATCATGATTGGGCGAACTCCCGTAGGCTGGATGCTCGACTTGAATTATGTGTACCTGATAATTTTAGGTTTTTTCTTAGCCGTAATTTTTAGAAAAAAATTAGACCGATTAAGAACATCGTTGTTCCTGTTTGATACAATTGGGCTAGGTGTTTTTACATTAATAGGTCTTGAAAAAGGAATCAATATCGGATTGCATCCTGTGATTTGCATTGCTTTGGGAACCATGACCGCTTGTTTTGGAGGTGTTATCCGAGATATTCTCTGCAACGAAATCCCCGTGATTTTTAGAAGAGAAATTTATGCCACGATTTGTATCATCGGTGGAATATTATTTTTTGGATTACGCGAATTGAACCTCAATCAAGATGTTTTGTATCTTATAACATCTTTGGTGATGATTGCAATCCGATTGATGGCGGTAAAATTCAAGTGGTTTCTTCCGGCTTTGGAAAAGAAGTAATTTACCGCGTCATGTGAATAAATCCTGTCAAAACATCAGGATATTCTGGGTCATTCAGGTTTAGGATATAATAATAAGTTCCTTCCATCAGTTTATCGCCGGCAGCTCGGGTTCCTTCATTGGCAAAGCCATACCAATCTTCGGTAGTATTGTTTCCGGTCCAAACCAAAGCACCCCAGCGGTTGTAAATTTGCAGTTCAAAGTTCACAAAAACATCACGCAAACCTTCTACAAAAAAAGTGTCATTGCTACCATCATTGTTAGCCGAAATATAGTTATAAACCTTTGGCGGACAATTTTTTGTGTTCAAAAAGAAGGAAGTGGTCAGGTAGCATTTATCATTTTCAATCCTTACAAAAATTTCTTCGGGATTCGTTTGGGCTATATGATTGGCAGGATCTTCAATTGCATTTACTTGTATCAGAGCATCTTGAAGAGAGGTGTAGAAACTCACTATATCAGTAGGAGTAGTCTTTACAGCTTCAATATAATCCCAAAAATCAAAAGCTGTTTTTCCTAAACCCGCATTGCAAATCGTGATATCCTCAAGCAAGTTAAATGTTAGTCCACCTGATAGGGAAACATCGAGCGTGTTGGATATATTGTTATTCTCATTGAGCTCATTCTGTATTCCATCCCCATTTTCAAACGCATCTACTATAAATTTTAACGTAAAATCATCAGGGAATGTTTCCGGAATAGTGAGGGATATGGTTTTGTTTTGGCTTTCGCCAACAGGAATTGGTAGTGTGGTTTCATCATATTGAATGTAAATGTCATTGGCATAGATGGCAATCGGAATTCCAGCAGGAAGTGTATCAGTACTGTTGAAATTACTAACGGTATAATCCACCAAAACCGTTCTGGAAAAGCATTCGTTATTGGCACTATGAAGTTCGATTGTGGCATCCGGAAGCTGGTTGTTGAGTTTTGTAATGACGGTACTGATCATTACAAAGTCTTGAAGCGAAGTGAGTTCGATAGTGGCAGTAGGATTTCCAATTTCGATAAATTCTTCAATACTAAAAACATCCAAATCCATATTAAACATTTCTTCCGAACCGGTGTAGCTATTGGTACCATTGAAGATACTGTTAATAGGATTTAATTCCTCGTCAAATAAATCAAAACCGTTAAAGGTGAGATTTTCGTTATTCGACCAACTCTTATCGCCTTCCCAGGCTACAAATCCAATTTTTGCTCCAGCATTATCTACAACATTTAGGTCGTTTAGCGTTAATGTCAAATCGGTTTCATCGGCCGAAACACCTTGCAAACCGTCATACACATTGAGCTGGTTCATCGGTAAATTATTATTTTTAAAAACAACAACAATGGCCCATCCGCCAAAGTTCGTTCGGTTGCTGCAATAACCTGAACCAGCTCCAACAAGGGCGGCCAAATCAAATTCCGAAAGCGTATAATTTCCAGCACCCGTGTTTTGGACAAGCGTGGTCACATCTGCGAAAGCACAAAAATAATTGAGATTGTTCTTAAAAAGCGGAAACGTCCGTTGCGAATTGATAGTGGTTCCGTTAAGGTTTACTTGCAAATCTCCAGTTCCAGAGCCTGCCCAATAAAGGAACGCTTTCTCGACAACATCACCTGTAGAAAGTACTAAAGTTTCTGAAGAAGTATTGAGAATATTGCAATTCGAAGAAGTATTGTTCTCGGCAGGATTTAGCGTATTTCCGACAGCCGTAAAATCATATTGACCATTGAATTGCTGATATAAAGAAACATCCTGGGCGATTATTTCGCAGGATATCAGTAGGAAAACGAGACAATAAATATGTTGTAAATGCAGTTTCACTAAAAGTGATTTATTTTTAAGATTTTAAAGATACTAATTATTTATAAATAGAAGATTCCTAAGAAATAGAATTCTAAAAGCAATTTTTAAATTTTAATTCCTAATTTTTAATTCCTAATTCGTAATTTTCCGATGTTTAAATTTTGAATGTGAAAAACTACACTGTCAGACCTTACGAAGCTAACGATTTTGAAGCCTGGAATTCCTTTATCGGTAAGGCAAAAAATGCTACTTTCCTGTTCAATCGAAATTTTATGGAATACCATAAAGATCGTTTTCAGGACTTTTCACTCATTGTGGAAGAAGATGCAAAATGGGTGGCTGTTCTTCCTGCAAATCGAGTGGGAGAAACTGTATTTTCGCATCAAGGCTTGACCTATGGCGGTTTGGTATATGGAGAAAAATTAAATGCTGATGAAGTAGCAGTAGTTTTCGAACAATTGCTTTTTTTTCTAAAGCAAAAGGATATCGAAACCTTGATTTATAAACCTATAATATCAATCTACAGCAAGAAATCGGCACTCGAAATGGATTATATTTTATGGCAAAAGAAAGCCGCTTTGTACCGAAAGGATTTGAACTTAGCGATAGATTTTGCTTCAGATCTGACTATTTCCAAAAGCAAATTGAAGCATTTTAGAAGGGTTTCAGAACTGGATATAGAAATCAAAGAAGAAACTTCGTTAGCCTCTTTTTGGGATAAAGTCCTAGTTCCGCGTTTGCAAGAAAAACACAACACAAAACCAGTTCATGCGAAGGAAGAAATACAACAATTAGCCGATAATTTTCCTAAGAATATTTTGCAATTCAATGCCTATTTTGAAGATGAAATCGTTGCAGGAATCACGCTTTTTCATTTTGGGAATGTTGTAAAATCACAGTATGGCGCGACAACTCCACAAGGTGAAAAATTAAGGGCTTTGGATTTTTTATTTATCAATTTAATTCAGCATTTTAAAGATAAAGTTTCCTTTTTTGATATGGGAACGGTGACAGAAAATAACGAAAAAGGTTATAATCCGGGCTTGCTAAAACAAAAAGAAGAGCTGGGATGTTCTGTTTACAATCAGGATTTTTATTCACTTTCATTATGATAAAATTTCTAGACCTACATAAGATAAACCTGCAATATGAATCGGCTTTTCAAGAAAAATTTCGGTCTTTTTTGGATAAAGGTTGGTATATTTTAGGCGAAGAAGTGCAAGCTTTTGAAAAGCAATTTGCTCAATATTGTGGCACTAACTATTGCATTGGAGTAGGGAATGGCCTCGATGCCTTGGTTTTAATATTCAAAGGATATATTGAATTGGGTAAACTGCAAAAAGGGGATGAAGTGATTGTTGCTGCAAATACTTATATCGCTTCAATATTGGCCATCCTTCAAGCTGATTTGGTTCCAGTTTTGGTTGAACCCAATGCAAAAACCTTCAACATCGACCCGAAGGAAGTTGAAAAGGCCATTACGACCAAAACAAAAGCCATTCTCGCGGTTCATCTGTATGGTCAACTTGCTGATATGGAGACTATAAATGCAATCGCAAAAAAAAATAATATATTGGTAATTGAGGATGCTGCTCAAGCACAAGGAGCGGTTATGAGTGTTCAGTTTCAGTTTGCAGACTCAGAACTTCCATCTTCCTTCTCCGGAAATCTAGGCCATGCCGCAGGTTTTAGTTTTTATCCGGGTAAAAATCTGGGAGCCTTGGGCGATGCAGGAGCCATCACAACCAATGATGATGCTCTTGCAAAAGTGTTGTTCTCGCTTCGCAATTATGGTTCGGAAGTAAAATATCACAATGAATTGGCGGGTGTTAATTCAAGGTTGGATGAAATTCAGGCTGCTTTCCTGAGTGTGAAATTGCCACATCTGGATCAAGAAAATGCGATCAGAAGACAAATTGCAAAACGTTATTTGTCGGAAATAAAAAACAGTAAGATTCAGCTTCCATTTTATGATTATTCTGAAAATCATATTTTCCATTTGTTTGTCATCCAAACCGAAAAAAGAGACGAGTTACAACAGTATTTGTTAGAAAACGGGATTCAAACCCAGATACATTACCCGATACCGCCACATCAACAGAAAGCTTTGCCTCAATTGCATCATCTGTCGTTTCCAATAACCGAAAAAATACATAAGGAAATATTGAGTTTGCCTATAAGTCCTGTGTTGACAGCCGAAGAAATAACAATAATCATCACTGTTTTAAACCAATACTAATCTTGATTTTATCAAGAAATACTGAAAACACAACTTTTTTAAGATTATTTTCTTGAGCAAATCGGCATGGGTTCATTTGATGATTTTTTTTATTTCTTAATTTTATTGATATACTCCAAGAGAGTTATTTCCTACTTGCTTTGAGGTTAAATCGGCATAATTAAACCCTTCATAATGCGAATTTTATAAATCTGAAAATTAAATCATAACAGAAAGTCTTGATAACATCATTATTTTTGTAAAAAAACCAAAAGCATGACAGAACAAACTATTCTATTAACCACGATCTCGATGAAAGTCGATGCTCTCGAAGCCGTATTAAACTTAGAGCAACTCGAAGCTTATCGCAAAATCCTGCAAGTGAAGAAGAAGAATTTTTTAGAAATCTGGGGCAAATATTTGACACCTGAGCGACTGGAAGAAGCACTTGTTAGTTTTGAAATATAGTTTTTATGTTTCTGCAGAATTTTTCCAAAATAAATTAACGGAAAGGCGATAAGGTAATCTGCCCAAATTTCCAATCTGATATAATCCCGAAAATAATCAGGAACAAGATATAGACTTCAAGGAAAAACAATCCAAAAAACAATACCATTCTGGAGAAGAATCCAAATTTTGTATAGTCCGAAGAAAATGCTTCAAAATAGCCGTGCGGAATCTGAAAAACGATAAGAAAAACTACTAAGGATTTTAACTTAAAATTGCAAGTGGGTTTACTAGCTGGTAACAGCTAGCTTTAAATTGACACACAACTTCCGGCAATAACTTTTAATTGCCCGTCAAACATTTTCCAAACTCGCATATAACGAAAGTTACCTTCAAAGTGCTGCTCCAACATTTTTCCCTTAAGCTTTGAAGACAAAGTAACCACAGCGTTTTCTTCGATTAGCTTTATCGAATCAATTGAAGAAGTGATTTCCTCTAAAATCAAGTTGCCAGATTTATGAGTTTCTAAATCCATTTGTTTGGTGATGACTTCGCCAGTTGGAAGAACAAACAGCAAATCATCATGAAGCAATTGATCGAGAATTTCAACATCGCTTTTCTTCATTGCTTCGAGAAGTTTTTTTTCGATTTCCAAGACTTTTTGCTCGTTAATAATTAGTGAATTCATATAGTTGTTTTTTTTTACAGGATTTCTAATAAGTTTACTGTTACATTTCGCTAGTAGGCTACGGAAATAAAACTCGGAGCCTGGAGTCTACCAAAACAAAGTTAAGGAAAAACGGTTTCCTTTTGGCACGAAGTAACAATGGAGCTTACCAGCTATTATTTGAGGTGCTTGTTGTAAAACTCTCCAAATATAACAAAAAGCGAACATGGGGAATCGTATTTTTTTATAAATTTAAAGGACTTTACTTTTGTAAAAACCATCTTCTTAACCCCTCAATATCTTACAACTTTGAGCTATCACTAAAAAAATAACCTCGTTTAAAAGTGCTTAAACGAGGTTGGGTTTTAGGGGTTTTGAAAATAGGGGCAAAAAACGAAGTTGTGTAATAGTAACCGATGTTGGTGGCAGTTTTTATTGTATAGCTTTAATGAATTTTTTCATTTCGTCCATTTTGCCCACTGTAATCCTTGTCCATTTTCCTTGCTCTTCATATATTCTTCCACCCTGAATAGTATTGTCTTCTAATTGCTTGAAATAATCCTTCTTGTAGTTGGAAAGTGAAAAATAGATAAAATTTGTAGTAGAAGAAATGCACTCACAATTTAATTTTTTGAGTTCGCTGATGGTATATTGTCTTACGTCTTCATTTAGCGAGTAACAATTTGAAACAAATTTATCATCTTTCAACGAAGCTATAGCGGCAAGTTTTGATACTACACTAACGCTATTATTTGTATTGGATTGCAAATTTGACAAATTATCAATTATTTCTTTGTTCGCAATTGCATATCCAACTCTGGCTCCAGCCAAACCGTATATTTTTGAAAATGTTTTGGCAATAATAATATTTTTTTGATCATTTACCATATTGCTAAGGGATTGCTGCTTGGTAAATTCTAAATATGCTTCATCAATCAGTACAATTGTATTTTGTGGAATCTTGGCTACAAATTCTACCAATGCTTCTCTTTCACAAATTGTTCCTGTTGGGTTGTTTGGATTACATATATAAACAAGCTTTGTATCTTGGTTTACAGCTTCCAACATAGCTTGCAAATTAATTTTCTTGTCGGTTGTAAGAGGTACTTTATTTTTTGTTAAGCCTAAATTATCTAATGTAAAGGTCCAATAATCATAGCTTGGGTCAGCGATTACATAATTTCCTTTGCCTATTGATACAAATTTTGCAACCAAATCTAAAATTTCAGTTGAACCAGCTCCCAACAATATGTTTTCGTCTTTAACACTATTCTTTTTTGAAAGGTCAGAAATCAGTTGTGTCGCAACATCCCAATTATATCGGTTACTAATATTTGCATTGTCAATAAATGATTTTCTCGCTAATGGAGATGGACCATAAGGGTTTTCATTTGAGCGTAAAAAAATTAAGCTAGCATCATTCTCAAAACTAGTATTTAAATTTTCAGTTACAAGAGGAGAAGTAAATGAATTGAAGTTTGTAAATCCTATACCAGCGACTCCAATTCCAATTTTTTTCAGCCAAAGCCTTCTGTTCGTTTCCATATTTTCTTTTTGTGAATTAGTCTTTAAAGGAAATGGTTTGTTACAACCGCGGATTTTTAAACTTACCTACAACGGTTGGATTGCGATGTCAGCGAACGGATTATTTTCTGTTAAAGATTAATGTTTTTTGTTAACGCGTAAAAATAAAAACCAGCAATTGTGCGAGACCGCTGTTAGCAGTAGTTTTTTCTAGAATAATCCCCAAAATCTTTTTTTAGCGACATGTTTATTATATAAATCTGGTAATAAAGGTTCCATTTCTTTTAGTTTCCAATCTCTATTTCTATTTAGATTGCCATATTCTATTTCGGAGTTAATTTTTATTTGGTCGCTCTTGAATATATCTGATTCCCACAACGGTTTCATTTCCTCAGTTTTTTGCTTTATTTTTCCTTTCATTTTTTCTTTGGCAAGGTTAATAGCAACGAACCTAATACCTTCATAATTGCATTTGTCTTTACTTGCATCAGTTTTTGCTAAATAATCTGGGTTTTTCAGCGTTTCCAAATAAGTGTTTTTTCCTTGAGAGATTAACCATCCAGCAAATCCATAAGTATTTGTACAATATCCTTTGTTGATTAAAATTAAGGCTGACCAAATTAGATTGTTAGCATATTTTACAGTTGCTAGTTCGTATTCTTCGTATATAATTTGAAAGTGATATAATTCAGAATATGACCAAGATGATAATTCCTTCTCAATTAGCTTTGTAAACATGTCAAGATTTCCTTGTGATAGCTTATTAGCTTTTTCAATTGTCTCCCAAAATTTATCAGAATTGATTATAGATTGTTCCATGTTTAGATAAAGGCTCTTAAAATTACTGCTAACGTTCCGCCGCTTATGGTCTGTTGCGAAGTTCGGAACGAATTATTTTTCTACTAAGATATGGTTTCTGCGAAAGATAAACGTCCGGCTTGTACAAATTTCGCAATAGCAAGAAACGGATGTTATCAGCAGTCTTTCTAATTGTAATTTGCTTTTTTATGCTCAATAATTCTTTCTATGTAATCAATAAAATTCTCTTTTTCGCTTGGGGATATTTCTGGTTCGGTTTTAGCAATTAAGTAAAATTCTACTATCGCGTCCACATTTAAATTGGCAGTGAAGTAAAGATATTCTACTTGTTTTATAAAGTCATTAACCTCCATCTCATAATAAGCGGCTCTTTTTAAAGCATCTGAGTCATTATTAATTAGTTTTTGTCTTTCATCTTGAGTAATATTTGTGGTTAAATACATATTATCTATCGAAATTTTTGATAACATTTCAGAAGTAACTTTTCCTGTAGCATTGCAATATGCACATTCGCCTGGAAGCCATTTTAATTCTTGTCCAAGTCTTTTATATCGTCCCAATCTACATTTCCTTTACCTAAACATCTAGGACAATCCACTTTAGGCTTATTAAATAGTTTGTTTATTAAGTTCATTTTTTTTTTTAATTACTGGTAACATTCCGCTACTTTACCCAGTAACAGCAACTTTATAGTTAGTTGTAAATATATAGAATTTTCCTTTTGAGTAGTTTTCGGCTTAGAAAGATAAAACCAGCCATGGTGTGAAAACACTGTTATAGGCAGTTTTTATTTCAACATATCGAATTGATTGATATAACTACTTTTTTCAATTTCGTTTATATCGTCAGAATTTGGTTTGATTTCATTACCGTTTCTATCATAAAAAAGCCAAGATTCGGTGACATAACCAAAATTGATTTCAGCTTTAGTTCCACAATTTGTATTCTTTGTTTTTTTACCAATTCTATAAGTCCCTTTTGCTTTCAGTTTACCATTTTCATAATAATAAAGCCACTCGCCAATTTTATAACTATAGTAGCCATCACAGATTCCACCACTACAACATTCTTCATAAGTTTCTAAATTGTAATTTCCAGATTCTTTCAACTGACCATTTTCATAAAACTCATTCCAATAGCCAATTCTAAATTCTTTAGTGAAATCGTCAGTATTGCCAACACTTTTTATTTTACCACTCGGATAATAAATAACTTTGGTGTTTATTCTAACTACTTCAGAATTCGTTTTTGAACTACTGCAACTCAATAGAAAAAATATTGATAATAAGTAAATTGGTGTTCTCATGCTGTTTTTTTCTGAAATTGCCTATAATGTTCCACCACTTCACGAAGTAACAGCATTTTATAGTTAATTGTAAATATATAGAATTTTTCTTTTGAGTAGTTTCCGGCTTAGAAAGACAAAGCCAGCGATTTCGTAAATATGCTGTTAGCGGTAGTATGTCATGAAATAATTTTATAAATCTTCAAATTTAAGTTCTTTCTCACGATTTATAAAAAGATTAGGCGATTCAAATATTTTTTTTCTATTAAATTCGAAGCTGAAAACTATGAGAAGAAATTTTCGATAATTGATTTCGCTGATTTTCTCGTCATCAAAAGTTTTATAAGCAAAATCATATATTTGATTTTTCGATTGATAAACCAAAGAGTAAGTAATATATTTTTCACCTTTTTCTTTAGTAAAAATAGTTAGAATATAACAATGTGTTGAATTGTTGAAGTCTAATTTTTTAAGTATATATCTAAATCCATTAATCTTACTTGAAACCTGATGAAAGCCTTCTTTAAGATATTCTTCAAGATTCATATTAATTACAGAAGTATTATATTTCATAATTCCGAAATATAATTTTGTGTTATTCTTGTCCTGTGGAAAATATACCCAGCTATCTTTTTGCGGAGTTTCATTCCATTCAATTGGAACTTTTAATGTTAGACTATCGTTTTCGTATTCTTTCCATTTAATTTGTGTAATATTTTCACCATTGCTTTTAATTTCCCAAATATTCTCTTTAGTACTTTTTGGATTTTTCACATCGTTATTTCTTTGACAGCCGATAAAGATTATCAAAAGAATTAAAGGTTTCAAAATCGTAAATTGTTTCGTCATAGTTTTTTTCGTATTACCGCATAACGTGCCGCGGCTTGAAGCAGTAACGAAGCCAGCTAACTTTTTATTCTTTGTTAAAGATAAAAATTCTTGCGAAACGCAAACGTGAACTTACAACAAAATTCGCAATTGCGAGAAACTGCTGTTACCAACAGGTTTAATTATTCCTCAGTTTTTGGATATTTCAATTAGTATTTTATTTGCCTTTTTTTCAAAACTTTTGGTGCATTTGTGCATTTGATCTTTTAGAGAAAGCACCAACTCATTTTTTAATTCAGGATACTTTTGTGTTAGTTTGAACAGCACACTCAAGGATCTAGACTTAGTTGTGACATTTGTTTGATTTGATAATAGCCATTGAAATAATAAATCTATAGCTTTTCCTTCATTTTCTTGGGGCACTCCAACTAAGTACCAAAATGAAGCGAAAGAAGTTTTATATTTTGGATTTAGATTCTCATATTCTTTAAATAAAATAGGAAGCTCTGAAAGTAGTTTTTCTTGATTAGTTAACCCAATTTCACTCAAAAGCCAAAGAAACCGAATAGCAATTTTATGCTCAGATTTTAGTAAATCAAAAAGAGATTTTATTTCAATATTGTTTTCTAAAATTATAGCTATCCATTCTTTTCTAATTTCCATAGTACTCTCTGAAAGTGAAGATTTCAGTTCATTGTGAAATTCAGAAATTGAAAAGTTAGTATTCATGTTGTATAAACTTGCTGGTAACGTTTTGCAGCTTGGCGAAGTGGCGGAAATCGAAGTACAAATGTTCAGTTTTGCACAAAAGCTTAATCGAAGAACTGAACTTGAATTTAACACTGAACCCGCCATTTTGCCAAACTGCTGTTAGCGGTTCGGGCTTTTTCTCGTTGTTAGTTTTTCGTTGTTTCAAGTTTCATTCTCAATAAAGGATATTCCTTTCCTTGGTCATCTTTATCTGTCCGTTCGTATGTTTTGAAACCGAGTTTTTCGTAAAACTTAACCGCACTTGTGTTTTGTTCGTTTACGTCTACTTTGTCGGCTTTTAATTCTGAAAAAGCAAAGTCAACTAGCTTTCTTCCAAGACCTTTTCCGATATATTCTGGCGAAAAGAAAAGCATTTCTATTTTTCGTTCAGCGAGACCAATAAATCCTGCTACTTCGTCATTTTGTTTTAGACAATAAACTTCAAAATCATTAAAATTGAATGTCTGTACTAGTTGTTTGATTTCTTTAAAGTCGGTCGGATTTAGAAAGTCGTGAGTTGCTAATACAGATTTTCCCCAAACGTTGAGAATTTGTTCTCTGTCATTCTCTGTATATTTTTCTATTTTGAAATTTTGATTTGTCGTTGTTAAACGTATGTCCATCCTGTCTGTCATTCTTTTATTTTTATTGTTCCGTTTTTATATAAGTCTAATGCTTTTTGCAAAATGTTTTCAATTGTCTTTATAGGCAAATCTTGGTTTGGATTAACTCTAAAAATCTTCATTCGGGAACGTTCGCCTTCTTCCAATTCGGGGTAGTCAAGGTATTTCCCTTCTACCATAAGAATATACGGTTCTTCCGTTTTTTTATCTGTCCATAAATAGCAAAACATTTTTTTCTTATAGCAGAAGCAGGGCATTCCCCATTTCTGCGTTTCAGTAATATTTGTGTCTTGGTCGAGAATAATACTTCGTAGTGCAAGCAGGCAACTCTTGTTTGGTTCTTCTTTATTTAGATAATAGTTATGAAGTTGCTCCATCATTTTATCTATTTTACAGCAATTAAAAAGTCAATTTCTGCGTCTGTCGGATTTTGCGCTTTTTCGCCAAAAACTTCATAGTCTGCTGTAAACACTCTGTCTAAATCCATTTCCCAAATTTCTAACCATTTGTTTACTATCAGCCCTTTCATTAAATCCCCTTTGGCAGATAGTTTTATATAGTTTCCACCGTCAAAAGATTTGCCAATCATTCCGTTGGGAATGTCGTTTAAATTTTCTACTCTGCAACCCAATAATGTAGTGTATGGTTTTGTGTGATCGCTTTCGTAATCTGTGTATATGGAATATATTGTGTTGTCAATTTTGTTTGGAATTGCTTCCAAAATTCTGTCTTTCATAAACTTACCCCATAAATCTGCAATATCTTTTGCAGCCTGATTGTTTTCGTTTGTGGTTCTTACAGCAATGCCGATTACTTTAAAAGGCTCAATTTTTACTTTGTTCATTTTGAAATATTTTTAGTTAAGCCACAAAACTAAAATGGTGTTGCGACAGCCCTATGTCAAGGGTTGTGAAAAATATTTTTCCTTGCAAATTTCGAAATATTCCTGCAAGGTTATTTTATGTGGTTCAAACTGTTTATTGAGTGTGGCTATGTTTTGAATTCTGTCCAAACGAAATGCTCTGAAATCTTTCCTTAGTAAGCAAAAAGCAATGAGTAACCAATTTTCTTGTGTGCTGTAAATGGCAAAAGGTTCAATTGTTCTTTCCGTTGTTTGATTGGTGTCGGGTGAATGGTATTTTATTTTGACAAGGTTGAAATTTGTCAAGGCTAGCTGTAATGTTGATAGATAATTGCTTGTCCGGTTGTGGTCTGCATTTTGTCTAAATACCATTCGGTCGGAAAGTAAGTTTGCTTTGTCTTTGGTGTTGTTGCGTAAAACAGATTTTATTTTGTTGATAGCTTCTGAATATTCTTTTACAAATGAAGCGTCTTTATTTTTTAAAATGAGTTGTTCGGCTGTAATTAACGCATTGGCTTCGCTTTCGGTAAACATTACCGGTGGTATTCTATAACCTTCCATTAAATAATAACCTTTTCCGTCTTCTGTCAGTATTGGAACACCTGCCTGTTCTAGTGCTTTTATATCTCTATAAATTGTCCTGTTACTTACTGAAAATTTATTCGCTAATGCTGAAGCTGTCAAAAGTCGTTTCGTTTGCAAAATTGTCAAAATTGCAGTTAGTCGTGAAAGTCGTTTAGTATCTTTATTATCGTCCATTTTTCTATCTGTTCAGGTTTGGACAAGGTCGTCATAGCCTGACCGCTAAAGTTTCGTAGCTTGACGCAGTAGCGAAGCCAGGGAACTGATTATTTTCTGTTAAAGATAAATATTTTTCTTGAAGAAAAAACGTCAAGGTAACAAAGCAAACTAGCCATTATTGCAAACCGCTGTTGTGCGATCGGCTTTCTATTTTATTACTATTTTCTCGTGTATTACTTTGTTATCATTATAATGTACTTTTACAATGTAAACCCCAGCAGAATAATTTGTTAGATCTATTACAGTTTGTTGATTTAATGAAGATTGTTGCGTGATTAGTGCTCCAAGAATGTTATATACTTCAATTTGTAACTTGGTTAGTGATTGAGTTTCTATTTTGATTAAACCATTTGAAGGATTAGGATAAATTGTAATATCTGAATGAATATCAAATTCTGAATTCTCTAGGTTTTCTGGAAAAAATTTAAGTACAACCCCATCTCCATTTATACCACCACCTGAGGTCATTCCGTATAAAAATGTTCCATCTGAAATCAAAGACCTGCGTGGATAGCTACCGTGAGAAGTGCCATCAAAATCGACGAGTTTTGAAAAGCTAGTGCCATCAGGTTTTATTCTAAAAATAGTACCGATGCTATTAACACCTCCAAACATTGTCATTCCGTAAATATAATCTCCTAAAATGACAAGATTATCCATTGGTTGTTGACCATTATTTCCATCAAAACTAAGTAATTGTTGATATTCAGAGCCGTCGGGTTTGACTTTAAATATACTTCCAAAATCGTTGACACCACCGGTTCCTGTGGTTCCGTACAAAAATGTCCCGTCTGAAATGAGGGAGCCATAAGGATAGTTTCCACTTGGAGCATTATTAAAATCAATTAGTTTTGAATATCCTGTACCGTCGGGTAATATTTTGAATACAGTACCACTATAATGAATACCTCCGCCCGCAGTCGTTCCATATAAAAATGTTCCATCGTAAATTAATTCTCCATATGGAAAACGTCCTGAGGTTGTTTCTGAAAAATTAAATAAATTTTCAAAATTTGAGCCGTCAGTTTTTATCTTAAATATTGTACCATCAGTACCACCATAATTAGTCATTCCATAAAGAGAATCACCAATTAATAAAAGCCCACTCCATGGAGTACTGCCGTTTGCGCCATTAAAAGTAAGAAGTGTTGTAAAATCACTTCCATCTGGTTTTATTTTATAAACCGTTCCATGCGAGTTTACACCATCATCCCCTTTAGTTGTACCGTACAAAAAAATTCCGTCAGAGATTAGAGTTGCATAAGCATGATAGCCACTAACCGTAGGGTTAAAATCAAAAATTTTTAGATATTCCGTGCCGTCTGGTTTTACTTTAAAAATAATTCCACTGTTGAATAAACCTCCATAAACAGTTACTCCATATAGATAGGTTCCGTCATAAAAAAGATTACTGAATGGATAACCACCATTAGCACCACCATCAAAATCATGAATTTTAGTAAACTGAGCAGAAGCTGAAAATACCTTTATCAAAAATAATAGTGTAAAAAAGATTTTTATTTTTTTCATTTTTTCATTTTTTTTTTACGCTTCAGTTTTATAAGCTGTCGCACAACGTTCCACGGCTACCCGAAGGGCGGGATTTTTAGCGCTAAACTTGATTTGAAAAACTAAACTTCCATTAACCACAAAACTTTCTTTGGAACACGAAACCCCGCCTTTTGGGTAGGTGCTGTTATAGGGCGTTTTTCTTTCGTTATTCATTGTCTTCAGTTGTATCTTTTTTTCTTTGGATTGTTTTAATTGTTCCGTTTTTGAATTCAACTCTTATGTCTATATTTCTTGTTAAAAAAAGGAACTTCTTATAGGATTTACCGCATAATAAAACCAAGTCGTATTTAAAATTGTCATAAGGTATTTCGATTATGTCCAAAGTCAATTTTGTTAGTCTGTTTATGTCTTTTAAATTCATTTCTGAATTTTTCAAAGAGCTTAAAATATACTTTTCAATGTCAGGTAGATAGCTTTTAAAGTTCTCCTTAAATTCATTGTATTTGTCAACTTGTTCTTGTTTTATTTGTTTGTCTTTTGATTTAAAATACAAGTCACATAAATTACCATAGCCTTGGAAAATCGGTGAGTCGTGATATACTTCTGAATTTCCAGTCCAAGCCTTTTTTACGTATGAAAAATCCCTTTTTATTTTGTCAATAGTCAACATAATTTAATTCTTATTTGGGTCAAAAGCATACATAAAGTTGTTCAAGTGTCCGCCTGAACTTTCAAGTCCAACAATGTCCATTAGTTCTTCAAAGTAACTACAAACTCTTTCTCGGTCTTCTGTGTCAAGCTGTAAATAAAGGTCGGAAAATCGGTCAAGTCCAACTTTTATCGTGTTTTGATATTCTTTGTCAGTTGCATTTCCTTTGTCAGCAAGTTTTTTAAAGTCGTCTGCTGCAAGATTGATTTTTTTTGTCAAAACAGGTTTTAGGCTCTGGTCGCCAATTCCTGGATAAAATAGTTTGTCGTCTTGTAGAAATTTTTCTTTGTTTTTAAATTCGTCAAATTTAGTCATTGCGTTTTCAGGTGTTTTTATTTGTACTTGTCCACAAGCAGTGAAAAGAAGTAAAGTCAGTCCGAATATTATGTTTATTGTCTGTTTCACGGTCGTCTTTTAAAATACCCTATAACGTTATGCCGCTTCGCGACGTTGCCGGAAAAGCGGACTGAGTTCTCTCTGCCGAAGATAATGTTTCTTCGTGAAACCGCAATTTCCAGCAACTAAAAACCCCGTAATCGCTTGAAACGAGGGTTAAGCAACGTTTTTATTGATATAAGCTTTTTCAATTTCTTCTAATAGTTTTGAAACAATAATGAAAAGATCATTTGAATTATAATCTAAAAACATTTCTTCAATTTCATCCCAATCTCCGTGAACAAAACAATTTCGTACTCTTCTTATTTTATTATTAAAAAACGAAACTTCTGTAGACGCATCTATTTTAAGCGCACAGTTCTCTTTTAAATAATTTATATAAGTTTCGATTTTGCTTTTTCCGATTTCCGTTTTCAATTTAATCTTATAACCTCCGTAAACCTTTGATTTATTTTCGACAGAATACTCTGAACATAATGATTTCAAAGATTTTTCCAAAAAGATTGAAACCAGTAATACCTGATTCATAGGAACAATAAATTTATAAGTGTCTAACCAATTTGGAATTTCAAATTCTTCTAAGCCTTGTAAAAAGTCAATATTTTGAAATTCTAGACCATCATAATTGCAGCAAACTTCGAATGGATTTTTTTCTAAATATTCTTTTCCTCTTTTGAGATTTTTTATTTTATCAAAAACTGCATTTTGAAAAATCAAACAGAAATTATAAAGCTGTTTTAATTCTTCTTCGATAACTGCATACTCAACAATTGCACTGTTACTTTGAAAGAGCTGCCATTCTATTTTTTCTGACAAAGGAGTAAATCGTTCCATTGATTTTGATGCTGTTGAAAATGTTGCACAACGTCTTGGCGCTACATGAGGTTTGGGATTAAGAATGCGTAATCTTTCGGATTTGCCAAATTTTCCAAGTATAAAACTATCTTTAAATTCATCCTAATGCCCAAATCTCGTGTAACGGCTGTTAGCACTCGTTATTTATTCGTTTTCTTTAAATTCATCAATCTCCATTTGTAAATATCTTTGTCCTTCTCGAAAAGCAGATTCGTTTGCAAGTTGGTCTTGTAATGATATTCTACGTAAATATTTAAATAACTTTGTATCGATTCCACTTTGATTATATTCTACAATTTTTTTGTCAAATTCTAATGTCAAAAATATTTCATTGTTACGGAAAATAGTAAAATAATAATCTTCATCAGCGTTGTTTAAGTTCTTTTCAACTCTAAATTTTAAATCTTCTTCATTTTGTTCTAGAATTAAGTGTTCAATTTTATCAATTAGATATTTATCTATATATAAAAAGTTTCCTGAAATTCCAGCTCTTGAACCAGAGGATTCCATTAAATAAGCTTTTGAGAATGCTGTATTCATTTGAAATACTCTAGGATGGAATGAAGATGTAAAACTATCGGCAACAGAAACAGTAGATTCTGCATACATATAATCATATCGATGTCCATAAGTAATTATTCCTCTTACTCCTGGATAACCATTTCCAACGTCGTTATAATTTAAACCCTCATACTCCATTAATAAGTCATCCAAAACCATAACTAATTGGTTTTTAAAATATTTAACTTTAGAATTGATATCAAAGTTTAGAACAATTCCATCATTCAAAGTAAAACTTGTGGTACGGTGTATAGACGAAAATTTATTTACGTGAGTTAGGTCAAGGGACTTAATTCTCTTGAGTTGGCTTTCGCATCTTTTATCTTTTAAATTCCAATTTGCATCCATTAATGGCTTTCCATAGCCCAATAAATCATACCAAGAACAGATACATTCTGTTATTTCATAAATTGATTCTGAATCTGTCATATTCTCCGTAGTTTTTTATAATGAATGCTAACGTTTCGCCGCTTTGCGTCTGTTGCGAGCTTCTGAACTGCGTATTTTCTACTAAGATAATATTTCTTGCGAAAGATAAACGTCAATTTTGCACTTTTCTCGCAATAGCGCAAAACGGCTGTTGGCAGATCAGTTGTTTTTTTAATTAAAACTTTTTTTTTCGGAATTAGGTTTTATATTTTCCGTTTCTTGACTCAACTATTTATTGTTTAAATTCTATATGTCATATCGTATCGATGCATTCCAATTGTATAGTAATCGTTAGTTATTTTAGTTGTGAAAAATCCATACTTTTCAAAAAATCCACAAGAATATTGAGTTGTATCAATAATTATTGGAACTCCAGGTTTGAGCCTTTTAATTTCTTCAATTCTGTGTAATAATAGTTTTTTACCAAATCCTTTTTTATGATAATCTTTGTGAATTAATCCCCAAGCCAATGAAATTATTTGATTGCTATCTTTATCTCCAAATCCACCACAACCAATAATTTTTTCGTCATAAACTATAACATAAAAATGTGTTTTATTATCATCTTTTTCAATTCTCATTAGAAAATTCTCAAAATCTTTTATTTCTTCTTCTGCAAAATATTTCGGCACATTACTTTTGAAAGATTCTATGCATACATCTTTATCAGTTTTGATATATTTTCTTATTGTTGTATTCATTTTAAATTAGTTTATTTTTTACGTTTTTCAGGTCAACTGTCTGCCAACGTGAGGCCGCTTCACGCAGTTGCGGATGAAAGCGGACCGAGTTCTCTCTGCCAAGATAGAACATTCTTCGTGAAGACGAAAGTTCAACCCTGAAAAATCCCGCACTGACGACTAACGGCTGTTAGCAGAAGCCCAGCTAGAACGGTAAATCATCGACTTCGTTGTCATTAATTTCTACTTTTGGTTGGGGATATTTTCTATTGTAATATGAGTTTAAAAATAATCCCACGGTCGTAAAAGCATTAATTGTCAAATAAACATAGATTGAGTCATCTATAAGAAGATCTTCTTTTGTTTTTCCGTGAAAGATTGTTTTTTCACTCCGTAATTTTTCAATAGACTGACTTATCGAAAGTAGCGATGAACAAAGGGTTTTTGCCTCTGGTGGAAAATGTGGCTCGTTTAATTTAAACTCATTGATAATACTTTGCATTAGTTTATATAGAGTTTCTCCACCTTTTAATTTGTTTGAAAACCTTTCATCCTTAAGGATTTCTTTAATTAAACTTTCAAACGCTGAATTCGCCAAACCGATAGACAAACTCGGATCTGATTCAATGTTTTTAACAGCTTTGATAAAAGTGTCATAAACATTTTCGTACTGTTCTTTTATTGCATTTTTAAAAGTAGGAATAGAAGGTACGAAGTCAGGCGTGTCGATTCCTAAATCTATAGCAATTTTCAGAATCGTATAGCCTTTCATATTATGAAGTGTAGATTTCAAATCAATATTGCCATTTACATCAAGGCTTATTGCAAAATTCTCCCATCGATTATTATAATTATAAGCGTCGTCGGACTCGTGCCACTTTCTAATGTAGAAAAGTACGTCTTTATAACTTTTAAATTGTTCCCAGATTTTGTCATGAACTTGTTGGACAAGCTGCATTTGATATCTTGGCGAAATGAGTTCGTTCATAGTTCAGATTTTCAATTGGGTTTCTGCTAACGTTCCGCGGCTACCCGCAGTAGCGGCAAGTTAAGAATAAATGTAATAAGAAATTGTGAAGTTCAGAGTATTTTCCAAGAAAGATAAACGAGCTATTGCGGGTAACCGCTGTTATGTGTAGTGCCGTTCAGTATTTTAAAAATCATATGATTTGGTAACGTTTTCTTCTACTTGCTTTTCTATGACGCAATTTGAAAACTTCTTTTCTTCAAAAATTATACTCAAGCTTGGTAATTTATTATAATACTTTACGGTTCCAATTTCAAAATCAAGAAAGAAATAAGATGAATTAAAAGCAACTTCATTATCCGACGACCAGATTAGATTTAAAGTTGAAAAATGAATTTCAGTAATTTTTTTCAATTTCTTTTTTGGAACACTTATTTCTTCACCGTTGTATGATATTTTTATTGAACTCCAATTTTTACCGTCATATTTTGCCGTCATTATTTCTCCAGTTTTATAAGTCAACTGCGCTTCAATTAGCTTTCTTTTTTGGCTTACTATTTCATCACACACCGTTTTTAATTTTGAATCGCCAGAATTCAAGTTTACAACTTCGTTATTTTCGAATACGAATTTGAAAGATTCGGGCTTTTCAATTCTATCCTTATTTGCATAAATATTAGCAAAAGTTAGAATTAAGATAATAGTGAAAATTGGCTTTATGTTTCTCATTTGTAGTTTTTCGAGGCATTACACATAACTTGTATATATACGAAACAAACCTTCGCATATACACCCAAATTTGGGCGGATTGGCGAAGGTTTGTTTCGCTTTATTGTTTCTCAAAAGTAATTAAAAAAGATTACAAATCATCAAAAGGACTTTTTATTTGTTGAATGCTTTTCGTACTGACGTGCGTGTAAATTTCGGTGGTTTTACTGCTATTGTGTCCTAATAATTCTTGTATGTATCACAAGTCAGTCACGCTTTCTAATAGATGAGTGGCATAGCTGTGCCGAAGCCAATGTAGCGTAACTGGTTTTGCAATTCCTGCTTTTTGTAAAGCTTGTTTCAGTAGGAGTTGCAAGCTTCTGGCATCATAAGGCTGTCCTTTGATTTGTCCTTCAAACAAATATTTTTCGGGTTTAAAAACGGCGTAATAATTTCGCAACATTTCCAAAATTTTTGGGCTCAAAGGTGCAATTCTATCTTTTTTGCCTTTGGCGTTTTTGAGAAGTACGATGTTTCTTTTAGAATCGATATGCACGGGTTCCAGAGCCAGCAACTCGCCACAACGCAATCCGCAACTATAAATCAAGGAAAGCATCATGCTATGTTTGAGGTTACTGTGGGCATTTAGAATTAGTTTTATCTCTTCTTTGCTCAAAACGTTAGGCAAAACTTTTCCTCGTTTAGGACGATGAATTTTATCCACTAAGATCTTTGTGTCTCTAATAGTCTGAAAGAATAACTTGATGGCATTTACGATTTGGTTTTGATAAGAAGCCGAAAGCTTGTTTTTTAAAATATATTCGTTGTTGTACATGATTACATCTTCGTTGGTAATTCCCGTCAAAGGTTTCTCTCGGTAAAAAACCAGAAAATATTTCAAAGCCTCGCTATAAGTAGTAACAGTGCGATCACTATAGCGTTTGGAACGCATCCATTGTTTGAATTTTTCAATATTTTCAATCCCTTCTGTCGATGGAAGGTTTGATAATTGTGGTGCAATCTTAAACCGAACCCGATGTTCTTCGGTATCAGGCAAGTGCCATACTTTTAAGGTTTGGCTCCATCTCGCACCATCAATTTTTTTTATTCGCGCAATCAGATCGTCGCTCTTTTCAAAAAACACAGCAACTCTATTTTCATTACCATATCGCATCAGCTCTGCTTCCTATTTCATTTTTCTAATTTTATATAAATTATAATAAATCTACTTATAATTGTTTTTGCGATAATAGGCTTTTCCATAAAAATAATTCAAAACTAGCAATTGCAAAAAAGCCACTAAGGGAGAAAGGAGTAAGGAAACAACCAAATAGAAGCCCCATTCTTTACAACCCCCAAGAAAATCAACCCCTACAACTATAAGCATCACTATCAACCTTCTAAAACCAAAAACAATAAAGCCAACCTCGCATAAAAAATATAGTAACCCCTGCCATTCTTCAAAAGTATCGCATCATTATTCCAACACCTTGAACCATTAACCCATCACCTCGCATCATTATCCCATGATCTCGTATCATTATCTCATGACCTCGCATCATTATGCCATGACCTCGCATCATTATCCCATGATATCGTATCATTATGCCATGACCTCGTATCATTATCCTATGACCTCGTATCATTATCCCATAACCTCGTATCATTATTCCATGACCTCGTATCATTATGCCATGACCTCGTATACTTTTAACAAACACTCGCACTTTAAAAATGGGTACCAAAAACTGAAATAGGGGTATCTCGATGTAAAAACCAGCAATTCAATACACACTATTTTCCACCCGCTTCTATAAGTAAATCGCTTTATTCATAAGGCTTACGGCTTCATTAATCAAAAATAAAATACCATCAACCACAGCATCCTCTCGATATATTTAGACGAAATCGCACTAGCTTTTTCGCCCCCATCAACCTTAATGATCCTTGTTTTATTCTATTTTCAAAAACAACATGCAGCATATCGCTTTACCCATCCCGAAAATCTCAAAAGCAACCACTAAAACGTCACCTCAAAAAACCAAAATTCCCCATTTAGCTCCCTCAATTGTTATAAAACGGCAATAAAAAACACCACACTCTCAAAGCTTCTAACTACATTTGCACACAAATTTTCAAAACCATGACCCTGCAGCAGTACACCCGAGAGTTTTCCTATAATCTAAAACTGGCCTATCCCATCATTCTGGGCATGATTGGCCACACCCTGGTAGGAATTGTCGACAATATCATGGTAGGTAAACTGGGACCAACAGAGCTTGCAGCCGTATCCCTCGGGAACAGTTTTGTTTTTATCGCCATGTCCCTTGGAGTTGGGTTTTCCACAGCGCTAACCCCGCTAATTGCCGAAGCCGATGGCGAGAAGAACATCGAAAAGGGGAGAAGCGTTTTCCACCACGGACTCTACTTGTGTAGTATTCTGGGCATTGCCCTCTTTATCCTCATCTTCTTTTGCAAGCCCTTGATTGCCTATATGGGACAACCCGAAGCGGTAGTAGAAATGGCAAAGCCTTACCTCGATATCGTCGGCTGCTCCTTGATTCCGCTTATAATGTATCAAGCCTACAAGCAGTTTGCAGACGGGCTTAGTGAAACCAAATACTCGATGTGGGCCACCATCATCGGGAACCTCACCAATGTGGTCATAAACTACTTCCTCATCTATGGGATATGGATTTTCCCTCAGTGGGGTATCATTGGGGCAGCCGTTGGAACCATTGCTTCACGGTTTGTAATGCTAGGTTTTATGCATTTTGTGATGGTGAACAAGCCTAAGTTCCATGCTTATTTTGAAGGTTTCAGTTTGAAGGAAATTAATACAGCCATGCGAAACAGGATCATCAGCCTTGGTTTGCCATCGGCCATGCAAATGTTCTTCGAAGTGGCTTTGTTTACCGGAGCGATCTGGCTCTGTGGCATTATCGGGACAACCAGTCAGGCAGCCAACCAGATTGCACTGAGTTTGGCATCGCTAACCTTTATGTTTGCAATGGGACTAAGTGTGGCAGCCATGATCCGTGTAGGCAACCAGAAAGGACTAGCCGATTATAAAAAGTTGAGAACCGTAGCCATCTCGATATTTTTGCTGGTAGTAGTCATCGAAATTGTTTTTGCCTTGCTCTTTGTAGCCTTGCACACCACTTTGCCCTATATGTTTATCGACATTGAGGATGCACAAAACTTCACCAAGAACCTTGAAGTGATTGCCATCGCTTCGCAGTTGCTCTTGGTTGCAGCAGTTTTTCAAATATCAGATGGTTTGCAAGTCGTGATCCTGGGAGCCTTGAGAGGCTTGCAAGATGCAAAAATCCCAATGTATATAACCTTTGTGGCCTATTGGATAATTGGCTTCCCAATTTCGATCTACTTGGGACTTTACACGAGTCTTGGAGCAACAGGTGTCTGGATAGGACTTTTAGCCGGATTAACAGCTGCAGCAATATTTTTGTATATTCGCTTTCAGAAACTCACCAAGAGGTTAATTAGTGGGCAGTAGTTAGTGGTCAGTATTCAGTCGCAATCAAGTTTGCACCGATTTGTTAAACGACCCAGATTCTATACTCTATACTCCATATTCTAAACTCTAAAATCTAAACTCTAAAATTTAAACTCAAATGGAATTACCAAAATTTTTACTAGGCGACAATACCGATTTCCCAGAAGATATCTTCATCATACATTTGGATTACCCTCGTTTTATCATCAACCTGAAAGACGATGAGGTAGAGTTCCTCGAAGAAGACGAAGACCTAGACGAAGCCGAACTCAATGCCGAAATGGAAAACTTGATCACGCAAGCCAATGCGTTTTATGATAGGGAAGTGGCACGATATGAGGAGTAGATAGTGTTCAGTGTTCAGTATTCAGTTTTGTAAATTCTAACAGAATGCTTAATGAAGCTTAACACCTTAATGGATTTAAAATATCTTATTTCTTAAAATAGTGTTCCAATAAAATACTAGCAGCTGCAAACGGTGAGATTTCATTGTTTTGCACTGCTTTTTTGTTTTCTTCCAGCAAAGTTGCTATTTCAGGATGGTTAAAGAAGTCATTTTTCAACCGTTCATTAATGGTTTCGAGCATCCAATAGTGGTTTTGACTGCTTCGCTTTTCTTCAAAATAGCCATTACCTTCCGTAAGTTTCAAATAATCCGAAATGGTATTCCAAACCCCATCAATTCCTTCTTTGGTATAAGAACTGCAAGTCGAAACCGTTGGTACCCATCCCGATTTTTTGGCAGGAAAAAGGTGGAGTGCTCTGTTGAATTCGGTCTTCGCCAATTTCGCTCGCTTGATGTTATCGCCATCGGCTTTGTTGATGACAATCGCATCGGCCATTTCCATAATGCCACGCTTGATGCCTTGAAGTTCATCACCAGCACCGGATATTTTTAGCAGAAGAAAGAAGTCAACCATACTGTGAACGGCAGTTTCGCTCTGGCCAACGCCAACAGTTTCAATGATGATAGTATCAAATCCGCAGGCTTCACAAAGTGTAATGGTTTCACGCGTTTTTCGAGCCACGCCACCAAGAGTATCACCCGAAGCCGAAGGACGGATGTAGGCATTTTTATCTTTCACCAGCTCTTCCATTCGGGTTTTATCGCCAAGAATACTCCCATGCGAAATAGTACTACTAGGATCGACCGCCAAGACAGCTACTTTTTTACCCAAACCGGTCAAATATTTGCCGAAGGCTTCAATAAAAGTACTTTTTCCAACACCAGGAACGCCTGTAATCCCAATGCGAACCGAGCGATTGGCATGTGGCAAACAGGCATTGATTACTTCATTGGCTTTCGCCAAATGATTACTGTTTGTACTTTCAACAAGTGTGATCGCCCTACTCAAAGAAGTAATGTTTCCGTCCAAAATTCCCTTAATAAGTTCGTTTGAAGACGGTTGCACTTTTCTAAACTGCTGAATATGTTCCACCACCGATGCACTGATGCTTTCGGGTTGTACAACACCTTCTTTTTCTTCAAGAGCCGATTTTTTGTTAGGAGCTTTTTTCACGGTTGATATTTGGTGTAGTAAAAGTAAGTAAAAGAATAAGAGTTTAAAAATGGATTCCTCACCTTATTCTTGAAAAAGCGTGATCGTATAATCCAATAAAGCTTTGTCTCCAATTTTGCCATGTCCCGGAATAATGGTCTTTACATCTGGATAGGCCAACTTGATGTTGCGAATGGTTTCTGGCCAAACTTTTACATTGGCATCTTCAAGATTTCCTTTTCCGGCATTCATCTCTTTAACCAAACAACCACCAAACATGGTCTTTTCTAAAGGAAAATAACCAATGATATTGTCTTTTGTGTGGCCTTCGCCAAAGTATCTCGCCTGTATTTTTTGTGTTCCAATGGTAAACTCATGTTCAGTCGCGATTCCGTTTTGAGGAACAGCCGAACCTTGATTTTTCGCCAGTTGGATGGTTTGCTCATTTGCAAATGAGGGAACTCCAATTTTATGAAAAGCCTCAAGACCACCCAAACAATCATCATGGAAATGTGTGGCGACAACAGCTTTTATTTTACAATGAAGTTTATTGGTGATGATTGAAATAAGTTCTTCGGATGTTTGATCATCAACTGCGGTATCAAAGACAATGGCTTCATTCCGGTCGATCACAATCATTCCGTTACAGCCTACCATGCCAAAACTTTTGGTTTCCAGAAACGAAATATGCTGGTAAACATGAGGCGAAACTTGTTTAACCGTCACATTTTTTGAACTATAAGTGGTAGTATTATTTTGTTTGGCAACATTGCAGGAAAAAAATAACAGCGTGAAGCAGAAAACCAAGAATTTCATAAAGGAAAGGTATTGTGATTGGGGTTAAAATTACAAAAACAGTTTCAAAAAGCGAGAAGCATTCTGAAACTGTTTTATAAGATGAGCTATTTTTTAAGCAAGCTAGATTTAGTAAGCTGCAGTAAATCTTACTTGATGGTGTTTCGGATTTTCAACTTCGTCAGCAAGCACGACAGCAACATCTTCTCCAGAAAGGATACTTCTGTTTTCAGCATTAAAGATAGGGTTTTCTAAACCCAAACGGTAATTACCCGTTCTTCCTGTCGTTATCCCAGGATGCATCTCAATCGCTGGACTGAAAAAAGCCCAATCCAATTCTTTTTCAGCTTTAATAATTTCCAAATAATCGCGAGCTGCTGTAGCTCCAGGTTTTATATCGGCAGGAAATTCTGGACCATCCACAAGTTGATTTCCATCAATATATAAACTTCCGGCACCGCCAACAGTTATCAGTCGCTTTACACCAGATTGTTTCACAGCTTCCTGAATCGCTTTGGCTCCAGCCAAAAAATCAGTATAGATGTTAGGGTTCGTCCACCCTGGATTAAAGGCACTCACGACCACATCGTGTCCTTTCAAGACATTAGAGAGTTCTTGAATGTTGAAGACATCAACCGCCACATATTTCAAGTTTTCCTTATCGGATGGCTGTGCGGTTCGCGAAATGGCTGTTACCTCGTGTTTGCGGTTTGTAAATTCGTTTACAAGACTTTTACCTAAAAATCCTGTTGCTCCAATGATTGCTACTTTCATATTTATATGTAATTAAAAATGTTACAGTTTTGTTTAAAAAAAAGGCTAGAACTTATTTTCAAAATCAAGCAGCGAGATGCTATTCAATTGGTTGCTGATCTTATCATTGATACTATCATAAAGCAATTGAAGATTCTGGTTGATTTGTTTTCCAACAGGACAATCCGGATTGGGATCTTTTTTAGAAAATCCCAGACTTACTTTTTCAAAAGTAAGCTTGAAAATCATATCAAGCGTGATGTCTTTTGAAGGAATTAAAAGCTTTGTACCACCATTTTTTCCTTCCTTACTTTCTACAATATTATGTTTTTTCAGATTGGCAATTTCCTTGCGGACCAAAACAGGATGCAGATTCATACTTCCCGCTAAAAATTCCGACGATAGATATTCATCGGGAAATTTAGAAAGCAAAGTGAGAATGTGTAACGTGATGGCAAACTTACCTGAAAGCATACTGTAATAAAATATGTTACAAATATACATTCTTTCTGAATTCCAAACATTAAAAAAGAGTTAAAAATGAAATCTGACATTTTATAGTAGTATTTTTGCAGTCTAGTTTCAGTTATGGAAAACATCATCATAGTCTTTGTTTGCTTGCTTCTGGGGATTTTCCTGCAGCGGATAAAAGATTTTCCAGTGAACAGCCACAAGGTTTTGAACCAGTTTGTCATTTATATTTCACTTCCGGCTTTAGCACTTTATTATATACCAAAAATTGCATTAAGTTATCAATTGGTGTTTCCAATGGCAGTTGCTTGGATTGGATTTATGCTTTCGTTTGCATTCTTTTGGTTGTTAGGAAAAGCCTTTGGATGGTCGAAAAAGTTAACAGGGTGTTTGATTTTGGTAGGAGGCTTAGGGAATACTTCTTTCGTCGGATTTCCTGTGATCGAAGCTTTATACGGAAGAGAAGGATTGGAAACGGCCATCGTTTTAGATCAAACGGGTTCGTTTTTAGTATTAACAACATTAGGGATCATCGTGGCTTCAATGTATTCACGCGATACTCCAAATGCAAGTTTGATTTTGAAAAAAGTCGTTTTGTTTCCGCCATTTATTGCTTTTGTCATTGGAGGTTTTTTGAATGTTTTCCAATTGGATTTTGTAGAAACAATGCAAAATGTGTTTCAGAAATTAGGCGGAACTGTAACGACAATAGCCCTGATTGCAGTAGGTTTGCAACTCAAGATAGAGCGACAAAGCAAACACTGGAACTTCCTTGCTTTAGGACTTTTTTTTAAGCTTATAATAACACCGGCATTTATTTATATCCTCTATAAAATAATTTTTGGCGAAAACGGCAAGATCATAGAAGTCTCCATCATGGAAGCGGCAATGGCTCCCATGATAACAGCTTCGATTCTGGCATCTTCCCATGGATTAAAACCGAAATTAAGCAGTATGATGATTGGATTCGGAATTCCGTTGTCTTTCCTGACTCTTGCTTTATGGTATTGGATTTTACAAACTTTTTAGATTTTTATGGAAATTGCAAATACAAACACCTCGACACCAACAACCGATTTGGCTCAGAAAACAGTTTATCCTATCTTGTTTTCCATCGCTTTTGCCCATCTTTTAAACGATTTGCTTCAGGCGGTTATTCCAGCGGCTTATCCTATTTTGAAAGACAGTTATCAGCTAACTTTTACTCAAATCGGATTAATCACCTTTGCTTATCAAATGGCAGCTTCGATCTTGCAACCAATCGTTGGATTATACACTGATAAACGCCCCAAGCCCTATTCACAGATTTTTGGAATGGTCTTTACGCTTTCAGGAATTATACTTTTGGCGTATGCTGCAAGTTTTCCGATTATCATACTTTCGGTAGTTTTAGTGGGAATTGGTTCGTCAATCTTCCACCCCGAAGCTTCCCGAATATCTTTCTTGGCATCTGGCGGAAAACGTGGTTTGGCACAATCCATTTTTCAATTGGGTGGAAATGCGGGAACAGCAATTGGGCCTTTATTAGTAGCCTTGATTGTGGTTCCTAATAATCAGCATTATATTATTTGGTTCGCAATTGTAGCAATCCTGGCCATTTTTGTGCTTTCTAAAATTGCCGTTTGGTATCAGAACCATCTGATTTTAAGAGCCAAAAAAAATGTTGAAATCATACTTCCAGATTTGTCTCAAACGAAGATTGTGCTTTCCGTTGCAATTCTTTTGGTATTGATTTTTTCAAAATTCTTTTACACGGCCAGCATTTCGAGTTATTTCACTTTTTATTTAATGGATAAGTTTCAACTTTCAATTCAAGATGCACAGTTTCATTTGTTCTTGTTTCTGGCTTCTTGTGCTGTTGGAACCTTGATTGGTGGACCTTTGGGGGATAGATTCGGAAGAAAATATGTGATTTGGTTTTCGGTTTTGGGAGCGGCACCGTTTACATTATTACTTCCTTATGTAGATTTGTTTTGGACAGGAATACTTTCGGTTGTAATCGGGATGATCATTTCATCAGCCTTTCCGGCTATACTGGTTTATGCCCAAGAATTACTGCCTAAAAAACTAGGAATGGTTTCGGGGTTGTTCTACGGTTTCGCTTTTGGAATGGGAGGTCTTGGTTCGGCACTTCTTGGAAACTTAGCCGATCATACCAGTATTGATTATGTCTATCATCTTTGTGCTTACTTGCCTTTGATTGGTTGTATTGCTTTGTTTCTTCCAAATTTGAAGAAGAAGAAGTGATCCTAATATGTTTGTTTTATAATATTCCAAAAAAAATAGCCCGAACGAATCGGGCTATTTTTATATGTAAGTAAGATATTTTATTTTTATTTAGCGATGTTTACCGCTCTAGTTTCTCTAATAACAGTAACCTTAACCTGACCTGGATACGTCATTTCAGTTTGAATTTTTTGAGAAATATCAAAAGATAGAGTAGAAGCATTGTCGTCAGAAACTTTTTCGCTTTCTACGATAACACGAAGCTCTCTACCAGCTTGAATTGCATAGGCATTTTTCACACCGTGGAATCCAAAAGCAATTTCTTCCAAATCTTTCAAACGTTGAATGTAAGAATCCAAAACCTGACGTCTAGCACCTGGTCTAGCACCTGAAATCGCATCACAAACCTGAACAATTGGCGAAAGCAATGATTTCATTTCAATCTCGTCGTGGTGAGCTCCAATAGCGTTGCAAACTTCTTCTTTTTCGCCATATTTTTCAGCCCATTGCATACCTAACAAAGCGTGTGGTAAATCACTTTCAGTGTCTGGAACTTTACCAATATCGTGTAGTAAACCTGCTCTTTTCGCCAATTTAACATTCAATCCTAGTTCAGCTGCCATGATGCCGCAAAGTTTAGAAACCTCACGTGAGTGTTGCAATAAATTTTGTCCGTAAGATGAACGGTATTTCATTCTACCCACAACTTTAATCAATTCTGGATGTAAACCGTGGATTCCTAGATCGATAACGGTTCTTTTTCCAACTTCGATGATTTCGTCGTCAATTTGTTTTGTAGTTTTTGCCACAACTTCTTCGATTCTTGCTGGGTGAATCCTTCCATCAGTAACCAATTTGTGTAATGCCAAACGTGCAATTTCTCTTCTAACAGGGTCAAAACAAGAAAGGATAATGGCTTCTGGTGTATCATCAACAATGATTTCAACACCTGTTGCAGCTTCCAAGGCACGGATATTTCTACCTTCACGGCCAATGATTCTACCTTTAACATCATCTGATTCAATGTTGAAAACCGAAACGCAATTTTCTACTGCTTCCTCAGTTCCAACTCTCTGGATCGTATTGATGATGATTTTCTTAGCTTCTTGTTGAGCAGTAAGTTTTGCTTCTTCCAAAGTATCTTGCAAATAAGACATTGCACTACTTTTGGCTTCCGCTTTTAAGCCTTCAACCAATTGGCTTTTTGCTTCTTCTGCCGAAAGGCCAGAAATCACTTCCAATTGTTCCAATTGACTTTTGTGCATTTTATCAACTTCAAGCTGTTTTCTGTCGAGCATTTCTATTTTAGAAAGATATTCTTTGGTTTTTGCTTCAAAATCATCGTTGATTTTTTTGGCTTTAGCCAATTCATTCGAAACTAAAGATTCTTTGTCACGAACTCTTTTTTCGACTTCTGCAACTTTTTTATCTCTCCCCAGAATTACTTGCTCGTGTTCTGCTTTTAATTCAATAAATTTTTCTTTTGCCTGAAGAATTTTATCTTTCTTGATGTTTTCGGCTTCAAGATTTGCATCTTTTAAAATCGATGTAGCTTCTTTTTTTGCATTTTTAATTAAGTTAGAAACATTGCTTTTTTCCATCATCTTTGCGATAAGAAAACCTCCCGCAAGACCTACAATTCCTACTATAACTATAATTAGTGTACTGTCCATTTTGTTTTTGTTTTTGTATATAAAAAAAGCCTACATTAGATTGATTGTATAAACTCGTAAGGACAAGTTTTGAGCTAACTCGTTGTTCAAGCTTCCGTACTGAAACGGCTTGCTATAGTAACGATGATTTGCTCATTCTAAATTGTTAGTGTTGAGTTTACCAAATATGAACTAATGTAGGCAGTATTTTTAGTCTATGTTAAAGAACGTTTATTTGTCGAGATATTGTGCTAATAAATTATTTATTTTCTGTAATCTTTCATTTGTTTCCGTGTTGTCTGTCGATTTGTCAATTTGTTTTTGCTCCAATTGAGAGGCAAATTGCAAAGCACACATGGCTAAAACATCCTGTTTGTCCCGAACAGCATAGTTTTCTTCAAATTGCTTAATCATCACATCAATTTTTTTAGAGGCACTTCTCAGTCCTTCTTCCTGCGACATGTCTACCGTTAACGGATACACTCTGTCGGCAATTGATATTTTAATTTTAAGCTTTTCGTCCATATTTACTAGTCAGACAACTGTGCAATACAGTAGTCAATTTCACGAATTAATGAATTTATCTTAAGCTTTGTATCTCTTTTGTTATCCTCACTGCCAAGCAACGAATTGGCCATCTTAAGCGTCTCATACTTCCCTTTCAAGGTTTCAATCTCACGGGATTGATTTTGTATGATCGTTGCAGATTTTTGTAATTCCTGTTCTAGCTCCTTCGAAGTCTTCTCTAAATTGTCCAATTTAGTAAAAAGTTTCGAAAGCCTATTTTCAAGAGTATCAACAATTTCCGCAATTTCACTCATTGATGCAATATTCATTACTTAATCTCACAAAGTTAGTATTCCTATTTTATTATACAATATTTTTAATTGTTTTTTATAAATTTTCTTATCATTTGCCATAATAATTTGAAAAATAGCTAGTTATAAATCAAGTATTTTCTGTTGTAGAATGTGACTTTTTTTTATATTAGCAAAAATGTTTAGTATGATTTTTAGATTATTTTTTTTACTATTTGCCATTCCGGTTTTTTCTCAGGTAAATTACCCCAAGGATTACTTCAAACCACCCTTGGATATTCAACTTTCGCTCTCTGGTTCCTTTGGAGAATTGCGAAGCAATCACTTTCATACAGGCTTGGATTTTAAAACCCAACAAAAAGAAGGTCTAAATGTTTATGCTTCCGCAGATGGCTATGTGTCCAGAATCAAGATTTCTACTTTTGGTTATGGAAAGGCAATTTATATCACGCATCCAAATGGTTTTACAAGCGTGTATGGTCATTTGAAAAAAGCTTCGCCAACGATTGAAGCTTTCATTCGCGAAAATCATTACAAGGAAGAAACCTATGAAATAGAAATGTTTTTAAAACCTGAAGATTTACCAATAAAGCAAGGAGAAATTATTGCATTATCGGGTAATTCTGGTGGTTCGGGTGGGCCACATCTTCATTTTGAAATTAGAGAAACCGAATCTGAAAAGCCAGTCAATCCGATGCTTTTTGGGTTTGATGCTTTGATAAAAGATACCAAAAAACCCGTTGTTACGACTTTGATGGCTTATCCTGTTGGAGAAAATTCAACTGTGAATCAGTCGTTACAGCCAATCACTTTAAATCTTTCGCTTCAAGCGGATGGAAGTTATGTTTCCGAAAAAGTGGCGGTAAATGGGAAAGTGGGTTTCGGGATCAGTTCTTATGATATGTTTGATTTTAATTACAATAAAAATGGACTTTTCAAAGTGCAATCGTTTTTAAACGGAAGTCCACATTTTGGATATGAATTTGAAAAATTTGCTTTCGACGAAAGTCGTTACATCAATGCATTGTTGGATTTTTACCGATTTAAGAAAATGGGAGTTAGGATTCAACGTTTGTTTATGACGAATCCTTATCCGTTGAGTTTGATTAAAACAGATGAAAATTTCGGAATAATTACTGTAAAACCTAATCTTACAAATAATTATAGGATTGAAGTTTCGGATTTCAATGCTAATAAAGTAATCGTAAATGTTCCAATTCAATATTCGCCAATTGCTCCAACAATCGCAAGTAATGTCAAGAAAACCGATTATTTTTTGAAAGCCAATAACGATAATATTTACAAGAAAGATAATATTTCGGTATTTGTTCCAGCGGGAACTTTCTATGATGATTTTTATTTAAATTTTGATGTAAAAGAAGATACTTTGACATTTCATGACGAATCGGTTCCGGTTCATCAGAATTTTACTGTAACGATTGAAAACAACAGTTTTACTCCAGAAGAAAAGGAAAAAATGTTTATCGCTTCGATTGAAGGAAAAAGACTGAATTTTAATTTCACAAAAATTAAAGACAGCGTTTTTACATCGTATACTAAAAATTTAGGCAAATTTACATTAGCAAAAGACACGACATCTCCAAGAATTTCGCCTGTAAATATTAGCGAAGGAAAATGGCTCAGCAAGCAAAGTAATTTGAAACTGACCATCAGCGATAATCTCTCGGGAATTAAAAGTTATAACGGATATTTGAACGGAAAGTGGATTTTATTCGAGTATGATTATAAAACCAAAACGATAACGCATGAATTTGATGATCGATTTATTGTTGAAGGAAGGAACGATTTAAAAGTCGTTGTTTCTGATAATGTTGGAAATTCTACTATCTTTGAAACTCATTTTTTTAGAAGTCAAAAATAAAAATAAAACGTCCTCTTGAAAACATATCACACACTAATTACCCTATTTCTTGTCTTAACCAGTTTTGGAGTTTTTGCACAAACTGCCCGAATTCAAGGTGTTATTTTGGATGAAAACGGCAAGCCTGTAGAAAATGTAAATGTTACTTTTTCAAATGGTTTTACTTCGTCTGACCAAAATGGCTATTATATGTTGAATATTCCTGCAAATGAGGAGGTCAAGATTTCCTTTAGCCATGTTACTTTGAAAAAGGCTACTCAGATTGTAAATTTAAAAACAAATGAGAATTTTATATTAAATCCTGTCTTAAAATCAGATGCTGAACAATTAGGGACAGTTGTAGTTAATTCTAAAAATAGAAATCAGATTCAAGGATTTACAAATGTCGATCCTGTAACTATTCAAAAAAATCCAAGTGCAATGCCTGGGGTTGAAAGTGTTTTGAAAACTTTTGCAGGAGTAAGTGGAAACAACGAATTGAGTAGTCAATACAACGTAAGAGGTGGAAATTATGATGAAAACCTTGTGTATGTGAATGAAATTGAGGTCTATCGACCTTTTTTGATTCGTTCCGGGCAACAAGAAGGTTTGAGTTTTACTAACACTGATATGGTTGAAAATGTAGATTTTTCAGCAGGTGGTTTCCAAGCGAAGTATGGTGATAAATTGTCATCAGTTTTGGATATTACGTATAGAATTCCAACCAAATTTGGAGCTTCAGCCGAAGCAAGTTTCCTTGGCGGAAGCCTAGCTGTTGAAGCTGTTTCGCCAAATCAAAAATGGACCAATATCACAGGAGTTCGTTATCGTGACAACAGCCTTTTGGTAAACAGTCAAGAAACCGAAAGCAATTTCAGGCCCACTTTTGCCGATGTTCAAACCTATTTTACGTACACGCCTTCTACAAAATGGCAATGGAGTTTTCTAGGAAATATTTCGCAGAACAAATACAGTTATGAACCGTTGACACGTCAGACGAATTTTGGAACAATTGAGGATCCAATCGCTTTGTTGGTAGTATATGACGGAGTTGAAGAAGATGAATACAAAACTTTTTTTGGGGCTTTCAAATCGGTCTTTCAAGCCAATGAAAATCTAACGTTGAAATTTATCGGTTCGGCTTATCATACGACAGAACAAGAATATTTTGACATTTTTGCCCAATACCGTTTGGGAGAAGTCAATACCAATATTGGTTCGGATGATTTAGGAAGTATCGATTTTTCGGAAGGAATTGGCTCACAATTGAATCATGCCCGAAACGATTTGGATGCCTTGATCTTTAATGCTGAAGTAAAAGGCGTTTATCAAAAGGAAAAAAATATCTTAGAATGGGGTTTCAAATATACGAGAGAAGACATTAGGGATAGAATTGTGGAATGGGAAGTGATTGATTCTGCTGGATTTAAAATCAATCCACCTATTGTTGAGTTGCCCAATAATGACCAGCCATATAATCCATATATTGGTCCGTTAGTTCCTTATCAAAATGTTAGAGCAACGAATTATGTAAAAATAGACCGCCTTTCAGGTTATTTGCAGTGGAGTCGAAAAGATGAAATTGGTGAACATGAAGTTTGGTACAATGCAGGAATTAGAGCCCATAATTGGCAGGTTTCGGGGGATAATTTAGAAGGAAAAAGCCAAACAACATTTAGCCCGAGAGCTTCGATTGCACTAAAACCAAGTTGGGAAAAAGATATGGTGTTTAGAATTTCGGGAGGATTATATCACCAGCCACCATTTTATCGAGAGCTGCGAGACATGAACGGGATGGTCAATCCAGATGTAAAAGCACAACAGTCTTTTCATATCGTTTTGAGCAACGATTATAGTTTCAAAATGTGGAATAGACCGTTCAAGTTGGTTTCCGAAGCCTATTATAAGTCATTGACAGATGTGAATCCTTACACGTTGGAGAATGTTAGAATCCGATATGCTGCAAATAACAATGCAACGGCTTTTGCCCAAGGTTTGGATTTGAGAATGAACGGTGAATTTGTCCCTGGAACTGAATCGTGGTTGAGTTTTGGTTATATGAAAACCGAAGAAAATATCGATAATAAAGGTTTTATAGCTCGACCAACCGACCAGAGATTGAAGTTTGGAATATTGTTCCAAGATTATATGCCTAACATTCCAAGTGTAAAATTATACCTGAATTTAGTGTATAATACAGGTCTTCCTGGAGGTTCACCGTCGTATGCAGATCCTTATGTTTATCAGTCGCGTTTGAGAGATTACCGTCGAGCGGATGTTGGATTCTCCTATGTTTTGACTGAAAATAATGCAAAAAGACCCGATGGTCATTGGCTAAAAAATTTCAAAGATTTATCTTTAGGATTTGAAATCTTTAATTTATTTGACAACCAAAACGCCATAACAAATACTTGGGTTCGTGACGTTTATTCTAAAAACCAATACGGTGTCCCGAATTATTTGACCACAAGGGTTTTTAATTTGAAATTCTCTGCAAGGTTATAAATACGTTAATTCTAGAAGGAAGTTTTAAAAATCACTATATTTGAATTGAATTTTGATGACTATGAAAAACTTACATATTTTATTGGCTGGAGTTTTAGTTTTAGCACTAACAAGCTGTAAAGAAGAGGCTGAAACGCCAAAAGTTACTTATGAAAAAACAGAGTCCACAGCAGCTGCAAAACCACAACCCATAGATTCTTCACAGATAGAAATTGCCGATTTACCCATCCAGATGGAAGGAACAAAATATTTGATTCACCCCATTGGCGATTATAGAGTATATGAAGGAAGAGCAAAATCGAGCTATGGTTCGTCGAATACAGATAAGGTGAGTTTCTCCATTTCAAATTACAACCGATTTGAACTTACCGGATTTCTTCAAAATTTGAAGTTTCAGCATATTGATTCAACAGAAATCAGACCGTTGACGGATAAAAAAATGGTAATTCAAACTGCCAGTTACTTGAATACGATTTTTGAGAAAACGAAGCATCAGCTATTGGTGTATTCCGTTGCCGATATGGATACCAATAAAGATAATAAGTTGGATGTTAGCGATATAAAGTCATTATACATCAGTGATATTAGCGGAAAGGATTTTACTAAACTTTCTCCAGATATGCAGGAATTGATTGATTGGAATTTGGTTGAATCAAAAAACCGCCTTTATTTCAGGACGATAGAAGACACCAATAAAAATGGTCAGTTTGATAAAAACGATGTGATTCTTTATTATTTTGTAGATTTATCTACTAAAGATTGGAAACTGGAGAGTTATAAACCAGTTTAAAAATGTACTGCAAGATTTGCTGAATCCTAGAAAAAGTATTCGAAAAGATTAACTACCATAGAAACTAACAGCGAAACCAACTTAATTATTACTGAAATCATCTTGATTATGTTTTTTGTTTTAACAAATGTAGTGTAACATTTTTGATTAAAATTGTAAAAATGTAATCTATTGAGTATATAACCAATTTATTTCTCCATTCTCTTGTGGAGAAATATTTTTGAAGAATGTTTTTGGTGTCATTCCTGTCAAAGATTTGAAATCTTTTATAAGATGCGATTGATCATAAAACAGTAAATCGTTACTCAAAGCCGTGAGGTTTTCTTCCGATTTTTTTTTATCGATTTTTGTTTTTAAAGCTTCCCTAAACCGATGGATTTTCTTGAAATCGGATGGTGTTTTGCAGAGATGCATTTCAAAATGCTTGCTCAAATTTTGCCTACTAGTTTTATGTTTTTCGGCTAACTCAGCAATGGAATAATCATTATTTACATTCGTTAAATCATCAATGACCTGATTTAAAAAAGGATGTTTGAAGCCTACCAACTTCGAAATCCAATAATTTTCGATACTATCTTTTTGCTTTTCAAAGTTTCTTTCTTCCAAAATGGATTGCATAACAGCTACATAATCTTCAAAAGGAATAAAATTGCAGAAAAAATCATTGGTGAAATTACTCAGAGGCTTGTCAAGAAATGCATTCAAGCCTAAGGGTTTAAAATAGAAAGTAATTTCATTTAGTTCTCCTTTGCAAACCACCTGAATTGGTTTTTTGTAGTGACAAATCAAATCCGATGAAAATGCACCATTCTTTTTTCCGTTGATTACCACTTTATTTTCAGAAAACGTAAGTTCTGTATCTTGATAAACCGAAATAATACTGAAATTATTTGGGAATGTGAGGTATTCAAAAGAAGGTTCGCTTTCTTTCTTGGAAAGGAAATAATAGCCTTCCATGTAAGGATGAAGAAGTTTGTTTTTAGGTTTGTAAAAACGGAGGTTCATCTTGTAAGATTAATTTGAGGTAAATTTAAAAAAATCCTTCAAGATGAACTCACAAAATCCTGAGAATTAAATTAAAATATCACTCTCAAGATCTGATTTTTCGATTTTGAAATCAAATCCTAGACGTTCAACCAGATCAATCACCAGTTTTTTATACCAGTTTTCGGATTTTGGATGGATATAAATTTTTTCAATAAGATTGCAAATATCCACATCAATTTTCAGCCCGTTATCGATTTCTAAATTATAGGAAGTCAAATCGGAAATGATTCTGATTTCCCTTTCGTATTGAAAACTTTTTCGTTTAAAAAGAAAGGGAAAAAAAGTATTATCAAACGGAATATATTCTTTTTTGTAATCGATATAGTTTACTTCACCAATATATTGATGGTATTCATGATCGACATTCAAAGCATTTTGTATTCTTCCCAAAGTGGATTGAATCGCCAAACCTTCGCTTTTTTGGGTAAAAATTTGCCACATGGCAAACGATTCATATTCGTTAATGTGCCAACTGCTGATGACTACATTTTTTCGATGGGTTTTATAATATTCTAAAAAGCTAGGATTATTAATAGAGAGTTTCTTGATTTCCTCGAAAGTCGGTTCGCTGAAAGTACCTTCATATTGGTCTTCAAATTTATCCGAACGCGACATAAAAAGTTTTCGGTAAAGTAATAAATCGACAAATTTAGACAAGTCCAAGTATTTCCAGACAATGGTATCGGGATCGGAGGGAAGCTTGATGTTTTTGTCGGCTATAAACATATTTTAAATGTACTAATTTTGAAAACAACACTTTTAAATTTAGATTATAACTTTGTAAATATTTCTTATTCGAAACTTTGCATCATCACTAATTTAGAATAGGTTCCACCTTTTGCCAAAAGTTCTTCATGAGTTCCTTGTTCTACAATTTCACCTTTTTGCATGACCACAATTTTATCCGCTTTTTGGATAGTTGAGAGTCGATGTGCTATTACAACCGAAGTTCTGTTTTGCATCATATTCTCCAAGGCATCTTGAACCAATCGTTCACTTTCTGTATCCAAAGCAGAAGTTGCTTCATCTAAAATCATGATTGGTGGATTTTTCAAAACGGCTCTGGCAATTGATAACCGTTGCTTTTGTCCGCCCGAAAGTTTGTTTCCGCTGTCGCCGATGTTGGTTTCAATTCCTTCTGGAAGATCTTTTACGAATTCGTAGGCATTGGCAATTTTAAGGGCATTTATAACGTCTTCATCGGTAGCTTCTAAATTTCCAAGACGAATATTTTCCTTGATTGTTCCGTTGAACATAATACTGTCTTGTGTTACCAAACCAGTTAGTCCGCGAAGCGATTTCATCGTCACATCTTTTATATTATGATTGTCAATCAGGATTTTGCCATTATTTACATCATAAAAACGCGTCAAGAGATTTGCAATCGTACTTTTTCCGCTTCCAGATTGTCCAACCAAAGCAACCGTTTTTCCTTTGGGAATTGTCAATGAGAAATTCTTTAAAACCGACTCTTCTCCATACGAAAAATTGATGTTTTTCAATTGAATTTCATTTTTGAAATCATCTAAAACAATCGCATCAACTTTATCTTGAATGGTATTCTCGACTTCTAAAACTTCAAAAACCCTTTCGGCTGCAGCCAAACCATTTTTTACCTGATATGAAGCTTTCGAAATTGCTTTTGCCGGAGTTAAAATATTGTAAGCCAGTCCGATATAGGCAATAAATAAAGAGCCATCCAAAGATTTGTCGACTAAAACTAAATTACCTCCATAAAAAAGAAGGATAGAAATGACAACAATTCCAAGAAACTCTGACATTGGCGAAGCTAAATTATTTTTCTTTCCGATACTGTTGGTCAATTTGTATAATCTATTTATAGAGCCACTGAAAGTATTGGAAAAGAAACTTTCTGCATTATAACCTTTAACAACTTTTAAACCCGAGAGTGTTTCTTCAACAACTGAAATTAGAAAACCATTTTCTTGTTGTGCCTTAGCAGATTTTCCTTTCAAGGATTTTCCAATCCTAGAAATAATAAAACCAGAAACTGGAATAAAAATAAATACGAAAAGCGTGAGTTTCCAGCTAATATAAATCATAGAAACTAAAGAAAACAAAATGGTCAAAGGTTCTTTTACAATAAGTTCCAAAACCATAAAGAAAGAATTTTGAACCTCATTAACATCACCCAGCATTCGAGCCATGACATCTCCTTTACGTTTTTCTGAATAATATGGAATTGGCAGTTCAATAATTTTTTTGAACATTTTTTCACGCAAATCACGAAGAACACCTGTTTTTATTTTGGTTAGATGTTGTAATCCCAAATAGCCAAATAGGTTTTTGAATAAAAAAGTAAAAACTACTAATGAAACGGTTAGCAGTAAGGCATAGTCCGGACCATAAGTTTCTGAAAAGTGATTGACATAATAAAAAAGAGTATCGTTTAAGTAACTGCCAATGTTCATCAAACCATTATAATCTGGCAACTTTGTGACTTTTTCTTCATTGCCAAAAAGTACTTTCAGCACTGGAAAAATCATAACCATTCCAATTGTACCAAAAAGTGCATACAGTATGTTGTGGATTACATTCCAAACTACATGCGTTTTGTACTTTCTTGCAAAAGGAATAATTTTTTTTATATTTTCATCCATTATTTTACTCCTAAATCGGCAATTATATTTTTAATTTTTGTATCCAGTTCAGCTTCAACTTTACCAAAATTTTCAACCTTGTCAAGTGTTGCATTTACACTCACGTAGAATTTTATTTTTGGTTCGGTTCCGCTTGGTCGTGCTGCAATTTTAGATCCATCTTCAGTATAATAAATCAACACATCCGATTTTGGAATGCTCATTGTTTCGACTTCACCTGTAAAAAGATTTTTGGCTGTCGAATTTTTATAATCTTCAACCATTACCACACGTTCTCCTGCAATTTCTTTCAGAGGATTTAAACGTAAATCAATCATCATCTGATTAATTTCTGCCAAACCTTCAATTCCTTTCTTAGTCAGGGAAACCAAATGTTCTTTATAAAAACCAAAATCTACATAAAGGTTGAGCAATTCTTTGTAAACCGAACTTCCATTGGCTTTTGCTTGAGCAGCAACTTCACAAATCAACAATGTTGCAGCAACGGCATCCTTGTCGCGAACGGCATCACCCACCATAAATCCAAAGCTTTCTTCCCCACCACCAATAAATTGCAGTTCAGGGAAATCCTTGATCATTTTTGCAATCCATTTGAAACCTGTCAATCCAACCTTGCATTCAACACCATAGCCATCGGCTAAAGCCAGCATCATTGGAGTTGAAACGATTGTTGAACCAACGAATTGTTTTCCGTTGATTTTTTCTTGCTTTTTCCATTGTTCCAATAAAAAAGCGGTCATCAAAACCATTGTTTGGTTTCCGTTGAGCAGTGTCATTTTGCCTTCGTTGTTTCGAACGGCAACACCTAATCTGTCGCAATCAGGGTCGGTTCCAATAACGATGTCAGCATTTAATTTATCGGCCAAAGCCAAAGCCATCGTCAAAGCTTCCGGCTCTTCTGGATTTGGAGATTTCACCGTTGGGAAATCACCATTAGGTTCAGCTTGTTCTGGAACAATATGCACGTTTTTATAACCTGCTTGTTCCAAAGTTTGCGGTACAGATTTTATAGAAGTTCCATGCAAGGAAGTGAAAACAATGTTCAGATTGTCTTTGGCGGAAGCCGAAGTATCAAAACTTGCATTTTCAATCGATGACTTTACGAAAGCATCATCAGTTTCTTTGTCTATATATTGAATCAAATTTTCATTGGCTTGAAACTTGATTTCATCGTATTTCAAATCTTCGATAAGCTTGATGATTTCGGCATCCTGAGGTGGAACCAATTGTCCGCCATCTTCCCAATAAACCTTGTAACCATTGTATTCTGGTGGATTATGAGAAGCGGTAAGTACGATTCCCGCTTGGCAACCTAAATATTTCAAGGCGAAAGACAATTCTGGAGTAGGACGTAAGTCTGAAAATAAATACACCTGAATGTTATTTGCAGAGAAAACATCGGCAACCACTTTAGCCAACGTATTACTATTGTGACGGCAGTCGTAAGCAATTACCACTTTTAATTTCTTTCCAGGAAAAACCTTGTGCATGTAATTAGAAAGTCCTTGCGTGTTTTTTCCTAACGTATATTTATTGATACGGTTGGTTCCAACTCCCATGACACCACGCATTCCTCCAGTTCCAAACTCAAGATTCTTATAAAAACTTTCTTCCAGTTCTTTTGGAGAAGAGGTCATCATTTCCTTGATTTTCTCTTGTGTATCATTGTCAAATGTTGGTGTAAGCCATTCGTTTACTTGGTCTAAAATGTGTTTTTCGATGTGCATTTCTAATAAATTTTAAACGGTTATAAATTTATTTCTTTTGATATTTTATATCGTCCTTCGTTACTTTTTGTCTTCAAAATGATTTCGCCTAAAAATCCAGCCAAGAATAACTGAGTTCCTAAAACCATAGTAGTTAAAGATATAAAAAACCAAGGATTTTCGGTTACTTTCATAGTAGGATAATGATAGTACAAACGAATTAATTTATTGATACCTATAAATAAAGCGGCTATAAAACCAATTACAAACATTCCAGAACCCAAGGCCCCAAACAAGTGCATGGGTCTTTTTCCGAATCTTGAAAGAAACCAAATCGTGATTAAATCCAAGAAACCATTGATGAAACGATCCATTCCGAATTTGGTCTCGCCATATTTTCGGGCTTGATGCTTTACGACCTTTTCACCAATTTTTCCGAAACCTGCATTTTTTGCCAAAACAGGAATGTAACGATGCATTTCACCTGAAACTTCGATGTTTTTTACGACAATATTTTTATAGGCTTTCAAGCCACAATTAAAGTCGTTTAGTTGAACATCCGATGTTTTTCTGGCTGCCCAATTGAATAATTTTGAAGGTAGATTTTTTGCAAAAACCGAATCATAGCGTTTCTTTTTCCAGCCTGAAACCAAATCAAATTGTTGGTTGATAATCATGTTGTACAACTCTGGAATTTCCTCGGGATTGTCTTGCAAATCGGCATCCATAGTAATCACCACATCACCATTTGCACGAGCAAAACCTGCATGTAAAGCTTGAGATTTTCCAAAATTTTTCAGAAAGCGAACACCTTTTATATTATCATTTTCTGTTGAAAGGCGTTCTATTATCTGCCACGAACTATCGGTGCTTCCATCATCAATAAAGATAACTTCGTAGGTATAATTATTTGTTTTCATTACCGAAACAATCCAATTATGGAGTTCCTGCAACGATTCTTCTTCATTTAGAAGTGGTATTACTATGGATAAATTCATGTTATAAATTTCTCTTATTTCTGAAAATTAAGGCGACTAAAAATCCGATAAGACAATCTCTTAAAAGATATTTTATAGAAGAGGATAAAACCGTATTTGTGGAAAAAGGATTCAACGTTTTATATACTTCCAATGTTTTATCGATGTTTTCTTGTGGCATCAAGTTTTGCTTTAGCAAACTGATGTCGAAATCACGCATTGCTAAAATGATGTTTGCCTTTGTTTCAGGTGTGAGAACGAAGTTGTAAATCACAATCAAAAAAAGGCATGAAAGTAAACTTCCAGTCAAAATCGTAATAAAATATCCGGAAAAAGCCTCTTTGAAAGTAATGAATCCGTCAAGTTTATTTTTTATTACAACAATAGAAATGATTCCACAAATGACAGTAAGGATTAATGTAGAAACTCCCGCCCAAACATTGGTTAGTAAAGATAAATCCACGAAATAAATGTAACTTGAAAGTAGGATTAAAAGAAATCCCAAGAGAAGACCGATTTGAAAACCGGTTTTTTTAATAATGTCTGTCATTGAAGTAGTTTCAAAATAATCTACAAATATACTAATTCCGCTTTTACATAGTAGAAAATCATCTGATATAATCTTTTAAAAAAAAGTAACTAAAGATTTGTTTATTGAAAAATAATTGTAAATTTGCACACTCAAAATAATAAAGTAAAAACAAAAAGTTATAAGGAGTTTATACCTTTTCGGTAAAAAAAGAAAAGCTTCAAAGCGAATTATAGCCAACAAATAAAAAGATTTAAGATGAAAAAAGGAATTCACCCAGAGAATTACAGATTAGTAGCGTTTAAAGACATGTCAAACGAAGAAGTTTTTATTACAAAATCTACTGCTGATACTAAAGAAACAATCGTACACGAAGGTGTAGAATATCCAGTTGTAAAAATGGAGATTTCTAGAACTTCTCACCCTTTTTACACAGGTAAATCTAAACTTATTGATACTGCAGGACGTATCGACAAGTTCAAAACTAAATACGCAAAACACGTTAAGTAATTATTTAACCGTTTTACAATATAGAAAGCCTTCCAATTTGGAAGGCTTTTTTTATTTTTATCCTGCCCAAAACTTTGTAACTTTGAACGTTAAATTTTAAACTTCTCAAATGAACTATATACTTTTTGACGGAACAGTTAGAAATGCCTTACTTCCTTTTACTTTCACACGTCCAGTTGCCGATATTCGTGTCGGGATTTTAACCATTCGTGAGAAATGGGAAAAATACTTGGGTTCTACCACCACAAGCTTGACAGAAGAATATCTGTCTGAAAAATTCCCAATGGTAGAATTAGAAGAAAACGTAATGATCAACGCTTCTTTTTTGCCAAATGCGGTTTTAGCCGAATTAGTTTCAAATCTGGAACCCAATCAAGCTGTTTTTAAAGGCGAAGAAGTAATCGCTTTCTTCACGCAAGATTCACAAGAGGAAGTAGATTTTGACACCTATGACGTTATAGAATACAATGACGATTGTATTATGATCGAGCATACATGGGATATTTTTCAAAAGAATGATATTGCCCTTCGTGAAGATTTTGAATTGTTAACCGAAGACAGAAAATCGCAACCAATTCCAAAAAGTGTCAATGTAATTGCTCCTGAAAATATCTTTATAGAAGAAGGAGCAAAGCTGGAGTTTGTAACCCTAAACGCTTCAACAGGGCCAATCTACATTGGAAAAAATGCCGAGATTATGGAAGGTTCTGTAATCCGTGGACCATTTGCCTTATGCGAATCAGGAAGGGTCAAATTAGCTACCAAAGTATATGGAGCCACAACGGTTGGGCCACATTCGGTTATTGGAGGTGAAGTAAATAATTCAGTGCTTTTTGGATATTCAAATAAAGGTCACGACGGATTTTTAGGAAATTCAGTTTTGGGCGAATGGTGTAATATCGGTGCTGACAGTAACAATTCGAACCTGAAAAATAATTATGAAGAAGTGAAATTGTGGAGCTATGAAACCGAAGGTTTTGCCAAAACTGGTCTTCAATTCTGCGGATTGATGATGGGAGACCATAGTAAATGTGGTATCAACACAATGTTCAACACCGGAACCGTTGTTGGGGTAAGTTCAAATATTTTCGGAAGTGGATTTCCTAGAAATTTCGTTCCAAGTTTCTCTTGGGGTGGAGCTTCAGGTTTTACCACTTATATCACCAAAAAAGCTTTTGAAACCGCAAGATTAGTAATGATGAGAAGAAACGTAGAATTCGACGAAAAGGAAATGCGAATTCTGGAACACGTTTTCGAAGAAACTAAAAAATGGAGAAAAGAATAATTAAAAAAGGCTGTTTCAAATTATGAAACAGCCTTTTTTTCTATAAAAATAAATCTTACTTTAATCCTCTGTATAAATTCTATTGAATTTACCTTCGGCTTCAAACTGCAATTTTATGCCGTTTTCGAGTTCCACAAAAACAAATCTTGGTCCCTTTTCAATTTCCAAAACCCTTTGAGTTGCATAATTTGCTTTCAAATAATTTGTTGTAGCTTCTTTCAAAAAACCAGTCGGAACTGCATTATTTTTACCTTCAATTTCCGTCCATCTTCCTCTGTCGTTCATCTCAATTTCGGTTCCATTTTCAAGTGTCACCTCATATTTTGGCTTTCGATCATCCATAACTTTAAAGATCGTTTTCACTTTCTGATCCTTAAAATACTTCGCTACAAACTCCGTTCCTTCCTTTGGTAAAGCTTTGACCTGCACTTTTTCCTGAGCATGCAGGAACAAACTTGTCATAAAAAGCAAAAAAGCTATAATAATTTTATCTTTCATTATGTAGATTAATTTAAAATTTTGAGAAGACTAATTTACAAAAAATAACCATAAAACCAACCTTTCTGCAAAATTTCAATTTATGAAACCCTAACAGTCAAATTTTTGTAGAAACAATTTTTTATAAGAAACAATTTTGTGTTGTTAAAGGATAATTTAAAGCATACTTTTTAAAAATATATGTTATAGATTAGCTGTTTTATTTATAAATTATTTACCATTTAAATCTTTAACTTCCTTAAAATATGTTTTTTTGTGAAGTTCATATTTATGGGCAACTTGTGCAACTTATGACAGCAAAATCGCTATTTTTTACCCTTCTTTTTTGCGTTATCTTTAGTTTAACCAGTTTTGGGCAATCACTGGAGCAATGGAAAAAAGTTATTGATTCAGGTTTTGTGGCTATGGATAAAGGCAATTATTCTGTTGCTTTGGAATATCTGATGAAGTCACAAATTGCTGCCGAAAAAAATAATTGGCATCAAGAACACTTTGAAATTAAAAATAATCTTGGAATAATTTATCTTGATTTAGGAGATTATGGTGAGGCTTTAAACAATTATTTGGATGCCTATACAATTGCAATAAATCATTTAGATCAAAAAAAAGAAATGACTGTCTTGAATAATATAGCAGTCTTATATTCTATAGAGAAAAATTTTGAAAAAGGAAAAGAATATTATTTAAAGGCTTATGATATTGCTAAGGCCGAAAATGACAGTAAAAAAATTGTCATGTATTCAGTAAACCTGGCGCGAGTGGCTAATAGCACAAACGATTTGAAAAGTGGAAAACGCTACATTGATGAAGCAATGCAGCATTTAAAAGGGGAAGAACCTAATTCAGTTGCTAGAATTCAAGTCGAGATTACTCATGCAGAACATCTTCTTCTGACGGGTGATGTTGCTGTAGCAAAAGAAATTTTATTTTCTTTATTTGAAAAAACAAAAAAAAACAAACATAAAAGCTATCATATTTCGATAATTACCCATCTAGCTCGAATTTTCTTGCAGGAAGGTAAAACCGATAAATGTATTTATTATTTGCAATTAGCGCTTCAAAACGTTAAGGATCTTGATATGAAATTAAATATCCTTGAGACACTTTCTGAAGTTTATACTGAAAAAAAAGATTTTGAAAAGGCTTTGAGTTTTAAAAACAGATTTGTTGAAATAAAAGATTCACTTTCTACAATTCATAAAAGTAAATTATATGAAAATAATAAAGTGAAATTTGAAGTTCAAAATTATAAAAATGAACTTCACAATTCACTGGAAAAATCAAATACTGAAAGGAAGATCTTTTTTGCAGCAGTAGCAATTTTTATTATTTTGTTTTTTCTAGTTTTTAGAATGTTCCGAAATAGAGCCATTAAGCAAGAACAAAAGAAAATTATCGCTGAAAGGGAACAAAAAATCATTGCCCTTGAATTGGAAAAAGAGAAAAACGAAAATCTTTTGCTTGAAAAACATGTAAAAGAAATTGAAAACGAAGCCCTTTTGGAACAAGAAACCTTGAAAAATGAAATCGAACAAAAAAATCGTAAACTTTCAGCAAAAGCACTTTATCTTTCAGGAAGAAACGAAATGATTGAAGAAATTGTTAATTCATTATCTGAACTTCCTGATGTTTCTCAAAATATAAAGCTTAAGAATCGTATCAAGAGTTTGAAAGAACATCTGAAAACAGATTCAGAATGGGATAATTTTATAGTTCATTTCGAAGAAGTTAATCAAGGTTTACTTTCTACTCTAAAAGAAAAGCATCCCGATCTTTCTTCCAATGATATTCGTTTTATATGCTATGTTTATATGAATTTGAGTCTCAAAGAAATCAGTACTATTTTTAATATTACCCAAGAAGCTTGTCGAAAACGTAAGGAACGAATTTTTAAGAAAATGGAAATCGACAAAGACGTTTCGTTCTACGACTATCTTTCTAAGCTGTCATAATGGTAAACTGAGGCAATTTTCTGGAAGTGATTTTGATTCTTAATCATTTGTATTTAAACCTGATATTCATTTCCTATCTTAAAAAATTGTATGTAAATTTGCAACCTTAATTTTTTGACAACGATTTCATTAATTAAGCTTTATTATGGAAAACAAAAAGAAAGTCGCTTTTTATACTTTGGGGTGCAAGTTGAATTTTTCAGAAACCTCTACCATTGCTCGAAATTTTCAAGACGAAGGTTTTGATCGTGTTGATTTTGAAGAAGTTGCTGATATTTATGTCGTCAATACTTGTTCGGTTACAGAAAATGCCGACAAGCAATTCAAGCAAGTGGTGAAAAAAGCGATGAAGTTGAATGATAAAGCCTTTGTTGCCGCTGTTGGATGTTATGCCCAATTGAAACCAGAAGAATTGGCAGCTGTAGACGGAGTGGATTTGGTTTTGGGAGCTACCGAAAAATTCAAAATCACAGATTATATCAACGATTTGTCCAAGAATGATATGGGTGAAGTGCATTCCTGCGAAATTTCGGAAGCCGATTTTTACGTAGGAAGTTATTCTATTGGAGATCGAACCAGGGCTTTCTTAAAGGTTCAAGATGGTTGTGATTATAAATGTACCTATTGCACGATTCCTTTGGCAAGGGGTATTTCTAGAAGTGATACTTTGGAAAACGTGTTGCAAAACGCAAAGGAAATTTCACAGCAAAATATCAAAGAAATTGTTCTAACCGGTGTCAACATTGGCGATTACGGAAAAGGAGAATTTGGCAATAAAAAACACGAACATACTTTTTATGAATTGGTTCAGAAACTGGATGAAGTAGAAGGAATTGAGCGTTTGAGAATTTCCTCCATCGAACCAAATTTATTAAAAAACGAAACTATCGAATTCGTTTCAAAAAGCCGCACTTTCGTTCCGCATTTTCATATTCCATTACAATCCGGTAGCAACGATATTTTAAAGAAAATGAAGCGTCGTTATTTGCGTGAAATTTATACCGAAAGGGTAAATAAAATCCGTGAAGTGATGCCTCACGCTTGCATTGGGGTGGATGTTATCGTTGGATTTCCAGGCGAAACAGATGAACATTTTCTTGAAACCTATCATTTTTTGAATGATTTGGATATTTCCTATTTGCACGTTTTTACGTATTCTGAAAGGGAAAATACCGAAGCTGCCACAATGGATGGAGTAGTGCCGGGAAATGTTAGAGCCAAAAGAAGCAAGATGCTTCGCGGACTTTCGGTTAAGAAGCGTCGTGCTTTTTATGAAAGCCAAATTGGAACCAACAGAACGGTTCTTTTTGAAGGTGAAAACAAGGAAGGCTACATCCACGGATTTACTGAAAATTATGTAAAAGTTAAAACACCTTGGAATCCAGAATTGGTGAATACTTTACATGAAATCAATCTTACTAAAATTGACGAAGATGGAAGTGTTAGGATGGAGTTTTTGAAGGCTTTTGTGTAAAATTCCAAAATAGAATTTCCAAATAACAAATAAATTACAATTTTCTAATCCCGAAGTTTCGGGACAAAAACCCAAACCTTTGCATTTGCGAAGGTTTGGTTTTTTGGCTTTGTAGCTTGTTTGTTATTTGTAGCTTATTTTTTGGAATTTGCTTTTTGAGCATCAAAAAGCTTAGTATTTGTAGTGGAACTTAATCTTAGTAATCCTAAAAACGCTCTCACTATATTGTTCGATAAATTCAAATGAATTTCTTCCCGGCTGTTTGAAATCTACAATTATTTTTGCTGAAATTTCATAATACATTTTTTCGCCTTCCATCATGAATCGAGCACCAGCATTTCGATAAGCCGAACGGATCAAAATAAATTCTGATAAATTCCAAGTAGTGAGTTGTGTGTCGAAATTATCGGTTTCCGTACATAAAGCTTCGGTAATTTCGGTTTTGGAGCCATAATATTTCTCGATATTTTCAAAAAAATGAATGACTTTTTGGGTGGTTTCTTCTGATGGCATTAGGTAAAAGTAATAATTTCTACCAAAATAAAAAAGCTTTTACAATCAAGTAAAAGCTTTTCTGAATTCGATTTAAATTTTAATTCCTGGAGGAAGTAATTCCTTGTAAACAGGGTTTTTTCTAAAAAAAGCAGCGATTTTGGGTAAAATCGGAACTACTTTTAATTTTCGTTCTTCGGCAATAGCCATAATGTTTTTTAGAAAATCAGTAATAAATTCTTCGTTTTCAAAATTTTCAGGAACATTCAACCTTGTTAGGAAAATTTTCTTTTCTTGAAACGAATATTCCAATGAAATCAACTTTCCGTCCACCTGTGTCTCAAATTGTCTTGAGAAAGTATTGTCTTTAATTTCCATAGTTTGCATCTCCATAATTATTCGTGTGTCATTGGTACTTCGACTAAAAGTATTTTTGCTTGCTGTTTTATTGTAATTTCAAAATTTTCAAAATCGGTAATTCCCATTGCATCCCGTTCATTCAGTATTTGATTGTTAACTCCAATTTGTCCTTCAATCAGAAAAAGATAGACGCCATTTTTTGCAATATTAACCATATAGTTTATGGTAGTTCCGCTTTCAAAAATCCCAAGGTTAAAAAAGGTTTGCTGATGCACCCAAAGTGCGTTTCCATCATTTTTATCCCTTGGCGAAACAACGGTTACAAAGGTATTGATTTTACTGGTCAAATCAAACGATTTCTGGTCGTATCTTGGTTCAACATCTTGTTGTTCTGGAAACACCCAAAGTTGCAAAGTCTTGGCGCTTTCAGTTTGACTTGCATTCATTTCAGAATGTAAAATTCCAGTTCCGGCACTCATCACTTGTACTTCTCCAAAACCAATCACGCCTTCATTTCCCATACTGTCGCGGTGTTTCAAGCCACCTTCGAGGGGAATTGTGATGATTTCCATATTCTCATGAGGATGTGTTCCAAAGCCCGTTCCAGCAGCAATCGTATCATCATTTAAAACCCGAAGCATCCCAAATTGTACCTTCTCTTTATCGAAATAATTTCCAAACGAAAAAGAAAAATTAGCATCAAGCCATCCGAAATTAGCTTTCCCTCTTTCGGTAGATTTATAAAGTTGTGTCGTCATAATTTATTGATAAATTAAAGTCAGGATGAAGTATTTTCCCAAAAGAAAATTTTAATTTTATACAAAATTCGTAATAATTTGCGGATTTAGCTGTTATCATACCGTTAAAACAATTTTGATGCAAAAGATTCATGTTTATTTTATGCCAGGACTTGCTGCAAGTTCCCTGATTTTTGAGAGAATAGAGTTGCCAGAAGATACATTTGAAATGCATTTGCTGGATTGGGAAATGCCTATTGAAAATGAATCTTTGACGGCTTACGCCAAAAGAATGTCGAAGCTTGTAACCGAGGACGATGCCGTTTTGGTCGGGGTTTCGTTTGGAGGTGTTCTGGTTCAGGAAATGGCACAGTTTCTGAAGCTTAGAAAGGTAATTATCATTTCGAGCGTCAAATGTAATTTAGAAGTTCCGTTGCGAATGAAAATTGCAAAATCTACAAAGGCTTATAAACTTGTTCCCACAGGTTTGATGAAAAATGTAGAAGTATTGTCGAAGTTTTCTTTTGGAACCGCCATCCAACAGCGATTAAAATTGTATGAAAAATATTTATCAATGCGGGAGAAAGTGTATCTCGATTGGGCTATCGAACAGATGATTATGTGGGAAAGAACGGAAATTGACACAAAAGTAGTGCACATTCATGGCGATATTGACGAAGTTTTCCCGATCAAAAACATCAAAAATTGTATTACCATCAAAGGTGGAACACATATTATGATTTTGAGCAAATTTAAATGGCTCAACGAAAATTTACCCAAAATAATTTTGGAATAGGAAGTATTATTAGATAGTTTTACAAATCACAATAAAAACGAAAAGAAAATGAACTGGATAAAAAGAACAGGAATAATAGCAGCAGTTGTACTAACAAGTGGTGCTTTGATTCACGCGGTTTCGGGAGAAATCAAAAATGTGGAAACTACAAAAACGACAAAAAGATATTTTCCGGCAAGTGTTGACTTTGCAGGCGAAACAACACCTCTTGCAGTTTCGGATGTGCGGGAACGTTTCGATAGAGAATTATTAGTAAATGCGAATCTGGATGCTTCAACGCTTTTGATTTTGAAAAGAGCCAATAGGTTTTTTCCAATCATAGAACCTATTTTGCAAAAACATGGCGTTCCAGACGATTTTAAATATTTGGCTGTAGCCGAAAGTGCCTTGATGAATGCCACTTCTTCTGCTGGTGCAAAAGGTTTTTGGCAATTTATGCCTGCAACTGCAAAGGAAAGAGGGATGGAAGTCAATGATGAAGTGGACGAGCGATATCATTTGGAGAAATCTACTGAAGCCGCTTGTCGTTATCTATTGGATGCAAAATCAAGATTAGGTTCATGGACCTTGGCTGCAGCATCGTATAATGGCGGTTTGGCAGGTGTAAACAAGCAAATTACAAGTCAAGGTGTTTCTAATTATTATGATTTATTGTTGACCGATGAAACACATCGTTATGTTTTCAGGATTTTGGCCCTTAAGGAAATCATGAAAAACCCAACGCTTTATAATTTTACTGTAGCTCAAGAAGAACTTTACCAGGGAATTCCAACCAAGAAAATTGTTGTAGATTCTACGATTACGGATTTGGCGGCTTTCGCCAAAGAGCAAGGTATCAACTATAAGATTTTAAAGATTCATAATCCTTGGTTGAGAGATAAGAAGCTGACCAATGCTTCTAAGAAAAAATATGAAATTGAAATCCCTTTGAGTGGATATTAAAAAGAAAAGCTTTCAGGAAACTGAAAGCTTTTTTATAAATAGAAACTGATTACTGTGACTGTAAACAGATCACTAAATCTTCTTCATTTGTTCCTTCATCATCTTAATCTGGTCTTTCAATAAACCTTGCTTGTCTAATTTTTTAGCTTCGTTCAAAAGGTTGGTAGCTTCCAATTTTCTTCTTCTTGTCATCGCTACACCAGCAAGATTCAGTTTTGCAATAGCAATATCAGTATCCATAGATAAACCAAGTTCCAATGCTTTCTTGAAATGTTTTTCGGCCTGGGTAATATTGGTTTGTGATAGCATCAATCCGTGAAGATATTGAAAGTATCCTTGTTGTTTTTTAACCAAAGAAGCTTCTGGATTTTTGATGTAAGCTAACCATTTTTGAGCACCCGGAAAATCCTGTTTTCTTAATTTAAGGAAAGCCAATAGGATAAACTCATTTTTAAAATATAGAAAAATGAAAATTAGCGACAATAATAAAAGGAAAATTCCATTTCCGATATTACTTTCTGTAAATTGCCAAATACCAGTAGCAATAATAAGTCCGGCTAAAATGAGTTTGATATTTTTGTGAAACATAATTAGTTTTTTATATGAGTTTGCAAAGGTAATAAAATCAATTAAAAATATTTTTATAAAACTACTTGTCAGAAAAAAAAACCTTTGTATATTTGCACTCGGTTTTTAGGGAACAAAATCTCAAAAACGATTACATAGAAATTAAATCACGATTTTTAAAGATACAAAGCAATGAGCAAAAGGACATTTCAACCATCGAAAAGAAAAAGAAGAAATAAACACGGATTTATGGACAGAATGGAATCTCCGAACGGAAGAAAAGTTCTAGCTCGTAGAAGAGCTAAAGGAAGACATAAATTGACTGTATCTTGCGAACCAAGACACAAAAAATAATGTTTATTGAAAAATAAATAAAGGCGTTACTTATTTTAGTATCGCCTTTTTTTATACCTTTTCATTAAAGAAAGTTATTTGTTTGAAGTTTAACCTTTAACGTTACTACAAGCAGCGATAATTTAAGAATAAAAACCTAACTACTTTTAAAGTTTTACCCCACAACTCGAAACTTTAAAGCTTAAAACAAAAAGCAACATGCCAAAAGACAACTCCATCAAGTCGGTTTTAATTATTGGTTCGGGACCAATTGTTATCGGTCAAGCCTGTGAATTTGATTATGCAGGTTCTCAATCTGCTCGTTCCATCAGGGAAGAAGGGATCGAAGTAATCCTGATCAACTCGAATCCTGCAACGATTATGACCGATCCTTCAATGGCAGATCACGTTTATCTAAAACCATTGACTACAAAATCGATTATTGAAATCCTTAAAGAACATCCGCAAATTGATGCTGTTTTGCCAACAATGGGCGGACAAACGGCCTTGAATTTATGCTTGGAAGCTGATGAAAAAGGAATCTGGGAAGATTTTGGTGTAAAATTAATTGGTGTGGATATCAATGCCATCAATATTACTGAAGATAGGGAACAGTTCAAGCAATTGCTAGAGAAAATCAATGTGCCAACCGCACCTGCGAAAACGGCAACCTCTTTCTTGAAAGGAAAAGAAATTGCTCAGGAATTTGGTTTTCCATTGGTAATCCGTCCATCATTTACCTTGGGTGGAACTGGAGCTGCTTTTGTACATTCTAAAGAAGAGTTTGACGAAAAACTAACCTACGGTTTAGAAATGTCGCCAATTCATGAAGTATTAATTGACAAGGCTTTACTAGGATGGAAAGAATACGAATTGGAACTTTTGAGAGATAAGAATGATAATGTTGTAATTATCTGCTCTATCGAAAATATGGACCCGATGGGAATCCATACAGGAGATTCTATCACGGTTGCTCCAGCAATGACGCTTTCTGACACGACGTTCCAAAAAATGCGCGACATGGCAATCTTGATGATGAGAAGCATCGGAAATTTTGCAGGAGGTTGTAACGTACAATTTGCTGTTTCGCCTGACGAAAAGGAAGACATTGTGGCGATTGAAATCAACCCAAGAGTATCGCGTTCATCAGCATTGGCATCAAAAGCTACAGGTTATCCAATTGCAAAAATTGCTTCGAAACTGGCTTTAGGATACAATTTGGATGAACTTCAGAATCAAATTACAAAATCGACTTCAGCACTTTTTGAACCAACATTGGATTATGTTATCGTAAAAATACCACGTTGGAATTTTGATAAATTCGAAGGAGCAGACAGGACTCTAGGTCTTCAGATGAAATCTGTTGGCGAGGTAATGGGAATTGGACGTTCGTTTCAAGAAGCTTTGCATAAGGCAACTCAATCTTTAGAAATAAAAAGAAATGGATTAGGGGCCGACGGAAAAGGCTATAAAAATTATGAGCAAATCATCGAAAAACTGACGTATGCAAGTTGGGACCGTGTGTTTGTGATTTATGATGCCATCCAAATGGGAATTCCATTGAGCAGAATACATGAAATCACCAAGATTGACATGTGGTTCTTGAAGCAGTATGAGGAATTGTTCTTGCTAGAGAAAGAGATTTCAAACTATAAAATTGATACTTTGCCAAAAGAATTAGTGCTTGAGGCAAAACAAAAGGGATATGGCGACCGCCAAATAGCACATATGTTGGGCTGTTTAGAAAGCCAAGTATATAAGCTACGCGAAGAGATGGACATAAAGCGTGTCTATAAATTAGTGGATACTTGTGCGGCAGAATTTAAAGCACTAACACCATACTATTATTCTACGTTTGAAGCTGAAATTGAAACAGCAGACGGTAAGAAATACGTTCACAACGAAAGTATTGTAACTGATAAAAAGAAAGTAGTGGTTCTAGGTTCTGGACCAAACAGGATTGGGCAAGGGATTGAGTTTGATTACTCTTGTGTTCACGGTGTTTTGGCTGCAAAAGAATGTGGCTATGAAACCATTATGATTAACTGTAACCCTGAAACGGTTTCAACGGATTTTGATACTGCTGATAAGTTATACTTCGAGCCTGTTTTCTGGGAACATATTTACGACATCATCCGTCACGAAAAACCAGAAGGTGTAATCGTGCAATTGGGTGGGCAAACGGCTTTGAAATTGGCTGAAAAGCTATCAAAATACGGAATCAAGATTCTAGGAACAAGTTTCGATGCTTTGGATTTAGCCGAAGATAGAGGGCGTTTCTCAGAATTGTTGACGGAGTTGAACATTCCTTTCCCTAAATTCGGAATTGCCGAAAGTGCCGACGAAGCTTCAAAATTAGCAGATACCTTAGACTTCCCGTTATTGGTTCGTCCTTCGTATGTGTTGGGTGGACAAGGGATGAAGATTGTCATCAACAAGCAAGAATTAGAAGAACACGTAATTGATTTATTGAAATCGATTCCAGGAAATAAATTATTGCTCGATCATTATTTGGATGGTGCGATTGAAGCGGAAGCAGATGCAATTTGTGATGGAGAAAACGTATACATCATCGGGATCATGGAGCACATCGAGCCTTGTGGAGTACACTCTGGCGACAGTAACGCTACATTGCCTCCTTTCAACTTGGGAGAATTTGTAATGCAACAGATTAAAGAGCATACCAAAAAAATTGCCTTGGCTTTGAGAACAGTAGGTTTGATCAACATCCAGTTTGCCATAAAAGACGATACAGTTTATATCATTGAAGCTAATCCAAGAGCGTCAAGAACGGTTCCATTTATAGCAAAAGCGTATGGAGAACCTTATGTAAACTATGCTACAAAAGTGATGTTGGGCGAAAACAAAGTAACTGACTTTAAATTTAATCCGCAATTAAAGGGTTATGCCATCAAGCAACCGGTATTTTCATTCAGTAAGTTTAAAAATGTAAACAAAGCACTTGGGCCGGAGATGAAATCTACAGGAGAAAGTATCTTGTTTATTGACGACTTGAAAGATGACCAATTTTATGAATTGTATTCAAGAAGAAAAATGTATTTGAGCAAGTAGGGACGGGTCGCGACCTGTCCGTACGGTGTGAATAAAAAATCCCTTTCAAACGAAAGGGATTTTTTGGTTTTAATTATTCTTTGATAATTTTTTTTATACTCACAACATCATTAGCAAATAGTTTTAAAACATAAATACCGCTCTGTAAATTGGATAAATCCACAGTTTTGGAATTCATAACCGTATTGATTTTAGCACCCAAGATGTTATATACTTCAATCTTAGTCACAACAGCGTCCGTTGTCAGGTTAATGATTCCTGAAGTTGGATTTGGACTTAACATAAAGGTATTTGATTCATTTTCGTCAACTCCTAATGCAGTACAGGCTACATTGAGCTCAGAATTAAGTTCAATTGGATCGCCTGGTGTCAAATCTTTTCCTTCAAATGCAGGATAATCAACACCATATTTAAGACCTCTGAACAATTGTCGAACAGTAGGAGGGTTGCCTCCTTGAGAAGCAATAGCTCCTGTGACATTATGAACAGGATTGATGTATTCCCAGACAATATTTTCGTTGCTATCAATCTCAAATAGCTTTCCCTTTGTTCCTTCACAAATAAAGATATTACCGTTAGGCAAACGATCGGCACCACTCAAGATGTGCGAATTAAAGTTAGCCGGATTAGTAGCGTTATCAGCATAAATATAATCTGGAGCTTCGGGGCCATAAGTGCCATCTGCCTCCAAGGTATAAAAACCAGGAGCACTTGTTGGCGGATTTAGGATATATACTTCAGAGAATTGAGGCTCTCTTCCATTACCGTTATTAAAGACCATAAGTTTCCCACCATCAATCAAATCATCGGCTATCCAATGCGGATAATGCTGGCCAAACAACGTTCTGTCAGATGCTGTTCCTTTATCATAAGCCTGAGGATTTCCCCATCTGTACAAGATGTCCCCACCTTTTCCATAAGTACCACCAGTGCTAGTTGCTGCTTCGGCTGTTGTAGTCGAGTGGTCGATAATCCAGATTTCGCTCAGGTTTCGGGAACTCAAGATAATTTGATCCAATGTGGCATTATATTGAACAGAGTTCACATGAAGCCAGTTGGAATTCCCGGCAGAACCATTCGTAAAGTTGATGTCTAGCTTTTGTGGATTTTCGGAAACAATTCCATAATTGCTTTTTGTAGCATCAAAATCCTGCACAAGATGGTTTTTCATATCCCATTCCCAAACAATTGTCCCTTGGTTGGTTCCAACAGGTTGCACTTCCACCAGTTGCTCTGAATATAAAACTCCTTGGGGCAACATGGCAGGGTTTCTTCCTGCTTCAATCGCTTCGGCATTGGTCATAACTTTTGCTGCCAAAATCATTACATTTCCATTTGGCATCGGAAAAATGTCATGGTGCTGACGGTATTGTGGCGTGTCATAATAATATTGCCATAGCAAAGCACCTTCCCAGCTGTATTTTTCTACAACACCACCTTGACCTCCAAAAACAATATCGTTAGAAGGTGTACTTCCAGTTCTCAAAAGGGAGCCATCTTCTAGTAAATACATCGAATTTCCAGGGGTAAAAGTACTGCTCCATTGGTTGATAACTTCACCACAATTATTGATTAAAAAAGTAGAGGTATTGGAAGTAAAAAGCGTGTAACCTTGGTAGGCATCCGTCGTGTCGGTTATAATTCCTACAGTGTTTTGAGAGTATATTGTTAAAGAACAAAGTAGAAAAAAGGAATATAAAAGTAATGGTTTAATCATCTGGATCATTTTTTTTTCAAAACTACTATAATATTTAAGGTTATAATCAATGATGAATGACTTTAACAAAAATGGAAGTATAAAATTCTCAACTATTTTTTCAACCAAGATTGAAAATCAAAAATGATTAATTTAACAATATATTAAATAGGTGATGGAGCGGAAGTAGGAATAAAATGATGTAATTTTGTCACCGAATGAACCGATCATTAATGAAAACCTTGTTTTCTTTTATTCTTTTTCTTGTGTTGGGATGTGTCAAGCTTTCGGCACGTCACAATGTAGATGTTCAAGCACTGCCATCCTATAGTGTTGCACATCATTCACAGGAATATGGCGATGATCTACTACTGATGCATCAAAACTTTCTTTTTCCTTCGGTTCATACTACATTAGAAGCCAATCACAGGACGGTTTATACAACTGATAACGAAAAAGTAGAGGAGGAGGAATCCATTACCGTAAAAAAAGGTTCAAGCATTCCCGCACTTTCTAAAGGCCTTTTTACAGCACAATTTTTAGGCTTATCGTATTCCCTCAAAAAAGAATTTCCGCCAAGGAATTATTTTGTTTATTTCCCTTCTAACACTATCCAAATCCTATTCTGTACCTTCAGGATTTGATACCCTTTTCTTCACGCAAAGTAAAATACTGAACCTTTTGTTCGGCTATTTTCGTTGCCCGAAATCTGTTGGCATTAGTCCAAACGGATTATAAGGTGTAAGATTTCGTCGCGCACCTTTTCCAAAAACTTCAAAAAAAACATATCGTTTAAAATCATAAGAAAAATGAAAAGAATACTCATATTAATGAGCCTTTCTGTCTTGCTATTAACTGCAAGTTGCAAGACTGAACATAAAGAACACGAAAAGGAAGAACAATTTTTAGTAACCAACCCCATCAGGAAAGACACTGTTGTCACCAAAGACTATGTGTCACAAATCCAAGCCAGTCGCCATATCGAATTAAGAGCATTAGAACGTGGTTATCTGCAAAAGATTTTTGTAGATGAAGGCCAATTTGTAAAACAAGGGCAAATCCTTTTTCAAATTATGCCCAAGTTATACGAAGCCGAAATGGAAAAAGCTAAAGCCGAAGCCAGTTTTGCCGAAATCGAATACAAGAATACCAAACGCTTAGCCGAAAATAATGTAGTTGCTCCAAATGAGTTGGCAATGGCAAAAGCCAAATTGGATAAGGCCAAAGCCGAATTATCGCTTACCAAAGTCCATCTTGAATTCACACAAGTTCGAGCTCCATTTGATGGTATTATCGATCGCTTTAATGTTCGATTGGGAAGCCTTGTCGAAGAAGGCGATTTGCTAACCAACCTTTCGGATAACAGCAAAATGTGGGTCTATTATAATGTTCCCGAAGCTGAATATTTGGATTTCAGACAGAATCAAAAAAGTGATTCCAAACCTGTTGTAAAATTACTGATGGCCAATAATCAATATTTTGAAAATTCAGGAATTGTAGAAACTATCGAGGCCGACTTCAACAGCGAAAACGGAAACATTCAGTTTAGGGCTACTTTTCCTAATCCTAAAGGTCTATTGCGTCATGGCGAAACAGGTAATATTCACGTGACTATTCCATTAAAAAACACCTTGCTGATTCCGCAGAAGGCAACTTTTGAAGTATTGGACAAGAAATATGTTTTTGTAATTGATAAAAATAATACGGTACAGTCAAGAGAAGTAACAATAGAAGCCGAAATGCCACATCTTTTTGCCATTAAAGCTGGACTATCTGAAAACGACAAGATTCTTCTGGAAGGATTACGTCTTGTAAAAGAAAAGGAAAAAATCAAGTATAAGCTTGTAGCACCACAAACGGTACTGTCTAACTTGGAACTTTATGCGGAGTAATCGCATTTCCTTAAAAAAAGAAAAAAATGTTTAGCAAGTTTATACACAGACCCGTTTTTGCGATCGTGATTTCCATCATCATCGTTTTTGTAGGCTCCTTAGCCATCAAGCAACTGCCGATATCGCAGTTTCCACCGATTGCCCCAACAACGGTAAATATTTTTATCGCCTATCCTGGTGCAAGTGCCGATGTTTTGGTAAAATCAACCCTTATCACGCTAGAGAATTCTATCAATGGGGTAGAAGGAATGCGTTACATCGCTACTGATGCTACAAGTGCTGGGGAAGCGACTTTAAGAATCATATTCGAACCTGGTACCGACCCAAACCAAGCGGTTATTCGCGTCAAGACGAGGGTCGATCAAGTTATGCCACTCTTGCCAGAACTGGTACAACGTGAAGGGGTTGTCATCACGCCAATCCAACCGAGTATGTTGATGTATGTGAACCTTTATGCGAAGGATAAAAGTATGGATGAAAAATTCCTCTACAATTATGCCAGTGTAAAGATGATTCCCGAAATCAGCAGAATCAAAGGTGTGGCACGATCTCAAATCTTAGGAAGTAGAACCTACGCCATGCGTGTTTGGTTGAATCCGGACCGAATGAGAGCCTACAATATTTCGGTAGATGAGGTCATGAAAGCCTTGGGCGAACAAAGTATCATCGGTCGTCCGGGAAGAATCGGACAGAGTTCGGGAATTGCCGCCCAATCATTAGAATATGTTTTGACCTATAAGGGAAGGTTCAACAAGCCTGAAGAATATAATAATGTCATCATCCGTGCCAATTCAAAAGGACAAACGATCCATTTAAAAGACATCGGTAAGGTAGAATTGGGAAGTGAATTTTTCGATATCTATTCGAATCTTGACGGACATCCTTCTGCCGCTATCGTCTTAAAACAAAATTATGGCAGTAACGCCAGTGATGTAATCGAGGAAGTAAAAGCCAAATTGGAGGAAATGAAGGAAACGTTCCCTCCAGGAATGGACTACAAAATTAGCTATGACGTGTCGCAATTCCTTGATGCTTCTATCGATCAGGTAATCGATACCTTGCGGGATGCCTTTATCTTGGTAGCCTTGGTGGTGTTTATCTTTTTGGGCGATTGGCGTTCGACCCTGATTCCGATTTTGGCCGTACCCGTTTCGCTAATCGGAGCCTTTTTTGTGATACAGTTCTTCGGACTTTCCATCAACTTGGTCACGTTGTTTGCCTTGGTACTGGCTATTGGTATCGTGGTCGATGATGCGATTGTCGTCGTCGAGGCCGTCCATGCCAAGTTCGAGGAGTTTCCGCACATCACGCCTTACAATGCGGTTAAAAAAGTGTTGGGTGAAATCACTGGTGCCATCATTGCCATTACAGCGGTTATGGTTTCAGTATTCTTGCCGATATCCTTCATGTCAGGACCCGTTGGAACATTCTACAGACAGTTTTCCATCACCATGGCAAGTTCCATCGTAATTTCAGCCTTGATCGCTTTGACGCTGACACCGGTTTTATGTGCGATGTTATTAAAAAACAACCACGGAAAACAGAAGAAAGGCAACCCTCTGACCAAAAGTTTAGATGCCTTCAACCGAATATTCGACCGACTTACAGGAAAATATGTACTACTATTAAAAAAGATTGTCAGCAGAAGATGGCTTACGTTTGGAATCCTCTTGGCTTTTTGTGCCGGTATTTTCTTCGAGAATCAAATTTTACCTTCCGGATTTATTCCAAGTGAGGATCAGGGAACCATTTATGCCATCATCCAAACACCTCCCGGAAGTACTTTGGAACGCACCAATCAAGTGTCGCAGAAGTTGCAAAAGATTTGTGAGAAGATTGACGGTGTAGAATCGGTTTCATCATTGGCAGGTTACGAAATCATGACGGAAGGTCGTGGTTCTAATGCCGGAACGTGTTTGATCAACCTGAAAAAATGGTCAGACAGGAAGCATACCGTTAAGGAAATCATGGAAGAACTTGAAGAAAAATCAGAGGGACTTGGAGCTGTAGTAGAGTTCTTTGAGCCGCCAGCAATCCCAGGGTTTGGTTCTTCTGGTGGTTTCTCCATGCGATTACTAGACAAGAATACCGAAACTGATTATCAGGATTTTGATAAAATCAATAAGCAGTTTATGGCCGATTTGGGCAAACGAAAAGAGCTTGCAGGTTTGTTCACGTTCTTCGCTGCCGATTACCCTCAATATGAATTGGAAATCAACAACGAACTGGCCATGCAAAAAGGTGTTTCTATTGGTAATGCCATGGAAAACCTTAATATCATGATTGGTAGTACTTACGAACAAGGCTTTATCAAGTTTGGACGTTTCTTTAAAGTATATGTACAGTCTGATCCAAAATTCAGACGATTGCCATCGGATATCTTGAACCTTTATGTGAAGAACGATCAAGGCGAAATGGTACCGTATTCTGCCTTTATGACGCTAAAGAAAACCCAAGGACCTAATGAGGTAACGCGTTATAATATGTATAATTCCGCTGCCATTCAAGGGGCTCCTGCAAAAGGCTACACCACTGCCGATGCGATCAACGCCATCAAAGAAGTCGCCAGCGAATCGCTACCAAAAGGCTATGACATCGCTTGGGAAGGTTTGTCGTATGACGAAGCAGGACGTGGAAACGAGTCGCTTTATATCTTCCTTATTGTTTTAGTGTTCGTCTATTTTGTGTTGGCGGCCCAATATGAGAGTTTCCTTATTCCGTTGGCAGTTGTATTCTCCTTGCCGGTTGGGGTTTTCGGTTCTTTTGTCTTGTTGGAAATGATGGGACTTCAAAATGATATCTATGCCCAAATCGGACTCATCATGCTCGTCGGATTGCTAGGCAAGAATGCCGTATTGATTGTAGAATTTGCCGTCCTCAAGCGACAGCAGGGCTTCACGATCCTGGAAGCTGCCATCGAAGGTGCAAAAGTGCGTTTCCGACCTATTTTGATGACCTCTTTTGCCTTTATCGCCGGATTGATTCCACTGATTATAGCCACAGGAGCGGGAGCCATCGGAAACAGGACTATCGGAGCTTCTGCACTTGGAGGGATGCTTTTCGGAACAATCTTCGGGGTCATCATCGTGCCAGGATTGTACTTTATTTTTGGCTCGTTGGCCGATGGTCGAAAACTCATCAAGGGCGAGGAAGAGAGTTCTTTATCAGAAGGATTCGTACATCAAATAGATAATTTCGAAAACACGAACGAACATGAATAATACCTTTAAATATATCATTATACTGGGTCTGGCTTTGAACTTTACGGGTTGCAAGACGCCTACAATGGTTCAGAAAACAGAAAATAAAGAAGTTCCTTTGAGTTATAACGACTCAAAGGACACTTTGAACACTGCCACTTTCAAATGGAAGGAGTATTTTGTAGATCCCCATCTGGATTCGCTCATCACCACTGCCTTGTCCAACAATCAGGAGCTGAATATTACCTTGCAGGAAATTGAAATTGCTAGGAACGAAATCAGGGCCAGAAAGGGAGAGTATTTGCCTTTTGTCGGTCTGAAAGCGGGTGCTGGAGTAGAGAAAGTGGGAAGGTACACCAGTCAAGGGGCAAATGATGCCACTACCGATATCAAGCCTGGAATTGAAACGCCCGAACCGTTGCAGGATTATGGCGTGAAAGCCTATGCTACTTGGGAATTAGACATCTGGAACAAGCTCCACAATGCCAAGAAAGCCTCCGTTAGCAAATACCTTGCAACCATAGAGGGCAAGAACTTTATGGTGACCAACCTGATTGCTGAAATTGCAAATTCCTATTATGAATTGTTGGCTTTGGATAACCAATTGGCCATTGTCAAGCAAAACATAGAGCTCCAAAACAATGCCCTCAAGATTGTAAAGTTTCAAAAGGAAGCCACAAGGGTAACAGAGTTGGCCGTGAAACGATTTGAAGCCCAGGTATATGATACCCAGAGCTTGGAGTTCAAGATCCAGCAGCAGATTATTGAAACCGAAAATAAGATCAATTTCTTGGTGGGAAGGTTTCCGCAACCGGTTCAGAGAAGTACCCAAAACTTTATTGATTTGGTACCCAATGCCATCAGTGCCGGAATTCCAGCCCAGTTGCTCGAAAACCGTCCGGATGTGAAACAGGCCGAAATGGATTTGGCTGCAGCCAAATTAGACATTAAGGTAGCAAAAGCGAGGTTCTATCCTTCGTTAGGCATCTCGGCTGGCGTGGGGCTGAATGCGTTCGACTCTAAGTATTTGTTCAAGACTCCAGAGTCGTTGCTGTATTCCCTTACTGGAGATTTGATCGCACCGCTCATCAACCGTAATGCCATCAAGGCGAGTTATTATACTGCCAATGCCATGCAGATCCAAGCGGTCTATAATTATGAGAAAACCATCCTGAATGCCTATGTAGAAGTGGCCAACCAGCTGGCGAAGATTGATAATGTCGCCAAGGCCTATAACTTGAAAGCCAAGCAGGTGGAAGCCCTCAATACCTCGGTAACCATTTCAAACGACCTGTTCCAATCGGCACGAGCCGATTATATGGAAGTATTGTTAACGCAACGTGACGCACTCGAATCCAAGTTTGATTTGATCGAAACCAAGCTGCAACAGATGAATGCAATGGTAAACATCTATCACGCTCTAGGTGGCGGATGGAAGTAAACCTGATGTAGCTATACTGCAAAATCCCTTTCTTTTGAAAGGGATTTTTTTTAAGGTATTAGAAAGGGTAGGATTTACTTTGCTTGTGGGTATGGTTTGAAAAACTGCCTTAACTGTTGTGCATATCCGATCGGGTCACAACATTAATTTTAAATTATTTACGGAACAGCGTTGTAAAGCCCTTGGCTAGTTGAAACACCAATAAACATGATATAGTAAACTACATAAAAGGGCTGCATATTATTATGAGGAATCCCCTCTCCAGAAATGTCCGTTCCATTTGCACCAAAAACATTAGTCGTACAGTAAGGTACATAGCTACTGTCTCCAATTTCTAGAGAAGTGCCAAGAGAGCCAAAATCACCCCCATGTATTGTATGGGAGTGAGGGGGAATTTCGGCAGTAGATAATTGGTGAGTTGATTCTCCACCTTGTTCTCCAAAATTGTAATTTAATCCTTGTCCAATGAGTGTTAAACCATCTAAATTAGGTATCTGGGGCCCCTCGTAATTTGTTGGTATGCTCTTTTTACCAAAGTCATTACACAAAATCCAGCCTGAAGGAATAGTAGCTGGGTTTCCAGAAAATGCAACAATGGTTCCAACAGGTATAGTTGGAATAATTGGATTTGGTGGTTGAATTTGTTGATTGCTCATAATTTCTATTTTTAAATTTTTCTTACTTGTAAGCCTTTTCGGATTACTCCTTGTTACTTTGATTGTGTTCTGGTCTCCAATTTAATTTGTATTAGTAGCACTTGTCTAAGACCAAATGGACTGTGTCCGCTGTCCCTGCTACCGTGCGAATCCCTTCGCGTGGACAATTCAACTATATACCCCAAACGTATTATTACAAAGAAGCAATTATATAAATAGCTACAAAATTCTACATACTTCCACGCGAAGGGATTCGCGCGGTAGCGGGGGGATTTGCCTAAACATCCCAAATACAAGACCATTTTACTATTAAGCCAATTGCCCAAATCTCTTGTAGCAAGTGTTGGCATTAGTTTTTTTATTTGTGTTTAATAACTTAATTTATACCTGCTATCATTTCTGGTATTTTTTTTATTTCATCGTTGTCCAAATAATTCCTGAAATCACCACATTTATTAGGTCTGAATTTTCCTTTTGTAGAAAACCATTTATTCATATATGCTTTATTCTTTTCTATATCTTTTATATCAAACATTGAAATACATTTGTCACAAATAATCCAAGGAGTAGGTGAAGATGAAACTTCTATAAAATAATCTAATCGCTTTTTTAAGCCTTCTTTATCAATCCCAAAATTGTTATTACTAAAAATATATTTCCAGTATTTTTCGGATATCACTATTTCATAAGTTCGTAATAAATGTCCTTCTGGCTCCCTCATTGAATCTAAACAAATATCGCATACATATTTTATTCTTTCATCAACCTTGTAAGGTCTAATTTCACTATTGATGTCAGACGAAACAGATTTTCCAGCGTCAGAATCCCAAAAATTTTCAGGGTTTTTGTTTATTTCAGTTAAAATTTTTACTTGTTCTTCTTCTGATATTCGACTTAAAGCCAAACGATAAATTTTTTCAGCACGGTCTAGAAAATAGAGAGATATTTTACCGTTGTCGATATACTGTGCAAAAGGAAATTTACTTTTTCCAAAGTAAACATTTGTACCTCTAAAATTCTGTTTATTAATATTTAATTCAGCGAAAACTAGAAATCTTGAAAATTTTGCAAATACAATTATATCATTATCAATCTCAGCTATATTTGTATCTGTAGCACGAGTGAAATATCTATGAACAAATTCATTGGGCTGAGTATTTTCTCCCCATATATCTCCAAGAAAGAATAAATGTATTTTATCATTTTGAAGAACATCTTCATTATTTAAATATGATTTCCAATCATTAAATACTTTTTCAAAATATTCTTGACCATTTATTTTATTTAGTAGCAATCTTCTCCATAGAACAGATATAATAAAATTCCCTAGATTTTCATCATATTCTAGAAATTTGGAACTGTTTTTTAAATGAGGAAAAAAAATATTATCTGCAAACCATTTTTCATATTTACTAAATTTTTGTTCACAATCAAAACATAACAAATAATTCTTGATACCATCTTGTAATCTTTGGTTTGGATTTAATGCAGTTCTGAAATATTTCCCTCCAGTTTGTTTCATCCAACGATAAACAAATTTTGGAATAATGTGACTTTCAGCTAAATCCTTTTCCTTGTCACATAATTGACAAATTCCTTTTCTCATCTGTTTCGTTAGGTTATTGAATTCTCTTTGGTTTTTTTAAAATTACTGCCAACGTTCCGCGGCTTCGCGACAGTTGCGATCCCAGCGAACGGATTATTTTCTGTTAAAGATAAACGTTTTTCGTGAACACATAAAAACAAAAACCAGCAATTGCGCGAAACCGCTGTTAGGGGCAGTTTATTTTATGGTTTGTTCGATATATTTATACATATCTTTTATAACAGAATTTTTTGTAGTCATTTGAATATGTGCGTTTGGCTGACGTAAACGTAAAAACTCTATCATAAACCAGTAGTTGTTCATGTGAATTGGTTTTAATTCATTCATTAAATCACATGGACAGATATGATTAGTCTCAAAAACTTTTTCATAAACTTCTCCATAATAATCCATATTTACTTCAGTTATCTCATCATATTCGTTAGATTTGATTTCAGTCTTTATGTCTTCATCAATAAAAATAGCTAATTGTTTATTCATTGAATATGCAATCATAATCTCAGTTATGGTTCCAAATTGTTCACGATTTTCCAAGTATGCTATAACCAAATCTGATTGCGAAATCATTCCAAAATCTGTTTGTACAGTTTCTGAAAGATAGATTCCAGTATGATCACAACCTGCAAATTCTGGATGGTAAAATCCAATTTTCTTTTGTAACATTTTGGTTTCGTTTTGCAACTCTTTTCTCCACCAAGTAATAGAGTTTCTTATTGCTTCTGTTGGCATTTTGCCGGCAGTATATATTTGCAAATCTGTATTTGGATTTACTCTAAAAAGATGGCTGTAAGTATCATTTTTTTCAAAAAAACGCTTATACAGTAATGGGCTTTTTTGTAATTGATTTTCTAACCAGTCAACCCCAAAAATATGTATTTTAAAAGAATATTCAGTTTTAACTTGTTGTAACCAATCATATAAATTTGGATTTAAGGCATTTGTTATTAATAGTAAATAATAATCAGGCTTGTGCATTCTTACTTTGTTTAGTTCCGCAGCTAAATCTTCAATAGTAAGTTTTGTAGTTGTATATCTTTTACATTGGATTATCCACCGTTGAACTTCATTTGAGCCATGTAATAGTGGGGAAAGTTTTTCAGCAATTAAATCCCTTCCTCTATCACCAGTTCCACCAAGTCTTGTTATATTGTAAAATCCTTCGCTTGATATTATTTCATAACAAAGTTGTTCAAATTCTTCATAAGAGATTTTGTTCCAGTCAGCCATATTTTCTGTTGTAGTGTTAAATTGCCACTAACTATCAAATATGCGAAACAAACCTTCGCATATACACCCAAATTTGGGTAGATTGGCGAAGGTTTATTTCGCTTATTATAATTCATTCCCAAAAATACCAAATAAAACCTCCCCACAACTAGGGGAAACCCTATTTCTTTAACACAAACCTAAACAATCGCTACACCATTACATTACGGTTTTCCGTAAAAGCTAAAAAAGATTTAAAAAGAAACCAATATTCTTTCAAAAATAGCCGAGTGTGTTTGTAGTTTAGTTCGTTGAAATGTTATAAACCCCTTTTGATCAATTGTATTATGAAGTATGGGGTGTTGCATACAATATCATTAAATTGAGAATATAAAGAGTCAACCAAACCGCTTGACTTAATAACAGGAGTGTTGCACAAGGAGGGAGGGGGCCTTGCCTAAGGGGGGTAGGGTGCTTCGGAACCACGACAAAGGGGGTGGTGAACTGGTTGCAACCGCTTCACCAACCCCAAATACCCGGTTCAGAACCGCAAAAGGGTGGTTACCCAAGGGGGGAGGGGGGCCTTGTTGAAGGGGGTAAAGGCGGTTCGGAACCAGGGTTAACGTGGTTCGGAACCGGGTATTTGGGGTTACTATACTGCTTTTAACCATTTCGGAACCCCAAACACGTGGTTCCGAACCACCCTAAGGGGGTTGGATAAGGCGGGTAAGGGCGATTTTGAAGCACTCCAAGGATTTTTCAAATAAAAAAAAGCCTTTCGATTGAAAGGCTTGGGGATTTAGCTTTTTGAGCCGAAGCAATAATTGTTTCTTTTTCCAGCGGTAGGCTCCAAAATCAGATCCGTATTTCACCCATCTAGATAGGACCCCTATTTTTTCTTTGCCATCGCTCTCACTTCATCGCTGATGATAGAGGGATCGAGTGCATCCGTGATCTTGATGTATTTGATCAGGCTGTCCTTTTGGGTGAAATAGGCATAGGAGTTGGCCAATTCTCCGTATGCTGAGGCATTCTTTGGCGAAAGAGCAATGGCCTTTCTCAAGGCTTTGATTCGGAGGTTCATGTAGGTTTCTTTTCGCGTCTTTAGATACAACTGACCATAACTTGTGGCTAACGATTCATACACATTTCGGTTTAAAGGTTCTATGGCGATAGACTGTTCTAAAAACTTGACCGATTGTTCAAAGGCACCTTTCTTGCCCAGGATGTTGCCAAAGCCCCAATACACCTGTGGATGATTCGGATCCAAAAGCCACGCCTGATTAAAACGTTTCATGGCAGTATCAAAGTCATTCTGATTAAAATAATCCCAACCCTTATCTACATAAAACACCGAAGCTTCTCTACGGTCGCCAAACTGCTTCTCGGATTCCAAGATAAATTCCTCATCCAATTGCAACTGTCGGGCACATTTCTTGACATCGCCATACATCGGCAGCAGGTTGATTCCCTCGGGACAATCTGTTTGTGAGGTGCAACTTAAATGGGTAAGCAGGAAGATAAATAGTATTTTTTTCATGTTTAATTTATTGTGGGTTGAGGTTTAGCATGTTGCTTTTACTCGTTGACTTTCTTGGTCGCCTTTATAGCATATACCATCGGAATTTTATTTTCGAGAGTGGCGATTCTAAATTTTTTAGGTTCAAACTCGATGGTGTTGTTAAAGCAGTCGTAGGGCGAATAGTCATACTCGTTTAGGGAATCGATAGCAAGTCCGTTTTGGATCAAGCTGTTGACTACCTCGCTCAAACTGTGGTTCCATGTCACATATTCCTGTATAATAGCCGCCGTTTTGTCGGCATACGTTCCGTTTTCGGTTTCGATGATCGCACCCGAGTTGAAATAGTTATAGCCAATCTTTTCAAAGTTATCGTCAAACATCCAAACGACAGGATGAAACTCAACAATCAAAAACTTACCACTAGGTTTTAGAAAGCGCGAAACAATCTTAGCCCATTTGTCCAGATCGGGAAGCCAACCAATGGTTCCATAACTCGTGAAAACGATATCAAACTGCTGGTCCAAGTGATGCGGCAAATCATAAATATCACAGCAAATAAACGTTGCATCAGACCCTGTTTCGTTTGCAATTTGTCTGGCACTATCAATGGCTTTGTCGGCCAAATCAACGCCAGTGGCTACTGCACCAAGTCGGCTGAGCGAAATGGTGTCCTGACCAAAATGACACTGCAAATGCAAGATGGTCTTTCCTGCAACATCACCCAGCAATTCAAGTTCAATACTGTTAAGCGAACTATTCCCCTTTAGAAAACCCTCCATGTCATAAAACGCCGATTGCAAATGGGCATCCGTTCTATTGTTCCAAGAGGCTCGGTTGATGTTGATGTAGTTGTGTTCTTTGTTCATTTTGGTTTCATTTTTCTTGAAAGTTTGATACGAATGTAACAAAAATTAGTATTCAAATCTTTCGCTATATGATTCGGATGATAAAAAAGAAAACCATTAAGGTGTTAAGTTTCATTAAGTACCACCTTAATTTTCTTAACACCTTAATGGTTCAAAACCTTAACTTCTTAATGTTTAAATTCACCCTAAAAACAACCCAAAGCTTAGTGTCCCGAAGCTTCGGGATTGCGAAACCTTCGTGTTCTTTGTGGTTAAAAAGACATCAAGTTTCATTAAGTACCACCTTAATTAAACTTAATCCCTTAATGGTTCAAAACCTTAACTTCTTAATGTTTAAAATTTCTTAGCGACCTTCGCGTAAAACCTTCGTGTTCTTCGTGGTTAAACCGTATAATATTTCTTCTTCAAAAACAAACTCGCCCTCACCAATAAAATCAGCACCGGAACTTCGACCAGCGGCCCAATAACCCCTACAAAAGCCTGTGGCGAATGGATGCCGAAAACCGCAATCGCTACGGCAATCGCCAACTCAAAGTTGTTGCCTGTAGCCGTAAACGAGATAGAAGCGTTACGGTCATAGGAAACCCCCATCGACTTGTTGACAAAGAAGCTGATAAAGAACATCAACACAAAATAAACCACCAGCGGGATCGCCACTTTGATGACATCCATTGGAAGTTCGAGGATCTTATCGCCCTTGAGGCTAAACATCAGGATTATGGTGAAGAGCAAGGCATAAAGCGTGATCGGCGAAATGGCGGGAACAAACCTGCGGTTGTACCATTCTTTTCCTTTGGTTTTCGTAAGGAAATAGCGGCTCAGGAAACCTGCAAGAAACGGAATACCGAGATAAATCAGTACACTTTCCGTCACATCGCCCATCGGGACACTCACATTAAAGTTCCCCAGACCCAATTTTTGTGGCAATACATTGATGAAGAGCCACACAAAAAAGCTATACGAAAAAATTTGGAAGATGCTGTTGAGAGCGACCAAAAGAGCGGCATATTCACGGTTGCCTTTGGCCAAATCGTTCCAAACAATTACCATCGCGATGCATCTTGCTAGTCCAATCAAAATAAGTCCTACCATATAATCGGGTTCATCGCGAAGGAAGATGATGGCGAGGATAAACATCAAGATGGGACCAATGATCCAGTTGAGCAACAGCGAGAGCGACATTACTTTTTTGTCCTTAAAAGCCACCGGCAAAAGCGAATAATCGACTTTAGCAAGTGGAGGATACATCATCAGGATCAACCCGATAGCAAGCGGAATATTGGTAGTGCCAACCGATAAAGAATCGGTTATAGCGGAAATATTTGGAAACACATAGCCAAGGCCTACACCAATAGCCATTGCCAAGAAGATCCAAAGGGTCAGATAACGGTCGAGGAATTTCAGTTTTGGCTGCATATTACTTAGAGATTTTGGAAAACACATAGAACATTTCGGAAGCAATTTGCAAGCTTCGTTCCTCGTATTTTTCGTCTTGCTGAGGCGTGTTGTCAAATGCTTTTGGGTCTTCGAAGGTAATCGGGATACGTTTTTCGGCACCAGCAATAAACGGACAACCACCATCGGCTTGAGAACAGGTCATGATGGCTGCAAAACCCGAAACAGGGTTGAAGGCATCGTCATATTTTTTTGAGAAACCAATGATTGGTGCGGCATTTTCATCATGCTTGATAGCATAGACAGGGTTGTTGCCTTCGCTTAAAGTTAGAATTTCAAAACCACTATCGGCAAGGGTTTTGGCTACTTTTGGGAAAAGGGCAGTGGCTTCCGTTCCGCCAGAATAGCAATTTACATTTTGAATTTTGTAATGAGCGGCTGCGGTTTGTGCCCAAATTTGCGACAGATGACTACGACGTGAATTGTGGGTACAAATAAAGTTGATGTCAATTGGTTGCTGATTGTTCACTTTTTGCTGGATGAAGTCAACAAGAGGTTGCAAAAGGGCCTTTCGAACCTCGCTTATTTCTTGGGCTTCAATTTTTGTGATGTAATGGGAAAGTGTTGTGTTCATTTGTTTTTAGTTTATGATTTCTTCTCACCAAGTTTTTTAAAATTTACAACAACCAGAACCTGGAGCACATGAATTGGCTGAGGTAGCGGTCAATTCGCTCAAGCTTCTTTTTTGTTTTTCTGAAGGGATACCGCAAGCATCCTGAGCTAGGCAAGCCGTGGTTTTGTTTCTTAGTACAAAGTTCTTACCGTTGAAATCAAGGTCATATTTCCCGATAGTTTCGCTTTGGTATTCCACTTCGATTTCTACATCCTGAATGCCCAGTTTTTCTTCTGAAAGCTTGATGATGTTGAGTAATTTTCCTGGTTTCAAGCGGTGTTCAAAATCATCAGCATTCCACAATTGAAAGTTTACAACTTGTTCTTTGCGGATGACACCTCCACAATCAATAAAGTTTTTAGTGATCATCCCCACTTCTGTAACATGGAAATGTTCGGGTACAAAGGTGCCGTTTTCGAGTTGAAATTCTACATTTTCCAAAGTAGGAAGAAGGTCTTTTACATCTGATAGTTTCATGATTATTTTATATTAAATGTTATAATGCAATATTGCGATATAGAAGGATAAAAAAAATGCTTTAGCAGCACTTTTGTTGGGTTACGATCGTTATAATATTCGAAAAGTAGCTATTCAAAAGAGCAAAGGCTTTCTCGTCGATGCAGTAGCAAACAGAAGTACCTTCGATATTCCCTTTTATTAAGCCTGCGTTTTTGAGTTCTTTCAAATGTTGTGAAACTGTAGGTTGGGCAAGGGGTAATTCGTTTACAATATCACCACAGATACACTCGTTTACCTTTAGCAAATATTCGATGATGGCGATTCTTGCAGGGTGACCCAGTGCTTTTGCTATGATGGCGATTTGGTTTTGCTTGTCGGTAAAATGTTCGGTTTTGGTGGCTCCCATGATGGATTGGTTTTAATATTGCAATATTACGATTAATATTTTAAAATTGTATTAGTTATTAGTGTTTTTGTTTTTCTTTAGCTTTATATTTTTTTTTCAAAGCATAGTTTGACAATTTGACTATGCAAATGCCTTATATTAGATGAAGCAGCTGATAAAAATTTAAAAAAATACAGAAGACATTTGGAAAGGAAATATAGATTATGCCTAACTATCTTTTTAAGCTAAAATGTGAACGATAGCTTTTTCCGTCACTACTAGAAATTTGAAACCAATAATCAGTTGAAGGAAGTTGTTTTCCATTAAAATTACCATCCCAAGTTTCGCTGTTTTTTAGTGTTTTTAAAAGCCTTCCATATCGATCATAAATTTCTGTTGTATAGGTCTCTACTGATTTTAAAAATTTTACTCCCCAAGTATCGTTGAAACTGTCACCATTTGGGGTAAAATATTTTGGAAACATAAGTAAGTATATTGTTTTATCTATTATACCACAGTTATTTTTATCTCTAACATACACTATATGTTCCCCACCGTTCAGCTCTGAGAAAGTATTTGACTCTTGAAAGTTTATTCCATCCAAGGAGTATTCATAGTCGCCAATACTATTTTCTGATAACATTATCACTATTGTATTTTTATCGTTGTTCCAATCAGAATTTAATATTTCTGTTATTGTAGCTGTATTTGAAGAGAAAACAGTAAAAGTTTTGGTGCTAGTACAAACAATATTTTCATGATTCTCAGAAACCGTCACAGTATAATTTCCAGGTTGATTGACCGTAATTGAAGGTGTGGTTTCATTTGTAGACCAAAGATATTCATCAAACCCTATCCCTGCATTTATTGTTAGATCTTTTCCTTCACATAGTGCTATATTATCTTTTATATCAATTAATGGAGGGGATACCATGTTTAGTAATAGCTCAACAATTTTAAAGCAGCCACCTTGGTTACTTATTCTAACATAAATTGTTTTGCCGCCAATAAGCAATTCAAAGTCTTCAAAGTTAAAGATTTCATCATCTAAGATTTGGTTTTCGGCCCCATTTAATGAATTGTAATATTGAAAAATGAAGGTAGTTGAGGGGGTCAAATTTGAGTTGAAGTCAGATAAATTTATATATACATTTTCATCATTGTCATTAGCACAAATTGTAGTTTCATATCCAGCGGCATTCAATGTAGTACTAATAAAAGTAGTTACAGCAAATCGAGTAATACTCTCACAGTTGTTAACTGATTGACTTGCGTAGTAAGTTTGTCCTTCTATGACGGGTGTTGAAGTTGGTAGTAAATTTCCTCCAGTAGGAGCGTCATACCATAAAATAGATAATCCTGTTAGATTTATATCACCAACTGTAGCATTTTCAGATATACAAAAATACTGTTCCGGATCTCCAGATGGTGGTGCGTAATTATTGGTAAAGCTTTCCAAGGTAATGGCTTGAGCTAGAGATCTGCATCCGGTCTCGTCTTCCATTAGGACTAAATAATCTCCAGCAGGTGCATCTTCTAATGTATTAGTTGAGGTCCAAGTTTCTCCATTATCAAAACTATATAGTGCTGCTGCTGCATTTACAATAATATCACCAATATCGGCACATGAATCTGGTTGATTAGTAGTTATAAGAGGTGCTGGAAGATTTTGAGCTCTAGCCGGAACAATCACATTTCTTATGCTTGATACACAACCATCTGTCTTTGTTACTACAAGATATGTGCCTGCTAAAACAGGATCGAAAAATGGATCTGTGCTCCAAGTTTCACCATTGTCAATACTATATTCATCAGCGATAGAGGTAATAAGAATGGTTCCCGGGTTATTACAACTTGGAGGTTTTACTTTTACTGTAGGGTTTGGCGTAATTAAATTTAGAGTATAGTAAGCTTTGTAACAATTGGTATCGTCATAAATTATTACTTCGTATGTACCGTCTTTTACGGCAAATATACTATTAGAAATATCAAGTGTGGGTGAACTTCCATTTACATAAACAGGTATCGATTCTTTAAACCATTGATAGGCTACATTTCCTGTTGTTGGATTGGATAAATGAACAGTTAATGACATGTCGTCTGAACAGAGACTACCCGATCTTGTAATGTAAGCATCCGATTCAGCTAAAGTGTTTACTATCACTTCGTCATATAGAAAATAAGGATATGAACCTATGTGCATTAGTGGAACATAATAAGAGTCTGGAAGACTTTCTGGTGCTCCAATCATTACTTCGCGAATTTCAATTGGTGTAGTGAAATTAATAGTTGTAACATGCCAATTTGGCTTAGGTACATAAACAGCTGTTCCAAGTTTTATCCAAGGAGATCCAGGTATATCAGGATTGGTATTGGTAAGAAATGGTAAATCATTTATAATTGGACTTCCATAAATTGTAAGATCCATTGGTTCAAGATCCTCAACTTCCATTTCATAAGGACCAGCATTGTTTTTATAAATAATTGCTGCTACACTAATAGACAATTGTGCATCCGTTTGAGCGGGTATAGGAGTTGTTAAAGTTGATTTTATATACTGGCTGTAGGGGGAAGACATGATTGCACCAGCAATACCATTTCCGGAAGGAAAATATTCAATTTCATCATTCGGAATAAAGTTATTAGTAGGATAATTTTCAAAATCGGGAAGTACATATCCACATCTGTTGATGTAACTTGGATTACCAGAAGTTCCTTGTACCCATGGAAAGGCTTTGTATAATTGTGAAGAACCATTGGGACAACTAGTATAATCTTCAAAATCATGATTTGGTATTAATGATTTTGAAACTGCAGAATTACAGCGACATCCACCATCGATTATATCCACCAAATCATTTCCGTTATCGTCAATACCATTATTACATATTTCCTGAGCGGAAGCATGAAATGAAAATAACAGAAATATGGTTAAAATGGGTACCCTCATAGGAAAAAAATTACGGAATGTAAACTTAATCAATTAATGAATATTTTCAGTAAAAAAAATCTTAATTATCTTATAAATTAATGCAAAACATATAATTATATTGATATTCTGGGCCTAAATATTTTTTGTATCCTTAAATTATCAAGATGTTTCATTATTTATTTTAAAAAATAAATTTGCATATTAAAAAAATAAAATCAAATATTTGCACACGAAAAAATAATAACCTTTTAAAAACGAAGAAAAATGTTTGTATTCAAATCATTCTCACAGGACTTCACACCAACAGGATTGGGTGCGGTATTGCTTCGTGGCTTATTTCAATCTTAGAAATTCAATTTTATAAAATATGAAAAAGCCCGAAGACATTTAGTTCGGGCTTTTTTTATTCTAGACACTTCAAAAAATTCCCGAAAACTGCTCTTTTATTTATCCCTAACGGGATGAAATGCTATGCGGTTATTTTATTTCTGATGATTTAAAATATCCCGCACAAAAACAAAAAGATTTTAAACAATTTATGGGAAATAAATTATCCGGAAAAGACCTGATCAAATTGGGCTTTCCAAAAAATAATGCAATCAATATTGCCTTAGGGCAAATTAACAGGTATAGAAAAAGAGAAAAAAAAGAAGCTATACTAACTGAGGCTAAAGAAGTTTTGCTTTATCCTGAAAAATTTGAAGGTCACGGAACATGGGGCAAGGTAGCCGAGGGTTTGATAAAACCCGTTGAAGTGCGAATGCATCAGATGAAAACAACGCGAGCTCCGTTCTCGATTTTTGGTGAAAACGAAATCGATCAGCAGGCTAAGTTTCAATTGTATGATGCCTTGAAACTGCCCATTTCAGTAGCCGGAGCCTTGATGCCCGATTCACATTCGGGTTATGGTTTGCCGATTGGCGGTGTACTTGCGACAGACAATGCGGTAATTCCGTATGGTGTTGGAGTGGATATCGGATGCCGAATGAGCTTGTCTATTTTCGATTTGCCAGCGTCCTATCTGAAAGGAAAAGACCATCAGTTGCAGGCGATTTTAAAGGACCATACGAAATTCGGCATGACCGAAACCCACGCCATAAAAGCAGATCACGAGGTATTCAGCAGGTCTGAATTTCAGGATATTCCGCTCTTGAAAAGTTTGTTGCCAAAAGCTTACAAGCAATTGGGAACTTCGGGCGGTGGGAATCACTTTGTTGAATTCGGAACCGTGCAATTGGACGCTCCATTGAAAGAATGGAAATTAGAACCTGGGAATTATTTCTGCATTTTGTCGCACAGTGGTTCGAGAGGTTTGGGTGCCAATATTGCGAAACATTATACATATTTGGCAACGAAACAATGTCCGTTGCCACGAAATGTACAGCATTTGGCTTGGCTCGATTTGAACACACACGACGGTCAGGAATATTGGCTGGCGATAAACTTGGCGGGTGATTATGCAAAGGCATGCCACGACGATATCCACCGAAGAGTGGCAAAAGCCATCGGAAAGCGAATTGTAGTAACGATTGAAAACCATCACAATTTTGCTTGGAAGGAAATGGTGGATGGCAAGGAATGCATCGTCCATAGGAAAGGTGCGACTCCGGCTCATCAAGGCCAATTGGGAATTATTCCTGGTTCGATGACGGCTCCAGGTTTTATTGTAATGGGAAAAGGAAACGCAGCATCGCTGAATTCAGCTTCACACGGAGCGGGAAGATTGTTCTCTAGGGCCAAGTGCAAGAGTACGTTTACGCCAAGCGAAATCAAAAAAGTACTCAAAGACCATGAAGTACACTTGATTGGTGGTGGTGTTGATGAAGCACCGATGGCCTACAAGGACATTCATAAAGTGATGGCGTTGCAGGAAGAATTGGTAACGGTTTTAGGAACTTTTACCCCAAAAATTGTCCGAATGGACAGATAGAAAATGTAACAAAATGGAAAAAATAATACAAATAACAGCAGGAAGAGGTCCTGCGGAATGCACTTGGGTGGTTGCCCAAGTGCTTAAAAAAATACTTGACGAAGCAGCAGACCAGCAAATTCAAGCAACGGTTTTGCAACGCGAAGCCGGTAGCGAGAACGGAACTGTGGAGTCGGCTTTGGTTGCCTTAAAAGGAAAATCAATTGACGCATTCGTAACTTCTTGGACAGGAACCATCCAATGGATCGGGAAAAGCAGTTTCAGGAAATTCCACAAACGTAAAAACTGGTTTATTGGTGTCTTTGAAATGGACCAGTTGCAAATGCCGAAGGCTTCTGAAAAGGACATTCACTACCAGGCGATGCGAAGCTCTGGAGCGGGAGGACAACATGTGAACAAAGTGAGTTCAGCAATTCGGGCCACACATGGGCCAACAGGTTTGAGTACCGTAGCAATGGATTCACGTTCCCAACATCAGAATAAAAAACTGGCTACCGAACGGCTACTCGAAAAAATAAAAGGTTTCGAATTCGAAGCCTTGAAACAGCAAGTCAGCCGCCAATGGGAAAACCAGTTGAATGTGGAGCGAGGCAACCCGACGAGAACGTTTACAGGTTCCGATTTTAAAAAGCAAAAAGTCGAGAAAGGCTATAAGTCCGAACGACAAAAATTAAAGCAACAATTGGATTATGATAGAGATTAGGATTGGAATCTTTCAATCTTTCACTCTTTTAATTTTTAAATCAATAACATGAAAACAGTAGATAAATATACTTTTCAAGCCTTGGATAATTATCCATATTGGTTGGAAGGTACAATAGAATCCCTAGATTATGCCTTGTCGTATGATGCAAAGAACACAATGGCTTTGAGTTTGTATGGGCGAGTTTATGCCGAGCAACTTTCGGATTATGAAACCGCAAAGCAGTATTTTCAAGAAGCTTTGGGTGTCAATATCCATTCGCTTTCGGTATATGCACCTTATATCCAAACCTTGCTTTTGAATGAAGATTATGAAGAAGCAACAAAGCTGATTGATTTTGCATTGACCATCAAAGGTATCAACAAAGCCGAAATCCTGCTTAAAAAAGTACTTTTGTTAGAAAGAACCAATGAACTTAAAAAGGCCTTAAAGCTTTTAAAAGAAGTCAAACTTTCTACTTTTTCCAACGAAACCTATGAAACGGATGAGGTGGAGAAACGGTTGAAGGCTAAAAAGGAATTGCTTTCAGACAAGAAGAAGGCCAAAAAATCGGATGATGGAAAGGGGAAGAAGAAGTGATTTTTATTAGCCCTGACGGTTTATACTATCAGGGCTTTTTAAAAATTATTTGACTTCTTAATAAGTTCAAAAAAAAATCTTAACTTCTTAATGTTTAAAATTAAACCATTAAGAAATTAAGATTCAGTAAAATTTACGGTATAGGCCTAATCCAAAAGCACATCCAAAATCGTAATCGCAGCCTCACTAATCTTAGTCCCAGGACCAAAAACGGCAACCGCTCCAGCATCAAACAAATACTGATAATCTTGTGCTGGAATAACACCACCTACAATGACCATAATATCTTCACGACCATATTTTTTAAGTTCTTCAATTACTTGAGGCACTAAAGTTTTGTGTCCAGCAGCAAGTGAAGAAACACCTAAAATATGCACGTCGTTTTCCACCGCTTGCTTCGCAGCTTCGGCAGGCGTTTGAAAAAGCGGACCTATATCCACGTCAAAACCTACATCGGCATAACCTGTTGCTACTACTTTTGCCCCACGGTCGTGACCATCTTGTCCCATTTTGGCAATCATAATCCTCGGTCGACGGCCTTCTTGCTTGGCGAATTGATCGGCTTTTTGCTTCGCCAATTCAAAACTCTTGTCGTCTTTAATTTCTTTGCTATACACGCCACTAAAAGATTTAATTTGTGCTTTGTATCGTCCAAAAACCAGTTCCAATGCATCACTGATTTCGCCTAAAGTAGCACGATTTCGAGCGGCATTCACTGCTATTTCCAATAAATTGCCTTGTCCGGTCTTGGCGGCTTCGGTCAATTCATTCAAGTTCTTTTTTACTTTTTCGTTGTCACGGGAAGCTTTTATTTCTTCCAATCGTTCAATTTGCTGACGACGCACCATCTGGTTGTCAACATCCAAAATATGCAATGGATCTTCTTTTTCCAAACGGTATTTGTTGACCCCAACAATCACATCCTGACTACTATCGATTCTGGCTTGCTTTCTCGCTGCAGCTTCCTCGATTCTCATCTTCGGAATTCCAGCTTCAATAGCTTTAGTCATACCGCCTAATTCCTCTACTTCAAGAATCAGTTCCCAAGCTTTTTCGGCTATTTCTGCCGTAAGGCTTTCGATATAAAAACTTCCTGCCCAAGGATCGACCGTCTTGGTAATCTTGGTTTCTTCCTGAAGGAAAATCTGAGTATTACGGGCAATTCGTGCAGAGAAATCCGTAGGCAAAGCGATGGCTTCGTCTAAGGCATTTGTATGTAAGGATTGTGTGCCTCCAAAAGCAGCAGCCAAGGCTTCAATTGTGGTTCGGGCTACATTATTAAAAGGATCTTGCTCGGTCAAACTCCAACCAGAAGTCTGGCAATGGGTTCTCAAAGCAAGCGATTTATCATCTTTTGGGTTGAATTGTTTGACCAATTTTGCCCAAATCATTCGTCCGGCTCTCATCTTGGCAATTTCCATAAAATGATTCATCCCAATAGCCCAAAAGAAGGAAAGTCGAGGAGCGAACTCATCAATTTTCATTCCGGCGGCAAGTCCCGTTCGGATGTATTCCAGACCATCAGCTAAAGTATAGGCCAATTCAATATCGGCGGTTGCTCCGGCTTCTTGCATGTGATAGCCCGAAATAGAAATCGAGTTGAATTTTGGCATTTTCTTGCTGGTAAAATCAAAGATATCAGCAATGATTTTCATCGAAGGAGTAGGAGGATAGATATACGTATTTCGAACCATGAATTCCTTCAAAATATCGTTTTGGATCGTTCCCGAAAGCAACTCAGGTTTCACGCCTTGCTCTTCAGCGGCTACGATATAAAATGCCATAATAGGCAAAACGGCACCGTTCATCGTCATCGAAACCGACATTTCATCCAATGGAATTTGGTCGAATAAAACTTTCATGTCTTCCACCGAATCAATGGCAACTCCTGCTTTTCCTACATCTCCCACCACGCGTTCGTGATCAGAATCATACCCTCTGTGGGTTGGCAAATCGAATGCTATGGAAAGTCCTTTTTGTCCTGCGGCAAGATTTCTTCTGTAGAAAGCATTACTTTCTTCGGCGGTTGAAAATCCTGCATATTGACGAACCGTCCAAGGACGACGAACGTACATGGTTGCATACGGACCACGTAAATTTGGCGCAAAGCCAGCTCCAAATTCAAGATGTTCTAAACCTTCAATATCCTCTTTGGAATAAGTTGATTTTAGTTCGATTCCTTCAGCGGTAACAAAATTTTGTTCCAAGTTATTGGAATTTGCTTTTTGCTCTTTGGAGTTTTCTAATTTTATATGTTGAATGTCTTTTCTTTTCATGACTAGCTTTCTTTCTCGGTTTCCAAACGTTCCTGCTCCATTTTTTCAGCCAATCTCTTCTCGATAATCGGTGAAACCAATGTCTTTCTTGGCTTTGTTTTTACGAAAGGAAACAATTCCAAATCATGACTCATGCGATCATTTTTATTTGGATATTTATTCGTTCCTAATAGAATTTCTTTGCCGGAATCGAATAATTCCTGCTCCTTTGCAGCACTTTCCTGAATTTTTCGTTGGATGGTTCCTTCGATCAGTTGGGTAATAAAACCGCCATTCGCTTCAATGTCTTTGAATAAATTCAAGGCTTTTTCAGCTAGTTGATCTGTTAAGCTTTCGATGTAGTAGGCTCCATCCGAAGGATTGCTTACTTTGTCGAAATAACTTTCGTGTTTTAAAACCAATAATTGGTTTCGAGCAATTCGGTCGCCAAATTCATTGTCTTTGTGATACAAAGCGTCATAAGGCAAATTAGCAACAGCATCGGCTCCTCCTAAAATCGCACTCATGCATTCGGTAGTGGAGCGAAGCATGTTGACGTTATAATCGTATAAGGTTTTGTTTCTTTTGGTTGGAATCGCCAAAATATGACAATCTAAATTATGATCGTATTCTTTAGCTAAAAGGTTAAACAACAATCGAATCGCTCTTATTTTTGCAATTTCAAAAAAGTAATTGGTTCCTACGGCAACCTGAATCAAGATGGGTTTTGAAATAGTAGCTATTCGGTTGAAATATTCATTGGCATGAGCCAAAGTATAAGCAATTTGTTGAACTGCATTTGCACCTGCATTTTGGTATAAACTGGCATCAACACTAATAAAATGAATATTTTGGCAGGCAATCGAAAGTGTATTTAAACTGTCAAAATCAGTTTCAAGATTCGTGTGCCAGTTTCCTTCTTTTGCTAGTTTCCCAACGGCATCGATTTGGACAAAAATGGTAGCGCTTTTATCTTTTGCAATCGCATCAATTTTTTTTACGAAATCGATTGAAAGAAACAGTAAATTGAAGTAAACCGTTATGTTTTCTAAAGGAAGTTTAGTCAACAATTTTGCAACATCGGTAGTTTCGTCTTCAATTGTAAAACGGATACTTTCGGCACCACGGTCTAAGGTTTCCAAAGCTCTTTCGGCAGATTTTTCTAAATCATACACAAAAATGTTTTGGCAAATTTTAAAAGTTGCAGCACTATTTGTGTTGGAAAAATTTTTCTGATCCTCGTCTTTATGGTAAAACGGCTTCACTTTTATACCTTCAGAACTTTCCCAAACTAGCGTTTCATTATAGTCAGCACCTTTTAGTTCATACTGGATTTGCTGTTTCCACTGTTTGGATGAAACGGGTTGAAAATCGCTAAATAAATCGTTTGACATTTTTTTATTTTTTTAAGTACTGATTACTTCAAAGAATCTCCTTGGTATTCTATAATATAGATATCCTCACTATCCTTTTTCATATAATATTTTTCTCGGGCGAATTTCTCTATCTGTTGAGGATTTTTGAGGGTCTTAATGTTTTTTTTGTCTTTTCTTATTTCTTCCTGATAATAGGCTTTGTTATCTTCCAATTCATTGATTTCCTTATCAAGCAATCGATGATCCAGATAGGAATAGTTATCCAGAAAAAGCATCCATACTATAAAAAATGCCGAAACAATAACGTACTTATTGCTCAAAAAACGAAGCACAGGATGTTTATCGGTCAATTTTTTTATTGGATTCTTCATGTTTAAAAGTAAGCAAAAGTTATTATAAAATACGTTGATTGATGACGGCTCTAACCACATCAATTGCAACGGTATTGTATTTGTCGTTCGGGATGATGATATCGGCGAAAGCTTTTGTAGGCTCAATAAATTGCTCATGCATTGGTTTCAATGTGTTTTGGTAGCGGTTTAAAACCTCTTCCATATCACGACCACGTTCGGCAATATCACGTTTTAATCTTCGGATTAATCGCTCGTCAGAATCGGCATGAACATATATTTTAATGTCGAACATATCACGAAGCTCGGGATTAGCAAGGATCAAAATTCCTTCTACAATCATTACTTTTCGAGGATGTGTGGCGATTGTATCTTCTGTTCTGTTGTGGGTTACAAAAGAATAAACGGGCTGATCAATTGTGTTTCCGGATTTTAATTCCTTCAAATGTTTTACCAATAATTCAAAGTCAATCGCTCTTGGATGGTCAAAATTGATAAGGGCTCTTTCGTCATAAGAAAGGTTGTGGTTTTCCTTATAATAGGAATCTTGAGAAATGATTCCCACTTCGGTTTGTGGCAATTCATTCATAATTTGTTGCACCACAGTGGTTTTTCCGCTTCCTGTTCCGCCTGCTATTCCAATAATCAGCATATATTATATATTATGTTTTGTCAAAGGCAAAAATAGCAATTTAATTGGGAGTGGTTTTTGTTTTGGGATGAAATGTTTTGGGGAATTTGCAAATAGTAATGCTCATTTTTGGTGTTAAGTAATTGTATTCATTTTCAGTACGATATGAGGTGCTACTTTAAATTTCTTATTTTTACACAAATTATCTCTGATGAAAAAATATTACTATACTATACTATTGATTGCATTTTGCTTCATTTCGAATGCACAAATTGTCATTAATGAAATTGATGCTGATAATCCGAGTATCGATACCAAAGAGTTCGTAGAATTGAAATCCGATGTGCCTAATTTTCCGCTTGACGGATATGTTTTGGTATGTTTCAATGGAAATCCTAGTTCAAGTACGGCAAATAGTAGTTATTATACTTTGGATCTAGATGGATTGACTACTGATATTAACGGTTTGATACTTATAGGAAGTACCTCTGTTTCTCCGGTTCCAGAAAAGATTTTTGGCGATAATTTGCTCGAAAACGGAGCCGATGCAATTGCAATTTATCTTGGCAATTTTGAAGATTTCCCTGATGGAACTTTAGCCACATCAACCAACTTGATTGATGCCGTTGGTTATGATACAAGCGATGATGATGCTGTAGCCTTGATGGCTCTTTTGGGAATAACGGTTCAGTATAACGAAAATGAAAATGGGCAAGGACCAACCCAATCGATTCAGAGAAAAGCTGATGGCACCTTCGAAACCAAGAATCCTACTCCTGGAGCTCACAACGATGGAAGTGGTTTTATCTTTAACGGAATAACGATTAGTGGGCCAGAATTGCAATATAATGAAGGAGAAAGTTTCAATATTACATTTACCACTCAATCTGCTGTTAGTGAGCAATTGGCATTTACGTTCACCTTAAATAGCGGTTCTTTTAATACTTCCGATTTTTCGGGAACGACTTCGGTTTTGATTCCTGTTGGAGAAAATAGTTTTACAACAACCATCCAGATTATCGATGATGAAAACGACGAAGGCGATGAAGTGGCAAAAATCAAGTTTGGTACTTTGCCCTTTGGTTATAATCGCTTGAATGATAATATCGATATTGAGATAATTGACGATGATTATGAAGTTGCACCATGGGGGACGCCTTTAAATCCAACTTATGGAATTGTATCAAGTACGGTTCCTGAAGGATATTATGAAAGTTTAGAAGGAAAAGCAGGCGATGTTCTAAAGCAGGCAATTCAGGATATTATTGCAAATCCAGCAGTTGTTCGGGCTCATAATTATGGTGACGTTTTTGAAATGTTGAAAATAGCCGACCAAAATCCGCTAAATAGCAACCAAATTTGGATGATGTATAAGGAACAACCTCGTTCTAAACTTTTAATACAAGATACCGGGAGTGGAGCAGGAAAGTGGAACCGCGAACATATTTATCCGCAATCAAGAGGAGGTTTTTCAAACGCTACATCGGATACACCTGATGGAATGAATGTGTGGGAAGCTACAAGTGCCGATATGATTATTCACGGTCATGCCGATGCCCATCATATTCGTGCAGAAGATGCTCAGGAAAATAGTTCTCGTAACAATAAAGATTTTGGCTTGACCGATTATAATGGTTTTGCAGGCAATCAAGGAAGCTGGAAAGGCGATGTGGCACGAGCGGTTTTTTATATGGCAATTCGTTACAATGGATTAGAGGTTGTGAATGGAAATCCAGCAGATACAACAGTTGGCGAACTTGGTGATCTTGCAACTTTATTGATGTGGAACACTGCAGATCCTTCGGATGATTTTGAAATGAACCGAAACAATTATATCTACACTTGGCAATTTAACCGAAATCCGTTCATTGATTATCCAAACTTAGCTGATTATATTTGGGGGGCTAATGCGGGTGAAACTTGGTATTCTACTTTGTCTGTTGATGAAAATACTGAGTTGAAAGCTGCCGTTTATCCTAATCCTGCGAAAAACATCATCAATATTACAGGAATTGAGGGCGAAGCTTCTATTGAACTATATTCAATTACAGGACAAAAACTTTTATCGAAAATTTTTAGAGGAAATAGTTCATTCTCAATTGATTTTCCATCTGGAATTTATTTTGCTAAAATTTCATCCGAAGGGAAAACAACAACTAAAAAGATTTCGATTCAGTAAAAAAAAAAGATTTTTATATTGAAATAGTTCTAAAATTGAAATAGTTCTAAAAAAGAATTGCACAAATTTTCCTTCATCTTTAGTGAAAATTTGTGCAATTTGTATTGAAATTTATTTTTTTTAAATTATAGTTTACAATTGCTGCATGCTATAAACTTTGCTTTTTCTTCTTTGGTAAACATTGTTTTCGTTCCCAAAATATTTGTAGCTCATCAATCTAGCCATCAAATAACTCACTGTAGATTCTGCTCCTTGGTTGAGGTTTACATTTGTTTCCTCTAATCCGTCAAAGCAACCACCCGTACACGGATTGTAAATAATTTGCTTCAAGTGATTATTGCCTAAAAACCAGTTAAACGCCATTTCCATTTTGTCCAAATAATGCTTTTCCTTAAAGATATCATGAAATTTTCGTAGTGTGATGATAGTATAAGCTACGTCAATAGGTTGTTCACCATACATTTCAGTCTTTTCGCCTTTGATTTCCCAACTTCTATTACTCACCACTTTAATGGCATTTTCTGTAAAAGTTTTTGCGATCAAGAAGTCCATACTTTCCTTGGCAATCATTTGATAAGTATGATTTCCTGTAATGGTATAAGCACACAAAAGAGCTTCTGGTAACACACTATTGGCATACGTCAAGTAACTTTCAAACCATTCCCAGCCAGGACTAGATTCATGGCGATACATTTGCACTAATCTATTGGCAAGAATAGTTGTAAGTTCCACCGTATTCTCGTTTTCAACCGATCTGTTATAATAATACAATCCTTTTATGATAAAAGCCATGGCTCTTGGCGAATGCACATTTTGTGAAGATTCAAAAGTTCTTTCGAATAAGCTTTCGGCTTTGTGGGTGAGTTCTTCGGGCAATATATGGGATAAGGAGATCAAATATCCTAAAGCCCAAATCGCTCTTCCAGTAGAATCCTCAAGATTAACTTCGGAATTTTGAGCGGTAAAATTTTTATTATAATCGACATAATTCAAAAACTGATTGTCCTTGCACTCACAATATTCGATAAAATCCAAATAGATTTTGATGTACTTCAAGTCAGATGGATCTTGTGTCATTTTATAATGCTGACACAAGGCAATCATGGCTCTGGCATTGTCATCAATCGTATAACCTGAATTAATATCGGGCTGGTTTAGAATCGAAAATTGCAACATTCCAAAATCAGTTGTCATTTTTTTGATGTGTTCCAAATTGATATCTGGATTTTTATAATGCAATTCAATTTGATTATCCGAAACCTTCTGCAAAAATTGGGCATGGGCTACAGCCGAATTTTCCCAAGCTGTACAGGTGATTTTATGTAAACCATTGTTGATGATATTCTGTTTCAATTGTACATCAAATAATAACCGGTTTACGCATTCTGCCAATTCCTTAGAATTTCCAAAATCAAAAAGCAAGCCTGTATCGCCCGACAAAAATTCTTTTGCATGCGGAATTGGAGTAGAAACCACTGGACATCCACAGCTTAAAGCATAGGCAAATGTACCGCTAACAGCTTGATTAGGATCTTTAGAAGTAAACAAATACACATCCGTCAATTGCAGATATTCTAAAAGTTCGTCGAGAGGTAAATATTTGTTGACGAATTTCACATGCTTTTGCAAATTCAAATCGATGATTTTTTCCTGTAGAAATTCACGGTATTTTTCTCCTTCGTTTAAGGCAACAGTAGGATGTGTTTTTCCGATAATAACAAACATAACTTCAGGAGAAGTTTTGATTATATTGGGCAAAGCATCCAATGTGGTTTCAATACTTTTTCCAGAACTAAGCAATCCGAAAGTAGAAAGCACTTTTCTATTTTGAAGACCATATTTTTCTTTTAAAACAGTTTTGTCCAAATGTGGAACCAAGTGAGTGCCGTGTGGAATCACACTAATTTTTTCAGCTTCTACTATATAATCTCGTGTCAATATTTCCGAAGCACCATGCGTCATTACAATTATTCCCGAAGCATGATCTAATAAATGTTGCACTTTTTGTTTGAATACTTCATCGGGTCTTGGTAAAACGGTATGAAAAACAAACACAATGGGTTTATTCACTTGCTTTACAAATTCTAAAAATGCAGTTTCGCCTTCGGCAAATAAACCAAATTCATGCTGGAGCAAAACAATCTTGATGTTGCTATCGTTATTGATTTTTTGAGCCAGATCTTCATAGGATTGTGAATCGGATGTGTCTAAAATGTATTTCACATCCTTATTACTATAGGTGTGCTTTTCTTTTTTGCTTTCCAATGCACAAATTTTTATGTCAAATGAATAGACAAATTGATTGCGTAAGGCTTTAATCAAATCCTCAGAATATGTTGCTATTCCGCATTCTCTTGGAGGATAAGTGGTCAAGACCAATATTTCAGGTAAGGTTTGTTCAAAAGTTTTTTTCTTATCTGTAAAAAAGTCTGTAGCTATCTTAGAAGTATGGGGCATGAATTTCAAACTTCCAGTTTTGTTGTAAAGGTTGGCATTTTCCATTTTTGTGCAATTTTAGTAGGTTTATTTTATCTAAAGAAAGGAGAAATCAGGGTAGCTTTCAGATAGGGTAAAATTCTTTAAAAAACACCTCTAACAGTTATAGTATATTTTGAAAATATTACAGAATTCGTGTTTTAACATATTTATACAAATCAAAAAAAGCTTTACTAAAAAAGTAAAGCTTTCATAAAAATATTGATTTGTTACTAAGTTAATTACCAGCTTTACTCAACCAGTCAGTCACTCGTTCTTTTGCTACATTGGTCAAATCTTCGCCCGTAGAAGAAACATTTTTAAATTCCTTTTGAGCCTTACGCTGTAGATGATTTAATTTCGATTTAAAGTTATCGGCTAGTTCTTCGGCTTCGTCCATAAAACGTTCTTTCTTCGTTTTTTTCTTTTTGTATAAAAGAATTCCAACGGCTGTTAGGAAAGCAACTCCCGCTGCTACTCCTATAATTAATTTTTTGTTACTCATAAATTTATTTTGTTTAGCAATTTGTTTTCTAAAGTTACCCATAATTCATCAGCCTTCGAAATGGATTATACATTATTTAACGTATTTAACTTTATGTTGGTAATTATATAATGATACTTCTTTGTGTTCGATGCTTAAAATCCCGATATTTTGCTGTATTTTGATAAAAATTCATTTTCACCCCTAAAAAAATAGGGTATTTGTTTTTCAGATTCAAAAAAATAATATCTTTGCATCGAATTAGTAGGGGTATAATAACTTTTAAAACTTATTTTTATGTCAACATTACGTTTTCAGGCTCTAAAAGAAGCTTCCAACAGAAAACCAGTTAAATTTGAAGAGGCCGAGAGAAAATCAACCATCTTCGGTGCAAATGTTTTTAATGATAAAGCAATGAAGCAGTTCTTGACTTCAGATGCTTTTAAAGGTGTTCAGGATGCAGTACAGCACGGAACAAAAATTGACAGAAAATTAGCAGATTATATCGCTATGGGTATGAAAGAGTGGGCTTTGTCTAAAGGAGTGACTCATTATACACACTGGTTTCAACCCCTAACAGGAACAACTGCTGAAAAGCACGATGCTTTTTTTGAAACTTCTTATGATGGAAAAGAGGTTTTTGAAAAATTTGGTGGAGCTCAATTGGTGCAACAAGAGCCGGATGCTTCAAGTTTTCCAAATGGGGGAATCAGAAATACATTCGAAGCTCGTGGTTATACGGCTTGGGATCCAACATCTCCAGCTTTTATCTTTGGAACAACTTTATGTATTCCAACTGTATTTATTTCTTACACAGGAGAAGCATTAGATTATAAAACACCTTTATTGAGAGCTTTGAATTCAATTGACGAAGCTGCAACAGAAGTTTGCAAATATTTTGATAAGAATGTAAAGAAAGTTACGGCTACTTTAGGTTGGGAACAAGAATATTTCCTAATTGATAGCTCTTTGGCAAATTCTCGTCCTGATATCATCATGACAGGAAGAACACTTTTGGGACATACATCTGCAAAAGGACAACAATTAGACGATCATTATTTTGGTTCTATTCCTTCTCGTGCCTTGAATTATATGAGAGAATTGGAAGAAGAATGTATGCTTTTGGGTATTCCGGTAAAAACGCGTCACAACGAAGTTGCTCCAAATCAATTTGAATTGGCTCCGATTTTTGAAGAAACCAATTTAGCCGTTGACCACAACTCTCTGTTAATGGATGTGATGTCTAAAGTGGGGGAACGTCACGATTTTAAAGTTCTTTTCCATGAAAAACCTTTCAAAGGAGTTAATGGTTCTGGAAAACATAATAACTGGTCATTGGCGACTGATACAGGTGTAAACTTGTTGAGTCCAGGAAAAACCCCAATGAGTAACTTGCAATTTTTGACTTTCTTTGTAAACACAATCAAAGCTGTTGATACGTATGAATCATTATTGAGAGCCGCTATTGCTACAGCAAGTAATGATCATAGACTTGGTGCTAACGAAGCTCCTCCAGCAATTATTTCAGTTTTCATTGGAGAACAATTGACAAGAGTTTTGGCTAACCTAGAAGGTGTTTCAGACGGAAAATTATCTCCAGAAGAAAAAACTGATTTGAAGTTGAATGTTGTGGGTAAACTTCCAGACGTTCTTTTGGATAACACCGATAGAAATAGAACTTCGCCTTTTGCCTTTACCGGAAATAAATTCGAGTTCAGAGCTGTTGGTTCATCTGCAAACTGTGCAAATGCAATGACAACTCTAAATGCTATCGTTGCAAAACAGTTGATTGATTTCAAAGCTCAAGTGGATAATTTGATCGAGAAAAAAGACTTGAAAAAAGACGAAGCAATTTTCAATGTATTGAGAGAATACATCAAAACTTCTAAAAATATTCTTTTCGAAGGGGATGGATACAGCGAAGCTTGGGAAAAAGAGGCTAAGAAAAGAGGTTTGAGTAATTTCAAGACTACTCCATCTGCTTTGAAAGCAAAAGTTTCTCAACAAGCTTTGGATTTGTTCAGTGATTTGAAAATCATGAACCACGTTGAGGTTGAGGCTCGTTATGAAATCGAGTTAGAAGAATACACTAAAAAAATCCAAATCGAAGGTAGAGTTTTAGGTGATATTGCTAGAAATCATGTGATTCCAACAGCTATCAAATATCAAAACACCTTGATTGAAAACGTAAAAGGATTGAAAGAAATTTTTGGTTCAGAGTTTGAGAAAATCGGTAAAGAACAAATCGTTCTAATCAGAGAAATTTCAGGTCATATTGAAGGAATCAATACCAATGTTGAAGCCATGACAGAAGCTAGAAAAAATGCAAATGCATTGACTGATGGTTACAAAATGGCCGAATCATACTGTGATCAAGTGAAACCTTATTTCGAAGTAATCAGAGAACACTGTGATAAACTTGAACTTTTGGTAGACGACGAAACTTGGACGTTGACTAAATACAGAGAATTATTGTTCACAAGATAATTTTTTCTAAATATTCTAAAAACACCTGTAAGTTTATATTTGCAGGTGTTTTTTTATATAATAATACTCTAAACTCGCCGTTTAAAATAAAAATTATCGAATGAAACGAAAATACGCAACCCTACTATTGCTTTTATTTGCAAACCTATTATCTGCTCAAGAAAAACTAGAATTATTTTTTGAATTTGATAGAGACGTTCCAAATGAAAAATCTATCGAAAAATTAAACAATTGGCTTAAAGCCAATGACTCAATCGAGGTTACTAAAATAGAAGGCTATTGCGATTTTGTAGATACTGATGAATATAACAAAGAGTTATCTTTGAGAAGGACAAATTCAGTTTTGAAAATTTTGCAGTCACAGCATTTGAATATGAACAATCCTGAAATAATTGGTTTTGGCGAAAACTTTAAACAATCTGAAGTACAAGCTGAGAATCGAAAAGTAATTGTTTACTATACTAAAATTGTTGTTCAAAAGGAAGAAACAATAAAGGAATTGCCAATAGTGGAATCAAAACTCCAAAAGCAAATTACACAATCAAAAGTAGGAGAGAAGCTGAAACTGGAAAACCTAAATTTTTATAACCACAGTGATATTGTTAGGGTAGAATCCCGACCAATCTTGGAAGATTTGTTGCAAATAATGAAAACCAACGAAACACTCAAAATAGAAATTCATGGTCATATTTGTTGTATGATTGATGATACACATCAAATTGCATTATTAAGAGCCAAAATGGTCTATAATTTCCTGATCAAAAACGGAATCAACAAAAACCGACTAGCCTTTAAAAGCTTCGGAAGTGCAAAACCAATTTATCCCTTGCCAGAAAAAAGTGAAGCAGAGCGAGATGCCAATAGAAGGGTAGAAATTATGGTAATCAGTAAATAATACTTACTTTCGTGAAAACGAATATTTTCAAATGACAAAATACGTATCTATATTATTTTTTTTATTAGCACTTTCTGGATTTTCGCAGGAAAAATTTTCTGTATTCTTCGAAAGCAATAAATTCGAATTGCAAAAAGCCGAGATCACCAAATTAAAGGATTGGATGGAAGCCAACAAGGAAGTGAAAATTGTAGCTATAAATGGCTATACAGATGAAGATGGAAGTATAGGTTTCAATGATACTTTGGCAAAAAAGCGTGTCAATTTTATATTTAACGAGATTGCTGATAAGGTAAAAATCCGTGAAGATTTCAAAACCCGTAGTTTTGGAGAATTGCACAATCAATCCGATGATAAATCACAAAATAGGAAGGTAACTATTTATTATATCCTTCAAAAAGATTTAGCCCGTGAAGATGAAATTTTAGGCATCAAAAAACCAGAAATAGCTGAAGTAAAACCAAAGCCAGTTGTCAATTATCCCGATAAAATTTCCATCAGTAATCCAAATGGAACCACATCCGAATATAAGCTTGATGTTGACTTTATGAAGCAAGTAAACGAATCAAAAGCAGGCGAAAAATTAAAAATTGAAAATCTGAATTTCCAGTTCAATACCTTTGCAATTGTCAATGAATCAAGAGGAAAATTATATGAGTTATTATTAGTAATGCAAAACAATCCAACCTTGAAAATCGAAATTCAAGGTCATATTTGTTGCAATCCATCTAACAAAGGCAAGCTTTCTGAAGAAAGAGCAAAAGCTATCAAGAATTTCCTTGTAGGTCAAGGGATAGAAAAAACCAGAGTCACTTTCAAAGGCTTTGGCAGCACACAACCCATTCATCCATTACCAGAAAAAAACGAAGAAGAACGTGCAGCAAATAGAAGAGTCGAAATCTTAATAGTTGAAAATTAAGCAAAAAAAAACTGCCATTTCTGACAGTTTCTATACTTGTTAAAAGCTAAATTTAGCTCTTCTCCATAATCGATTTTTTCTTCTCCAGCGGATTGGTCTCCTTCTTTACAATCACTTCACCCTTAATTTTCAAAGGCACTTTTCCACCCTCATAATTCACAGCATTCGATTCGACTGTAATCGTTTTTCGAATCGCACCAGGATTCATATTATACTTCACATCAATTTTTCCCGTTTTCCCAGGCAAAATAGGCTCTTTCGGAAAAGACGGAACCGTACAACCGCAAGTAGACTGCACATTCGTAATAATCAAAGGAGCATTTCCTGTATTTTTAAACTCAAAACTCCTCAAGCCATTGTCAGATTCCTTCGAAACGGTTCCATAATCAATTGTGTTATCCTTGGCTGTAAACTCAATTTTAGCCCCATTTTGTGCCAGTCCAGTCGCACTAACACCAACAAAAGCTAATAAAAGTAATAATTTTTTCATTGTAAAATTTTTAATTCAGGTATGTAAATTTAATTCCTTTTAATTAAAGTACAAATTATTGAAGTTAATTTTTTATACTCCGTTAATTCTTTACTTTTGTATCCATTACAAAAAGAGTACCAAAAGTTTAATTTCTATTATTAGGAGCGAATCGCTTGGGCTTTTTCGGCAATCCATGTTCCTGCTGGATGCAAATATCTTTTGTTCTGAACCCCAGAACAAAAGGATATTTTGCAGCCATCAGGGCTAGAGAATCAACCATTTTCCCGAGGAATCAAAACATAAGATTCTCAAATTCCCCTCCTCTGGAAGGGTGCCTGAAAGGGGTGGTTAAAAAGAAAAATATAAATAATGAATCAACGAATAAACAAAATATGACAATTCCATCACAATTCGACGCCAAAGCCATCGAGCAAAAATGGTACGACTACTGGATGAAAAACAATTATTTTCACTCAGAACCCGACCATAGAACACCCTATACCATTGTAATTCCACCGCCAAACGTGACGGGAGTTTTGCACATGGGGCACATGCTCAACAACACCATTCAGGATGTTCTAATTCGTCGTGCACGACTAAAAGGATTCAATGCTTGCTGGGTTCCCGGAACCGATCATGCTTCTATTGCAACCGAAGCAAAAGTGGTGGACAAGCTTAAAAAAGAAGGTATCAACAAGAACGATTTGTCACGTGAGGAATTCTTGAAACACGCTTGGGAATGGACCGATAAATACGGTGGAACCATCTTGGAACAACTAAAACAATTGGGTTGCTCTTGCGATTGGGACCGAACAAAATTCACAATGGATCCAGATATGTCAGCATCTGTAATCAAATCCTTCGTTGATTTATACAACAAAGGAATGATTTACCGTGGCTACCGAATGGTAAACTGGGATCCAGAAGCGAAAACAACTTTATCAGACGAAGAAGTAAACTACGAAGAACAACAAGGAAAATTATATTTTATCAAATATGAAATTGTTGACGAAGATGGTAAAACCCAACACCCAACACCCAACACCCAACACCTTTTAATTGCAACAACGCGTCCAGAAACCATTTTCGGAGATACTGCCATTTGCATCAATCCAAACGACGAGCGTTTTACACATTTAAAAGGTAAAAAAGCAATCGTTCCTATTGCAGGAAGAGTAATTCCAATCATTGAGGACGAATATGTTGACATCGAATTTGGAACAGGTTGCTTGAAAGTTACTCCAGCTCACGACGTAAACGATAAGGCTTTAGGAGACAAGCATAATCTTGAAGTTATTGATATTTTCAACGACGATGCAAGCTTGAATTCCTTCGGATTGCATTACCAAGGGAAAGACCGTTTTGTAGTTCGTGAAGAAATCGCTAAAGAGCTTGAAGCAAACGGAAGTTTGGCTAAAACAGAGATCCACTTAAACAAAGTAGGAACTTCTGAAAGAACAAAGGCGGTTATCGAGCCACGCTTGTCCGACCAATGGTTCCTGAAAATGGAAGAATTGGTAAAACCTGCCATCAAAGCAGTTTTAGAAACAGAAGAGATTAAATTATATCCTAAGAAATTTGACAATACCTACCGTCATTGGTTGGAAAACATTCGCGATTGGAATATTTCGCGTCAACTTTGGTGGGGTCAGCAAATTCCAGCCTATTATTATGGCGATGGAAAAGAAGATTTTGTAGTTGCCGAAAACATTGGAGATGCTTTAAGATTAGCACAGGAAAAAACTTCAAACTTTAAACTTGAAACAAAAGATTTAAAGCAAGATGCCGATGCCTTGGACACTTGGTTCTCATCATGGCTTTGGCCAATGGCAGTTTTCGGAGGTATTTTAGATCCAGAAAATAAAGACTTCAAATATTATTATCCAACAAACGACTTGGTTACAGGTCCGGATATTCTATTTTTCTGGGTAGCTAGAATGATTATTGCAGGTTATGAATATACAGGTGAAAAACCTTTCAACAATGTATATTTGACTGGTTTGGTTCGCGACAAGCAAAGAAGAAAAATGTCAAAATCATTAGGAAATTCGCCAGATCCGCTTGGCTTGATTGAAAAATTTGGGGCTGATGGTGTTCGTGTAGGATTGCTTTTGAGTGCTTCTGCAGGAAATGATATTATGTTTGATGAGGAACTTTGCAATCAAGGAAAAGCTTTTTCAAACAAAATTTGGAATGCCTTCAAGTTGATCAAAGGATGGGAAGTTTCAGATTCAATTCCACAACCAGAATCTTCTAAAGTGGCCATCGAATGGTACGAAGCAAAACTAAACCAGACGTTGGCAGAAATCGAAGATAATTTCGACAAATACAGAATTTCTGATGCTTTGATGGGAATTTATAAATTGGTTTGGGACGATTTCTGTTCGTGGTTCTTGGAAATGATTAAACCGGCTTACCAACAACCAATCGACAGTATTACTTTTGTGAAAGCGATAGAAATGCTAGAAAATAACATGAAGTTGTTGCATCCGTTTATGCCGTTCTTGACAGAAGAAATTTGGCATTTAATCAAAGAAAGAAGTGCAGAGGAAGCCTTGATAATTTCAACATGGCCAGAAGCTAAACCATTCAATGCGGAATTGATTGCTGATTTTGAAACTACGATTGAAGTGATTTCTGGAATTAGATCGATCCGAAAAGACAAAAACATTCCATTCAAAGATTCGATAGAATTGAAAGCCATCAACAACGATAAGTTTTCAACTTATTTTGATTCGGTTGTCACTAAATTAGGAAACATTACTTCTTTTGAATATGTTTCAGAAAAAGTAGATTCGGCTTTGTCTTTCCGTGTTAAATCTAATGAATATTTTATTCCGATATCAGGAAATATTAATGTTGATGAAGAAATTGCAAAATTGACAGAAGAATTGAATTACATCAAAGGATTTTTGAAATCAGTACAAGTAAAACTTTCAAACGAGAAATTTGTAGCCAATGCAAAAGCTGAAATCATTGAAAACGAACGTAAAAAAGAAGCCGATGCTTTATCTAAAATCGCTACAATCGAGCAAAGTTTGGCAAGTTTGAAATAAGATTTATTTTCGCATAATAGAAAAGTCCCAAATTGGGACTTTTCTATTATGGATGTTATTCAATAAAAAATGCCCCTTGAAAAAGGAGCATTTGATAATCATATTTTGAAGTATTTTATTGAGCTACTACTTTTGGAGCTGCAGCATCGAATTTTTTAGCAACCGCTTTCCAATTAATTACACTAAAAAAAGCATCGATATAATCGGCTCTTTTGTTTTGATAGTTCAAATAATAAGCATGTTCCCAAACGTCCAATGCTAAAACAGGAGTTCCTGTTACACCAATATTTGGCATTAAAGGGTTATCTTGATTTGCAGTACTTGCTACTGATAACTTTCCTGTTTTATCAACCAAAAGCCAAGCCCATCCTGAACCAAATTGCTTTGTTGCTACTTCTGTAAATTGTTTTTTGAAATCAGCAAAAGAACCGAAGTCTTTTTTGATGGCATCTGCCAAAGCTCCAGTTGGTTCGCCACCACCATTTGGTCCCATGACCGTCCAAAAGAAATTATGGTTGTAATACCCACCGGCATTATTTCTTACTGCTTTATTTTCTAAATCTAATTTGTTTAAAATTTCTTCGATGGTCAATTTTTCAAGTTCAGTTCCAGCAATCGCCTTGTTAAGATTGTTAGTATATCCTAGATGATGTTTTGAAAAGTGAATTTCCATTGTTTTGGCATCTATATAAGGAGCCAAAGCATCATAAGCATAAGGAAGCGGAATCATTTTAAAAGTTCCTTCATCGGCAATGACATCCGCTGGATTTCCCATTGGAGCGTTTGTAACTTCTTTTTCTGGAAGCGGAACTTCAACTTCCTGAAGTTTTTTGTCATTGCAAGATTGTAGTGAAATTGCCAAAACGAGGCTTGAAATAAAGTAAACTGTCTTTTTCATATTAAAAAAATTAGTGTTGTATAAAGATACTGCTAAATTGAAAACAGCGAGTAAATTTTAATAATCATTAACGTTTTAGACGTTTATAAACTATTTCTGAACTAGGGAATTTATAATTTCAATATACATTTCCTTGGCTTCATCAGCAGAAAGATGACTGATTTGCATCCATGCATTTGTTTTAAACGCATTTCTTAAGTCAAAATTATTAGGCTGATTATTGGTAATCACACCTGAGGTAGATTGTTTGTAATAGGCATAAAGACGCAACTGCACATCTTGGGGTAAAGATGCTTGTGTCATCTGTGAAGCAATTTCTACAGCTTCTTGAAAACGAGTTTCTAAATCTTTCTCGGACATTTATTTCTGAGCAATTATGGTCTTGTTTCCTTTTACAACATCATTCAACTTTACATTCAATTCAGTTCCCAATGGTAAAAATAAATCTACTCTTGAACCAAACTTGATAAATCCTGCATCATCTCCTTGAATTACCTGAGTTCCTTCAACGGCATAGTTTATAATTCTTTTTGCAAGAGCACCAGCAATTTGACGGTACAAAATTTCACCGAATTCTTTGGTTTCGATTACAATTGTTGTTCTTTCGTTTTCCTCGCTTGCTTTTGGATGCCAAGCAACAAGGAACTTTCCTGGATGGTATTTGCTGAAATTAATTTTTCCGCTTGCGGCATATCTCGTTACGTGAACATTTATTGGCGACATAAAAATCGAAACCTGCAAACGCTTGTCTTTGAAGTATTCGCTTTCAAACACTTCTTCGATTACGACCACTTTTCCATCAACTGGTGCTACCAAAGTTTTGTCTTCTGGTCGGATGCTTCTGTTTGGGTTTCTAAAAAATTGTAGAATGATTACCAAGAAAACTAATGCTACAATTTGTATGGTTTTTAATAACCAAAAGTTCTCTTTTAAAAAATAATCAGCGGCAAACACAATTGCAACTGTTAGCAAACAAGCTCCTAAAATCGTTTTTGCTCCTTCTTTATGAAAATGTAACATAGTTTAAAATTTGATAAAATAAAAATATAAAGGGTGCTACAAATATAACACTATCTAATCGATCTAAAATGCCTCCGTGGCCTGGCATTATTTTTCCGCTGTCTTTTACTCCAGCAATTCTTTTAAATTTGGATTCAATTAAATCGCCAATTGTGCCAAAAATACCAACGATTACGGCAAATCCAATCCAAATATTCTGAGCAACTTTTCCACCTTCGATATAATATTTCGAAATTAAAAAACTTGCAATGATGGCAAAAATAATACCTCCCAGAAAGCCTTCTATTGTTTTTTTGGGAGAAATTCTTTCGAATAATTTATGTTTCCCGATTGATTTTCCAACGATATAAGCAAAGGTATCATTTGTCCATATCAAAATAAAGATTCCGATAATAATTTTCGGATTGTATCCTTTTATTCCAAAAGGAATTTTGGTCAAAATGATGAAAGGCAAGATGATGTATCCAATTAGAAAGACATATTTTGAAACTGCATCGATTTTTTCTTTTTTCTCACTAAATAAAAAAATGATACATTTTATAGAGATAACAAGTGTTGCAAGAAGTAAGGTAAGATCAAAATTGTTGCTTAATCTAATTTTATTGATAGACAAATAAGCAATACTTCCATAAGACAAAGCAGCAATAAAAATTGGAAAAATCTTGTGAAGATGAACTAATTCACAAAATTCATAAACAGCAATAATGAGAAAAACACCAAAAAGAATAAAAAAACTTTCAGTAGAATAAAGGATTGAAGCTATTAATAAAACAATGTATATAGCACCAGAAATCGATCTCTTTAGTGTTTCATTCATCTTAAAGATCTTCTAAAAGCAATAAATAAAGGTTTTTGGCGACACTTCCATAATGGAGGAAATCTTCTTCTTTTGCTTTTTCAAAATATTTAATAGTAGTAATATTTGTTGGGTAATTGGTTTCGTAGCGTTTCTTGATTTCTCTCAAACCATCACTTTTATTGGCAATAATTTGACTTGTAGTTGCCATAATGATAATGTTAGCAGGCAATTCAAGAGGCTTATTTTGTTTAATTTGGTTCGATGAAAATAGAATAGAACCTTCATCAGCAATTAAATTCTCGCAACTCGCTAAAAGAAATTTAGGGTTTTCTGGTTTGATGTAATTTAGTTTGTTTTCTTCAAGCATGCTAAAAAGCTTTGGCTCATAACAAACTGCATCACTTTCGAACCAGTCATTTTCTTCTAATATATCTTCAAAATGCGTTTTTACTTCACCGATATTTTCACAATACAAGAATTTACCTCCATTTTTTTTAAAATTCAAGGTAAACAATTCATCGATAGGCGTGTTATCTAACGAAAAAGGATTGTAGTCGCTGTCTTTTTCTTCATCTGAAGAATCATTACCAGAACCAAAAAATTTCTTAAAAAGACTCATATAAAAATATTCAACTACGTGATTTGTGACTTGGGAACGTTCAAAGATAAAAAAATCTTAATTCAAAATATTTATTGAATTAAGATTTTTCTAAAAAAAGGTGCAAATAGCTATTAAAGACTGATTTCTTCCTGCAAATTTGGATCGAAATTTCGTTTTCCGAAGATATTTTCCAAGTCATCCTTGAAAATCACTTCCTTTTCTATCAAAATAGCTGCCAATTCATTTAGCTTATCTTTGTTTTCTTCCAAAATTTGAATGGCTCTCTGATATTGACTTTCTATCAATGCAGAAATTTCTTTATCGATTACCATTGCCGTTTCTTCTGAATAAGGTTTTGAGAAATTATATTCACTTTGACCAGTAGAATCATAATAGGTAACATTTCCTATTTTGTCATTCAAACCATAAATTGTAACCATTGCACGAGCTTGTTTGGTTACTTTTTCCAAATCACTCAAAGCACCAGTCGAAATGCGGTTGAAAGTTACTTTTTCAGCAGCTCTTCCTCCCATAGTGGCACACATTTCATCCAGCATTTGATCAGGGCGAACTATAAGCCTTTCTTCTGGTAAATACCAAGCGGCACCTAAACTTTGACCTCTAGGAACGATAGTTACTTTTACCAATGGAGCAGCATGTTCGAGCATCCAACTAACAGTGGCATGACCCGCTTCGTGAATCGCAATTGCTTTTTTCTCTTCTGGAGTCACAATTTTATTTTTCTTTTCCAGACCGCCAACAATTCTGTCAACGGCATCAAGAAAATCTTGTTTGTCTACTGCTTTTTTATCTTTTCTAGCAGCAATTAAAGCGGCTTCATTACATACATTGGCAATATCAGCTCCAGAAAATCCTGGAGTTTGCTTTGCTAAAAAGTCGGTATCCAAAGCTTCCACTTTTTTCAAAGGAGCCAAATGCACTTCAAATATTTCTTTTCTTTCACGAATGTCCGGAAGATCCACAAAAATCTGTCGGTCAAAACGGCCCGCTCTCATCAAGGCTTTATCTAAAACGTCTGCCCTGTTCGTTGCAGCCAAAACAATTACATTTGAATTGGTTCCAAAACCATCCATTTCAGTAAGCAATTGGTTTAGAGTGTTTTCACGTTCATCGTTTCCGCCCGACATATTGTTTTTTCCACGAGCTCTACCAACGGCATCAATTTCATCAATAAAAATGATAGCTGGAGATTTTTCTTTAGCTTGTTTGAATAAATCTCGAACACGTGAAGCACCAACTCCAACAAACATTTCTACGAAATCTGAACCTGATAAAGAGAAAAACGGAACCTTTGCTTCACCAGCAACAGCTTTCGCTAACAAGGTTTTACCAGTTCCGGGAGGACCCACTAACAAAGCACCTTTTGGAATTTTACCTCCAAGATTGGTGTATTTTTCTGGATTTTTCAGGAACTCAACGATTTCTTGGATTTCCTCTTTTGCACCTTCAAGGCCGGCAACGTCTTTAAATGTGATTTTTATATCATTTTTTTCGTCAAAAAGTTTAGCTTTAGATTTTCCGATGTTGAAAATTTGTCCACCAGCACCAGCTCCTCCACCAGCACCAGACATTCTTCGCATGATGAAAATCCAGATTACTACAATAATCAAAATAGGCAACAAGCTAACAAAAATTTCACTCCAATTGCCTCTTTGGGTAAATTGGAAATCAACTAATTTTTTTTGTGCTACAGCAGTTTCAAGCTTCTTTTGAAAAGATTCAATATCTCCAATATCAAAGGTGTAGTGTGGACCTTTATTTGGTTGATCCAACATGTTTTTTGAAACTTTTTCATGTGCCTTTTCTTTTAGAGCGGCTTCTGTCAAAAAGGCTTCGGCTTCTACTTTATTGTAGATGATTACTTTTTGGATTTCGCCCTTTTCTAAAAAAGCATTGAATTTTGAAGAGGATATTTCTTGAGGTTTTTCAAAACCCCCATCACCGCTGAATATGGTGAAAATGATAAAAAAAGCAATAAGTGCACCTGGAATTAACCAAGGACCTATTTTGAATTTATTAGGGTTTGGGTTGTTTTCTTTAGCCATTTTTAATATTTGTTTTGGATGGTTGTGATTTTAGCATCACCCCAAAGACTTTCAATATTGTAGTATTCGCGAATGTGCTTTTGAAAAACATGAACCACAATGTTCACATAATCCATCAAAACCCACTCGGCATTTTCCATACCTTCAACATGCCAAGGCTTGTCTTTTAATTCTTTTGAAACTGTTTTTTGAACCGAGTTGACAATCGCACTAACTTGAGTGTTAGAGTTTCCGTTACAAATGATAAAATAATCACAAGCTGAATTGTCAATTTCTCTTAAATCAAGGATATCAATGTCGTTTCCTTTAACTTCTTCTATTCCTTTGATGATGTTTGAAAGTAAAACATCATTATTTATAGTCTTTTTCGTCATTTAAAATTTTCTATTTTTGCAAAGTTACCATTTTTTGTGATTATTTTTGAACCTTAACATAAGATTAAATCCCTCACATACATTTTTCCTATGAAATTAATCAAACTCGATGCCATAGATTCTACAAATGATTTCCTAAGGAACTTATTGACCCATAATGATCCCGAAAACTTCACGGTTGTTACTACTGAAGATCAAACAAAGGGCAAAGGCCAAATGGGGTCTGTATGGGTATCTGAAAAAGGTAAAAATCTTACTATGAGTATCTTGGTTAAGGATTTTAATTTTAATATAGAGCAAATTTATGATCTCAATACCGCTGTTGCAACAGCTATTATTTCAGTCCTAGAAAAATATAATATTCCGAAGTTAAGTATAAAATGGCCTAACGACATAATGTCAGACAATAAGAAAGTTGGTGGCATACTTATCGAAAATAGTATAAAAGGTTCGAATCAAATCGATTCAATCATCGGAATTGGACTAAATGTAAATCAAGACAATTTTGACGGATTGCCAAAAGCTTCTTCGCTTTCGCTTATGGCTAAGCGTTCTTTCGAAAAAGAAATATTGCTTTTAGAAATTGTGGAAAATATAGAACAAAACATGGTTAAGCTTTCGGAAGGTAAAGCATCCGAAATTTGGCAAAGCTACACTCATTTACTTTTTAAAAGAGGATTGCCAATGGCTTTTGAAAATCAACAAAAGCAACGTTTTATGGGAATTATACAGGGCGTTTCCAAAACGGGACAACTGGAATTGTTACTGGAAGATGATAGCATAAAGACCTATGGGATAAAAGAAATCCAAATGTTGTATTAAATTTAAAGTATACTTGTTTATGAATTTAAAGGGAAATATAATCTAAAAATAGCTCCTTCATTTGAAATTCCTTCTGCCAAAATTAGACCCTTGTGAACTTGCATTATTTTTTTACATAAAGCCAAACCAACTCCAGAACCTTTATATTTTTCTTGATTGTGTAATCTACTGAAAATATTAAAAATGTTTTCGGCAAATTCTTGTTCGAAACCTATTCCATTGTCAGCAAATTCTAGTACTTGAAATGGCAATTCATTTATTTCTTGTATTCCCAATGTTCGAATATTGATTATAGGAGCCTTATCCTGGAAAGAATATTTTAAGGAATTTTGAATTAAATTTGAGAATAACTGCTTCATTAAAAAAGGAATACCGTTAATTTCTGGTAATTCATGGATGTTTATAATGGCTTTTTGTTCGTTAATATGTTCATTTAAATCTGATAAAACTTCTGCTAGAATATTTTCGGGTTTTACCAATTCGAAAGTGTCATCAATGTGCTGGATTCTAGTATATTTTAGAATGTCGATTAGCAAGGTTTGCATTCTTTTTGCAGAATGGTTCATTCGTTGAACGGAGTTGATAACAGTTTCGGAGAAGACTTCATCTTCCTTGCCTAAAAGACGTGAAGAAATCATTTGAATTTTTCGCAACGGTTCTTGCAAATCGTGTGTGCTAATCCAATTGATATTTTCTAGTTCAGAATTGGTTTCTTTTAAAAGTTCACTCAATTTTCGGTATTTTTCTTCTTCCTGGCTAATAAGAACTAAGCTGAATTGCTTTTGAAGGGTATGTGCATAATTTGCAGCAGCATTCAATTCCGGTTGTAACCAAATCTTACTTTGACATTTTACAATTTCTTTGTAAAGCTCGAAAGAATTTCTTGGATATAAGCCATTTACATCTTTAATGATAGCTTTATTTGGATCTCCAGCCCAATTAATTTCCGTCAACGATTCAGGTCGAAACCAAATGATGCAGTCATGGTTGTCGATGCTCAAGGAATGGTAAATAATTCCAGAAGCTTCTTGGCAATAATCGTCGGCATTTAGCAAAAAATCTGATAATTTATCAGTTGAAAACGAATCTTCTTTAGTGAAATTATTGATCCAGCCAATGAGCTTGTTGATGTACTTTTCGTCTGGTGTTACACCATTTTTATAGACAGTTCCATTAAAAATGATGGCAACTCCTGCAGCATTGCAAATTTCCAATAAAGCTTCATTTTCTATAATCTTTTGAAAAGAATTTTCTTTAGATTGAAGATTTAGTGAAATCATTTTCTCAAGGGCAAGATTTGATTTTCTTGCCACATCATATTCTTCATTGGATTGGCGAATATCGATTTGTGAAGTGATAAAATGTCCTTGCAATTGAGCCGCCAATCGAATTTCTGGAGACAAGTTTTTAGGACTATAATGATGACAGGCAATTAATCCCCATAATTTTTTTTGATGAATCAACGAAATCGTCAAGGTAGCTCCAACTCCCATATTTTGCAGATATTGAACATGGATTGGAGAGGTACTTCGCAAAATGGAAAGGCTTAAATCGAGATTTTTCGTTGTATTTCCGTCATCAACAGTATAAAGAGGAACTGGGATATAATCAATATCTACAATCAATCGCAACAGGTTTTGCATATACAATTGGCGGGCTTGAACAGGAATATCGGTGTGAGGATAATGCAAGCCTAGAAAAGGCTCAAGATCTTCTTTAACGCTTTCCGCAAAAACTTCTCCATTATAATCCTTGTCAAAACGGTAAATCATGACACGATCATAACCTGTTATTTCGCGGGTTCCTCTGGCAACCATGGCACACAATTCTTGAAGCGTATGTGTTTCATTCATATAGGATAGAAACTGCGAAGTTTGGGAATAAACATCGGCAAGTTCTTTGGATGCTTCCACAAATGGTTCGGCTTCAAGGATATAGGTTGTATTGCTTTTGTGAATCGTACAAAGGAAAAATTTCCCCATAAAGTCCAATTGGAGTGGAGTAGAAGAAAGAAATAAATCCTTTGAAATATAGTGTTGAACCTGTATTTCTTGTTTTTTTCCAAAAACAGTTTTAAAATCCTTTCCTAAAATATTTTGATGCGATAAAGCTATAAAGTTCGAAATATTTCCACTACAAAAGTCAATTTTCCAAGAATTAGAGTCAATTCCAATCAAAAAACCGTGAGGCTGTATGCTTCCAGGAATATGAATGGGTTCGAATTCGCAATTGGTGAGGTTCACAATATCGCGGTTCACAATATCTTTTATTTTCATAAACTACACTAAAATTTTTTTGATAAATGTTTATGAATGGCTTCAAAAGCATAGGTTGCACCAGCAATTATTTCTTCTTCAGAATTTGTTTTTGCTTCAAATTCTGTTAGCGAATTTAAGAATTTTTTCCAAGAACTTCCCGTTTTATTTCCGTATCCAGCAAAATAGGAAGCTCCTTTATCTTCATTAAAATCAAAAGCTTCTTGAACATTTTTTAAAATGAATCTTCCCCCTAAAGTCGAGCCTTCAACTACATAGACCATTCCCATTGCAAAAGGCATCGAAATTTTTATAGCATCTTCAAAAGGAAAATGATGAGTTGTTTTTTCTATTGGAGTAGATTTCAAATCATTCAGTAAGAGATGTGATTTTTTTCTTTCTTCTAAGTCTGGAATTGCATTGGAAACTATTGGATAAATTGTGTCTTCCAAATTTTTAACTACATCATACATCAAACTCAAGTATAAGCCATATTGTTCAATAGTGATTTTGGGGTCTACAATTGATCTTGAAATAGGTAAAGATTCTAGATTTTTATGGGATACGGAAGTTTTATTTTTAAGATTTTCTAAAAAAATAACCGAAGCCGACGTATCGGCTTTTAAATTTTCAACTTTCATTCCAAACTAGCTATTTAGGTATACAAAATTTTCCTTACTTGGTATGAAGGTATCCCAATTGATACTCAAAGCATGTTGAATAGTTTTCTTCAAAAGCGAAAAATCTGTTGGTTTAGAAACATAGTAACTTGCTCCAAGTTCACGACTTTTAGCAATAACTCGCTCATCACTTGAAGTTGAAAAAATCACAATTGGAAGATTTTTAAAATCATCAGAACTTCTTAATTGTTGTAACACATCAAATCCACTAATTCCAGGCATATTCAAATCTAAGAATACAATGTGAGGGTTTGGTGGAGGGTTTTCTAAATCGTGTAGTAACTTTTTGCCATTATCTTGGGTCACTAAATTCAGATGATCTCCAATGGCATTTGTGACTTCTGTAAAGAATTCTAAATCTTCTGCATCATCATCTGTATAAAATATTGTAAACTCATTTCTCATAATTTCTTCTTTAAAAACACTTTTTTTACAAATATAAAAAATACAGAATTATTTTTTGTTAAAAAGAAGCTAACCTCTATAATCTAACATTTTGAAAGTTAATTGTAATAAAAAAAAGCCTACAGCGTGTGCTAGAAGGCTTCTATAATTATTTTTTAATTTGATTTTATAGCTTATGCATGTTCTGTGCCAAAGTCTCAATAAATTTGCTAATTGGTCCCTTAATCATCATCGCCATCATCGCATTAAACTCACCTTCAAAGAAAAGCTGCACATCCGAATTATTTTCAGAAAGGCTGTCAATATTTGCTGTCAATGTAAATGGCAATTTATCGGATGCAGCACCCAAAACCACTTTTGATGGGGCTACTTTTTCTTTCATTTTTAATTTGATTTCAGGCATTCCCTTTAATCCAAAAATAAAAGCATTCTCATCAAGTACTTCGAATTTTGCAATACTATCAGGCATTAATTTTTCAAAATTCTTTACGTCACACAAAGCATCAAATAAGTATTGATCTGATTTAGGTACGCTAACTTTTGGACTTTCTAAATTCATTTTATTTAGTTAAGAGTTAATAAGTTGTAATTTATATTGATAGAATCCAAAATCTACACTTCAACACCCCAAGTTGATGGACTGGTTCTCCATTCTTGTAGTGTTTTTTCTTCTTCCTCTGTGATATATTTTTTGTTGACAGCCAAAGGCAAAAGATTTTCATAATTGCTCAAAGTATATAAATCTACATTGGCTCTTTTGAAATTGTCTTCGGCAACTTGAAAACCATAACTGAAAATGGCAGCCATTCCTTTTACATTCGCTCCAGCTTCTTTTAAAGCCTCAACAGCCATTAGACTACTGTTTCCAGTACTAATAAGGTCTTCAATTACGACAACGTTTTGGCCTTTTTGCAAGAAACCTTCAATTTGGTTCAGTCTCCCGTGTTTTTTTGGTTCTGGTCGAACATACACAAAAGGCAATGCCAAAGCCTCAGCAACAAGCAATCCAATCCCGATCGCACCTGTTGCAACACCGGCAATTACATCTGGTTTTCCAAATTGTTTTTCAATGTTTTTCGCAAATTCATCTTTCAGGTAATTCCTGATAGGTGGAAATGAGAGTGTTATCCTATTGTCGCAATAAATAGGAGATTTCCATCCAGAAGCCCATGTAAAAGGATTTCCTGGATTCAATTTAATTGCATTTATTTGTAAAAGCAATTCTGCAGTTTTGCTGGCTGTATCTTTATTAAAAATCATAGTACAAATGTATAAAGTTTTTGTGAACGACAAACCACTTTTTTTAACTAATCAAATCTTTAAGGAGACTGATTTTCAGTTGTTTTTGTTGGAAAGTGCTGATATTAAACAAATTATTGTAAAAATATTTCAAAATAAAATTCAAAAAGCCTATCTCTATCATCCTGATGAAAAGGAGATTATGAAAACCTTGAAAACAAAATTGCCTGTTCAAAAAGCTGGTGGTGGACTGGTTTACAACAAAAAAAATGAGGTTTTGTTTATTTTTCGCAATGGAAAATGGGATTTACCGAAAGGTGGAATCGAAAAAGGCGAGGAGATTGAATATACCGCTTTACGCGAAGTGGAAGAGGAAACGGGTGTCAATAAATTGGTTATAACTGATAAATTGCAAAAGACCTATCATATTTTTAAACGAAATGGTAGGTACAAACTAAAAATAACCCATTGGTTTGAAATGCGAACCAGTTTTGAAGGCATTCCACAAGGACAATTAGAAGAAGGAATTGAAAAAGTGGCTTGGCTAAATCCTGATGAAATCAAGGAAGCCTTGAAAAACTCCTATGAAAACATAAAATTATTATTTGAAGAAAAGGCTCCTTGATGCTATAGTTTGGATATAAATTCTAAAAAAAAAAAAACACAAATTGCACTAATTTTCACAATTCAATTCGTGAAAATTAGTGCAATTTGCGTTTTTTTATTGTTATAAATTTTTTGAAGAAATAGCATCTGTGAAAATCTGTGAAATCTGTGTTTAATTCATTTACCTTTGCAAAATGAATCAAAATCACCATTCCACCAATATACTTTTGAATTTAGGGTTCGAAAGCCTAAACGAAATGCAGGTTGCTGCACAAGAAGCTATTCTAGAAGAAAGTAATGTTTTATTGCTTTCGCCAACAGGTTCTGGGAAAACTTTAGCTTTCTTGATGCCCATTTTCGAAATGCTGCAACCCGAAATCCTTTCGGTTCAATGCTTGATCATTGTTCCGTCGAGGGAATTAGGTCTGCAAATTGAGCAAGTTTGGAAAAAAATGGGAACTGGTTTTAAAGCAAACGTTTGCTATGGTGGACATTCCATTGATACTGAAATCAAAAATTTGAGTAATCCACCAGCAGTTTTGATTGGAACGCCAGGAAGAATTGCCGATCATATTGATAGAGGAACTTTCAGGACGGATAAAATTGAAACTTTGATTTTGGATGAATTCGACAAGTCTTTGCAACTCGGTTTTCATGAAGAAATGTCTTTTATCATCGGAAAATTATCTAAATTGAATAAGAGAATTTTGGTTTCGGCTACTTCCGATATTGAAATTCCGAAATATACAAGGGTTGTGAATCCGACTGTTTTGGATTTTATTCCGAGAGAAGAAGAAAAGACAAACCTTTCCATGAAAATGGTGGTTTCTAAGGAAAAAGATAAAATCAATACTTTATTTAGTTTGATTTGCTCGTTGAAATCAGAGTCGGCTTTGATTTTTTGCAACCATCGTGATGCAGCCGAAAGAATCAGCGATACTTTGAACGAAAAAGGAATTTACGCCACTTATTATCATGGCGGAATGGATCAAGATGAACGCGAACGTGCCTTGATTCAATTTAGAAACGGAAGTGTGAGTTATTTAATCACGACTGATTTGGCGGCAAGAGGTTTGGATATTCCCGAAATGAAACACGTAATCCATTATCATTTGCCTTCAAAAGAAGACGAATTTACGCATAGAAACGGTCGAACCGCCAGAATGTTGGCTTCTGGAACTGCTTATATTCTCCTCCACGAAAGTGAAAAAAAATTAGAGTATATTGATTATGAAATGCCGGTTTTGAATGTCGAAAATTCGAAATCATTGCCAAAACCACCAGAATTCCAAACGATTTATATTTCGGGAGGAAAGAAAAATAAGCTGAATAAAATTGACATCGTTGGTTTCTTTTCCCAGAAAGGAAAATTAGAAAAGGGCGATTTGGGATTGATTGAAGTAAAAGATTTTATTTCATTTGCAGCCGTGAAATTCAATAAAGTGAAAGACTTGCTTCAAAATATCAAGGATGAAAAGATGAAAGGCAAGAAATTTAAGATTGAAGTGGCGAGGAAAGTTGTGAAGAAAGAAGAATAGAACCAAGAAGAAAGAGGCAAGAGAAAAGATTGGAATGTCTTTTCTCTTGCCTCTTTTATCTATTTTCTAAAACTATATTTTCTTTACATAAGCTGTAATAATCACAATCTGTTGTCCATCTACTTTTCCTTCGATATAGGTTTCGTTTTCGTGGTCTAAACGAATGTTTCTCACGGCAGTTCCTTGTTTTGCAACCATGCTCGAACCTTTTACTTTCAAATCTTTGATTAAAACTACTGAATCTCCAGTTTGTAGAATCACACCGTTACTGTCTCGGTGAACCAGTTTGTTTTCGTCGTCTTCGCCTTCGCCAGTTGCTTGAGCCCAAGCCAAATCATCTTCGTCAAGATACATTTGCTCCAATAATTCTTGGTTTTTCAAACGGCTCAACATTCTCCACGAAACCACTTGCACAGGCAAATGTTCGCTCCACATGCTGTCGTTCAAGCATCTCCAAAGATTGGCATCCATCGTTTCTGGATTTTCAATCTGGTTTAAAAGGGTTTCATTTATTAAAATACTTTCGTCTATTCCACCTTTTCTTGTTGGAAGAGTTTGATATACTTTTAGGTTTTCTGTAGCACCTGAAAGTTCACATTTTCCGCCACTTCTTTTGATTAATTCTCGTTCTAAACTCATTTTTATCGTATGTTAATTTTTGGCGAAAGTAGTGTTTAATCGTGCTTTCTACAAATTATATTATTTTACCCTAACGGCATCAGGAACCAACATTTGGTATTCGCCACCATTTCGCAACACATCACGCACGATGCTCGAACTGATGTAGGAAGTATTGGCAGCGGTTAAAAGGAAAACGGTTTCAATTTTTGAAAGTCGTCTGTTGGTATGGGCGATTGCTTTTTCGAATTCAAAATCGGCTGGATTTCTCAAACCTCGAAGGATGAATTTGGCTTTCATTTTTTTGCATAAATCAATCGTTAGGCCTTCATAAGTAACGACTGAGATTGAAGGTTCATCAGCAAAAGATTCTTCGATGAAGCGTTTTCTTTCTTCTAATGAAAACATGTATTTTTTTTCGGCATTCACGCCAATAGCTACCACAATTTTATCAAAAAGAGGAATACTTCGTTTGATGATGTCGTAATGGCCTAATGTGATGGGGTCGAACGAACCAGGGAATATTGCTATTTTTTCCATAATAATTTTCTTTTTAAAGCTAATTCGATTTCGTTGTCTAGTAAATCAGAAAAGGCAATTCCGGCATATTCTGCCTGCTGTGGGAAGATGCTTTGTCCAGATAACCCAGGATTGGTGTTGATTTCGATGAAATGCGGAACATTGTTCATAACTATAAAATCAGTTCTTGAAAAACCTGACATTCCTAAGGCTTCATAAACTTTTGCAGCTGTTTCCCTTACCCTTTGCTCTACTTCGGGAGTTAACCTTGCAGGCGTAATTTCTTCGGATTTTCCTAAATATTTCGCTTCATAGTCAAAGAAGTCATTCTGAGAAACAATTTCGGTTAGCCCTAAAACGGTTGTTTTTCCTTTGAAATTAAGAACTCCGACGGAAACTTCGGTTCCTTTTAGATACGATTCAATCAAAATATCATTGTCTTCAGCGAAAGCATAATCCAATGCTTTTTCAAAATCTACCAAGTCATTTACTTTTGAAACACCTAGGCTGCTTCCCGATTGGTTAGGCTTTACGAAAAAAGGCAGACCCAATTGTGCTTTGATTTCTTCACCAGAAATTATATTTCCTTTAGAAACGTAAACCGATTTTGCTTTTGGGATGTTGAATTTTGAAAGGACAGACAACGTATCTCTTTTATTAAATGTCAAAGCCGACTGGTAGAAATTGCAACCTGAATAGGGTATTTCTAAAAGTTCCCAATAGGCTTGCATGTGTCCGTCTTCTCCAGGAGTTCCGTGGATCGTATTGATGATGGTGTCGAATTTTATTTTTTCGTTATTTTGCGTAAAAGTAAAATCAGATTTATTGATAGGGAATTTATTTCCGTTTACAATGGCATTCCATCCGTCTGTTAGGATGTGTATTTCGAAGACATTATATTTATTTCTGTCGAGATTGTTGAGGATAAGCTGTCCGCTTCGAAGCGATATTACTGATTCGTCAGAATATCCTCCCATTACTACCGCAATGTTTTTCATTTGAAAAAGAATTTTAAATTGATAAAGGATGCCCTAGCCCCGATAGTAGTGGAAATCCTTTTGTCTCGTTTCTTTAACGAGACAAAAGATTGAAACGGATAGCGGGATTAAGCTCCTAAAAAATATGATGAAACAAAATTATCATTTTTTTTCAAACGAATTGCCTTTAGTATTTTTATATCTTTGCGGAAATAGAATTTTTATGAGTTTACGCAAGTTTCTTACAAGCAAGGTGTTTTTTACTCAAGTAGCAATTGCACTTGTTATAGTTGTAGCTTTGGCTTTTATCATTTTGAAATGGTTGGATTTTACAACCAATCATGGTGAGGAAATCACGGTTCCGGATTTGAGCAAATTGTCGGTTGAAGCGGCTGAGGAAAAACTGGATGCTTTGGATTTAGAATATGTTTTGTTGGATACGACTGATTTTCAGGCAGGATATCCAAAATTTTCGGTTGTTAAGCAAGATCCAGCTCCTGGTTATAAGGTTAAAGAAGGGAGAAAAATATATATAAAAATTAATTCTGATAAATACCAATCGGTTACGATGCCTGATTTAGTGGAGAAAACTTTGCGTCAGGTGGAGCCAACTTTGAAATCTTTAGGGTTGGAAGTAGGAAAGAAAACCTATAAACCTTATTTGGGTAAAGACATGGTTTTGGAAGTTTACTTGAACGGAAAAAAATTAAAAGCTGGCGATAAAGTTTCTAAAGCTTCTAAAATCGATTTAGTTTTAGGAGATGGAAAAGTGGGTTATGAAGAAGAAATTGATACTGTTGATACCAATATTGACAGTGAAACAACAGTAGAAGATGAATTCTGAGAGCACCGTTGATATAGAATTAGAAGACGATTTATTTGAGCACTTTAGATTTGATGTTCCCAAAGGGCAATTGTTGTTGAGAATTGATAAATATTTGATGCACATGTTGCCAAATGCGACTCGGAACAAAATCCAGAACGCTGCTACAAATGGCAATATTTATGTGAATGATGTTCCTGTGAAGTCTAATTATAAGGTTAAACCTTTAGATGTTGTTCGGATCATGTTGTCGTATCCGCCATTTGAAAACCGAGTTGATCCAGAAGATATTCCGCTTGATATTGTGTATGAAGATGATGCTTTGTTGTTGATTAACAAGGAGCCAGGAATGGTAGTGCATCCAGGACATGGCAATTATACGGGAACTTTGGTGAATGCTTTGGCCCATCATTTTGAGAATTTGCCAATGAACAGTAGCGAACGTCCAGGATTGGTGCATAGAATCGACAAGGATACTTCGGGGCTTTTGGTAATTGCAAAAACCGAAGCTGCTATGACGCATTTGGCCAAACAATTTGAGGCGAAAACTACTGAAAGAGAATATATTGCACTCGTTTGGGGAAATGTAAAGGATGATAAAGGAACGATTGAAGGAAATATTGCAAGACACGTAAAAGACAGAATGCAAATGGCTGTTTTTGCTGATCCAGAGATTGGAAAGCCTGCTGTAACGCATTATAAAGTTTTAGAACGTTTTGGCTATGTGACGTTGATTTCATGCCAATTAGAAACGGGTAGAACCCATCAAATACGTGTTCACATGAAACATATTGGGCATACTTTATTTAACGATGAACGTTATGGAGGCCATTTGATTTTAAAGGGAACGACATTTACCAAATACAAACAGTTTATCGACAATTGTTTTAAGGCTTTGCCAAGACAGGCTCTTCATGCAAAGACATTAGGTTTCATGCATCCAACAACTGGTGAAATGATGCGTTTTGATACTGAATTGCCTCAAGATATGCAGGATGTTATTGAAAAATGGAGGGGTTATTCGAAATCGCATACGGCTGAGGAGGAGGAATAAGGCTTATCTTTTTAAAGAAAAATGTCCTTTATGGATCACTTTTTTATCTAAAAAGCGTGTTATCTTGAACCAATAATCGGTTGCAGGAAGCTTGTATCCATTATAAGTTCCATCCCATCCGGGACTGTTTTTGTCGAAAGACGCGAGAAGTTTTCCAAAACGATCATAGATCTCGACATCAACAGAAAATTGAAATTTAGCATATTCAATTTTCCAAAAATCATTATATCCATCGCCATTTGGGGTGAAAAATTTCGGATAGGAGAGTAGGTATACTTTTTCTTTTTCTTCGTTACAAACTTCGAGTTTATCTTTTACATAGACGGTATATTCTCCAGCAAGAACATTTTGGAACACATTGCTGCTTTGGTAATTGATCCCGTCAATCGAATAAAGATGTTCAGGATTATTGGGTAAAACGGTTATCGAATTGTTGCTCGACAAATCGCGTACTATTATTTCTGTAATTTCTGGAGGAGAAGAAATAGTAATTATCAGTGTTGCAATTTCGAAACAAGAATAAGAGTTGTATAGAAATCTTACATAAACATTTTGAGTGTTTGCTTGATATTCTTCAAAATTTTGGATGGGATTTGAACCATTTTCAGCATCAACTTGTGTGTTATGATAGGAAATCGTAAAATCATTTTCATTTCCATTTAAAAGATAGGAAATGTAGTTGGAAAGATTTATTTGTTCAACATTGTTTTTATCTGTATCACAAAGGTTTATCATATGATTATTTATTTGAACTGTGCTTTGCCCTGGAATATTTATTGGTGTTCTGGGGCTTTCGCAACCTGAAAGCGTTTGGCTTACATAATAAGTTTTTTCTGGGTTTATTAGTGTTAAATCATTTAATTTTATAGATGTGGTTGCATTATCATAAAAGGATAGGTTTACTCCTTCGATACTCAAATCAGCAAGTGTTAAACTACTATTATAGCACGGCTGGTTTGGATTTAAGATTGGAGCTGGTGGGACTGGATTTATAATTACCGATACAGTTATTCTTTCCAAAATATCTGGACAGTTATCTAATTTATCCTTAGCAGCATAGTAGGTTTGTCCATCCACTAAAAGTGTCGTGCTGTCCAAGGGAACAATTGAATTATTGGAAGCATACCAATTAACGCTGTAATCGTTAATTTCTAAATCTGCTATAGTAGCATTGTCATCTGAACAGAACGTATTTGTGTTTTCTCCAGTTGGTGGATAACTATCGCAGTAGCTCAGCTTTAGAACATATCCCGTATGTAAACCAATACTGCTAACATTGTACACATTTATAGGATGCGGGTCAAAATCAGTATCATTATGAATTTGATGTCCCATAATAATATTATTTTCGCTGTCAAAACTTAAGTTTCTAACCAAATGATCCATCTTTTTGTAATCAATCAGTTCATAGGATGAGTTTATTTTTATTAAAATATTTTCTTTTTCAGCATTAAAAGATGTCACAAAACCATTACTATTTCTGAAAAATACATCACCAGCAGTAATTGTACCAATGATAAATTCATCGAATTCACTGATAGCGAATGAGGAAAAATTTTGCAGAAATGTTCCAGAAAAAGTAAAATGTGACACATAATTTCCGTCAGTATCAAAACCAAGCATTACTGCACCTGCACTGCCTTGGTATGGTAAATTAGCTATTGTAGTATTATTAAAATTAAATTGAGAAGCATCATTGTAATTAGAACTAATATACAAGGTGTTATTACTATCAATTGCTAAATTTTCATTAGGTGGAAGATTTCCACCAGGTGTAGATTCATTCCACGCTCGCTCTAAAATCCATTTTTCATTGCCATCTTTGTCAAACTTACACGTAATAAGTCCAGCATCTTCTTGAAAGCTTTCTCCAGCAAAATTTAAGGATTTATAATAATGCCCTGTTAAAATTAAATCGTCATAATTATCTACAACAACTTTGTATAAGTCAGTGGAATATCCATCAAGGGTTTTCGTCCAAATAGTATTAAAATTGCTGTCAAATTTAAATATAGTTCCGGTATATACGGCAGGTATTCCTGATAATATATCATGTGTTATAAGCCTTCCTACTGCTATAACATTTTGATTTGAATCAAAATCTAAATTATTAATATTGCAGTCTTCAAAATGCCAACTATTGATATAGTTTCCGGATGGATTAAGCTTAATAATCATGCCATAAAGATGTGAGGGGTTTTCAATTGTATGCTGTTCACCCGGATCTGGATTTAAATCTATAAAAGAAGCACCCGAATGATAAAGAAAACCTGTCAAGAAAAGATTTTGATTAGAGTCTATATGAAGTTTCTCAACATGTAGAACTACATTTGAATGTACATTAAAATGTTTTACCCACAAGACATTTTTGTTTTTACTTAGTTTAATGATGAAAACAAGTGCTGTTTCATAATCAAAAACAATATTTCCACTTCCATTACTGAAATCGTTTCTGTGAGTACTTACTCCCGTTACATATATGTTGTCTTGGTTGTCTGTTATTATGTCATTAATTTGACTAACAGGGCTAGCTTCAGTTAGCCTCCCAACGATGTCATAAACCCATTTAAAATCCTGTCCAAAAGAGTTGGATTGAAATACTAATAGAAAAAAAAGTATCAGACATTTTTTTATATGTAATCGCATGAAATGCATAAGGTTACTCCTAAAATATGGGATTGTAAATATGTATTTAGCGAAGTTAAAGAAAAAAAAACGGATTGTCAGAAAAAACAGATTTATTTTAGAAAATTTGTCAAAGCTATTACTATTTTATCTACCCAACCATTCTTTAAATGGTTTAATCTTTAACCGACTAATTTTTAACGAAATATCGAATAAGGAGTTGATTACAACTTCATTCTGATAATTGATTTCCGAGATAAATTGCTTGTTGATAATGCATTTTCGGTTGATTCTAAAGAATTGTTTGCCATCAAGTTCCATTTCTAACTTTTCTAAAGATGAATTCACCGGAGCTTTAAAATTTTTATCAGTTATTAAGTAAGTTGCATTATTTTCAGATACAAAGCCAACGATTTCGCCTGTCGTAATTTTTTTTAATCCTTTTGAAGTCGCAATCAAAAACGACTTTTTAAAAGTGTTTGATAAACTGTTCTTGACAAGTTCCAAATCAGCAAGAAAACCTTCTTTAAAAGTATCAACTTTCGAGAGCATTTTCTTCAATTTTCTTTCATCAATTGGTTTTAATAAATAGTCAATCGCATTATATTCAAAGGCTTTCAAGGCATATTCATCATAAGCTGTCGTGAAAATAACTTTCGATTCGATTTTTATCTTTTCGAATAGTTCAAAACATTTTCCATCTGCCAATTCAATATCCATAAAGATATAATCGGGCATACTATTTTCCTTGAACCAAAGCAATGCTGATTTGACCGAATGCAATTGCGTTAAAACCACAAATCCGTTTTCCAAGAGTAATTTCTCGAGTCGTTTTCCAGCTGGGATTTCGTCTTCAATGATTAATGCTGTCATTTTGTTAGGTGTAAGATTGGAATTTTTACTTCAAAAAAGGTAGCATTGTCCGTTATCGTAATTTGTTTTTTGGTTAGCAAATTATATCTTTTGTGGATGTTTTTCAACCCTTTTTTTGTAGAATGAACCGCTTCTTTCCTAACATTGGTATTGCTGATGATCAATTCATTTTGATGAATCGAAATTTTGATGATAACCGGATTTTCGACATCCAAAATGTTATGCTTAAAGATATTATCAACGAGTTCCTGCAACGATAATGATAAGATATATTGTTCTTGTGAAGCTTCATTTTCAATTTCAAAAATAAAACCATTTTCAAATTTAGCTTTGAAAATTGCCAGATATTCTGAAATGAATTGTATTTCATTTTTTAAAAGGACAAAATCATGTTCATCATTTTTCAAATAATGACGATATACGTTTGATAAATGATGCCCAAATGCTATTGCCTTTTGCGGATTGGTTTCGATAAATGCAATCAAGGTGTTCAAATTATTAAACAAAAAATGCGGATTGATTTGGTTTTTGAGTTGCAAGTATTCCGTTTCTTTTTTAGAAAAGGATAAAGATAGTTTTTGGATTTTGTTTCGGTAAATTAAGCTCAAAACAATCATGGAACAGCAGAAGAGACAAAATAAAAAATGAACAATAAAACCCAAAAAAAAGGAATTTTGTAAAACTTCATTTAGATATAAATTTCCTAGACTAGAAATTATAGAGGCTGAAATAACGCCTAAAATAATTTTTTTTCGAAGATGTTTTATCTTGTAAAGTATTGAAAGTGATAGGAATGAAAGTAAAGTGGTTTGTAAATTAAAGAGCAATATCTTAGCAACTATTTCAACTCCCTTTTCAAACGAAACTTTATCCACAAGAGGAATAAATATAAAAATAAGCAGGAAAAAGCTTAAGATGCCAAACACTTTTAATAATAATTTTATATAGTAAAAAGGTTTCTCATTCACTATAAAAATTTCTTCTTGGATAGTTTTTTTATATAATTCAAAAACCACTAACACTAATAAGAACAAACAAACCATTAGTGTAGATTGAAATAGAGAAATTTTAAAGTTAAAGTCATCCATCAGTAAATATCCTATTAAAGTAGAGAAGATTAAAGTCAACACAAAGACACTCAAAATCGAATAAGCCAGGTTTCGTGTTACTTTTCCTTTTTTAACCATTAAGTTTTCATAGATATAAACATAGCAAAATGAAATAATGCTAAAAAAGCTAAAAACTGAAATGTTGATATGAAAATGGCGTAAATCATCAAAAGATTTACTGTTGATGATTGTTCCAACTACAATTAAAATAATCGGCACTAAAGTAATAAAAATGAATTTTTTGAAGGATTTCATAAGTATTGATTTAAAATTTCAATCAAAAGTGATTCAATTTTCTAGTATCAAAAAAATAAAGATAGTGAAATGCATAAATTAGCAAGTGGACGGTAAAAAAATGTTTTAAAAAAAAATCAAAAAAACCAATTTTGAATTCCGATTATAAAAGTTATTTTTGCACATGCAACACAACGTACTTATTTTAGATTTCGGATCGCAATACACACAACTTATTGCCCGACGAGTTCGCGAATTAAATATATTCTGCGAAATTTTCCCTTACAATCATTTTCCAAGTGATTTATCAAGTTTTAAAGCTGTAATCCTTTCTGGAAGCCCATTTTCTGTTCGTGGCGAAGATGCTCCTCATCCTGATTTATCTCAGATTCGCGGAAAAATGCCTTTACTTGCCGTTTGTTACGGAGCCCAATATCTTTCGCATTTCAGCGGAGGCGAAGTGGCACCATCCAACACAAGAGAATACGGAAGAGCAAATTTATCATTCATCAAAGAAAATGAAACTTTCTTCGAAGGCGTTTCTCAGAATTCTCAGGTTTGGATGAGCCACAGTGATACCATTAAAAAATTACCAACAAACGGTGTCAAATTGGCGAGTACTCACGATGTAGAAAATGCGGCCTATAAGATTGAAGGAGAAACAACTTATGCTATACAGTTTCACCCAGAAGTATACCATTCAACAGATGGAAAGCAGATGTTGGAGAATTTCCTAGTGAAAATTGCCGAAGTGCCTCAAAACTTCACACCAAATGCCTTCGTGGAAGAAATGGTAGCCGAGTTAAAAGAAAAAATCCAAAACGATAAAGTGGTCTTAGGACTTTCTGGAGGGGTCGATTCTACTGTGGCAGCGGTTTTATTGCACCAAGCGATTGGACCAAATTTGCACTGTATCTTTGTAAACAACGGACTTTTACGCAAAAACGAATTCGAAAGCGTTTTACATCAATATAAAGATATGGGCTTGAACGTGAAAGGAGTGGATGCTTCTTCACGCTTTTTAGATGAATTGGCTGGAATCAGTGATCCTGAAACCAAAAGAAAAACCATCGGACGTGTTTTTATCGAAGTTTTTGATGACGAATCTAAAATTAGTGATGACGTGAAATGGTTGGCTCAAGGAACGATTTATCCTGACGTAATCGAATCGGTTTCGGTAAAAGGTCCATCGGCAACCATCAAATCACATCACAATGTTGGAGGTTTGCCGGATTTTATGAAACTTAAAATTGTGGAGCCACTTCGAATGTTATTCAAGGATGAAGTTCGAAGAGTTGGTGCAACATTAGGAATTGATCCTGCGTTATTAGGAAGACATCCTTTTCCAGGACCAGGATTATCCATTCGAATTTTAGGAGATATTACACCAGAAAAAGTTCGTATCTTGCAGGAAGTAGATGCCGTTTTCATCGACGGATTGAAATCTTGGGGATTATACGACAAGGTTTGGCAGGCTGGAGCGATCCTTCTTCCTGTTAACAGTGTTGGAGTTATGGGGGATGAACGAACATACGAGAAAGTTGTCGCTTTGAGAGCTGTAGAATCTACAGACGGAATGACGGCGGATTGGGTTCATTTGCCTTATGATTTCCTCATGAAAGTGTCAAATGACATCATCAATAAAGTGAAAGGTGTGAACAGAGTTGTATATGACATCAGTTCGAAACCACCTGCAACGATTGAATGGGAATAAATAAATTTTAAATTTTAGCATTCTGGCTCTTTTTTTGAGCAGGAATGCTAAAATCTTTTTAACGCTATATTTTTTATGAAGAAACACCTTTTAGTATTTGCCTCCTTTATTTTGTTCTCCACTGCAACATTTGCACAGGACAATTTTATTAAACACACTGTAGAAAAAGGTGAAACGGTTACCAAGATCGCCCAAAAATACAAAGTTACACCTGCCAATATCTACAATCTTAATCCCGATTCTCAAAACGGATTGAAGCCTGATATGGTATTGCTGATTCCTAAAGGAAATGGTGCCATCATCATAGAAAAACCCGATACCAACACAAAGACCCACACAGTTGCTGCAAAAGAAACGCTTTATGGTTTGTCAAAGCTCTACAATGTTTCTGTTGAAGAAATTGAAAAAGCCAACCAAAATTTAAAAACGGATGGCTTGAAAGTGGGAAGTACCATTGCAATTCCTGTTAAAAATGAAACTGTTACAGTTGTTGCTAAAACAGAAAAAAAACAAGACAAAGTCTCAAAAAACACTACAATCCATCAAGTTGAAGCAAAGGAAACTAAATATTCGATAGCCAAACAATATGATATTTCCATTGAAGAATTGGAACAAAACAATCCGGAAATTAAAGATGGACTTCAAATAGGCTTTAGATTAAAAATTCCAACAAATTCTAAAACAACAACAAAGCAAGAGGATAAAATTGTAGAAGTTCCTGCAAAAACCGATACTCAACCTTTAAAAACTGAAAAAGTAGGCTATGTAGTGCAACCAAAGGAGACACTTTTTGGTCTTTCTAGAAAATTAGGAATTTCGAAAGAAAATCTAATCAAGTTGAACCCAGAGTTGAATGATGGAGTTAAAGAGGGAATGGTATTGAATCTTCCCGAAAATGAAAGAATTAGTAATGCAGATAAGGCTTTCGCCGATTTGTCACAAACTATAAATACTTCGAACAGAAAAAAATTAACGCTATTGTTGCCTTTCAATATTTCAAAAATTCAAAGTGACACCGTTAATTCAACTTCTTCAAGGCTTAAAAAAGATAAGTTTTTGAACATGACACTCGATTTTTATTCGGGTGCTTTGATGGCAATTGACTCAGCCAAAATCCTGAATTTAAATGTAGATATCAAGATTTTTGATTCACAGGAGACAAAGAATTCTTCCAGTATAGCTACAATAATTCAGCAAAACCAACTCCAAGAAACGGATTTGGTTATAGGACCTTTCTATCAATCTAATGTTGAAAAAACAGCTGGAATCTTAGCTAAGAATAATGTTCACGTGATGTCGCCTTTATCAAAAGAAACCGGGATTTCTTATGAAAATTTGATACAAACCATGCCATCTGCAGAATATATGCGTGATGCCATGTTTGATTATATGAATTCTAAAGCGGCCAATATTATTGGAGTAATTGACCCGAAAAAGCTTTCGACCCGAAAATACATTCAAGAGAATCACAAAAATGTAAAGTTAGCTTCTTTTGAAGGTGGCAATTTTTCATCCGAAAATTTGAAATCGCAGTTGATGAAGAACCAGAAGAATTTTGTAGTAATGGATACCGAGAACACCTACATGATTAAGATGATTATGAATGTTCTTATAGCTTCAATGGCCGATTATCAAATTCAACTTGTAATTTTGGAACCGAATGAAAAATTAGATTCAGATGAAATTGTAACGGCTAATTTGGCAAAATTGAACCTGCTTTATCCTTCGCTTGCAAGAGAAAAAGACAGCCCCGAAGCTCAAATTTTCGAAAGAAAATACAAGGAAACCAACAAGGTTTTTCCAAACCAATATGCTACTCGTGGATTTGATGTAACCTTTGATGCATTGCTTCGTTTGTCGCAAGAACAACCGTTTGTAGAAACTCTAGAAACTGCTACAACGGAACAGGTTGAAAACAAGTTTGATTATGAAAGAAAAGACGGAAAAGGATTTAACAACGACGGATTTTATATCCTTTATTTCGATACTGATTTATCTGTTAAAGTAGCCAATTAAGCTTTTAATTACTCTTGCCACAATTTAGGAGTTTTTAATTCCTGACTTTTAATTTAATTGAAAAAATATGACCTCAAAAGTAACCTATCTAGGAGAATTAAGAACTTCATCTGTTCATTTGCAATCCGGAACTGAAATTCTTTCAGATGCACCAACAGATAATCACGGAAAAGGAGAAGCATTTTCTCCAACCGATTTATTAGCCAATGCCTTAGGAAGTTGTATGATTTCCATTATGGCTATAAAATCAAAGGATTTGGATGTGAATTTAGAAGGTTCGACAGTTGAAGTGACTAAAATCATGCAACCCGAGCCTAGAAAAATTTCAAAAATTATAATTGTAATGAACTTGTCGGTTGCGGTTGATGAAAAATCAAAAACCATTCTTGAAAGAGCAGCCATGCATTGTCCTGTTCTATTAAGTTTGAATCCTGATATTGAAAAGGAGGTTACTTTTAATTGGAAATAAAAAAAGCTACTGATCTATCGATACTACAATTAAGCACCTAATATCTTAGGTGTTTTTTTTTGACTATAGTCTTCAAAACACTGGTATTATAGCTAACATTTTATCTACAGAAAGCTAAGGGATTTGACATTTAAGGAGTCAAGCCTTTTTTTTTGGCTCTGGCCGAAATTCAAAAAAATACCTATTTATAGGTATTTTTTGGCATCTTATTAATGTGGAAATTTGTGAAAATATTGTTAAAAAAAGATTTTGCCAATATGTTATGATGTTTATCTGCACCAAAAATCTTTGTTGACAGCATCTTTTTTTTTGCTAATAAACGTTGCGGTTAATTTTATTAAGGAAGCAACTACCCTAAAATAGAAGATTTAATTAAACAAATCGATATGAAAAAAGTAATTCTTTTGCTACTGTTTTTTTCTTCTCTAAGCAGCTTTTCACAAAGAGTTCAAGGTAGACGAACAGTTGGAGTACATCAATTAGATGCTCGTTTTACATTTTCGGTCGAGAAATATTGGTCAGGTATGGCGGATGCCGAAAGCTACTATTTTTATGTTCAAAATAATACTTCGCAAGAGTATAAGATGGAAATAGAAGTAACCCTGACACTTGGCTGTGGTGTTGGTACTAAGACTTATAAATTAGGGATTAATAGGATTGTTTATTTGGAGCCCAATGGTCAGTTCACTCCCGATGATGATTGGGTACATTCTTATATGATAACCTCAGATCGAGAACAACAAAAACAATGTTTAATTCAAGAAGGAGATACCTATACTTTATTTAGAGGAATGAGCTGGAGACTTTCGAATATTGTGAACCTAACGGAGGAGAAAGCTCAAAAAGAAGCTGCAGCCAAGAAGAAAAAAGAAGATGAAGAACGTGCAAGATTAGAACGTGAAGCCGCTGCCAAAAAGAAAAAAGAAGATGAGGAACGAGCTCGTTTAGAACGCGAAGCAACCGAAAAGAAGAAAAGAGAAGAGGAAGAAAAAGCCCGACAAGCTAAAGCTACAGCTACAGAAAAACAAAACAGTCAAGGAAATAATAGCACAGGTTCTGGAGGTTCGGGATCTTATTCGAGTTCGCCTTCACCCTCAGTCAATACAGCAGCTCAAAACCGTCAATCAGAACTAGAACGGCAAAAGCAATTGCAGATAGAAAAAAACGAGGAAATAAAAAGGCAACAGCAAATTGCCCAAGAACAAGCCGAACAAAAGCGACAACAACAGTTTGAAGAAATGCAGGCCAAACTAGCTGAAAATCGTAGAAAAACAGAAGCACTTAATGTTGCGTCACAAGAAACTATGAACCAGTGGAGTCAGGGAAATTATTTGCAAGGTAGTACTGCTTTGGTCAATGAATATGCTGCACAAGGGAATTCAGATGCTGCATTGACAACATTGGCAGTTGGAACTGGACTCGAAATTATTAATATGATTGGCGAGGAAAAAAGAAGAAAAGAAGAAGCCGAAGAGCGACGAGCCGAACAAGCCCGACGAGCCGAAGAAGAACGGAGAAGACTTGCCGAAATTGAAGCTGAAAAACAGCGAATTTTGGATGAACAAAAAAGAGAATTCAATCTTTTAGTCGAAGAAAATCGTCAAATCAAGAAAAGCGTGATACGCAAAAGAGATGAGTTCTTGAACGAAGAAATAAAGCACACTCCAACTTTTGACATTTTTTCGGAAGATGAGTCACCTCTCTATATATTTTATGTACAAACAGATAAGGATTACAATCAATATTATGAAAATGTATCTTTTCCTAGTGTGATCGAAATCAGTATCAACGAGAATGCCTCCCTGCATTTTTCCCCAATTATCGCCATTAGTCCAAATTCAAGTGGAGAATATCCTTTTATCAAAGAAATGCTTTCGGAAATAAAATCCAAATATGTTGATGTCGAAAAAGGAAAACATAAAATATACAATTGGTCAAGAAATTTGGAAGAAATACAAACTATATATAATCAGGAAGCAAACGTAGCAAGACAGTCCTATTTTACTGTAGTTTTTCCTGAAGAAGCATTTATAAACCATTCGGATAAAAATAAAAAAACGGAAGAGGAAGACGGAGGAATTGATTATTGGGGTGGCGAATCGAATAGTGCTAAAGAAATCCCAAAAGAAGCCAAAGAGCCGGCCAAAAAAGATGAAAAAGAAGAAGAGATTGATTATTGGAGTACACCATCAAAATAGGAAAAATAATTTTTTATAGTAATTAAATACCCATCAAAAACATAAATATCATGAAAAACACTCAGAAATCATTTATCGTAATTTTGTTCTTAATCTTATGTAATTACAGTTTTGGACAGAATCTTACTTTGGCTAAAGCCTATTATACAAAAGCTAGAGAAGCTTTTGAGAATAACAATTATCAACAAACAATAGATTATTTAAACAGTGCAAAAACTGAATTCGGAACAACTAATCCCGATATCCTTTACCTTGAAATACAGTCTAGATTCAATTTGGATAAAAAAGATACTATAATCGAGACCTTGTCTAAAGAATTTATAGAAAAGGCGAATAAAAATGACAAGGAGAGAATTAGTAAGGTCAGTATTATTGCCGTTGAACACAGGGAGGCACTAGATGCAGCAATCAAAAAAGAAGAAGATGCCTATCAATATGCATTGAATAATTCTAATGTAGAAACAATTAGGTCTTTTTTGAAGCAATATCCAGCGAACCCTAAAAATGGAACATTGAACGATTTGCTGATTCAAAAAGAAGAAGAAACTTATAAAGAAGCCATAACTTCGAATCAAGTTGGCAAATATGAAAATTATCAGCAAAAATTTCCAAACGGAAAATACAAAGAAGAGGTTGTCCAAAAATTGGCAGTTGCCAAAGAAAAAGCTGCTTATGATTTGATATTAAGTAATAAAGACGCTTCAACAGCTCAACGTTATTTATCCCAATATCCTGATGGAAAATATAAAAATGAAGCAAAAGATATTCTGGAAGAAATATTATTCAGAGAAGGAAATGAATATTTTGAAAACGATGATTTAACCAATGCAAAGTATAAATTCGATACCTACAAAGAAACTTTGCCTGAAGGAAAGAACCGATTAGAAGTAGACAAAAAATTAGCCCAAATCGAAAAGAAAATGAACAAGCAAGCCACGGTTGACAACAGGACTACGGCAAACTATTTCATGCTAACGGCTACTACAAACGAAGCTTTTGGTTTTGAATTTGGTCGCGTTAGCTTAAAAGGTCTGTCAACTTATTTTAATTTGGCAGGAAATGCCGATGTTTTTAGTCTAAAAATGGGTGAGGCTGTCGCCGAAATAGAATCGCTAGAGGATGCACCAGATGATTATAAAAATCCTTTTTTAACAGCAAGCTTTGGTTTTACATTTAAGATTGCCTATCCAGTTTGGTTTTACGTGGGTGGGGGAGTTCGATACCAAGAATTTTTTGCCGAAGATGCAGATGATGAAGTAGTTTTATTTGAGGTTAAAGAAGAAAAGAATTTCTCATTTTTTCCTGAAGCTGGTCTAAAACTTAAAATAGGTAAAGCAATCGTCTTGAAAGCAGGAACACAATATATGGATGAGGAATTCTCCTATCAGTTCGGGATTGGAATTCAAACAAGAAATTGGAAATAAATTCCATAAATTAAATCATTATAAAACAGTAAAAATGCCTCTCAGCTGAGAGGCATTTTTATTATATTCTAGCAACATCCAAAACTTTATTTAGAGATTGCTTATATTTGTAGAACGAAAAGAAGAAGCATGGAAGTTACAATCAAAATAAACGAAAAAACCAAAGCAGGGAAAACCTTCAAATCCTTGTTGGAATTATTTGTGCAAGAACACAAAGGAGTTGAAATTGTTGAAAATAAAAGTCCATATAAACCTGAATTTGTTGAAATGGTTAAGAAAGCTGCTAAAAGCAAAAACCGCACAACCATAAATCCAGAGAATGTATGGGAAAGTTTATAATTGAATTAACGGATACTGCCAAAGAACATCTTCGATCACACAAAGAAAGCCGGAAATAAAGCTACAATTAAAAAAATCGATTTGATACTAATGGATTTGTCCAATCATCCATTTGAAGGTGTCGGTCAACCAGAACCTTTAAAGTATGAACTTGCCGGATTTTGGTCCCGCAGAATTAATCAAAAAGATAGAATCATTTATTCTGTAAATGAAAATACAGTTCTTGTTGAGGTCATTTCGGCAATAGGACATTATTCTGATAAATAAATTTATAAATCACACTTGAACCCAGACCAACAAAAACTCATCAAACTCGCTCATACTAAAATGCCCTTCGGTAAATACGAAGGTTGGCACCTAATTGATATTCCAGAATATTACATTGTTTGGTACAGTAACAAGGGTTTTCCAAAAGGGGAACTTGGCCAGCAACTGCAACTTATCTACGAATTAAAATTGAATGGATTGGAAGACTTAATCCGAAACATCAAAAAGCAATATCCAAAACCGATATAATGAGATAATTTGAAAATTATGTAATCTGAAAATATCTTTCAGTAGTATAATTATCAAATCAACAAATTATCAAATTACCAAATCAACATAATCGAATTTAATTCGTACTTTTGCCACGTTTTTTACACAACTACAACAAACAACTACACAATGAATCAGACAAAATATATTTTTGTTACAGGCGGTGTGACATCTTCCTTAGGTAAAGGAATTATCGCAGCTTCTTTAGCAAAATTATTGCAAGCCAGAGGTTACAGAACTACTATTCAAAAATTTGACCCTTATATCAACGTCGATCCAGGGACATTAAACCCTTATGAACACGGAGAATGTTATGTAACGGATGATGGGGCCGAAACCGATTTGGATTTAGGACACTACGAAAGATTTCTAAACGTTCCTACATCTCAAGCCAACAATGTTACCACTGGAAGAGTATATCTTTCGGTAATCGAAAAGGAAAGAAGAGGAGAATTTCTTGGAAAAACAGTACAGGTAGTACCGCACATTACCAACGAAATCAAGGACAGAATGCAATTGTTGGGCAACACCGGCGAGTTTGACATCGTGATTACCGAAATAGGAGGAACCGTAGGTGATATCGAATCATTGCCTTACATCGAGTCCGTTCGTCAATTGGTGTGGGAATTAGGTGAAAACAACGGAATTGTAATCCATTTGACACTTGTTCCATTTTTGGCTGCAGCTGGAGAATTGAAAACAAAACCAACACAACATTCCGTTAAAACATTAATGGAAAGCGGTATAAAAGCTGATATTTTGGTTTGCAGAACAGAACACGAACTTTCAGACGAATTACGCCAGAAACTAGCCTTGTTTTGCAACGTTAAACGTGAAGCTGTGATACAATCTATCGATGCTTCAACCATTTATGAAGTGCCAAACCTAATGCTTGAAGAAGGATTGGATATCGTGGCACTGAAAAAGCTTGATTTGCCTAAAAAAGCAACTCCGGATTTAAAAAACTGGAATGTATTTTTACACAGATTAAAAAACCCAAAACATATCGTAAATATCGGTTTGATTGGGAAATACGTAGAATTACAGGATTCATATAAGTCAATTCTCGAAGCATTTATTCATGCAGGTGCGGCAAACGAAACTAAAGTAAATGTAGTTTCCGTGCATTCAGAGTACATCGATGCATCAAATGTGGCTCAAAAATTTGAAGGACTTGATGGAATTCTAGTCGCTCCAGGTTTTGGCGAAAGAGGAATCGAAGGAAAAATCGAAGCCGTTCGTTATGCACGTGAAAATAATATTCCGTTTTTTGGAATCTGTCTAGGGATGCAAATGGCTGTAATTGAGTATTCAAGAAACGTTCTTGGACTGTCAGATGCCAATTCAACCGAAATGAACATGGGAACATCGCATCCAGTTATCGATCTCATGGAAGAACAAAAAACCATCACAGACAAAGGCGGGACAATGCGTCTTGGAGCTTGGAAATGCGACATCAAGGAAAATACCTTGGCACATAAAATATACAAGAATGTAACAATTCTAGAAAGACACCGTCATAGATATGAGTTCAATGGCGAATATTTGGAGAAACTAGAAAATGCAGGCTTAAAAGCTTCTGGAATAAATCCTGATACAGGCTTGGTAGAAATCATCGAAATCGAGAAACATCCGTTTTTCATCGGCGTTCAATACCACCCAGAATACAAGAGCACAGTTGCCAATCCGCATCCACTTTTCGTGAATTTCGTAGCAGCAACCGTAAAAGCAAAGCAGAAGTAGTAGAAAATTAAGGAGCGAAACAGTAGGCATTTTGGGAAGCCATATTCCTGCCTTCCTTCCAAATCTTTTTGTTTTTAAAGAAAAAACAAAAAGGATTTTCCCTCCAGTCAGGGCTAGATAAAAATCCATTCTCGTTTTCAGAATGGTTTCAAAAAACTAAGAATCAAGTTCTCATTTTTTTTAATGAAGCTTAATTTCTTAAATGGTTCAAAAACAAAACGTTTAACGTTTTCAAAAATAAAAGTTTCCCATCAAAAACAGGAAACTTCATATAAGTGAAACAAAAATAAAAATGGAAGAAAAAAAGTTTGACCTCAATTCGATAATTGGGTTTGCATTAATTTTTGGAATCTTGGCTTGGATGATGTTCCAAAACCAACCTTCAGAAAAAGAACTTGCCGAGAAAAAAGCAAAGCAAGAACAAATAGACAAAGAAGCAAAAAACAAAGAAGCAGCAACAGTTCAGACAGCTCCTGCTATCATTGCCGATTCAACTGTAGCCGATTCTGCACAACTTGCAAAATTAAAAGGTTCTCTTGGAAACTTTGCCTATTCCGCAACTCTTCCATCAGCAAAAAATGATTTCACAACCATTCAAAACGATTTGCTTTCGCTTAAGATTGCGAATAAAGGTGGATACATTGTGGATGCAACCGTAAAAAACTTCGAACAATTTGAAAAAGGCTCAGGTAGTTTGGTAAAAATCATCAAGGACAATAACGCAAGTTTAAACTTGAAATTGCAAACCCAAGACAACCGTTCTTTGGATACCAAAAACTTATTTTTCGAACCAACTTTAACAAAAGAAGGTGAGAATCAAGTCTTGACAATGCGTTTAAAATCAAGTCCAAGTGCTTTCTTGGAATACCGTTATGTACTGAAACCAAATGAGTATATGCTCGATTTTTCGGTTCGTACTCAAGGTATGAATTCCGTTTTAAACACTTCTAAACCAATCGATTTGGAATGGAATTTAAAAACCTACAGAAATGAGAAAAGTGTAACCTACGAAAACCGTTATGCCGAAATCGTTTTTGAATACGAAGACGGAAAAGACGATTATACGGGACAAAGCGGATTAGCCGAAGAAAATCCTTCGGATGTAACCTATGTAGCATTCAAACAGCATTTCTTTACCTCAATTTTATTAACTGATACACCTTTTGCAACAGCAAAATTAACATCAGAAAATTTAGTAAAAGACGAAGAAATTGATACGGTTTTTACCAAAGATTTTAAAGCAGTTTTGCCTTTGGCTTTCAAGGGTGGAGAAGTGAACTACAATATGAACTGGTATTATGGTCCTTCGGATTATAAAATATTAAACGATTACAAGAGAAACCTTGATGAGGTAATTCCTTTAGGCTGGGGAATCTTCGGATGGATCAACCGTTATGTGTTTATTCCAACCTATGATTTCTTGAGTTCTTTTATCGGTTCTTTCGGAATCGTGATTATTGTGTTTACGATTTTAGTTCGTTTGGTAATGTCGCCAATAACCTATAAATCATATCTTTCTCAGGCTAAAATGAAAGTTTTACGTCCAGAAATTGCTGAATTGGGAGAGAAGTTCAAGAATGACCCAATGAAAAAGCAACAGGAGACCATGAAACTTTACAACAAAGCAGGGGTAAACCCGATGGCAGGATGTTTGCCAGCTTTGATGCAAATTCCAGTTTTCTATGCCTTATTCCAGTTTTTCCCATCAGCAATCGATTTGAGGCAAAAAAGTTTCCTTTGGGCAAACGATTTATCTTCTTTTGATTCGGTTTTGAATTTGCCCTTCTATATTCCATTCTACGGAAACCACGTGAGTTTGTTCCCTATTTTGGCTTCAATCGCCATCTTTTTCTACATGAAAATGACAACGGGAGACCAGCAAATGTCGGCTCCACAACAAGAAGGAATGCCAGATATGGGGAAAATTATGAAAGTAATGATCTATATTTCGCCTTTGATGATGTTGTTTTTCTTCAATAACTACGCTTCTGGATTGAGTTTGTACTACTTTATTTCAAACACAATTACAATCGGAATTATGCTTGTAATTAAAAATTACATCGTAGATGAAAAGAAAATTCACGCTCAAATTCAGGAAAATAAGGCAAAGCCAAAAGCTGAAGGAAAATTCCAAAAGAAAATGAGAGAAATGATGGAACAAGCCGAAGCTCAAAAAGCCCAAAAAGGTAAGTAATATCAATATGTATTCTATAAAAACAAAAAGCATCCGCCAAAAACGGATGCTTTTTTAATTAAACAAAACGAAATGAAAAAACTATTTTTATGAACCTGGTAATATAACTTTATCAATAGCATGAACAACACCATTTGAGGCTTGAACATCAGTTGCAATAATCAAACTGATTCTATCATTTGCATCTCTAATTTGAGGTCCAGAATTTGGCAATTCAACGGTGAAATTACCTCCTTGAAAAGTTGTTACAGATTGATTATTAGTCAATGATGAAGATAAAACATTAGCTCCAGCAACAACATGATATTTCAATGTGTTTTCCAAAACGGCTTGGGGAACATCTGCTAGAGAAGACAATTCCAATTCAGCCAATAAATCAACAAAAGCGTCATCAGTTGGTGCAAAAACAGTAAAAGGAGAACTTGCTGTTCCAGATAAAATTCCAACAAAGTCTGGCTGATCATTACGGGTTAAGGCTTGCACTAAGATTCCAAAGCTCGGATTTGCAATGGCATGGTTTACAATTGTTGGCAATCCAATTACGCCATTTACAACGTGAATAACTCCATTACTTGCTTCAATATCTGCAGTTGTAACAGTAGCTCCACCATTTGTAGTTCCTCCATTAAGCACAACACCATTTGTTGTATTGATAAACATACTTAGCGTGTTAGAAGTTGACGCACTACCTTTTCCTAGGGTTTTTACATAACCTGTGCTAAGTGATCCCGATAAATTTTCACCCGAAACCACATGGTTGAGTAAAACTTCTTTCAAGACAGGAGTTGGAACAGCATCTAAATTTGCAAATCCATTTGCAGAAAGAAAAGAGTTAAAAGCTGCATTTGTTGGAGCAAAAACAGTAAATGGTCCATCACCATCTAGAGTTGAAACTAAATCGGCTTTTGTCAAGGCTTCAACCAAGATACTGAAATCTGGATTTGAAACTGCAATGTCAACAATTGTTTGTTCTGGATCTACAATGTCTGCCGGACTGTCGGCATCGCCATCACAAGAAGTTAGAAATAGTGCCGTCAAGGCAATAAATCCTAAGTTTTTAAATTTGGTTAATCTTTTCATGTTTATGTGAATTTTAAGGTTTATCAAATTTAAAAAGAAATATTTTTGTTTAATAATTGGTTTAAAAAGTTAAACAAAAAATTATTATTTGTTTAATTTTAAAATTCCTTTCTGCATCTTATTCTGTAATTTGGGAAACTTGAAAAGTGCTATGATCTATATGATCCATGCCTTTTTACATAACCGATCAATGTTTATTAAATAAAAATTTATATTAAACAACAAAAGCCAGCTTTTGGCTGGCTTTTGTTTAAAGTAAAGTAAAGTAAAATTATATTTTATTCATTACAGATACTACGATATCGCCATCTTCTTCAGTAGCAGTAGTGGTTACAGTATTATTATTGTTTGAAAATACAGTGGTGAATTCTAAAGCATAAGGAGAAATTTGTCCGTTAATATAAAAATTAACCTTATAAGAGTTGGTTGCCACATTAACCCACTTTGTTTCAATGGTTAATCCAGGTTCGTTAGGATCATTTAGAATACATTCACCATTAACAAGGTCATAATCTAGCGATAGAAAAACCCCATCGTTTTTAAACTCGGCTTCTTCTTGTAAATCACAAGAATCCAATGTTAATGCAACACCGTTTTCGGTAGCACTCATTTGTTTCCATTTTCCAATGATAGGATCACCACCGGTTTCATCTCCTTCGCTATCGCTGCTACAAGAGAATGAAAAACTTGCTATTAAAAGCACACTTAATAATTTTGTAATTGTTTTCATGATTTGTTTTTGATTAAATTAATAATGTAAAAGTAGAAGAAGGAGATATGTTAATAAATACGACAAATGCCTTATTCTCATACGATTTAATCGAAAGCTTCGTTTTATGATCAATAGTTCTAAAAGGTTTAATTTAAAGTATAAATTTGCAGTTCAAAAAAAGGATAGATATGAAGTTCATAAAACAAGTTATGATGTGTGTTTTTTTACTAACACTGTCGCAAATAAAGGCTCAAACGGAATTTAATAAAACGGATGCTAACGGAAAAAAGCACGGTTTGTGGAAAGGAGTTCATGAGGAATCAAAAAGGCCCCGATATGAAGGAACTTTTGAACATGGAGTAGAAGTGGGTATATTCAAGTATTTTGATGATACAAATGCTCAATCCGTGATTGCTACTCGTGAATTTAGTGAAAAAGGAAAAGTTGCCTACACGATCGTATACGACAGAAAAAATAATATTGTATCTGAAGGGAAAACAATAAACCGAGTAAATGAAGGTGTTTGGAAATACTACCATAAGGAATCTAAACAGCTAATGACCGAAGAAGTATATGTGAAAGGCGAATTGACAGGTTTGCGAAAAGTATATTTTATCGACGGAAAAATTGCTGAAGAAACCCAATATGCAAACGGCAAAAAAAATGGTTTATCTAAAATTTATACCACAAATGGAACCATAATTGAAGAAACCAATTATAAAAATGGAGTATATGAAGGTCCGGCAATTTTTAGAGATCCAAATGGAAGTGTTGCTTCGCAAGGAAATTTTAAAAATGGGGCAAAACATGGAACTTGGAAATTTTTCGTAAATGGGAAATTAAAAAAAGAAGAAAAATATCCGAAGAAAATAAAATTCGAGAAAAGAACAGACGTCCCAAAACAATAGTTTTGGGATTTTTTTTAGGCCGACTATTGGCATATAAATAATTACAATCGCCTTAACTTTCAAAACAAATATTTAGTATTACTTTTGCACTCTAAAAGTATTTTAAGATGAAACGTGTTGTCGTAGGACTTTCTGGTGGTGTAGATTCGAGTGTTGCAGCCTATCTGTTGCAGCAGCAGGGTTATGAAGTGATTGGTCTTTTTATGAAGAACTGGCACGATGATTCGGTTACCATTTCTACCGAGTGCCCTTGGCTTGAAGACAGTAACGATGCACTTTTAGTTGCGGAAAAACTTGGAATTCCGTTTCAAACGGTTGATTTAAGTGAACAATACAAAGAGAAAATCGTTGACTACATGTTCAACGAATATGAAAAAGGTAGAACACCAAATCCGGATGTCTTGTGCAACCGAGAAATAAAGTTTGATGTTTTCATGAAAATTGCCTTGGATCTTGGAGCTGATTTTGTCGCAACCGGACATTATTGTCGAAAAGGCGAAATCGAAGTTGATGGAAAGCCTGTTTACCAACTTTTAGCAGGTGTAGATGGTAACAAGGATCAATCGTATTTTTTATGTCAATTATCACAAGAACAATTGTCGAAAGCGTTATTTCCTATTGGGGAATTGACCAAGCCAGAAGTTAGAAAGATAGCATCGGAAATGGAACTGATAACTGCCGAAAAAAGAGATTCCCAAGGTTTATGCTTTATAGGGAAAGTACGTTTGCCGGAATTTTTACAGCAAAAACTGCAACCAAAAGAAGGTGTGATAGTTCAGATTGATAAAAATGACACGATTTACAAACAAGATAAACCCGAAAATGTTTCGGAACAAGCAGTTTTAGAGTTTGAAGCTCAAAGTTTGCCTTACACTCCAAGTATGGGAAAAGTTGTTGGAAAGCATCAAGGAGCTCATTATTTTACAAATGGTCAACGAAAAGGACTTGGAGTAGGCGGAACAACCGAACCACTTTTTATAATCGCTACAGATGTAGAAACGAATACGGTTTACACAGGATTGGGAAGCGAACATCCTGGATTGTTTAAGAAAGCATTGTTTGTAGAGCAATCAGAAGTGCATTGGATTCGTCAGGATTTAGAGCTAAAGGCAGGAGAAAAAATGGAAGTGATGGCGAGAATTCGTTACCGTCAACCTTTGCAAAAAGCAACATTGCATCAATTTGATAACGGAATGTATGTGGCTTTTGAAGAACCACAATCTGCCATTACCGAAGGTCAATTTGTTTCTTGGCACATTGGTGACGAATTAATTGGTTCAGGCGTTATTTCTTAAATCAAAATTATAAAGAATAAAAAAAATCCGAGTTTGCTAAAATGCTAATTCGGATTTTTTGTTTTTTCTACAATAATCAATTCATTGTGTTGTTCGACTCTTGGGATTTTTCGAACTACAAATTCCTTTTTATTAAAAGCGGATACATACTTCTCATTCCGAATGTTATCGCTTTCCTTCAAACACATTGTATTGAATAGGATGAAACCCTTTTCTTTCAGAAGAAATCCAATTCTGTTGATGAAAAATTCTTCAAACAAGAAATTTGGCATCATCGTGTCTTGGAAAATATCGATGATAATCAAATCATATCTTTCTTTGGTTTTAAGGACAAATTCGAAAGCATCATCAATCACAATTTTTAAATTCTGAATTTCGTTCAGCTGAAAATATTCATTTGCAAGAGCTATAACCGAAGAATCGATCTCGACACCTGTAATCTTACCCTCAAACTTAATTTCATTAGCCAGCGTCTTGATAACGCTTCCACCAGCCACACCAAGCACGAGAATGTGTTCCATTTCGACGATTTTACTGAAACCGATAATCTGGAGTCCTTTTCTGAGAATTCGTTGCAAACTCCCATAGGAATAGTTGGTGTTGGCCGAATCCAAAACGAGCTCGCCATTTGCCCAGGTAACTTCTAATGATTTGCTAAAGGCAGATTTTTTTTTGAGAATATTTATAGGAAGGATATAGCTGAAGATTCTTTTGAGCATTTAGCGATTTTTTACCAAAAATAAACGAATAATATTATTTTTACATAAATGTTTTATGAAATGAAGCGAAAAATTTATGAATGGATATTTTTCAAACTGATGGGATGGAAAATCATTGGCAAAATGGATTCCAGTATTAAGAAAAGTATAATGATTGTTGTACCTCACACCAGTTGGCATGATTTCTACATTGGTTTGTTTGCTAGAGGGATTATCGACTTGGAAATGAATTATGTAGCCAAAAAAGAGCTTTTTGTGTTTCCCTTTGGAGCCTATTTTCGATGGATGGGAGGAGCTCCGCTGGATCGTTCAGGTGGAAAGAATATTGTAGATGGTATCGCTTCGATATTTAATTCAAGAGCTGTTTTTCGTCTCGCTATCGCTCCCGAAGGAACCCGTAAAAAAGTAACCGAATGGAAAACCGGATTCTATTATATCGCTTTGAAGGCAAAAGTACCCATTATTCCAATAGCTTTTGATTATGGCAAGAAGCAGGTCGTTTTGAATGAACCTTATTTATCCAACAGGAAATATAGAATCCGATTTCGATATTTTAGAAAACAATTTTAAAGGTGTTATTGGAAAAGTTCCAGAAAATAGTTTTTGAGACAAAACCAAAAGAAAAGATTTATCGTAAGTAATTGTATCGCAGGGAAAAATTGCTAAAAATAAATTTTTGTGTTTTGTTTTATTTGGTTTTGAAAGCCTCAATTCAAATTTGGATAGAGGCTTTCATATTTCTAGGAAGGATCAAAATCTTTAAAAGTTCCGTCTTTATAAAAAACAACAATCTTGAAAATTTCCGAATCGGTTTTTGAAATTTGAAAATGATCAGGTTTATTTTTCGAAATTATGGCTTCCGATTCTGATCTATTATTTTTTTCCGAAGAAAGATCTTGGGATAAGATAGGAGTGTGGAGGTTTTCGTTTTTGGCTTTATTTTTTTCTGAAAAATCAGTTTCACTTTTTACCAAGTTCCCTTTTCCATTCAAAATCCAATAGAGATTTACCTCTGGAAAAATGTCCATTATTTTCAAAACAAAATCCAAACTCGGTTTATTTCTTCCTGAAAGCAAATGTGAAATACTGGAACGTTGTACCCCAATCTTATCGGCAAATGAAGAAGCATTCATGCCAAAATGTTCCATTAGAATTTCGAGCCTTTTGATGAAATCGTCTGTGTTTACCATTGTAAAATACAAGTTTTGATAATGTTGTTACAAATGTAAATATTAATCTTTACTAAATCAATTTTACAATTGTAAATAGATCAGAATAGGTTCGAAAACAATAAATTTTTACTTCATATAAAATACTTTAAAATACTGAATAATAATATTTTAATTATAAAAATTTAAAATTTATTTATTTTAGAATCTTTATTGAGTTTCTACTAGATAATTAATGAACAGGAGTGTTTACAAAATTGAATTTTAAATAAAAACACTACGGTTACAGTTGTAAATGCAAAGATGTTTACTTTTGTAACAGCAAAAAACGACACATGGATTACGAAAAAATATTTAGTCAAAATAAACAAGATAAAATTAAAGGTCGGTATATTACTTTGGAACATATCGAACCATTATTGCAAAAATTAAATACCAATAATCAGCTTCAGCTAATTGGAAAATCGGTTTTGGAACAACCTATTTATTCGTATCAAATTGGAAATGGGAAAACAAAAATTTTGCTGTGGTCACAAATGCATGGAAATGAAAGTACGACTACAAAGGCTTTGATTGATTTTTTGAATTTTTTAAATAGTAAATCAGAAACAGCAAATCAGTTATTGGAATTTTTTACATTCTATTCTATTCCGATGCTAAATCCGGATGGAGCGAAATTATATACACGTGAAAATGCCAATAAGGTCGATTTGAATAGAGATTCTCAAAATTTAACCCAACCAGAAAGCAATATTCTTCGAAAGATATATGAAGAATTCAAACCTGATTTTTGCTATAATCTTCACGATCAAAGAACAATTTTTGGAGTTTCAGATACTGGAAAACCGGCAACAGTTTCCTTTTTGTCTCCTTCTTATAATGAAGAACGAGCTATAAATGAAGACAGAATCAAGGCTATAAATATAATTGTTAGAATGAACGAAGTTCTTCAGCAATATATTCCAGGTCAGGTAGGTAGGTTTGATGACAGCTTTAATATCAATTGTATAGGGGACACTTTTCAAAGCCTTGGAACACCAACAATTTTGTTTGAGGCTGGACATTTTCAAGGGGACTATGAAAGGGAAGAAACTCGAAAATTTATATTTTTTGCATTATTATCAGGATTCATTGCGATTTACGAAAACGTTATAGTTGATAATGAAATTATAGATTATATAAATATTCCTCAAAATAATCCTAATTTTTTTGATTTTGTTTATAGAAATGTCAGAATAAATTATGATAGTTCAGAAATTATCACGAATTTTGCTGCTCAATACAAGGAAGAATTAATTGATAATAAAATCTTTTTTAACGCTTTTGTTGTTAAAATAGGCGATTTAGAGGATAATTTCGGACATTTCGAGTATGATGCAAAAGAACAAATGTATTCAGATTCAAATAAAAATATTCCGAATTTGAATCAAAAAGCCGACTTTTATCTAGGTAAAAACGTTGAAATTGTTAATGGTTTGGTAAAATTATAATCAAACGTGCTTTTTATTGAAAAATATTTAATCTCTTTGGCTTGTAAAAATTAAAAAAAGCAAAACAAAATAAAAATTAAGACTATGAGCAAGTTTCGTTTAGATGAGGTAGATCACCAAATTTTGGATATGTTGATTGACAACACAAGAGTTCCGTTTACAGATATAGCAAAAAAATTATTAATTTCTGCTGGAACGGTTCATGTGAGAGTTAAGAAAATGGAAGATGCTGGTATTATAATGGGGTCTTCATTAACGCTTGATTATGAAAAACTAGGTTATTCTTTTATAGCTTATGTTGGGGTTTTCCTTAATAACACTTCACAAACTAAATTTGTTTTAGAGCGAATTAATGATATTCCGTTTGTAACAGTTGCACACGTAACGACAGGAAAATTCAATATTTTCTGTAAAATTAGAGCGAAAGATACGAAGCATGCTAAAGATGTAATCTTCATGATCGACGACATTGAAGGCGTATACAGAACTGAAACTATGATTTCGCTTGAAGAAAGTATCAACGATAAAAAGCGTTTGATGCATACGATCTTCAAAAACATGTAAGCAATCGTTATCGTAAATATTTAGGACCTCAAGTGAAAGCTTGGGGTTTTTTTATTAATTTAAAGCCAAATTAAAAAATGATGTATACACCCCCAAAAATTGAACGTTTCAATCAAAACGTGCTCTCGAAATATCATATATACAACAGTGTTTTTATTACTTTGCCATTTGATGCAATTGATAATACAGGAGTTTTATTGCCTTTATTTGCAGACGTTTGCGAAACGGGCTTTAAAAAAGGCTGGAATCCAAATCAGATTTTTGAGCATTTTTCAGAAAAATATCTCGATGATCAAACGGAAGGAAATAAAATAAGTTTGATGTTTCGCTTTATCCAATATGTCGAACGCCAAGTGGTGCTTTTTGATGCTATTGAAGATGCGGCTTTTCCGGTAGTAAATAACTTGGAAGGCAAAGGTTCGTTGCGGTACATAAAAGAAAGAGCTGATTCTGAGGATGTTTTAAGCGAATTAAAGTCGCTTTTGCAGGATTTTAGCGTGAGAACTGTATTGACGGCTCATCCAACACAGTTCTATCCTGGTTCCGTTTTAGGTATTATTACTGATTTAACCGATGCAATTCGTGAAAATGATCTCATAAAAATCAAGCAACTGTTGTCGCAACTCGGTAAAACGCCATTTATCAAGAAAGAAAAGCCAACACCTTTTGATGAGGCTGTAAGTTTGATCTGGTACCTTGAAAATGTGTTCTATCAAACGGCAGGCGAAATGGTTCATTACCTTCAGAATAATATTTTCAAAGGAGAAGAAGTTAGCAATCCCATCATCAATTTTGGGTTTTGGCCAGGTGGAGACCGTGATGGAAATCCGTTTGTTACAAATGAAATTACTTTGAAGGTTGCGGATCGGTTGAGGACTTCTATTTTGAAGTGTTATTACAATGATATTAGAGATTTAAAAAGAAAGCTAACTTTTTATAATGTAGATAGTTTGATAACAGAAATTGAAGCGAAGCTTTATCGTTCTGTTTTTTATTCTACTGGTGAAATTTTTATCACTTTAGATGAGTTCAAGTCTAAATTAGAAGCTATTAAAACGATTATTATAAACGAACATCAGTCGCTTTATTTGGATAATCTTGAAGCTTTGATAAATAAAGTGAATCTGTTTGGCTTCTATTTTGCAACTTTGGATATTCGTCAAAACAGTAAAATCCATGATGCTGTTTTTGCTGATATCGTGAAGCAAGATTCCGAAAACAAGACTCCGATATTTCCTCAAAATTATTCGAATCTTCCGGAAGAAGAAAAAATAAAAGCCTTAGGTTTAATAAAAGCCAATTTGAATCCAGATGATTTTGAAGGGGAAACGCAGTCTACTTTAAGTTCTATTCAGGCCCTTAAAACGATTCAGGAAAGAAATGGAGAATTCGGATCAAACCGATACATCATTAGTAATAATGAGAGTGCCTTGCATGTAATTGAAACGCTATCGTTTTTCAAGTTGTCTGGCTGGGAAAATCCATCGGTTGATATTGTTCCGCTCTTTGAAGTAATTGATGATTTAAAGAATGCTTATAAAATCATGGAGCAGTTGTATCTGGATCCAAATTATGCAGAGCATTTAAAAAACCGAGGAAACAAACAAACCGTGATGCTTGGTTTTTCGGACGGAACCAAAGACGGAGGCTATTTAATGGCAAATTGGAGTATATATAAGGCAAAACAAACCATAAGTGCTATTTCACGAAAATATGGCGTAAAAGTCGTTTTCTTTGACGGTAGAGGTGGTCCTCCGGCTCGTGGAGGAGGAAAAACACATAAGTTTTATGCTTCACTTGGTCCGGAAATTGAAAACAATGAAATTCAAGTTACGATACAAGGGCAAACGATAAGTTCTAATTTCGGTACAATGGATTCGTGCCGATTCAATCTGGAAAACCTTTTAACCGCTGGAGTTGCCAATCAGTTATTTGATAGAAACAAGAATAAGCTTTCGGAAACTGAAATTCAAATCATGGATGAATTATCTGAAATAGGGTATAAAAAATACATGGATTTTAAAAATCATCCCAAGTTTATCCCTTATTTGGAGCAAATGAGTACATTGAAGTATTATGCAAAAGCCAATATTGGAAGCCGTCCTGCGAAAAGAAACAAATCTGAAAAGCTTGATTTTTCGGCTTTGAGAGCGATTCCATTTGTGGGTTCGTGGAGTCAATTGAAGCAGAATGTTCCTGGATTTTTTGGGGTTGGTTCGGCTTTGAAACATTTTGAAGAAACCAATCAATGGGATAAAATAAAAAGTTTGTATGATCATTCATTGTTCTTCAAGACGCTTTTGGAAAACAGTATGATGTCATTGGCAAAATCCTTTTTGCCCTTGACGGCTTATATGAAAGACGATGCTGAATTTGGAGAATTCTGGCAAATCATCTCAGAAGAATTTAATGAAACGAAACGTCTTTTATTGAAAATTGCAGGGCATAAAGAGTTGATGGAAAATTATCCTGATGGTAAAGCATCAATTTCAATGAGAGAACATATCGTATTGCCGCTCTTGGTAATACAACAATATGCTTTGCTAAAAATAAAGGATTTGAATAAAGAAGAGCATCCCAATCAACAACTAATTACTGTGTATGAAAAAATTGTCATACGTTCTCTTTTTGGAAACACAAACGCTAGTAGAAACTCAGCATAAATTTTTTATCGAATGAAAATCACACAACTTTCGTCAAATGAATATGCATCATTTTATGCAAATTATATCAATAAAGTAACCGATGAATATACGTTAATCGAGGAGCTTGAAATTTCGGTTCACCGATTGATTAAGTTTGTTCAAAATATCCCAATGGATAAATATGATTATCGTTATGCTGAAGGAAAATGGACAATTAAAGACATTTTGCAACACCTGATCGATTCCGAACGAATTTTTGCTTACAGGGCTTTGCGATTCGCTAGAAATGATAAAACGGAATTGCCGGGCTTCAATGAAGATGATTTTGCAGCTATAGCTAATGGAGCAAATCGAAGTATCATGGATTTATTGACAGAATTATCAGTTGTAAGGCAATCAACATTATCGCTTTTTAAGAATTTTGATGATGAACAATTGTTGAGAAGCGGAATAGCTTCCAATAATAATATGTCGGTTCGTGCCTTAGGCTTCGTTATTATAGGTCATCAGAACCATCATCAGCAGGTTTTTCAGGAAAGATATTTGTAGTTATTTTAAAACCTCCGACCAAAGTTGCAATTTCTTCTCAAAAGCAACAGTATTTGCAGGACTCGTTGAAGGCATGACATGATAGGTTATGCCTTCAATTTGTCCGAATTTCTTCATAAAATATTTGTGGCTTTCCTTTCCGTTGAAAAGAATTCTTTTGATTTTTGGATATTCTGAAAATAAAGAATCGAAGTCATTTTCGATATGATTCTTGATGTGAATGTCCAGACTTCCTTTTCTTTCGCAATGTTGCAAAACATCCCATAAAGCAATTTTATTTTTTATCAGAAGATTTGCTTTTTGTGGAAAAGCTTCAGGAACAGGAAGTTTATCAAATATTGAAAACATTATTTTCCAAAAAGCATTTTGAGCATAGCCATAGTATTCCTGTTTCACAAGTGAAGTTACTCCAGGCATTGTTCCTAGAATTAAGGTTTCGGCATTTTTGTCAATAATAGGAGGAAAGGAACTTATCATTTTGGAGTTTTAAACCTAAATTTACTAAAAAAGGAACCCATTTAGAGTTCCTTTATTATATTTTTAACGACAAGAATTAATCCTCATCATCTTCATCATCTTCGTCGTCAGCAATGTCGTTTCTGTCTTCATCGTCATCTTCATCATCAGTTTCTGGCTTGTCCAGATTATCATCAATATCATCATCGTCATCTGAAGGAGCATCATCGTCTTCATCACCTAAATCAATGCCTTTGATGGCTTCAAGCGGAACGATAACATCTTCATCATCATCAAAATTAACCATTCTGTCTGATAATTTCGTACTGATTTTTACCAAATAAATGGTATCTTCTGTTCGAACTTCTACTGCTTCAATAGTCTCGTCCTTGTGATTTTTAAAACGGATGATATCTGAATCATCATAACCATCAGGAAATTTCTCCACTAGTAGGTTTAAAATCTCATTAGTGAGTTTGGAGTAATCAACTATAATTCTTTTCATAAAACTATTATAAATCTAACAAATAAGCAAAAATTAACGGGGCTACAATCGTTGCATCCGATTCTATAATAAACTTTGGGGTGTCAATATCTAATTTTCCCCAAGTAATTTTTTCATTAGGAACGGCTCCAGAATATGATCCGTAACTTGTTGTCGAATCTGAAATTTGGCAAAAATAACTCCAGAAAGGAATATCGTGCATTTCCATATCTTGATATAACATTGGCACTACACAAATTGGAAAATCTCCTGCAATTCCGCCACCAATTTGGAAAAAACCAACTCCTTTTCCGCTAGAATTCTTTGGATACCAGTCTGATAGCCACATCATGTATTCAATACCACTTTTCATTGTCGTAGGTTTAAATTCACCTTTGATACAATAAGAAGCAAAAATATTTCCCATTGTGCTATCTTCCCAACCCGGAACCACTATTGGAAGGTTTTTTTCTGCTGCTGCAACCATCCAAGAATCCTTAGGATCAATTTCATAATATTGTTTTAAAACACCTGAATTTATCATTTGATACATAAATTCATGCGGGAAATAACGCTCTTCTTTAGAATCGGCATTATACCAAATATCATATAAATGTTGTTGTAATCTTCTAAAAGCTTCTTCTTCGGGAATACAGGTATCGGTAACTCTGTTAAAGTGATTGTCTAATAAATCACGTTCTTCTTGAGGTGTTAAATCTCTGTAATTAGGAATTCTTTTGTATGAATTGTGAGCTACTAAATTCATAATATCCTCTTCTAGATTTGCACCTGTACAAGAAATAATATGTACTTTATCTTGACGAATCATTTCTGCCAACGATTTTCCTAGTTCGGCAGTACTCATTGCACCTCCAAGGGTAATCATCATTTTTCCGTTTTCCAGAAGATGTTGTTCATATCCTTTTGCCGCATCTACTAAAGCTGCTGCATTGAAATGAAGGTAATTCTTCTCAATAAACTGACTTATTGGACCTTTGCTCATTTTATTTAATATTGTTAGTTTGTGTAGTTTGGAGTTCAAAGAAAAACTATTTTTTTAAAACAGCAAACTGTTTTTTGTTTATTTAATTCTAAGATTCTTTTTTACTGTATCCTAATATTTTCAAGACATCTTCTGATGTTTGTTGTTCTGAGAAAACTTCTGTAGCTAAAATCCCATTTTCATCTCTGTCAATCAAAATATGTTTTGGTTGCGGAATCAAGCAGTGGTGCAATCCTCCATAACCTCCAATGGTTTCCTGATAGGCTCCAGTGTTAAAAAATCCAATATATAAAGGTTTTTCCTTGTTGTATTTTGGTAGGTAAATGGCATTCATATTTTGTTCAGAGTTGTAATAATCATCACTGTCACAAGTCATTCCTCCTAATAAAACCCTTTCATATTGATCGTTCCAACGGTTCACAGCCAACATGATAAAACGTTTATTGATGGCCCAAGTATCCGGTAAAGTTGTGATGAAAGACGAATCAATCATGTTCCATTTTTCACGATCATTTTGTTGTTTTTGGTATAAAACCTGATAGATTGCTCCACCACTTTCACCAACCGTAAACGAACCAAATTCAGTAAAAATGTTTGGAACATCAACTTCTGCCTCTTCACAAGCAATCTTGATCTGGTTGATGATTTCGTCGATCATATATTGATAGTCGAATTCAAAAGCCAATGAATTTTTGATTGGGAAACCACCACCGATATTCAATCCATCCAATGTTGGGCATTCTTTTTTCAAAGCGATATATACTTTGATACATTTCACTAATTCATTCCAATAATAGGAAGTATCGTTGATTCCTGTATTGATAAAAAAGTGCAACATCTTCAATTCAAGATTTGGATTTTCTTGAATTTGTTTTTTATAAAAGCTAACAATGTTTTTATATCCAATTCCTAAACGAGAGGTATAGAACTCGAATTTAGGCTCTTCTTCGGCAGCAATCCTGATTCCGATTTTCATCTTTCCAGGAATTTCTGCTTGAAGCAAATCCAATTCTTCGTAATTATCGATGATTGGAATTGTGTTTTTATGTCCGTTATTAATCAAACGTGCAATGTTTGTAATATATTGATCTCTTTTAAAACCGTTACAAATTACATAAGTGCTTTTGTTGATTTTTCCGTTTTCCAATAGGTTTTCAACAATGTTAATGTCAAAAGCCGAAGAAGTTTCAATATGGATATTGTTCTTGAAAGCTTCATTCATAATGAATTCAAAATGAGAGCTTTTTGTGCAATAGCAATAAAAATATTTACCTTCATATTTGTTTTTTTCCATCGCTTTACGAAACCAATTTTTGGCCTTGTTGATGTTGTTGGAAATTTGTGGCAAATAGGTAAACTTCAACGGAGTTCCGTATTGTTCTACCAATTTCATCAAATCGATATTGTGAAACTGAAGTGTATCTTTGTTTAAGGTAAATTCTTCTTGAGGAAAGTAAAAAGTCTGGTTTATTAAGTCGAAATATTTAGTATTCATTTATTTGTCAAGGTTTTAAGATTAAAATTAGTGTAAAAATTATTTAATCTCACCATTCAAACCCTAATATTTGCATAAATGATAGGCAATTTTTCGTGATAGTTATTGGAATCCGAACAAGAATCAGAATTTGTTAATCCATTTCCCGCAAAAAACTGCTTCAATAATCGTATAAATGATTTATTGTTTTCATTGCTTTCGAAAGAATAATTTCCTGTATTTGAAGTCTTGTTCATTACGGCAAATGTAAAAAAATATTTAGGCGAAATGCAACGCTTTTAATTAAAAAAATATTAAGATTTATAATCTTCGAAAGCTTCGTTAATCAGTTTATTTTCAACTGTTTGATTTATTTTGATGTTTCCGATACCTTCAATTAACGCAAATTGAATGTTTCCGTACTCATTTTTCTTGTCGTGAACAAGCAATTCTTGTATCGGAATCAAGTCATTTTCATCAAAAAGAACTTCTTCATAAATACTTTTTAGGGTAGTTTTAATTTGAAGATATTCATCTGCAGCCAAAAAACCTTTTTTCCATGAAATGTAGCTTTCCAAAATCATCCCAATGGCAATCGCTTCGCCATGAAGCAATTTTTTCTTGTTTTTGTTTTCCAAAAAATAACTTTCGATTGCATGACCTAAAGTGTGTCCGAAATTCAGTGCTTTCCTGATTCCGTTTTCTCTCGGATCTTGTTTTACGATTTCATTTTTGATAAAGATCGAGTCGTATATTAAGGTATCAAAATCGGCGAAATCGATTTGGCTTAAATCAAGAAATTTTTCCCAATATTTTTTGTCGTAAATGAGTCCGTGTTTAAGCATTTCGGCTAGACCCGATCGCATTTCATTCTGCCGAAGCGTTTCTAAAAAAGAAGTATCAATCAATACCATTTGCGGAATTGTGATCGTGCCAATTTGATTTTTCAAATGATCCAAATCTACACCATTTTTTCCTCCAATTGAAGCATCAACCATTCCTAATAAAGTGGTAGGTATATTGATAAAATCAATTCCTCGCTTGAAAGTTGCTGCTACAAAACCGCCCATATCGGTAATTACACCACCGCCCAGATTTAGAACCAGACTTTTTCTATCGGCTCCAAGTTCTGATAAAATCGACCAAAGTTGGACACAAGTCATGATGTTTTTTATTTCTTCGCCAGCTTCTATTTCGATGATTTCTATCGGAATTTCAACTGCCAAATTAGGTAGAAATTTAGACAAACAAAATTCATTTGTGTTTTCATCTACCACAATAAAAATCGAAGAATATTTTTTTTCAACCACAATTTGATTGATAATTTCATATCCTTTCTCGTTAAAATGAATAGAATATCCGTCGGCTTGGATTGATTGCATAGGTCTTTTTAAATTTTGAACAAAAATAGACATATTATTTTGCATCATTAAAGTATCTCCAGATGTTTTTTGTGTCAAATTAAAGATCTTCTTCAAAAAAAAGCTGTAATTTTGTTTAATTATAATTGTAGAAAGTTAAACAAAAATATTTATTTATGTACAAAGAGCAATTAACAGCGATTCAAATTGATAGAATCATCGAAATGGCTTGGGAAGACAGAACGCCATTTGAAGCCATAAAGTTCCAATTTGGTTTGGCTGAAGCCGATGTAAAGGTATTGATGAAAAAAGAATTGAAGTTTAGCAGTTATAAGTTGTGGCGGGAAAGAGTTGAAAATTGCAGTACAAAACATGCTGGAAAACGTGTTCAAGAAATCGACAGATTCAAATGCAACAGACAACGGGCTATTTCGAATAATAAAATTTCAAAGCGTAACTAAAGCTAAAAAAAAAATGGAAACTAAAAAACCTGATAACATCGTTTTTTCTGATGAAAAAGGATATAACGCTGCAATTTTGCCTTACGGAACCAATGTTGGTGCACCTGCAATTAAAGTGGATGATGTTGTAGGTTGGAAAAGTCGTGGGATTGATACTATAAATAAAGAATTTCAAAACAAGTTTGACGAACTCAAATTACAGTATCAAAATTTAATGCAAGAATATCAATGGAATGAGTTGGTTTACAATGCCAAGTTTTCATTTGAGCCTGTAGTTGGCGAAATTTATCATTTATATGTAGGCGAAGATGGGGTGCATTTCCTGTCGTTGATTGCACCACAAGAATGGAACAAGGAACACATTGGAACCTTCAAATTGAATAGCGATAAAAAGTGGATTTTGCTTTATGAAAGTCCTTCTAAGATTACTTTTGATGTAAGATGAAAGGTGTAAAAAAACAAAACTTGCCTTCAAAAATCTGCTTGGTTTGCAACCGACCTTTTTCTTGGAGAAAAAAGTGGGAAAAAGTTTGGGAAGACGTAAAATATTGCAGTGATAAATGTAGAAGTAAAAAGTAAAATAGTTTTTTGATTTTTTTTTTTGCCTTTTTAACCCATGATCTTTAAGAAGAAATAGATATGAAAACCTCCATTGTTTGGTTCAAAACCGACTTGCGTTTGCACGATAATGAAACGTTGCTAAAAGCAATTGCACAAAGCAATAGCATTATTACTGTTTATTGTTTTGATGAGGCTCATTTTGGAACAACTGAATACGGATTTAAAAAAACGGGAAGTTACAGGACTCAATTTTTACTCGAATCTTTGAAAGATCTAGATAAAAGTTTAAGAGCATTAGGTTCGGGATTATTGATTTTGAAAGGAAAACCCGAAATCGAAATTCCTAAAATGGTACAGCAATTTAAAGTTTCAAAAGTTTTTGCAAAAAGAGAAGTTGCATTTGAAGAAAAACAAACGGAATCTTTGGTTCAAACTACACTTTTTAAACTGAAATGTGAGTTTGAAACAATTAGCACCAGTACTTTATATCATGCCGAAGATTTACCTTTTTCGATAAAAGATATTCCAGATGTTTTTACCAATTTCAGAAAAAAAACGGAAAAAGATGCTGTGATTCGAAATGCTTTTGAAGCTCCAAAGGAAATCATTTCTCCTCAAATACCAACTTTAGAATTGCCTTCTTTCGAAGCATTAGATTTAGAATTTATACCAATAGACAAAAGAGCTGCGATACATTTTAAAGGTGGAGAAACCGAAGCCATCAAACGATTGAACCATTATTTTTTTGAAACAAAATCACTTTCAATTTATAAAGAAACTCGAAACGGACTCGTTGGCTCCGATTATTCGTCTAAATTTTCGGCTTGGCTGTCAATGGGTTGTATTTCACCACGATTTATTTACCAGGAAATTATCAAATATGAACACCAATTTGGAGCAAATGATTCGACCTATTGGTTGGTTTTTGAGTTGATGTGGCGTGATTATTTCAGGTTTATGATGAAAAAATACAATGCTAAATTTTTTCAAAAAGCAGGAATACAAAGCAAAGGAATTCAAGTCAATAAAAACAATCAGCATCAATTGCAGGAATGGATCGATGGAAAAACGGGAGTCGATTTTGTTGATGCCAATATGCTCGAATTAAAAATGACAGGTTTTATGAGCAACCGTGGACGTCAAAACGTTGCGAGTTATTTATGCAATGATTTGAAACTCGATTGGCGTTTTGGAGCAGCCTATTTTGAACAGCAACTTGTTGATTATGATGTTTGTAGTAATTGGGGAAATTGGGCATACTTGGCAGGAGTTGGTAACGACCCAAGAGGCAATCGTTATTTCAATATCGAAAAACAAGCGAATGATTATGACAAAAATAAAGCGTTTAGAAATTTATGGCTCAAAAATTAATTCGATAAAATTATAAAAATGAGAATCTTACTAACAGGTGCAAATGGCTATGTAGGCCGACGATTGCTTCCAGAATTGCTCAGTCAAGGGCACGAAATCATTTGTGCTGTTAGGGATGCAAATCGATTAGGGCTTGATACCGAAACAGCTTCACTCATTAAGATTTGGGAGGTCGATTTTTTAGAGGATTTCAACTTTGGTAATTGTCCTGAAAATATTGATATTGCTTATTTTTTGATTCATTCGATGTCCAGTTCTACCGAAAGTTTTGATGTGATGGAAGCCAAAACTGCCGAAAATTTCAATCAATATTCGGAATATATGAAGGTAAGGCAGGTGATTTATTTAAGTGGAATTGTCAACGATCCAAAGCTTTCCAAACACATGCTTTCACGAAATAATGTCGAAAAAATATTATCTAACGGAAAACACCATTTGACGGTTCTCAAAGCCGGAATCATTGTGGGTTCAGGCAGTTCTTCTTTTGAAATTATCCGAGATTTATGCGAAAAATTGCCTGTTATGGTCACGCCAAGATGGGTGTTAACCAAAACACAACCCATTGCCATTCGGGATGTGATGAAATATCTGATTGGCGTTCAAAACAGAACTGATTGTTTCGACGAAGCCTTTGATATTGGTGGTCCAAACGTGATTACCTACAAGCAAATGTTGCAATTGTATGCCAAAACACGAGGTATCAAATTGGCGATTGTGACCTTGCCGTTCATGACACCCAAATTATCGTCGTATTGGTTGTATTTCGTGACGTCAACTTCCTATAAATTAGCAATGAACTTGGTGGATAGTATGAAAGTCGAAGTGATTTGCAAAGACAACCGACTGCAAAAAATGCTCGACATCAAACCAATTTCCTATGTCGAAGCGATTCAGCTTGCCTTTCAAAAAATAGAACAAAACTTAGTAATTTCAAGTTGGAAAGATAGTTTGACGACAAGCCGTTTCGGAACCAATTTGAAAAACTATATTCAAATTCCAAAGTTCGGATGCTTGAAAGACAGTAAAAAAATCAAGATTACAAATCCGAGTCAAGTATTGGATAATATTTGGTCTATTGGTGGCGTAAAAGGTTGGTATTATGGAAATTGGATGTGGAAAACCCGAGGTATGATTGACAAGCTTTTTGGAGGAGTAGGTTTACGTCGCGGCCGAACGAGTCCAACGAATTTAGACAATGGTGATTCGCTAGATTTTTGGCGTGTTTTGTTAGCCGATAGAGAAAATAAGCGGCTTTTGCTTTTTGCAGAAATGCGACTTCCAGGAGAAGCTTGGCTAGAATTTCGAATCGATGATGACAATTATTTGCACCAAATTGCCACATTTCGACCGAGAGGAATTTTCGGCAGGTTGTATTGGTACAGCATGTTGCCGTTCCATTTTTTTATTTTTAACGGAATGATAAAAAGAATAGCCTTTTCAGAATAAAAAATATCAGATTCTAATTATATTTGTGCAATCTTAAATTTTCAGTAGTAATTTACCATTTTCGTCACGACCCATATGGAAAAAATCTTCAATAATACACAAGTTGCCTTTTCTTTAAAAAGTGATACCGAACTTGATAGGGCTTATTTTTTATTCAAACTAATTGATAGCCAGCCTTTGGTGAGAATTGGAACAGCCGTTACCAATTTTGCCATAAAGGCACATTTGCCCGTTGAAGGTTTGATTCGAGCCACGGTTTTTGATCATTTCTGTGGTGGTGTAAATGAAAACGATTGTTTGCCGGTGGTAGATAAAATGTTTACAAAAGGCGTTTCATCGGTTTTGGATTATTCCGTTGAAGGAAAAGAGGAAGAAGCCCAATTTGATGCTGCTTTGGAAATGACCTTGAAGACGATTGATTTTGCCGAAGAAAAAAAATCCATTCCGTTTGCAGTTTTCAAGCCAACAGGTTTTGGACGTTTTGAATTGTATGAAAAATTAGGCGAAGGCCAAACTTTGAATACCGAAGAACAAGCAGAATGGAATAGAGTAGTGGAGCGTTTCGACCAAGTTTGTAAAGCCGCTCACGATAAAGATGTTGCCTTATTGATTGATGGCGAAGAAAGTTGGATGCAAGATGCCGCCGATGATTTGGTTGCTGAAATGATGAAAAAATACAATAGGGAAAAAGCCATTGTTTTCAACACCTTGCAAATGTACCGTTGGGATCGTTTGGATTATTTGAAAAAATTACATGAACAAGCCAAACAAGACGGTTTTTATATCGGAATGAAATTGGTTCGTGGAGCCTACATGGAAAAGGAAATCAAGCGTGCAGAAGAAAAAGGATACCCGTCCCCGATTTGTGCTACAAAAGAAGCTACTGATGTGAATTATGATGCCGCAGTGGTTTATATGGTCGAACATTTGGAGAAAATGGCCATTTTTGCAGGAACCCATAATGAATTGAGTTCTTATAAATTGATGGATTTGATGCGAATCAACAATATTGAAAAGAATGATGATCGAATTTGGTTTGGTCAGCTATACGGAATGAGTGACAATATCAGTTATAACTTGGCTGAAAACGGATATAATGTTGCGAAATATTTGCCATTTGGACCTGTTAGAGATGTGATGCCGTATTTGATCCGTCGAGCGGAAGAAAATACTTCGGTTGCGGGGCAAACCAGTCGTGAACTGACGCTTATCAAAACTGAACGTAATCGAAGAAAAGGAAAATAAAATATAAAAAAGAGGCTGAATTTAATTATTCAGCCTCTTTTTTTTGGAATTATATTTTTAAGCGGCTGCGGCACCAGCAGCCAACGGAAGTAAAATAGAACCGATAAATATCAAATAAGCAATCAGTATAAGGAAAAATAATGAACCGATGCTTAATCCAATGATTCCACAGATTCTTCCTGCTCTTAAATTTTGGATGCCATTATAAATTTCAGGATTTGCATTGTATAATTTTAAATCTTTATTGGACAAAACCAATGCTATAATTCCTAATATTATTCCGAAAATACCATAGCAAAAGCTTAAAACGATTGATATAATTCCTAAAACTAAAACTGCTGTTGCATTGGGTAATTCTCTTTTTTCCATTTTGTTGATTTATTGTCTTCTTAATTTTTTTTCCAAAAATAGGTTTATTTGCCCACTAACGTTCGAAACTTCAAGTTTTTCTTGCTCCTTTATTCTGTCGGTGAATAAAATTCCGTTCAAGTGGTCATATTCGTGTTGGAAAACTACAGCCGTGAAGCCTTCGATTATTTCTTCGTGAAACTTTCCATCTCTATCAAAATAGGTCAACTTGATCGTGTAATTTCTCAAAACCTCTCCATCAATATCTGGAATCGAAAGACAGCCTTCCATTCCTTTTCGCAATAATGCCGAACGCCAAATGATTTTCGGATTCAGATAAAATTCAAATGGCTCGCCTTCCTTGTCAAAACGTTGAACCCAAAAAACATTTTTGTTAATCCCAACTTGTGGCGCTGCGATTCCAATTCCTGGATTGGCTGGATCACGCATTGAAAGGAACATTCTTTCGGCTAGTACTGGCAATAATTCATCCTTTGGGTCAACATCTGTGGAAACACTTGTCAAGATTTTTAGCTCTTTTTTATCGGTAATTTGAATGACTTTCATCATTGTTTTTACATCTCCGGATTGGATGAGCTTTTTTTCTTCCTTGGTAAATTTTTGGGCAGAAAGATTCGTTGCTATTAGAAGGAAAAGGAGTAGTGTGGTGTTTTTCATTGTATATTATTTTTCGATGCCATATTTTATACCATTAGACTTAAAAAAATCTTTTAAAATCGTCATTCTTTCATGACAATTTTTTTGGCTTACTAATTCATTGATTTTATATGGGTCGGGGAAAAAGTAAGCTTGCGTACATTCAAAACATATTTCAAAATTTGAAATGACTTTATTGTTTTCGTCTAAAAATAAAATAGCATTTCTAGGGGTGTAACATTTAATATCGATTCCTCCTTTTATTTTATCAGTATTTTTTATTTTGTAATTGAATAGCAAGTTACTTATTGTATCAATTTGATTCTTGTCGATTTCAACTATTTCTTTAGCAAAATATTTTTTGATAGCCTTGTTTTGATAAAAAGTAAATGACTTTAAATATTTTACTTGATATTTATCAATGTTGGTGGTGTCTAAAGCTATTCTAGTATCATCATCAAGAACTAAAATGTTACTTCCGTCAGTTGAAATAAATGAAATCAGCAACACTTTTTTAGCCTCACTGAAAGGAAACATTTTATCCCTTTCGGCAATGGATTTCTTTCCATACCAACCACATTTTATTTCTTGGGCATAACTGTTTGTAAAAAACAGTAAAATGAAAATGAGTTTGATATGGAAATTCATTTTATAGTTTTTAAATCCCAGCCACAGCTTTAATCTCATCAATAATTCTCAAAGCCAAATCATCAGCTTTTTCTTGAGAAGAAGCTTCGGTATAAATACGGATAATCGGTTCCGTATTCGATTTTCTTAAATGTACCCAATTATCAGCAAAATCAATCTTTACACCGTCAATTGTAGAAATTTCTTCCATTTTATATTTTTCTGTCATCGCTTCCAAAATTGCATCAACATCAATTTGTGGTGTCAATTCGATTTTATTTTTACTCATATAATATTCCGGATAGGAAGCTCTCAACTCTGAAACTTTCATCTTTTTATAGGCCAAATGTGTCAAAAACAAAGCCGCACCAACGATAGAATCCCTACCATAATGTGATTCTGGATAAATGATGCCTCCGTTTCCTTCGCCACCAATAATGGCATTGTTTTTCTTCATCAACTCTACTACATTCACTTCGCCAACAGCACTTGCCTCATATTTTCCACCATGTTTAATGGTCACATCACGCAAAGCACGGGAAGATGACATATTCGAAACAGTGTTTCCTGGTGTTCTGCTCAAAACATAATCGGCTACCGCTACCAAAGTATATTCTTCTCCAAACATTTCGCCGTCTTCGCTGATAAAAGCCAAACGATCCACATCTGGATCAACCACAATTCCTAAATGGGCATTTTCTTTTATCACCAATCCAGAAATATCCGTCAAGTGTTCTTTCAAAGGTTCTGGATTGTGAGGGAAATGTCCGTTAGGTTCACAGTATAATTTTACTACTTCAACACCCATTAACTCTAATAATCTAGGAATAATGATTCCACCCGAAGAATTTACTCCATCTACAACTACTTTGAATTTAGCGGCTTTTACGGCTTCAACATCCACCAAAGGCATATTCAAAACTTCATCAATATGGATGTCCATAAAAGCATCGTTCGAAGTGATTTCTCCCAAATTATCCACATCAGAGAAATCAAAAGCCTCTCTTTCAGCAATGTCAAGGATTTTTGCACCTTCGGCACCACTCAAAAATTCTCCTTTTTCATTCAATAATTTCAAGGCATTCCATTGTTTCGGGTTATGACTTGCCGTTAGGATGATTCCGCCATCGGCTTGCTCCAAAGGAACGGCAATTTCAACAGTTGGCGTTGTAGAAAGACCCAAATCAATCACGTCAATTCCTAATCCAATTAAAGTATTTACCACCAAATTATGAATCATTGGTCCAGAAATTCGGGCATCACGACCAATAACGACAATTAATTTTTCTTTATTAGAATACGATTTCAGCCAAGTTCCATAAGCCGAAGCAAATTTCACGGCATCAACCGGAGTTAAATTATCGCCTACTTTTCCGCCAATTGTTCCGCGAATTCCTGAAATTGATTTTATTAAGGTCATATTTATTTTAGATTTTGAATGTTAAAATTTTAGATGAAACAAATATAATTGAAAAATTAAAATGGTTCGTTTATAATTCTTTAAATTAGACGAATGAATTTTTTAGCACACATATACCTTTCAGGCGACAACGATTTTATCAAGATTGGCAATTTTATGGCCGATGGCATTCATGGGAAAAACTTTGACGATTTTCCAAAGGAAGTTGGTTTAGGCATAATACTTCATCGTGAAATTGACACTTTTACTGATTTTCATCCGATATTTAGAAAAAGCAAGCATCGATTGCACGAAAAATATGGTCATTATTCCGGAGTGATTATCGATATGTTTTATGATCATTTCCTTGCAAAAAACTGGAGAAAGTATTCAAATATAAAGTTGGAAGATTTTACTCTTGATTTTTATCGAATATTAGAAGAAAATTATACAATTCTTACTGATAAGACAAAGGAAATGATGCCCTACATGGTAGAATATAATTGGTTGTCAAGCTATGCTACAATTGATGGATTGTCAGAGATTTTACGCCAGATGGATCGTCGAACAAAATATAAATCAGGTATGCAATTTTCGGTCAACGAACTCCAAGAATTTTATACCGATTTTGAAGAAGAATTCACTTCTTTTTTTGAAGAAATGAGGAGTTTTGTAAAAGGAAAATTAGCAATGCTATGAGAAAGCTGTATCTTTTGATGATGCTTTGTCTTTTGAGTTGTAAAACCGAAAAGGCTATTATTCCAACCGGTTTAATGGCCGAAAAAGCAATGGTGGTTTCCGCCCGAGAGGAAGCTTCAAAAATTGGAATTGAAATAATGAAACAAGGCGGAAATGCTTTTGACGCTATGATTGCAACCGAATTAGCCTTGGCAGTTGCTTATCCGTATGCCGGAAATATCGGAGGTGGCGGATTTATGGTGTACCGAAAAGCAAACGGCGAAATCGGAAGTTTAGATTACCGAGAAAAAGCACCTCTGGCTTCGACAAAAAATATGTTTCTGGACGAAAATGGTAATGTGATTGCAGGGAAAAGTACCGAAACGGCTTTGGCTGTTGGCATTCCAGGAACGATTGCAGGAATTTTCGAAGTGTATCAAAAATTTGGAACCTTGCCCATTGAAACTATTTTGAAACCTGTAATAGAATTGGCCGAAAAAGGTGTTGTCATAACCAAGAATCAAGAAAAACAATTTTCTCATTTTAGAAATGAATTATTGAAAGCTAATGGCGAAAATTCTTTAGTTGCTAAGGTTTACAATGAAAATGACACGATTCAATATTTGGCTTTAGCCGAAACTTTAAAAAAGATTTCCAAAAACGGTCGTGATGAATTTTATAAAGGCGAAACGGCTCAAAAACTAGTTGATTATCTGAATCAAAATGGTGGCATCATCACGATGGAAGATTTGGCAAAATATGAAGCCAAATGGCGAACTCCAATCACTTTTAAGTATAAAAATCTCAATATTATTTCGATGGCACCACCAAGTAGCGGAGGCATTTGCTTGGGTCAAATTATGAAAATGATTGAGCCATTTGATTTGAATGAATTCGGACATAATTCAGTAGAAACAATTCAAGTCATTACTGAAGCTGAAAGGCGTTCGTATGCCGATAGAAGTTATTATCTTGGTGATCCTGATTTTGTGAAAGTTCCTGTAAAGTCTTTATTAGACAAGAATTATTTGCAAGGAAGAATGAGCGATTTTAGTTTGGAAAAAGCTACAAAGTCAGCTGCTGTTTCGAGAGGAAATGTATCGGTTTATGAAAGTGATGAAACGACTCATTATTCGATTATAGATCAATTTGGGAATGCGGTTTCGGTTACTACGACTTTGAATGGTGCTTTTGGTTCAAAACTATATTGTGAGGAATTAGGCTTTTTTCTGAACAATGAAATGGACGACTTTAGTTCAAAACCTGGATTTGCAAATTCTTATGGTTTGGTTGGTGCCGAAGCCAATAGCATTGCTCCCGAAAAACGGATGCTGAGTTCGATGACGCCAACTATTGTAGAAAAAGATGGAAAACTGAATATGATTTTGGGAACTCCGGGAGGTTCAACGATAATAACTTCGGTTTTACAGACGATTTTGAATGTATATGAATTTGAGATGAGTATGCAAAATGCCGTGAATGCTCCTCGTTTTCATCACCAATGGTTGCCTGATGAAGTAATTTTCGAACCAAATTCTTTTTCTTCGACTTTATTAAATGATTTGAAGCAGAAAGGATATATCATCAACCAAGGAAATACTCCTGTTATTGGAAAAGTAGATGCAATTTTGGTTTTACCTGATGGGAGATTAGAAGGTGGAGCCGATAGGAGAGGAGATGATACAGCGGTTGGGTTTTGATGGAATATTTACCACAGATTAAAAGAATTAAAAAAAAATATTAAATGAAATCTGTGAAAATCCTTTAATCTGTGGCAACAAAAAATAGAATTACGAATGAGGTTTATTAAAGATTTAGAGAAAGCATTTCAAGAAAACAGCGATCCAGAAAATGCCGTGGCGATGGAGAATTATATGAAGAATCATTTTTCTTTTTATGGTGTTAAAGCCGAAAAAAGAAGATTGATCTTTAAGGAGACCTATAAAAAGCATCAGCAAGAAATTACAGAAAATTCGAGGAATATTGCAAAAGAGTTGCTTTTGAAAAGCCAACGAGAATTGCACTATTGTGGTATCGAAATTTTGATGAAAGAGCTAAAGGGCAACTATAAGATAGAAGATATTTCCCTGATTGAGTTTTTAATTGTAACCAATTCTTGGTGGGACAGTGTTGATGTCATTGCCAAATATCTTTTAGGCGAATATTTGATTCATTTCCCTGAAGAAACCGAAAAAGTAATCGAGAAATTTTCAAATTCCAAAAATATGTGGCTCAACCGAAGTGCCATTTTATTTCAACTGGGTTATAAGAAAAAAACCAATGCTGATTTGTTGTTCGCATTATCTCAAAAGCATTCAGATTCGAATGAATTTTTTATCCGAAAAGCGATTGGTTGGGCTTTACGGGAATATGGGAAAACAAATCCTTCGAATGTTAAAAAATTTGTCGCTAATGCAAAATTAAAGCCTTTAAGTGAAAAGGAAGCCTTGAAAAACATCGGTTAAATATAAAAATAGTAATTTCGTACTTTCTTAGAAAAAATAAAAATGCTGAAAAAATATTTACAACGACTCGAATCATTAATAGCCTGGGGACAAACCAAATTAACCAATAAACAGTTCATCTTTTTAGCCAGTATCTTGGTAGGAATATCGGTTGCTTTGGCGGTAATTATATTAAAAGCTTTTGCACACTGGGTTTTTGTTTTTGCAACTTATATTAATGGAATTATTAAGTTGAGTTACATTAATAGTATTCTTCCAATAATAGGAATTTTATTAACGGCCTTTGTCATCAAGAAAGTTTTAGGTGGAAAAATTGAAAAAGGTACTTCCCAAATTATGTATGCCGTTGCTCAAAAAGCGAGCATCATGCCTCGAAAACAAATGTATGCCCAAATCATCACAAGTTCCCTGACGGTTGGCTTGGGAGGTTCGGCTGGATTGGAGTCACCAATTACAATTACTGGTGCAGCTTTTGGTTCTAATTTTGCACAAACCTATAAGCTAAGCTATAAAGATAGAACGTTATTGATTGGCTGTGGCGTAGCTGCAGGAATTGCCGCGGCATTTAATGCTCCAATTGCTGGGGTTTTGTTTGCCATTGAAGTTTTATTGGTGGATGTAAGTATTGCTGCCTTTACTCCAATTATGATTGCAGCGGCAACTGGGGCGATTGTTTCGGCTGTACTTTTGAAAGAGAATGTTTTACTGTCGTTTAGCAAACAGCAGGATTTTGATTATCAAAATGTTCCTTTTTATGTCTTTCTCGGATTGATGACAGGATTGATAACGATTTATTATGCGAGGTGGTTTCAAAGAATCGAAAGATATTTTACAAAATATAATGATAAGCCCTATAAAAAAGCATTGATTGGGGCTTCCATGTTGGCAGTTTTGATTTTTATTATTCCGACGCTTTTTGGTGAAGGTTATGAAAGTATTAAAACGTTATCTGAGAATGATCCAGGAAAGTTGCTACAAGACACTTTGTTTAGCGATTTTAGAGATAACAAATGGGTACTCTTATTATTTGTAGGCTTGGCAGCGATGTTGAAAGTTTTTGCGACTGGATTTACACTTGGAAGTGGCGGAAATGGTGGAAATTTTGCTCCATCATTATTTTTGGGTTCCTATGTAGGTTTCTTCTTCTCACAATTTATAACCTTAACAGGGATTTCAAAATTACCAATCAGTAATTTCACAATCGTAGGAATGGCTGGTGTTTTGAGCGGATTGTTTCATGCTCCATTAACGGCAATTTTCCTTATTGCAGAGATTACAGGTGGTTATAACTTGATGATTCCCTTGATGATTGTTTCATCCATCAGTTTTGCAGTTTCCAAAAGATTTGAGAAGCATTCGATGGATGTCAAGCATTTGGCTAAAAAAGGACACGTTTTTACTAGTAATAAGGATACCAATATTCTTTCTACCATTGATACAAATCAAATTATCCAGACCGATTATCTAACGGTTTCACCTGATGAAAATCTTGAAAAATTAGTGGATTTGATTTCACATTCCAATCAGGTAATTTTTGGAGTTGTAGATAAAGAAAAGAACCTTGTCGGGATTATTCATTTCAATGATATTAGAGAAATTATCTTCAGTAATTTCAAAGTAAAATATACCTCTGTAAAAGATGTAATGTCGACTCCAATTGAAATTGTATATCCAACCGATAGTATGGAAACGGTTATGAATAAGTTTGAAGCCAGCAAAGTGGCCTTTCTTCCTGTTATACAAAAAGGGAAATACCTTGGTTTTATCTCTAAATCTGTAGCACTTGAAGCTTACCGTACCAAATTGAAATCTATGACAATAGAATAATCTTAATATCGGATAGGATTAAATTTTGATATATCCGATAATAAGAATATCTTTGTGGGGTTATGTGGGAAATCGATTTGACATATAGAACAGAACTTCAAACAACCTTTGATCGATTGTATGAAAAAAAGCAAGCCTTGCAATCAAGTAGGCCCTTGCCAAATGTCGCTTTGAATAAAATCAGAGAAAGCCTTTCTATCGAATGGACTTATAATTCTAACAGTATTGAAGGAAACACTATGAGTCTTCGCGAAACACAAATGGTTTTGCAAGAAGGAATTACCGTGAAGGGAAAATCACTTCGGGAACATTTTGAAACCCATAACCACGACAAGGCTATCAACTATTTGTTTTCTATTATAAATGATGATTATAAATTAAGAAGTATTGATATTCTTTCGCTTCATGGTTTGGTTTTACGTTCCATAGAAGATGATTTTGCAGGAAGGATTAGAAATGGAGGCGTGAGAATCACTGGGGCAAATTTTGTTCCTCCAAGTGCAAACAAAGTTTCTGATTTGCTTGATGAATTAATTGTTTTTATCAACGACAATCCTTTGCAACTAAATGATATTGAGCTAGCTACTGTTTTTCATCATAAATTGGTTTATATCCATCCTTTTTTTGATGGCAATGGAAGAACTGTTCGTTTGGCGATGAATTTACTATTGATGCGGTGTGGTTTTCCGCCTGCTATCATTCTCAAAAATGACAGGAAAAAATATTATGAAGCTCTAAATCAAGCAAATGGTGGCAATTATCAAAAGTTAACGCTGTTGATGACTCAAGCTTTAGAGCGAACTTTAAATATTTATTTGAATGCAATGCCTGATAATGATAAGGAATACATTGAAATTTCAAATTTAGTGAAAGAGCCCGATATGCCCTATGGACAGGAATACATCAGCCTTTTGGCACGCCAAGGAAAGATTGATGCTTACAAAGAAGGTCGAAACTGGTTGACTACAAGAGAGGCTGTCGAAAATTATATTTTAAATAGAAAAAGAAAGCGTTAATCATTGGTTAACGTTTTTTTTATTTGAAAATAATCGTTTTCTGTTTTTTTTCTTCTTTTTAAATGTACCTTTGCAAAAAATTGCCAATTTTGAAAGAGACTAACCTCTTTTACTCCTAAAGGGCAAACTTTTACAATATCATTATGAAGAGAATAGTTGAATACAGAAAGTTATTAAATGTTGATAAGACGGTTGAGTTGAAAGAACTAAAAACAATTTACCGAAATGCAATGAAGGATGCTCATCCTGATAAATTTCAAGGCGATGATGCTGGATTGGCAGCTGCCGAAGAAACTAGTAAAAAAATCATTGAGGCTTATCATCATTTGGTTAGTATCAATCCAGAAACTACAAAGCAATTGCTACCTGAGTATAATGAAACTATTGCTACTGCAACAATAACAGATTATAATTTTGTAGATGGTAGATTGAAAATCACGTTTTCTAACGGAAGTATTTACGAATATATCAGTGTGCCAAAAGCAACTTATGTAAAGATGGTAAATGCTGATTCGCCAGGAAGATTTGCAAAAAGACATATCTTGAATTCTTTTACTTGGAGAAAAACAACAAACCAAGAATAGTTTTCGAAGAAAAATAAAAAGTAAGGTTTAGATTTTATCTAAGCCTTTTTTTATACCCTAAAATTAAGTTTTTATATAGAAACAAATACTTAATTTTGTACAACTAAAAACTAATACAATGAAAATCGAACAAATATATACAGGTTGTATTGCTCAAGCAGCTTATTATCTTGAAAGTAATGGCGAAGCAGCCATTTTTGACCCTTTGAGAGAAGTGCAACCTTACATTGAAAAAGCAAATAAAGATAATGCCAAGATTAAATATATTTTTGAAACACATTTCCATGCCGATTTTGTTTCAGGACATTTAGATTTGGCTAAGAAAACAGGTGGGCAAATTGTGTATGGACCAACTGCAAAACCTGAATTCGAAGCTATAATTGCAACCGATAATCAGAAATTTAAAGTTGGAGATTATACCATCAAAGCACTTCATACTCCAGGTCACACACTTGAAAGTACTTGCTATTTGCTAATCGACGAAAACGGAAAACAGCATGGTATTATTACCGGAGATACCTTGTTTATTGGCGATGTAGGCCGTCCAGATTTGGCTCAAGCTTTATCGGGAGATTTAACCCAGGAAAAATTAGCTTCTTATTTGTTTGATTCGCTTCGTAATAAAATCATGCCATTATCCGATGATTTGATTGTGTATCCAAGTCATGGAGCAGGAAGTGCTTGTGGGAAAAACATGAGCAAGGAAACCACCGATACTTTAGGGAATCAAAAGAAAACCAATTACGCTTTACGCGAAGATATGACACGTGAAGAATTTACAGCCGAATTATTGGACGGTTTGGGACTTCCGCCGGCTTATTTTCCTCAAAACGTAATGATGAACATTCAAGGATATGAAAGTTTGGATACTATTATCGAAAAAAGTTTCAAGGCTTTGAGTCCAAAAGAATTCGAAACCTTGGCCAACCAATCTGAAGCTATTGTTTTGGATGTTCGTCACGAAAATGACTATGTAAAAAGCCATATTCCAAATTCGATTTTCATCGGAATTCAAGGAAATTTTGCTCCTTGGGTTGGTGCTTTAATCATGGATGTAAAACAACCTTTATTATTGGTAACGCCAGAAGGTAGAGAGCAAGAAACCATCACCAGACTTTCAAGAGTCGGTTTTGATAATGTTTTAGGATATTTAGAAGGAGGAATTTCGGCTTGGCAAGAAGCAGGTTTTGAAATCGATTCAATGCAATCTATTTCGCCAGAAGAATTTGTTTCTGGATTATCTGAAACAAGTGTTATTGTAGATGCAAGAAAACCAGGTGAATTCTCTGCAGAACATGTAGAAAATGCGTTGAATATTCCTTTGGACACCGTTAATCAAAACTTCAGTGAGGTTTCTAAAAATGAAGATTTCTATCTGCATTGTGCTGGTGGATACCGTTCTGTCATTATGGGTTCAATATTAAAATCAAGAGGAATTCATAATTTTATCAATGTAGAAAAAGGCATCAGCGGAATTCGAAATGCAGGTTTAAAACTGACGAATTTTGTTTGTCCATCAACGCTAAAATAAAAAGATTAAATTATACATAAAATTTAATCGGTTTTATAGGCTAAGCTTATAAAATTAAATACTTTTGCAATCTAAAATCATAAAAAAATAATTTTAAAAGATGAAACAAATATTTTTGTCATTACTTGCTGTTGCTACTTTGGTTTCTTGTAACAAGGTTGGAAAAAATGAATTTACAATTGAAGGTAGTGCTGATGGAGTTAAAGATGGTGTAGCTGTATATCTTCAAAAACAAGATTCAACAGGATGGGTACAACTAGATACTGTTAAAGTTGAAAACGGAAAATTTAAATTTGAAGGTGATGTTACTGAGCCAAGTTTGCACTTTATTCAAATCGATTCAACAATGGGCAAAGTTATTTTTGTTCTTGAGAATGGTGCAATCAATTTGAAAGTAAATAAAGATAGTATCAACAAGAGCGTTGTTAGCGGTACACATAGCAATGACAAATTGACCACTTATTCTAAAGAATATGAAAAAATTCAGAAGAAGATGATGGCTTTTAGAGAATCTAATATGCAAAAATGGGATGCTGCTCAAGCTGCTCAAGATACAGTGACAAGAAATGCTCTAATAAAAGAAAACCAATCTTTTCAGGAGCAGTTTTTAAAATTAACTATTGACCATGTTGAAAACAATCCTAAGTCTTATTTGGCATTGATGTTTATTGGTCAGTTGATGAATCAACCAGATCGTGATGTTGCAAAACTTACCAAGTATTTCGAAAATCTTGATCCTGAATTGAAAAATACTAAAGAAGGAAAAAAAATCAAAAAAGGACTTACTGAAATGGCTGAAGCTGAAAAAAAAAGTCCAGTAGCGATGCCACTTCCACAGCAATAGGAAGTATAGCTCCTGATTTTGCAGCTCCAGATACTAACGGTAAGAAAATATCTTTAAAGCAATCTTTAGGAAAAATCACTATTATCGATTTCTGGGCTTCATGGTGTGGACCATGTAGAAAAGAAAATCCAAATGTGGTTGCTTTATATAATGAGTTGCATTCAAAAGGGTTGAATATCATTGGAGTTTCTCTTGATACGAATGCCAATAAATGGAAAGAAGCGATAGCAAAAGATAAGCTGACTTGGGTTCAAATTTCAAACCTTCAAGGTTGGGAAGATCCAATTGCAAAGCAATATGGTATTGAAGGGATTCCGGCTACTTTATTGCTAGATGCATCAGGAAAAATAATTGCAAAAGACCTTCGTGGTGAAGAGCTAAAAGCAAAAGTTGCTTCACTTCTAAAATAATTGAATAGCCATGGAAACATGGCTATTTTTGTATTAATTAAAAAAATAAAAGCACATGAAAAAAACATTTTTTATGCTATTACTAGCAATTGGCTTAGTCTCTTTTACAGTGATTATCGACAATGAATTCACTTTGACAGGAACAGTGAAAGGATTAGAAAACGGAAAAACTGTCATTTTGGAGCGTCAGGATGAAGTTCTGGGAATGGTTCCAGTTGATACAGTTAAAATAGAGAACGAAAAATTCACTTTTAAAGGCAAAACTCCAGAACCTTCAATTCATTTTATTCAGGTTCAGGATATTCAAGGTAAGGTAGCCTTTATCCTTGAAAACGGTAAAATTAACTTTACGATTTATAAAGACAGTATTGCGAAAAGCAAAGTTGGTGGAACTAAAAACAATGAAGACTTGCAAAGTTTTAATGCTTCGGCTATGAAGATTCAAAAGAAAATGCAGGATTTTCAAGCAGCTAACATGGCAAAAATGCAAGCGGCTCAAACAAGTAATGACACTCTTACAATCAACAATTTGATGGAAGAATTTGGTAAGTTGCAGTCTGAGATGATGACAATAACTTCAAATTATCCTGAGAAAAACCCAAAATCATTTCTTTCAGTTTTGTTTTTGGATAATATGTTCAACCAGCCTGAAGTTGATATCGAAAAAATCAAAACCGTTTACAACACTCTTGATGCTTCATTGAAAGCTACAAAACCTGGAAAGACTGTAAAGACAAAGATTGATAATTTCAAGTCGTTAACAGTTGGAAGTATTGCTCCAGCTTTCTCTGGTCCAAATCCTGATGGGAAACAGGTATCTTTAAAAGAATCCTTAGGAAAAATCACAATCATTGATTTTTGGGCTTCTTGGTGTGGTCCTTGTCGCAAGGAAAATCCAAGTGTGGTAGCTCTTTATAATGAGTTTCATGCAAAAGGACTCAATATCATTGGAGTTTCTCTTGATAAGGATGCCGCAAAATGGAAAGAAGCTATTGCAAAAGATAACTTAACATGGAACCATGTTTCTAACTTACAATTTTGGAACGATCCTATAGCTCAACTTTACAATATTAAAAGTATTCCTGCTACATTTATCGTAGATGCCAATGGAAAAATTATCGCTCGAGACTTGAGAGGTGCAGAATTAAGAGCAAAAGTTGCCGAAATATTGAAGTAAGAATCACTTTTTTGGCATTAAAATAGAAAATCTCCCTCGTGGAGATTTTTTATTTTATTCAATTCCAATAGTTTAAAAATTAATTGAAATTTATCTTCAAATTTTGTTTGCAAACATCAAAACAGTTCCTATATTTGCAACCGCTTGGAACAAATACCATATTTGTTTAAGGATGGGGAGATACTCAAGCGGCCAACGAGGGCAGACTGTAAATCTGCTGTGAAAACTTCGCAGGTTCGAATCCTGCTCTCCCCACCAACAAAAACTCTTTAGGAAACTAAAGAGTTTTTTGTTTTCTATTGGCTTTCCTTTCTTTGGTAAGAGAACAAAAAAAAGACCTGAAATCATTTCAGGCCTTTGAATTATATGAAAACTAGAATTTATTTCTTGTTCTTCATTTCTTTTTCAATCATATCATAAAACTGGTCGATTTTTGGCATCACTACGATACGAGTTCTCCTGTTTGTAGTTCTGTTTTCAGCAGAGTTGTTTTCTACTAAAGGAACAAATTCTCCACGTCCGGCTGCTATCAATTGTTTTGGGTTAACGCCAAAATCTTTTGTCAAGATTCTCACGATAGAGGTAGAACGTTTCACACTCAAATCCCAGTTGTCTAATAAAGTTCCGTTGCTGATGAAAGGGACATTGTCCGTATGACCTTCAACCATACATTCAAAGTCTGGTTTGTCGTTTACTACTTTTGCAACTTTTCCTAAGATTTCTTTTGCTCTGTCGCTCACAACGTAGCTACCACTTTTAAACAATAGTTTATCAGCGATTGAGATGAAAACCACCCCTTTTTCAACATTGATTTCGATATCTGGATCAGAAATACCAACTGAACGTTTCAAGCTTGTAACCAAAGCTAGCGTCACACTATCCTTTTTAGTCAAAGCATCTTGCATTCTGGTGATTTTTAAATCTTTTTCTTTGATTGACTCTAATGCTTTTTCAATGTTTTCGGCACCTTTTGCAGACAAAGTTGTCATGTTACCCATATTGTTAATCAAATCAGAATTGTTTTTCTTCAAAAAATCGACTTGATTAGCCATTGCTTCTTTTTCAGTCAAACAAGTGTTCAACTTGATGGTGGCTGAATTCAATAAATTTTGAATTTCCTTGTTTTTATTTTCCAGTTCAGCGATTTTCTTTTTGGTTCCACAAGAGGTGGTCAAAAGGGCAAGTAATGATAATGCCAGAATTACTCTTTTCATAACGGTTGTTTTAGATTTATTTACAAAATTAGGGTTTAATAAGTTTAAAGATTCATAATGATACCTAAACTAATGTTAAAATAGCCGGTCAAAAACCTTGCCACTACGAATATAGTAACTATAAACGATACTCTTTATTTTAAAGTATTGTTTGTTTTGTTTTCCTTCTCTTTTTCTCAGATTTCGTGGAAGAAACCAATAAAAATAAAAGTGAGCTTTCAGTATCATCAAAAAGTGTTTGCCTTTTCCTTGCAACAGAAAACGAAATGCGGCAACTCCATCTAAAATCATTCGGATGAAAAGGATTGGAAAGAAACTAGACAGCGGAAGATTCTTAGTCAGCATCCATAATGAATTTCTAAAGTTCAGAAACGTTTTCATCGGGCTTCCTTCCTGTAAAGTCGCTCCTCCAACGTGAAAGACTTTTGATGAATGACAATATTTAATCGTATAACCTTTGTTGAAGATTCGCCAACACAAATCGATTTCTTCCTGATGGGCAAAAAAATCAGCATCAAACCCACCTAATTCGTGAAATACTTCGCTCCTTATAAAAAAGCAAGCTCCCGAAGCCCAAAAGATAGGGAGATCGTTATCATATTGGCCCATGTCTTTTTCTAGGGTATCAAAAATTCTTCCGCGGCAAAAGGGGTAACCAAATTTGTCCAAGAAACCGCCCGCGGCACCAGCATATTCAAAGTATTCCTTGTTTTTAAAATCCAATATTTTGGGTTGAATAACTGCTGTTTTAGGTTCTTGTAGAAACGTTTCAATTATCGGCGAAAGCCAGTTTGGAGTAACCTCAATATCTGAATTTACCAAAGCATATACATCTGCCTCAAGGTTGTTCAATGCTTGGTTATAGCCTTTTGCAAACCCATAATTTTTGTCGTTGTGAATGATTTTTACTGAAGGAAAATTAGACCTCACAAAAGCAACCGAATCATCCGTTGAAGCATTATCGGCTACATAAACAGTCGCCTCGGGAGAGTAGGCCAGAACCGAAGGCAGAAACTGCTCCAAGAGTTGCACTCCATTCCAATTTAATATGACAACTGCTATATTCATTTATAAATTTTTAAATTCCAAAAAGCAAATTCCAAATTCCAATCTGTGACTGCGACTGAATACTGTGACTGAACACCGAACACTGAACACTGAATACTGATCACTAATACCCCGGTAATTCCCTCAAAAAATCATACCGTTCGTTCTCAAAATCCATTTGGCAAAAGTAATGATTATGACCATTGGTTACCATTAAATATTCGGCCTTCATTGTCATGTTGTATCGGGCAATTTGGTCGAAAGTCGTTTGGGAAATCTTGATTTCGGGAGCTTTGCATTCCACCAAGATCAAAATCGAACCGTCGTTATTAAAAACCACCACGTCATAGCGTTTTACCAAGCCGTTGACTTTTAGCAATTTCTCAACATTAATCAACGATTTGGGATAGTTTTTTTCCTTCATGAGATACTGCACCACGTGTTGTCGCACCCATTCCTCGGGTGTGAGAATGATGAATTTTTTCCGAATTTCATCGAAGATAGCTGTTTTATTTTCGCTATTTTTGAAACGAAAGTTATAGGCAGGAAAATTGAGCTGTTGCATGAGGCAAAGATAATTGCTTAATTTGAAAATGAGATAATTTGGAAATGAGATAATTTGGAAATGAGATAATTTGGAAATGAGGTAACTTTCTAAACCGAACACCGAACACTGAACACTGACCACTAAAAAATGGATGAGGTTATAAAAATTGTAAACGATATCAAGGCTGGAAACATCAAGCCTATTTATTTCTTGATGGGTGAGGAGTCTTACTATATCGATAAATTATCAGATTATATTGAGCAGAACATCCTTTCGGAAGAGGAGAAGGGCTTTAACCAAACGGTGCTTTACGGTCGTGATGTATCGATGGAGGATATCATTGGGACGGCAAAACGCTACCCGATGATGGCAGATCGCCAAGTGGTGATTGTCAAGGAAGCTCAAGACCTGACCAAAACCATCGACAAGATCGAAAGCTATGCCGAAAACCCAATGCCAACAACGGTCTTGGTGTTTTGCTACAAATATAAAACCCTCGACAAACGGAAGAAAGTCACCAAATTGCTTGAAAAAAACGGACTCGTTTATGAAAGCAAAAAACTTTATGAAAACCAAGTAGGCGACTGGCTGAAGCGTGTTTTGGCAGGCAAAAAACTAAATATTGAGCCAAAGGCTACTGCCATGTTGGTTGATTTCTTGGGTACCGATCTGAGCAAGATTGCGAATGAATTGGACAAGCTTGCGATCATTTTGCCGCAAGGCAGTACCGTAACCCCAGAAGTTATAGAGGAAAACATTGGTTTTAGCAAGGATTTCAATGTGTTTGAATTTAGGAAAGCCATTGGCGAACGAAACCAATTAAAATCCTATCAGATTGCCCAATATTTTGCCGAAAACCCCAAAGACCACCCGATGGTGATGACCACAACCTTAGTTTTTGGCTTTTTTCTCCAGCTGTTGCAATACCACGGTTTGAAAGACAAGACACCTAAAAATGTAGCCTCGGTCTTGAAAATAAACCCTTATTTTGTAAAGGATTATGATGTGGCCCTCAAAAATTATCCGATGAAAAAAGTGAGCCAGATTGTCGCCACCTTGCGTGATACCGATGTGAAAAGCAAGGGTGTTGGAGCTTCATTGAAGGAGAGTGATTTGTTGAAGGAGATGCTGGTGAAGATTTTTAATTAGAAATTTACGATACTGATTATTGTATTTTAAAATCCCTACTTATAGGGATTTTTCTGTTGTAAGATATTGGTTTACTTTGATTTACCAATAACTTAAAGAACAGAAATTATGAAAGCAAAATCACTTTTTGTTGCATTACTATTAATAGGTATTGCATCACACGGACAGGAAATAACCATTAAAACAAATGATGGTAAAGAGCATGTCATTACTATTCAGGCTACTGAAAAGGACAAGCAGGAAAATGATTCTATAAAGTTATCAAACCTATTAGAAAAATTCAAACTCTATAATTCTATTTTTAAAGAAGAGTATCAATCCTTAGAAAAATATACTGATGCCGATCTCAATACACTAATGACAAAATCTGCAATTTCTTATAAGTATAAAAGAGATTCTATATATGATATTGCCATTAAATTGAAAAGGGAGTATCTAAAGGCAGGTAAAAAAAAGGAAAACTTGGACAAGTATTTTCCCGATGATATCAGTTTTACTGAAGCATCTAAAAATTGTTGTGAAACAAAAGAGGAAAAGAAAGAAGAAAAGAAAGATAGTAATATTGAAGAAGATAAATTTATGTATTTGAATGCCGCTGATTTTGATTTTTCAAGCAATAAATTAGGGTATGTAGGCCATATAAATTTTTATTCACCACCAACAAAAAAATATAAATTTGGTTTCAATACTGGAATATTAAAAATAAATTATTCCAATAATGATAGTATAACACGATACCGTAATGAAAATGTTCTTATTAATCCCTTAGATATTCTGCAGGTTGGCTCTAGTTATTCCAAACAATATAATCAGTATAAAACCAAAATTAGCAACACCTCCTATAGTATCTATAGCCAATTATTATTTCGGTTGATGTGTGAAAATAAGACACGCATTTTTTTACATGCACATGCGGAACTTCTTATTTCAAAACTTTCTATAGCAACATCAATCGCAACCATTCAAACAGAAACAATAACTATTAATACCTCTGATGAAATCCCAGAAAGGGCATCACCTTTTTTAGTTAAAGAGGATGTAGATAACCAAAATATTTTAAGTGGATATTTTGGGGGAGGAGTTACATTTGATTTGCTTTTTGCCAAAAAGTCCTCACTTTTCTTTCAGCCTACTTTTGGAGTCACTACTAATTATCCTCAAGTAGCTTCTGTTAATGATCAAGAAAGGATATATTATAGATTGGAAGAAGATAGAAATTGGAATGGATTTTATCTGATAAGATCCTATTACAGGCAATTTCTGGCGGATGGTTCGGAACTTATTTTAGGAGCAGATATAAGAGGTATGCTCCCTTATTATAATCCTTATTACTCTTTATATATAGGGCTCAATATAAGTATTGAAAAAATTACGGAACTCTTTAAATAGTGACTTTAAAAGAATGCGTCCTTTTTTGGGACGCATTTTTTGTTCAAGCCAGATTATCAAAAATTTTCAATCAATATCTTCGCCATTTATAATTTTCCTTAAAACTTCCTGTGCCAGCTTCATTTCCTTTGGACTCAAGGTTCTTAAATCTTGAATAGGAAACGGGATACTTTCGTTTTTCCACTCTTGTAGAGGATGTTCTTCCGTGATAGGAAAGGGTTCATCTGTAGAGCAAAACAGTTCCACGTAATGCAATCAAGATCTATGTTCGGAATCGAGGAACCGCAGCTGCTGACTATAAAGTTTGGATCATCGAATAGTACTTTTTTAAAACCGCAACCCAGTTGCGGTTTTTTTATGCAGGAAAATACCCATTTGTAGGTATTGTGCAAGTAAGGACTTGGTGGTAATTTTACTGCAAATACAGTTTGAGTTAGTTTTAGTGGTCAGCGGAGCATCCTATTAGGCTAAATAGGGTGCTCTTTTTTTTGGTGTGGTTCGAAATGATGTGTTTATTGTTGCTACAGCTTTTAAGCAAAAGCAATAGAATGAAGCCTTCTAACCTATGATTCAATTAAAGCAATGAAGTAATCTATTTCGAAAAATCACTAAAAAAACAGCTGTCAATCATTTAAAATGACCAACAGCTGTTTTTTAAATTATAGCTAAAAAAAACTATTTCAAAGATTGCATATCAATCACAAAACGGTACCGCACATCACTCTTTAGCATCCTTACATAGGCTTCATTGATGTCCTGCATCTTGATGATTTCAAGAGACATCAAGTTAATCAATATTATTTCAAATTGTCCTTGAAGAAGGTCACCAATTTATCAAATGGAATTATATCAATTTTATCATACAAATCCACGTGAACAGCATTTGGAATGATCATTAATTCTTTTGGCTCGGCAGTCAATTTATAAATGTCTTCGCTCATATAACGTGAGTGTGCATTTTCTCCAGCAATTAATAGCATTGGTCTTGGTGAGATTTCTTTTAGATGGGCTAAGATTTGCATATTAGTCAATCCAATTGCAGAAGTATTTGCCCAAGCTCCATTTGAATTTATGGAACGAGCATGAAAGCCACGTGGCGTTTTATAATAATCAAAATATTCTTTAATGAATTGTGGCTCATCTCCAGTCAATTTATCCTTGTTTGGTTGTGCACCATATTTAGGTTTTCCATTTTCAGCATCTTCCCATCGTTGTAAACTTAAAGTTTCTAGCGTTTTTGTACGTTCTTCTACTGTGGTTTTATCGTTGTATCCGTTTGAGTTAACTCTGGGAATATCATACATGCTTGTTGTGGCAACAGCTTTCACTCTTTTATCAACTGCAACAGCATTCAATGCAAAACCACCAAAACCACAAATCCCAATGATGCCGATTTTATTTCGATCTACATTTTTTTGAAGTCCTAAAAAATCAACCGCTGCACTAAAATCTTCCGTATTAATGTCAGATGAAGCTATATTGCGAGGTTCTCCACCACTTTCGCCAGTATAAGATGGGTCGAATGCCACAACGGCGAAACCACGTTCAGCCATTTGATTGGCATATAATCCAGAAGATTGTTCTTTTACAGCACCAAAAGGTCCGCTGATTGCCAATGCGGCTAATTTTTCAGTTCCTGCATTTTTTGGAAGATACAAATCTCCTGAAAGTGTAATGCCATAGCGGTTTTTGAAGCTTACTTTTTGACGGGTAACTTTGTCGCTGAGTTCAAATGTATATTGTTCTTTTGTATTCATTTTATTTTTTGATTTTGCGTTTTGGGCAAATGTTTGTCCGAAACACATTAGGAATGCAATTGCAATTATTGATAGATATTTCATTGTTGATTTTTTTTATTATTAACTAAATTATATTCGTCAGTCGAACCTGGTTCTAACCCATTTACTTGAGTTTTTTCTTCAAAATTGGTGATGTGATAGCATTGGCATTAAACCACTCGCAATTAGTACTGTCTTTGATATTTGTGTTCATAATTTTTAATTTAATTCATATTTAACTGTTACATTTCCAGCTCCCAAAGCCGTTTCCAATTCAGCAACATCATCAATTTTTCCGATTCTTGAATAGCTATATGAGGTGTTGAAACTTTCGTAAAAAAGAACCAGACAATTGTTGCCATACAGCATCAGATCTCCCGCTTGAATACTTCCTCCGCTGGCAGCATTGGTAGGTAATGTTGAAGAAAAATAAAAGAATTTTTCATTGGCGTTAAGATCGCTCATAGTAATGGTGAGTGGAAGCATTGTTTTGAATGCATTTGCAGTCACATTATCATAAAGTGTTGCCGTAAAAACAGTCGAGCCGATTGTTATTTTCATTTTCGAAGTACTTATAGTTGTTGGATTTTCAGGCTGTTTGACTTCTTCATTTTTGCTACAGGCAAAAAGCTGAAAACAGATTAAACTCAAAAGGAAAGCAGATATAGTTTTCATAGTGATGAGGTTTTAAAATTCAATTTCTTTGATGACTCTTGCAGGAATTCCAACTACGATTGTATTATCAGGAACATCTTTTGAAACGACTGCTCCAGCTGCAACCACTGCATTTTCGCCAACGGTAACTCCAGGCAAGATGGTTGCATTCGCACCAATCCAAGCATTCTTTTTGATGTGAATGGATTTGCTGATTATTCCTTTTCTATGTTTTGGATTCAATGGATGATTTTCCGTGATGAGGCTCACTTTTGGTCCTATCAGCACATCATCCCCAATGGTAATTCCACCTAATGCCAAAAAGGTGCAATCGAAATTGATAAAAACATTTTTGCCAATATTGATGTGCTTTCCGTAATTGATGTAAAGTGGTGTGAAAATGGAAAGATTGTGAATTTCCTTGTCTAAAATAACACTCAGTATCTTTGAAATCTCTTCAGGATTGGTAGTGTTATTCATCTGTGTTAGCAATTCTTTTATAGCGAATGATTCTTCTCTCAATCGCCCAATTTGGGCATCATCAGGAAGTATCGTTTCGCCATTTAGCAATCGCTCAAAAATATCTTTTTGTAGTTGATCTGGAGTGGAAATAATATTTGAATTTGACATCTTAAATTGATTTGATAATCAATTACAAAGATAGAACGACCTTTTAGCAAGCTAGTAACGATTATCAAACCAAAAGTTAAGAAAATCAAACTTCCGTCAAGCGAAATGATTTTGGATTGGCACCAGTAATTTTTTTAAAGAAATTGTTGAAATACGTTGGGTAATCAAATCCGAGTGCATAAGCAATTTCGGAAATGCTCCAATCAGTATGTTGCAAAAGGGCTTTTGCTTCTGTAATAATTCGCTCCGTGATGTGTGAAGTTGTAGATTTTCCTGTCACTTCTTTTACGGCTCGATTCAGATAATTGATATGCACATTCAAATGTTGTGCATAATGTTGTGCAGTTCTTAGTTGAAGCGGACTTTGGGTGGTTTCGATAGGAAATTGTCTTTCTAGTAATTCTAGAAAAACAGATGATAATCTTGAAGATGCATTTTTATTTTGCTCAAAATTTTCAGAAGGTTCCATTTTCAAAGACTCGTGAATAATCAGGCTGATATAATTTCTAATCAGTTCATCTTTATATACATATTCACTTTCTTGTTCTGCAATCATTTTCTGAAAAATGGTATTGAGAAAATCCCTTTGTTCGGGGGTTATTTTTAAAATTGGAGTTCCACCAATCTTAAAGAAAGAGGATTGTTGAAGGCTCTCAGAACGTTCGGAGTTTTTAAAGAATTCTGCCGAGAAAAGAATGGTGTAACCCACATAAGTAGTAGAAATGGTTTCCCAAGAATAGGGAATATGCGGATTTCCGAAAAACAGAATCGTACCTTCCTGTTCATAAGTTTTATCAGAATAATGGATTTTACTCTTCCCTGTTGTAAGGCAGATTTTATAAAATTCCTTTCTGCTGTAGGTACGTGTTTCGTTACTGTCATCTTCAATTTTAAATGCCTTAAATCCTTGAAGCTTTAGTTCATTATTAAATTCAGAAACTATTCTTATTATCTTTTCTTTCATTTTGCAAAGTTAAGAAATTCAAACTTCTATAGTTAGAATTAGTTATCATAACGTGTTTATCTTACGTTACAGTTCATTTGATATTGAAGTGATGTTGGCATTTTTATGGGGAAACCTTTCAAAATTCTTCTTTTATACATAATTATTTCCCGATATTTGCCTTTCAAAAACAACAGCTATGGGAATGAATAAGAATACCATCTTGGGATGGGCTACCTTTATAATGGTATTGATGGGGTTATTATTGATAGGCCTCGGAGCTTTTCGCTATGATGATGTGGCAGGATGGGGCTTTGCAGCAGTAGGGATTGGCTTTTTTGCTATTGCCTGGGTCTTTAGCTCATTGAAGGGTAGAGTGTAGTACCCACATAAAAAATATAATGAATCCGCTTTTTTGAGCGGATTTTTTGCGTTTAGGACTGTTTTGAAATGAATAATTAGGTAGGGTTTTTAGCTCTGGGTTTGTTCTAACAAGGAATACTTTTTTAATCCAAACCTATAAATTATGAAAACAAAATTATTCTTACTAGGACTCTTGTCCTTTTTGTATGCCAGTTCACAAGTTATCCGGCTGGTGGATTTGCCAGTTGCAGATCAGGAATCTACAACGGTTCAAGATACTCATCATCTTGTTGCTAAAAAGGCCAATCTCGATTTTGCTCCTGCAAATGACGAATGTGATACCGCTACAGAACTCACAGTAAACGGGGATTACAACTGCGGAACTGTTACTTCGGGAACACTCTTTGAAGCAACAGATTCTGGAATTGAGGCAGAAACAGGAAATGCTGACGATGATGTTTGGTTCTTTTTTACTGCTACAAATGAAATCCATAAAATTTCGTTGGACAATGTTGAAGATGATGTGGTAATAGAAGTCATGAGTGGAGCTTGTGGTGGTTTGGATCTGATTGAGTATGTAGATTTTCCCAATATGTTGGTCGTTGGCGGACTTGAAGTGGGGGTTCCCTATTATGTGAGGGTTTATTCTTATTCAGACGAGCCTCAGGAAACTACTTTTGAGATCTGTGTAGGAACACCTCCCGGGCCACCTGCAAACGATGATTGTGAAAGTGCAGTGAACCTTACCGTCAATACAGATTTCCTTTGCTCAACTGTAACTGCTGGTACACTCCAATCTGCTACCGATTCTGGAATAGAAGCAGATTTTGGTCAGGCCGACGATGATGTCTGGTTTTCCTTTACTGCAACTTCCTCTACACATAAAATTGAAGTTAGCAATATTGTAGCCAGTACGTGGCAAGGAGAAGATCTTGCAGTAGAACTATTTGAAGCAGATTGTTCGGGAACATTAGTGGAAAGTAGTGATCTAGAAACTTTTATTGTTTCGAATCTTATTCCAGAAACCGTTTATTATGTGAGGGTTTACTCTTATTATGATTATATAGTGGATACTACTTTTGATATCTGTATCGGAACGCCACCACCTCCACCAGCCAATGACGAATGTTCTGGAGCAATTGCTTTGCCAGTTGGTCAAGGTGTCTTTTGTGCAACCTCTACACCTGGAACCTTGCAATCTGCCACTGATTCTGGGGTAGAATGGGTAGAGGGAGATGCAGATGACGATGTTTGGTATTCTTTTGTAGCTTCGTCAACCTCTCATTTGATATTCCTAGAAAATATTGAAGGAAATGATACCGATCTGGCTTTTGAAGTGTTGAGTGGCATTTGTGACGAACAAAATAGCGTTCAAACATTTTATGCCAATAATGGAATTGTAACGGACCTTGAAATTGGTGCTACTTATTATCTAAGAGTCTATACGTATTATGACAATCCAAATCCGGATACTACTTTTACGGTCTGTATTTCTACTCCAGCTCCACCACCTGCAAACGATGAATGTGATGCAGCAGTTGAACTAACCGTCAATACAGATTTTAATTGTGAGGCCATCGCTTCGGGAACTATAAACTTTGCAACCAATTCTGGTATTGATGCCGAAACAGGAAATCCTGATGATGATGTTTGGTACCGCTTTACAGCTCTTTCCGAAACCCAAAAGATATCAGTTTTTAACATTCTTGGAACCACAACTGATTTTGTCATAGAAGTCTTTGATGGTGAATGTGGCGGAGAAATAGTGGTTTCAAGCGATCCTCAAACGTTTGTAGTGGAAGATCTTTCGGTAGGGACAGAATATTATCTTCGTGTTTTTACCTATAATTCTGAATTTCACTTTGGTTCTTTTGATATTTGTATTGGAACATTGCCCGACTTTCAGCCTAATGACGAATGTGAAGGAGCTACACCCTTGACGGTAAATACAAACGGATTGTGTGACGTGGTTACAACGGCTTCTCTAGCTGCTGCAACGGATTCGGGTATTGAAACCGAAGAAGGAAGCCCGGATGATGATGTTTGGTTTTCATTTGTAGCTACAGGAACAAGCCATAAACTATTGATAACCGAAACAGATGACTTTGCAGCTTTGCTAATCGAGGTGTTTGACGGAACTTGTGGACAGCTCAATCTTATCAGTGATCCAGAATCCCCTTTTGTGGATAATCTTGAAATTGGAACAACCTATTATGTTAGGGTGTTTTCTTATCAAGAGGAGCCTACGAATGTAAGTTTCGAAATCTGCCTAACCGAAAGACAAACAGCTCCACTAAACGATGAATGTGAGGGAGCGGTTGCTCTAACAGTTGATGCTGGCTATTGCAATGGTGTGCTAAACAATGGAACCAATCTTGGAAGTACAGGATCTGACTGGGAAGCCTCTCCTTGTATGGATAATCCGCAAAATGACGTATGGTTTAGCTTCACCGTTCCAGCAAACGTTGCCACTGTAAACATCTCGACCGATTTCACTGGAGCGAGTATCACTGATACTGTCTTGGCCGTATATTCTGGGACATGTGGCGATTTGATCGAAATGGAATGTAATGATGATAACGGGAATTTTTCAATGTCGATTATTGAAGATGTAGAAGTGAATGTGGGTGAAACCTATTATGTTAGGATGGCAGGATATTCACAGCTAGATGAAGGTAATTTCTGTTTGGAAATCACTACTAATGAAAGCCTATCGGATGATAATTTTGAGAGAAATACTTTGAAAGCCTATCCAAATCCAGTGAAAAACTTCTTGAATTTGAGTCATGCTTCAGCCATTAGTGATGTTGCCATTTACAACCTTTTAGGACAAGAGGTGTTTACAAGAACTGTGAATGCCAACACTGCACAACTTGATTTGTCGAATTTGGCAAGTGGAGCCTATTTGGTAAAAATAACTTCTGATACTGCTATACAAACCATCAAGATTATAAAGGAATAATTTGTTAATTGTTTTTAGTGTTTTAGCCCTGCAAGAAATTGCAGGGCTTTTGCATTTTAGATACTACGCTTGCAATACTAGGAGAAAATGAGTTCCTAATATTCTAAAAATCACCTTTGCATTGTTTTTATTTAAAACTATCTTTGTAGCTCAAGAAATAAAAAATAAATAATAGCAATAAAAAATAAAACAAATGTCAGACGATAAGAAAGTCATATTTTCGATGCAAAAATTGAGTAAGACCTACTCAAGCAGCGACAAGCAAGTATTAAAGAACATCTATTTGAGCTTTTTCTATGGGGCGAAGATTGGTATTTTGGGTCTAAATGGTTCTGGAAAATCTTCCCTTTTGAGGATTATTGCTGGAGTAGATAAAAATTACCAAGGGGATGTAGTGTTTCAGCCAGGTTATACCGTGGGTTATTTGGAACAGGAACCACAATTGGACGAAAGTAAAACCGTAATCGAGATTGTTCGTGAAGGTGTTGCCGAAACCATGGCGGTTTTGGAAGAATACAATCAAATTAATGATTTGTTCGGGCTTGAAGAAAACTATTCAGATCCAGATAAGATGGACAAGTTGATGGACCGTCAAGCAGCTTTACAGGACAAGATTGACGCTTTGGGAGCTTGGGAAATCGATACAAAGTTAGAGATTGCAATGGATGCCCTTCGAACTCCAGATCCAGACACGCCAATCAAGGTGCTTTCTGGTGGAGAGCGTCGTCGTGTGGCACTTTGCAGATTGTTGTTGCAACAACCTGATGTTTTGTTACTGGATGAGCCTACCAACCACTTGGATGCAGAGAGTGTACTTTGGTTAGAGCAACATTTGGCTCAATATGCAGGAACCGTGATTGCCGTAACGCACGACCGTTATTTCCTTGACAATGTAGCCGGATGGATTCTTGAATTGGATAGAGGAGAAGGTATTCCGTGGAAAGGGAATTATTCTTCTTGGTTGGATCAAAAATCAACGCGTATGGCTCAGGAAGAAAAGGTGGCTTCGAAGAGAAGAAAAACACTTGAACGTGAGTTGGACTGGGTGCGTCAAGGTGCAAAAGGAAGACAGACCAAGCAAAAAGCACGTTTGCAGAACTATGATAAACTATTAAACGAAGACCAAAAGCAATTGGATGAAAAACTGGAACTATACATTCCAAATGGTCCTCGTTTGGGAACAAATGTTATAGAGGCAACCAGCGTTTCAAAAGGATATGGTGAGAAATTATTGTATGATAACTTAAACTTCACATTGCCTCAGGCTGGAATTGTTGGGATCATTGGGCCTAATGGTGCTGGTAAATCTACTATTTTTAGAATGATTATGGGTGAGGAAACACCAGATGCAGGATCCTTCGCTATTGGAGAGACAGTAAAAATTGCCTATGTCGATCAATCTCATGCTAATATTGATCCAAATAAATCCATTTGGGAAAATTTTGCCGATGGTCAGGAATTGATTATGATGGGCGGAAGACAGGTGAACTCAAGGGCTTATCTATCCCGTTTTAATTTTGGCGGAAGCGATCAAAATAAAAAAGTATCGATGCTTTCGGGTGGTGAGCGAAACCGTTTGCACCTTGCCATGACTTTGAAAGAAGAAGGAAACGTGTTGTTGCTGGATGAGCCAACGAATGATTTGGATATCAACACGCTTCGTGCCTTGGAAGAAGGTTTGGAAAACTTTGCAGGTTGTGCAGTTGTAATTTCCCACGATAGATGGTTTTTGGACAGAATCTGTACACATATCTTGGCCTTTGAAGGTGATTCTGAAGTTTATTTCTTTGAAGGAAGTTTCTCTGAATACGAAGAAAATAAAAAGAAACGTCTTGGTGGTGACTTGACTCCAAAGCGTATCAAATACAGAAAATTAATTAGAAACTAATTTAGAAACTAATCCCGACTCATTGTTGGGATTATTTTTATATTTTCATGGCATAAATTTTTTAGGTGAAAAAGCTCCTTATCCTATTACTGCTATTTTCGATTTCTTTTTTATACTCCCAAACGGCACAAGACCAGCGGAAAAGTATAGAGAAGCAAATAACCCAAGCTGGGAATCATTATAGAAATGGCGATTATGAAAAATCTTTGGAAGTTTCCAAGGAGGCATTGGTGAGGTCTTTTAAAATTGATGATCCTTACTTGATAGCCCATTCCTACAACTCTATTGGTGTTGTCTATGATGAGTTTTCGCAGTCCAAAAGGGCAATAGAATTTTATAAAAAGGCATTGCAATATGCCAACCAAACCGAGAATGATTCGCTAAAGGATTGGGTATATAGCAATTTAGGCAGTGCCTATTATTACAATAAAATTGATGTAAAAAAGGGGATTGCCTATTATCAAAAATCACTCTTTTATGCCGAAAAAATTAAAGATAGTACGGAGATTGCTTATACGAAGCTCAATTTGGCAAATGCCTATTTCTCAGATGAGGATTATGAGTCGGGGTTTTCATATTTGAGTCAGATTAGATCCTACTTTGAGCGAAAAGGTGATGCAGAGGGGAAATTTCATTTGCTGAATTGCCTTGGCGTGTATTATAGCAACCAAAACCAGCCTGAACTCGCTGAAGATTTTTTTGCGAAAGCTTTAAAAATAAGCAAAGGAGAAAATTTATATGGATTGCTGATTGATTTGTATGAAAATTTGGCAGAACATTATAAACGTTACAATAAGCCTATGCTTGCCAAGGCTTATGAGAACAAACGAAAATTGATGAACGATACATTGTTTTCCGAAGAGAAGCTACGAAGTTTAGAAAAATATGCCATCCAGATTGAACTCGACGAATATAAAAGCCAATTTGAAAGGATCGAACGCGAAAATGCCACTCAGCAAGAAAAGATATCGGTTACTAAAACAGTTAGCGTGTTGCTTTTGGTGCTGATGATTGTAATGCTTTTGTTACTCTATTCTTTCTACCGAAGTAATCAATTGAGAAAAAAACTCAATGCCGAACTTCTTAAAACCAATGAAGAACTAACATTGGCAAACAAAAAAGCCGAGGAAAATGCTGAGCTTAAAACTCAGTTTGTTTCGACCATCAGCCATGAACTCAGGACGCCTTTGTATGGAGTAGTGGGAATTGCAAGTATCATCCTGGAAGAACACAAGGAGTTAGTGAACAGTAATCATTTGCATTCGTTGCGATTTTCAGCCCGATATCTATTGGCACTCGTGAATGATATTTTGCAAATCAGCAAGATGGAAGAGAACAAGATTGTACTTGAAAATGGTGTTTTTAATCTTCAAGAAGAAATCAATACGATTAAAAATTCACTTCATTTTATTGCAGATGGAAACGAAAATATCCTGACCATTGATTTTGATCCTCAGATACCGCAATATTTGATTGGAGATGAATTAAGGTTGTCCCAAATATTGATGAATCTTATAAGTAATGCTTTGAAATTTACCAAAAATGGAGAAGTAAAAATTACGGCCAAATTAGACAGGGTGGAAGGGAAAATATATTTTATTGCCTTCGAAGTTAAAGACAACGGTATTGGGATTACCAAAGAAAATCAGGAAAAGATTTTTGAAAAATTTGTACAATTAGAACGGAAAAGCGACGACTATCAAGGAACAGGACTCGGATTGTCGATTGTAAAAAGGCTTATCGAGTTGTTCAAAAGTAGCATACAGCTTGAAAGCAAGGAGAATGAAGGAACAAAATTTAGCTTCGTAATAGGCTTTGAAAAAGCAATTGAAAATAAACAGCCCCAAATTAAAAATGAAAACGTGTTAGAAAATCTCAATATCCTAGTGGTTGAAGATAATAAAATCAATCAGATGGTTACCCAAAAAATCATCGAACGACAACAGCACCGTTGCAAAATGGTAGAAAATGGATATGATGCTATTGAATTGATTCAGAAGCAACATTTTGACGTAGTTCTGATGGACATCAATATGCCAATTATTGACGGATATGAAACTGCAAAAAAAATGAGGAGTCTCGGTATCACCACACCCATTATCGCACTTACGGCTTTCGATAAAAATGAAGTCGAAAACAAAGCCGATGATGCCGGAATCGATGATGTGGTCATTAAACCTTTCAATCCCACGGCATTATTTGAGGTTATCTCCCAACAAATTTTAAAGAAATAAACTGCTAGCCCTTTTGGCGTAAGAAAATCTTGTAACTATATAGTTGTATTGTATAAGCGTTGCTGTATTTGGAATCTCTATTTTTACCAAGTAAAAAAGCAATTAAACAAAAATTTTACGCTATGAGAAAAAAAGCACTTTTACACAAATCATGGGGATTATTAAAAGCCACTTTTAAGGAATTTGATGAAGACAATGCTATAAAACTCAGTGCCTCGTTGTCCTATTATACGATTTTTTCGTTGCCTCCTTTATCTATTATAATTTTATACATCTGTGGTATTTTTTTCGGAAAAGAAGCGGTAAATGGTCAGTTTTTCGGTCAGATAAATGGATTGGTAGGGAATGATGCCGCGACCCAGATTCAGGAAACAATCAAGAATATACAACTTTCGGACAGTAATGTTTTTGCAGCGGTTTTTGGTGGGATTATGTTGCTAATTGGAGCTTCGGGGGTTTTTGCCGAAATTCAAAGCTCTATCAATTTTATTTGGGGACTGAAAGCCAAACCCAATAAAGGTGTCATGAAGTTTATCAAAAACAGGCTGATGTCTTTTTCCATGATTGCTTCAGTTGGTTTCTTGCTGTTGGTGAGTTTAACAGTCAATACAGTTATGGATTTGCTCAATGCACGATTGGTACTTTATTTTCCTGATGCAACGGTCTATTTGTTTTATATTCTGAATATTATTATTCTTTTTGCCAGTACCACCATTTTATTTTCGATTATCTTTAAAACCTTGCCAGATGGTGATATTGCTTGGAAAGATGCCTTGATAGGCTCAAGTTTTACCTCCATTTTTTTTATGATAGGAAAATTTGCAATTGGATTCTACCTAGGAAATTCAACAGTGGCAACGGTGTATGGAGCAGCCGGATCAGTAGTTATTATTTTAGTGTGGGTATATTATTCGGCTATTATATTATACTTTGGAGCAGAATTTACCAAGGTATATGCCCGAATGTATGGGAAGAAAATCATCCCGAATGATTATGCAGTAACGATACAAAAGGAAATTTTTGAAATTGAAGAGGCAGAGAATAAATAATCTTATAACATTTTTGAAATATTCTATAACAAATTCAGCGCTTAAAAACCCAATTTTGTAATAGATATAACGACAAATAAAAACACACCATCATGGGAAATTTATTATACACCATAGCAGTAATTTTAATTATAATTTGGGCCATTGGATTTCTTGGTGGATTGGTCACAGGAAGCATTATTCACCTGTTGTTAGTTATTGCAGTAATTGCAATTATAGTAAGACTTATTCAAGGCAAAAAGCCTTTATAATAAGCATTAGAGATGTACATTTTTGTTTTGTAGATAAACCTAATTGGACTAAAATTTAATGCATTTGTTTCCCTACAATTGTATTTTTTTACAAAGATTATGTTTTAATTGTTTTTGGTGAACGACCCTTCGGTTTTATATCGAGGGGTCGTTTTTTTTATCTCTACTTTGATTTTTCTCCAACAAAATAATCAGAGTTCGATTTAAAAAGTACATTAAAAGTGGTGAGACTTCCATAAATTCGAGTGATGTATTGTTGCAAATCTACTTTCTCGGAATTATCCAAATTGCTGGCATTTATCTTTTGCTCCATAACTCTTAATCGGTCGCGAACCATCACTATTTTATTGAAGAAAGTATCAATTGGCACGTCTTTTCCTGCTACACCAGCTTGTCCTGGATCCAAAATTAATTTTCCACCTTTCCACTTGTCAGCAATTGGAACGATTTCAGTCACATCTGACCATTTTCGTAAAATGTTTTTCAAACTGGTTTCCACATCATAAAAACTGATGGTGTCCACTTCATTATCGGCTGCTTCAATGACCTCAAACTCACTGTTTAACGCTATGGTTTCCAATCCGTTTTCGATAAATGTAACCCAATATTCTTTTGTGGAAACGTTTGTAACTACACCTTTTCCATATTCAGGATGGTTGATTCGAGAGCCTATTCCAAGTATTTTCATGTTCTAAAGTTTAATTTTTACGAATGTAGAAATCTATTTTAAAGAATCCAAAATTTGTATTTATTTTAAAACTCTTTCATTCTAAAAGCACTAATTTTAAGAAGTAGATTAATTCACTATCATGGAAATCAAAAAAATGTATATTATGAAAAAACTAACTTTATTATTGGCTATTACTTTCGGATTCATTGTGTCGTGCGACTCTAAGAAAGCTGTTGCCACAACTGGATCAAATTCTCTAGAAGGAAATTGGGAACTCAACTATATTTCAGGACCTCGGATTGCCTTTGAAGGTTTGTATCCCGATCAGAAACCCAACATTACTTTTGTCTTGAAAGAAAATAAAGTGATGGGAAAAAACAGCTGCAACAATTATTCGGGCAAGATAAAAGTAGAGGCCAACACTATTTCTTTTGATGAAAACGGAATGATTTCGACTAAAATGTTTTGTGGTGGAGAAGGTGAGAGTGTGTATATGAATACGTTACAAAAAGTGAATGGCTATTCGATTTCAGATGATGGAAAAACGCTAAACTTGTTGATGGGTGATATTGCAGTGATGCGATTTGATCGAATTTATAAGGTCATGGAGTAGCGACAGAATTGTGTAACATTAAAAGTTAATATTGTAAAAACCCCGTTGATGAAATACTGTAATTTAGTACTATAAGAAAATTAGAACGGTAACGATCATAATTAAATTAAAACTAAACCAATAAAAATTCAAATCATGGGAAATTTACTTTACACAATCGCAGTTATTTTGGTAATTATTTGGGCTTTGGGATTCTTCGGAGTTCTTGGAGCTGGAATAGCAACAGGAGGATTAATCCATATCTTGTTAGTAATAGCCGTAATTATCGTGCTTTTAAGAATCATCCAAGGAAGAAAACCACTTTAATTGTAGTTTTCTAAAGGAAACAAAAAGCCGTCTCGTTAAATTCAACGCGACGGCTTTTTTCATTACAAACTATATAAACCTACTAAAAAATTCTAGAAGCAATATTCATTTTCTGCAATCAATTTTGAAGCAATTGTTTCACGCAAGGCCACCACGTTTGGAAGGTTGGTGTATTTTGTAAAACGTTTCAATCCCATCAACATCATTCTTTGCTCGTCGCCTTCAGAGAAAGAAGCAATTCCTTCTTTTCCTTTAGCATTTACAATATCAACGGCTTTGTAGAGATACAATTGTGCCATTGCGATTTGCTCTTTCACATTTTCCTGACCTTTTGATTTGGCCAATTTCTCCGTTCTCAAAATCACAGACTCTGCCATATAGATTTCAATCAAGATATCAGAAGCGGCCATTAATAACTGTTGGTGAGCATCTAAATCCGGACCATATTTTTGAACAGCAGCACCCGCTACCATCAAGAATACTTTTTTCAATTTGGCCACAATTTCTTTTTCTTCTGCAAATAATTCGCTGTAATCTGGTGTGTTGAAATCAGGAATTCCCATCAATTCTTCTTGAACTTTCATGGCTGGACCTAATAAATCTACATGACCTTTCATGGCTTTCTTTACCAACATTCCTACAGAAAGCATACGGTTGATTTCGTTTGTTCCTTCGTAAATTCTAGCGATTCTGGCATCTCTCCAGGCACTTTCCATTGGAGTATCTTCGGAGAATCCCATTCCACCCAAAATTTGAATTCCTTCGTCAGCACAGTTTTGAATGTCTTCAGAAATAGCTACTTTTAGAATAGAACATTCAATTGCAAATTCTTCAACACCTTTCAATTCAGCATCCTGGTGGCTTTCACCGTTTGCAACTCTTGCATCAATTCTTTCCTCTACATTTTTAGCAGCACGATAAGCCGCACTTTCTCCTGCATAACAAGACGTTGCCATTTCAGCAATTTTAGAACGAATGGCTCCAAAGCTGGCAATTGGTGTATTGAATTGGATTCTTTCATTTGCATATTTTACAGCTCCAGAAGTGACCCTTCTTTGAGCATCCAAACAGGCAGCACCTAATTTGATACGACCCACATTCAAGGCATTCATTGCAATCTTGAAGCCATTTCCTCTTTCCGAAAGCATATTCTCCACAGGTACTTTTGTATCACTAAAGAAAACCTGACGAGTAGAAGAAGCACGGATTCCGAGTTTATGCTCTTCCTCGTTCATCGAAATTCCGTTTGAAGGATCATTTTCTACGATAAAACCGGTAATATTTTTGTCATCTCCAATTCTTGCAAAAACAATGAAAAGGCTACAGAAACCAGCATTAGAGATCCACATTTTTTGTCCTGTGATTTTATAATGTGTTCCATCTTCAGATAAAACGGCTTTTGTTTTTCCAGAATTGGCATCTGATCCCGCTCCTGGTTCAGTCAAGCAATAGGCTCCAAACCATTCACCCGAAGCTAATTTTGGAACATATTTTTTCTTTTGTTCTTCCGTTCCGTATAAGGTGATTGGCATTGTTCCGATTCCGGTATGTGCTCCAAAAGCTGTCGAGAACGAACCTGTTGCTCCCGAAATATAATCGCAAACTAGCATTGTGGAGACGAATCCCATTCCGAGTCCGCCATATTCTTCAGGAACCGCAACTCCAAGAAGTCCAAGTTCGCCCGCTTTTTTCATACACTCTTCGGTGAAAGCGTAGTCCTTATTTTCAAAGCGATTTTTGTTAGGCCAGATTTCCTTGTCCACAAATTCCTTGACCATCTGTTTCATCATCAATTGCTCCTCCGAAAAATCCTCAGGAGTAAAGATGTCTTCGCTTTTTGTTTCCTTAACTAAAAACTGACCACCACGGGTTACGTCTTTTTCAATTGTATCTGCCATTTTGATATTATTTTAATATTTTTATTTATAATCAATCACCTCAATCTTGTCATTCCGACGAAGGAGGAATCTTTACAAGTATTTCAAATTTCTAGGGAGATTCCTCCTTCGTCGGAATGACAAAAAGGCGAGAAAATCCTCAAATAATTAAAGCACCTCGTAAACTCCCGCAGCACCTTGACCAGTACCAACACACATTGTTACAATGCCATATTTGTTTCCTCTACGTTTCATTTCGTCGAATAATTGAACAGAAAGTTTAGCTCCTGTACAGCCAAGTGGGTGACCTAAAGCAATCGCTCCACCGTTCACATTCACGATATCAGGATTGATACCTAATTCTCTCACTACTGCTAAAGATTGTGATGCAAAGGCTTCGTTTAACTCAATTATCTCAATATCGTTCAATGACATTCCAGCTTGTTTTAAGGCTTTCGGAATGGCTTTTACGGGGCCAATTCCCATGATTCTAGGTTCAACTCCAGCAGCTGCATAGCTTACCATTCTTGCAATTGGTTCCAGGTTTAATTCTTTTACCAACTCTTCTGACATCACCATTACAAAAGCGGCACCATCGCTCATTTGTGAAGAACTTCCTGCCGTAACACTTCCGTCGGCTGCAAAAACAGGTCTTAATTTAGCCAAAGCCTCTAAATTGGTGTCAGCTCTTGGACCTTCATCTTTAGAAACTACATACGATTTAGTCGCTTTCTTTCCGTTTTCATCGATGTAAGTTTGTTCTACAGTTATCGGAACAATTTGCTTATCGAATTTACCTTCAGCTTGTGCTTTCAACGCTTTTTGGTGTGAGTTGAAAGCGAACAAATCTTGATCCTCACGGGAAACCTTGAACTGTTTTGCAACAGCTTCCGCAGTCAATCCCATTCCCCAATAATAATCTTCGTGACCTTCTTTTGCTACGGCATAATCGGGTGTTGGTTTGTAACCTCCCATTGGGATGAAGCTCATGCTTTCGGCACCACCAGCGATAATGCAATCTGCCATTCCTGATTGGATTTTTGCAGTTGCCATGGCGATAGTTTCCAATCCCGAAGCACAATAACGGTTTACGGTAACACCTGGAACGTCATCGATTTTCAATCCCATCAAGGAAATCAATCGTGCCACATTTAAACCTTGTTCGGCTTCTGGCATTGCGTTTCCGACCATTACGTCGTCTATTCTTTTCTTGTCGAAATCTGGCAGTTCATTCATCATGTATTGAATGGTTTCTGCAGCTAATTCGTCGGGACGTTTGAATCTGAATACTCCTTTTGGAGCTTTTCCTACCGCGGTGCGGTAAGCTTTAACGATGTATGCTGTTTTATTCATCATTTTAAATTTTGAATTGTAAATTATAAATTAAATCATTGTCTATTAAACGATAAGCTGAACCATTTAAAATTCAACATTTATAATTTAAAATAATTAATTGCGAAGCGGTTTTCCTTTTGTTAGCATGAATTGAATTCTTTCCAATGTCTTTCTCTCTGTACACAAACTCAAGAAAGCCTCTCTTTCAATATCCAATAAATATTGCTCAGTAACCAAAGTAGCTTCTGATAAATCACCACCAGCCATTACATAGGCCAGTTTATTGGCTATCTTCTTATCGTGCTCGGAGATGTAGCTTCCAGCTTGCATTTGGTCGGTTCCAACTAAGAACATTCCCAATGCTTGCTTTCCTAAAACCTTTACATCTTTTCTTCTTATTGGCTGTGTATATCCCGCTTCTGCCAAAATCAATGCTTGTTTCTTAGCTTCAGCAATCTGTCGGTCTTTGTTGATGACTACGATGTCTTTTCCGTGTTGTAAGATGCCTAGATCGAAGGCTTCGTGAGCAGAAGTCGAAACTTTTGCCATAGCCACTGTTAAGAAATATTCTTGCAATACGTTCAATTCAACATCGTTCTTACGGAATAAATCCGAAGCTCTCAAAGCCATTTCCTTAGAACCACCGCCACCTGGAATTACTCCTACACCAAATTCTACCAAACCAATATACGTTTCCGCAGCAGCGACAACTTTATCAGCATGCATGCTCATTTCACATCCGCCTCCTAGAGTCATTCCGTGTGGAGCTACCACAACTGGAATTCCGGAATAACGAACTCGCATCATTGTGTCTTGGAACAACTTGATGGCCATATTCAACTCGTCATATTCTTGCTCGACTGCCATCATGAAAATCATTCCGATGTTGGCACCCACAGAGAAATTAGCTGCTTGATTTCCAATCACCAAACCTGCATATTCTTTTTCGGCCAAATCGATGGCTTTGTTGATACCTTGCAAAACATCACCTCCGATAGTATTCATTTTCGATTGGAACTCTAGGTTGAGTATTCCGTCACCTAAATCCGTGATTACGGAACCTGAATTGCTCCAAACTTTTTTGCTTTCGCGGATATTATTCAAAATGATAAAAGCATCCTGTCCAGGAATTTTCTTCTGTGATTTTGAAGCGATGTCATAATAATAGGTCGCTCCATCTTTAATAGTGTAGAACGATTTGTTTCCAGAAGCCAGCATTTCCGTCACCCAAGTTGCAGGCTCTAGATTCTCCGCTTTCATCAGTTCGATGCCTTTTTCGACACCAATAGCATCCCAGATTTCAAATGGACCGTTTTCCCATCCGAAACCGGCTTTCATCGCATCATCAATCTTATAGAAATCTTCTGTAATTTCAGGAACCCTGTTGGCTACATAAGCAAACATACCTGTGAAGTTTTTTCTGTAGAATTCTCCCGCCTTGTCTGTTCCTTTTACTAAAACCTTGAAGCGATTGATTGGCTTATCGATGGTTTTAGTTAATTCTAATGTAGCGAAAGAGGCTTTCTTTGCCGCTCTGTATTCTAATGTGTCTAAGTCTAACGACAAGATGTCCTTGTCTACTTTTTTATAAAAACCTTGTCCCGTTTTGCTACCCAGCCATTTGTTTTCCATCATCTTGCTGATGAAATCTGGTAGCTTGAACAAGTCGTGTGCTTCATCGTTCGGAACACCTTCGTAAAGTCCGTTGGCAACGTGCACTAAGGTATCTAATCCTACCACATCAACCGTTCTGAAAGTAGCTGATTTTGGTCGGCCGATAACTGGTCCTGTTAGCTTATCTACTTCTTCAATAGTAAGTCCCATTTCTTTTACCAAATGGAACATACTCATGATTCCATAGATACCTATACGGTTTCCGATGAATGCAGGAGTGTCTTTGGCTACGACCGAAGTTTTGCCTAGGAACTTTTCGCCATATACATTTAGAAAATCCAATACTTCTGAAGAAGTCTGTGGACCTGGTATGATTTCGAAGAGTTTTAAATAACGTGCCGGATTAAAGAAGTGTGTCCCACAGAAGTGCTTTTGGAAGTCTTCGCTTCGGCCTTCACTCATAAAGTGAATCGGGATTCCAGAGGTATTGGAAGTAATTAATGTCCCCGGTTTTCTGTATTTCTCAATCTGTTCAAAGACTTGTTTTTTAATGTCAAGCCTTTCGATTACCACTTCGATAATCCAATCTACATGGGCTATTTTTGCCAAATCGTCCGTAGTGTTTCCGGTTGTGATTCGGTTAGCAAATTTTTGATTGTAGATAGGAGAGGGCTTCGATTTCAGGGCGTTTGCCAAATGGTCATTTACCACTCGGTTTCGAACCACTTTGCTTTCGAGTGTCAATCCTTTTTTTTGTTCGGCTTCGGTTAGTTCACGAGGTACAATATCGAGAAGCAGGACTTCTACACCGATATTTGCAAAATGACAGGCAATTCCCGATCCCATGATTCCTGAACCAATTACCGCAACCTTTTTAATGAGTCGTTTCATTATTATATTGTTTATTCGTTGTTTGTTTTATTCGTCTATTTGAAAGGTTTCCAAAACACTTTCTTTTCTGTAATGAGGTTGTTGATCGTTTCGGCAACTTCCATAAAATGCTCCAACTTTTCATCTGAAATATTCTGCCTGATGATTTCATTGAACTTGAGCACCGTATTTTTAGACAGCTCCCTATTTTCCTTTCCGAATTTGGTCAGGTAAATCAAAACTCCTCGTCCATCTTCGGGATTTTTCTTTCTGATGATCAATCCTTTTTCTTCCATCGATTTGAGGGTTCGGGTGAGGCTCGTGGCTTCCATTCCCATTTTAGGCCCCAAGGCTGTTGATGGTGTTCCTTTGTCTTTGTCGATGCTTAATAAAACGAACCCTGTTGCCATCGTGCCACCATATTTGGAGGCTTCCTCGTTGTACATTCTTGATACAGCTTGCCAAGTTGCCCTCAAGATATAATCTATTGTTTTGTCTTTCATATAACTATAACGATTTCAAAGATACTAAAAAAATACTATGCATGCATACTATATTGTGTTTTTTTTATGTCTTATTTATTTTTTTTTGTTTTTGAGTCTTCTTTTAAAGTATATTAGGTTTAAAATTTTTATGTTCTTAAAGTTAAGTGTATTTTTCTAAAGCCTGTTTAAAATTTTCCTTAATTTGATTTCTTAATCTTTCCGGACTTATCACTTCCAATCCACATCCGAAACCTAAAAGGAGGCGATGCAGTTCATAATTTTCGACTAAAAAAAGATGAATAAGGATGCTTCCGTCCTCGTTGGTTTTGATCAGCCTTTGGGAATTATGGAGGGGTTTCGTAATCACATAAGGGGCATTAGTACTGTCAATCAGCAATTCGATCTTTCGGGGTTGCAAACCTGAATTGACGGTTACACCTACAACATTTTTATAGAATTTCTCTGCATCAAAATTCTCGTTTATATAGTCTGCCTTAAAATCGAAATCTATGGCAATAATCCTGTCCAATGCCAGATTGCTGATAGGAGCGTTTGTTCTTTTCTTGCCCACCAAAAACCAACGGTTGTTAAATTCCTTCAAGATGTAGGGATGAAAGGAAAATGTATTTTCATCACGTGAGGTAAACGACTTGTAGGTAATCTTTAGAACAATCTTCTTGATAATAGCTTGATACAGCGTGTCTAAAAAATTTAATCCTTTGAGATTTTCATTCTTATCCAAATGAATAACGGGTTGCGTATGCGATTTTTCGGCATAGATTTTATCTTCCAAACGTTGCAAGATGTCCGACACATCGCTGAACAGGGAAAAATCTTTGAACTGCTTGAGCATCGAAACGGTTTCTGTCAACACATTAATGTCAGTTTCCGTCAACGGAATATCAGTGATGGAATACTCTTCGTCTTCGTATTTGTAAAACTTCTTATCGTACACTACAATTGGAGCATTGTAACCTAGTTTTTCGCTCCGCATCATCTGTATATCCAACTGAACGGTTCTCTTGCTTACGGAATCTTCCTTGCCTTCGTATTCAAACAGGGCTTCGGAACAAGCATTCATTAAATCTTCCAATGTCCATTGGCGGTATTGGTTTTGCAGGCATTTGTCGATGGTTTTATAGCGGATGAGGGCGTTTTTGTTTTGGGCCATCTTAGGAAGTTTAAAAGTTTAAAGTTTAAGGGTTTAGGAGTTTTTGGGTTATAGTTGAGCAATTTCCTTTTGGATATTTTGTCTGGCTTTGGCTTCAAATAATTCCCTGAAGGTTTCGGTTTGGTAGATGAAATCCTTTTCTAGGAAATGTTCCAAGGCTTTTTTTCTGCCTGGGTTGTAGAGGAAATCGGGGTAGATGCTGTATTCCTTCCTTATTTGGTTGAAATAGATTTTGTAGTCTTCCCAGTCTTTTGCTAGGATTCTTAAATCGAAATCAATGAGCCATTTTTCATCTTCAACACCTTTGCTACTGTGGTCCTTTGTGGCAAGAATCATATCAAAAACGATCCGACTGTTGATTGCCGTGTTGTCTGGAAGTAAGGCTACCGCCAGTTCTGCACTTTTGAGTTCGTTGTCTTTTCGGGTGCTTTTATAGATAATGTCGTGGTAGAAAATACTGTACAGCACTTCATCGGGAAATTGCAATTGATTTTTGTAGGTATCAAAACATGCTATCATCTCTTCTAGATGTGTAAGATTATGGTAGTGTCTTGATTTTTTGGAATAGGCTTTTTCTAAAGTCTGCCAATGGTTTTGGATGCTATCCTCAGTGAAACCAATATGTTTGAGTAATTCAATAAATATTTTTTGGAGTTGCATAAGTTTAGGATGGCGATGTTTACCCAAATATAGAAAATCTTTGTTATTACGCAAAACAATTGCGTAGAACGTTGAGTGATTTTTAAAATAGAAAACCTGAACAATGGATAATTGCTCAGGTCTTTTTTGAAAATAATAATTATGAATTATTCTTTATGCACATCCTTAAACTTGAGCATATCTCCCAGTCGTTGTTCTTTTTCAGTATCAAAGCCACAAGTAGATTGAAACTCCTTAGGGTTTTCATAGGTTCCGAATAGCATGTCCCACCACACAATATCACCATAATTATTGGTGTGCTTGTCGTATTCGTGGTGGATCCTGTGCATTTCCGGACGTTGGAAAATATAACCAATCCATTGCGGAGTTTTTACATTGGTATGGTAAAAGAATTCTCCCAGAGCGGTGAACAACGTATAAATGGCGCCCGCTTCCAAGCTCAATCCCAATGTTGTAAAAACCAAAAGGCTTCCTATGATGGAATTTACCGTCATTTCTAAAGGATGCTTGTAGAAAGAAGTGATGACTTCCAAGCGTTGTGGACTGTGGTGAATCTGATGAAAATGTGTCCACAGAAAATTGATCTTATGTCTCCATCGGTGCCACCAATAAAAGATAAATGTGGCAATAAAATAAGCAATCAAACCTCCAAAGAAAGGATTTACATAGTTGGACAGTTCAAATAGGGAAACGCGTGCGAGCCAGATTTCCCAAGTATAACCAGCCAATGTTACAACCCCAAGTTGAACGAAGTTTATCGCTAAAACCCTAATTGTCCAAGTAGGCACTTCGGGTAATTTCCAACCTGGTGTGAGTCGCTCCAATAAGAAGCAAAAACCAAATACCATAAAGATGATGAGTAGTGTCATTTTATTTAAGTTTACTGTCGTACCGTGAAGTACAACAAGGTTTTACAATTGTTTTAAATCTAATCAAGACAAATGTAGAAGCCTTTTATACTAAAAATGATGCACTTGGGTTAACAAATTACTGTACGATTCGTTTCCTGATCCTGCTTAAAGATTGTGGCTTTACGCCAACAAAGGAAGCAATGAGGTATTGCGGAATTCTTTGGGTAAGATCTTTATAATGTGTCAAGAAGTAGCGGTAACGGTCTTCCGGATTATAGCGGTGAACAGTTAATAATTGGTTGACCATAATGATAAAACGATGTTCTATTATGACCCTGCCTAATAGATTGGCATTTCGGGAAACTTTGTATAATTTTTGAAGTTCGTCGTATTCAATGACCAATAGTTCGCAATCTTCCAATGCCTGTATGTTTTGTAGTGAAGGTTCTTTCGATATAAAACTCCCATAATCGGCAATAAATTCGCCTTCCTTGGTAAACTCCAACGTTGATTCCTCTTCATTTCTAAAAACGAAATAGCGTACCAAACCCTTGCATAGGAATCCCAAACGATGGTTTACATTAGTAGATTGCAAGAAGTATTCGTTCTTTTTTAAAGAATGTGTTTTAAAAGCTTTACGAAACATTATTTCCTCCTCCGGTTCAAGGGAGGTAATTTGTTTTAGAGCATTTAAAAGTATGTCGTAGGAATCCATTGCAAGTTATTTGCTTACAATACTACATAAAATTGCTGAAAAGGAATTATTTTTAAATCATAAATACTACTACGCAAAATAATTGCGTACTACCGCTATCATCTTTGTACCATCAAAAGATAGAAATTATGAAAACACCCATCAACGGAAATGATTTAATGGCATTGGGATATGCCGAAGGAACTGTTTTAGGTATTGCCTTAAGAATCAACAGAGGCCGAAATGGTTTTACAAGAGAACAAATGATGGAGCACTATGCCAACGTATTGGCTACTCCAGAAAATTACATAGACGACAAGGTATTTAGCAAGCTTGCCATCGCCTTAATTGAAAAAGCAAATGAAAAGCCAGAAGATTTTATCGCCTTGAATCCAACTCCTGATGCGTTTTCAGCTTATGGTTTGGACCATATCGAAGACGGTGCCATTAACCAGATGAAAGTAGCCATGCAACTTCCTGTTACGGTAGCAGGTGCTTTGATGCCAGATGCTCATCAAGGATACGGATTGCCGATTGGTGGTGTTTTGGCAACCAACAATGCGATTATTCCTTACGGAGTGGGTGTAGATATTGGTTGCAGGATGGCGTTGTCAGTATATGATATGGCGGAAGATTTTTATTATGCAAATCAAGATAAATTCAAACGTGAATTGGTGGCACATTCGAAGTTTGGTGCCGGACATGGTTTTCACGGACAGTACAAATCGGATCATGCGGTTATGGAAAGCCCAGATTTTCAAACCAACTCTTTAATAAAAGGGTTGAAGGATAAGGCTTGGTCACAATTGGGTTCTTCCGGTGGAGGAAATCACTTCGTGGAGTTCGGGATCTTGGAATTTGCCAAGGATGATGCCGTTTTGAACATCCCGAAAGGTAAGTATATAGCGTTGTTGACGCATTCGGGTTCCAGAGGTTTTGGTGCCACGGTTGCGGGACATTATACCAAAATGGCGAAAGACGTTTGTAAATTACCGGATGTGGCAAAAAACTTGGCCTATTTGGATATGAATTCGTCCTTGGGTCAGGAATATTGGATTGCAATGAACCTTGCCGGAGATTATGCCTCTGCCTGTCATGAGGTCATCCATAAGAAAATGGAAAAAGCCTTGGGGGCGACAGTTTTGGCAAAAGTGGAAAACCACCACAACTTTGCCTGGAAGGAAGTATGGAATGGAGAAGAGGTAATCGTGCATAGAAAGGGAGCGACTCCAGCCGGAAAAGGCGTGATGGGAATCATTCCGGGAAGTATGACGGCACCGGGATTCTTGGTTAGAGGAAAAGGGGAGGAAAACGCCATCAACTCGGCTTCGCATGGAGCAGGAAGACAGATGAGCCGAACGCAAGCCATCAAGACGATTACCAAAAATGAGATGCAAACCATCTTGAAAGACCACGGCGTGACGCTTATTGGTGCTGGTTTGGATGAAGCGCCAATGGCCTACAAGGATATCAACATGGTGATGGCTTCACAGGAAGACTTGGTAGATGTGGTGGCGAAATTCACGCCTAAAATGGTGAGGATGGCGGATGATGGGAGTCGGGAGGATTAGTGTTCAGTGTTCAGTGTTCAGTGATCAGTATTCAGTGATCAGTATTCAGTGATCTGTATTTAGTGATCGGTTTGATAAATTGGGTGTTTTTAAATAGAAATCATTTTGCCACAACCAAATTCATTACTATCTTTAGGAAAAAGATTAAATATTAGAATGCATAAAATAAAAAAAATATGAAAAACATTTTTCCTACCGTAATGGCTGCCTTAGTGCTAACGTCCTGTGGCAACAAGAATGCTGAAAAGAAGAACGAAAAATTAGAATCGCCCACCACCACAACAAACGCCCCGGTTGAAACCGAACAACCCAACAGCGACCTGAAACCCGCCTTTGCAGGACAGACCCGTATTGCAGGTGTTCAAACCACAACTCCCTACGAAGGCAAGATCCTTACAGACAAACTCGACAGGCCTTGGGGAGTTGCTTCATTGCCAGATGGAAGACTGTTAGTTACAGAAAAGGGAGGAACGATGCGAATTGTTACCAATAGTGGTGTCGTGTCGGAAAAAATAACAGGGCTACCCGAAGTAAACGATGCCGGACAAGGCGGTTTGCTGGGTGTGACAGTGGATCCAAATTTCGCCACCAATCGGATGGTGTATTGGACCTATTCTGAAAAAACAAAGGAAGGAAATCTCACGGCTGTAGCCAAAGGAAAACTTGCTTCGGATGAAGGCAAAATGGAAAATGTAGTGGTGATTTTCAGGGCTACACCCGGACACAAAAGTACCCTGCATTATGGTTCGAGAATTCTTTTTGACAAGCAGAGGAATCTAGTTTTCAGTACGGGAGAACGCTCGGACAAGGAAACCCGACCACAGGCTCAGCAGCTGAATTCTGCCAACGGAAAGATACTTCGCATTACCACCGAAGGAAAACCTGCAGCAGGGAATCCGTTTTCCAACACGCCAAATGCACGTCCCGAAATTTACAGTTATGGACACCGAAACGTTCAGGGACTGGCGTTCCATCCGGTTACGGGTGATTTGTGGGAAAATGAGTTTGGCCCGTTGGGAGGAGATGAGCTGAACCTGATCCAGCCTGGAAAGAACTATGGTTGGCCTGTAATCACTTACGGAATGGAATACAGTGGCGACGAAATAGGGCAACATATCGGACAAAAAGAAGGACTGGAACAGCCAGTCTATTATTGGGATCCTGTACTCTCGCCTAGCGGTATGACGTTTTATACCGGAACAGATGTACCGGAGTGGAACAACAATTTGTTTATTGGCGGATTGAGCAGCAGCCTTATTGCCCGACTTGTCATTGAAAACAATAAGGTAGTAGGAGAGGAACGCCTGTTGAAAGAGGAAAAGCAACGTTTTCGCGACATTACCCAAGGAAAAGACGGCGCTTTATATGCCGTGACCGATGAAGGAAGGCTGTACCGTATTGGGAAGAAGTAGTAACATGAAAGAACCCTTCTTTTTAACAACCCAACGAACTATTTTACGCAATCTGACAACAGAATATGCTGCAGATTTTTATACGCTAAATCTTGACCCCGAAGTACTGCAATTCACAGGTGACACACCTTTTGAAAGCATAGCGGCTGCAAAAGATTTTCTCACCCATTATGACCAATTTGAAAAATATGGAGTAGGTCGATTTGCCGTACTCGACAAATCGACTTTGCAATTCATGGGTTGGTGCGGACTCAAATACAGCAAAGAAAAGAACGAATACGACATAGGTTTCAGGTTTTTTAAGGGCTATTGGAACCAAGGTTTTGCTACTGAAACGGCCAGGAGATGTCTTGATTTTGGTTGTAATGAACTCGGACTTCAACGCATCGTTGGTAGAGCCATGAGCGAGAATGTGGCGTCTATAAAAGTGCTGGAGAAGCTAGGAATGACGTTTACCTCCACTTTTGACTTTGACGGACAGGAAGGCGTATTATATGAATTCACAAAGAAAAACAATAAGTGATACCAACCGAAACTCCACTTTTTGCTGACCTGAAATGGATTCAGCAATTGGTTTATGACAAATGTGGTCTGCAATTGACCCATCTGCAACAGAATGAAAATCCAGCCTATGGTGCTTGTAGCTTCCAACTCGACGGACAAGTTATAGAACACCGAATGTCTAAAATCACACCTACAAAAACAGGGCAATTTGTAACCGTCTGGAAACGAAATGAAAAAGGAATAACAGCCCCATTTGACGCTTCAGATCCTCTCGATTTTATCATCATTACCTCAAAAACAGAGGACAAAATAGGACAATTTATTTTTCCCAAAGCCGTCTTGGTCAGCAAGGGAATACTTTCGCAAAATGGGAAGGGTGGAAAACGAGGGATAAGAGTTTATCCACCTTGGGACACTACGACAAACAAGCAAGCCATGGCAACACAAAGTTGGCAGATTCAGTATTTCGTGAACATCGAAGAGGGTAACACGACTGGCCTTAGCCTGATGAAGCAATTATTCAAGTCCAAAAAATAAAAAAACAGCATGAACCAAAGAAAGAAAGCCGTATTCAATTGGAGTGGCGGAAAAGACTCCGCTTTAGCACTCCAAAAAACCTTGCAATGCAATGAGTTTGAGGTTATCTCCTTATTGACTACAATCGACCAGGAATCGCTAACGTCCTCCATTCACGCCATTCCTTTGGAAATCCTGTCAAGGCAAGCTCAGAGTATTGGCATTCCGCTGCATACTGTTTTATTTGCAAAAGACCTGACCAACTATGACGACAAAATGCGTGAAACAGTCGAGCATTTCAAAGCACAAGGCGTTACCCATTTTATTTTTGGCGATATTTTTTTGGCTGACATAAAATCCTACAGGGAAAGCAAACTCCATCCATTGGGAATAGAAGTGGTAGAACCGCTTTGGGACAAATCGTCTGCCGAGATCATTCACGAGTTCTTACAATCAGGAATCAAAACCAAAATAATTGTGACACAGGCCGATCTCTTGGACGAATCCTTTATCGGAAAAGAATTGGACCTCAACACAATCCATCAGTTTCCAGACAGTATCGATGTTTGTGGAGAAAACGGAGAATACCATACCCTTTGCTATGCAGGTGGTCCATTCAAAAAGGAAATTGACTTTTCGATCTTGCAGACCAAGAAAATCACCTACGACATCAGGCTTGACACCGGAGAACTAAAAACTTTTGAATATTGGCAGGCGGATGTAGTGGAATAAGGATCGTTTTATAATAATTAGCACCACATTGTGTCTTGAAATCCCTGCACCCCAAAACGCATTGCTTGTCAATTTTTATCGATTATTGAGCCTGTTTTTGCCTTCCTTTTTCAGTTGGTTGATGGTCAAAGTAAGCTCCTTTGTGAAATCGTCCAAGGCAAGTGCCGACTTTTTCACATAGCCAATAATATTTCTCAATTCCTCTAGCGAATAGTCAGCAGATTGGTCGATGAGATTGGCAATGCCCAAAATTTGCGTAACCGGTTGCCTCACCTTATGCGAAGTGATAAAAATCATTTCCTCAAGCCCTTTGATATAGGTTCTCAAATAGTTTTCCGTTTTCTGAAGTTCTCCATTGGCGAGGGTCAGCTTTTCGGTCAAGGCTGTATTTTCCTGGTGTTGCACATCAAGATGCTTGTTTGCCATCACCAATTCTTCTGCCCGTTTGTGCTTCTCTTTATTCTGGAAAATAAGTTCCGCATTGGCAATAATCAGTTCATCCGCCCGTTTGTGCTTTTCCGCATTCTGGAACACGAGTTCCGCATTGGCAATGATCAATTCATCTGCCCGTTTCTGTTTCTCGTTATTTTGGAAAACCAGTTCCTCATGGGCTATGAACAGTTCGTCTGCCCGTTTTTGCTTCTCTTCATTCTGGAAAACGAGTTCCTTGTTTGCAATGAACAATTCATCGGCCCTTTTTTGTTTCTCGTTGTTCTGGAACACATGTTCTTCCTGCGACAAGAGGAGTTCGGAAGTTAAGGTGTCAATTTCTACTTTTTGAAAAGCAATCTGTCTTTTGAGTTGAGCAATCTGTTCTGATTCACTTGTATTGCCCATGGCGACTGATTCTTTTTAAGGTTAATTGTAGTACTGGTTTTCAAATTTACATATAAAAAGCATTCGCAGGATGTCGCATTCAAAAAATCACCCTAAAATCTTAATAAATTTACCGATCCTTTTATCGGTATCCACTTTTGGACGTTCTTGTTGCATAGGGGCGTTATAGAGGTTGACCTACCTTAGACCTACTTTAGATGGGGAGTAAAGGGGGCGTTGCTACTTTCTATTTCTTATTGTTTATTTCTATCCGATTGCGTTTTTCAGTTATCTTCAAGTCTAACTTTTGCTCTCGCCAAGTCGCCAAGACGCAAAGAGAGGGGTGGTCACTTTGCGTGTTGGGGTGAAACATACTTTCTATTCTTTATTTTAGGATGGTGGGTGGCGTGGCTGGTTTTTTTGGGGAATCAGGGCTCACAGTTTTGGGAATTAATGGGTACGAATGAGGACATTAGGGTACTAACGGGACAGGTGGCTGAGGTAGGGACGGTTTTACCCCCTTATCTTTGTTTCCTAAAACCTATTATCATGGCGCAATTGAAAGGCCCCTTGCAACTCAGCGGGACAGTTGGTGGACTCATCTTTTACAAAAGGAAGGATATGAAGGGGGCTACCTTGGTGAAACAGCAAAACACGCTTACGAAACAGCGGATCCTGACGGATCCTGCGTTTCAGCGGACACGGGAGAACTATCAGGAATTTGGGCGTTTGAATACGCTTGGTGCGTGTATCCGGCATGGTGCCGCCGCACTGCTGCAGTGTGCTCCCGACCCCACTGTCACTACGCGGCTGGTTTCGGTATTATCGAAGATAAGGCACTGTGACCAGGAACATGAGCGGGGCCAACGTACCGCAGGCGAGGGGTTGCGTACCGAGGAGGGTAGGCAGCTGCTTCGGGGCTTTGAGTTCAATGGGAAGTCGGCACTTGGTTTGGTTTTGCGTTGTCCGTTTACCTTGCAGGAAGACTATACGCTTCTGTTGCAGGGGCTTGTACCCGCCCAGATGCTGGACTGTCCTGCCGGTGCCACCCATGTGGGGTTTCGGACAGGGGTATTGGTTGTGGATGCAGAAGGGGCGGCTTCCCAGCTGCAGTGCAGCCCGATGGTAAGCGTGGGAGTTGATGTGGAGCCTGCTGCTATTGCACTCCGACCAATGGAAGTGCCTAGCGGTTCCGGACTCTTACTTTGGCTGGTGCTGGTCGAGTTCTTCCAAGAAACCAATGGGAAGCGTTATCCGCTTTATGACCGCTCTCACAATGTGCTCCATTTGCTAGATGTGCGGTGTGTGTAATATAAATCCGTTCTTACTGTATTTTTTTACAAGATATTTTTTATCTTTGGGGTGCAGACCTTATTACTAGAGAGGTCTTCTTTTAGGTCTATCACAATCATTTATACCATGGAACAAAAAATACATCAGGGCAGGAACGTAAAACGCTTCAGGGAGATGCTGGGGATCAAGCAGGAGGCGCTTGCCTTTGATTTGGGGCAGGAGTGGAACCAGAAAAAGATCTCGCTATTGGAGCAGCGGGACATCATTGAAGAGGATATGCTGCGTCAGATTTCGGCAGCCTTAAAGATTCCTGTGGAGGCGTTCCAGAATTTTGACGAGGAGCAGGCTATTAATATTATTTCGAATACATTTCATGATACCCAAGGTTTAATCAATTATAACCCGAGTTTCAATAATAGTCCTATTGATAAAATAGTACAATTGCATGAAGAGAAAATTGCCTTGTACGAGCGAATGCTGAAAGAAAAGGATGATATGATGGCGCGGTTGGAAAAACTGATTAGCCAATAACAATGCTATTTTATATTAATAAAAGGTCCAGCTTACTTGCTGGGCCTTTTTGCGTTTGGGCTAGACTGTATCATTGCGATAACAGTGTTGATATTATATCGATAGTATGCTATTGAGGTTTTTTTCGCAAAAACAACTTTCATTGTAAATGGCTGAACAAAGCCCCTAAGATAAAGGGTTTTTTGTTGTAGAAAAGTTTCTACGTTTTTGTGGTGGTTTTTTTGTTAAATTTGGTAAGAGTGTGAGGGTGGTTTTGAAATAATTTGTGTGTTTATGGAAAACCGTAATTTGGGTTGGGAAATATGTGGTAGGTTTGGGTATATTTGAGATTAGTTTAATTAGCATAACCACAAGAAGGAAATCTAGAGGTAGCGTGGATTTTAGAAATGAAATAAAAAAATAGTTTATGTATTTATCAGAATTAAAACTTTGGAATTTTAGAAAATATGGATCTATTGATTCTTTTGATTTGAATAAACCAAATTTAATAGTTCCTTTCAATAAAGGATTAAATGTTTTAATTGGAGAAAATGATTCTGGTAAAACAGCTATTATTGATGCAATTAAATTAGTTTTAAAAACTCATGCATACGAATGGATAAAGGTTGAAGAATCTGATTTTTATAAAAAATCAGATAAATTAAGGATTGAACTTGAGTTTAAAGATATTAAACCAAATGAAGCTAAAAATTTTATTGAATGGTTAGGCTGGGAAGGTATTGGAGAAGAAGCCAAACCTATTTTAAGATTGAATTATCAAGTCGAAATAAAACAAGACAAAATTCAAGTAACCGATGTCAAAGCAGGTATGGATGAAACAGGTTATCCGTTAAATGCTGAAGCAAGAGAATATTTAAAAACTACATATTTAAAAGCATTAAGAGATGCTGATAACGATTTAACCGCAAAAAAGAATTCAAGGTTATCTCAAATACTTAAAGAGCATGAGTTTTTTAAAAAGAAATCAAAAAAAGAGGAACATCAATTTGAATTAGAATTTAAAAAATTAAATATAAAGATTGAAGAATGGTTTAAAACTGATGGAAACGAAAAGTTAAAAAAAGTTATTGATGACTTTTTAGTTTCATTTACAGATAAAAACAAAACATCAAATATATCTCTTGGAGAAAGCGATATAAAAAGCATTTTAGAAAAAGTTTCTGTTGGTATTTTAAATCAACAGAATTTAGGTTTAGGTACCATGAATCGTTTGTACATGGCGGCCGAGCTATTGCATTTAAAGAAGGAAAATTGGAATGGCTTGAAATTGTGTATGATAGAAGAGTTAGAAGCACATTTGCACCCACAAGCACAGATGAAAATTATTGAAGCTCTTCAAAAAGAAACGGAAGTCCAATTTATATTATCTACCCATAGTCCAAATTTGGCATCAAAAGTTAAGCTTCATAATTTGATACTTTGTAATAATAATTTTGCTCTGCCTTTAGGAGAAGTTCCTAATGAAGAAAACGAAAGAACTAATAGAGATAAATACACTAAATTAGATAAATACGATTATAAATTTTTAGAACGATTTCTCGATGTTACAAAAGCAAATTTATTCTTTGCAAAAGGTGTGATTTTAGTTGAAGGTTGGTCAGAAGAAATAATTTTACCTATCATAGCTAAAAGAATAGGGTATGATTTAACACAAAAAGAAATATCCATTGTAAATGTAGGTTCTACAGCTTATTTAAAATTCGCAAGAATATTTTTAAGACAAAATACACTGGAAAAATTAAATATTCCCGTTGCTATAATAACGGATTTAGATAATAGACCCGAAGCTAAAGACAATTCATTTTGTTCAATTAAAAAAGAAGAAAAAGAAAAGAAACTAAAAGAATTAGAAATTAGTTTTAAAGAAACAAAAGTATTATTATCCTATACAAGCGATTGGACTTTAGAGTGGTGTTTATATAAATCGGAAATACTTTCTAAACTATTTAAAGAGTCAGTATCTAAAATTCATTCGGGTACAGAAGAGTTCAAAGGAGAAAAGTTTGAAGAAGCAAAATTTGTGTCAAAATTAAGAAAAGATAAAAGTCATAGTCCAATTGATAAAGTTGAAGTTGCTTCATTATTAGCTGAAAAAATTGAAAATGATTTGTCAATCACAAAAGAAAAATTGGAGAAAGATGAAAAGTTGGGATATATAGTAAAAGCTATCAAACACGTTTGTAATGAAAATTGAAATTGATGATACACACATAAAGGAAGCAGAACAAATTTTTATAAAAGGAAATCAATTTGATAAATCAGAACGAATACCATTTATTAAAAATCTTGAAACTTGTGATTTATTAGCAGTACCAGGTAGTGGCAAAACGACAGCATTAATGGCAAAACTTTATTGTTTGTCTAAACAACTTCCGCTTAAAGATGGTTCAGGTGTTTTAGTTTTAGCACATACTAATTCAACAGTTGATGAAATTGAAAAAGAACTAAAAAAACATTGCCCTAAATTATTTGAGTATCCAAACTATGTTGGAACACTCCAAACCTTCGTTAACAAGTTTCTCGCTAATCAGGCTTGCTTTGAAAAATATGGTTCATACATTAACAGAAATGATGATGACTGGATTAATGACTTAATTACAAGAAAAATATTTTATAATAAAGGAAGTAAGATTTTTAGTTTTATTTCCAATATCATTAAATCAAAGAATAATAAAATAACAAAGCAATTTCTTGTTGAAAATGATGTAGAAGATGTTAAAGAACTTCTATTAAAATACAATAAGATAGGGATAATAAACGACGATAATGTTTTTGGAAATATAAAGGAAAACTACTCAAAAATTATAAATTCTGACCTATCACAAAAAGAAAAAACAGTTCTTTTCAATTTTAATAATCGCATAAAATTAGCAACTCAAGATATTTTAAATTTCAAAAGCATAATTAAAGAGTTTAGATATCTTGAAAAAGAAGAATGCTTTTTTTCAAATGATATTCCAAGTAAACGGAATAGACTTAATTTCAGTACTCCTTCAGGAAATGAATTGAAATTAATTTATGATGAATTAAGAAATAATGGTGATTTGCTATTCTATAATTCATTTGAATTGGCAAATGAATATTTACTGAAATATCCTAATATAAAAACAATTTTAAAAGAGCGTTTTAGTTTTGTATTTATTGATGAAATGCAAGATTTAGAAAAACATCAAATTGATATTGTAGAGAATGTTTTTTTTGATGAAAATTCTAAAACAATAATTCAAAGAATTGGTGACCCAAATCAATCAATTTATAATAAGGTTAAAGATGAATGTGATTGGAAGCCAAGAAAAATTAAATATTTAAATGGTTCAAACCGTTTAAGTGCCAAAAATGCAGAATTAGTGAATCACTTTACTCACAGAAATGAAGATGAAAAATTTATAGTTGTTGGTGAAAGAAATCTATTAAATGATGAAAAAGAAATCTATCCTCATTTAGTTTTATTTACTAAGGAAACGAAAGAACAATTAAAAAGTAAGTTTGAAGAAATAATAAAAAGTCATAATCTTCATAATATCGAAGAAAAGAAAAAAGGTTTTAAAATTATTGGTTGGACGGGGGAAAGAACAAATGAAGGGGACGGTAATTTATCTCTTCATACAATTTTTGATTACAATAAATTAAGTAAAGCAAAAAAAGAAGATTTCGATTCATTGAGTAAATATCTTCAACTTTTTAATCAGGAAAAAGAAACTTTAGAAGCAGTTAGAAAATCTATATTGAATTCTTTTATTGCAATATTAAGATTTGAAGACAAGAAAACACTAAAGAAGATTAGAGGTAAAAATGTAGAACGGTTTTTTACTAAAAGCGATTTAATAGAATACATTAAAAACCATTCAGATAATGAAGTTTATGATAAGTTTAAAGATAAATTATTTGGTTGGTGTTTTGATTTAGTTTCAAAGAAAAATTATAGAAAAACATTTAACTCTGTAAAAGATTTCATTGAGAACGAATTTAAAGATTGGTTTAGTTTAGAACTTAATTCTAAAACACAACTTTTTATTTTTGAATACGTTGATGAAATGAAAATTAAAAATAAAAAAATAGTAAAAGATGACTTAGGTATTGAAGTAGCAACTGTACATGCAGTAAAAGGTCAAACACATTGTGCAACAATGTATGTAGAAACTGCATATAAAACGCCTATTTATGAAACTTTAAAATTAAAAGAGGCTAGCAAAAATAAATCGGTAAAAAAACAGCAAACAAAAACTATCCCATTATTTAAACAAAAACAAAGCTGCGAAACACCAACGGGAATTGAAGCATTGAAAATGATGTATGTTGGTTTTTCTCGTCCAACACATTTGTTGTGTTTTGCTGTTTTAGAGGAAAATGTAAAAGATGATTTAGAAAAGTTTAAAAATGCTGATTGGGTGATTATTGATGAATTAATAAAAAAGTAAGAGACATGATAACAAAAGAACAGATTGAAGAGTTAGGATTTGTTTATAAACAAAAACTAATTACTAATCACATTGATTTCATAAATACTGAAATTAAAACATTGTTAACTTTATCGTTAGACGGTACAGTTGATATTACTTGTGAAAATTATAAGAGAAGTTGGAGTAATATTAATTCAATCGATGAATTGATTAAAATTATTGGAGATATTAATAAATTAGTTTCTGAATAAGACTTTTATAAATATTCAATACTCTTCCTAAATCTACTTCTTTTCAAACGAATATCTGAAAGCCAACTTTAAAAAGTCAATAACTGTATAAATGCGAGTAATACGTCCCAAAATACTAGGAACTTTAAAAGTCCAAATCATGATGGCAGGAAATTTTGCAGTCCTAAACGACATTAAAAATGCACCCAACAAGTTAATCATTCCGTGTGATAGTCAAGAACACGGCTTGTCTATTATTGAGAAACTTAAAAGATGTAAAGTAGGAGAGGAATTTTATACTTCCAGTTTGTAATTCTACTTTTTTATTAAAACTTAAAACAAACATTAAGCAAGATTCTAGGTTCGGTTCATGCTTTTTCCGACATTTTGCAATATTACTTTCAAACATTTTTATCCCTTTCAAACGTCATTTTTTTTGTTCAAAATGGCCTTTTTTTGGTTGTTCGGTAAACCTTTCTATCTGGTATTCTTTGGGTCTTCTTCGCAAAAAGGGTACAGTTATCGAACAACACCCGAACAACACCCGAAAAATAAGGAGTTTTCACTTGTAGAAAATTTTCTAATTATATTATGGTGGATTTTTAGTTAAATTTCATTTACTAATACAAGATAAAATACTCGAAACAGGTTGTTAAGGTTATATACCTTAAAAAGGAATTCCAGGACATAGTAAGCAGAAATAAATCTGCTTAAATGAGGAAATCCGTAAAAATTCGTATTAAATTTTTACTAAATTTGACTAATACTTTTTAATCAAATGATAAACAAGGCAATACGGCGTATTATTTTCGTAGCTTCCATTCTTTATGGAGGTTCCTGTTTGTCCCAGATTTTACCCGCTCCACCTGTGCCAGCACCCCTTGCTGTCCCTGTTGTTGTAAACGAGCAGATTGTAGATAGGAAGACTGTTCTGGAACAGGCTTCTCCATCTGTTCTTCAATCGGAACAAAAGAGACAACATTTACAGAATACAAGCCTGATGAATGAGGTAGAGAGGGACATCCATCGGCAAATGCAAATAATGCGGGAGGTTGCAAAAGATGTTCAGGCATTGGAATCAAAAAGGGAAGTTATATACAGCCTGCCCTCACGAGCTGTGGCAGGTGCCGAATTTTACCATTCTGCCTTTAATAAAATCATCTTGGATACCGTCTTCTCCATCAAGGAAAATAATTTTCTGGTGGAGAATGCCTTTTTTGGCAACAAGATGGACAAGGCCGAATTTGACAAAGTGATAAAGCAAAGCGCAGATTTCCTAATCGCCAAAATGAAAGAGCTTAATTACAGTCTTACCGATAATTCGGCAAAGAATTTCATGCTCTTTCAATTCTTTTCTGAAACCCTGCAACTTAAATCTTCCAAGCAGGAACACCTACCATTCAAATATGATTTTGAAGATTATATGGGGTTTGAGAGCCATTCGAAGCTATTCGTATCGAAGCTGATGGAGACAGGTTCGGGTCAATGTCATTCCTTGCCAATGCTTTACCTGATATTGGCTGAGGAAATAGGTGCCGAAGCCTATCTTGCCCTATCACCCAATCATTCCTATATCCGTTTTCCTGACCAAAAGGGGAAATGGTATAATGTGGAACTAACCAACGGAATGTTTTCTACAGAATCCTATATCCTGCAATCTGGGTATATCAAGTCGGAAGCATTGCAGAATAAAATCTATATGCAGAACCTTTCAAGAAAGGAGCTTCTCGCACAGCACCTTACGGATTTGGCGGGCGGTTATATCTTTAAATTCGGCTATGACGAATTTGTGCAGGCTGTCATTGATAAGGCACTTGCCCTTTACCCCAACAGTATCACGGCGAACATGTTAAAGGCTAATATTGCCAGTGCAAGATTTGAGTATGTGATGAAGCAGTTGGGCATTAATCCCAAAGACCCGAATGACCTGCAAAATATAAGGCATTTCCCTAAAGCAATCGAATTGCTTGACAGCGTCAACCAGCAATTCGACCTGGTTGACAATCTTGGCTATGAACACATGCCGGAATATGCCTATCAAAAATGGTTGCAGGCGATGGCAGGGGAAAAGCAAAAACAGGATAACGAGAATATTTCAAAACAATTAAAAGGCATATTGGCAAAGCCGCCTAAAACTCTCAAAGATTGATGAAGCGATTAATAGTACTATTTATATATTTTATTTATACCTTTTCGGTATTCGCACAAAGCCAAGATAAGCTCTATCAAGAGAGCTTTGAAACGCTTCAAGGCATGCTGAGTAATGAAAGAAAATATAGCTTCAAGACCGCGGTGTTTTCTGTAGAGAACGCCTATCTCAATGGTGGGCTGGACATGGCCTATCTATCTAAAGAAATTGCATTGCTTACGAATATGTGCCGATCGCTCATTGAAAACAGGTTCTTAGCTTATGTCGAAAATGACAAGAAAGATGTCAACAAATGGGCATCTGCCTATCAGGTCATGTGCGACAGCATCCCGATTATTATTGAAGACAAGCAATATAAGTATGTACCATTCGGTTATGACTTCAAGGATGTGTTTGGGAACGACTCGTTAGAGAACATGTTTGTATCAAAACTGCTCCATACCCGAAAAGGCAATTGCCATTCCTTGCCCTACCTGTATAAAATTCTATGTGAGGAGCAGGGAACAACGGCACATCTGGCATTAGCCCCGAACCACATATATATCAAGCATCAGAATAAAAGGAACGGTTGGTATAATACTGAACTAACCAGTGGCATTTTTCCCAATGATGCATGGCTCATGGCATCGGGGTTTGTGCATATCGATGCCATTAAGAACGGGGTCTATATGAAGGCTTTAAATACTAACGAAACGATTGCACTGGTGATGATGGATTTGGCGAATGCCTATCAGAGAACATATCCTGAGAATGACGGTACATTTCTTCTGAAATGTGCAGATACAGCCATAAAAGCCTATCCCAATTTTGCAACAGCCCTAATTTTAAAAGCGGAGCTAAACAAGAAAAGGATTGAGCAGGAAACCGATATGGAGAAAGCCAAAGTCGCTTTCAAACAGCTAGAAAAGGTGTATGCCCATATCCATGAAATCGGTTACCGCTTTATGCCCGAAGAAATGTATATAAATTGGCTTGTCTCATTAAAAACGGAAAGAGATAAGTATGAAAATAAAAAATTGAGTACCTTTAACAAGCAATAAAACAAGACTATGAGGAAATTTTATTTTTCAGTTCTGTTTCTTTTTTTGGCAGGAAGTGCCTTTGCACAGGAAGAATTGTCAAAAGAAGAAAAGGCACGCCGAGAAAAGAATATTGAGGCTGGAAACCCATTCAAGCAATTTGGGTATAAGGCCAAGGTTGCGACCTTAAGCAAAGGGAAATACCTCGAGGTGCATGACCTTGACAGTATTGTCATTATCGGCTCTGTGCGGTTTCATGTGGACAGGAAAGAAATAGTGGGTTTAGTTGAGCGTGATAGTAGCTATGGAATGTATACAAGACCGATTGTGGATATCCCGAGCAGGTGGCTTTCGCCTGACCCGTTGAGTGAAGAATACAGGCGATGGTCTCCCTACACTTTTGCAGTAGATAACCCTGTATTTTTCACTGATCCTGACGGTATGAGAGTAATTCCGGGGACAGATGGTAAAGCGGTTACCTATACAAGGAAAAGTGATGGTACATTGGCTTGGAGTGCTAACGCTTCTGCCGATACTCAACGCATAGGAAACGGTCTTGCCAGAACTGCAACAGGGATGCAACAGCTAGATAAGGCAAGGGATGCAACACACAATGTCTCTTTCAAAGTTGATAGCGAAACTGTCAGTACTAAATTTGGAGCAACCACAAAGGATTTATCCGTTGACAAGGATGGTAATGTAAAAATTAAGTCCGCTGAAGTAGTCATTTTTGAGAAGCAATTTGAAACATTTAAAGAGATGATAGATGCAGGGTATGAATTTAAAGATCCTCAGGCACAAGAATTAGCAAAAATTTCCGATGATAAAGAAGGTATGATTTCTGCAACAAGCGGTCATGAAATTGACCATGCCACAGATCCTGTGAACGCACAGCAGTCGTATGAAAACAAGACGAAAGGGACTAATCATGATACTGAAAAAAAAGCAGAAGCTACAGAAAGCAAAATTATACAGGAACTAATAGATGCTAAACCGAAATGAGAAAAACAATATTACTACTATTCTTGATTTCTTCATTCATGCTAACTGCTCAGCAGTTTGACAAAAAGTTGAATGGATTTAGATCACAAATTGTCCGGTCTCTTAAAGAATATAATGAAATACCCAAGAACGAAGTTGATAGTTTGCAGTTTAAGTATTTGTATTCAAGGAAGCTAGCTACTGTCAATTCTAAAATTGTCTATTATGAGTTTGGCAGAATGACTGACCACGGATATAAATTTTTAGCGATATGTAATGATGGCAAACTAACAATTTTTCCTTCGACAGATTTCGATGCTGAATTTTTTAAAATTATTTCGCCTTTAGAAAATGTGAATATCAGGAAAATCGATTTTTTTGAGTTATTCAAAACAATAAAAGGTATCTATGATTATAATGCTAATCCGCCATGGGATAGGTTTAAATAAGATACGAGACAAAGGGATCATAAAAATATAGGCTACTTATATTTAAGCATAAATAATATGAATGACGAAGATTTTGTAAGGAATGAACGTGATTATACTTCATTAGACCCACTTAGAAGAAATGAAGCAATTGCTCAATCATTTTATCAGTAAAAAATGAAGTCATTGCAAGTAATTACAGCGTCCGATTTTTTTAAATCAACTAAAATAAAATTTTGAAAGCAATTCACAAAAAAAAGTACAAAAGATTGCGTAATTCAAATGAGGTGGGAATTACCTGCGAACAATAATAATAATACATTTGTTTTGGAAATCGAAAACCTAAAGAAGAACTCTCGGAACAATCTGGTGTTTCCGTTAGTGTTTAGCATTAAAAGACTTTGAGTTTCTAAGCCACCCCGACCTTCGGCCACCCCTCCAGAGGAGGGGAATGTTTGCGACGAAAAGGAAGAACTTTTGGTTTTCACCACCTCCTCAACTCATAAGCTCCTTTCCAAAAATCATATTCCAATAGGCTGGCGGTTACAAAGGCTTCGGTCATTGCTTGCCTAGTTTGTTCAGTAGTGTTGGCGGCAACGGTGTCGCAAATCGTGATGGCCTGCTTTACGGCAATTCCGAATTCTTCTCCCGCATAGGTATTGATCCATTCCTGATAGGGATTGTCTTGGGTATTCTGGTTGTGCAGGATATGGTCGCCCACGGCCTTGTAGATCCAGAAGCAGGGGAGTACGGCTGCCATCCCGATTTCTACGGCATCCAACGAGGCGGTACTCTTTAGAAAATGAACGTAATGGTGGCAGGCAGGTTCGAGCTTGGCCTTACCTTGGATGCCAAAATCCTTGAAATACGATTCGTGCAGGATGCTTTCGACCACGAGGGCATTTTCTGCAAAACGCATAAAGGCCAAGGCATCTTCTATATGGGTAGCTCTGGCACCGAGCAAGGCCAAAGCCCTACCGAAATGTTCAAGGTAGCCAGAATCCTGTGTGATATAGAACTCAAAGCGTTTCGGGTCGAGCGTGCCGCCCATTAGTTCACTGATGAAGGGCATTCCGATGATCTTCCTGTAGATTGGGGCAATGGTTTGCCAGGTTTGTTCAGACCAAGTCATTCTTGATGAGTTTTTGAGGGTTAAAAAAGTGGTTCAACGGACCGTTTCCTTTGCCAATCAGCACGTCTTTTCCGTGGTAGATGGCTTGGTGCACATAGTCTTGTCCGAGTTTGATGGCGTCTGCGAGGTTTTTGCCTTGAGCGATATACCCAGCAATGGCAGAAGAAAGCGTGCATCCCGAACCGTGGGTGTTGTTGGTTTCGAATTTCTCATATTCAAAAGCCGTTACGGTTCCCTCTTGTAGGAAATAAAGCGAGGTAATCAACTTGCCATCTAGGTGTCCGCCTTTTAGCAAAACCGCCTTACAGCCTAGTTGAAGTATCTTGGCTCCGGCGATGTGCATATCGGTCAGGGTTTTTATTTCCATATTGGCTAGTATGGCGGCTTCGTCCATATTCGGTGTGATGAGTGCCGCTATGGGAAATAGTGTTTCGATGATGGCGTTGATGGTGCAGTCTTCGATGAGCTTGTGTCCGCTGGTGGCGACCATCACAGGATCGAAAACGATAGGTACTTGTGGGTATTGTTTGAGGGTGTTGGCAATGGTTGTGACGAGTTCGGCAGTGTGTACCATTCCGATCTTGATGGCATCGGGAACAATATCGTCCATGATGGCTTCGATCTGTTCCTGTACGGCACTGTAGGGAATGGGGTAGATGGTACGGACACCCTGGGTATTCTGGACGGGCAAGGCCGTGAGTACCGAGGTAGCAAAACAGCCAAGGGCAGAAATGGTCTTGATATCGGCTTGAAGTCCCGCTCCGCCACTGCCGTCGAATCCCGCTATGGCCAATACGGAAGGGTAGGTGTATTTTTTCATTGGATCTGTAAGGATTTTAGAATTGTGTTTTTGAGTTCATAGGCCGCCTTTTCAGGATTGGGTGCCGAGCAGATGGCGGAGACTACCGCCACACAATCGGCACCAGCTTTTATAACGGCTTCGGCATTGTTGCCATTCATGTTGCCAATGGCGATAAGGGGTTTGGTGGTCAGGCTTCGAATTGCTGTTATTCCGTCGAGCCCCCATTCTCTGATGGTGTCTTTTTTAGTCGCTGTATTAAAAACAGGACTGATGCCCAAGCAATCTGCCGTATGGGTTTCCTTGTTTCGCAATTGCTCGATGAATTCAATGGAGTAGCCCAAGCTTTGACAGCCTTTCCATACGCTTCGAATTTCTGTAGGCGTCATGTCATTGTTACCAACATGGATACCAAAGGCATTGACGCTCATGGCAGTTTCTAGGCTGTCGTTGATGATGAGTGGAATGTTGTACTTGTCGGTTATTTCCTTTAAGCGAATTGCCTTTGCAATATATTGTTCAGTGCTTAGGTTTTTCTCCCTTAATTGAATGATATCAACACCACCCTTGATGGCCTGTTCGGCTACTTGGAGGTAGTGGCTGTTTTTGCAGTCGGCTTCTGAAATAACGAGGTACAATTGGTAAGGAAATTCGGAATTAGGCATGCTTGATTTTTAGAGTGTTTGTAAATTCATCTTCGGTGATCGCGTGCAACGTGTCCAATAGATTCACTTGTAGGTTTCCGGGACCTTTGCTGTGCTTTGCCGCCAATTCGCCACTGATGCTGAACAAGGCCATTGCTGCTGCAACCGCTTCGGTAGTATTTTCAACCGTTGCAATAAAAGCTCCAATCACGGCACTTGCTGAACAACCTAATCCGGTTACTTTTGTCATGAGGGCATTGCCATTGCTGAGGTAAACGGTCTGTTCTTGGCTGACGATGATATCTGTTGCTCCAGAAATACAGACTACTGCACCGTATTTACTGTTTATAAAACGGGCAGCATCAAGAGCTTCGTTGCTTTGGGCAGTGCTGTCAACGCCTTTTGTAGTGGTGCTGTTTGCTTTTGCCAATGCTAGTATTTCTGATGCATTGCCTCTGACTACCGTTGGCTTGCACTCCAATAGTTGTGATAGTACGGTATTTCGGTAGGAAGTAGCTCCCGCACCAACGGGGTCCAACAGCCAAGGTTTTTGGAGTTCGTTGACTCTTTTGGCAGCCAATAACATTGAAGTAACGAAATATTCATCGAGTGTACCAATGTTGATGACCAACGACTGGCAGATGCCTACCATTTCTTCTACTTCTGAATGGGCATGTGCCATGATGGGTGATGCTCCTACAGCCAGCAAAGCATTGGCGGTATTGTTCATTACCACAAAATTGGTGATATTATGTACGAGAGGTGATGCTTGCCGAACGGCTTGAATGTGTTTCCAAAGTTGTTTGTCCATTTTGATATAATTGGGGTTATACGGTAATGGCTAAAGAAGATTCTTTGGAATATAAAAGATAGACGGAACACGAAGGTGCCTGCCTGCTTTTCCCTACGACGGTGTTAACCGTATCAGGTTCAAAGGGACTGTCTCAATTCTTTTCAGAATACCCCTAAAGCCACTACAAATATAGTATTGTTTGGAGTATTAGTGGTTTGGTTTTGGGATTTTAACAGTGGGAAATGTTTGTTGGAAGATTTGAAAGTAAGCAAACATTCCATGTATTTCTCCCTTTTAAAACTATTTGCAGATCCAACAAACCTTTCTATATTTGAGCCAAAAATATAGGGTCGAGGATGACCTTGTACATAACTTTTATCTTGTTTATGAAGCACTACTACTTTTCGGCATTGGCCTTGATGGCGGCTACCTTTTCTTTTGCACAATGTCCTCCGGCAGGACTAACGATTACTAACCAATCCCAACTGGACGCCTTTCTTGTGGAGTATCCCAATTGTACGGAAATCAATGGTGATGTGATTATAGACGAAGTAAGCATCAACAACCTGAACGGTTTGGCGAATATTGTTTCCATCACGGGAGCTTTGGAAATTAGGGAAGTTCCCGCACTTGCCAACCTGAACGGTCTTCAAAACCTGCAAACTGTAGGAACCGATTTGATTCTGAGGGAAGTGGGCGGACTTTCAAGTCTTGCAGCGTTATCGTCGCTGGCTTCTGTAGGTGGTGAATTTACGGTAAGGAGCTGTCCGGACTTGCTTGATCTTGACGGTGTGGAAAACCTTGCAACCGTTGGCCTTGGCCTTATCATCCGCGATTGTGAATCGCTGACGAGCATAGAAGGGCTTTCGGGTGTGACTTTTGTCGGTGAAATACTGGAAGTGGTTGAAAATCCTGTACTAACCAGCCTGTCTGGACTTGAAAATGTGACCACTGTTGTTGGGGGAGACGAAGGAGCCCTTGTGATAGAAGGCAACAGCCAGCTCACGAGCCTTGAGGGTTTGGGGAATGCCTCGACGGTGATGACGGGCGGTGTGACCATTGCGGTAAACGGCCTCTTGGCTTTTTGTGCGGTTCCGTCCATTTGCAATTATCTACAAAATCCGCCAGCCGGAGCCTTGGTTACCATCAATACGAATCTTTTGGGGTGCAACTCACAGGTAGAGGTAGAGGCGGCCTGTGCGGTTTTGGATACGGATTATTTTGTTACGGAAAACGTACCTTTCCGACTGATGCAGAACCCTGTTGGGAATGCGTTGCAACTGCACAGTACCGAAGATAACGGAACGGTTGTGGTGTATGATGCTTTAGGTCGTCAAATTAGCCACTATAGCTTGCAGAAAGGAAACAATAGCTTTGGCTTGGAAGCCTCCTCCGGACTGTTGATTGTGGTGGTGGAAAGTGGTGAGCATAAGGAAATCTTTAAGGTCTTGAAGCACTAGTTTCGGTATTTTTTAGCGTATAACTTTTGCAGCCAAGTGATTTGAAGTTGTAAATTGAAAGCACTATATTTACTTTTCATTTTGCAAAACACTTAAAGGACATGAAAAGCATTTGGACCGCCTGTTATGAAGGAAACGAAATCAGGATTGAAAACACTTGGTTTAACGGCGAACGCCTCTATGTTAACGGCGACTTGCAAGACGAGCGGTATTCTGTAATTTCATCACGCCTCACGGGACATCTTGTGAACCAAAATAAGGAAAGCAAAATGATTAAAGTAACGCTTGGAGGTGCCTTCAAGGTGAATTGTATCCTTTTTATAGACGATAAAAAAATTGAAGTGGTGCAGGAAAAATAATCTATTGCTATATGTCACCACTAAAAAACCTTCGCGAACACCGCCACCTCACCCAAGAAGAACTCTCGGAACAATCCGGTGTTTCGGTTAGGACTATCCAGCGAATTGAGTCGGGGAAGGCTCCAAAGGGCTATACCCTTCGGGTTTTGGCGAAAGCCTTGAATGTTGCAGAACAGGAATTGCTTGATACGGTTGCTCCAGAGGAACCCCAAGAGCAGGAAGTTCCTTTTAGTAATACCTCATCAACTAATGAGCTCGATTATGGGAAGGTGAAAATCATGAATCTTTCTGCTTTGCCCTTTTTGATCGTGCCACTTTTCAATATCTTGGTGCCATTATTGCTCATGCACGTCTTTAAAATCAAGCATCCCATTACGAAGCAAATTGTTTCGCTGCAAATCCTCTGGACGATCTTGACTCCAATTGTGTTTATGCTGTTTATCTTTTTAAAGTTGGGTAGGGAATTTACCTTAGTACTGATGATCGTACTGGTGCTGTCGAATGTGTTTGTAATAGTGCGAAATGCTGTTGCCATCGACCGACACAAGGCATTGTATTTCCGTCTGAATTTCAGCATGATATAAAGGGTGTCAGTGATTTGTCGGGTTTTTGTCGGGTTGTTTTTTTGGAGTATTGGAGGAGGATCTTGACTTTTGCGGTATCCTTTTTGACTGTCCAAAACACAAACGTATGAAATTCCAAAACGCACTTCTCGGTTGCTTCTTTCTCTTCTTTTTTACGATCAACGGCAATGCCCAACTCGCTCCAGAGTCACCACTCTACAAGACCATCATGGCAAAGGACAGCCTGCTTTTTCAAATAGGGTTCAACACTTGCAATGTTGTCCAGTTTGAAAGCTTGCTGAGTGATTCATTTGAATTCTTCCACGACAGGGACGGTATTGCTGACAAGAAAAAGTTTATGTCGGATTTTAGAAAAGGCTTGTGCAATCCCGCCAACACTTTTCAGGCCCGAAGGGAATTAGTACCGGAAAGTACCGCCATCTATGCCCTTTATCAAAAAGGAACGCTGTATGGAGCGGTTCAGGAAGGTTGGCATCAGTTCTATGAAAAGCAACCGGATCAAGCGGAACGTTTTGGAAGTTCGGCGAAGTTCACACACGTTTGGCTGTTGGAAAACGGCGAATGGAAACTTGCGAGATCCTTGAGTTTTGAGCATCAAATCAAACAGTTCTCTGTTACAAAATCGCCTATGTTGGGAGATGATGATGCTGTGAAAATTTGGCTTAAAGCCCATAAAGTACCCCTGTTAGGAATCGGGGTGATTGAGAAAGGGGTATTAAAGGAAATCAAGACGTATGGCGAGATTGCGGAAGGTATTCCAGCTTCCCCGAACACGATTTTTAATGTAGCTTCACTCACCAAGCCTGTTACGGCAATGGTGGCATTGAAACTTGTGAGTTTGGGCAAATGGAAGTTGGACGACCCGCTTTATCCCTATTGGACCGATCCCGAAATAGCCAAAGACCCTCGCCACAAGAAAATCACCACGCGACTTGTTTTGAGCCACCAAACGGGTTTCCCTAATTGGCGTTGGATGTCCGAGGACAAGAAGCTGGCCTTTCAGTTTGATCCAGGGACTGATTATCAGTATTCGGGTGAAGGTTATGAATACCTTCGGAAGGCATTGGAACGTAAATTTAAAAAGTCGTTGCAGGAATTGGCCAAAGAACTGCTTTTTGAACCGCTAGAAATGAAAGACACCCGATATATATGGGACAAAAAAATAGACACCACCCGACTTGCCATTGGCTTTGACCAAAACAAAAAGCCTTATCCTATCGTAAAAAACAAAACGCCAAGCGGAGCCGATGATCTGATGACGACAATTGCGGATTATGGAAAGTTCCTTATTGCGGTAATGAACGGCGACGGACTTTCGGCTGCCGTTTTTAAAGAAATGAGTACACCCCAAGTTGAAAGTACAAACGGCAAGCATTTCGGTTTGGGTTTTGAACGTTATGATTTTGAAGATGGCGATTATGCCCTGTCACATGGTGGTGCGGATCATGGCGTGAGGACCTTGGTGTTTATTTTCCCGAAAACAGGACAAGGCCTTTTGATTTTTACCAATTCGGATGAGGGAGGAGCTGTCTATGAGAAAGTGGTACTACATTATTTAGGCGAAAAAGGAAAGCAAATTGTGGAGATTGAGACACGATAGTGGGGATGGGGGTTGCTTAAAAGAGAGGATGCCCATTAGCATTTGGTATAATCCACCCCGACCTCAACGTCATTAAGTTAAGCTGTTTTTTTGTCATTCCGAAGAATAAGGAATCTCATAAAGTAGCTCTGCAAGCTTGGATTTAGATTATGTGATTCCTTATTCTTCGGAATGACAAAATGGAATTCTTATATTCTTAACTTAAAGCGATTGATTCCGACCTTCGGCTACCTCCCGCAAAAATCGGGACAGGCTATCCAAAGGAAAAGAATCTAGAACAAGATAAAAGTATTTCTACACCACAAAAAACACTTCGCTCCAATAATTTAATATATTTGCTTCAAACCAATACTAGCATCATACTCAACTATGAAAAACCAATTACAGCTATTTGCCCACGATTTACTTCCTCTTTATCTAGAGCAGTTGCCAAAAGGGTTGCAAGATGCTTTTGATGCCTTGGAGGATGCGGAGATTTCAACCGATACTTTTAGTTTTTATACTTCGGTGTCGTCCGTTTACAGCAGTAAGATTGAAGGTGAGGACATTGAATTGGACAGCTATATCAAGCATAAAAAGTTTGGCATTGCGTTTTTAGCGGATTATACCAAAAAAATTGACGACTTGTATGATGCTTATACCTATGCAAAATTACATCCGCTAAATCAATCTACTATTATGGAATCCCATCAACTTTTGAGCAGGCATATCTTGCCCAAGAATTGGCAAGGAACTTACAGAACCCAGAATATGTTTGTGACTACTCCAGACGGAAGGATAGAGTATGTTGCGGTATCGCCTTTTGAAGTAGAGGGCGAGATGAAAAAGTTTCATCATGACCTTGCTGTCTTGCTTGAAAGGAAAATGATAATTGAAGAGGTTTTTTTCTATGCCTCAATGCTTCATTTGGTGTTTGTGAAAATCCACCCTTGGAATGATGGCAACGGAAGAAGTGCGAGGTTGTATGAAAAATGGTTTCTAGCACAGAAACTAGGCGAAAAGGCATGGTTTATAGAAAGTGAAAAGATGTATTATGAACAGCACGCCACTTATTATCAAAATATCCGCTTGTTGGGATTGGAATATCCTGAATTGGAATTTAACAAGGCATTACCTTTTTTGCTGATGTTGCCTGAAGCATTGGTTAAAGAATAAGTTTTAGATGGATCAGGTTCAAAAGGACTGTCCCCATTCTTCTCGGAAAATCCTTAAAGTCAATATAAATTTAAAATTTTAAAACTTCGAAAACTTTGAATAAATAAAAAAACACTTACATTTGCCCTCGAAATGAAAAACATATACCAACATAGTAACGCGTCATTTAGACTATTATGCGATCGCAAGGAAGCAAAACTTCCTAGTGGACGCTGTGGATGTGAGGGTATTGTTTGGTTTTTTAGGTAGAAAATGTAATAGAAAATCAAAAATAATAGCATGAAGCGTCCTGATAATCGGGACGCTTTTTTTGTTTTAGCCCCAGATGAAAAGCCTAAATAGAAAATAATTTAAAGAAATAAATAGAAAAATGTTTAATGATTAAACTAAATAGTACAAAATAACCTTGAAAAGTAATCTGATGAGAGACAGTCATTTGGTTCAATTGAGCTTCTACCTGAAAGGGTGGACAGGAATTCTTATGGTTTGTTTTTGAGTTTAACTAATTGATTATCAATAAGATAATTTTAAAAAAGATTTGGAAGTTTGTTTTTTTTGACTTTATCTTTGCAGAGGAAAAAGAGTAGGGAGTAGGGAGATGGAAGTTGGAAGTTGGGAGAGAAAATATTGAGACTAGAGTATTAAGTAGTAAGACTGAAACTGAAAGAGAGAAAAGAAAATACATAATAGAGTAAGGATGACGACATTGATTTCAACATATAAAAAAATAGCAGCAATGGCTTTTAACATAAAATCACATAACCGACAACTGGCGAACCCGAGTTTTGATCTTGGATTTACAGTTATGCAGGTGCATGAATACAGGCAAATGGAATAAGTATATTCTGTTGAATGTTATGAAAGCACCTTGATGAGGTGCTTTTTTTATGCACAAAAATGAAATGATTTCGTAGCTCAACTGGATAGAGCGATTGCCTACGAAGCAAAAGGTTGGGGGTTCTCCCGAAGTTTCGGGACCTTCGAGATCACAACTGTTTTTTTAGAAAGGAAACAAAACTCCGAAAGCGCTTATTTTTTTGACTGTCTCTCATCAAGTAAGTGCTCAGGAGTTAAAACTGGGAAGATAACGGTGGTTGTTTACCCGCCTTGGACGCGGGAGGTCGCAAGTTCGAATCTTGCTTCCCAGACTATGCAGGAATGGCGGAATTGGCATACGCGACAGATTTAGGATCTGTATTTTGAGAGTTCGTCCCGAAACGTCGGGACTCTTCCTGTACAATTGGAATAGTAGTGTAGGTGGTCTGCACGTTAGTCCCGAAACTTCGGGAGAAGCACTGAAGGTATTCGTTCAACTCGAATCTGTTCCGCAACATATTAAAATAAATAAAGATGGAAAAATTTGGAAGAATTGCTTTAGTAGGAATTGAAATGGAAGAATATCAAGTGATCAGGTCTGGTTACAAAGGGCTTATTATTTGGCACCAATCCATACCTAAGATTGTAATTAAGAATGGTATTTTATTTATGGAAAAAGAAAATGGTATTGGAATGTTGCCAGTTGACAAGGTAGTGTATTATGGCATTTTTGATAATGATTTTGATTTTATTACAGGCTTGGCAGTATGGAATGGTGCCTGTTTCCCGAATGCTGAAGCAATGATGGATTGTCGATTAAAGATTCCGTGTCTGGTAAAAGCAATGAAGCATTCAAGATTTGGTGCTCCAAGAGGTTTTATATCTGCCGAAACAGAAGTGACAGTTGCTACTGATATGGTTGCGAAATGGGGCAACTGGCATTGTGGACAAAACAAGCATCGCTTTACTGGAGATTGGAAAAGTGAGATGGCCTCAACGATTGAACCCTATTTTGAAGGCGATGCCGTTAGAATTATGGTAATAGGAAATCAATATTGGCAGATAAAGTTGGAAGGAGACACATGGTTAAAATCAATTCATCCTGATACAGCTTGCTTTATAGAGATTGATCAGGATTTGTTAGACGACACCTTGCACCTTATGAAAACACTCAATATGAGTATGATTGGTAACGATTATATTGTTTGTAAGGATGGTTCGAAACAGTTATTAGAAGTCAATCATATTCCGAATATCACCCGATTTGAAGAAGTGAGAAGTGCTTATCTAGAAACGGTGATGGCGTGGATTCAAAATTAAATTCCACTACGCAAAATAATTGCGTAGTGGTTTTGAAATCTTTGTTCAAGAAAGAAATAGGTTCATTGCATTTAAAATATCAAACAAGTCCTGTTGCGTGTTTCTGTATAGCATCATTGTAGCAATCTTTGCCGAGAGGCATTATGTTTTGCTGTGCAACTTGATTTGGAGGTTTGGGTGTTTTCCAAAAAATGCCACCACTCTATGGGTCACGGGTTCGACTCCCGTTCCGCCTCGGCGGATAGTTCAGTTGGTTAGAACAATAGACATGGCTACGCAGGTTCGAATCCTGCTCCGATTTTGCTCGGATTGACAGTGGCGTCAACCTTTTCAGGCTCAAAATCTGAAAGAAAGAGAAGCATTGCTCTTTAAAATAATGCACAACAAGGAAAAGGAGCCTGTCTCGATCAGGAGCCTTCGGATGCAACATTTGAAGGTTACACTTTTGACAGGACTTGAAAGCACGATGCTGTGTTTTGAACTATTGGTTTTTCTTTTTGGCTTGACCGATCAAATTCAGTTGGATTTCTTTGGAAAATAGTCCGAAACAATTGCCAATTAGCAAAATACACTCTTGCTTCCGTCAGGGAGGAAGGATAGAGAAGGTTCGTTTTCTTATTAGTAAAACATTAAAAAATAGAAAAATGATTAGAACAGTACGTATCAATGCCTACCAGGTTGGTTTGGTATTCGAAAATAAAAAATTAGTAAAAGTGTTGGAGGAAGGCAACTTCTGGATCTTGGGCAACAAGGAAGTAATGATTTTTGAAAAGAAACACTCTTTTGTAGCACCATTAGAATTGAACATCTTGTTGCAAAATGAGGCCTTGGCTTCCTTGTTGGAAATCGTTGAGGTTGCCGATAATGAGATTGTGTTGTATTTTGTAAACGGTATTTTCAAGGAAGTTTTAACGACAGGAAGATATGCGTTTTGGAAAGGCTATATGAAGAATGAATTCGTAAAAGCAGACTTGTCTAAAGTATATATCACTGAGCAGATTCCATTGGCTTTGTTGGAAAACATAAAGGTAAAGATGTATGTGAGACGTTTTCAGGTTGCTAACTACGAAAAAGGTTTGTTGTTTGTGAATGGTATTTTTGCAAAAGAATTGACGGCGGGAACCTACTACTTCTGGAACAATGCCATTTCTGTAGAAGTGAAGAATGTCGATATAAGACAACAACAATTGGAGATTTCTGGTCAGGAATTATTGACCAAGGACAAGGCCGGTTTGAGAATCAACTTTTTTGTGAGCTACCAAGTGACAAATATTTTCAAGGCTTTGGTGGATAATAAAGATTTTGAAAAACAGTTGTATGTCTTGATGCAATTGGCTTTGAGAGCCTTCATTGGCGGTTTCACGTTGGATGAATTGTTGAGCCGAAAAGATACCATTGCAAAAGAAATCTTGGACAATGTTCAGGTTAAAATCAATGCTTTGGGTTTGGTCGTTGCCGATGCCGGTATCCGAGACATCATCTTGCCAGGTGATATGAAAGAGATCATGAACCAAGTTTTGGTGGCCGAGAAAAAAGCACAGGCTAATAGCATCATGAGACGTGAAGAAACGGCTTCTACCAGAAGCTTGTTGAACACTGCCAAATTGATGGAAGAAAACGAGATGTTGTGGAAATTGAAAGAGATGGAATATGTTGAGAAAATTGCCGATAAGATTGGTGAAATCACTATCTCTGGCAGTGGCAACATCATCGGGCAATTGAAGGAGATCTTCGTTAAATAAAAGAAACCACGGACTTTTAGGTTCGTGGTTTTTTATTCAACTAATTGTAGCGATAAACCAATAGCTATCCTACCAATTTATCTTCCCATTTTCGCAATTCACGTTCCGTATTCTGCCACCAGTTTTGACTCCAAATCCGGGCATATTCATAACCTGCATTTTTAAGGATTTTCTCTTTGTGTAAATCTTCCAGATAGGCTAAATCACCCTTGTACTCTTCCTTGCTCAAACATTCAAAAGCAATGGATGTAGTACCCGACATCTCCACCATGATATCAAGTGTATAACCTCCAAAAGGATGATTCAGCTTGAAAGTATGTTGCGGAAATCGTTCCTGTAAAGCGTTGTAAACTTGTTCTTTGAATAGTTTTTTAGAAGAGGTTTCTACTTTTTCGCTAACATGGCTAAAAAGGATGAGGTCTTTCAAGATTTCACTTCTCTTGGCTTCATTCTCTTCACTAACAGCTTTGCAATAACTCAAGTAGGCATAAAAAATAGCCTTACGGTTATTGCCTCCTTCTTTTTCCAAAGCCTCACGGTAATTGCTGTAATATTCTTGCGGAATCGAGGTGCAAATCACAATTTTTTCTTTTGCACGAGTGATGATTACATTTAATAATTTATAGCCTTTTGAATGGTTGATTGGACCAAAACCTTGAATGAATTTACCGTCTTTTTTCTTGCCATAAGTGGTTGAAATCAAAATAATATCACGTTCGTCTCCTTGAATATTTTCCAAGTTCTTGATGAACAACCCGGCTTCTTCCAAAGCGGTTATTTTTTGGCTGAAAGCAGTTTCTGTAGGATCATTTTGCTTTTGAATTATTTTTCGTTTGATAAAATTTCGCTGTGTGATATTGAAGGTTGCAATTCCAATCGAAGGATATTTCCCGTTTTCCAATGGCTCTATTTTTTCCAGAATTTCAATGATTTTATCGGCTTCGGCCTCATTGATATGTTCGTCAAAAACACCATCAACCTCGATAAATTCAATAGGTTTTGATTGGCTGTTTGCAGGAAGCGGTTTTAATCGGGAACCATAAAAAGCATGGTTCGAAAAATCAATCAAATAGGGATGCTTCGAGCGGTAATGAAAATCTAGATAATTCTTTTCGAATTTGAATTCCATGGCAAAATCCAAAAGCGATTCAATAGAAAGCATCGAATTCTTCTGGTTGATTTTTTCGTTTTCATCCTCAATTTCTTCTTCATCTTCAAATGTCCCGTCAAACACTTTGCTGAAATAATTGGAAGGAGGCATCTGGTGTTCGTCACCAGCAATAATGATGTTTTTTCCCTTGAGCATTGCAGGTAAATTATCTTCGAGTTTCAGCTGGCTGGCTTCATCAAAAACCACGTTGTCAAAATAGAAATTTTTCCCTTGAAATAGATTCGAACAAGCATCCGGAGTGGTCAACAAGATAGGGAAGAAGGACGTGAAAAGATCAGTGTCCTTATTGGCAATTTGCCTTAAAGTTAGCCGATTGAACTTGGTGCTTTTTCGTTTGTTGTATAAATTGGCGACCGAAATATCAGGATTTAATTTTTCAAAATTTTGTGTAGAAAGTAATTGATTGTTGTTCCAATAACTTTCGATATAGCTTTTTTGTGTCGATTCGAAGTGCTTGATTTTTGTGGCAAAATTGCTATAATTTTCTTCGTTTATTGCCAAATTATTATCGGATTTTTTCAATAAAAGCAGCGAATAATAAGCAAACAAAAAAGAATCTTTCCAATTGGATATAGGATATAACAACGTAACCAACTGTTGGTTTGTTGGCGAAAGCGAATTAAAAAATAAAAACCAATCATAAGTAGCTACAAATAATTCTGGAGCAGCATTTTGGAAGACAAAAATCAATTCATCTGTTTCCTGAATGATTTCCTGAAACGAATTCCCATTGATACTTTTTTGTGTCCAACGATCTTGATTGATAAGCAGTTTTAAGTTTTTGGTTTTTTCCTGAATGGATTTTAATTCAGCAGTTTGATAATTGGTTTCAAAAAAATGCAATACGTCTAGCTGCTCGAAATCGCTTTCAATTTTTGTGGTAAAATCGGTTTTAGCCAATTGCATTTTGGAAGTATAACTTTCGCAGTTCTTTACGTTTTGCAACATATCTGAACTAAGGCTGATTTCAGGGAAATTAGTGTGCAACGAAATACTTTTTATTGCTGTTATATTGTTGCGAAGTTTTTGCTGTGTTTGCAAAACTTCTTTTTTTGAAGAAGAAAAGAGGGAAAGGAATTTATAGAAAAAACCGCCTGTCTTGTCCAAATTGAAAACATCAGAATCAGGAGATAGTGTAGCCGTACTGACGATAATTTCGTTAATCAGTTGTTCTAAAGTGGTTAATTGAGAAGCAAATTCTTCCTTTCTTTTTTCAAAATAGTACGAACGGAATTGTACCAACAAAGCCTGTATCTCATCTCTTGTTTTCTGATACTGATCAAAAGATTTTTTTAGTTGTTGTTCGGTTTCAAATCGATTATTGACAATGATTGTATCCGGATTAAAAAACGCATCTTCCTTAAAAGCTTGGTATTTCGCGAAAAAAGGTTGTCCGCTTTCGATAGTCTGAAGAAATTCATCTAGTTCAGAAGTCGAGAAATCTAGGGCTAATTCTTCCAGATTTAAGGTTTCCGCACTCGCTTTCAAAGCTAAAAGGTGCCCAATAATTTCTGACCAATCTTGATCCTTGATGACTTTTTCGTTCAGCTTGTGATGCACCTGATTGATGCCTTCTTTGTTGAGATGAATGCCTTCCAGAAGTTCTTTTACAACACTATCAGGATACACTTCCTTATGTTGCTTGAATGTTGGTGCATCAATCTTGGTGCGAACATGATCCACGACAAAACGACGGTCGGAAACACTATCTTTTATCATCATGCAAAAATCGCCCAAGCCTTTCTGCTGAAGGGCATTTTGCAAAACTTCAAGAGCGGTTTGTTTTTCGCAAACCACAATTGTTTTCTGGCGGTTTTCTAGAGCATTGATTAGCAAAGCTGTGAGCGTTTGGCTCTTTCCTGTTCCAGGAGGTCCTTGGATTACGATTTTAGAATGTGCCTTTAAGGCTTCTAAAATGCTTTGTTGAGAAGGATCGGTGGCAATTGGAGTTATCGATTGGAACAAACCGTTTGGTGCTTTTTCTTCGAAAGAATAGGAAGCAATCAGTTCGTCATAATCGTTGATGATATTTTGTTTTTGTACTTCAAAAAGGGAGAAGATACCACTTTTCTCGATTAATGTATCGCCTTTTTTGGGTAACAATTTTTCATAGCTAACCTTTGTCTTTATGGATGGAATTGGAGCATAATTATCTAAAATGAAATCCAAATCCTGACTGGTTTGCAGTTGTTCCAATATGTTTTTGCAGATGGATAAAAGTTCAGGCTTGTCGATTTTTCCATCGTCCAGCATTTCGGTAGGAATTGCATTTAGAAATACCCCCGAATCACTTTGCAAATGATTGACCAACACTTCGTTCAAATAGATAGGATCATCTTCCGTTCGGCTAATTTCCCAAGTGTTCATTGCCGAAGTTGCCTTGATTTTAACGGTCCAGATTAAAATTGGCGAAGCCGAAATCTGATTGTCATTTGCATCTCTTCTGATCAATAATGGAAATCCAAAACCAAGCGTATTCATTCCTTTTTCTGATGCTACAACTTCGTTCTGGAAGATCAGATTTTCGATATTGGTTGCAATTTTCCGAAGGTTTATTTCACGTTCTTCATCTGCGGAAGCGCTATCTGCCTTTTGATGTTTTTCTATCTTTGGAAGAATTTCATCATAATCATTCAAGTAAATACTATCCTTTGCAACAGTTTTTACTTTTGGTTTATCTTCTTTATGTTGGGTAGAAAAAGTGAAGCTCACATTACTCATTGTCAACAAATCGAGGACAAAAAGTTCAGGTAAACTTTTCTTGATTGCAGCTAATCTTGAGAGATCAAACTTATATCTGGAGTTGCCCGGAATGGCATTTAAGTGAACCCCTCTGCGATTTCCAACTTTTAGTTTGCTTTGCAGGGATTCGAATACGTCTGGCGAAAATTTCATAAATCAATCTATCTAGTGTTGAAGTAAAAATAGTTAAAATTTTTAATCATTACTAACGCCTTTTCATTGATATTGTTTTTTACTGTTTATAAAAATAAAAGTCTCCCTTAAAATGGGGAGACTTTTGTTTATTTGTAAATCTTATCGTATAAATCCTTGTAGATTTCCATAACGCTTTTACGTTTGAGTTTCATGGTAGGGGTGAGGTGTCCGCCATCAATCGACCAAACATCAGGAGTCAATTCAAAACGCTTGATCTTTTCCCAATGTCCAAACTTTTGATTGATGGTTTCGACTTCTTCGTCGATACGTTTTTTTACTTCTTCATTGGCAATGATCTCCTTGTTAGTACTACCGATGTTGATGTTTTTCTTTTTAGCCCATTGTTTAACGAATTCAAAATCAGGCTGTATAAAAGCTCCAGGCATTTTCTCCCCGTCGCCAATCACCATTATTTCGCCAATGAAACGCGATTGTTTCATCGCATTCTCGATCAATTGAGGAGCTATGTATTTTCCACCAGAGGTCTTGAACATTTCTTTTTTACGGTCGGTAATCTTCAGGAATCCTTCAGCATCCACCTGACCAATATCTCCGGTATGAAAATAGCCGTCTACAATGGCTTCGCTGGTGAGCTTTTCATCTTTATAATAGCCCATCATTACGTTTGGACCTTTGCAAAGGATCTCGCCATCTTCGGCAATTTTTACTTCTACGTTATCAATGATTTTTCCAGCTGTACCAATTTTGAAACCACCATTTCGTCTGTCATTTACGGATATTACAGGCGATGTTTCGGATAAGCCATAGCCTTCCATCACATATATTTCTGCTGCGGCAAAAACGCGGGCCAATCGTGGTTGTAGTGCAGCACTTCCGTTTACAATGAGATCTAAATTGCCACCCAAACCGGCTTTCCATTTGCTGAAAATAAGTTTTCGGGCAATTGATAATTGAAATTCATACCACCAGCCGTTTGCACCATCCGGTTCATATTTCAAACCAACAGAAATGGCCCAGAAAAATAATTTCTTCTTGATTCCTGTCAATTCAGTGCCTTTTGCAATAATCTTTTCATATACTTTCTCGATAAGTCTAGGAACGCCTGTCATCACGTTTGGCCCAATTTCCTTTACATTATCGGAAATCTTTTCGATGGATTCACCAAAATAGATGGCAACTCCGTAGTATTGATAGATGTACGTCACCATTCGCTCATAGATATGGCAAATAGGCAAGAAACTCAAGGCCTTGCTTTTTCCTGCTTCAAACGGAATCCTACTGGCAGAGTCCAATACGTTCGAAACGATATTATTATGCGAAAGCATCACTCCTTTTGGTTTTCCTGTGGTACCAGAAGTATAGATTATCGTGGCAAGTTCAAGCGGTTTTACGTTGTTTTTACGTTCCTCCACTTCGTCTTGATTGCTAGTATCTTTTCCTAATTCTAATAGTTCTGACCAGTTTTTGCAACCTTCAATCTTGTTAAAAGAATACATCTCTTTTAGTCTTGGCACATTGTGCTTGATGGCATTCAGCTTATCCAAAACTACATCATCCGAAACAAAGCAATAGCTGGCTTCCGAGTGGTTCAATATGTATTCATAATCAGCTTCGGAAATTGTAGGGTAAATAGGTACGGTTTGGGCTCCCGTTTGAAGCGTCCCGATATCCATAATGTGCCATTCGGTTCTATTATTGGAAGAAATAATGGCAATCTTGTCATTCTTTTGAATGCCTAATCGAAGCAAGGCTCTGGAGATGGTATTGGCCTTTTCGACATATTCATCGGTCGAGGTTTTCACCCAAACGCCGTCCTGTTTTGTTACTAATGAGTCGGGAATATTGTAGTTTTTTTGTTGATGATAGGGAAAATCAAACAGCCGGGTTATTGCACTCATTTTTGATGAAATTATATTTTAGTGACTGCAAATTAATTAAATATCTAGTCATTCACAATATTTATTCAGAATATTAAATCTTTGTTATGAAATATGTAGTTTTGCACTTCTAAAAAACCTTTTAATCAGGACAACATAATGCAGCAATTTTTTCGATTAAACGAATATAAAATATTGTTATACAGAATAGTATTGGTTTATTTGTTTTATTTCATCACGCGAGTTTTGTTTTATTTGTATAATAGTGATCTTCTGGTAGTAGATTCGTTTTTTGAATTCTTCAGGCTCTATTATCATGGTTTGGCATTTGATACTACAGCCATTTTATATTCCAATGGGTTGTTTATACTGTTGTCTATACTGCCATTGGTTGTCAATACAAAAAAAGGATTCCAGAAATTTTTATTCTATCTTTATTTTATAACCAACTTTATAGCTTGGTCGACCAATTTTATCGACTTGATTTACTACCGATTTATTTTCTCCCGTACTACCATTGCTGTAGTAGATTCGCTAGAACATGAATCGAATAAAGCTACCTTGTTTGGAAACTTTCTGGTGAATTATTGGCATGTCTTCCTTTTGCTAATTGCATTTTCTTACTTATGGATTTATTTGTATAAGAAAGTGAAAGTGAGCTACACAAAACCTGTGGTGAATGTAAAGTATTTTGCCTTTTCAGTGATTGGTTTTCTAGTCATAACCACTTTATGTATTGGCGGTATCAGGGGAGATTTCAAGAAGAGTACCCGACCGATTAATATGTTGGATGCCAATCGATATGTAAGCCATATTTCGCAAGGTGATTTGGTTTTGAATACCCCATTTGCTATTATCCGAACGATAAGTGCTACCAGTTTCAAGAAGCAAGATTTGGTTGATCCATCGGTTATTGCAAAATACACAAAGCCGATAAAACAATACAGCCACAATCCTTCTACAAAACCGAATGTGGTGGTTTTCATATTGGAAAGCTATGCCCGAGAATACATTGCAAGCTTCAATAAAGACCAGAATATTCCAGGGTATAGAGGCTATTCTCCATTTGTAGATTCGCTTGCACAGCACAGTATGATTTATACCAATGCTTATGCAAATGGCTTCAAGTCGATTCACGGAATGTCTTCTATTTTGGCTGGAGTACCCTCATTCAAGGATGCCTTTACCTCTTCGCCTTATCCAAAACAGAAAATACAGTCATTGGTTTCGGTTTTGAACGATGAAGGCTATGATACCAGTTTTTTCCATGGAGCTCCAAATGGTTCTATGGGGTTTCTAGGTTTTGGGAATATCTTGGGTATCGAGCATTATTATGGCAAGACCGAATTTAATAATGATGCTGAATTTGATGGCGTTTGGGGCATCTGGGACGAGCCTTTTTTCCAGTATATGAAAAACACGCTCGACACCAAGCAACAGCCTTTTATGGCAACGCTTTTCTCGGTTTCTTCTCATGAGCCTTATAAAGTTCCCGAAAAATATAGCGGTAAGTTTCCAAAGGGAACCGTAAATATTCACGAAGGGATAGGGTATACAGATTATGCCTTACAGCAATTTTTTAAGGAAGCCAAAAAACAGCCTTGGTATGATAACACTATTTTTGTTCTGGTTGCCGATCATGGGAATACGATTGCTTATGACGAATATAAAAAGGAATTTAACCGAAATACCGTACCAATACTCTTCTATTCTCCAAATGGAAAATATGCACAGCCAGGTGTTAGTGCGGAATGGGCCCAACAAATCGATATCTATCCTACGATTTTGGATATGATTGGTTATAAAAAGCCCTTTAGAAGCTGGGGAAGGAGTTTGGCTAGCAAGAATGAAGGCGAGGAGCCATTTGTGATCAAATATTCTTCGAATGTGTATCAGTTTATGAGTGGCAATTACATCTGCACGTTTGACGGCAAGAAAGCGATTGGTTTTTATGATAAGAATGATAAGGGAATGGAAAAGAATTTGATTGCCAATCGAAATGCCGAAATGGACTTGATCGAGTTGAAATGCAAGGCCTTTATTCAGGATTATATGGAGCGAATCATTGATAAGAAACTCGCTGAGAATTAAACACTATTATTTTTAGTTAACACGGATTACACAGATTTACACCGATTTTTTAATTACAAGTTAATAAGAGTCTATCTGTATAATCTGTGTTTTATAATCTAAAACGGTATTTGTTAGAAACAACATTGCTGGTGATGCACCACTTATAACTACTATTGCTGCAGTCTTTTTTCTTCTTCGCTTGCCTTGATTGTTTTTTCTAGCCTTGACAATCGTGTAGCTTCTTGTTTGGCCGTCATGATCCAATGGATGATTACTTTCTGATAGGAAGGGGCCTGATTGGTAAAGAATTCCCAAGCTTTTCTATTGATTTTAAACAGTTGGGTGAAATCTTCATCCAGTTCTTTTGCCTTACTTTCAAAGGAGTACACTTTTGATAGGTGTTCTTTCCTGTGTTTGAATGCTTCCCATCCGGCGGGATGCATGAGGCCTTCCTTTTGCAGTCGCTCCATATTGGCTATATTTTTTGCACTCCAGATGCTTGTTTTCTTTCGAGGCGTGAATCTATTCGAGTAGCTTTCGTCATCAATCTTTCTCCTGGTACTGTCAATCCAGCCAAAGCAAAGTGCTTCCTCTACCGCTTCGGGCCAGGTGATGCTCTTTTTGCCTGCATCTTTTTTGTAGAAGGCCACAATGATCTCTGATGCCTTATCATGGTTTTCTTTTAGCCAATTTCTAAAATCCTGTGGTGTTTCGAAAAAGTGATGTGCCATAGCGCTTTTTTTAGATGGTAAAGATAAAGGGCAAATTGCAAATGCGAAAGCACCACTACGAAAAATAAAAAGGGATAAGATAACTGCTCCCTTTTAACCCGCCATTTCTAAGTTTTAGCCATTTGTGGAACTTTATAAACCTGTAAATGGTCTCGCTGTAGCTGGAACATGGGTTCTGTTTTTTTCCGAATGTATCATGTGGTGGGGCTGTTGTTGAAGAAGATGAGCAGTATTTCGGTTGTAGAATAGTAGTATAGTATTTATGTATCAGATACGTTCTATATACGAATACTATACGGTATATATACGACATATACACGGCATACATACGGCATATATTGTTTTTATTTCGGATATTTGTCTCCACGTTTTTTAAATTATAAGGATATGGCAAAGCAGGTGGGTATTGTGCCTTTGGTTGGCACTATTGATGGCATTAATTTCTATATGCGAAAAGGGAAGCTGGTTGCCCGAAAAGCTGGTGGTGGCTTTACAAAGGAGCGTATTCAGAAAAGTGCTTCGATGGTTCGGGTTCGGGAAAGCAATACCGAGTTTGGACATTGTTCGCGTGTGAAGAAGCTGTTCAAGGACAGTTTGTTTCCTTTTCTTGGCAAGCAGCGGAATGAGGAATTGCAAGGGAGGCTCATGCAGCTGTTTATTCAAATCAAGAATACCGACCTGGTTTCTGAACGTGGCAAACGGCAGATAGCTGTGGGGTTGGAGCATGCTGATGGGAAAGCCTTGCTTGAGGGGTTTTGCTTTACGTCCTTTTGCCTACCGACCGACACCGGTTCTTATGATGCCACTGCAGCGGCCTATACCCTGAATGGATTTGCTCCCAAAAGGTTGAAGTTTATTACGGGTGCGACCCACTTTGAACTGCAACTTGGTGTAGTGGTTTTGGATTTGGTGGAACAGAGGGCTACCCTTTTTAGCAGTGAGGTCGTCCGTGTATCCAAAAATGGAGGCGTTCAAGATATTAGCTTGCCTGTAGTTATTCCAGCAGCGGCAAACGGTATTCGCATTGCGGTTTTGCATTACCGCTTTTCGCAGGAGGTGAATGGTGGTTTTTATGGCTTTCAGGAGGAGAAGGGGTTTGGAGTGAAGGTTGTGGGGGTGATTTGATTGTTTGCTTAAAAAATAGGGTTTCCCCTATTGTGGATGGTTAGAGATTGTTGGACATTGGCAGCGTCAAAAAAATGTAAAAATGAGGAAAACCGTAATTTATATTAAAAGCTTATAATTATCATTGTACCTTAAAGTCCATTCAATAAAGGTTTTCAAGTAAATATTTTAACATTACAACAAATTTTATATCTTTATCAAATTAACAAACAATTAATAAGAATGAGTAATCAAAATCCAGAGCAGATTGCCCGTGATAAAATCGATAGCCAACTCATTGGCTGTGGGTGGATTATTCAAGATAAGAAGAAATTTAATCTTTCGGCAGGTTTGGGTGTTGCCATAAGAGAATACCAAACGGATATTGGTCCGGCAGATTATGTATTGTTTGTTGATCGAAAAGCAGTTGGCATCATCGAGGCTAAAAGAGAGGAAGAAGGTGTTCGGTTGACTACGGTGGAAGACCAATCTGCGAGTTATGCCAATGCAAAACTACGATTGTTAAACAATGATCCTTTGCCTTTTGTTTATGAAAGTACTGGAGCAATTACCCGATTTACGGATTATAGAGACCCGAAGCCACGGTCTAGAACCGTATTTACGTTTCACAGACCCGAAACGTTCCAGCAATGGTCAAAAGAAAACAAAACACTTAGAGGAAGATTACACGATCTCCCTGCGCTTCCCGAAGACGGCTTGCGTGACTGCCAAGTTAGTGCTATCGCCAATTTAGAGAAGTCCTTTAAAGAACAGAAACCTAAAGCCTTGATACAGATGGCTACAGGTTCTGGGAAAACCTTTACAGCGATCACTTTTGTATATCGCTTGTTGAAATACGCGAAAGCAAAACGTATCTTATTCTTAGTCGATACCAAAAACCTTGGCGAACAGGCAGAAGGCGAATTCCGTTCTTTTATTGCCAATGAAGACAACCGCCTGTTTACAGAATTATATGGCGTTACGCGACTGAATAGCTCGTTTATTCCGAATGACAGCCAAGTCTATATCAGTACGATCCAGCGGATGTATTCTATACTAAAGGAAACCGAACTGGACGAAAGTGCGGAACTGGAAAATCCCAATGAAATGGCATTTCAGGCAAAAGAGCCTGTTCCTGTTGGTTATAATGAAAAAGTGCCTATTGAGTTTTTTGATTTCGTCGTCATTGACGAATGCCATAGAAGCATCTATAATTTATGGAAACAAGTGCTGGACTACTTTGATGTATTTCAAATCGGACTCACGGCAACGCCTGACAACCGAACCTTTGGGTATTTCAATCAAAATTTGGTTTCCGATTACGGCTATGAAAAAGCGGTGATCGATGGTGTTTTGGTTCCGTATAATGTTTTCACGATTGAAACCGAAATTACAAAACAGGGAAACATTATCAAGCTGGGTGAAAAAGTAGATAGAAGAGAGCGGCAAACCCGAAAGAAATTTTGGCAAGCCCTTGATGAAGATGTTGCCTATAGCGGTAAACAGCTTGATAAAGACGTTGTCAATCCAAGTACCATCAGAACCATTATCAGGGCAACCAAGGACAGTCTGCCCCAAATGTTTCCGGACCGTTTGGACAAAGATGGCAACTTTGAAGTGCCCAAGCTTTTGATATTTGCCAAGACCGACAGCCATGCCGAAGACATCATTGAGATTGTCCGGGAGGAATTTGGCGAAGAAAATAAATTCTGCAAAAAGATTACCTACCGAAGCGAGGAAGACCCAAAGTCAGTACTGCAACAGTTTCGGAATGATTATTATCCCCGTATAGCCGTTACCGTAGATATGATTGCTACGGGAACCGACATCCGTCCTTTGGAAGTCTTGCTCTTTATGCGTGATGTAAAAAGCCGAAGCTACTATGAACAAATGAAAGGACGCGGCACGCGAACCTGTTCAGTAGAAGAACTCAAAGCCAAAGGAACGCCGACCGCCAAATACAGCAAGGATCATTTTGTAATCATTGATGCCATAGGTGTGGAGCAATCCCAAAAAACGGACAGCCGACCTTTAGAAAAAGCGCCAGGCATCTCCATGAAGGATGTGCTGACGAGCGTGGCGATGGGTAATACCTCAGAAGATATGCTGACGACCTTAGCCAATCGATTGTTGCGTTTGGACAAACAGCTTTCTGAAAAGGACAAGCAAAAGTTTGTGGAGCAGTCTGGTGGTGCTTCAATAAACCATATTGTCAAACAATTACTGCATGCCTATGATCCGGACATAATCGAAAGTATAAAGTCAAATGTCAAAAGTCAGCTACAGGGTTATCCTCCATTTGAGATTGAGAAAAAGATTGATGAAGCACATTGTAAACTGATTGAAAATGCCGTAGCCGTTTTTCATAATCCGGATTTTAGGGATTTTATCATTGATATACGCAAACAATATGACCAGATTATTGATGTAGTCAATATGGATACCATTACCAAACAGGGCTGGGTAAAAGACCATGTGGAAACTGCCTATACTGCAATTGCAGATTTCAAGTCTTGGATTAACCTGCACAAAGACGAGATTACCGCCCTGCAGATTTTCTATTCCCAAGACTATAAAAATAGAAGCCTGACCTATAAGATGATTCGGGATTTGTATGACTTGCTTCTTGTGGAGCGACCTGCCTTGCGATTGAATGCTTTGTGGGATGCCTTTGCCACCGAAGAAGATCACGATGCCGAAGGCAAGTTGATCAAACGAATGCCGAGAACCGAAAAGCCAAAACAAGAATTGGTTTTATTGGTTTCGCTATTACGCAAGGCGATGGGAACAGATGAATGGCTGACGGCCTATGATAAAACGGTAGACCGTAATTTTCAGGAATGGGTGTTTAAAAAACAAGCAGGTACTCTAAAGTTTACCGAACCCCAAATGCAATGGTTGCGAATGATGAAAGATTATGTAGCCAACAGTTTTAGCATTGAAAAAGAGGATTTTGATTTAAGCCCTTTTAATGCGGAAGGTGGTTTGAGTAAGATGTGGGTTTTGTTTGGAGAAGAAACGGACAATATTATTAATGAATTAAATGAGGTTTTAGCAGCATAATGAGTGGATTATTTTTAAACTTTTATCAGGTTGATATACCGACAAAATCTGTACCTATTCATTCAGTTGAATACAGTCATTATTCATCGAAGGAAGCATTTATAGCTTTAAAAGAAAATTTCCCATATTTTTCTTTTTATCGTGATGATGATAGAATATTAATATGGAAAAAGGATAAGGATGCAGAACTTCCTGAAAAGAATAGTTTAATCGAAATTGACTTTACGGAAAAGGCAAAAGTGCTTTCCAAAATACTTGAAAGAGCTATTATCGATTTTATTGAACCTAAGGGTTACAAAATTTTCAAGAATAAATATTCTAATTCTTGGGAAATTGTTTCTATGAAAGATATTTTAAATGGTGGCATTGAAGGATTATCAATAAACAGAATTGTTCATTTTTCACCTTGTTTCTTTTTCAAAGAAAACAAATTAATGTTGGGATTTTCATTGTCAACATCACTTAAAAATGTATTTACTTGGAACAAAGCTGATTTTGAAAGGTATGGTTTTGACATAAAAGGATTGAAAGGAGATGAAGAAAGAATTTTTGCTAACAAACAATCGTTAAAACGTTTCTTAGAAACAAAAGGGGCAGTTGCTATGTATGACCAAATCATTGCTAAAGAAAATAAAAACGCAAAAATGTTTTCTATTATTGATGGCTTTTATAGGTGGCTTGAGAGAAATAAAACTGAAATTCAATTGCCATTTGGTTTGAAAATAAACTCTGTTTCTAAAAAGTATTTGCCTTTTGAAGATGAATTAATTAAATCTGAAATAATTCCTAAGCCACAGAGATATTTTTATAGTAACCGTAAAAATACCCAGAGTTTAAGGTACTATGATGAAATGGTTAAGACTTATCAGCCTTATTCACTAGAATTATATCAAAATAAACAAATTAACATTGGCATTATTTGCCCGTCGGAATATCAAGGAGAAACAGAAGGTTTTATAAAAAAAATAGAGTTGAAATTAAAAGAAGTATTTCATTTCAACTCTTTAATTTTTCATTTCAAAACCATCACTAATAAGGACTTAGCAAGCTACAAAGAAGTGTTATATGATGATGAGTTATTGAAATGTGATTTGATTTATGTAATTGTAAATGAAGCACAGGAAAAATTAAGTCCAAATAATTCACCATATTATGTTTGCAAAGCAAAATTTATTGGCAATGGAATACCGACACAAGACATTCAAATTGAAACAATTAGACAAAATTTGAATGCATTTACAATGACAAATATTTCTCTTAACTCATATGCGAAATTGGGAGGTACAGCTTGGACTATTGAAAAGGAAGATAAGCTAAAGGATGAGTTGGTTATTGGTATTGGTTCAACATTATCTGAAAATGGCCAGTTTGTTCTAGGTATTGCTCAAATTTTTCATAATGATGGCAGATATATGGCTGGCGACTGTTCGCCACTATCTACATTTTCAAATTATGCTGAAAATTTAGAGGATCATCTATATAAAACTTTAAAACCCTTAGTAGAGGAGATGAGCAAGTCAGGTACGTTTCGTTTAATTTTTCATTTATTTAAGTCGGCAAGTGAAGAATACGAAATAAGAGCTATTAATGGGTTACAAAAAAGGCTAGCTAATTACAATTTTGAGTTTGCATTAGTTCATTTAGCATATGGTCATAATTTTAGATTGTATTACAATGATGGGAATGGTGATATAAATCAAGGGACTTACATTCAACTTAGCAAACATTCTGCTTTACTTCATTTTGTTAGTAAAAGTGATTTGCCTTTAAAAATTGACTTAGATAAACGTTCTACATTTACAAGTCTGTTCTACATAGCTAAACAAGTATATTGGTTTTCACACTTGTCACATAGAAGTTATATGCCCTCTAAAAGAACAGTTACAATTATGTACCCATCAATAATGGCTAAAATGACTGAAGAGCTTAAAAAAGTGGAAGGTTGGGATTATGAAAGATTAAAAGCGGTAAGCGATAAGTTATGGTTTATTTAAGAGAGATTCTGAAACACAACAAAGCAAAGTTATTTCAACATAAAAATATTGAGTTAGCCGCATACTTGTATATCAAGTCTTTTTCAGAACTGTCAAATAATTCTTTTGAATTGAGTCCTGAAGAAGAATTTGCTTTAATAGGTTATAAAAAAGAATTTGTTGATACTTCAAAAATAGTTGCAATCGTTACTAAAACTCCAATTAAAGGAATTAGTGCAATTTCCAATGTTTATAAATTTGCAGGTCTATATTTATCAGCTAAAGATGAATTAAGCCAACAAATGATTGAGAAGTATGATCAAAGCGACTTAAAACAAAAATACTTTTTAACTAAAGTAGAACCATCACTAATTTCTAGATTATCAAAAGATATTTTAGAAATAGATGATGATCCTTTAGTGAATCTCGTTAGCACTGTTTTGGGTGTTAGTTTAGTAAATGACACAGATTTTAACACAACTTTAAAAAGCATTACGAGAGATTGTGATATAGATGTCCAAATGCAAATTTTGCTCGAAGATGTTGAAGATACTTTTCTTCAAACAAAGTTTATAAATAAAAATGCTGATGAAGTGGTTAGGGATGTAATGAATAATTTCAGTAATGCTATTCAAAAAATAATTAAAGATAGAAGGGTAAATCATCCAACTTTTAGAATTGAAGATGAGTATGATGTTCAAGACATTTTATATGTTATATTGAAATCAATTTTTCCAACTCTTAGAGAGGAAGATCCTATCCCTAAGGTGGGTGGGAAATCAACTAAAATAGACTTAATTATTAGAGAAGAGAAAATTTTAATTGAGGTAAAAATGATAAAAATAAAAGATTCAAATGAAATACATTTTATTGAACAGCTCAAAGTTGATTTTGAGTCTTATCACCAATGCAAATGGCTGAGAAAGCTATTTTGTTTTGTTTATGATCCTTATAAAAAAACTCGTGACATTTCAAACTTTAACGACTTAAATGGAGAAAGAAGAAAAGGTGAAAATAATTTTAATGTTGAAGTTATCGTAGTAAATTAATGAATAATGTAAATAAGTGGCAAGTAAAACCACTCGGAGAAGTTTGTGAAACTACTAGTGGAGGAACTCCTTCAAGAGGAAATAAATCATATTACAATGGTACAATTCCTTGGGTAAAATCTGGAGAATTGAACAAAGGAGTTATTTATGATACCGAAGAAAAAATTACTGAGGAGGCTATAAAAAATTCAAGTGCAAAAGTATTTCCTAAAGGTACTTTATTGATTGCCCTTTATGGAGCAACAATTGGAAAATTAGCTTTTTTGGGAGTGGAGGCGGCAACAAATCAGGCAGTTTGCGGAATATATAAAAATGAATCAATGAATTCAAAATATATCTACAACTTCCTATTCCATAAAAAACAAGATTTAGTGAAACAAGGGATAGGTGGAGCTCAGCCAAACATAAGTCAAACGATTTTAAAAAAGTTAGAACTCCCTATACCGCCACTTGAAACCCAAAATGCAATCGTCTCCAAAATCGAAGAACTTTTCAGCGATATAGACAAAGGTATTGAAGATTTAAAAATAGCACAACAGCAATTAAAGACGTATCGTCAAAGTGTTTTGAAATGGGCTTTTGAAGGGAAGTTGACAAATGAGAATTTGAAGGAAGGGGAGTTGCCTAAGGGATGGAAAATAGTTGATTTGAAGGAAGTCTGTGAAATAAAAAGAGGAAAATCAAAACATCGTCCAAGAAATGCACCTGAATTATATGGAGGCAATTATCCTTTTATACAAACTGGTGATATTAGAAACGCAAATGGAGGCTATATAAAAAGATATTCTCAGACATACAGTGAAATTGGATTAGCACAAAGTAAACTTTGGCCAAAAGGAACTTTGTGTATTACAATTGCAGCAAATATTGGAGAAACTGCAATATTAGATTTTGATGCTTGTTTTCCAGACAGTGTTGTAGGCTTACTTCCAAAAGATGGTATTCTTTTCAATAAATACTTGAATTATTTTTTCATTTCATTTAAACAGAAGTTAGAAGAGTTAGCACCAGCAACAGCCCAAAAAAATATTAATGTTGATATTTTAGAAAAAATTAATATACCAATAGCCCCTTTTGAAGAGCAACATCTAATCGTTCAAGAAATCGAAAGTCGTTTAAGTGTTGCCGATAAAATGGAGGAAAGTATTAATGAGAGTTTAAAACAGGCTGAGGCTTTGAGGCAGAGTATTTTGAAGAAGGCTTTTAATGGGGAGTTGGTTTAGAAATAGAAATTATATGGAATTATTATATTTTAAAATTTTTGAAATACCAGGTAAACAATTAAAAATTTGCAATAAAGATTTTAATTTAGAAGGTCGCTATAATTTTTCTGTTGATTCTAAAACAAAAGAAATTGATTTTAGAGTTAATGATAGTTACATTAATGATTTTTATGGAACTGATATTAAAATTAATTCTATTGTAGGTAAAAATGGTTTAGGGAAGACAACTTTATTGAAATTTCTTCAATACATTATATGTAAATTAAACAACGAGCATAGAATTTATGATTACCCTTTTGTTTGGTGGCATTGGTGTGCTATACATACAATGGATGATAAACTTTATTATTCAGAATCAATTACTGAAGATGATGAAATAAAAAAAAACCGAAAAAAATTAGTTATAGATGAAAATGGTTTTGCTCATTTCGATGATTTATATATTATTAAATCAAAACGAATCGAGTTTGATATTGATGAATGTATTCTTAACCGTAAAATCAGATCCACTTCATTATATTATTCTCCTTTTTTTGAATTTGAAGAAATTAAAATAGATCCTATTGATTATATCGATGTTTCAAATGATTATCTTTTTAATGAATCGAAACAAATAAAAGAAGAAAACGAACAAACCTTACCACAAACAATAAATTTTAGAAGAGAAGAAATTAAAAGACAAATCTCATTTATTGAGTTGGGTGATAATATCTTAGATGAATCAAACCGATTTTATAAAGACTTTATTCATCAGGGAATAAGTGTTTTTTTTAATGGAAAAATCAAAAAATTTGACACACAACAAAGATATATTGATTTTGAAGATATTAAGTTTTATGAAAATTTCGATAAGATTTATATGAGAGCTTTTTATTCAGCTAGGGATTATTTAAAAGGAAAAACTGTTTCAGATTATGAATTTTTTATTGCTCGAGATTCATTTTACAAAAGAATTTTAGAAATATTATATTATAATTTTGAATATAGACCTGAACCTAAAACAGACGAAGAAAACAATTACAGGCCCAAAATTCAAACATATAATTTCCAAACTGAGGACTATGACAAGGGAATTCCACATTTGTTTGAAAAGTTTATTTTGAATTTAAACATCGGGATTGACAATAATGAATTATTTAAAAGAATTCAAATATGCGTTTATGAAATAATTAACAAGTTTAAAAGATATGATTGGAATGATGACTTTTATACTTATGATGTTGAAATCGTCAAAGATTTTTTAAAAATAGAAAGAGGTATTCTCGAAATAATATCTTCTAAAGGAGAATTACCTTTATTTACTTTCGATTGGCCAAATCTTAGTACAGGAGAAAAAGCATATTTGAATTTGTTTTCCAGAATACACTACGGATTATTAGAGAAACTAAATAAAGAGAAAAGGTTTGAAGGTGTTAATTTATTATACATATTAATTGATGAAGGCTCAACAGGGTTCCATCCTCAATGGCAAAAAGAGTTTCTAAAAAGATTAATTCTTTTTACTAATCAAATAAACCCAATTAAAAAGCATTTTATTATCACTTCTCATTCGCCTTATTTACTGAGCGATCTGCAAATTGAAGATGTCATTAGTATTGGTGAAAGTGATGATTATAGATTTACAATAAAAAATACTTTTGGAGCAAATATACATGAACTTTTAGCAGACAAGTTTTATCTTGAAAACACCTTCATGGGTGATTTTGCAAGAGAAAAAATTGAAGAAATAGGGAAAGAATTAATTGATGAAAAAATCAATCCTAGTATAGAACGATTAAATGAAATTGAAAAAATTATCAATATTATTGGTGAGCCAATTTTAAAAGAAAGATTGGAGTTTTTGCTTGCTGAAAAAAAAGGAGTGAAAACAAAAGATGAAATAATTTTAGAACTTAAGGATGAAATTAAAAGACTAAAAGGTAATTGATATGAGAAAAATTTTAATTGACAAAAACCTTGAAGAAAAAGTTAATCATTTCTCTGACAATTTATTTGAAGCTAGAAATTTCATCAAGCCTATTGATAAATTAGAATTATTAAAAAAAAGAAATGGATTTAAAAGTGCCGACAAAATAAGATACATTAACAAAATAGTAGATGAATATAGAAATATTTTAAAAGCTAAACCAAAAAAGATTATTGAACTATGTAATGAATTTGATAATATTATTAAACAAAAAAATATAACTCCAAAATTTTGGAAAGCCATTGTTGAATGCTTAAGATATGAAGATTTAAGGAGTAAAGAATATTTGGACTTAGCAAATGAACTACAATACAAAACTTGTTTTTATTGCAATTCACAATTGACAGTTATAATTCCAATTGAATATTACACAACTAAAAAATTTAAAGGTCAAGTAAAATCAAGAAAGGCTACATTTGAATTAGACCATATAAAAGCTAAATCAAAATATCCTTTTTTAGCAACTAGTTTTTTTAACTTAATACCATCATGTTCAATTTGCAATAAAGCAAAAACAAATAATGACATTGAATTTAATTTTTTTGAAGAAGATTCTACTAAACTAGAATTAATAACATTTAAACTTGATAAGAAATCAGAACAAATATATTGGGAAACTAATTCTAAAAGTGATTTAATTTCAGATTTTGAATTAAATGGATATGATAGAGAAAATTATAATAATACTTTTAGAATAAAGGAAATATATGATACTCAAAAGGATTTAATCGAAGAACTAATTTATATTAAAAAAATTTACAGTCCTACTTACAAAAAAGACCTAATGAGTATTTTAAAAGAAGACAAACTTTTTCCTGATGAAGCATTTATTGATAGATTAATTATTGGTAACTATACAACTCCCGAAGAGTGTTATAAAAGACCTTTTTCAAAATTTACGCAAGATATAGCAAGACAATTAGAATTAATTAAATAACAAAAGTAAATCATGGACATTTCACCAGACAAACAAAACATAGATAGAGTTTTTTCAAATACCACTTACTACATAGATTTTTACCAAAGACAGTATAAGTGGAACGAAGAACCAGTTAAAAGGTTATTAGAAGATGTTTTTTATAAATTTAATGAAGAATATAAAAAACACAAAGATTCCGATATTCCATTAGATCAATTAATTTCTAAATATTCTTGGTATTATTTGAATACTTATGTAACGAATTTAGTTGATGGTAAAATTTTTATAGTTGATGGTCAACAGAGGTTAACCACTATAACTTTAATTCTAATTAAATTAAAGCATTTAGCTGAAAGTAATAAATCAGACTTAACTGATTGGATTAAAAACAAAATAACAGGACATTCTGGGTTTAAGAGAGAATTTTGGATGAACCATGAAATCCACAAGACAAGTATGCAAGGATTATTAGATGGAATTCTACTAGATACAATAGATACATCAAGCGGTATTACTGCTCAAAATATGGTTTCAAATTATCAAATTATATCAAAATGGATGGATGCCGAGTTTGGAGATAATCTCCATAAATTAGAATCTTTCATTTTCTTTTTCTTAAATAGGTTAGTATTAATAAACTTATCTGTAGAACAAACAGAGGTTCCAATGGTTTTTGAAGTAATTAATGACAGAGGTGTAAAACTTAAGCCTTATGAAATATTAAAAGGTAAATTATTAGGGCAGATTGAAAAAGATGAATTAATAGCCTTAAAGCTTAATGAAATTTGGGAAGAGCAGGTAAATAAAATAAACAACTATAAAGACGATGAGATTGATGAGTTCTTCACTTACTTTTTAAAAGGCAAATTAGCTGATACTAGAGGTCTTGCTCAAAAATTTGATAAGGATTATCATAGGGTTATGTTTGATGATGAATATGATAAAGTTTTAAAGCTTAAACATAATCCGAAAGAAGTAAAGAAATTTATTCTCAATGATTTTATTTATTTTACTAATTTATACCAAAAAGTATTTAAGTATGCAGTAACATATCATGAAAATCAGCCTTATACATTCTATAATAATTTAATAGATATGAATACACAGTGGTTGTTAATAATGTCAGCTTGTGAATTGAATGATATTGACGAAGAGGAAAAAATATATGCTGTTTGTAGACAGCTAGATAGAATGTTTTGTTTGTTACAACTTCAAAGAAGTTACAACAGTAATGCGTTTGCCACTGTAATTTACAAAATAAGTTCTGAAATACGAAATCAATCAGTATCAAAAATATACGATGTATTTGAATTTCATTTATTACAACTTATTTCAGACTATAGAGGAGTAAATGTTGATGATATTATTAATTATTCATTTTTTAAAGAAACAGGAATCGAATTAGAAAAAAGGTTTAAAAGATATTTTTTTGCACGAATAGAGAAGTTCATTGCAGATAATACTAAAATGAATATGAAGCACAATTTTTATGATTTAATACAAAATACCGGCTCTAAAAATGGTTTTCATGTTGAACATATTTTATCATACAATAAAGAAAATTTAAATTTATTCGATAATGATGAAGAACTATTTGAAAGAGAGCGAAACAGATTAGGAGGACTGTTAATTTTAAAAGGAGCAGATAATATATCAAGTAATAATGAAACTTACAAAAGGAAATTGAAATCTTATGCAAATACACTATATTGGAATGAAACTTTAAGAGAAGACACTTATAAATCTAAATTGGATTTCTCTAAAATGATTACCAGCTATAATCTTAATTTCAGAAGTATGGAAGTTTTTGGTAAAGAAGAGCTAGAAGAAAGACACAAACTATTATTTGATTTAATTAAAATTATTTGGAAGTAAATATTAAAATGAGCAAAGAAAAATCACAAAATACATCCTCCATAGTTTCAAAAGTCTGGGCCTTCTGCCAAACCCTCCGCGATGACGGAGTAGGCTATGGCGATTATTTAGAACAGCTTACGTATCTGCTTTTTTTGAAAATGGCAGATGAATACAGCAAGCCACCTCACAACAGAGAAATGCCCATTCCTGCTGAATTTGCTTGGGAAACCTTGACCACCAAAAGCGGTACAGAACTGGAATCGCATTATAACAGTATGCTAAGAGAATTGGCCAAAGAAAAAGGCATCTTGGGGCAAATCTTTGTCAAGAGCCAAAACAAAATTCAAGACCCTGCGAAGCTTTATAAATTGATTGCCTTGATCAATGCCGAGAGTTGGATCTTGATGGGGGTGAAAGACAAAGGCGATATCTATGAAGGCTTGCTAGAGAAAAACGCTGAAGATACTAAGAGTGGTGCAGGACAGTATTTCACACCAAGACCTTTGATCAAGGCAATGGTGGAATGTTTACGTCCGGAGCCTTTAAAGACCATTGCGGATCCTGCTTGTGGGACAGGCGGTTTCTTTTTGGCCGCTTACGACTGGATTGTAGATAACCGAAAACTGGATAAAGAAGCGAACAAGTTCTTGAAATATGAAACGTTTTTTGGCAATGAGATTGTAGCCAGCACCAGAAGGCTTGCCTTGATGAACTTGTTCCTGCACAACATTGGCGATATCGATTCTGATAATTTTATCTCACCTAATGATTCCTTGATTACGGATTCGGGAACACGTTATGACTATATTTTGGCGAATCCTCCTTTCGGGAAGAAGAGCAGCATGACGTTTACCAATGAAGACGGCGAACAGGAAAAAGAAGACCTGACGTATAACCGCCAAGATTTTTGGGTTACGACGAGCAACAAGCAGCTGAACTTTGTACAGCACATCCGCACGATGCTGAAAACCACAGGACAGGCGGCAGTGGTCTTGCCTGACAATGTTTTGTTTGAAGGTGGCGTTGGGGAAACGGTTCGGAAGAAACTTTTGGAAACAACTGATTTGCATACCATTCTTCGTTTACCAACGGGTATCTTTTATGCCAATGGGGTAAAAGCGAACGTCTTGTTTTTTGATGGTAAGCCTTCTAGCAAAGATCCGTGGACGAAAGAAACGTGGGTGTATGATTATAGAACCAACATCCATCATACCTTAAAAAAGAATCCTTTAAAATTAAGCGATCTTAAGGATTTTATCGAATTATATAATCCTGAAAACCGACACAAGCGTATGGAAACTTATAACGCAGAAACTAATCCAGAGGGAAGGTGGCGCAAGTTTTCTTATGATGAAGTGATTGCAAGGGATAAAACCAGTTTGGATATTACTTGGCTAAAGGATAAGTCTTTGGCGGATTTGGACAATCTGCCTGACCCGGATGTTTTGGCTGTGGATATTATAGAGAATATTGAGAGTGGGTTGGAGAGTTTTAGAAGGGTGTTGGGGAGTTTGAAATAACATTTATGGAAAATTTTAGAGGACAAATATTGTATGATCTACAATTGGATGGAAGTCTTACCGGTGTTTATACTAATAATCACCCTGCATTGAGTGGTATACTATTAACGGAAATAGCGAGAGTGAGATTAGATAGTCAAGCTTACGATAGAAGTGATGGTATATTCGAATATGATTCTGTTTATATTGATATTGAAAATAGTACGGTAAATTGTGAACTGACTTTTAGAGTGAACAATAGAATTATTCAAGCTGAATGGCGATTAGAAAATGGAAGGATTGTTTTCAGAGGTGAGGGTTTTTTAATGAATGATAGGCAAATTGCACTATCTTATTGGTCAGTGAATGCTTTCGAATAGGGAACCAATATTTTTTAATACTATAAAGTTATAATTGACCAGAGTGGGATTAGAACCCACAACCCTCGGCACCACAACCCGAAGCATCACCTTAAAATAGTCAAAAAAAAGTTCACACAACAACTCAGGATGAACAATTACAATCCAAAAAAACACCCCAGCTCTGCGAAGTCGGGAGACTTCGCAGAGCTGGGGAAGATAACCGGTCATTTTAAGACGCCAGGTTCGAGCCCTGCGGGTTTAAAATAAAATCTCCACCCTGCGGGTAGTATTTGATTTTAAAAACCTGGCTTATTTGAAATTCCCGATTCCATAAACAACTTTCTTTTTTCTCTTTTTTTCTTTTGAAAAATTTTGAAGGAAACCATAGATGTGAAAGCCTGCAACCCCTCTACTTCTGCTCCGTAGCATCCTTCCCTAACATCGAATACATTTCATCTGCCAATTCGGCCTGGTCATAAGGCATAAACTGCAACGCAAGTTCTATGATGCGGTTTACGTCTATGCTATTATTATGCACTAACTCAGAAACTTCCTGCCCGTCATCGTGTGTTGCAAGCGCACAAAGCTTAAGAAGATTGGCAGCGACACTCACCATGTCGAAATAATTATACACCCTGACCTTGCAAGTAAAAATGGCTTTATTCCTTACTGGTTCAAGCTTATGAAAATACCGTGGCACGAATGCCTTTAGTTCTTCCAATGTTTTTATATTTTCCATCATTCAGCTGTTTAAGGGTTGTACGTTTTCACTTTTCAGCCGCTCCAATTCAGTACCCGCCAATTCTTGCGCAACTCTCACAAACTCGCTGCATCTGCCCGACAGGAAATCCATGTCCGTATCATTTACTTCCCATTCATACTTAAAGCGCATCGAGCTTGGAGGCGTACTGACCATCCGAAAAAGACGTTCATCCTCTTCGCTGTTCCTCGGGAAAAATTGGTCAGGCAGCGAAGTAAAGAACCTGCAGAGATTTACTAAATAATTCAATGAAAAATAATTGGGAGTGTAACCGAGAAACACACGGATCAGACCCAGGCAGGTATGCTCTGCCACAAGGTTTAACATGACTTGGTCAACGGTCGACATCGTACAGGATGCCCTTTCGGCATGCGCCTCCAGGAAAATATTGGCGATCGCGCCGCGCTCCACCATAAATTGCTCTGCAAACGAAGGGTCGCGCTGCGGAAGTTTTTTATTCTTTATCGGGCACCTGTAGCCATCCGCCTGATAGAGCAATTCACCTTCGAGGATAACCTTTGAGAAAAAATAGTGCTGGTCTCCAACCGCCCGCTTCAACGATGCGGTCTTATGGACCAATACTGTTGCCTTAACTCGTGCATCCGTTTTGGTGTTGATAATCGCGCTGAGGTCAGCCGATGCATTTGCCCTTGTCGATTTAACAAGCACTAAAAGATACAATTGCGTCTGCCGGACCTTATCCTTTGAAAACCCGTCCACAAGATCTTCGCTATGCCCAGTTTCCTTTTTTCCAAAACAGTAAATGCCATCTGTCGGAATATAATCAGTGATGATTTTACAGCTATTCTGCAGGTCTTGCGACATTGTTTGTGCATTCGTTGATCCAACATCAGCAGTTATAGCCGTGCTGCTTTTGGAAACCACCGCCGTTTTAGGTTGTCGCGCATGCATTTTCATTTGCGTTTTCTTATTCGAAAACTCCAATTTGCAGCGTTCAATGGCGAGCGCAAAAAGCCGCTCGAGTTCTTTTTCGGCAAAAATCATCTTTTCTGCTGCCGCGTCCACGAGCTCAATGGTCAGCGGTTCCGCCTCAAGGTTTTTCTGCACCGCTTCACAGGCATCGTTTAGTTCTACCTCAAGTGCGGCTTCATCCTCTATTTCGGGATTGAACAGCAACCCCAATGCTGGCGCATACATCACGACATGCTTTTGCTGTACTTCAAGGTCTTTTGAAACAGGATATTCTCCTGTCAAGAACCATGCTGCGGTATGGTATAAATGCCAGATGACCTGATGAACAGTGTAGGCGGCCAATACGAAACTGTCGGCGCGGCGGTAGTTGTATGCCTGCACGCGCAATTTGTGCAGGCCATTGATCTCGGACTCAAAATATTTGACCGCATTTCGCAGGAAACGCTTTTTCTTAACTACCGGCAGGTGCGACAGGACATCATCGGTCGACGTATAGACAACGGACTGCAAGGTACAATGCATCGCGAAAAACGGATTACCGTCGTTCAGATCGTCTTCTATCCATTTCTTGTCAAAAATGCGCAACGAGAACTGCGGGAAAGTTTCTACTATTTTCCAGGAATATTCGTAAATATCATCCCAGTAATGCGGACTGTCGTCAGCCAGAATGACAAGGAGAATTCCGAGGTTCGAACCTTCTTCAAGATGCTTGGAAAAGTAAATGGCCTCTACGGCAATATAACTTAAAACAACTTCAACCGCCCTTTCAAGGTCTGCCTGATGGGGATGGTCTTTGGTAATGCATAAATTGTGGTACATAATTTTGAAATTTAAAGTGAAACATATCCGAAAAATTGTATTTTTGTTAAATCACTGCAAGTAAGGAAGACCGTTTTCTGTACCGTATCATTTTGTTCTGTATGTTACACGTATCTTACATTTGCAGCGTTCCAAACACATTTATTACTTTTGAATTATGACACCAACTAAAAACCACATCGGCAGAAAAATTAGCCGCATCCGCGAATTACGCGATATGAAACAAGAAGCACTCGCCCAGGCTATGGGAACAAATCAGCAGGCAATTTCAATAATGGAAAACAGCGAGACGATTGATGATGAAAAACTAATTGAGGTAGCGAAAGCGCTAGGTGTAACACCCGAAGCTATTAAGAATTTCAGTGAAGAAGCTGTGTTAAATATTATAGGCAATACATATAACGATAGTAACATCGTACATGGAAGTGCATTTAATTGTAATTTCAATCCTTTGGATAAATTGATTGAAGCTTACGAAGAAAATAAGAAGCTTTATGAACGATTGCTTGAAGCTGAAAGAAATAAAAAATAGTGGGATGTTCTTGACCATTCTAAGACTGTATTCACCGTCTTTTTTTTATTGCCTTACGTTTAAAAAAAAGACAGAAAATTTTAGTAAAAAACATATCTAAACAACTCTACCATCACTCCCTATTGAAGCAAAATCCTAACATTATAAAAATAGCATATCCTAGCTTTTAATTTTGGTCAAAAAAACTACTCCTTATTCTTTACCAGTTCTACATTCAAATTATAGCCTAGTTTTTCAGTCCTTACAACCAATTGCTTAAAAGAGGGCAAATGCTTACCATTCTTCCATTCATTAATTCTTTCAACAGGTTTGCCCGTCCTCCTGGAAAGCTCTGCCTGGTTGAAATTTACAATTTCCAATAGTTTCAGGAATATTTCAAATTGGATCTCCATAGTTATTTTTATGCAAATATAATGCATAGCCAGCACAGAATACCTACCCTTTATACCATTACATCATTCAGTATTTAGACACCTGTCTTTTTGCATCTTTAAATTGTTGAACTAGGTCTTGGCAGATGAATGTCATAAATGGCAAAGTGCACCATTACTAATTATTCGCAATAAATTAACATTTATAAAAACTGCAATCCTTTCAAAAGCCCAAAAATACGGTTCTTACTTTTACGGAATTCTTACCAATGAATTACAAAAAAATGTGTTAATTTTCCGCAGTCGTAAGATAATACGCCGTAATTAAAGAACCACTAAGACATACGATATGAGAAAATTGCTTCCCCTTTTGCTACTTCCCCTTGGGCTTTCTGCCCAGGAGATCCTCTGGGAGAAATCCCTTGGCGGACGCCATGCCGAATACCTGACCGACCTCCAGCCCACTGCCGACTATGG
>NZ_AUGO01000006.1 GCF_000422705.1 Flavobacterium soli DSM 19725 | reverse complement strand
CTTGCTATTCGGGAGTAGCACCCTTTGAATATTCATCAGGAACCAGTGTAAAAGGCAGGACCAAGGTGAGTCATTTAGCAGACAAAAAGATGAAATCATTGCTTCACATGTGTGCATTGACGGCTATCAAATATGATCCACAGTTAAAAGAATATTATAATAAAAAGAAAGCCGAAGGTAAAAATTCGATGCTAGTATTAAACAACATTAGATGTAAAATTATAAGTCGTGTTTTTAGCGTAATTAACAGACAAACTCCATATGTAAATACATATAAATTTGCCTGTTAATTTTTAATATTTTATTTGTTTTTTATCATAGAATGCGCCAGCCGAGGGAAATTTTATAAATCTATAATCTTAATTATTGATTTTGGATCTATGCAGTTTAATGTCATGCAATCAAAAGAATGGGCTTTCCAAATTCCACCATTCACACTTGTAAAACTATCTATCAGCAACTTTAGACCCAATTCAGAGTAAACTTTAAACCTACTTTCAAGGACAAAGTTGGAAAACTCTATTGACTTTAAAACTTCAGACAAGTTCTTGGAATTATAATAAGATACTAAATCATCTTCAATAAGTTCAAATGCTTTTGCAAAATCAGTAGCAATTTCACTATCTATATCAATGAAGACTTCAATTGGCCAATTTTTAAGTTCGCACTGAAAAATTAAGGCTGTAATTTTCTTTTTTTCTTGTCTTAGTTTTGCGGATGCAATAATAGCCCAACATTCTTCAATTGATTTTTTATTTACTTCAATTTCCTCAGATAAATAATCTACAGTTGGTGCTCGAAAAGGAATTTTAAGATATGGATAGATAAGAATTCCTAAACCACGATAATTATCTGTAGCTTTGATACCATTATTTAAAATATTTGTGACTTCTTGCGTCTCAACAAAGTGAATAAATTCCATTAAATCATTATAGTATTAAAACCTACAACTTCTCCTTCAAATATTTCCCCGTAACCGATGATTTATTTTTCGCCACATCTTCAGGTGTTCCAATGGCCAAAATCTGTCCGCCATTTTCGCCACCTTCGGGACCTAGATCAATAATCCAATCGGCACATTTTATCATATCGAGGTTGTGCTCAATCACAATAATCGAGTGGCCTTTTTCAATCAGGGCATCAAAGGAAGTCAGCAATTTCTTGATGTCGTGAAAGTGCAGTCCCGTGGTAGGTTCGTCAAAAACAAACAGGGCTTTTTCCTTCGTGCTACCTTTCACCAAGAACGACGCCAGCTTGATTCGCTGGGCCTCACCACCAGAAAGGGTAGAAGAGGACTGCCCCAATTGCACATAGCCTAAACCAACATCCTGTAAAGGTTGCAGTTTCTGCACTATTTTGGTCTGCTTGGTGTCCTTGAAAAACGCCAAGGCATCGTCAACGGTCATCGTCAGGATGTCGTCAATATTTTTTCCTTCAAAATTCACTTCCAGGATTTCCTTCTTGAAGCGTTTGCCGTTGCAGGTGTCACACGGCAATTGCACATCGGCCATAAACACCATCTCCACGTTGATCGAGCCTTCGCCCTTGCAGGTTTCGCATCTTCCGCCATCTACATTAAAAGAGAAATGCTTGGCCTGATAGCCTCTTATTTTGGATAGTTTTTCCTTGGCATACAAATCACGGATATCGTCATACGCCTTGATATACGTCACCGGATTGGAACGCGAACTTCTCCCAATCGGGTTCTGATCTACATACTCAATATGGTGAATCTTGTGATAATGGCCTCGCATTTCGGTAAACTGTCCAGCCTTTTCGCCAACACCGTCAAGCTTTTTTTGCATCGCTGGAAACAGGATTTTCTTGACCAATGTACTTTTTCCGCTACCAGAAACGCCTGTAATTACGGTCAACACTTCCAACGGAAAGCGAACATCCACATTCTGCAAATTGTTTTCACGAGCTCCTAATATTTCGATATAAGCACCTGATTTTCTTCGGCTTTTTGGAACTTCGATTTCTAGGCTTCCATTCAAATATTTAGAAGTCAACGAATCCGATTTCAAGATTTCGTCATAGGTTCCTTGAGCAACGAGTTTTCCACCGAAAGTTCCTGCTTCGGGACCAATATCAATAATCATATCGGCGGCTTTCATGATGTCTTCGTCATGCTCCACCACGATAACGGTATTGCCCAAATCACGTAAAGAAATCAACACATTGATCAGTCGTTCGGTATCTTTTGGATGCAATCCGATACTTGGTTCGTCCAAGATATACATCGAACCCACCAAACTGCTTCCCAATGAAGTGGCAAGGTTGATACGCTGTGATTCACCCCCCGAAAGTGTGGCAGAATTACGGTTTAGGGTAAGGTATTCCAAACCAACTTCTACCAGGAAACTCAAGCGGTTGTTGATTTCAATCAATAAACGTTTGGCTACTTTCTGGTCAAATTCCGACAATTCCATTTGCTTGAAAAAAGCAGTCAGATTTTTAATAGGCAAATCGACCAAATCAGAAATGGTTTTCCCGGCAATCTTCACATATGAAGCTTCTGGACGTAAACGTTTTCCTTTGCAAGCATAACACTTGGTCTTGCCTCTGTAACGCGACAGCATCACGCGGTTTTGGATCTTATAATTTTTTTCTTCCAATTCCTTGAAGAAATCATAGAGTCCTGTAAAATGCTTGTTTCCTTTCCAAAGCACGTCTTTTTGCTCTTCGGATAATTGATAATACGGCTTGTGGATAGGGAAGTCAAACAAATAGGCGGTATTCACGAGTTGGTCGCGGTACCAGCCCATACTTTCGCCACGCCAAGCATAAACGGCATTTTCATAGATAGAAAGGGCAGTATTTGGAACCACAAGTTCTTCATCAATCCCAATGATATTGCCATAACCTTCGCAAACCGGACAAGCTCCATACGGATTGTTGAAGCTGAAGAGATGCACGTTTGGCTCTAGAAAGGTAATCCCGTCCAACTCAAAATTATTGCTGTAAGTATATTTTTTTTCAGTATTTAATTCCTGAAGATAAATCTCGCCTTTGCCTTCAAAAAAGGCAGTTTGCACCGCATCCGAAAGGCGGTTGTAGAATTCTTCTTCTCCCGAAACTTCTGGATTCAAGACAATTCTATCTACAATTAAATAAACCTCTTTCTTGGATTTCAATTTGCTGATTTTCTCCATCGCTTCCGCAAATTCATCCAGGCGGATGGTTTCATTGTTCACCAAAATCCTCGAGAAACCTTGCTGCAATAGAACGCCTAATTTCTCTTCGAGCGTTCGTCCTTTTTCAACGTGAATTGGAGCGAGAAGCAACCATTTGCTGTTAACTTCGAATGTTTTTACATCATTGATAACATCCGAAACCGTATTTTTTTTGACTTCAAGTCCAGAAATAGGAGAGTAGGTCTTTCCGATTCGGGCAAAAAGCAATTTCAAATAATCATATATTTCGGTAGATGTACCAACAGTAGAACGAGCATTTGTAGTATTTACTTTTTGCTCGATGGCAATTGCGGGAGCGATTCCTTTGATGTATTCTACTTTTGGCTTGTCGAGTCGTCCAAGAAATTGCCTTGCGTAGGAAGACAAGCTTTCTACATAACGACGTTGGCCTTCGGCATACAACGTATCAAAAGCCAAGCTAGATTTTCCAGACCCCGAAAGGCCTGTAATCACTACTAGTTTATTTCGTGGGATGGCAACATCAAGGTTTTTCAGGTTATGAACTTGAGCTCCTTTGATGATTATATTTTTCTTCGGTTCGAGAGTGGAGATGTCTATTTGCATTAGAAAAAGTGAATTTTCACAAAGGTAATCATTCTGCTTATAGATTTATTGTGTGGCAAATGTCAAATATTATATAATTTTTAAAAACGACTATGGTATGCTTATTGTGTAATATTATCTACTAAACTCAAGTGTTTTTGCAATAAAACCGAATTGTTTTTAAGTTTTATTGTACGAAAAATGTTAAAATTTCAATTTACATTTGGATGTTGAAAATATTTTATGTTACATTTGGGTATTATTTAATCTTTAATTAACAGTTGCCTATAACAAAAAATTACTTTTTAGAGAAATTCTCGGAAACTTAAACCAAAAACTAAAAAGTTAATTTTATGGCTAATGTTCAAATCCCCGATGCTTTGTTGGTACGGAAATATGTTGCAGGAGACGAAAACGCTTTGGCTTCATTAATCAGCAGGCATCAATCGAAAATCTACGGTTTTATTTATTCAAAAATTGGTGATAGAGATTTATCAGATGATATTTTTCAGGATACTTTTATCAAAGTCATCAAAACCTTGAAATCAAACTCATACAATGAAGAAGGTAAATTTCTTCCTTGGGTGATGCGAATTGCCCATAACTTGATTGTAGATTATTTCAGGAAAGCACAAAAAATGCCTATGTTTAGAGAAACAGAAGAATTTTCTATATTTTCTATCATGTCTGATAATAATCCGAACATCGAAACCCAAATGATTACAAGTCAGGTTGAAAATGATTTGCAAAAATTAATCGATGAGCTACCAAATGATCAGAAAGAAGTTTTGGTAATGCGAATGTATCAAGACCTGAGTTTCAAGGAAATATCAGAATTGACTGGTGTTAGTATCAACACTGCACTTGGAAGAATGCGTTATGCTTTAATGAATTTGCGAAAAGTGATCGAAAAAAATCAAATAATTTTGACAAACTAACAATATTTGGAGCTGAATTTCGTTATATGATAAAACCCCTTATCATATGGCAAAAATTTACTCTAAAAAAGCGTTAGCGAATTCAACTATGAAACCAAAGAAAGAAACCGTTTCTTTTTTACTAAATTACTCGAAAGCATTGAGCTTTGTTAAAGTGGGTAAGATGAAAATTGAGTGTATCGCTAACTAAGAAAATCCCGTATCGTTTAGAATGATACGGGATTTTTTTTATAATATTCTTCCAACACTGATTTTCTCCCGATGGTTTTGGTGATAATGTCTTTTTCTAAATTCCAGCCTCGTGCCGGAGAATATTCCCTTCCATACCAAATGATTTGCAGGTGTAAATCGTTCCATAAATCTTTCGGGAAGATCCGTTTTGCATCCTTTTCGGTTTGAACTACATTTTTGCCATTGGTCAGATTCCATCGGTACATCAACCTGTGAATATGTGTGTCAACAGGAAAAGCGGGAACTCCAAAAGCTTGCGACATGACAACACTTGCTGTTTTGTGTCCAACTGCAGGCAAAGATTCCAATGCTTCAAAACTTTGTGGAACTTCTCCATTATATTTATCAATCAAAATGTGGGACAAACCGTGAATTCCTTTTGATTTCATTGGCGATAAGCCACAAGGACGAATAATTTCTTTGATTTCTTCCACTGACATTTTTATCATATCATACGGATTATCAGCTTTCGCAAAAAGTAAAGGCGTGATTTGATTCACCCGAACATCGGTGCATTGAGCTGAAAGTAACACGGCAATCAGTAAAGTATAAGGGTCTTTATGATCAAGTGGAATTGGAATCGTAGGGTATATTTCTTTTAACGTATTAATAACAAACGTTGCACGTTCTTCTTTGTTCATTTTTGTGTAGTTTTAACCTAACAAATATAAGCGTTATGACGACATTAAAAAAGGGAGACAAAGCTCCAGATTTTTCAGGATTTGATCAGGACAATAACTTTCACCAACTTGAAGACTATAAAGGAAAAAAGTTAGTGGTTTTCTTTTATCCAAAAGCAAATACGCCAGGTTGTACTGCCGAAGCTTGCGACTTGAGAGATAATTATGAACGTTTTCAGGCGAACAATTATGCACTTCTTGGAGTGAGTGCCGATTCTCAAAAGGCTCAGGGAAAGTTCAAGGACAAATTTAAATTTCCTTTCCCGCTTTTGGCAGATGAGGATAAATCAGTTATTGAGGCATTTGGGGTTTGGGGACCTAAAAAATTTATGGGGAGAACGTATGACGGAATTCACCGTGTGACTTTTATAATCGATGAAAATGGAATAATTGAAGAAGTTATTTCCGATGTAAAAACTAAAGCACATGCTTCGCAGATTTTAAAATAGTGTTCTTGGCAGTTTTCAGTTTGCTAAATAAAAAGAAAGCTATTTTCAAAATATGAAAATAGCTTTCTTTTTATAAGTTTCCGAAATTTGAACACTGAACACTAATTTGCTTCTAACACTTTATTTGGATCATATCCAAAAAGACGGTGTTCTTTGATTAATTCTGCAATACCAGTTGGAAGTAAAGGTTCCCATCCTGGTTTTCCTTTGCTTATCATTTTTAGAACTTCTCTTGAAAAGATTTGTAAATGCTGTGGATCAAATTCATCAATATCAATTACTTTACCATTGAACTTAAAGAATTTATATAATTCTTTCATTCGAGGATGTACTTTTAGATTTTCTGAATTTATAACATGACCTTCTTCGTCAAGCATCGGATAAAGGAAAACTTTTAAATCTCTATAGAATAATTTTCCAAAAGCTTCCAAGATTCCACCACTTAGATGACGGTAGTATTTCTCGTCAAAAATATCAATAAGGTTGTTGACACCCATAGCTAATCCCATTCGAGCTTTAGTATAGTTAGAGAAATACTCGACAACTTTATAATATTCTTGAAAATTTGAAATCATTACGGTTTGCCCCAAAGAACAAAGCAATTCGGCTCTGTCCATAAAATCTCGTTCATCAATTTCCCCATCGGAACGAAGGTTTGAAAGTGTAATCTCAAATACAACCAAAGTATTGTCTTTCTCTACCTTGTTTTCTTGAAGGAACATATTCAAGGATTTTTCATACATATCCATATTTACTTTCGTAACCGGACGGAAACTTCCCCTCAAGGCAAGAATATTTTTTTTGTAAAGGATAGCAGCAGGTAAGATGTTGTTTCCGTCAGGATTAAACATTACGGCATCTGTCATTCCATTTTTAACCAATTGCAAGCTCATCAAACGATTGTCAACATCTGCAAAACGAGGTCCTGAAAAGTTGATAGTGTCGATCTCTAATTGATCTTTGTCTAAATGATCGTATAAATAACGAAGTAATTTTTTAGGATCATTATATTTATAGAAAGCACCATATATTAGATTAACACCTAAAACTCCAAGTGTTTCTTGTTGCAAACGTGCATCAGTCTCTTTAAATCTAATATGGATAATGATTTCATTATAATCCTCATCTGGTTCAATCTGGTACTTAATACCAACCCAACCATGACCTTTAAATTGCTTTGCAAAATCGATTGTAGCAACCGTATTGGCATAACTGAAAAACATTTTACTCGGATGTTTTTCTCTCTTCAAACGGTCTTCAATAAGGTTTACCTCATGGGATAACATTTTTTTCAAACGACTTTCTGTAACATATCTTCCATCTGCTTCAATGCCATAAATCGAGTCGCTAAAGTCTTTGTCGTAGGCAGACATTGCTTTCGCAATAGTTCCAGAGGAACCACCTGTTCTAAAAAAATGTCTTACAGTTTCCTGACCCGCACCAATTTCGGCAAAAGTGCCGTATATGTTTTCGTTTAAATTTATTCGTAAAGCCTTGTCCTTGATTGAGGGGATTTGTTCAATAACTTTATCACCCTTTAATGTTATTTCGGTATCCATTTATTTTTTTAGGATTATAATAATGACAAAGTTAACAAAATAGGACTTTTCCGAAAGAGAATTAATCTTATTTTTGTAAAAAATTAACGCAATTGAAGGTCTATTTTTTAGGTACAGGCACATCACAGGGAATTCCAGTTATCGGTAGCAACCATTCTGTTTGTAAAAGTACTGATTCGAGAGACAAAAGGCTTCGAGTATCAGTATGGATTGAATGGGAAAATGCCTCCTATGTAATTGATTGTGGCCCAGATTTTAGGCAACAAATGCTAACTTCCAACTGCCAAAAAGTAGACGGAATTATATTCACCCATGAACACGCGGATCATACAGCCGGTCTGGATGATATTCGGCCTTTTTTCTTCAAGCAAGGCGATATTCCCGTTTTTGCACATCGAAGAGTTCTCGATAATCTAACCAAGAGATTTGATTATATTTTTGAAAATGAAAACAAATATCCAGGTGCTCCATCAGTTCAAACGAACGAAGTTATAAACAACCATCCTTTTGAAATTGCAAATAAAAAAGTGATTCCAATTGATGTAATGCACGGAAATCTTCAGGTTTTTGGCTACAGGATTGATGATTTTGCCTATCTCACAGATGTAAAAACGATTGAACCAAGCGAGTTGGAAAAATTAAAAGGGATTAAAGTTTTAGTGGTAAATGCTTTGCGAATAGAGCCTCATGACACCCATTTTAATCTCGAAGAAGCTTTGGAATTTATAGAAAAACTGCAGCCCGAAAAGACTTATTTGACACACATCAGCCACATTTTTGGCTTTCATGCAGAAATTGAAAAAACTTTGCCAGAAAACGTATTTTTGGCTTATGATAATTTAGAAATAACCATTTAAAATTTAACACTACAATGAAGAAATCATTATTGCTTTATCTTTTTATTCTTGCTGTTTTATTCAATATTTTCACTTATATGTTTTACAGCAAACAGGTAAAAGCAGAACAAGAAAGCTATAAAAAACTCGATACGAAGTTAAGAGATAGTTTGAATTTGGTTGTCAATCAGTTGGATGATGCTAATTATTTTGCCTTGGAAACCAACCAGAATGCTCAGGATTATTTTGCTGATGATGCAACTGGTGAATTTATAAATCACGAAAAATTAATTCCTTTTGTAAAAGATAAACTAATGGAATTCAATGACTTACCAAATGGAAATCCGTATGTAGGTTTTGATAAAATGAATGCTCAAAAGTTCATTATCAACAAAGCTAAAGTCTTAAATCACAGATGGATTATTGCGGATTTTAGCGATGGAAGTCTTTGGGGAGAAGTGATTATAAAATATTTTATCAATGAGGATAAAACGGTTTCGTTTGAAGTAGCTGAAACGGTTTTGCATCATAAACAATAAAATAGTAGCCACAGATTCACAGATTTTTAAACTTAACAATCTGTGAATCTGTGACAAATTTTTAATTACTTTCTAACCAGTTTTTTAAGTCAAAGAAGTTTTGTGGTGCTACACCATGACCAACAGGATATTCTTTATAAACCGTTTTAATTCCTAATTTTTCAAGAATTCCAGGTGCTTTTTTTGCCCAATCAACAGGGATAACCTGGTCAACAGTTCCGTGGGAAATAAACATTTTTAAATTGCTGAAATCATTCTCTTGAAAATTCTCTTTTATGATTTCTTCGTTCAAATATCCGCTCAAGGCGATAATTCGCTGTACTTTTTCAGGGTAAGATAAACCAACGGCATAGCTCAAAATAGTTCCCTGGCTAAAGCCAATTAACGTTACGTTTTCTTTATCTATCGGGTAATTCGCAATCAATTCATCGATAAATTCGGCAATCAAATCACGTGAGGTTTTGGCTTGTTCATGATCTGAAAATTTATTTTCATTCGCATCAAAATTGATGGCATACCAAGCATAACTTCCATATTGCAAGTCATAAGGAGCTCTTGCTGATACTACAAAATATTCTTCGGGCAGTTCACTTGCAAACGAAAATAAATCCTGTTCATTACTTCCATATCCATGAAGTAACAAAATCAATGGATTCTTATCTGATTTTATTTTTGGTTCTCTAACAAGATGAAATAGGGATAGATTCATGTTTATTGTATTCCTTTAAAAAGTTTCTGGTATAATTCTCCAACAATCGGAACGACTCTCATTTTTCCTTCCAAGGCTCCTAAAAACCCATAAATCCACAAGATAAAAATAAAAACCCAAAAGGCTGAAGTGATCATCCAGCTATCAAAATAACCAATAAAATAGCCAAAAGCAAAAAACGTAATAAAAATGCCCAAGGCCTGACGAATGTGGAAATAGGCAAATGCATTTTTCTTTTCGCTGTTCATAATCAAGGCGATTACCGAACCAATTATGGTAATATAACTTACAATGGCAATGTTTTTCCCTTCTTCGATACTATTCATGCTTTTCAATTATTTGTAAATATTTAATTTTTCTTGGTTGTAAATTCCAAATACTTTTCCTTTCATTTTGGTTCCGATAAAGGCTGAATTTTTAGATTTTGAAATGATGTCTTTCTTTTCAAAAATCCATTCTTCTTCTGGAGAAAACAAAGTTAAGTTTGCTTTTTTGTTTTCTTCAATTGATTGATTTTCAATTGAAAAAATATTCTTACCTGAAGTTAATTTTTCAACTATAATTTCTAATGGTAAAACCGTCATCAAAGCTCCGAAGGCACTTTCCAAACCGACAGTTCCATTTTTTGCCAAATCAAATTCCATCTTTTTATGTTCGATATCCATCGGATTATGGTCGGATGTAATCATATCAATCGTGCCATCTTTTACACCTTTGATTAAGGCTTTTCGATCAGTTTCGGTTCGAAGTGGTGGTGTTACTTTAAAACGGGTGTCAAACTCTTCTAGTTTTTCATCGGTTAAAACCAAGTGATGAACTGCAACACTACACGTCACTTGTAAGCCTTTCGCTTTAGCTTCTTTAATCAACTGGACTGATTTTGCAGTAGAAATCGTCGGAATGTGTAATTTTCCACTTGTATATTCTAAAATAAAAAGGTTTCTAGCGATTTGCAATTCTTCGGCAAGAGCCGGAATACCTTTCAACCCAAGTCTTGTTGCAACTATTCCTTCATTAGCAACACCGCTTCCTTTAATGTTTGTATCCTGACTATAAGCGATTACCAAACCATCAAAATCTTGAACATATTGCAAGGCGATTTTCAACAAATTAGCATTATCTAAATTTTTATTATAATCTCCAAATGCGACAGCTCCTGCATTTTTCATGTCAAAAAGTTCGGCCAAATCTTTTCCTTCACTGTTTTTGGTCAAAGCTCCAATTGGAAAAAGTTCTGTAGCAAGATTATTTGCCTTAGATTTTACAAAACTAACTTGCGATTGATTATCGATAATCGGGAAGGAGTTAGGCTGCAAGGCAATTCCAGTAAAACCACTTTTTCCTGCCACATTCAAACCGTGAAGAATTGTTTCTCTATCTTCAAAACCAGGCTCTCCAAGGGAAACACTGCTGTCAAACCAGCCTTGTGAAACGTGAAGATTATCTAGTTTCAATTCCTTCGTATTATTTTTATTTTCAAGGTTTGAACCAATTGTCTTGATAATTCCGTCAGAAATTTCAATATCAACAATTTTCTTGTTGAAAGGACTCTTAGCATCAATAATTTTTGCGTCTCGGATGATCAGGTTCATTTTACAAATTTTTGAATAAATAATTCAGTGATTAAAAAGAGTAGTGTTAGGAATAGAAACCATTTCCAGATTTCATTATTTGTTCGGTCGGTTTGTAGGGTGTCAAATACGGTTTCAATGGAATCAATTACTTTGTAGTCATCAAGCAAATCACTATTTGCGGAAGTGACATCACTTTCGGTTCGGTCATAATTGAAACTTATATTTTTTAATAGTTCGTCTTTTTTGTAGATACCAAAATTTCCTGCCAATTTAGGATAATCGTTAAAGGTCAGTTTAACTTTATTATTTAAAATCTGCTGAACTGGAACAAAATTTTCATCAGCATTTTTTACCGAAACGATTTCGTCTTTTGTCATCAAAGCATCAATTAAAACAGGATTGTTGTTTCCGATTTTTATAGCCGAAATACCCGTTTTCTGACTACTTTGAGCCATATTATAAAATGTTGGAACAATCAAAGGGGAATTCTGAAAGTTGCTGTTTGCTTTGTTTATCGGAGCCGAAAAAACATAAAGCGAAGCCACTTGGTTTTGTAAAGCAGTTAGAAACGCACTTTGATCCGAATAGCCCAAAACAGCTGGAGAATTTGATGCAACTTGAAATCCAATCTTAGTATTTGGATACTGAAAATTATCAATTTTCTTTTCGAAAACACTTGCGTAAAGCGGATGATTGAAAGCAATTTTAGTGATTGTCTTTTCTGTATTCTGTAAAGTTTTAAATTGGATGTTTCCAAAATTTGAAACAAAACTGTTCAAGTTTGAAATTGAACTTTCTTCTGAAGGAATCAGCACCACATTTCCGCCTTTTTCAATAAACGATTTCAAGGTAGTTTGCAAAGCCTGCGGAATTTCCTTTAACTCGTTCAGCACAATTGCATCTTGTTTTTCAAGCAGATTATAATCTAAAGCATTCAGCTCAAAATTAGAATAGGTAAATTCTTTTTCGGTATAAATTTTAGAAAGAAACTGGTTTTTTTCAGCACTTCCAATACTGATTACATTTGTTTTTTCTGGTTTTGTAATGCTGAAAAACAACTGATTGTCATATTCCAAAGAATTATCCGAAACCGAAGCATAACCATGGAAATCTTCCTTTGGAATCGTAAAGTTGATGGTTTTTTGTTTTTCTTCAGATTGAACCAACGTTTTAGCAATCAGCTTTTTATTGTTGTAAATGGCAATTGGCGTTTCTGCGGAATTTTCGCCATAAGCGGATAATTTTACACCAATTTCATAGAAATTATCCAATGTATTTTCGATAAAAACGCTATCGATAGAAATATTATTTTTCTGTTCACTTTTCGGATTAATAAAATAAGTATTGAACTCCGGACTGATACTTTTCAGGTCCTTGGCTTCCAAACCAACAGCATCTGAAATAATAATTACATCCTTATTATAAGGAGACTTTCGCGATTTTACCTTCGCCATCAGGCTTTCCAATTGAAATGGAAAAGCACTGTATTTCAGGTTCTGAAGTTCCTTTTGAATTGATTTTACATCGGTGTTCCAAAACGTTTCAGAATTCGTAATCAATGAAAAGGTCTGGTTTTCTGGAGCATGTTCCAATACATCTTCAACGGCTCTTTTTAGCAATTCGCCTTTTTGTCCTTTGGCTTGCATGCTGAACGAATTATCCAAAATGATGTACATTTCGTTTGTCGTATTGTTACTGTCTTTTGCCTTGAAAAAAGGTTGTGCAAAAGCCAAAACAATACACGCCAAAATCAAAAGCCTTGTAGCAAGAAGTAGCCATTTTTTGAGTTTGGAACTTTTTCTAGTTTGTATGGAAAGTTCTTTAAGGAAGCGAACATTCGTGAAATATTCTTTTTTGAAGCGTCTTAATTGAAATAAATGAACCAGAATTGGAATGAGAAGGAGAAAAAGAAAATAAAGAATTTCTGGATGTTTAAACTGCATTCCGATTTAAATTTACTTCAAAAGCATTACTGTCAGTGGAGTTCACTGAACTGCTGTCAAAAATACTACTTTTTATTTTTTTACCATTTAAATTTTAAATTTTAAATCATAAAAATTTGCAAAAGCCGTTATCAGGTTGTGGTTTCAAACGCACAAAAACCTATTTTTGTTTTCCATAAATTTATAAAAATGAAAAAGTTTTCCTTTATAGTAATCATCCTTTTAATGTCAAAAAGCATATTGGCCCAACAAAAAAGCGTCAATCTAATTGTGGGAACCTACACCAAATCTTGCGAAAGCAAAGGCATTTATGTGTATGATTTCAATACTGAAACGGCCGATTTTAAACTAAAAGCGTCAACCGAAAAAGTAGTAAATCCAAGTTTTCTTGCTGTTTCAGAAGATAATAAATTTGTGTACAGTGTTAATGAAAATGGTAGCGACAGTAAAGTCAGTACTTTCGGTTTCAATCCAAAAAAAGGAACATTAACTCCAGTCAATACTCAAAATGCAGGTGGAGCCGATCCCTGTTACCTATTAAATGACACTAAAAACGTAATTACCGCCAATTATTCGGGTGGCAATATTTCGGTTTTCAAAAAAGATGCAAAAGGCGGTCTGACCGAAGCCAAGCAAATCATCCAACACAAGGGAAAAAGCCGAAATCCCCAACGCCAGGAAGCTCCACACGTTCACATGGTGCAATTTACACCCGACAAAAAATATGTTTTGGCGAACGATTTAGGAACAGACAAGATTTATATGTACAAATACAACCCTGATTCTGAAACCAATATTCTTGAAATAAAGGACAGCATCGGTGTAAAAAGAGGAAGTGGACCAAGACATCTTACCTTTAGTCCAAACGCGAAATTTGCCTATCTGCTTCAAGAACTCGACGGGACCATCACGGTTTTTGCCTATCAAAATGAGCAGCTTCTCAAACTCGAAGAAGCCCAAATTGTCGACAACGATTACAAAGGCGAGACAAGTGCCGCTGACATCCATATTTCACCTGACGGAAAATTCCTGTATGCCACAAATAGAGGTGATGCAAACGATATTACAGCTTTCGAAATACAACCAAACGGGAAGCTGAACTTCAAGTTTTTTATGAAAACAGGTGGTGAAGGTCCGAGAAATTTTGCCATCGATCCGTCTGGAAATTTCCTGCTTGTCGCACATCAGTACACCAGCGACATCATTATTTTCAAGCGCGATATCAAAACAGGAAAGCTCACGGATACTGGTAAAAAAATCGAAGTATGTTCACCAGTTTGTTTGGTTTTTGCTCCTTGAATATTTTATCATGGTTTAAGCTGCACACTTCTTTTTGTAAATAAAGTTAGAAAGAAATGGGCTGAATACGAATCATAGTTTAGTACAAGTGATTTTTAAAATTTGTATTTAACTTAAAAGGATAGCTCTAAAATTGCCTTTACCTTTCGTAAGTATAAAATATTCGATAATGTACATTTTTATTTTTAAGAAAAAACTTACTATAGATTTTTTCTATTATTTTGTTTGTTTTAATAGATGAAATAAATTATCTTTGGCTTTCAATAATTTAATATAGTAAGTCATGAAATTAAGAAAAGTTGAAGTTCAGTTGACAAAGAGGAAACAATTGTCAGACGATACAGGAAGAAGGTTATGGAAATTCATTGAACCAACGTACGCAAATGGATATTTTCATTGTTGGGAACATTATGAAGAAGGAAAAGATAAAGGCATTAGTGCAATTGTTGAATTAGAAGATGGGACGGTTAAATCGTTTGAAGTTGGTGAGATAAAGTTTCTTGATAAACCAACTGACAATTAAATAGGTTGTTGAAGTAAGTAAACGTATTAAATTTAACATAAAATTTATATGTCCTTAAATGCCTCATATGGTAATTTTTTTAGAAACATCACTTTGGCATTTATTTATACCATTTTCCCTCCAGTCGGGGGTTAGTCTAAAAACTTTAGGCTTCTCCCGAAACTTCGGGATAAACATTTTGCCAATCTTTGTCATTAAAAAAAGACGGTTCAAAATGTCATCTTGTCATATTTAATAAAGTCAGTCACTTCAAAACTGACAATTTCCATAGTTTTTTTCTCATGGCACAGTCATTGCTTTTAGACGAATAAGTTTGAAACAAATAAAAAACTAAAATTAAATATAATAAAATGGGTAAAATAATTGGAATCGATTTAGGAACAACAAACTCTTGCGTTTCTGTAATGGAAGGTAACGAGGCAGTGGTAATCCCTAACTCGGAAGGAAAAAGAACAACGCCATCTATCATCGCTTTTGTAGAAGGTGGAGAAATTAAAGTAGGAGATCCTGCTAAAAGACAGGCGGTAACCAATCCTACAAAAACTATTGCTTCTATCAAACGTTTCATGGGACACAGTTTCTCAGAAACTACAGCAGAAGCAAAAAGAGTACCTTATAATGTAGTAAAAGGAGACAACAATACACCACGTGTTGATATTGACGGTCGTTTATATACTGCACAAGAATTGTCAGCAATGACACTTCAAAAAATGAAAAAAACGGCTGAAGACTATTTAGGTCAAACCGTTACTGAAGCGGTTATCACTGTTCCAGCTTACTTTAACGATGCTCAACGTCAGGCTACAAAAGAAGCTGGTGAAATTGCTGGTTTGAAAGTAATGCGTATTATCAATGAGCCTACAGCTGCAGCTTTAGCTTACGGTTTGGATAAAAAAGGAACTGATCAAAAAATCGCAGTTTACGATTTAGGTGGTGGTACTTTTGATATCTCAATCCTTGAATTAGGAGACGGAGTTTTCGAAGTATTGTCAACAAATGGAGATACTCACTTAGGTGGAGATGATTTTGACCAAACTATCATTGACTGGTTGGCAGACGAATTCAAATCTGAAGAAGGTATTGACTTGCGTCTTGATCCAATGTCATTGCAACGTTTGAAAGAAGCTGCTGAAAAAGCAAAAATCGAGTTGTCATCTTCTGCTGAAACAGAAATCAACTTGCCTTACGTAACAGCTACGGCTTCAGGACCAAAACACTTGGTTAAAAAATTGTCACGTTCTAAATTTGAGCAATTGACAGATTCTTTAGTAAAACGTTCTATGGAGCCAGTTGCTAAAGCGTTAAAAGATGCAGGTCTTTCTACATCTGACATTGACGAAGTAATCCTTGTTGGAGGTTCTACACGTATGCCAAGAATTGCTGACGAAGTTGAAAAATTCTTTGGTAAAAAAGCTTCAAAAGGTGTTAACCCTGACGAAGTTGTAGCAATTGGTGCTGCAATCCAAGGTGGTGTACTTTCTGGAGATGTAAAAGATGTATTGTTGCTTGACGTTACACCTTTATCTTTAGGAATTGAAACTATGGGTGGTGTTTTGACAAAATTAATTGAGGCTAACACAACGATCCCAACTAAAAAATCGCAAGTATTCTCTACTGCTGCAGATTCTCAACCAACAGTTGAAATCCACGTATTGCAAGGAGAAAGAGCAATGGCGGTTGATAACAAAACTATCGGTCGTTTCCACTTGGATGGTATTCCACCAGCACCAAGAGGAGTTCCACAAATTGAAGTAACTTTTGATATTGATGCTAATGGTATCATCAAAGTTTCTGCAACAGACAAAGGAACTGGAAAATCTCACGATATCCGTATCGAAGCTTCTTCTGGTTTGACAGCTGAAGAAATCGAAAGAATGAAAAAAGATGCTGAAGCAAATGCTGATGCAGATAAAATTGCAAGAGAAAAAGCAGAGAAATTAAACGAAGCTGATTCTATGATTTTCCAAACAGAAAGTCAATTGAAAGAACTTGGTGATAAATTAACTGATGGACATAAAGTTTCTATTGAGCAATCTTTAACAGAATTGAGATTAGCTCACGAAAACCAAGATCTTCCTGCAATTCAAAAAGCGCTTGACAACATCAATGCAGCTTGGAAAACAGCTACTGAAGCAATGTATGCTCAAGGTGAAGCTGGACAACAAGCTCAAGATGCTCAACCACAAGGTGAAGCTCAAGGAGATAACGTTCAAGACGTTGACTACGAAGAAGTGAAATAATAAAACACTTTTATATATAGAAAAGCGAACTTTAATTGGTTCGCTTTTTTTATATCTTTACACTACATAAATCAAGAAGATGGAAAAATTAATTGTTAGAAATTTCGGACCTATAAAAAAAGCAGAAATCGAGCTAACTAAATATGTTGTCTTTATTGGCGATACTTCGACAGGGAAAAGTGTTTTGGCTAAATTGGTTTCAATATTTAGAGATAGTTTTTTAATCTTATCAACAAAAAAAAATGAGAGTATTGATTTTGCTGGAGAATTAAAAAAATTTAATATAGAATTCAACACTAGCAAAGCAAAAATTGCTTATTATGACGGTAATAATAAATTATTAGAATTAATTGATAATCAAATAGTTCTTGTTGATGCTGAGACAAAGAAAAAAAATTTAGAACGAATTGAAAGTATAGTAGAATCTGTTATAGAAAAGTTTATAAAAGAAACTCCTGAGGCTAAATTTTTAGAACTTGATAAAAATAGTTTTATTGAAAAGGCTTTAGAATTATCTTTAGTTAATATGTATTCAACTTATATCCCGGCTGAAAGAATATTATTTTCATTAATAAATAATTCTCTCTCGGGGTTGTGGGCTAATAATGTTGCATTACCTGAGTGTTATAAAGATTTTGCATCAAAATATGAAGTTGCTAGAAAAGAGATTAATTCCTCTAGTTATAAAAAATTTGATTTAGACTACAATTTTAATAATGGTAATGATGAAATAATTCTCAATAAGACAAGATTGCTTTTGAGCCAATCATCAAGTGGTATTCAGTCATTAGTTCCATTATTATTAGTAATTGAATATGAAACCAATAAATATGAAGGTGATTATAATAAATCATTTATTATTGAAGAACCTGAATTGAACCTTTTCCCAGTAAAGCAAAAAAAATTGATAGATTACTTAATTGGGAAAATAAAAAATAAGAGTCATAAAATTATTTTTACTACTCATAGCCCTTATGTTTTATCCTCATTAGACACTTTAATGTTGGCCAAAAATACCTTTAATGAACATCCTGATTTAAAAGAAGAAATAAATGCAATAGTTCCTGAAAGCAATTGGATTGATTATAACGATATCTCAGTTTATGAAGTAAAAAATGGGAAAGTCTATTCTATCAAAAATAAAGAATTTAAAAGTATAGACACGAATGTAATAGACAGTGTTTCTGATATTATTTCTGTTGAATTTGATAAACTAACAGATTTAAGATATGCACAGTAATTATAATGAACTTATTGAATCACATAAGCAATCTTGTCAAAATAATGATTGTTGTGTAAATAATAAAGTAGCTAATGAGAAAGGCAAAAAGTTTGAAATAGATTCAAAAGAAAATTTTATTAAAATGAGAATTGATAATTGTCTTATCGTTAATAATCAAGAAAAAAAATGTGATTTTGGATTTATAAGAAATTTGAATGATGAATTTTATTTTGTTGAGTTAAAAGGTAGTGATGTTGAACAAGCTAAAAAGCAAATAATAAACACTATTACCTATTTTGAAGAAAATATAATAAAAATTCCAAAAGACAAGCGTTTTGGTTTTGTAGTAAGTTCAAAGTTTCCTAAATCTGGAAGTGATGTGAACAACCTCATTCAAGATTTTAAAAAAAAATATGGAAAGAGTTTAAAGTTTAAAAATAAGATACTTATATATAAACCCATATAGTGTTTTTTTTTTTTTTTTTTCATTTTTATCAAAGAAACTATCCTTTTTGTGAATTACAAAATCATATCGATAGTATTGAAACCTCTTTATTATTTTTTTGATAAAATAATTATACCTTTGGGCTTCATTAAAGTTTCAAAAGATGATTACTACACAAAGCAAACCAAAAACCGAACTAGAAGTATATTTTCAAAAATTCAGAGAGAATATTATTGGGATTGACCAAGAATTCAATTCGCCTTTCGGCAGAAAAAAAATCATCTATACTGATTGGACAGCAAGTGGAAGACTCTACCGTCCGATTGAAGAAAAATTAATGAACCAATTTGGTCCTTTTGTAGCCAATACCCATACCGAAACTACGGTTTCGGGAACCGCTATGACAATGGCCTATCATGAGGCAAGACACATCATCAAGAAACACGTTCACAGCAATCAGGATGATGTTTTGATTACCGATGGAAGCGGAATGACGGGAGTTATCAATAAATTCCAAAGAATTCTCGGCTTGAAAGTACCTGAAAATTTGAAACCTCATGTAAATATTCCTTCAGAAAAAAGACCGATTGTTTTTATTACTCACATGGAACATCATTCGAACCAGACTTCTTGGCTTGAAACAATTGCCGATGTAGTGGTGGTTCCGGCTTGTGAGAAAGGACTTTTCTGTTTGAATAATTTTAAAGATTTAGTAACTAAATATCAAGATCGCCCGATAAAAATTGCTTCCATAACTTCGTGTTCGAATGTTACAGGAATCAAGACGCCTTATCACGAAGTAGCCAAAATCATGCACCAAAACGATGGTGTTTGCTTCGTAGATTTTGCTTGTTCAGGGCCTTATGTAAAAATCGATATGCATCCTGAAGATCCAGAAAGTTATTTGGATGCTATTTTTCTTTCGCCACATAAATTTTTGGGCGGACCAGGAACTTCTGGAGTACTGATTTTCAATAAGAAATTATACAATAATATGATTCCGGATAATCCAGGAGGAGGAACCGTAAGTTGGACAAACCCTTGGGGCGAACATAAATATGTCGATAATATTGAAGATCGCGAAGATGGTGGAACACCAGGTTTCCTACAGGTTATCAAAACAGCACTTGCTATTCAGTTGAAAGAAGAAATGGGAATTGACAACATTTTGGCACGAGAAAATGAAATCGTGGAATTTGTTTTTGAAGAATTAGGAAGTGTTTCCAATATCAAAATTTTAGCCAATCAGCATAAAAATAGGCTAGGAGTGATTTCGTTTTATATTGATGATTTGCACTTTAATTTAGGTGTAAAATTATTAAACGACCGTTTCGGAATCCAGACTCGTGGTGGTTGTAGTTGTGCTGGAACTTATGGCCATTATTTACTTCATGTCGACCAAGAAACTTCACATAATTTAATCTGTCAGATTGATTCAGGAGATTTGATTCAAAAACCAGGATGGATCAGAATGTCTATTCATCCAACGACTACGAATGAAGAAATCGAATTTGTTTGTAATAGTATAAAAGCATTGGCAGAAAACCACGAAGAGTGGTCAAAAGAATACGATTATAATAAAAATTCTAACGAATTTATACACAAGGAAGCTCAATCATTCGAAAAAGAAATGGTAGCTAGCTGGTTTGCTTAGTTTTTGGAGCATGAGCTTTTTTACCGATATGTTTCCAACGTTTATGCGTCCAAAAATAATATTCAGGTTGTTCTAGGATTTGTTTTTCAACTTCTCTCAAGAATAAACTTGTAATTTCATAATCTGGATAATCTCTAGGATTGTCAACTAATGGCATGAGTGTAGCTTCATAGAAACCTCTTTTTATTTTTCTGACTTTTACAAAAAGCATGTTCATGTCAAGTCTTTTGGCTAACATTTCGGCACCCGTATAAACAGGAACTTCAAAACCCATAAAATCATCCCAGTATTTGGCTTTCATCAATTGAGGGGATTGATCGCTTGCAAAGCCATAAAAAGCCTTGATTCCATGAGCAGCATTATACTCCATTAGCTCAACGGTTCTTTTGGTTTCAACCAATTCAGCGTGAAGTCGAGAACGAATATCGCGGATCAATTTATCAAAATATTTATTCCCAATCTTTTTATAAACACCAATACTTCTAAAATTAATTTTCTTTGCAATATTAATCAGCCATTCCCAGCTTCCATAATGAGCACACATCAAAACCACACTTTTACCTTTTGCTTCATATTCGGCAATCAGTTCGATGTTAGTGATCACAAATCGTCTGTTGATTTCCTTTTCAGAAATGGTCATGGTTTTGATCATTTCCATAAATAAATCACACATGTGTTTATAAAATTTCTTTTCGATTTCTAAACGCTCTTTGTCTGAAAGATGAGGCAAAGTCATGGCCAAGTTTTTACGAACTGTTTTTTTACGGTAACCAAAAACACGGTAAACAAAGAAGCAAACAAAATCGGAAAGTTTATAGAAAATAGGGAAGGGTAATATTGAAATGCACCATAATATTGGATATATCAATAGAAAGGCAAGTAACTGCATAAGGGTATTATTATTTTTGTGCAAATATACTGCTAATTCTCCGAATTTGATAACTTCTATAAAAGTGTTGAATCTAAAAAGACTAAATTTGTAAATAAATATTTATTTAATGAGCATAGTTTTAATCGCAATTATTTTGCTGAATGTATTGGTTAGTTTCAAGGGTTTTAATGACATCATGTTTTTTCGGAAATATGAGTTCCACATAGGTAGTATTCGTTCTGGAGACCAAGTGAGAATGTTTTCTTCGGCATTTTTACATGCTGACATCTCGCATTTATTCTTTAATATGTTAACACTTTTCTTTTTTGCACCCGTTGTGATTGCCTATATGGGCGAACTTTCGTTTGTGTTAGTATATTTTTTTAGCTTAATTTTTGGAAGCCTTTTGACGTTAATGATGCACAAGGATGATTATAGTTACCGTGCCATTGGAGCTTCTGGAGCGGTAACGGGAGTTTTATTTTCCGCTATATTATTTGAGCCAATGATGATGATTAACTTCTTTATTCCTGCTTATCTTTTTGGAATTCTATACCTATTATATTCAATCTATGGAATGAGAGCTAAAAATGATAACATCGGACACACGGCACACTTTGGTGGAGCAATTGGAGGTTATTTAATTACATTGGTAAAAGAACCACATATGTTTTTAGATAACACGCTGACAGTTGTTGCTTTAGCCATTCCAATCGTAATTCTTTTCATAATGGCCAAGCTCGGCAAGCTATAATGGCACAGCTTTTGAATACCCACAATCAATCTTAATAAAAAAAAAAATCAATCATGAAGAAGACATTTTTAATCTTAATGACAATGGTCATGACGGTTGCACAAGCACAAGAGTTCAAGCAAGTTCCTTTAATTTCGGTTTCTGGAGAAGGTAAAGTAAAAGTAGTTCCAGACCAAGTTAGCATTTCGGTTTCGGTTGAAACTAGAGGAAACAATTCGGCAGAAGTAAAAAAACAAAACGATGAAAAAATTGATGCCGTTATCAAATACATTAAAAAAGCCAACATCGCCAAGGAAGATTATCAGACACAAAGAGTTTCGCTAAATCCTCAATATGATTATGAGAAAAAGAAAACCACTTTTTATGCAACACAAACGATTCAAATTTTATTGAAAGACCTTAATAAGTATGATGAATTGATGGAAGGTTTGGTAAGTTCAGGGGTAAATTCAATTGGAAACATCGAATTCAAATCTTCAAAAATGGAGCAACATAAATCAGAAGCTAGAAAGTTAGCGATGAAAGATGCTAAAGCTAAAGCGGATGACTTCGTTTCTGTAACTGGACAAAAAGTTGGAATGGCTTACACTATTACCGATAACTCACAACCGTACTATCCAGGACCAATGTATGCTGCAATGGAAATGAAATCATTTGATGGTGCTGAAGCCAAAGAAACACTTGCTATTGGTGAAATCGAAATCATCGCGAATGTAACCGTTAGTTATCTTTTAGGAAACTAAAATTTAAAACTTCAAATACAAAAACGCCGTCAAAAATTATTTTGACGGCGTTTTTGGTTTTAAAAAATCTGTGATAATCTGTGCAATCTGTGTTTATTCTTCCTTAAAATCCACCGAAAGCGAATTCACACAATACCGTTGTCCTGTTTTCGTAGGGCCATCATCAAAAACGTGACCTAAATGTCCACCACAATTGGCACACACAATTTCCGTGCGAATCATTCCGTGAGTGGTGTCCTTTATATATTCCACCGTTCCGGGAATAGATTCGTCAAAGGAAGGCCATCCACAATGCGCATCAAACTTTGAGTTGCTTTCAAACAAAGGCGTTCCACAAGCGCCACAACAATAGGTTCCTTTCTCATAATGAAGGTTGTATTTTCCCGAATGCGGAAACTCGGTTCCTTTTTGACGCAGTATTTTATAACGTTCCAAGCCTAACTCGGCTTTCCATTCTTCTTCTGTTTTTTTTATTGGATATTCCATAGTTTATAATTTTTAGGAGCATTACTTTAGGGCATTTGTTCAATCCATTTTCCCGCTGCAGGAACTCGCTTCAAACCTGTTTGGTCACAGGTTTGAGAGCTCAAACAATTCCAGCATCGGGGCTATCCCGAAACTTCGGGAGAAATCAAAAGGCATTCTTTAATCTTTTTTCAAACATCTGACAGGTTTTAGAAACCTGTCAGGTGTAATCAAGTCTTTTATTTCGCAACAAACTTCACCGAAACCGAATTGGTACAAAAACGTTTTCCCGTAGTTTCTTCAGGACCATCATCAAAAACATGACCTAGATGTCCGCCACATTTGGCACACATCACTTCGGTTCGTTGCATCCCAAAAGAAGTATCGGTTTCATAAATTACAGATCCTTTTATGGCTTTATCAAACGAAGGCCATCCACAATCTGACACGAATTTAGCATCGGAGTCAAAGAGGACGTTTCCGCAAGCAGCACAAACATATTTTCCTTTCTCGAAATGATTCCAATATTCGCCAGTGAAAGCTCTTTCAGTACCTTTTTCTCTCAGTACTTCATATTGTTCAGGTGTTAATTCCTTTTTCCATTCGGCATCAGTTTTAGTGATGGGAGTGGTTTTGGCTTCAGCCGTATTTTTTTTCTTTTCCTGACCTTGGCAAGAATTTAAGCTTATTAAAACGGTCAAAAACAGCACTATCTTTTTCATTTTTTCTTTCTTTAATTTGTTATAAATGCAGTTGTACTTTCTACTACTTGTTCGTCTCCAAGGATTTTTCGATGCCCGAGACCTTTTGTAATCATTAATTGTCCGTTTTTCAGGAATTTGTGAATGTGGATTCCGCATTTTACAGGGACTTCGTCATCATCATTATCATGAATTACCAAAACCGGAATGTCGATTTCCTTTGCAGATAGATACGCAGAAAAGCTGTCCATAGTTTCGCCAAATCTGTTTTCGAAATACAATCGCATTCGGTTGCTCACTTGGTGTTTCATTTTTAGTTTATACGTAAAATCATCCATAATATCTTGAACGATATCGCCACTACCTATGGTGACTAATTTTTTTATTTTCAATCCTTGACGGGTAGCATTGTAGAGTGACATTCCGCCAAGCGAATGGCCAACAGCGGCTTCAAACGGGCCAAATTGTTTTTCGAGTTCAAATATTGCGGCAATAAATTCAGGCATCAAAGTAGTTTTTCCTGCTGATTTTCCGTGGGCTGGTGCATCAAAACTTACGGTGGAATAGCCCAATTCTAAAAATGCATCGGCGATCTTGACCAGTTGAGTTCCTCTGCCTGACCATCCATGAACGAGCAGGATTTTTTTTGCGGAAGCACCATAATGATAGACCACAACTTCCTTTGAAATTGTTGGGATTCTCACTTTTTCCTGACGGCTTTTTTTGTCCATTTCCAATTCGCGCTTCGGAATCTTATGTTTTATTGGTGTCATGAACAATCTTGCGGCAAAGAGTGTGACTAGTTTTAGCGATATAAATTGTAAAATCTGTACTGTGACAAGAATTGACTTCGGAATGTTTAAAGATTGTTTGCGAATTTTTGAATTCTTTGCCATTTCACTAAATTTTTATGCAAGTTATTATTTTCTGTTATTTTTATTAAATTTAGGAATCATAAAAAAAGCATAAATAACTAAAGTGAACAATCTCATTCTAAACTTAAGATTAATTAGATTGGACCTCATACAATTTTTGTTGTTGGGGTTTTTTATTTTTTGGAATTGATGTTTTTTATTGGTAAACAAGCGACCAGAAATTTTATGAAAACAATAGAAATTGATTTAACTTTTAGAAGAGCTGATTTCGAAGAACTTTACTTCAGAAACGGTAATGAGAATCTTTTTTTCTCACCAACTGCAAAAACTCAAACGCACATTTTTATATTTTTAGGATTACTATTTCTTTTCTTTTTAGTGCATTTTAGAATAACTAATGAATCACAAGAGAATATGCTATTTGTATGTATCTTGTGGATTTTATCAGCAATAATTCTTGGTGGAAAAATTTATACTGTTTTAAAGTGGAGAAAATCTATAAAAACGTTTTTAGACAAAACATCAAAATATAAAATTAATAAACTGATAGTAAGTGAGGTTTCAATTTCAATAATTCAAGATGATAAAGAACATATAGAAAAATGGTCAGAGTTCAAGAAAGCTGATATTAATGATGAATTAATAATCTTGTGCAGTACTGTAAACTATATGTTTCCAAAAAAATCAATGACAAATCAAGAGTATGAATTAATTAAAGAGATAGTTAGGGATAGAATATTGAATACAGTATGAAAAGGATATAAAGTAAATTTTATAAATCCTCCTTAAAAACCCAAATTTTGCATAACCTTAAGTATTACACCAAAAAAAATAATTAGATTTAAAAAATATTATACAATACGACAGAAACAAAAACAAAACATGAGCAAAATTATATCGCATTCTCTTTTTACTGATTTTGATATCAGTCTGTTTAAGGCTGGGAAACATTTCAGGTTGTATGAAAAATTAGGGTCTCATTTGATAGAAGTCAATGGTGAACAGGGCGTTTATTTTGCAGTTTGGGCTCCATCGGCTCAAAGTGTTTCGGTGATTGGCGATTTTAATTCTTGGGATGGAAATGAATACCAACTTGAAGTGAGATGGGACAGTTCGGGCATTTGGGAAGGCTTTATTCCCGGGGTGCAGAAAGGGGCGGTTTATAAATACAGGATTCGTTCGTTCAATAATAATGCATTGACCGAAAAGGCTGACCCGTTTAGTCTTTACTGTGAACATCCGCCACAAACGGCTTCGATTGTTTGGGATTTGGACTATAAATGGAAGGACGATAAATGGATGAAGTCCCGAAAAGACACCAATGCTTTGGATAGACCTTATTCGGTTTATGAGGTGCATCTAGGTTCTTGGAAACGCCAAGAAAAGGAAGATCGTTTCCTGACGTATCGTGAATTAGCGGAAGACCTTGTGAATTATGTAAAAGAAACCGGTTTTACTCATGTCGAGCTGATGCCGGTTATGGAATACCCATATGACCCTTCTTGGGGGTATCAGTTGGTGGGTTATTTTGCACCAACTTCTCGTTTTGGGACGCCACAGGATTTTATGTATTTGGTTGACAAGTTGCATCAGGCTGGAATTGGCGTGATTCTGGATTGGGTGCCTTCGCATTTTCCTGATGACGGTCACGGTTTGGGGTATTTTGACGGTTCCAATTTATACGAACATCCCGACAGGAGGAAAGGCTACCATCCGGATTGGAAGAGCTTGGTTTTTAACTATGGACGAAATGAAGTTCGAGCGTTCTTAATCAGCAATGCCATTTTTTGGTGCCAACATTATCATGCCGACGGACTTCGTGTAGATGCCGTTGCTTCGATGCTTTATCTCGATTATTCTCGTGACGAAGGCGGTTGGGAACCGAATATTTTTGGTGGAAGAGAGAATCTTGACGCCGTTAGTTTTTTGAAGGAATTCAACGAAGCGGTTTATACCAATTTTGAAGGCGTCCAGACAATTGCCGAAGAAAGTACGGCTTTCCCAATGGTTTCGCGACCTACTTTTCAGGGTGGACTTGGCTTTGGAATGAAATGGATGATGGGTTGGATGCACGATACCTTGCAGTATTTTAAGCGTGAAACGATTTATAGAAAATACCACCAAAATGATTTGACTTTTTCGATGACGTATGCCTTTTCGGAGAATTTTATGTTGCCGATTTCACATGATGAAGTGGTGCACGGTAAATATTCGGTTTTGGGAAGAATGCCGGGTGACGAATGGCAACAATTTGCGAATTTGAGATTGCTTTATGGGTATATGTTCACGCATCCTGGAGCAAAATTGTTGTTCATGGGTTCGGAATTCGGGCAAAGGCGTGAGTGGAATTTTGAAGGCAGTTTGGATTGGCATTTATTAGAATCGAAGTTTAATTTAGGTATTAAAAATATAATTACCGATTTGAATGCACTTTATAAATCAAACCCTTCGATGTATGAAAAGCAGTTTTCTCCAGAAGGTTTCGAGTGGATTAGCTATGATGACCATCAGAATGCGGTTTTGGCTTTTATCCGAAAGGGAAATAATGCAAAAGCTGATGTGATTGTGGTTTGCAATTTCACGCCTGTGGTTCGAACTGATTACAGGATTGGACTTCCGAGAAAAGGAAAACTGGTTCAGATTTTCAACAGTGATGATGAACGTTATGGAGGAAGTGGCGTGACAAATGAGGCTAAAATAAAAATTGATAAGGAAGAGTACCACGGAAGGGCGTTTTCGGCAGCCTTGGTTTTACCGCCTTTGGGTGTTATGGCTTTTAAAATTTCATAAAATAAAGTTAACCCTATAAGGCATTTAAGTTCCTATAATTACTTTGGCTTGAAAATCTTAAATGCCTTATTAGGGCAAAAAAAATAAAAAATGTTTAAAAAAATAATTGTCCTAGTTGTTCTGTTCTCTTCAATGTGTTCTTTCTCTCAAGGAAATGACACCGTAAATTCTTTCAAACTACAAAGAGAAGAGCAACTGCGAAAAGCGGTTCAGAAAGGTTTTAAACCACTGAATGATTTTGAAAATCTTTTCAATCAAACCGAAGCCGAAAAACTTGTCGAAATGTTGATTGATTTTAAAAAAGAAACCGGAATTGAGATTTCGATCTTTACCATCAATAGCGAATTTACCAATAAGGAAAACTTTGAAAAGTTTACGTTGGGATTGGCAAATTTCCTTCCTTCTTTGGTTGAAAGAAAAATGACCATCAATATTTCGAAGGAATTTAGAAGGATTAGGATTCAAAATTCGGATGAACTTGTAAAACTAATTTCTGACGAAGAAACCAAGGAAAAAGTGAACTCTTATTTTGTTTCGAGTTATAAAGAGGGGAAATATTTCGAAGGCACTTTCTTTGGTGTTAAATCCTTAATGGAATTATTAAAAGCGAAAATTCAAACTCCAAAATAAATTATCAAGAGCCGAAAACGTTATAGTTAAAAACTACTTAAAGCTAAATGGCTAAAGTAGTTAGCAACTTTGTAAATTTGGCATTTACCATTTAAATTTAAGCTATGATTTTAAATCAAGAATTAGAATATAAAGGAGATTTATTTCCTTCCAAAATAGTTTCATTTACACAAGAAGTCAATTCTTTCGATTTCTTTTCAGATAATAGTGTAATCCTTCGCGTTTCGGTTATCCGAGATAGCTTGATCCGTTTCAGGTATACTACAAAAGGTTATTTTAGCAATGATTTTTCGTATGCAATAGACAAAAGTCAATCACATGGATATAATTTTCTAGAACTTCTAGAAAGTGACGATGTATATCAAATCAAAACCAGCAAGGTAGTTTGCATCATCAGAAAAGTTGACATGAAAGTCGCAATTTTTGATTTGGATGGGAAAAGCATCTTGGAAGATGAGCTCGGTTTTCATTGGGAAGAGAATTATAATTTTGGTGGAAACATCGTGAAAATGAGTAAGGCTTCGAAAGAAGGTGAAAGTTTTTACGGTTTGGGCGACAAGGCTTCACATTTGAATTTGAAAGGAAAGCGATTAGAAAATTGGGCAACCGATCAATATGCTTTTCATAAAGACCAAGAACCTTTGTATAAGGTTGTTCCGTTTTATATTGGCTTGCAAAACAAGATGGCCTATGGTGTTTTCTTTGATAATACGTTCAAAACCTTTTTTGATTTTTGTGCCGAAAGAAGAAACGTAGCCAGTTTTTGGGCCGAAGGAGGAGAGATGAATTACTACTTCATTTATGGTCCAAAAATGCAAGATGTGGTTACAACTTATACACATCTAACAGGAAAACCAGAATTACCGCCACTTTGGGCTTTAGGATATCACCAATGTAAGTGGAGTTATTATCCGGAAAATAAGGTGAAGGAAGTGACGAGTAAATTCCGTGAACTTCGAATTCCGTGTGACGCCATTTACTTAGATATTGATTATATGGATGGTTTCAGATGTTTTACATGGAACAAAGATTATTTTCCAGATCCGAAAAAGATGGTTGCAGAATTGGCAGAAGATGGTTTTAAAACCGTTGTTATCATTGATCCGGGAATTAAAATTGATAAGGAATATTCGGTTTATGCCGAAGCTTTGGCAAATGATTATTTCTGCAAAAGAGCCGATGGTCCTTATATGAAAGGAAAAGTTTGGCCAGGAGAATGTAATTTTCCAGATTATACCAACCCAGAAGTTAGAGAATGGTGGGCTGGATTGTTTAAGGAATTGATTTCAGATATCGGTGTAAAAGGTGTTTGGAACGACATGAACGAACCTGCCGTGATGGACATTCCTGGAAAGACTTTTCCGATGGATGTTCGCCATCATTATGACGGAAACCCTTGCAGTCACAGGAAAGCCCATAATATTTATGGAACTCAGATGGCACGTGCCACTTATGAAGGAGTAAAGCGATTCTCGTATCCAAAAAGACCTTTTATTATCACGCGTTCGGCTTATTCTGGAGCACAACGCTATACTTCGTCTTGGACAGGAGATAACGTAGCAAGTTGGGAACATTTATGGATTGCAAACATCCAAATGCAACGAATGTCAATGTCGGGAATGGGTTTTACAGGATCTGACATTGGTGGATTTGCAGAACAGCCTTCGGGCGAATTATATGCAAGATGGATTCAGCTAGGTGTTTTTCATCCGTTTTGCAGGACCCACTCTTCTGGAGATCACGGTGATCAGGAACCTTGGTCATTTGACGAAGAAGTGGTTGATATTACTAGAAAATTTGTTGAATTGCGTTATCAATTGCTTCCTTATTTATATACCATGTTTTGGGAATACATCAATGACGGTGTCCCGATGTTGAAGCCATTGGTGTATTTTGATCAAGAAGATCCACAAACGCATTATAGAACCGATGAATTTATTTTTGGAAATCAGATTTTGGTTTGCCCGATTTTAGAACCAAATGCTATCGGACGAAGAATGTATCTTCCGAAAGGAAATTGGTACAACTACTGGACGAATGAAGTGGTTTCGGGAGGAAAAGAATTTTGGGTAGGAACTGATTATGACCAGATTCCGATTTTTATAAAAGAAGGTGCCATTATACCAAAATATCCGGTTCAGCAATATGTTGGCGAATTAGAATTTGAGGAAATTACGCTTGACGTATATTATAAATTAGGCAAGGAAAAATCAATGTTGTATGAAGATTCGCAAGATGGATATGACTACAATAAAGGAAGGTTCAGTCTTTCGACTTTTAGTTTGAGAGGAAAAGAAAACGAACTGATTATCCAACAGCACATCGAAGGTAAATTTGAAACTAACTATAAACGTTTCAAGATTGTTTTACACGGATTGCCCTTTGAAATTGCTTCAATTGAGTTTGATAATGATAGTATTTCTTTAGAAAATGCACAATTTGATGGAAAAACCATATTGTTTATTCATAAAGATTTTACGGAACTTCATATCACAGGTAAGTAGAAAAATGTTTATTTTTACAACAAAAACAAAACATTATGAAAAAGTACATTTATTTAGGAACAGCTGCTGCAATTTTAGGAGTAGTTATTTCTTGTGCAACTAACCCTGTAACAGGAAAAAAAACAATGGCATTTGTGCCAAATAGTGAAATTTTTGCTTCTTCTTTTAGCCAATATGGGGCATTTTTGAAGGAAAACAAAGTTGTTACGGGAACTTCCGATGCAAAAATGGTAGAACGAGTAGGTGCCAAAATTAGAGCCGCTGCCGAAAAGTTACTTAAATCTAGAGGAACAGCCGATGCTTTAGAGGGGTATGCATGGGAATACAAACTTGTTGAAAACAAGGAAGTTAATGCTTGGTGTATGCCTGGTGGAAAAATCGTTATTTATTCTGGAATTTTACCTGTAACTAAAGATGAAGCGGGCTTGGCAACGGTTATGGGACATGAAGTTGCACATGCTTTGGCCAATCATGGTCAACAAAGAATGAGTGCTGGTTTGGCTCAACAACTTGGTGCTGGAGTTGCTCAAGCAGCAGTTGGAAGTAAAAGTGCCGAGACTCAAGCTTTGGTAATGCAAGCTTATGGAGTTGGGAGTCAAGTAGGAGGGATGCTTCCATTTAGCAGAAGCCATGAATCAGAGGCAGATGAAATTGGCTTGACCTTGATGGCAATTGCAGGTTATAATCCAGATGCTTCAGTTCCGTTTTGGGAAAGAATGTCAGCTAAATCTGGAGGTGGAGCTCCAGCGGAAATTTTAAGTACACACCCATCTGATCAAACAAGGATTTCTAACTTGAAAAGATTAATTCCGAAAGCTAAAGCAGATGCTGCAAAATTTGGAGTAACGTTTAAATAAAAATAGTATCTTCGAACCACGCTAAACGGCGTGGTTTTTTTATGTCTAAAAAATAAAAATATGGCAAATCTAGAAAAGGGAAGTAGTAAATTATTAAACGCTTGGGCATTTTATGATTGGGCGAATTCGGTTTATCCATTGGTTATTTCGTCGGCTATTTTTCCTATTTTTTATGCTTCTCTTTTTCCTGGAAATCAAACTGAAGTAGCCGTTTTTGGAACAACCATCAAAAATACCGCCTTGATTAGTTTTGTTACAGCAGCTGCGTTTTTAGTTGTTGCTTTTATTTCACCGTTGCTTTCAGGAATTGCCGATTATGTAGGGAATAAAAAACGGTTTATGCAGTTTTTTTGTTATCTCGGGGCTTTGTCTTGTATAGGATTGTATTGGTTTTCTTTAGAAAATATTTATTTTGGATTAGCCTGTTATTTTTTTGGATTGATAGGTTTTTGGGGGAGTTTGGTGTTTTATAATTCCTATTTGCCAGACGTGGCTTTTAATGAGCAACAAGATGGTTTGAGTGCCAAAGGGTATTCTTTAGGTTATTTTGGAAGTGTGATTTTACTTCTGATTAGTTTGGCATTGGTAATGAGCCAAGAAACAGATGCCGATAAGGTGGAAACCATGAAATTAACCTTTGTCTTGACGGGTATTTGGTGGATTGCTTTTAGTCAATATACGTTTTATCATCTGCCGAAAGGCAACAAGAATAACGACAAAGTTACCCGAGCCGTTTTCTTCAATGGTTTTAGGGAATTGAAAAAAGTTAAAAATCAATTGTTTGAAAATCTTCCTTTAAAAAGGTATTTAATTTCCTTTTTCGTCTATAGCATGGCGGTTCAAACTGTCATGTTGGTTGCAGTTTATTTTGGTGAACAAGAAATTAATTGGGAAAATGATGATCAAAAAACGATAGGGTTAATTATCAGCATTCTGGTCATTCAAATAGTAGCAGTTTTTGGTGCAATTCTCACTTCATTGGCTTCGAGTAAATTCGGAAACATTAAAACACTTATTTTCATTAATGCCATTTGGGCTGTTATTTGTGTTTTTGCCTATTTTGTAACAACACCAATGCATTTTTATATTACTGCTAGTTTTGTAGGTCTTGTAATGGGTGGAATTCAAGCACTTTCACGTTCAACCTATTCTAAGTTTTTGCCAAAAACAGACGATACAACTTCGTTTTTTAGTTTTTATGATGTATCAGAAAAGGTAGGAATTGTAATCGGGATGTTGCTATATGGTTTTATCGATCAAATTACAGGAAGTATGCGAAATTCAATCGTTTTTTTAACGGTATTCTTTATTGTAGGATTACTACTTTTACTTCGTGTTCCTAAAAAAGTATTGTCTAACGAATAAAAAAAATTATATTTGAAAAATCAATTGACCTTTATAACCATAATTTTAATGAAAAGATTTAAATTTTTATCAGTTTGTTTTATAGTGTTTTCAGCTTTTTTAACCTCCTGTTCAGGTGATGTAGAACCTTTGGATCCAGCCGTAATCGTAACGCCAGAACAACCAGAAGGTGGTTTTTTTCAAGTTGATTTTAACGGAGATACCTTTGAAGCAAATACAACTATCGCTTATGTTTCAAGCGGAAATATTTTAATTTCGGGAGTAAAATCTACTGGACAAACGGTAAGTATCGCTCTCGATGGTGCTGCTGTTGGAACTTATGATAATGAAAACAATATCCTTTCCTATTCTCCGAGTCCAAACTCAGAATATGACTATGTGAATTTTAATGAAGACGCTGACGGAAATTACATCAGCAATGGTTCGGTTGTTATAACAGAAATAGATACCGAAGCGAAAACGATTACTGGAACTTTCACTTTTACAGGATATTGGTCTGATTTTACAGATGAAAATCCGCCTGCTGCAATTGAATTTACAAATGGGTCTTTTTCAATTCCTTATATCTCATCAGAAGATCCTGGTGATGGGGATTTTGTTAAAGCAAAAATAGATGGAATCGATTTTGAAGATGAAATCATTACAACCGCTTTTGCCTCTTCAGGAGAATTTGATATCATAACAATCAATGGTATAAATGAACAAGATCAGCAAATTTCTCTTTTCATTAATGATGATGCAGAAGTTGGAACACACGTCATGACAAACGAGCCGCTTGGTAATATGGCAAGAGCTGCTTATCGTATTGGAGATGCAAATCCTTCCTATTCTGCAACGGGATCCTTAACAATTAGCACTAAAACCGCTGATCGAATTAGTGGAACGTTCAATTTTACAACAACAACAGGTGAAGTAATTACAGCCGGATCTTTTGATGTCGAATATTAAAATCGTTTCAAAATAAATTATTAAAAAATCCGCATAAGCGGATTTTTTTATGGCATAAAGATTGACTTTATGAGTTGAAATCAAATAATAAATTTTTATTAATTATTGATTTACAGTGAAATAAACATCAAGAATACTTTAAATTTGTATGACTGCTGTTTTTGTTTAATGACAAAATGACTTAAATACTATATGTCGAATCAAAAAATAATCACCATTGACAACTTGTCACTACAAGAATTCGATTCTGAGGCCGAGTTAATTCCACTATTGACACCAGAGGACGAAGAAGAAATGAACAACGAGGAGCTTCCTGAAGCATTGCCTATTTTGCCTTTGCGAAATACGGTCCTTTTTCCAGGAGTTGTAATCCCAATTACAGCTGGTCGCGACAAATCGATCAAATTAATCAATGATGCGAATGCTGGAAGCAAAATAATTGGAGTTGTTTCTCAAAAAAATGAAGAAGACGAAGATCCAACGTTCAATGATATTAATAGCGTTGGTACTGTTGCAAGAATTTTGCGTGTTCTAAAAATGCCTGACGGAAACATTACCGTTATCCTTCAAGGAAAAAAACGTTTTGAAATTGATACCGTTACAACAGAGATTCCCTACATCAAAGCGACCATTAAAGAAGTTCCGGAAAAGCGTCCTAAAAAAGGTGAGAAGGAATTCTCTGCAATAATCGATTCATTAAAGGAATTGGCTACCCAAATTATTCAGGAAAGTCCAAATATTCCAACTGAAGCTACGTTTGCTATTAAGAACATTGAAAGTCAATCATTCTTGGTGAATTTTGTTTCTTCGAATATGAATCTCACAGTTAAAGAAAAACAAGATTTACTTGCTATTAATGATTTAAAAGATAGAGCTTTAGCAACACTTCGTTTTATGAATTTAGAGTTGCAGAAACTCGAATTAAAAAACGACATCCAGTCTAAAGTTCGCTTTGATTTAGACCAGCAACAGCGTGAATATTTTTTACATCAGCAAATAAAAACCATTCAGGAAGAGCTTGGTGGCGTTTCTCATGAGGAAGAAATCGAAGAGATGCGTCAAAAAGCAAAAACCAAAAAATGGGACGAAAAAACGTTGAAGCATTTTGAAAAGGAATTGTCAAAAATGCAACGTATGAATCCGCAAGCTCCTGATTTTGGCATCCAAAGAAATTATCTTGAATTGTTTCTAGAGTTACCTTGGAACCATTATTCAAAGGATAAATTCGACTTAAAACATGCTCAAAAAGTTTTAGACAGAGACCATTTTGGGTTGGAAGATGTGAAAAAGAGAATGATCGAGCACTTGGCAGTTTTAAAATTGCGAAACGACATGAAATCACCTATTCTTTGTTTGACGGGACCCCCAGGAGTTGGTAAAACTTCTATTGGGAAGTCTGTTGCAGAAGCTTTGGGTAGGGAATATGTTCGTATTTCATTAGGTGGTTTGCGTGACGAAGCTGAAATCCGCGGACATCGAAAAACCTATATTGGAGCAATGCCAGGAAGAATTATTCAGAGTTTGAAAAAGGCAGGAACATCAAATCCTGTTTTTGTGTTGGATGAAATTGATAAATTATCAAGCAGTCATAATGGCGATCCGTCATCTGCCTTACTTGAAGTTTTAGATCCAGAACAAAACAAGGAGTTTTATGATAATTTCCTTGAAATGGGTTATGATTTATCAAAAGTGATGTTCATTGCAACTTCAAATAATATGTCAACCATTCAACCCGCCTTACGCGATAGGATGGAAGTCATCAAAATGTCAGGCTATACGATAGAAGAAAAAGTTGAAATCGCTCGTAAGCACTTGCTTCCAAAACAATTAAAAGAGCACGGACTTACCTCGAAACATTTGGTTATTGGAAAAAAACAATTGGAGCAAATTGTAGAAGGTTACACGCGTGAATCAGGTGTGAGAGGTTTAGAAAATAAAATTGCACAAGTCATCCGAAATGCAGCCAAATCAGTTGCAATGGAAGAAGAATACAATATAAAATTAACCGACGAAGATATTATAAAAATACTTGGTGTTCCAAGAATGCAACGTGACAAATCCGAAAGTAATGAAGTTGCTGGTGTGGTAACAGGATTAGCTTGGACAAGTGTTGGGGGTGATATTTTGTTCATAGAATCCCTAATTTCCAAAGGTAAAGGAAGCTTGACCATGACAGGAAATTTGGGTACGGTTATGAAAGAATCTACCACAATTGCCTTGGAATACATCAAAGCTAATGCCGATAAATTAGGAATTGATCCTGAAATGCTAAACAAATACAACGTTCACATTCACGTTCCAGAAGGAGCTACTCCAAAAGATGGACCAAGTGCTGGAATTGCAATGTTGACTTCTCTTGTTTCAGTTTTCAAACAAAAAAGAATCAAGAAAAACCTTGCCATGACAGGAGAAATTACCTTGAGAGGAAAAGTCCTTCCTGTGGGAGGAATCAAGGAAAAAATCCTTGCTGCAAAAAGAGCCAATATCAAGGAAATTATTCTTTGTCATGAAAACAAGCGTGATATTGATGAAATTAAACCTGAATATTTGGAAGGTTTGACTTTTCATTATGTGAAAGAAATGAGCGAAGTTTTAGCAATCGCCATTACAGACCAAAATGCTAAAAATGCTAAAATATTGAACTAATAGTTTTTAGATCAATAATTATATTCAAAAAAGTTTAATCATCATCGGTTAAACTTTTTTGTTTTTGATGAAATTTAATAAATCAACTTTATTTTAAAAATAATATCTTCGCATTTCCGTTATAGGATATGTAAATTGGTTTTCACCCTATGTTTAAAAAAATAACCGTTGCTGTTTTTATGCTTTTTTGTACTGTAAATTACAGTCAGATAGGCGGTCAATCAGTTTATCAGTTTTTAAATCTTATTACTTCTCCTAGACAGGCCGCTTTGGGTGGAAAAATCCTTACCATTCATGACTACGATGTCAATCAAGCGATGTATAATCCGGCGACGATTAATCCAGAAATGGACAATCACCTTTCTCTAAACTATGGAAGTTTGTTTGGAGAAGTAACCTACGGAACTGCCAATTATGCCTATACCTATGACCGACATCTGCAAACTTTTCACGCAGGTGTGAACTATGTAAACTACGGAAATTTTGAAGGATATGACGAAAATGGAAACTATACTTCGGATTTTACAGGAAGTGAAACTGCACTTTCCTTCGGCTATGCTTTTAACATTCCTTGGACCGATATTTACCTTGGTGCCAATGCTAAACTCATTTCTTCAACCCTAGAAACCTATAATTCTTTTGGTGGAGCTATCGATCTTGGAGCTTTGTATATCGATGAAAATAACGACATCAACATTGCACTTGCCATTCGAAACATCGGAACACAATTTACAACTTATGCAGGAACACGCGAACAATTGCCACTCGAAATAATGGCTGGAATTTCGCAAGAACTAGAACATGTTCCCTTGAGATGGCATCTAACGTTAGAAAATTTGCAACAATGGGACATCGCTTTTTCTAATCCAGCAAGATCCGAAGGCACAATAGATGGTGGCGAAAGTGAAGAAAAAGTTTCTTTTTTCAACAACGCCTTGCGTCACGTTATCGTTGGAGCCGAACTTTTTCCAGCAAAAGCCTTCAACCTTAGATTGGGTTATAATTTTAGAAGAGGCGAGGAGCTCCGTATTCTCGACCAGCGGAATTTTTCTGGAATATCAGTTGGTTTCGGACTACGTTTCAACAAAATCAAGTTTGATTATTCCTATTCGCGTTATACCTTGGCAGGAAACACAAGCCTTTTCGGACTCACGATTAACTTTCAAGATTAATATTTGGGCGTGCCACCATTTTCAAAAAGGCAAATTCAGTTTGTCTACAGCCTTTTTGAAGATGCTGTCGGGCTTTCCGTTACAATCTTTTTATTTTTTTAAAGAAAAAAAATAAAAAGGATTTCCACTGCAATCCCTCACGCAAGCGAACGTAGTCAACCAAAACTATTTAAATTACAACTTCTCCCTTTCTCAAACTTTATTTTATCTTTGCGACTTAGTGCCTTCGTGGCGAAAATAAATATGAAAAAAATCACCATCGCCATCGACGGATTTTCCTCTACAGGAAAAAGCACCTTAGCCAAACAATTGGCCAAACACCTCGGATATGTTTATGTAGATACTGGAGCAATGTACCGTGCCGTTGCCTATTTTGCAATGGATAACGGTTACATCAACGAAGAATCTTTTGACAAAGAAACTTTAATCAATGCCTTGCCGGATATCAATCTAAGATTTCAATTCAATCCCGAATTAGGTTTTGCCGAGATGTTTTTGAACGATGTAAATGTAGAAAAGGAAATCAGAACCATTGAAGTTTCAAAATTCGTCAGCCGAGTTGCCGAAGTATCTGAAGTTCGTGCCAAATTAGTCGAACAGCAACAGCAAATGGGAAAAGACAAAGCCATCGTCATGGACGGAAGAGATATTGGAACTGTCGTTTTCCCAGATGCCGAACTCAAGATATTCATGACAGCAAGTGCCGAAACACGAGCTCAAAGGCGTTTTGATGAGCTTCAAGCAAAAGGTGATGAAGTTTCGTATGAAGAAGTGTTGAAAAATGTTCAAGAACGTGATTATATTGATACGCATCGCAAAGATTCTCCTTTAATTATTGCAGATGATGCTATCGAAATCGATAATTCCTACCTTTCAAGAGAAGAACAATTTACAGCTGTTTTAGAATTGGTTACAGATGAATTAGAAAGCTAATCATTTTCTACGAAATTATTATTATCCCATTCAAGAATCGAATTAAATAAAGTCTTTGAGGTTTTTTAAATGAGTACATTTAAAATTTCGAATCAATTTATTTTGCTGCTGTAAAATGGTATAAACTTTCAAATTTTTCAATTTTTTTAATTAATTTGTTATTTTCATTTTTAATAGTAGATTTACGGGCTGTAAAATTTTCAAAAAACATAAATACAAAATTTTCTTATGAGCATAAAAAGCAGATTGACTTTAATGAGTTTTCTACAGTTTTTTGTTTGGGGAGCTTGGCTAATCACGATTGGAACTTATTGCTTTAATGCAAAAGGATGGACTGGAGCCGAATTTGGAGCCATATTTTCTACACTTGGTTTGTCGTCATTATTTATGCCTGCACTTACGGGAATTATAGCAGATAAATGGGTTAATGCTGAAAAGCTTTATGGAATTCTGCATATTTTGTATGGACTATTTTTGTTTTATGTTCCAGAAGTTAATGATCCAAATATTTTATATTATATCATTTTTGGAGCAATGATTTGTTATATGCCAACCATTTCCTTGTCAAACTCGATAGCCTACACGATTTTGAAAAACAACAATTATGATGTGATAAAGGTTTTTCCTCCAATTCGCGTTTGGGGAACAATAGGTTTTATTGTCGCCATGTGGATCACAAATGTATTCAGTTCGCCAACTCCGCCTCAAATTTTTGAAAGTTTTGGATTAAGTATTGGTACGGCTATATCCAACATTTCAGGAAATCCAATTTATGCAAATCAATTTTATATTGCAGCAGTTGTTGCAATTTTGTTAGGAATTTATTCCTTCACCTTACCAAAATGCCCTCCACAGAAATCAATTTCACAAGATGCAAGTTTTGTGGAGCAATTGGGTTTAAACGCGTTTAAATTGTTTAAGTCCTATAAAATGGCACTCTTTTTTGTGTTCTCCATGTTTTTAGGTGGGGCATTACAGCTTACTAATATGTATGGCGATGCTTTTTTAAATGATTTTGCCAAAATACCAGAATATGCAAATTCGTTTGTGGTGGAATATTCAACCATCATCATGTCTATTTCTCAAGTTTCTGAAACCTTATTTATATTAGCAATCCCTTTCTTTTTGAAACGATTTGGAATAAAGCAAGTGATGTTATTTTCTATGATTGCATGGGTTTTGCGTTTTGGGTTATTTGCCTATGGAGACCCGATGGGAGGTTTGTGGATGATTATCCTTTCATGCATTGTTTATGGTATGGCGTTTGACTTCTTCAATATTTCAGGATCTTTATTTGTAGAAACTACAACAGACTCTAAGATTCGTTCTTCTGCACAAGGATTATTCATGATGATGACCAATGGTGTTGGTGCTTATTTGGGAAGTAAAATAAGTGGTTATGCAATTGATAAATATTTTACGCAAGACGGGATAAAAGATTGGCACAATATCTGGCTATCATTTGCAATTTATGCTTTGATTATTGCAATTGCCTTTGCCTTTTTATTCAAGCACAAGCATGATCCAAAAGATGTGGAAACGGTAAGTCACTAAAATTTTAATTTTAAATTCGGAAATAATGATAAAATATAAATTTTTACTTTTACTATTAATCGGAATTTCTGGATTTTCGCAAACCAAAGCTGTTTACAATAAAAGTGTTGAAGCCTATCAAAACAAGGACTATGCTTTGTTTTTGAAACTGACTCAGCAATTGGACAGTATCAGACCAGCACATCCAACCTTTACTTATAATTTAGCCTCAGCTTTTGCCTTGAATGGGAAAAGTACTGAGGCTTTTTCTGTTTTAAGGCAGATGATTTTGGCAAATAATACCGTTGCTTTTGAAGATGATGCCGATTTTGAGTCCTTGAGAAATTTAAAAGGTTTCCAACTTATAAAAGAGTTGAAAGCTTCACAGAATAAAACCATTACGCAATCTAAATTTAAAGTTAGTCTTTCAGAAAAGGATTTGCATCCTGAAAGTGTTTTGTGCATTTCAAATAAAAAACTTTGGCTGGCTTCGAGTATTCGAAATAAGAAAATTGTTTCGTTTGATGTGGCTTCAGGAAAATGCAGTGATTGGTTTGTAGATGCGAAGTATTCGGTTTTTGCAATGAAAGTGGATGCAAAGGAGCAATTTTTATGGGTGGCGACTTCGGCAATTCCAGAAATGAAGTATTTTAGCAAGGAAATGGAAGGGAAGAATGAGATTTTGAAAATTGATATTACTACAAAAAAGATAGTGCAACGCTTTTCCGTTGAAGGAAATCACGTTTTTGGGGATTTGATTGTAGGGAAAAATAATGAGGTTTATGTTTCTGATAGTGCAGAACCTTTGATTTATAAAATATCGGATGATACAATTTCGGTTTGGAAAGATTTGCGAAATGAGGCTTTTAATTTGCAAGGAATTACTTTTGATGAAAATTATACGAAATTATTTATTGCCGATTATTTGAAGGGAATTGTAATGATTGATTTGAAAAGCAACAGCCATTCCTGGTTGAAATTCCCTGAAAATGCAACGAAAAAAGGAATTGATGGTTTGGTTTTTTATAAAAATTCATTGATTGCGATTCACAATGGTGTTACTCCAATTCGGATTGTGCAGTATCAATTAAACCAAGAAAATAACAAGATTATCGATTTTGTTGTTTTGGACCAAAATAGAAATGAATTCAACGAGCCAGCTTTGGCAAGTGTTTTCGGGAACAAATTATACTTTTTTGCCAATTCTCCTTGGAAATTGTATGACAAGAATTTTATCTTGGATGATTCTAAACTTGAAGCTCCAAAGTTGTTCGAACTCTTGTTGAAATAACCAGAATTGTTGGGTAGCCCTGAAAGGGCGAAACATTTTAGCATAGGGTAAAACCCTATGTAATATGGAATCAAACGTCCGTGAATTCTAGCCCTGAAAGGGCGACACAAATGCCTATGAAAGATGAGTTAAAAAATTAGTTAGCTGACCTATTATGAAACAACCGTTATTAAAACAACAATGAAAATTTTAAAGATTATAGCAATTACAATTATTTCTTCAATTTTATTTTTTTTATTAATTTTTGGGATTAATATTGAATACCAAGATGGAACACATTCTACGTGGTCAGGATTGAGAGTTTTATTTGAAGATAGGGAATTCGAATTCTCTTATAAAAAGAAACATATTGTCAAGCTAAATGGAATAGACGGACCTTATATTATTGATTCAATAGTATATCGTGTTGATTCATTAAATAATGTAAAAACTGCAGGATACAAAAAGAGTGATTCAATTTTAGTTCAAGTAAACAATAAAGATTTAGATAAATTCTACTTCTTTAAAAAAGATTTGATTCAAAAAAATGCAGATACTTATTTAATGCCTCAAAAACTAATTGCGATTTCTGATATTGAAGGGAATTTCAACGCATTTTCAAGTTTCCTAATTAATAATAACATTATTGATACAAATTACAACTGGACATTTGGTAACGGGCATTTGGTTTTGACAGGAGATTTTGTTGACAGAGGTTCTAATGTGGTTCCAGTTCTTTGGCTTATTTATAAACTAGAAGAACAGGCAGAAAAACAAGGTGGAAAAGTTCATTATATTTTAGGAAATCATGAAATTATTAATTTTCAAGGACGGTTTAAATATAATGATGAAAAATATATTAAGATTGCGACCTTAATAGGCAAGACAGAAGATTGGAAAAAGGCAACTCAATTTATGTATTCCGATAAAACAGAATTGGGGAAATGGTTGCAGTCAAAGAATGGAATTGAAAAAATAGGAAATTATATTTTTGTTCACGCAGGATTAAGTCCAAACATTTTAAAACATAATTTATCAATTTCAGAGATCAATACTCTTTCGAAACAAAACTGGTTTAAAGATTTATACAATGAGCCAGAAAACAATGAAAAAGCTAATTTTTTGATTGGTAGAGAAGGAATTTATTGGTATCGTGGTTTAGCAATTGATTATAAGCATTATGACAAAATATCAGAAATTGAATTAGATAATGTTTTGAACTTTTATCAAGCAAATAAAATAGTATTTGGGCATACTATTAATAACAGCATCAAAAAAGACTACAATGGAAAACTAATAAATATTGACGTTTCTCATGGACAAGAAAAAAACTCTAATAAAACAAAGGGTTTGTTCATTGAAAAAGGATTTGAATATATAATAGATGGAGGGGGTATGAAAACAAAACTCTGAAACACTTCTGTTAACGGTTTTGCAACTCCCTGTCAAACCCGCAAACCGTTATGGTTTCAGCCCTGAAAGGGCGAAACATTATAGACAAAGTTGAGTCCAAAAGATTAATAGAAGCCTAAAGTTATTCATCTAGCCCAGACTGGAGGGAAAATCCTTTTTGTTTTTTCTTTAAAAACAAAAAGATTTGGAAGGAAGGCTGGAAAATGGATTATTTTTTGCACAAGCCTTTCGCTCCTAAAAATCTAAACTATAATATTTTGCAGATTTAAAATTTATTATTACTTTTGCACACCTTTTGGCGGGAGGCGTTTCCATTAGGTATCAAATATTTAAGTAAAACAACTTCTGTTTTTTTCTTATCGCATCATGAAACGCAAGAAAATACAGAATACAAATTTTTATCAGAACAAATGTCTGAACAATTAAAATCACAAGAAGAGTTTTTAGCTAATTTTAACTGGCACAATTTCCAAGAAGGTATTGATGCTGTTGATGAGAAAAACTTGTTAGAATTTGAAGAATTAGTAGCTAAAACTTTTATAGCAACTGATCAGGAAGAAGTAGTGGAAGGTGTTGTTGTAAGAATTACTGACAGAGATGCTATCGTTGATATCAACGCTAAATCTGAGGGAGTTATTTCTTTGAACGAATTCCGTTACAACCCGAACTTGAAAGTGGGTGACAAAGTAGAAGTATTGATTGATATCCGTGAGGATAAAACAGGTCAGTTGGTTCTTTCTCACAGAAAAGCACGTACTATCAAAGCTTGGGATAGAGTTATCTCTGCTAACGAAACAGGTGAAATCGTTAATGGTTTTGTGAAATGCAGAACTAAAGGTGGTATGATCGTTGACGTTTTTGGTATTGAAGCTTTCTTGCCAGGATCTCAAATTGATGTTAAGCCAATTAGAGATTATGATGTTTACGTAAACAAAATGATGGAATTCAAAGTTGTGAAAATTAACCACGAATTTAAAAACGTTGTTGTTTCTCACAAAGCGCTTATCGAAGCGGATATTGAAGTACAGAAAAAAGAAATCATCGGTCAATTGCAAAAAGGACAAGTATTAGAAGGTGTTGTTAAAAACATTACTTCTTATGGTGTGTTTATTGACTTAGGTGGTGTTGATGGATTGATTCACATTACTGACCTTTCTTGGTCAAGAATCAACCACCCAAGTGAAGTTCTTGAATTAGACCAAAAATTGAATGTTGTTATCCTTGATTTCGATGATGAGAAAACAAGAATCCAATTAGGTTTGAAACAATTGAACGCTCACCCATGGGATGCTTTGAGTGCTGACTTGAAAGTTGGTGACAAAGTAAAAGGTAAAGTAGTTGTAATCGCTGATTACGGTGCATTTATCGAAGTTGCTGAAGGTGTTGAAGGTTTGATCCACGTTTCTGAAATGTCTTGGTCTACTCACTTGAGAAGTGCTCAGGATTTCGTAAAAGTTGGTGATGAAGTAGAAGCTGTAATCTTGACTCTTGATAGAGATGACCGTAAAATGTCATTGGGTATCAAACAAATGACTCAAGATCCATGGACTGATATCACTTCTAAATACCCAGTTGGTTCTAAACACACAGGTATCGTTAGAAACTTTACAAACTTTGGAATTTTCGTAGAATTAGAAGAAGGTATCGACGGATTGATTTATATCTCTGACTTATCTTGGACTAAGAAAATCAAACATCCATCTGAATTTGTAAACGTTGGAGAAAAACTTGACGTTGTAGTATTAGAATTAGATGTTGACGGACGTAAATTATCTTTAGGTCACAAACAAACTACTGCTAATCCTTGGGACAAACATGAAGATGCTTTCGCAGTTGGAACTATCCACACAGGTGAAATCTCTGAAATCGTTGACAAAGGAGCTACTGTAGAATTTGGAGAAGATGTTGTTGCTTTTATTCCAACTCGTCACCTTGAAAAAGAAGACGGTAAAAAATTGAAAAAAGGTGACTCAGCTGAATTCAAAGTAATCGAGTTCAATAAAGAATTCAAAAGAGTTGTAGCTTCTCACACTGCGATCTTCCGTGAAGAAGAAGAGAAAAACGTGAAAGCTCAAACAGAGAATAACAACAATTCATCATCTAACAACAATGCTTCTGCATCTACATTAGGAGATAATAATGATATTCTTGCTGAATTGAAAGCTAAAATGGAAAAAGGAGGAAACTAATCTTTCTTAATCTAAATATAAAAAGCCTCGTAGAAATACGGGGCTTTTTTTGTGGACTAAATTATAATTTATTGTTAAAGAAATTAACTGCTAAAACCAAAGTTTGAGTTATGGCGTAAATGCATTTATAAAACTTTAAAAATAAATTATTATGAAAATCACCAAAATTTTATCCGCTTCAATTTTAGCTATTACAATGATGACTGGTACTTCAGTATTGGCTCAAAAAGAAAAAACTGTAACCGTTGGAGGAGCTCCAATGTATCCTTCAAAAAATATTGTTGAAAATGCTGTAAATTCAAAAGACCACACGACTTTAGTGGCAGCTGCAAAAGCCGCTGGTTTGGTTGAGACTTTGCAGGGAAAAGGTCCATTTACGGTATTCGCTCCTACAAATGCAGCTTTTGATAAATTACCGAAAGGAACTGTTGAAACATTATTGAAACCCGAAAATAAAGCAATGTTACAATCTGTTTTGACCTATCATGTTGTAGCAGGAAAAATGAATGCTTCGGATATTGCAAAAGCAATCAAATCTGGAAACGGAAAAGCAACATTGACAACCGTTCAAGGTGGAAAGTTAACTGCTTGGATGGAAGGAAAAGATTTATATATATCTGATGAAAATGGAGGAAAAGCAAAAGTTACAATTGCTGATGTAAACCAATCTAATGGTGTGATTCATGTTATTGATGCTGTAGTTACTCCAAAAGGATAGTTGGATTTGGTTGATTATTGTTACATGTTACAAAAAGAAAGAGGCTATTAAGGCCTCTTTCTAATTTATAAATTATCTTTGAATAGTGAACTATCTCAAAACAGCTCCTAATTCTGTTTCGAAGCTTTTCTGTAACTTACTCATTATCTTATCAATCTGAACATCAGTTAATGTTTTTGTTGCATCTTGAATGGTAAAACTTACCGCATAAGACTTTTTGCCTTCCGGCAGATTGTTTCCTTGATACACATCAAAAAGATTGATGCCTTTCAATAATCCTTTTTCTGATTGTCTTGCGATATTGTAAATAGCATCAAATTGAATATTCTCATCTACCAAAAGTGCCAAATCACGACGAACTTCTGGGTATTTTGGGATTTCTGTGAATTTGATTTTATTTGAAATTAATTTTAGAATTCTGTTCCAATCAAAATCAGCATAGAAAACTTCTTGTTTAATATCGAATTCTTTTGCTATTGATTTTTTGATGGTCCCGAATTCAACAATCGTTTCATTTCCTAAAACTACTGCAACACCTTCAGCAAAAACATCCGATTCAACTGGTTTATTTTGCGTTTTCTCAATTCCTAATCTTGAAAGAATGGCATTTACATATCCTTTAAATAAAAAGAAATCCGATACTTTTTGAGTGTTTGTCCAACTTTCTGCCAATCTATTTCCAGTAATGAACAGTGTCAAATGCTTGTGTTCTTCATATCCAGAAGGAAATTTATGGTAGGATTTTCCGAATTCGAATAATTTCAAATCAGCATTTCTTCTGTTGATGTTAAAAGAGATGGCTTCCAAACCTGAAAATAATAAAGATTGTCGCATTGCTGATAGATCCTTACTTAAAGGATTCAACATTATTACATTAAAATCAGCATTCAATTTCTCCGACAGTTCCACATAATCTGGAGTGGTAAGCGAATTGGCCATCATTTCATTGAAACCAACCGAAGTCAATTGATTGGCAACAATATTCTGAACCTTATAATCTTCTGTTCGTGGAGAATTGGAAACAGAAGCATTAAATTTTTTAGAAAAATTAATGTTATTGTATCCATAAACCCTTAATATTTCCTCGATAACATCAATTTCTCGTTGAACATCAACTCTGTAGGCTGGAATCGTTAATCCCAAACCAACATCTGAAACACTATTAATTTTGATGTCAAGCGAAGCCAAAATCTTTTTTATAGTTTCCTTTGGTAATTCCTGACCTATGATTTTTGCAGTTTTATTGAAATTCAAAACCACTGAAAAATCTTCTAATTTTTTCGGATAAATATCTACTACATCCGAAGTGATTTCGCCTCCTGCAACTTCCAAAATCAAAATAGCAGCTCTTTTCAAAGCATATTCCGTAATCGTTGGATCAATTCCTCTTTCAAATCTAAAAGAAGCATCCGTACTCAAAGTATGTCTTTTTGCTGTTTTTCTAATCGTAACTGGATTAAAATAAGCACTTTCCAAAAAGATAGAACTTGTGGTTTCGGTAACGCCAGAGTTTTTTCCTCCGAAAACACCTGCGAAACACATTGGACCATTTTCGTCACAAATCATCAAATCCTCTTCGTGTAAAGTTCGCTCTACATCGTCAAGGGTTGTAAATTTTGTTCCAGCTTCAACAGTTTTTACAATTACTTTATTTCCTTTTATTTTTGATGCATCAAAGGCGTGAAGTGGTTGTCCTAATTCATGTAAAACATAATTGGTAACGTCCACAATATTATTTTTTGGTGTCAAACCAATTGCTTTCAAACGGTTTTGCAGCCATTGAGGTGAAGGTTTAACCGTAATATTTGAAATCGTAATCCCGCAATATCTCGGAGCCAACTTTGAATCTTGAACCGAAACGTCCATCTTTAAAATTCGCTTATCGATCCTAAAATTTGAAACCGATGGCGTTATTAATTCGGTTGAGATATTTTTCTGCAATAATCCAGCCCTTAAATCTCTTGCGACACCCATGTGGCTCATGGCATCGGCACGATTAGGCGTCAAGCCAATTTCAAAAACTTCATCATTTTCGATATTAAATACTTTTGAAGCTGGAGTTCCTGGTGCTAAATCTGAATCCAAAATCATGATACCGTCATGACTTGTTCCGAGTCCTAGTTCATCTTCGGCACAAATCATTCCGTGGCTTTCCTGATCGCGGATTTTTCCTTTTTTAATTACAAATGAATTACCGTCTTTATCGTATAAAGTCGTTCCGATTGTTGCAACAGGTACTTTCTGTCCGGCAGCTACATTACTCGCTCCACAAACAATTTGCACAGGAACTCCATCGCCTAAATCTACGGTTGTAACTTTTAATCGGTCGGCATTTGGATGTTGAACACAGGTTAAAACGTGGCCTACCACAATTCCTTCCAATCCGCCTTTTACAGATTGATATTTCTCAACGGCTTCAACTTCAAGACCTAAATCAGTCAATAAAGCAGATGTTTCTTCGGAATTCCAGTCGGTTTTAATGAATTGTTTTAACCAGTTATAGGATATTTTCATGTGTCAATTTTAATAAGGATGCAAATATAGTCATTGTTTGGCGAGGTTCAAAGTTGGAAAAGAACAAAATTCCCATTCTTTGGGCGACTTTTTTAGATCAATTCCTCAACATGTTTCTTTATATTTTCGGAAATTTTTCGCGTAGGCAAATCGTTTTCATCTTCTCCGAAAGGATCTTCGATTTCTTCGGCAATTAATTCCAAACTTGCCAAGACATAAAAAATAAAAACTACAACTGGAACCACATAATAACCCAGGCTAAAAGCATACCCGAAAGGAAGTGTCATAACATAAAAGAAAATAAATTTTTTAATGAAAGCACTGTAAGAATAGGGGATGGGAGTGTTTTTTATTCTTTCGCAAGCACCACAAATATCGGTAAACGACATGAATTCGTTGTTCAAGACAATCAATTGATCTCCAGAAATTTTTCCTTCAAGATGCAATTCATTTAACTTTTGAAAAATCAATTTAGCAACCTGATTGGGTTTGTGCTTATGATGGTCAATCTCCAAATCGAGATTATCAAAAAGTTGTTTCGCGGTATCGCTGTTGTGCAAATGGATATGCAAAACCGATGCGTAATTGGGAATCTTTTTACGGAAAAAGGCCTTATCATTTTCATCTTTCAACATCACATCGAGTTTGATGGCAAAATTTCGACTGTTATTTACCAAAGCTCCCCATAATTTCCGACCTTCCCACCAACGATCATAAGCGGTATTGGTTCTAAAAACAAGTAATAACGAAATCACGAAACCAAGCATTCCGTGCATTATCGTAATATTTTTGATGTAATTGGTGTCGGATAATTGCCAATATTGAACTTCCAAATAGCCAACAATACCAGAATAAATACCTATTGCAATCATTATCGGAAGTAACTTTCGAAAGGTATCAGCCTTGTGAAAACGGAAAATAAATGTGAACCAATCTTTTGTGTTGTATGAAACCATTTAGCGTTGAATTTTCCTCAAATTTAAATGAAAAAATGATTCCAGCAACTATTGAAATGTAAGATTTCCTGCCAATTCTTTCAAAGCAATTTCCGAGATCTTGGCTTGAAATTGAGCATTGCTGCTTCTCACTTTTGCATTGATATAATTGATTTGAGCTGTCCTAAACTCTAAAGTAGTGGTCGTAATGGTTCCAATTCTGAATTTTTCGAAGGTAATATCCATATTTTGCTTGGCAATTTCCTCGTTTTTGGCTTCGAGTTTGCTCAACTGCAAATTAGTCATATAGGTTTGATACGCAGTTGATAATTGAGTATCCAAAGCTAATTTCTGTTGGTCAATCAGGATTTGAGAATTCTCTATCTGAAGCTTTGCAATTCGTTCGTTTCGGTTTTGCAATCCACCATTAAAGATGTTCATTGTGGCATTGATTCCATACACCAAACCTCTTCCAGAAGATTGCGTGACGAATCCCAAGGAAGCTTCGGAACGTGTAAAATTATAGCCAGAACTAATGTTTACAATCGGATAACGATCACCTTTAATTTGTTTTAATTCTAATTCAGCAATTCGTTTGTTGATGACTTGTCTTTGCAACTGTGGATTTTGTTTTTCTGCCAAAAGCATCAAATCTGGCAGGAGTAGGTTTTCATCAATTTCGACTTCTTCAATTACTTTAAAATCAATATTTGGGTCTCTTGCTAAAATCTGATTCAATAGGATTTTGGTATTGGCATACAATTCTTTTTGTCTTAAAAAGGCAGTTGTATCCGTATTCAAATCTACTTCGGCATTCAAGACTTCAAGTTTTGAAGCTTTTCCAATTGAATAACGGTTTTTTGCAGTCGTCACCCTAACATTAGAGATTACAATTGTCGTATCTAATGCTACTAATTGCTGTTGTTGCTGCACAATATCATAATAAGTCGTGATGACGTCGCTGATTTTTGTCAAGATGGTCAGCTTCAATTCGGCATCGCCTAATTTTTCTAATTCTTTCAACTGATTATGTCGGGCAAACATTCGCATTCCATCAAAAACAGTCCAATTTAAAGCAACTCCGTAGGAAAGATTTAAATTTCTTGCATTGTCAAGTTCTCTTTCAGTTCCGTCAGATTGAGTTTGTTTAGTGTCCAAAAGACTATTGTTGTTGGTTACGTTTGCAATTAAATTGGGAAGAATTCCAGCATTTGCCAAACTCACATTTTGCTGATCGATTTTCAAATCATTGGAAGCGATTTTTATTTCAAAATTATTTTCCAAGGCAATTTTTACGGCGTCTTCAACCGTAAGAATCTCTTGTGATTGCATATTGAAAACAACAAGAAAAAGGGTGGTAATACTAAAAAAGATTTTATTTTTCATTGCATTATTCATTTTCATACTCTTTAATATTATCAAACTCAGGTCGGTGTTTTTTCTCTCTCGACCACATAAAATAAATGGCTGGAATTACAAATAAGGTCAAAATTAAGGAGAATAAAGTTCCACCCACAATTACGACTCCCATACCAATTCTACTGGTAGATGCGGCACCAAGTGACATTGCAATTGGCAAAGCTCCCAAAGCAATCGCTAAACTGGTCATTAAAATTGGACGAAGACGGGATTCCGAAGCCTCCATAATGGCTTCCATTTTTGTTTTTCCTTGTTCCCGAAGTTGATTGGCAAATTCTACAATCAAGATACCATTTTTTGTTACCAAACCAATCAACATGATGGTTCCAATTTGGCTAAAGATATTCCAAGTCTGATCAAAAAGCCACAGCGAGAATAAAGCTCCTGCAACCGCCATTGGAACTGTTAGTATGATGATAAACGGATCGATAAAACTTTCAAATTGTGCAGCAAGAATCAAGAAAATAAGCAATAATGCCAACCCAAATGCAAAAGAAGTGTTGGAGCTACTTTCAACAAAATCTCGGGATTCTCCACCCAAATCGGTCGTAAAACTTTCATCCAAGACTTTTTCCTTTACACGTTCCATAGCCTCGATTCCGTCGCTGATACTTTTTCCTGGAGCCAAACCTGCAGAAACCGTAGCCGACATATAACGGTTGTTGTGATACAATTGTGGCGGACTACTTTGTTCTTCAACTGTAACCAAGTTGTCCAATTGTATTAAATCGTCGTTCGTATTTCTGACAAACATCGAAGTCAAATCCATTGGAGCATCACGGTCTTTCTTATCAAATTGCCCCATTACTTGGTATTGTTTCCCATTCATCATAAAATATCCAAAACGCTGTCCACTCAAAGAAAGTTGTAAGGTTTGCGCAACATCAATAACCGAAACTCCTAAACTTTGAGCTTTTTCACGGTCAATCGTTACGTAAATTTCTGGTTTATTAAACTTTAGGTTAACATCTGTAATTGAGAAAGTTGGGTCACTTGCAACTTCATCCATGAATTCAGGAATTTTCTCTTGTAACTTTTCAAAATTTTGAGCCTGAATGATATATTGAATTGGCAATCCTCCACGACGATTTACTGCAATAGTTGGCGATTCTGAAACCGATGTTTTTGCATTTACAAATTGCTTGGTCCATTTTGTAAGATCATTTGCTATTTCTTTTTGAGAACGTTCTCTGTCGCCAGGTTCAACCAATGCAATTCTTGCTCGACCACTGTTAACAGACGAAGATCCAAATCCTGGAGAAGTAATGATCAAGCTGACTTTCTTTTCTGGAATCGAATCGTTTATCAATTCAGTAAGTTCGTTCATAAAGCGATCCATATAATCATAGGAAGAACCTTCGGGAGCACTAACGTTTACACTAATAAAACTTCTGTCATCATAAGGGGCTGTTTCCTTTTGTAAAGTGCTAAAAAACAATACGATCAAGCCGATGCATCCAATGAGAATTGGAAAACTCAGCCATTTACGTTTCATGAATTTACCCAATGAATTTGCATATCCCGAATTCAATTTCAAGAAATAGGGCTCGCTCCAATTGTAGAATTTAGATTTTTTCTGTTCGCCACCTTTCATCAGATAGGCATTTAACATTGGTGTTAGCGTTAAGGATACAAATGCAGAAATTAAAACTGCAGCACCAATGACGACGCCAAATTCCCGAAACAATCGTCCGACAAATCCTTCCAAGAAAATTACAGGTAAGAATACTGCAGCAAGTGTGATTGAAATCGAAATTACAGCAAAGAAAATTTCGTTGGAACCTTTGATGGCTGCTTCAATTGGCGACATTCCTTCTTCTACTTTCTTAAAGATGTTTTCGGTCACGACAATTCCATCATCTACAACCAATCCGGTTGCCAAAACAATTGCCAAAAGAGTCAAAACGTTAATCGAAAATCCGAAAAGCCACATGATGAAGAACGTTGCAATCAATGAAACTGGAATATCAATCAACGGACGGAAAGCAATGGCCCAATTTCTAAAGAACAAATAAATGATTAAAACCACTAAGATAATGGCAATCAATAAGGTTTCAGCAACTTCTATTACCGCTTTTTTTACAAAAACAGTGTTATCTATTGCAATATTTAATTTAAAATCCTTCGGTAAATCCTTTTTTAATTGTTCGTATTGCACATAAAAAGCATCGGCAATTTCTATATAATTCGTTCCTGGTTGTGGAATAATTGCCATACCCACCATCGGCTGACCGGAATCACTTAATTTGGTTTCGAGGTTTTCAGCTTCCAAAGATGCCTTTCCGATATCGCTCAAGCGGATCACTTTTTCACCTTCGGCACGAATGATAATATTATTGAATTGTTCTTCTGTAGAAAGATTTCCTAAAGTCTTAACCGTCAATTCGGTATTGGCTCCGGTCAATTTTCCCGATGGAAGTTCTACATTTTGAGCATTCAAGGCTGTTCTAACATCCGAAACGGTAACACCATAAGAAGCTAATCGAACAGGGTCAATCCACAATCGCATGGCATATTTTCGTTGTCCCCAAATTTGAACGCTACTTACTCCTGGAATCGTCTGAAGCCGCTGTGCAATCACGTTATCGGCATAATCAGAAAGTTCTAGAACATTTTTTTTATCACTCTGAACCGTCATGGTAATAATTGGTTCCGAATCGGCATCAGCCTTAGAAACAACCGGTGGAGCATCAATATCTTGTGGCAAACTTCTGATGGCTTGTGAAACTTTATCACGAACATCATTAGCAGCTGCTTCAAGGTCTTTGTCCAAATTAAATTCGACGGTAATATTGCTCGAACCTTGGTTGGAAGAAGAAGTTATGTTTCGAATTCCATCAATTTGGTTGATCGCTTTTTCTAAAGGTTCAGTGATTTGTGACTCGATAATGTCGGCATTTGCTCCAGAATAGTTCGTTCTCACCGAAATTTGTGCAGGATCAATCGATGGAAATTCGCGGATTCCTAAATACGTGTAACCAATAATCCCAAACAGAATCAGGGAAATATTCATTACAATTGTAAGAACCGGTCTTTTTATACTTAAAGTAGATAAACTCATTGAATTTTATATTTTAGTCCCGAAGCTTCGGGATCAGATTTAGGATTTATCCAAAAATGAATATCTATTTTTGAAGTTTTACTTTTACAGGGCTTCCGTCTTTTAGTGTCATTACTCCAGAAGTCAGGATGGTATCTCCAGCTTTCAAACCAGATGTGATTAAAATATCTTTGTCTGTTCTTGCTCCAGTTTCAACAATTATTTCTTTGGCTTGACCATTTTCTACCACAAAGATTTTCTTGCCGTTTTGAATAGGAATCAAGGATTCGGTAGGAACGAGTAGGGCATCTGTCAGTTTTTCCAAAGGAAGCGTGACATTTGCAAAAGTTCCAGGTAATAATTTGCCTTCAGGATTTTGAGCAATGGCTCGAAGTTTCAAGGTTCTTGTTGCTACTTCAATTTCAGGTTCGATGGCATAAATTTTTGCTGTAAATACTTCTTTCGAACCTGCTACTGTAAACGAAAGTGTATTGTTGACTTTCATTTGGGATGCATATTTTTCAGGAATTGAAAAGGTAATTTTAAGTTGATTCGTATTGACAAGCTTTGCAATCAAAGTAGTTGGAGTAACGTAAGTTCCTTGTGAAATATAGCGTAAACCTATTTTTCCAGAAAACGGAGCTCGAACAGTTGCCTTTGCCAATTGTGCCTGTATAAGTTGTGCTTGTGCTTTCGCAGATAAAAATTCGGCACTTGCAATGTCATATTCTTCCTGACTAATCGCTTCTTTTTGCAAAAGCAATTTGGCTCTTCTTTCATTTTCCGAAGATAAATTTTGGGCTGTTTTGACTTGTGCCAATTGTGCACGAAGTTCCATATCATTGACTTTAAAAAGAATTTGTCCTTTTGTAACCGAACTTCCTTCCTTAAAATTGATGCTTTCTACAATTCCCGAAACTTCACTTCTGATATCAATCTGTTCATTGGCTTCGATAGATCCTGAAAGCGAAAGATTATCTGCAAATTCTTGTGGTTTTAAAACCATTCCGCTTACAGCTATGGGTTGCTTTTTAGCACCACCCGAGTTTTCGTTTTTTGCTTTTTCACTTTTGTTTTCTGAAATTCTATAAGCTACAAATGCTCCAATGCCTAAAATAAGTAAAGCATAAACGATATATTTTATTTTCATAATGTTATAAAAGAAGGGATACTATTTAGTTTTCAACAAAACTAACGGTTATAAACGGTACTCTTTTTGAAGTTAATTTTATTTTAACAGTTGTTGTGTGTTAAATTTTTAACCAAAAAAATGCTAACTGATATAATTCCAGATGTTTTTCTTTTTTGAAAGTTCAAGAAACACTCTTCTTAAGGTTTGATGTTCAGGTTTTTCCATTGGAGCATCGTCTTTGAGAATTTTCATAGCGTGATGCCTTGCTAATTGAAGAATGTCTTTATCTCTGACAATGTCAGCTATTTGAAGGTTTAAAACACCACTTTGCTGAGTTCCCATCAAATCGCCTGGACCACGAAGTTTTAAATCTACTTCGGCAATTTCGAAACCATCATTGGTTCGAACCATCGTTTCCATTCGGATTTTGCTATCGCTGGAAAGTTTATGCGAAGTCATCATAATACAATAACTCTGTTCAGCTCCGCGACCAACCCGACCACGAAGCTGATGAAGTTGCGAAAGCCCGAAACGTTCGGCACTTTCTATAATCATCACACTTGCATTTGGAATGTTCACGCCAACTTCAATAACGGTTGTTGCCACCATAATTTGGGTTTTACCTTTAGAAAAGCGTTCCATTTCGGCATCCTTGTCGGCTGGTTTCATTTTTCCGTGAACGATGGAAATTGCATATTCGGGCAACGGAAAATCCCTGGAAATACTTTCATAACCGTCCATCAAGTCCTTATAATCCATTTTTTCAGATTCTTGAATCAACGGATAAACAATATAAATCTGTCGGCCTTTTGCAATTTCATCCTTGATAAATTTCCAAACTTTCAATCGATTAGAATCAAATCTATGAACAGTCTCTATTGGTTTTCGACCAGGAGGTAATTCATCAATCACGGAAATATCTAAATCGCCATACAAACTCATCGCCAAAGTTCTCGGAATTGGTGTGGCAGTCATCACTAAAATATGAGGCGGGATATCATTTTTTTTCCAAAGTTTAGATCTTTGTTCAACGCCAAAACGATGCTGTTCATCAATTACGGCAAGACCAAGGTTGTGAAATTGTACTTTATCTTCAAGTAAAGCATGTGTTCCGATAAGAATGTGTAAAGTGCCGTTTTCCAGTTCCTCATGAATTATTTTTCTATCGGCAGTTTTTGTAGAACCTGTCAGTATTTTTATATTGATGTCTAGATTTTGAGCCAATTCCGTAAGCCCTTTAAAATGCTGATTGGCGAGAATTTCTGTTGGTGCCATCAAGCAAGCCTGAAAGCCATTGTCCAAGGCCAAAAGCATACTCATCAAAGCCACAATTGTTTTTCCTGAACCCACATCTCCTTGAAGCAAACGGTTCATTTGGGCATTATTTCCCATATCGTTTCGGATTTCCTTGATCACTCTTTTTTGGGCATTTGTCAAGTCGAAAGGCAAATGATTTTTAAAGAAATCATTGAAATTTTCGCCTACTTTATCAAAAGGATGTCCTTTGATTTTATGTTTTCGAATCAGATTTTTAGTGATCAATTGCAATTGAATAAAAAACAATTCTTCAAACTTCAATCGGAATTGGGCTTTCGCCAAAAGATCGGCACTTTTTGGAAAATGTATGTTGAATAACGCTACATTTTTCGGAATCAATTTCAATTCATTCACCAAATAATCGGGCAAGGTTTCGCTGAACAATGCTTGGGTTTCCAGAAACAATTGTTGCATCATTTTATTGATGGCTCTATTGCTGAGTCCTCTGTTGGTAAGTGTTTCTGTCGATGGATAAACGGGTTGCATTGCTGAACGAAGGCTCTGTTCATGTTCCGAAAGCAATTCAATTTCTGGATGTGCCATGTTGAACAATCCGTTGAAAGAAGTGCATTTTCCGAAAATTACTACCACAACATTTAATTTCAAACTTTCGCGAATCCATTTGTGACCTTGAAACCACACCAGTTCCATTTGTCCGGTATCGTCCACAAAAGTTGCTACAAGACGTTTTCCTCGTTTTTGCTCGACGGTTTTGATGTTGATGATTTTTCCAATAATCTGAACTTCGGCATTATTGTTTTGAAGTTCGTTGATTTTATAATAACGAGTCCTGTCAATATATCTATTTGGAAATAAATTGATTAAGTCTTGGTATTTATGAATCCCCAGTTCCTTTCGAAGCAGTTCGCCACGATTCGGGCCAACACCTTTTAGATATTCGATTGGAGTTTGGAGGAGATTATTGGACATTTGGTTGATTTGAAAATGTGTTGATTCTGTAATTTGAAAATAGCTTTATCGAAAAAAAACTGTAAAATCTTTCAATTTTTCAATCTTTCAATTATCTAAAGCGAAGATAGTTTTTAATTGGGAAATTTTAAAATGGATTTTTTTAGAACCATTAAGAGATTAAGGTTCATTAAGTCTTAATTTTCTTTCCCGAAGCTTCGGGACTAATGGTTTGATTTTTTATGATATATTTGATTCAAATTAAATTCAAAAAATGACAACTCATCTCGCATTACTTCGTGGCATCAATGTTTCTGGACATAATATGATTAAAATGGAAGCTTTGAAGACGACCTTGGAAGCCATTGGTTTTCAAAATGTAACCACTTATATCCAATCGGGTAATGTTTTTGTGGATACCGAAGAAGAAAATGCTCCTAAGGTTGGTTTCCTCATCAAACAGGAAATCTTCAAGGTTTTTGGACACGAAGTTCCTGTTATCGTCATTAATAAGGAAGATTTGTCAGCTTGCTTTAAAAACAATCCTTTCTTGAAAGAAAAGGAAGTTGATATTAAAAAATTATATGTCTCTTTTGTTTCTATTCCATTAAAAAAAGAAAGTATCAACGATTTAAAAATGAGTCAGTTTAAGCCTGATGAAGTGGCAATTGATGAAAACAGAATTTACATCAAATATGCGGTTGGAGCTGGAAAAACGCGATTTGACCAAAAATATATCGAGAAGAAATTGAACGTTACATCAACTATTAGAAATTGGAATACCGTTACGCAACTCTTGAAAATGTTTGAAGAACGATAATCGAATAAACTTAAAAGTCTCACTTTTCAAGTCATTAAAATATTCTAAAAAAGGACGAAGATTTTTACAAAGCTTTGTAACTTTGAAGTTCATATTTATTTTATGATGAAGCAACTTCTTTTTTTTATACTTTTTTTTCCTTATTTTCTTTTTTCGCAACAAACTAAATCAGTTGATTTTAAAACAGTTGATGCTGTAATTTCGGTAAATCCTATCGAAAAAAAGGTGTCGGGAACTGTCAATTATACATTTGAGGTGCTTTCAAAAATTGATACGATTCGGATAGATGCCAAGAACATGAATTTCGAAGAAATAAAAATCAATAATAAAATCTGCAACTTTAAGAATTCAACGAAAGAAGTATTGCTTTTTGAAGGTTTCAAGAAGGGAAAAAACACAGTAAGTTTCGAATATTCTGCTACTCCAAAGCAAACCATGTATTTTGTTGGAGAAGGGGAGAACATGCAGATTTGGACACAAGGTCAAGGAAAATACACCAGTCATTGGTTTCCAAGTTTTGATGATATGAATGAAAAAGTCATCTTTAGCATGACAATCAATTATGATAAAAAGTATGAAGTTGTTTCAAATGGAATTCTAGATAGCAAAGCCGAAAGCGGAAATAATTTTATCTGGAATTATAAAATGAAAAAACCGATGAGCTCGTATTTATTGATGCTTGCCATTGGAAAATTCGAAAAACAAACCCTTACTTCAGAATCAGGAACTCCTTTGGAAAATTATATTTCTCCCGAAGATGTTTCGAAATTTGAACCAACTTATCGCTATACCAAACAAATTTTTGATTTTTTCGAAAAGGAAATTGGCGTAAATTATCCGTGGGAAATCTACCGTCAGATTCCGGCAAAGGATTTTTTGTATGGCGGAATGGAAAACACGACTTCCACGATATTTTCGCAATATTATGTAGTAGATAAAATCGGTTTTAATGATCTGACTTACATCAATGTAAATGCCCACGAATTGGCACATCAATGGTTTGGCGACATGATTACGGCAACTTCGGGAAAGCATCATTGGCTTCAGGAAGGTTTTGCAACGTATTATGCACTTTTGGCCGAGAAGGAACTCTTTGGCGAAGACCATTTTAATTGGGAAATGTATGAAATTGCTGAACGATTGCAACAAGCTTCCAAAACAGATACAATACCGATTTTGAATGAAAAGGCAAGTTCGCTGACGTTTTACCAAAAAGGAGCTTGGGCTTTGCATGTTTTGCGTGAAAACGTTGGAGCTAAAAATTTTCAAAAAGCGGTAAAAAGTTACTTGAAAAAGTATGGTTTTAAAAATGTAAACACAGATAATTTTTTATCAGAAATCAATAGAGTTTCAAAGTACGATACGAAGAAATTCCAACAGCTTTGGTTGGAAAGTCCTGTTTTTCAAGTGAAAGAAGCGATGGCAATCTTAAATAAAAATAAATTCATCCAAAAGTATTTTGAAGTTTCGGAATTGAAAGATATGCCGTTTGCTCAAAAGATAAATGAAATTGAAGCACTCTTAAAATCTGATGTTTTTTATCCTATAAAAGAAGAAATTATTTATCAATTACAGGATTTGCCTTACGAAGAAAAAGCCGATTTTTTGAAGATTGCCATGCAAACAAAAGATTTCAAAACGCGTCAAGCAATTGCCAAAACAATGCGTGAGGTTCCAGCAGATTTTAAATCCCAATATGAAACGTTGTTGGATGACGATTCTTATATTACCAAAGAAATTGCCTTGAATGTTTATTTTTCAGAGTTTCCTGAGCAACAAAAATGGTTGTTGGATAAGACGAAAACTTGGGTAGGTTTCAATGATAAAAATCTTCGGGTACTTTGGTTGACTCTTGCTTTAAGAGCCAAAGATTATGAGCAAGAAAACAAAGTGCAGTTTTATGAAGAATTGTTGCATTATGCTTCGCCAAATTATGAAAGTACACTCCGACAAAATGCCTTGACAAAGCTTTTATATTTGGATAAAAACGATATCAATCCGATGAAATTTTTGGTAAACGGATTAGTAAGTCACAGATGGCAATTTTCGAAATATTCGAGGGATAATATCCGAGCTTTGTTGAAAAGTGACAAGCACAGAAAGTATTTTGAGTCAATTATTTCCGAACTTCCAGAGAACGAACAATTTCAGTTGAACCGATTGCTAAACGAAAAAATATGAGAGCATTAGTCATTTCAGGAGGTGGAAGTAAAGGTGCTTTTGCTGGTGGTGTTGCCCAATATTTGATGCAGGAAAAGAAATACCAATATGATTTATTGTTGGGAACTTCAACAGGTAGTTTGCTGATTCCGCACTTGGCTTTGGGAAATATTGATAAAATTTATGACATTTATACGAATGTCAATATGGAAAAAATTTTCAGTATTAATCCGTTTGTGATCAAGCAAAAAAATGAAGTTGATATTGTGACTATCAATCACTTAAATGTAATCAAGCAGTTTTTTAAGGGCAAGCGAACTTTCGGCGAAAGCCAAAATTTAAAGAAATACATCAAGCAGAATTTCTCTTTGGCAGAATTCAATCAACTAAAATCTTCGAATTGTAATATTGTCATCACGGTTACCAATTTGTCCAAGAATGATGTCGAATACAAGTGCATTCGTGATTTTGAATACGAGGAATTTTGCGATTGGATTTGGATTTCCTGTAACTACATTCCTTTTATGAGCTTGGTTACCAAAAACGAATGCGAATATGGCGACGGCGGATTTTCGAGCCTGGTTCCAATTCGTGAAGCCATTAATCGTGGTGCGACAGAAATTGATGTGATTGTTTTGGAAACCGAAACCCAAACTGCTCCTAGAATCATCGGGAAAAATCCCTTTTCATTGATGGTCGATTTATTCCAAATTTTGCTGGATCAGGTTGAAAAGCACGATATTACGATAGGAAAATTATCGGCTAAAAATAAAGATGTAAAATTAAATCTTTACCATACTCCGATAAAACTAACTGATAATGCTTTGATTTTTAATAAGAAACAAATGAAAAAGTGGTGGCACGACGGTTTTGAATATGCTCAAAACAAAAGTGAAGTTATGAGTGAGAATAAACTACCATAATTCGCTCACTTCATTTTTGATATACGCCAAAGCGGCATTGCTTGGAACTTCTTTATCGAATAAATCTTTCAAGATTACTTCCCTCAAATCGTTTGCATCTTTAACAGTTTCTAATGTAGAAGCCTTTCTAATCATTTGAATGGTTGCATTTTTTGCAGTCGAGATATAATTCCAGCACGCATTCGAGATATAAATCTGCTGCGTCAAATTATGCTCAAATTCTTGTTCAATTTGTGCAATGATATAATTGGCATAATCATTTTTATCATTAGAAATTGGAGCAACCCGAATCAATAATTTCGATGGATTGATACGTTCCAAAAAAAGTGACAATCGTTCGTAAGCTTGCAAACGCAAAGGCAATGCATCTTTTTGAGCTTCTTTCTGCAACAACCATCTTCTGGTATTTTGCTGGTCCTTGAAATAAGATGTAAATAAAAAATAGGCAACACCTCCAGTGATTATGGCAGGTAAAGTATAGCTTAGTAACTCGATGATTTTTGTAGTATCCATTTGTAAAACTTGATTTAGAGCAAAAATATAATTTTAGTTGATATATCTAAACAATTAAATGAGAAACTAATTTTTTTGCGTTTTTTTGATGTTTCTTTTTCCGATGGTCAAAATTAATAAGGCTAGGGTAGAAGACATCAATAGAATTAAGGTTATAGGTGTCATTGAATCTTTAACGAAAATTCCGACAGCAATTGAAGCAATTGACCCCAAAATCATTTGAACAGCACCCATCAGAGCCGATGCACTTCCTGCATTTTTTGCAAAAGGAGCTAGCGAGAGTCCGGCGGTATTAGGGCTAGCCAATCCTAGACAAGAAAGATAAAGGAAAAACATGGCGATGATTCCGTATAAATTAAAGATGCCATTCATCACACCAATTAGAAAAAACACACTAATGATGGATTGCGAAATTAAAGCTACGCGAATCAATTGTTCGCTCGAATATTTTCTAAGCAGCAATGAATTTAATTGGCTTGAGCCTATAAAACTTATAGATAATAGTGCAAAAATCCAACCGTATGTTTTTTCATCTACCTTATATATGTCCATAAAAATCATGGGTGAACCAGCAACATAGGTAAATAATCCAGCAAATGCTACGGCACCTGTAAAAGCATAAGTATAAAATTGAGGTTCTTTTAAAACCAATAAAAAGTTGGCAATAATAGGTTTTGGTTTCAAAGAAATGGTTGTGTCAGGCTTATAATTACTTGGCAAGGCAAATTTTACGGCAGTTAAAATTGCAAAACCCATTAAGGTTAGGATTATAAAAACGGCATGCCAGCCAAAATCGGCTGTTACATAACCACCAATCGTTGGAGCTAACATCGGCGAAAGCCCTAAAACCAGCATTAATTTTGCAAAAACTTTTGGGGTTTCTTTTACAGGAAATAAATCGCGAACCATTGTCATTGCTGCAACAGAAGCGGCACAGCTTCCTACGGCTTGTATTAAACGAAGTATTATGAAACTATCAATATCGGTTACAAAAACACAACAGAGAGATGCCAAAATGTAAACTAGAAGCCCAATATAGAGTGGTTTTTTTCTTCCAAAACGATCCAATAATGGTCCGTAAAGCAACTGTCCAGCTGAAATCCCGATAAAATAGCTTGATAAAGAAAGGGAAACACTATTTACTGTTGTATTCAGATCTTTTGCAATTGCACTAAAACCAGGAAGATACATGTCGATAGAAAATGGGCCAAGAGCGGTTAAAGAACCTAAAACTAGAATGAGCGAGAAGTATTTTTTTTTGTCCATTATAAAAATAGGGAAGGGCTAATTATAAAAATGCAAAGATAAGCATTGGAATTCTTGATTCAGAAAAATATATAAGTTTATGATTTTTGATTCTATTATTGAAGTAAAGTCGATACAAATATCAATAAGCGAAAATCAATTGATTAAAAAGAAATGTTTTTATTAATTTTTCGATAAAAAAGCATTGGTTTAGCGATCATTTGCTGATTTTTATTTAACTTTAAAAGATGAATTTTAGCCGAAATAAAACAACAAAAAAAGCTAACTAAAGTTCAAAATTTAAATAAACTTGTATGAAAATAGTGATTATTGGTGGTGGATTTGCAGGAATAAATTTAGCAAAGGAACTAACGAATGTGAAAGATGTCGAAGTGACTTTGGTCGATAAAAATAATTATAATTTTTTTCCACCTTTAATATATCAAGTGGCGACTGCCTATCTTGAGCCCTCGAGTATCAGTTATCCTTTTAGGAAATTTTTTGCAGGCAAAAAAAATCTCACGTTTCGTTTGGGGGAACTTATAAAAGTGAATCAGGAGCAAAATACCATTGAATTGAGCAATGGCGAATTAAGCTATGATTATCTTGTTTTTGCAACTGGTGCCGAAACGAGTTATTTTGGAATGGAAAATGTAAAGAAAAACGCCATTCCGATGAAAACATTGAATGATGCCATCGAAATGCGAAACAAATTACTGCAAAATATGGAAAAAGCAGCTATTTGTAAAGACATTAGAAAACGACGAAAATTAGTAACTATTGTTGTTGCTGGAGGGGGACCAACGGGGGTTGAAGTTTCAGGAATGTTTGCCGAAATGAGAAGAGGTGTTTTGCTAAAAGAATATCCCGAACTGGCTACATCTGCCAGTAATATTTACTTAGTTGATGGTGGAGATGCGTTACTTTCGCCAATGAGTAAGGAATCGCAACAAGATACGTTTGATGCATTGACCAAAATGGGAGTCGTCGTAAAATTGAATACAAGAGTAGTTGATTATGATGGAGATACGGTCTTTTTTGGGAATGGTGAAACGATTGCTACTAAAAACTTAATTTGGGCAGCTGGTGTAACGGCTAAGGAATTTCCGGGGATTGCCCCAGAAAGTTATGGACGAGGAAAACGATTGGCTACGGATGAATTTAATAAAATCATTGGGACTAAAAATATTTATGCCATTGGTGATACTTGTATTCAATTGACAGATAAAAATTTTCCTGGTGGACATCCACAAGTTGCGCAAGTAGCGATACAGCAAGGAAAAAATCTGGCAAAAAACTTTGTTGCGATTTTGAAAAATTTACCACAAAAACCTTTTGAATATAATGATAAAGGTTCAATGGCAATCATTGGAAAAAACAAAGCAGTCGTTGATATTCCGAAACCAAAAATGCACTTCAAAGGATTCATAGCCTGGATGGTTTGGCTTTTTATTCACTTGATTTCTCTAATAACCTATAGAAATAGATTGCAAACTTTTTACAATTGGATGATTGCTTATTTTGCAAAGGATCAATCTTTCAGAATGATTATTCGTCCAGAAAAAAGAACCAAAACAATCGATCAAAAAGTGTGAATTGTATAACAATTTACTAAAATCTTATAAACTCTATTTCGGAATTATTTAGAAATTTGTAGCCGTATATATAGGAGTTTTTACATCATTATCATCTATAAATTTATAACATCACGAGAAAGTGGAGTAGCCATATTAGCTACTCCACTTTTTTGTTGTTTGAATTGTGATTAAATTAACAATTTGATAATGAGGAGCTTGTGGGATTATTAAATATTCTATTATGCTTCTTTGAAGTAAAAAAAAATGTATATATTTATAGAACCAAAAACAACCCACATTTAATGAAACTGTACGTAAAATACGATATCAATTTGGCATGCCGAATAATTGTCCAAGAACAGCTTGAACGACTCGGAATTAAATATGAGCTTTTAGAATTTGGAGAAATCGAAATCAGCGATTCTGTTTCTGATGAAAGCTTCACGGAACTTCAATATAGCCTAGAACGCTATGGAATTGAGATCATTAACAATCAAAAAAGTCAATTGGTTCAAAGAATCAAGGATACTATTATTGAGATGATTTATGAAAAGGATAAACTTCCAACTTCTACTATTTCTAATTATCTTGCTGATAAATTGAACCTGAGTTATGGATATATTGCGAATGTTTTTTCGGAATATACGTATACTTCCATTGAGAATTTTATTATTATTCAAAAAATTGAACGTGCGAAGAAATTAATTGTAGAAGATGGCTTAACTTTGACCGAGGTATCTTATAAATTAAACTACAGCAGTGTTGCCTATTTATCGGCTCAGTTTAAAAAAGTAACCGGATTAACGCCTTCAATGTTCAAAAGAATTGTTGACAGACGTAGAAATTTAAACCAATAACAAATTAAATTCTAAAAGAAATGAATTCTGATAGTTCACAAATGCGAATACTTTTAGCGGAAGATGACGAAGATGATCGCCTTTTCTTTAACGATGCTATCAATGAATTGAAGATGAATAATCGATTGATGACGTTTAAAGACGGACGTGATTTAATGGATTATTTAGAAAATCCCGAAACAACTTTGTTGCCACATATCTTGTTCCTGGATCTTAACATGCCTTGCAAGACAGGAGCGGAATGCTTGAAGGAAATTAGGGCAAATCCTAAATTCAAAGACTTGACAATTGCAATTTACTCTACTTCATCATCCGAAAAAGATATTGAAGAAACCTTTATTGGTGGAGCAAATATTTACATTAAAAAACCAAATGACTTTTCAAAACTGAAGAAAGTTATCAAGGATGTGGTTAACATGAACTGGCAATACCATACATCTGGCTTAAACAAAGAAACTTTTTTCTTGAGTATTTAAGAACATAGAATGAAATTCCTAAAACAAAATAAATATTTCTTTTTATTAAGGATTGCTTTAGGAATTTCAATCATTGCCATTGGTTACTTGACCACAATGTTCTATTTCCAGATGAAAGATCTGGATTCTTCCTTTCAATCTATTGAAAATATAAATGCTACTCAAAACGAATTGGACGAACTTTTTTCTATTCTAAAAGAAGACGAAATAAAGCTTTCCAATCTAATAATTGCAGATGATGTAGCAATTTCAAAAGGAATTTTTAATAGGGAAGAGGCTAGCGAAAAAATTAAAAACCTAGAACAACTTTCTGCAAATAATAGGTTTTTGCATCAAAGTATTCTAAAATTGGCGTCTTTTATTGAAAAGAAATATACGCTTTTCGATGAAATTATGGCCTCTTCAAAAGCTATTCCATACGACGAGAATACTTTTACTGAAAAACTTTTTGAAAATAAAAGATTTAATCATTCGCTTTACAAGTTTATTGAAGACGATGTACAGCCTAACATTAATGGAATCAAGCTGCACGACAGCAATTATCCAGAAAAAATTGCAACTACAAGAAAAACGGTCTTTATTTTAGCTTTGGTTTCTATCGTAATTTTTCTTTTATCGTATAGCAAGATGAATGATAACTTACTGTATTTAAAGAAGATAAACAATGATCTTAAATTGTTGAATGATACTTTTAATAGTGCCGAAAAGATTGCTGGTTTTGGATATTGGAAAATTGATTTATCTACAAATGCCTACACTTTTTCGGATAATTTATACAGGCTTTTAGAGGAAGATCCGAAAAAATTTAAGCCGAATTGGGAAAATTTCAACAAATATATTCATCCAGAAGATTATGAATATGTCATTAAAACCAATAAAGAGTCCATAGATAATCAGATTCCAACTTCGATGCTTTTTCGTTATATTTTGCCATCAGGAGTCTTGAAATATGTAATTTCTACGGCTAATTTTAGAACAAACGATAAAGGTCAGAATATTAAAATAGGTGTAATCCATGATGTTACCGAGCAATTTAAAAAAACCTTTGAATTAGAAGAAAACAATAAAAGATTAATTGCCATCAATGCTGAATTGGAGTCTTTTAATAACATTGTAAGTCACGATTTGCAAGAGCCTTTGCGAAAAATTCAAATGTTCATTTCTAGAATTGAAGCCAATGACTTGTCTGTAATTTCAGAAGCAAGCCAAGGATATTTTTCTAAAATCAAGGTTTCTGCCAATAGAATGCAGCATTTGATGATTGATTTGGTAAATTATTCCCGAACGATAAAGAGCGATAAAATTTTTGTAGAAATAAATCTGAATGCCATTCTGCAAGAAATTTTGGAAGAATTGCAGCCAACCATCGAAGAAACAAAAGCCAAAATAGCTATTGATGAGCTTCCGAACGTTTTGGGTACAAAATTTCAAATACAGCAATTGTTTATCAATTTGATTTCCAACTCATTGAAATATACTAAGCCGAATACAACTCCAGAAATTAAAATTACGACCGATGATTTTTTTGCTGATAATTTAGAGGATTCTATCAATGAAAAATCAGATAAAATCATCACCAATAAAACCTATTTTAAAATCATAATTTCGGACAACGGAATCGGATTCAAACAAGAATATTCTGAAAAGATTTTTCAACTTTTCAGACGATTAGAAACTGAGATGTCATATACAGGAACTGGTTTGGGTTTGGCTATCTGTAAAAAAATTATAGAAAACCATAACGGTTTTATAAAAGCTCAAGGCAATCCTGGTATTGGTGCTACTTTTATTATATACCTGCCAAAAAGCTTATAAATTGTAGCTTTTATTGGCTATCTGTAAAAATATTATAGAAAACCATAACAGTTTTATAAAAGCTCAAGGCAATCCTGGTATTGGTTCGACTTTTATTATATACCTGCCAAAAAGCTTATAAACTGTAGCTTTTATTGGGTTTAAAGTAAATTTACACAACATAATTATCTGAGCAATATTTGCACTATAATTTATAGTAAGTTCAGCAGAATATAAGACTTTATGTTAATATTAACATAAAAACACTCACTTACCACTTTTTCACGTTCGTGTTGTTTTACAAAGAAAAACAACATGATAGAAAAACCCATCACCCAAAAGCAACATTTGCAATCATTGGCTAATGGCGAAGCTTTGCTATTTGCATTAAAAAAAATGCACAATCGGGAAGGCTTTAACATTGAAAATCTTCGAATAAAAACCCGTCCTTTCTTCCGAACCTTTACCCTCGGAAAATCAACTACTTTTTTAGGTCTTAACCTAAAACACACCAGCCTTTCAATCAATGCGTGGCTACTCGAAGATGCTAACGGCTTGTATTGTTTCAAGGTTGTTTCAACCAAATTTGGCGAAAGCTATCCCTTTACGGTTTGGGTAAAGAATGAACGTGAGTTTTTGCAAAAAATCATCATTGATTATAACCTTTTTAATCTGAAATCATGACAACCGAAAAACAGCAAACTATTAATTTGTCAATTTCTGACAATCTTCTAAAATCATTGCTTACTAACTCCCTGACTTCCCTTTTGAATGTCAGTTCTTTCGATACTGTCAAGCTTTTAAAAAATCTTGATGACAGGGTAAACCAAAATAAGACCGTACCCGAAACCGATTGCTCTTTCCAAGTCTGCAACGCCTATTATTCATACGTGGAATTTCTCCACATTCTCGATGTTGAACAATTTAACAAGTACCCACGATGAAAGAACAATTTATTTTATTGCTTACGCAATTAGAAAATTTGGCAGATGAATCTTTTAATTCTTATGCAGGAACAGAAACAAAAAACGCTGATTATTATTTGGAAATGGGTAAATGTTCCGCTTATGGTGAGGCTTGTGATTTAATTAAAAATATCCTTGAAGATGACAGCAAAAGAACCTAAAAACCAAGCTGATATAATTACAATCATAATCTTTTTCATTACGATTTTTTTACTCCTTTCGTTATGATTAGGTTATTGGTAGGCATTATTTCAATGCCTTTTTATCTCATTTATTACTACACCAAAAAACACCTGAAACGTGATTGATACTATAGTATTTCAATTGCATTCGATAAACTCCAAGACTATAAATTTAGCTCCCGATGTAAAGAACGGTAAGGTGTATAAATCCAACTTTAACCGTCTTGTGTACGAAAGGCTTTTAAATTATGAGTCCAAATATATCGAACGCTCCATAAAATTCAAGGAACAGGGCGAGATTCAAAATGACCTCGATACCCATTTCTTAAGGCAATCAAATCAAAAGATTTTCATGATGAACCGTAACGGGGCAATCTATGACAATAAGGAAAAGACGGAAGTATTTTTTTTTCCTGTTAGTGGAAAGATGCAATCCCAATCATCCGACTATCACACTAATTTTCGGGTTTTGGATAATAAGGATACTATCGAGTTTACTTTGGCAATACCCAAATATTTTTACGGTCACAACATTGCTCAATTTGTTCCAAACATAGACAGCAAACGGTTTAAGGACAATCCTTTTTCAGTCCGTGAATTTTTTGGTCAGACCAATATTTTGCATGACCGTATAAGGGAATTCATTTTCACATTCTTTGCCGATTTGTCCGTTATGTTAAGCATTCCGGAATTGTACAACTTTGACATTTCAGATGTTGAGATAAAACGCCTTGATTTCTGTTACAACCAATGCTTCAAAGATTCCGCAATGGTTACCGATTTTATCGAATGCCAAAAGAAATTTTACAGGGGTCGTGCAAACTCTCAAGGAATATCATCCAAACAAATTGCCGATGACCGTAACACATCCCTTTACTACCGTCATTCAACCGATGGTTTTTTCTTCAAGATTTACAAAAAGGGCGATGAGTTTATGGCGAACGATTTTCCAAGGCTTCAAAAGATAAACAATACATTCTACAGCGAAAACACTAAGAAACTTTACCCCGAACTTTCTTCCATATTCAGGAAACACTTTCCCGAAGCTTATCAAAAGCATAACGGAAATGTCCAAGATTTGATTTTTCAGTATTATAAGACCTATTCCAAATCAAGGGAGTACGATTCCTTTTGCTTTGAAATAGAAGCGCATTTTCCTTTCAAATTGAACTTCTTGAAAAATGAAGCTGAAAAGATTTTGAGATATGAGATGTCTTTTACCTCTTCATACATTTCTACCATCTATAAAAAATCAATCTACAGGAAAGACGATACCAATTGGAAAAAACTGCTAAAGAAACACAACCTTATCAAGCGGTACGACTTGTTACTATCGCAAGGCTCACAAAACAAGGCAAAGCATTTTAAATTCAAATACTCGCTCAATCCCGAAGACCGATTTATCTATGAGGCTATAGACCGAAGCCTCCATAAGAAACACGCCTTTTTCATCCAAACCCCAAAACGCACGCAACTCTTTGAACAACGCTTTTTGGATTATTCCAATATCTCAACCTTTAAGAAATACAAACTTGAGGAAAGCCACGAGGCTACATTAAGCCATGATTTGCTAAAGCTCATGCTTACCAAGTTCAAGGAAGAGATTGACTTTTTTCAGATAAAGGAAGTTGATGACAGTATGAGTATAATCAAGCAAATTGACCTTTATAACGAAAAGGTAACGCAAAAGATTGAATTCTATAAGAAGCAATTCGGCAACGATGCCCTAAAGAAACTTACACACACCAAAAAACGCAAGCTTGGCTATTCAACACTCAATAAGCCACGTTTGGTTAATGTCCTCGAAAAGCTAGACCAAGGTTTGAGCCTTGAACAGATTGCAACCAAATTGGCTATTTCAAAATCTGCAGCTTACCAGCTCCAAAACGATTTGAAAATCTTCAACATCCATAAGCAATCGGTAAGGAGTAAGTTCAATCCAAAACACATAAGGACGGATTTCCGTGACTATTACGAAAAGTTCTTTCTAGACCGCAACTATCACCGAAAATTATTCCCAAATCCCTACCTTATTTCATTCGATACCATACATACAAATTTTACCCAATAAAAAATAAATGAAAAAAAATGAATCCATTTTGAAACAATTTCAAAACGTGCCTTATAATGCACTTATACAATAATCATTTAAAAATTTTCATCTATGAATTTACTAAAGAAATTGCCGATTTTCACAATTTTTGTTGTCGGCTTTGTCATTCTCAAATTTTACCCTCAGATTATGGGTAAATTGGACAAATCAGCACCAAGCGTGGCTAATGCCTTGCGTGGTACTCAAACAGCAACCCAAAACCCTTAAAAAATGGCAGAATTAATTGTAAGAGATACCGATAAAAAGGTTTTTATCGATATCAAAGAGGAAACAATAGGCGGTTTTATTTTTAAATTGACAACCGACGGAGCTCTCGATGCTTCTTCTGTTCATCTTTTTGACAATCACATCGTCACTCTTTCCCGTTTCCTTGATGGCAAAAGCCAAGGTGACCTCTTTAGGCTTTCTCTCTATCAGATTTACGCTATCGTACATGCTGGCGATAACGATTTTACACAAAATTCGTTTTTTACTGGTCTTTTCGGCTCAAATACCTTTTTGTTGCAGTTTTTAATCGGAACTAATTTTGTCCTAAAAAATGGAGAGTATTTCCGTTTGGAATTCACAAACACTTCTTTTAATGCCGAGCCTGTTTCTGCTGTCATTGAAACTATTCCTTCAATTGGTTTGCAATCTTTTGTGCCTGTTTTTGATGTTTACAATGTTGATACCCAGTTGACCAAGTATGATTTTAATTTTGGTAATGACGTTTCTAAGATTATTTTTCTACAAAGGGAGCTTCCTAACGCTGTAACTGCTCTTTTGAGAACTCCTTTAAAGAAGCTTAGCATTAAATCAGATAAGCTTGATGCTCAATTATCAAAAGAATTGATCTACATTCAAAATCGCACTTATATGGGCGGTTTAGATTCTTCTGGAGCTCCTGTAATTCTTCTTTCTTCAAAAAATATTTTGAATAATTTGAAGGTTACTTTAGAGTGTGCTAATGCATCTCCAAACCGTCAGCTTATTGTTTGCCGAGCTGTTCAGAACCCTCAGATTTTCAATAACTTGCAACGCAAGACAGCCGAACACCAAGCTGAAAATATCGCACACCTCAAATCAAATGATGGTATGTGCGGTTGTACTCACTAACTTTAAAAAAAAACATTATGAGTTTAACAACTGCAATCGGTTCTGTAAGAGGTGCTATTGGTGTTATCGGTGATGTCAAGGGTGCAATTAAAGACCCTGTCGGAACTATCGGTTCTGTCACGGGTATTAATTCCGCAATCTCAACCTTGGATGGTGCGCTTGATGCAATCGGTGCTGGCGGTATTGTCAGCGGTACAATTGGCAATGTCCTTTCCAATGGTGGCGATTTGTCCTGTTGGGGTTCTTCGTATTCTCCGAACGAGGCAAAACAGGAAATTGCAAAGAAATACGCTCCCTATTGGCAAAGCTTAATTGACCGTGTAACATCAACCGTTGAAAACCGTGTCGAGCATGAAAAGGCTCTGAATTTCCTTATACAGCAACTTTCTTTGTACATGGTTATCAAGCAGGTGCATATTAATGACGGTTCTTTTGCTAAATGCACTAGGGACGGTTGGAAAGAGCTTCGTAATTTGGCCGTTGGCATCTATAACTCTGCTGTCACTCCTTTGATTAGTGAGTACGTTCGTTTGGGTGCAACATCCACACCTTACGAAGTCAAAGGACCACTTACTTTGACTTTCCTTGATGGAAAAACAGAAACCATCGACAAGAATGGAACTGAAAGAGCCACCGCCTACATGATGAACCTTTCAAAGATTTACATGACTTCTACCACAAAGCCAAAGGTTGAAGACGGAACAGGCGGTACAAAGAATGTTCTTGTTGGCAATACAAAGCTACCTATCAAGCCTGCACTTGCAATCAAGGCGGAAGTTGATTTGGAAACCTTTGATGGCGGAACGCTCCAAACCGTAACCGTAAAAGCTCCACCAAAACAGCCAACGCCTGACGGTGGCGGTTTTTTTCCTTGGTGGCTTATCGGTATCTTATTTATTTAATTATTAACCAAAATCCGCTTCTAACCTAGAAGCGGATTTTTTACAAAAAAACATTATGAATCTAATAATGATGTTCCAGAAGATTTACATGGATTTGTTTTCATGGGCCTTTGATACTGAGTTTGATATGGACAGGACTTTTAATGATTTGCATTCATTTCACCGTGAAGCTCTTCCTGAAAGTGAAAACCAAATGCAAGCCATGTATGCAAAGATTTTCAAGAACAAGTGGTTCTATCTTCTTTCTCCAATCTTATTCGTGTATCTTAAATTTTTGGCTATGAAATACACCAATCAGGAGTATTTGCAACGCATGATTGAAAAGGATATCGAAAACGATTAAAAAAACAATTACTAATTTAATACCTTAATATTATGTCTATGTTTGGCAATATTTTAAAAAATGACCCTTTGTTCAAAATGTTCAAAGGTTCTACACCTAGAAGAAGAAGAACTTCTAGAAAAAGAGGCCTAAATGCTTCTCAAAAACAGATTGTTAACGCTGTTGTTCGTAGAGTTAAACCACGAAGAAGACGTTATTAGTTATGAGTTTTGATGCTTTTTATGACGCAGGAAGAAGGCTAGGCGATAGACTACCTGCTAGGCGAGCCATGAGTTGGAATCAATATAGACAATGGGTAAAATTATATGATGCTGGAAGAACTTCTTTTTATCCCATGCCACCCTCTTCTGTTCGAAATAGTGATTATACCTTTAAGAAGAGTTTTGTAAAACGTAAACCAATAAAGAAGCGTCCTTGGTGGTTAAAATATTCTATTTTATGATTTTTCTTATTCCTCTTATCCTTATTTGGTTCTTTTTCTTTCGAAAAGATGATCCAAGAGATGACCCTGCTTATTATCAGCAGGGTTCAGGCTCTTATACGACCCCTCCTGCAGGTGCAGGTTCTACAACTACTAACCCCGATGGTTCAATAACTGTAAAATCAACTATTAGTCAGGCAAAGGCGGAAGCTATTGCAAGGCAATTGGATGAGGAACTTTTTGCAATAACTTCAGATTCAAAAATTCTTTCCTTATTCAAAGGTTTGAATGAGGCTGATTTTATAATGATTGACAAATCATTTGGTTATGTTAGAAGTGGTATTGGTGGATTTGGCGAGGCTTTGTCTTTGGTTGAATATCTTATAAAAGATTGTTCTGTCTCAACCATTCAAAAGCTTGCAAAACAATTTCCAAGTTTCTTTTAAAGATATTTTTTAAGTATTGGATTTGAAAATGAAGTTTTGCCGTTGCTTGGTTCTCCTGAGTAATGGCAAAACTTTTCTTTATAGTTTTCGTTTTCAAAAATCGCCCAGCTTTGATACGCTTCGTAACAAAATGGTCTTTTAGGATTGAAATCTATTTTTACCCCTGTACGTATGCAGTATCCTATATTTTTAGTAAACTTTTTTATTTCTTCTGAAAACTGTATTATTTCGCTTTTTTCTAATAGTTTGTCTATTTGTTTAGAAATATCCTTATATGCCTTTTCATTTTTATCTACTATTACTGAAGCCTCTATATTATTTATTTCAGAGTATTCGTAAAGATTCATTGAACTAATAATACAATTTTTTTCGTTCATGTAAATTTTAGCATGTAGGTCTTTGTGAAAAAGAATACTAACGTTTTTACAAACCTTTAAAAAATTTAGTTCTTCTTCTTTCATATTTTTTTTACCAAAAACTAGTGTTATGTTTATTCCTTTTTTGCAAAAAATATCTTCTTTCAGTTTTTGATTAATATGTATATAAGGACTTACAAAAACTACAAATTCCTTAGCTTCTGTAAGAATATTTTTGATTTCTTTAGATGTTTCCCTAGTATTTAAAAACTCCGCCATATTTCAATCATTTAAAATTTAATCTCAAAAATATGGAATTTCTTTTATTAATCCTCTTAATCCGTTATATCATGGCAAAAGATACTTTTCCCTATCCTGTCAAGGGTCGAATTTCATCACCTTTTGGCAACCGAATCCATCCTGTTACAAAATCTCCATCATTCCACAACGGAATTGATATTGCTGCACCAAGCGGAACTCCTATATTATCCCCCGAATCGGGCAGGGTCATAAATCGTTATGAAAATGCAACAGGCGGTAAACAGCTAATAATTGAGCATTCTAACGGCTATGTGACAGGCTATGCCCATTTGAGCGATTACGCTGTAAAATCGGGCGATAACGTTAAAAAGGGTCAATTAATTGGCTACGTTGGTACTACTGGTCGGGTCACAGGCGCTCATTTGCACCTTACACTAAAAAAACAGGGCGTTTACTTGAACCCTGAAAACTATTTCGAGTAATGAAATATTTATTAATCCTGTTGGCTTTTTTTTTTCTTCCCTTTTTGGTACTCATCATCCTTTTTGCAATACCTTTTGCTACTCTGTATTTTATACTGGCACTTTTTACCGAAAAGAAACCAAGAGAAAAAGAACCTACAAGCTTTTTTGATTATGCAATCAAGAATGCCAAACATTTTATACCTAGAAATCATGAAAATATCAGAAAACGGAATTCGTCATCTACAGAACCATGAGGGTCTGCGCTTAAGAGCGTATGATGACAAACAGCCTAACAAGACCATCACAAGCGAAACGCAAGTCTTGGGAACTTTGACCATAGGTTACGGTCACACAAAAACAGCCTTTCCGAATCAGACCATCACAAAGGAAAAGGCAACCGAACTTTTAAGGCAGGATTTGGACTATTTTGAAAAACAGGTCGTAAGGCTTGTAAAGGTCGATTATAACCAAAATCAATTTGATGCGCTTGTTTCTTTCTGCTTCAATGTAGGTCAGGGAAATTTCGGAAAATCAACACTTTTAAAGAAGCTTAACGCTAATGACTATATCGGTGCTTCCGAACAGTTTCTTGTTTGGAATAAGCCAAGTGGTATAATCGGTAGGAGAGAGTCGGAAAAGGCTCTTTTCATGCAGGATTACGGAATCTTACCTTTTATCAATCCAAGCGCAAAGAACGTGACTAACGAGATAGTTGCTTTGGGAATTGGTGCCTTGTTATTTTTTGGATAGTATGAAAGTCTATTATTTAGCCGTCATATCATTCATATTGACAAATCTCGACCTTGTCAACGATTGCGTTCAATTTTTAATTTTGATTGCAACGTTGATTTTTACAGTTTACAAGACCATTAACGAACGATTAAAACTCAAAGATTATGTTCGAAATTCCAAAAATAATATCGGGGATACTGACAAGTAACCCTATAACCTCCATTTTAGATAAGTTCTTTCCTGATAAGTCCGACAAATTGAAATTTGAATTTCAGCTTAGGGAATCCTTGACAAAGGAACTTGATTTTTATCTTAAGGATGTGCAGGATGCTAGGGACATGCAAAAGGTAGCGTTAAACCAAACCGATAATTTTTCTAAACGCTTTATCTATATCCTTTCTCTCGGTGTCCTGCTAAATTCCATTGTTGCGGGTCTCATGTCTTTCTTTGTCGCTTTCCCCGAAGCTAACAAGGAATTAGTCATGATGTACTATAGCTTCACTTTTATTATCGGCGGTTCTCAAGTTATGTCCTTTTTCTACGGAACAAGACAGCCGAACCAAAACAATAACTTTAATACCCAAAAGAATGGTTGATTTGTGTTTTTTTCAAGCTTGGCTAAAAAAGAATTTTGTACATCAAAAGTTTGATATCGAACCAGTAGTTTTAACGACCGATTTGATTGCTAGCCAAGACAGAATTTATTTCGGAACTTTGTCCGATGCAGGTTCTAACTGCAGTTACAACGGCAATATTATCCATACCGAATACGATAATAAGGTTCTATTTGATAGGGTGGTGGCAGGAAGCGACCAGACCCAATTTATCGGTTATGTTGCCAATCCTTTACCCTCATAATTCAAAACCCCGCCAGATTAATTTTGGTGGGGTTTTTTCGTTTCAATCTGTTCTTTCCTTATATCCTCATCATATTTTTGCAATAGCCACGCTATTAGCTTCGTGTTGCATTTTATGGCTTCTATTTCCTTTACTTCCTGCAATTTTTTTTCCAACTTCTTGCATTTTATTTTTATCTGTATCATGATCTTAGATTTTCACGTTATTTTTTGTTCCGGTTTTTGTCCTGGCTTTTGTCTGCAGAAAAATTATCACGTTATTTTTTTTTCCTTCAGCTCGACCAGGAAACGGATCTGATTTTTTTTTCACGTTAAATTTTTCAGAAACTCCAAAGCTTCAATTGTTCTTTCCTTTTCCTCTATAAGAGCTTTTTTTAAGCCTATTTGGTAAAGTTTTTCTTTTTTTGCATTGGCCAAATCTTTTTTTAGTTGTTCAATTTCTAAATCCTTTATCTTGCTGTTTGTAACCGCATATCGCACAGCCTTTGTAGCTGTATTGATACGTTTTTCACTCATAATCCTTTTAACATCTTCCTCGAACACAAAATCTATATTCCTTAAATCTATATTCATTTTCTCCTTTTTTTAGTTGTTTTAATAAATCCTTTTGTTTCAAACATAGAAATTTGTTTCCCATCGGGTTTTGATAAATCCAATGGTTCTTTAACTTCTAATTCGTTTACCATTTTTTGAAACGATTTTTCACTCCTCAATGTAAATATTCCATTCACATAACATGCTATTACTTTTGTCATAATCTTAAAGTTATTTATTTATAAAATCAATTTTAAGGCTTCCTCTTATCTTAAAGGTCACTTTGTCCTGCTTTGATTCCAAAACCTTTCTAAAGTGCTCTATTTGCTTTTCTCTCCCCACAATGGTGTTATATTTCCCTGCACCAATCAATGATGTTATTTTATCAAGCTTATGGAAGCTATAACGGATTATAAAATTTTTATTTATTTCCTTTACCATTTCATTTAACGGTATCTCTTTTTTTGCTATTTTTCCCATGATTAGAAATTGTTTTTTATATTTTCTTTGATTTGTAAATACGGTTCAAATTTTATTTTCTCGTCAAGCATATCAAACATATCCGCTTGTTTGGCTGTTCCGCTTTCAATGCTTTTCAGCCAAGTATGTGTGCGTAGCGCCACATCCAATCTTGAAGCCTCTGCAACCTTTTCAATCATATTTTTTACTTCAACTGATAGTTTAGGTAAGCGGTTATAGTTGCTGTCAAAATACCAGTATTTCAAATCTTCCCTTGCAACAATGAAGCTTCTTTTTTTTGCCTGTTCAAACGTATCTTTTGCAAGGCTCTTGTAAAATCGTAAACGCTCCATTTCCTCAATTGCCAAAAGGCTCAAATCAAACAGGTTAGATGCCTTGTTGTCAACAAACAATTCATCCAATTTTTTGCTTGATTCCTTGACCCAAACCTCTACTTTTTCCTTTACGGTTTCATCTAATTTTTTTTCTTCCATGATTCAAAAATTTAAGTTTTTAAAAATTTTCATTGCAGATTTAGATTTTAGATTTGAAGCCCCTTTTTAATCTTTATTTTTCGTTTTAAGGAAAACACCCGCCTGTCTAAATCATTGCATCCTTTGAGTTTTGAGTTCTTGCCCTTTTATAACCCTAACACCAAAAGCAATAATTCAATAAGCAAAAACAAACCGTTTAAATCTAGCTTTGCGTCGTTTGGCTTTTTCTGCCAAACGACTGCAAACCTTTTTAAGGCGGTTTCGTTATTTGTGTTTGAATTTTGATTTTGAACATTTGTTATAAAATGGCAGGGACTTGAAACTCATGCAATGGTTAGGCTGTTCGTGTGAGTTCAAACAATGGAAAAATAAACGGAATACTTCCTTTGGCTGTACGAAGTACTATTTTCCTACAAAAATAAATGTTAAAATTTTAATCGGGGAGTGGGTCAGAACTTTGAGGACATCGCCTATAACTATGTCCTCCCACAGTCCGTATTACGCACAGTTTTTTTAAGTTATTAAACTGTATTACAAACGATTAACACAAGAAATTGAAGTTTTCTTAAAAATGTGTTAAAATCAGCCTTAAAACTGCTCTAAAAATAAATTTGCTTTATTCAAAATCATTGTGTAGTATTGCTATATCAAATAATCGAAATATCACGTTCGTTGAAATAGTCCGTAAGTCCTTTAGATTCGCCATGTTGCGAATTTTAAGTTTTATTATTTTTGCACTATAATTTATATTATGTAAAATAGAATATTTCAGAATATATACTTCCATTGACAGCTTTTAACAAAAAAACACCACGATGTGTGGTGTTCTTCAAATAATAATCTTCTGGAAATTATTTAACTTTAATTGGAATATTCCAATTGTCCCAACTCAAAACTATGCTATTCTTTTCAAATTTATAAACTAGTTTTTCAGTCTTTTCTTTTGTTGCAACCGGTTTTACTTTTACTCTCAAAGCATCTTCTTTTTCTTCATATTTATAAGCTCCCCATTGTTTTGCTACTTTATTGAAAATAACAGTTGCCTCATCTTTTTCAGGAATAATAAAAATCGAATATTTTCCAGCTGGCAATGTTTTTCCTTCTATAACCAAATCCTTATCAGTTTCAATTGTTGTGGCATCATTAGCTCCAGCACGCCAAATTTTTCCGTAAGGAACCAATCCACCCCAAATTTCTCTTCCTTTCACAGAAGGACTTCCATAGTTAATTGTTATTGCAGCTCCGTTAACTTTTCCCTGAGCTGTTTCTGCCGGACTAGCAGCCGCTTTTTTTTCCTGAGCTCCAGCTAGTGCTGCTGTTAATGTAAAAAATACAGCACAAATCTTGTTTATTAAGTTCATAATTTTAAAAGTTTAGATTAATATGTACAGTAAATATAAACACAAGACCTAAATTATGAAGTGTTAATTATAATACATTTAAGATTTTAGCTTAATTTATTGTGACTTTCATAAAATTAAAATCATTTCTATTTTCGTGAGTTTATAGTTTCATAATCAGGTTTTAATTTATTAATTTTAGGCTTTATCTAAGTTATGAAAAATAGTATTGCCGAGAGAATTGCCGATTTCCTTATTGCCCATCCACCTTTTTCCGATTTGTCGCATGATGAGATAACCGATATTGCTTCGGATATTAGGGTTTTAAATTTAGAAAAAAACAAAACTCTCTTCCAAATCAACGACTTGCTTCACGAAAGCTTCTATGTTGTAGCTTCCGGAGTTATCAATCTGTCGGTAATTTCGGATGCTGAAGAAACGTTACTGAACAAATGTGTTCCAGGTGATATCTTAGGATTACGTCCGTTTTTTGCCAAAAACAATTATATGATGACAGCAAAAGCTCGTGAGGAAAGTATTGTCTATGCCATTCCTATTGCAACTTTTCGACCTTTTGTAGCCAAAAATGCTGAGGTTTTAGACTTTTTATTGCTGAGTTTTGCCAATACATCATCAAATCCAGCCGAACGTTCCCAAGGAAAATTGCTGAATGATTCTGTTAGACATATTGATAATCAATCGGAAATTCAATATTTTCAATCTTTAGATTATAATAAAAATCCGCTGACCTCCACTCCTAACGCAATTATTCAAAATGTTGCACAAATCATGACCGATAATCTTTCGGGTTGTGTGATTATTCAGGAAAATAATTTGCCAATCGGAATTGTAACGGATATGGATTTACGTTCAAAAATTGCAACGGGAAGATTTTACATCACGGCATTGGTTAGCAATATAATGTCCTCACCAGTGGTTACCGTTCCAGAAAATCTTTCGCTTGCCGAAGCACAACTTTTTATGTTACGTCATAATGTGACCCATTTGTGTGTTACTGTTGATGGTTCGGATAAAACACAAATTAAGGGTGTAATTTCACAACACGATATTATTGCAGCTCAAGCCAATAATCCGGGAATTTTAATAAAAGAAATCAAGCGAGCTCAAAATCCCGATGAACTGAAACGTTTGAGAGAAAAATTAGCCGAATTTATCCGAACTTCTATGGATAAAAAAATTCCGCTTTCGCATATTAACAACATTGCAGGTGAAGTAAACATGGCAATAATCAAACGAGCTATCGATTTGGCAATTTTGGAGTTTGGCTCTCCTCCTGCTCGATTTGCTTGGTTGAGCATTGGAAGCCAAGGAAGAAAAGAGCAGCTTTTGCAAACGGATCAGGATAGTATTTTAGTGTTTGAAGATGTTGCTCCAGATAAGTATAGAGAGGTAAAAGAATACTTTTTGAAATTGGCCAAGAAAGTTACTACAACTTTAGAAAATGCCGGTTACCCTTATTGTCCTTATGGTCACATGGCTAGCAATTCAGTTTGGTGTAAGTCATTGACTGATTGGAAGAACCAATACAGTAGTTGGATGAATACTCCAGGTGAGAGAACGGATGAAATTTGCAGTATTTTTTTCGATTATGAAATTGCTTTTGGTGAAATTCTATTGGAAGAAGCACTCACAGAAATGATTTTTAAGAATGCCGAAAAAAATAAAAAATTCTTTGCTTTTTTAGGAACTGATACGTTAAAAAAACCAGCTCCCTTGAGTTTTTTCAAACAATTCAATCTGGAGGAAGAAGGCGAACACAAAGATAAGTTTGATGTGAAGACGCGTGCCATAATGCCTTTTGTAGATGCAGCGAGAGTTTTGACAATAAGCCACAATATCAAAGGAATTAATAATACATTTCTAAGATTCAAGCAATTAGCGATTACAGAACCTAAATACGCTGAAGTATATTTGAATGCAGCCGATGCCTTCCTGACTTTATCAAAATTTAGAACTCAAGAAGGTATAAAAAATGGAACGACGGGGCAGTATTTAAACTTGGAAGAACTTTCAAAATCAGATAAGGAAAAACTCAAAAATGCTTTCCTTCCAATGAAAGATCTTGAAGAAATTATAAAAAATAAATTCCAACTAACTTATTTCACCTAAGATATGATCGATTGGTTAAAAAACATCAACAAGGATTATCCTGAATTTTGGAAACAATATCTTTCGAAATTTGAAAAAAAATCGAATAGGTTTGTTGTTCTAAGTACCGAAACTACTGGTTTGGATGCTAATAGTGATGTCATTCTTTCGATTGGGGCCATTGCGATCGAAAACAATACGATTCTAATTGGAGATGTTTTTGAGGTGGTCCTGTTGCAATATATCTACAATCATGATCATGGTATTTCGAATGAATTCATTATTGAAAGCAAACAACCAAAATCGCTAGAACCTCAAGCAATTCAGGGGTTTGTAGAGTATTTGGGCAACTCTGTGTTAATTGGTCATCGAATTGATTTTGATGTTGAAGTAATCAACAAAGCATTAGAAAAATTAAAATGTGGCCGACTCAAAAATGAAGCTCTTGATATAGAAGTCATGTATCGAAAATGGAAGGAACTCAGTGATGGCAAGGAATTTTCGTTGGATGAATTGAGCGAACTTTTCAAGATCGAAACAAGTGATAGAGTTTCTGCTTCCGAAGATGCGTATACGATCGCTTTATTGTTTTTGAAATTAAAATCCCGCTTGGGAATCAATTAATTTCAAGAAAAATTCTTCTGTCAAATTTTCCGTGGTGTGTGATTGATATTGGGTTTTTATTGCTTTCGAGGTATGGAATTCCGTTGTTCTTAATAATTTTTAAGTCTTTGTCAAATTCTTTAATTGATTGCAATTTATTTTTATTTGTGGCTGCAACCGTATAAATAAACTGTGAAGTTATATCTGTTTCTGTATAATATTCATTTCCAAAACACCTCACCTTTCCTGAAATCTTATTTTCAGCATATTCTAATTCACATTCAAGTTGCAAAGGAATAAAGCCTCTAAATTGTGCGGCTCGATTATAAATTTTATAAGCTGCTTCTTTACAGCTCCATAAAATCCAAACCATTAGTTCTTGATTTTTAGAGGATAGAATTATTTTTCGTTCATTTTCAGTAAAAATCTTTTCTAAAAAGCCTTTACGTTTCCAGTTGCTTTCTGTCTTGGCTAAAGCCAAATCTACAATGTCGTTGCCAATCATTTTTTTGCCAATTCGGTTTCGATAATTTGCAAAGCAGCTTCAACATTGAGCATTTTTTCCATCGATTCATTATCGATAACTATATCGAAAGTTTCTTCTATGTCTAGAACTATATCTACAAGATTTGCAGAATTAATCATTAAATCATTGATGAAATCTGTTTTCTCATTTAAGTTTTTTAAAGCTTCTTCGTCCTTAACGTAAGGCTTTATAATAATCTTTAATTTATTGATTAAGTTTTCTTCTCTCATAATATCTAAAATTTTTTAAAAATAATACATCCGTTTACATCGCCAAAACCAAAACTAGCTTTAGCAACAATATTTATTTCCTTATGGATAATTTCCTGCGGGATTCTAGAGTGGTTAATAATTGCTGTAATTTCGGGATTTAAATCTTCACAATTAATATTTGGAAAAACAAACCCGTGATGCAATTGCAAAATTGATGCAACACTTTCAATACTTCCAGAACCTGACAGGCAATGCCCGGTTGTTGATTTCAGTGAATTGATATAAGGAAATGATATTCCTCTTAGCCCCAAAGTTTCACTCCAGTTGAAAATTTCCAAACAATCTTTGGAAGTCGCGGTCAAATGTCCGTTGATAGTGTCGATTTCTTCGGCAAGAATTCCAGCGTCATTTAAAGCATCTACAATACATTTTTGAACTGCAACTGGATTTGGTGCTGTCATAGTTCCGCCACCTCTTTGACCTCCAGAATTAATATTGCCGCCTAAAATTTCTCCATAAATTCGAGCTCCACGATCCAAAGCCGATTCTAGATCTTCGAGCAATAAAGCTCCTGCTCCACTTCCTGGAACAAATCCGGAAGCACTCGAACTCATTGGCCTTGAGCCTGATTCGGGTGTTTGATTATGCTTAAAAGTACATACTTTCATTGCATCGAATCCGCCCCAAATGTAAGGCCCTGAATCACTTGTGCTTCCTGCTAAAATACGTTTTGCCTTGCCTGATTTTATTTTTTCGTAGGCCATCATGATAGCTTCAGTTCCGGTTGTACAAGCCGATGAATTGGTTGTAACTTGATTTCCCAAGCCCAATTTTCCTCCAAGATATGCACTGATGCCGCTATTCATGGTTTGAGCAACAGCAGTGCTTCCTAGTTTCCGCGTTTGTAAATCATCAATCTTGTAGATGCTTTCGCGAAATTTTTCGATACCAGAAGTTCCTGTTCCAAATATGGTTCCGCTGTCCCAATCGGGTTGTTCGTTCAATTCTATAGGCAAACCAGCATCTTTCCAAGCATCGATTCCCGCAATAACGCCATATAGAATTCCGGTTGAGTTAAAATTTCGGAGTTCCAGTTCGGTAAAATATTCTAGTTTTAAGTTTTCATCAATTTCTGGTGTTCCAGAAATCTGACATGAAAATTGCAATTCCGCTAATTGTTGATCGAATTTGATTCCTGATTTTCCAGACTTTATGGCATCCAAAAACGCAGCAATTCCTACTCCGTTTGGAGCAACAACGCCAAGTCCTGTTATGACAACTCTTCTTTGCATACGCTACAGCTTTATTTGCTAATGATCATTCCTGAAATTGTTCCCGAAGAAACTTCTTCATTTCGCTCATTTAGCATTTTGACATTGCATTTTAATTTATTAAATCTAAAATATATTTTTTCTGAAATTACTGTTACTTTTTCATTTGGAAAAACAGGTTTAAAAAAATCAATACTACTTGATGTTAAGGAGATTATCATTTTTTTATTCAATGCATTATTTAATAAAAATATCCCTAAGCAAACCACTCCAATTTGTGCCATTGTTTCGGTCAAAATCACTCCAGGAGTTATAGGATTGTCTTTGAAATGACCTTTGTAAAAATCCAAATTTTCATCAAAAGTATAACAACCTTCTACCCCATTTTTATCGATTTTGGAAATATCATCTACAAACAAAAAAGGCTTTGAATAGGGCAATTTTTCTAGTATTTCTTTTGTTGTCATATTTAAAAATTAAAATTGTAACAAGACCCTTTGTGCTGTAAATCCTGGACCAAAGCTCAGCATCAAGCCTTTTTCTCCTTCTTTTGGATGATTTGCCAAAATACTTTCCAATACATATAAAACCGTTGCACTCGACATATTTCCATATAAACGCAAAATGTCTTTTGTAACATCAATATTTTGATTGGAATCCTTGAACAAATCTTCAACTGTTTGTACAATCTTCTTTCCACCTGGATGAAAAATTAAATGCTCGATGTCCCCTATCTTAAGATCGTGTTTCGCTAGAAACGGATGTATTATCGCTGGAAAATGAGAAGCAATTGTATCAGGAACTTCAATATCTAATACCATCTGCAAGCCTGAATTTGTCAACTTGAACCCCATCATGTGTTCGTTATCATAAAAATGATACATTTCTTCGGCTATAATTTCCGGGCCTTTATCTTTTTCATCAGAAGAAAGCAAAACACAAGCAGCCCCATCACCAAAAATAGCAGCACTCACGATATTTGCCATCGAAAAATCATCGAGCTGAAAAGTTGCTGTTGGGCTTTCTACAGCAATTACGGCAGCTCGTTTTCCAGGATTTGAATCTAGGAAATTCTTGGCATAAATAATTCCTGAAATTCCAGCTACACAGCCCATTTCGGTTACAGGAAGCCTGACAATATCTTGACGCAATTTCAATTTATTGATCAGATAAGCATCAAGTGACGGAATCATAATTCCAGTGCAACTTACTGTGATGATATAGTCCAAATCTTCGGGATTCCAGTTTGCTTTTTTTAGTGCTTTTTGTAGCACCTGTTCTCCAAGAATGACCACTTCCCTACTGTAAATATCATTTTTATCAGCAAAAGACGTGGCTGTGAAAACCTCCGAAGGTTCCATTATCGAGTAGCGTTTATCAACGGCTGCACCTTCGAATATTTTCTTTACTTTTCTAATAAAACGTTCGTCTTTTCCAAAAAGCCAACTGTCTAGAAATGGAATTATTTCGGCTGTTGTCCTTGAATATTTGGGTAATTGCTTGGCAACTGTTACTATTTTTACACTCATATTTTTGAAATAATCCATTGGTATCGGAAAGCCCATTTCCATTGGATTGTATATTTTTTTAAATTTAATTTTTTAGAAAAAAGAACCAAATCTTCTTTTTTGAATCCTCTCAATATCGAAACTAATCCGTCTTGTTCAGACATTTTATTCAACTTGAAAGCGGAACATAAAATTTTGAATAATTTATAGGCTATACTACTTCTATGCAAATCATTAATTACGATTCCGATTTTTGCTTTTATATTGATAATATTAAGTAAATCAATAATTTCTGAATCATTAAAATGATGAAGTGTCAAGGTGCATACCACAATATCATACTCTAATTTTTCAAAAGCTGCATCAAAAATATTTTCACATCTAAAAGCAATATTACTGTAATCGATAGACAATTTTTCGGCATAATTTATGGTGAAAGAGTTGGCATCAATCCCGATAAGGTTAAAATTATAACCATTTTCATTGGCAAAATCAGCCAGATTCCGAAGCATATCTCCGTTTCCGCAACCAATATCTACAATCGTAATTTCTTCATTCGTGGGGATTTTTTTGAGCAACTGCTTTACACCATCTAAAGTTAGGCTATTGCCTCCAAGAAGCTGATTAATTTTTGCAATTTTATCCAGTGCATCACGAAGTTCTTCACCTTCCAGCGAAAAATCGTCCATAATTTCTGGAGCTTGGCTACGATATTTAGTATCTATTTTCATATCGTGAGAGTTTTTCCGTGTGTTTTCCGAATGATTTTAGGCAATAAAAAAGGAAAAACACTCAGACCTTGCATTATGACTTCGGACAATTTTTTATTTTGTAAAATCTTTGATAGCATTCTGCCTGTTTTTAATCGAGAACTGAAATTTTGATTCCAAGTATCTGTGTATTTTTGTTCCAAATTTTTACGATCCAATTGTCCTGAAAAATAGTGACTAACAAGTTCAGAAGCAATTTTAGCACTGTGAATTGCCATCGCCATTCCGTTTCCACATAAGGGATGTATGAGTCCGGCTGTATCCCCAATCATCAAAATATGGTTTTCTACACACTTCTTTTTGTCGAAGGCAATCTGACTGATGGTTAGCGGTTTTTCAAAAAGGGGTGTTGCATTTTCAAAAATAGTTTTTAGCAACGGATTCTGGTATAAAATTGATTTTTGATAATCGCTAGTGTTTTTGTATTTTTTAAAAGTTTTATAATCAGCTAAATAACAGATATTGACAGTGTTGCTTTCCACGTTTGAAACACCACAATAACCTCCTTTGAAATTATACAAGCCAACTAATTCTAAAGGAAATTCAACTTTAAAATGTCCTTTCACCGCCAGCCACGGAGATTTTTTCCGAATAAATTCCCTATTGAGTTTTTGGTCTACATTCGATCTTTTGCCAAAAGCGCCAATAACAATTTTAGATTTTAATTCTCCACCTTCTGAAAGGTTTACGGTAAATTCATCATTTGAAAAATCAATTGAAGTAACACTATCTTTTATTATTTGGCATTTATTCGTCAAAGCCTTTTTATGCAAAAAATGATCCAATGCATATCGGCTTACGCCAAAACCTCCCAACGGCAATTCTCCTGAAACTGCTTTTCCAGAAGCTGTAGCAAAAATAAATTTGGAGATTGCTTGAGGTTGCAAAAATTCAATATCAAGATCAAGCCAAGTTAGATATGGCAAGACTTCATTGGAAATATATTCGCCACAAACCTTATGTTTTGGAAAGTCATTTTTTTCGACAAGTGTTACATCGATTCCGATTTTTGACAGATGAATAGCAGCCGTCAAACCTGCCAAACCACCTCCAATTATAATTACTCCATTATTTTTCATAATGAGTAAATATAAAGATTTGAAAGCAGAAAGGCTTTGTGTTTTAATTTATAAAATTATAAAATTTGGATCAGCAAAAGACTAATTCTGTCTAATTGAAAAATAATTTGCAGCCCATTGAAATACAAAAAAGCCAATAAAATATAAGGTTGTAAAGAGATTGAAAATTTCACCTGTTTGAGAAATTTGTATAAAGGATAAAATAATCAACAGTACTAGTCCAAGTATATAGGTTTTGAAAAAGCCTGCTGGTTTCTCATAAAAACGTCCTAGCGGTAACATCATTGTAAAGCCGAAAATCGACATTGCAATTGCGATACTATTTTGTGTAATCAGGTACAAAATACCGCCTGAAATCAAAAAAAGTAAACTCAGACCCACAAACACTGAACTTTTCTTTTCTTCTGGAGTCAATAAATGCTTTCCAAATTTATTCAATCGGAACAAAAGATTACTCAATGGTGTCATTAACCAAGTCGAAAGTGCAAATGCAGCCAAAAGATAAATAATTGGGTCTAGAAAAGGCTGTAATGCTTCATTTTTTGCCGCAGTTGTTCTCAAAATTCTCGAAACAACAAAAAAACCAATGATAAAAGCCCACTGATTTTTTGAGGTCAAATTGTTCATCCAAAAGGAATATTTTAAGAACCATCTATAAATAAAGTATTTTGATTTTAAAGCTTCCGTCATTCCTGCTTGAGCATATTCAGAAGTGGGATCATTTTTTAAGGATTCTGAAAAATGTTTCAAGGCGTCATCCGTTTTTCCTTTTTCTAATAGTCCCCAGCCATAATTGGCGTGAGTGTAAGCATTATTTGGATCTTCGTTCAAAGCACCTTGTATAGTACTGAAAGAATCATCTTTTAGATTTAATTTTAAAAGAGCTGTACTTCTAACATTTAAAGCAAAAATATGTGATCCATCAATTTCCAAAGCTTGATTTGCAGCTTCAAGAGCTTCAGAAAAAAGTTTTTTTATTAATAAAACATGTCCTTTGAATGCAAAATTATTGGCTTCATAAGGATCCATTTCAATCGCAATATTGATATTAGACAACGCTTTATCAGTTTGATCTTGAAGTAGATGCATACGTGCTTTTAGATAAAATAAAACATCATAATAAGGCTCAATTGCAATTCCGTTTTCGATTAATTTCAGTGCTTCGTCCCAATTTTCCTGCTGGATTTTGATCTCAGCGATCATGATTAATGCCATCACATTATTGGGATCAGAAACTAGAATATCATTTAAAATCTTTTGTGATTCGGTAAACCTTTTTTGTTCAAACAACACCGATGCTCTTTCTAACAAATCGTTTTGCATAGCTTATTTTTTTATTTTTAAAAAACTCAAAATAGGGTCATAAAGTCCTGATTCATTTGAATATAGAGCATAATTTTTTGCGGTTTGAAACCATTCTTTAGTTGTTGGGCGATGCTTTTTTACGGCTTCGGCCAAATCTTTATTTTCAAGAGGTTGCGGAATTCCAGTTTTGAAGGCGTCTTGCAACTTACTTTCGATCGCGATATCAATTATGGCTTCAATATCGGCACCCGAAAAATCGGCCAAATTCTTAGTGATTTTCTTATAATCAATTGCATTTACGGGCTTGTTTTTCAGTTTTATTTTAAGAATTGATTCTTTTGCATCCTCATCTGGTGGCGGAACAAAAATGATTCGGTCAAAACGACCAGGCCTTCTAAAAGCATTGTCTAACTGCCAAGGTGCATTTGTAGCACCAAGAACCAGAATCCCTTCATTATCAGTATCAACACCGTCTAATTCTTGCAAAAACTGATTGATGAGTACTTTATTTCCTGAATGTTTCATGTCATTTCGGCTGGCTCCCAAAGCATCAATTTCGTCAAAAAACAATACGCAAGGTTTGTTTTTCCGGGCATATTCAAAGACTTCGTGAAGGTTTTTTTCGCTATTTCCAACCCACATATCTAAAATATCATTTAGCCCTACTGAAATAAAATTTGATTTGATTTCACCTGCTGTAGCCTTTGCCAGATATGTTTTTCCACAGCCAGGAGGTCCATACAGTAAAATTCCACCGCCTGCTTTTTTGCCATAAGCTTTGTATAAATCTGGGAAATTTAGAGGATGTATGATTTTCATCTCGATTTCTTTTTTAACCTCTTCCATTCCGCCAACATCTTGAAAATTCATGTCAGGTTTCGAAATCAAATAGGACATTTCGCTTCCAAAATCTTCAAAATCACTATCCTCATCTTCAAAAATATTTTTGCTTTGAGAAGAAACTCTTAAAATTTTATCCAGTTCCTCGTTTTCAAATCTAGGATTGATTTGTAAAATTTGTTGGTAACTTTTAATGGCGTCTTGAATAGCATTTTCCTTTACTAAAACTTTTGTATACAGTAATAATGCTTCCAAATGATTGCTGTTATTTCTTAGGATATCTTCTAAAATTACAACAGATTTTGAATAATTACTTTCTTGAAAATGCAGTTCTGAAAGTCCCATTTTGGCCTCAATATTAGTTGGATCTAAAGCAATTGTTTCTTGGAAATGCAAGGCAGCTTCTTCATATCTATTGACTTTTAATAGCGAATTAGCGAGTAATAATTTTAGTGGAATATTGTTAGGCGAAAACTGGAGTGCTTCTATTAAATTATCGATGTTCATCATTGATAGTATTTTTTGCTAATATATGTATTTTATCAAATAAAAAACTGCCGCAGAATAAATTCATGCGACAGTTTAAATAAAAATTTTACTGATCAATTACAATCTTCCTTCTTTAATTTCATCTACAATTTCTGGATTCAATAAAGTAGTGGTATCTCCAAAGTTTGAGAAATCTCCTTCAGCAATCTTACGCAAAATTCTTCTCATGATTTTCCCTGAACGTGTTTTTGGCAAACCTGATACAAACTGAATCTTATCCAGTTTTGCAATTGGCCCAATTTGATTGGATATTAATTGATTGATTTCGTTCGAAAGATTTTTCCTGTCACGGCTTTCACCTGTATCTTTCAAAATCACATAACCATATAAAGCATTTCCTTTGATGTCGTGTGGAAAACCAACAATTGCAGATTCCGCAACAGCTGGATGTTCGTTGATGGCATCTTCTATTGGAGCAGTTCCCAAATTATGACCCGAAACAATCACTACATCATCAACTCGACCAGTGATTCTATAATAACCCACTTCGTCTCTCAAAGCCCCATCACCTGTGAAATATTTACCTGGAAAAGTTGAAAAATATGTGTCCTTATACCTTTGATGGTCGCCCCAAATGGTTCTTGCGATTCCTGGCCAAGGAAATTTGATACACAAACTTCCAACCACTTGATTGCCTTCAATTTCATTACGTTTTTCATCCATCAAAACAGGTTGAATTCCAGGTAATGGTAAAGTTGCATAGGTTGGTTTTGTTGGGGTTACAAACGGAATTGGTGATATCATGATTCCGCCCGTTTCGGTTTGCCACCAAGTATCTACTAATGGACAGCGTTTTCCACCTACATGGTCGTTGTACCAATGCCAAGCTTCTTCGTTGATAGGCTCTCCAACAGATCCAATCACTTTTAGAGAACTTAAAGGAAATCTTTGCACAAAATCAAGGCTTTCTTTTGCCAATGAACGAATTGCGGTTGGAGCCGTATAAAATTGTGTAACTTTATGTTTTTCAATAACTTCCCAAAATCTGCTGAAATCAGGATATGATGGAACTCCTTCAAAAATGACGGTTGTCGCTCCATTTAAAAGTGGTCCGTAAAGAATATAGGAATGTCCTGTAATCCAGCCAATATCAGCTGTACACCAATAAATATCATTTTCTTCGTAATTGAAAACGTTTTTAAAAGTATAAGCTGTGTACACCATATATCCAGCCGTTGTGTGTACCATTCCTTTAGGTTTTCCGGTAGAACCAGAAGTATAAAGTATAAATAAAGGATCTTCAGCATCCATGATTTCGGCCACATTATTATCCGAAACTTCATCCAGAAGAGGCTGTAACCATTGATCTCTTCCTGCAGTCATATTCACATCGGAATTGATTCTTTTTGCTACCAAAACTGTCTTAACGGATGGGCAAGTTGTTAAAGCTTCGTCGATAATTCCTTTCAGATCAATAGTCTTGTTTCCACGATATCCTCCATCAGAAGTAATTACCATTTTACAATCGGAATCATTGATTCTTGTTGCAACTGCCGAAGCTGAAAAACCAGCGAAAACAACTGAATGTATGGCTCCAATTCGGGCACAGGCTAACACCGATACAGCCAATTCAGGAATCATCGGAAGGTAGATGCAAACCCTATCCCCTTTTTCGATGCCTTGTTCTCTCAATACGTTTGCCATTTTACAAACACGTTGGTGTAAGTCATTATATGTTATATGTTGTGCTTCTTCTTTGGGATCATTTGGTTCAAAAATGATGGCAGTTTTATTGCCTCGTCTATTCAAATGTCTATCAATGCAGTTTTTAACGATGTTTACTTTTGCTCCACTAAACCAACTAATTTCGGCTTCAGCCATATTAAATTCTACCACTTTGTCCCATTGTTGGTACCATGTGAAATTTTCTTCGGCAATTTTACCCCAAAATTTTCTAGGCTCGCGAATTGATTTATTATAGTGCTTGAAATATTGTTCTAGATTTTTGACTTGATAGTAACTCATAATCGTCTAATTTTTTAATTGTATTGATATTGTAAATATAAATAACATTAGGTTATTATTTCATATATTTATGCTAAATTAGTATATACGATATTCCTTAATTTTCTAGTAATTCATTGACTTGTTCTACCAATTTTTTTACAGAAAATGGCTTCGTAATATATAAGTTTGCTCCAAGAGCAAGCCCTTTTTCAATGTCTTTTTCCTTGTTTTTTGCTGTTAGAAAAATGACTTTAGTATCTTTTAAACGATCATCTTTCTTGATTTGTTCCAACGTATTGTATCCGTCAACATTTGGCATCATTATATCAAGTATGATAATATTGGGTTGGGAACTTTCTAGAATATCCAACGCTTCTTGTCCATCACGGGCAATATAAACCTCGAAATTATTTTTCTTAAAAGTATATTCCAATGACATCACAATATTTGGTTCGTCGTCTACAATTAATATCTTTTTCATTTAATGTTCCTCTTTAATATATTTTGGAATTGTAAATATAATTCGTGCTCCTGATTTCGGAATATTTTCAGCCCAAATTTTACCTCTATGATGTTCTATTATTTTTTTACAAATAGCTAAACCTAATCCACTTCCGACAGGTTTCCTGATGTTTTGGTTTGATGATTGATAAAACTTATCAAATATGGATTCGAAGTCGTTTACATCAATTCCTTTTCCGTTGTCTTCTACTCCAACCTCTATTATTTGATCCGTTTCTTTAATAAAGATAGTAATTATTCCGTCTTGTTCAGGGCAAAATTTTATTGCATTTGATAGCAAATTATTTAAGACTTGCGTAATTCTATCTTCGTCATAAAATGCTTTCACTATATTTTTTTCGGAAACAAGATCCACCTTGATGTTTTTATTTTCAATAAGCTGGTTGAGTTGTTTTAATGTTTCAGAAATGGTGTGATAGATATTATTCTTGGTCACATAAATTTTTTGCTTACCGGAATCAAATTTTTCGAGGTCTAGTATCTTTGAAATCAATCGGTTCAAACGGTCAGATTCAGTGATGATATTCTGAAGAAACTGCTTTTTCATTTCGTGTGGCACATCATCATCATCGTGCAGGATTTCGGTTGCAGCGCGAATTGCAGTAATCGGTGTTCTCAATTCGTGTGAAATGGTATCCAAAAATTCATCTTTTTGCTTGTCCTTACTGATTAAATCTTCATTAGCTTTTTTTAATTGGGCTGTGATCGTATTCAGTTCTCGTGAAGTTTCGGTCAGTTTTTTATTGATGATAATATTTTCCTTTGATTCTTCCAAGATCTTCAGCACTTCCGGAAGTGATACTTTTTCTTCCTTGACTACACTCGCAATTAAAATTTTGGCGGAAGCCGTACCAATATGACCTGTCAGTAAATTCTCGGCAAATTTTATCAATCGGGCATCGGCTAATTCTTGGGTTTTTTCAACATTATATTTTAAGCGGAAAAGATTAAGTGCTCTTTTTGTTCGGTCTTCGCCTAAAAATCGATTCAATACTTTTTGGATATCACTCGTGTAAGCTGTTCCTTTCCAGATGAAGGCGTTTTCGTGCATCGTAATATATTTGTCAATATCAACGAACATTTCGGCATAATTTCGTTCTCGATAATTTCCCTTGAAGCTTACAGAAACAGCTAAATAGGCCAATGTATTGAATAAAATACTCCAAAATAAAGCTTGTGGAACCGGATCGAGATAATCAATTCCGAACAATTGAAAAGGCTTTAAAAGCGCTATTCCAAAAGGGCCATTTGCTATAAAATTGCTATCAAAATTTGTAATTCCGATGGCATACGGAATCAATAAAGTATAAGTGCAAATTATGAATCCAATTATCATTCCAGTAACAGCCCCATTTCGGGAACCTCTTCGCCACAAAATTGCACCAAAAAAAGCTGGAGCTAGTTGTGCAATGATGACAAATGACACCATTCCTATTGAAAAGAGATTGTATTCTAAAACAAAGTATCTGTAAATAAAATATGATAGAATGATGAGTGAAAAAATACCGACTTTCCTAATGTTTACAATCTTTTTAGTATTGCTTTCTTGGACTTCACTCTGCAATCTTCCCAGAAAACCATATGGAATCAAGACATTGTTGCTTAGCATGGTAGAAAGTCCAATAGAGGAAACTACAATCATTGAAATAGCTGCCGAAAACCCGCCAAGGAAAACCATAACCGTAACAAGCTGATTATTAAAAAATTGAGGAATCAATAAGGAATACGTATCAGGATTTGCATTCTGACCATCAAATAAAATGTTTCCGCCCCAAGCGACAGGATACACAAAAATATTAAACAATAAAAGATACAACGGAAAAAGCCAAACAGCAGTCTTGATGTGGCTTTCACGGTTATTTTCAACTACCGACATTTGAAATTGTCTCGGCAAAAGAAATATGGCAAACAACGATAGTACACACAAAAAGAACCAATTTATAGCTTGTGGAAGTCCGCCAATTGTATTTTTTTCCTTGAAATTTTCGAGCAAACTTGCTTGTGCATAAATATCATCGAAGCCATCAAAGACAAAAAAAGTGACATAAATTCCTAGCAGGATAAAAAAGAATAATTTCAGGATGGATTCCATTGCAACAGCGGTTACGATTCCTTTTCTTTTTTCCGAAGCATCTACATAACGAGTGCCGTAATAGGAAGCAAATAAGGCTAATGCAATAGCTACATAAGTGGTTGTATCATTAAAGATATTGGAATTTGAGGAGGTTTTCGTTACTACGTGAAACGTTTCAGAGATTGCTTTTAGCTGTAAAGCGATGTAAGGCAGAATTCCAAAAATACAAATCAGAGTTACCAAAGCTCCTAAAAAACGGCTGTTTCCATATCGGAGGGAAATGAAATCGGCAATGCTGGAAATTTTATTTACTTTGGAAATTCGGATGATCTTTCTCAAAACAATAATCCAAGCTGGTATTATGATGATGGGACCGATATAAATGGGAAGGTAGTTCAGTCCTGAATTTGCGGCAACACCAATGCTTCCGTAATAGGTCCAGGCACTGCAATAAACCGCCAACGACAAGGTGTAAACATAAGGATTATTGGTCCATTTTGAATTGCCTCGCTTTTCGGCCCAGTGTGCAATTACAAAGAGCAAAGCCAAATAAATGGATAAGACGATTAATAAACCTATGCTACTCATAATATCTTTTTATAACCAGCAATGAAATTAATACGGAAAATATCCAAAGCGAGAAAAAATACACATACACCAATGGCATTCCTCCAACTGAAGTAGCACTGTCAAAAATGAGCAACAGTGGCATATTGAAGCAAAGTATCAATATTAGCGAAAGAATGATTAATTTTTGTTCGTGTCTTTTTTTCATTGGATTTATAAAAAGCCATAGCTCCCGAAAATTCAGGAGCTATAACTTCAACTAAAAACTATTATTATTTCTTATCGTCGTATTCACCCGTTATGGCAAAATATCCGAAGGTTCCAAGTCCTAAAACAATTAACGGTGTCAGGACAAAAAGAATGATTATTCCAAAAACCAAATCCTCCTGTTTGCCAGAAACGAATTTTGGGTATCCAAACTCAAAAATACAAAAATAAGCTGCGGCAAGGGCTAATGCCAACCATATTAATCCGAGAAATCTTTTTATTAAATTCATATTTTTATCTTTTAATCGTTTTCAATATTATTTTTTCTTTTCAAATACACCATTCCTATACAGAAACTTATGGCTGCAATTACAATCGGATACCACAACCCTTCTAGGTAGAATTCTGGATTTCCGCCTTCTTTTGCATTGGTTACAAAATAAGTTGAAATTGCCGGAAGAAGTCCACCGAAGATACCATTTCCGATGTGATATGGCAAGGACATCGACGTATATCTGATTTTTACTGGGAACATTTCTACCAAGAATGCTGCAATTGGTCCGTAAACCATCGTTACGAAAATTACCTGGATAAAAATCAACCAAATTAATGACCATCTATCAGATGAATTGATGGTAACGGTTGTTTTTGTATCCGCTTTAGCGACACCTTTTTCATCTAAAGCTGGATTGCCGTTTTCTAAATGTAGTGTCTTGACTTGTTGCCATTTTGTGCCATCAGTAAATTCTTTGGTTGTTGTATAGATGGAATCCAATTGTTGATGGCTGTTTTCTTTGGTAATCGCTACCAATTTTGCGTTTTGAACGATTTCCGTTTTCAGACTGATATCTGTAGTTTCATACATTGTCTTATAAATTGGTCGGTATAGTAAAATGGCCAGAAGCATCCCTCCCATCATGATTACTTTTCTTCCCATTTTATCACTCAACCATCCGAAAAACAAGAAAAATGGTGTTCCGAATAACAATGCCAAACCTAACAATCCATCTGCTTGAGAAGAATCTACAAACATTACCGTTTTAAGGAAACTCATTGCGTAGAATTGTCCTGTGTACCAAACAACACCTTGTCCCATTGCAGCTCCAAATAAAGCTAATAAAACGAATTTTAAGTTGTATTTGTTTCCGAAGCTTTCCTTTAATGGGTTTGTACTCGTTTTTCCTTCAGCTTTGGCTTTGGCAAAAACAGGAGATTCATCCATCTTTTTTCTGATGATATACGATACAAAAACCATTAGGATGGATACCCAAAACGGTACTCTCCAACCCCATTCGTCAAATTGCTCTGGAGTCAAAACGCTTCTTGTTAAAAGGATTACCATCAATGAAATAAATAATCCGAAAGTTGCAGTGGTCTGAATCCAAGATGTCCAATAACCGCGTTCGCCTTTAGGAGCGTGTTCGGCTACATAAGTTGCTGCTCCACCATATTCTCCACCAAGGGCCAAACCTTGTAATAACCTCAAGATCAATACTAAAAGCGGTGCCATGAAACCAATGGTTTCGTAGGCAGGAACACATCCAATAAGGAAAGTAGCACCTCCCATTAATAAAAGCGTTACCATAAAGGTGTATTTTCTTCCGATCAAATCGCCCAATCTTCCGAAGAATAAGGCTCCAAATGGTCGAACTACGAAACCTGCTGCAAAGGTTGCCAATGTAGATAAAAATGCTGCCGTTGGGTTATCGGCTGGAAAGAATTTGGTAGAAATTACTACGGCTAAACTTCCAAAAATGTAGAAATCATACCATTCGATCAGTGTTCCGAGTGAGGAAGCCGTGATGACTTTCCAAATGCCTTTTGTAGATGTTGTACTCATATAAAGTTGTTTTTAGTTTATAGATAAATTTGCAATTGAAGTGTAAATTCGCCTTTTGAGGTTTTTGTGTCGGGTGCTGTGTAAACAGGTCGCGTTGAATATTGTGTAGTAATTTTGGCGTGATGACCGTCTATGAAAAAATTCGCTCCAATATCAAACTGACTGCTCGATTGTTCCAAAGCATCAAAATCTTTATAGGTGAAAGCTCCATAAGGTTGGATTCTCACTTTTGGTTTTTCTTGAGAAGTTGGAAGCAAAACTCCCGCTTGGGTGTACCAGATATTTCCCGAACCGATTGTTGGTTGAAGGTTTCCGGCTCCAGCCAATGCAGTTGATCCAGTAAAATCAGGATTTGCAACTCCCACATTCATGATTCCTAAATTTCTCAAATAATTTGGGCCAAAATCATAATCGTAGAAAACACTGTAAGCCGTTATGGCCATTTTCTTTTCGGGTTTTCCGATTGGCATATCAACGAAAACATCGGCAGAAAGTAAAGTGATGTCATGTTTTTCAACATTTCCTGCAACTGAAGTTCTAGTTGCATCTGGGGCATTATAGAAACCAGCCCCAACGTTGAAAACTTTTTTTGTTCCAAGGTAGGAACCCACTTTATATGGAAGTACATTTGATTCTACATCTAAAAATTGGTACTCAAAATAACCTGCTTTCGACCATTTTGTGTTGCCACTATTGTCAACAGCAACAGCCAAATCTGAAGTTGGAACATCTGTTGGAGTCAAATTAGTAGCAAATGGTTTGTTGTAGCTCACACGGTATTCAAATTTCCCATATTTTCCTTTAGCGAATAATCCCCCTTGACGGGCAAATTGATCAGAATTTTCGATTAATGGCCAGTTAAAAATGGGTGCATCAATAGCCAAGTAGTTTAAGGTTGAAGACATCGTCATACGTGAAAGTCCCATATAATAATGCAAACCGCCTCCAACAGAAAGACTGAATTTTTTGTCGGGTTGCGGAAGTACTAAAGCATATTCGTTCCAAGCATCGTGGAAAAATAAACCTGGTTTTTTTCCTTGTCCATATCCTCCTGTTCCTGTAGTTCCAGCCGCACCTCCATTTGTAAATGTCTGATTATTGATTCCGAAATGCGTCACGATCATATAACGTGGCGAAAGTTGTGCATGAAGAAGAATTCTGAGTCGTCTGTTTCCGATGTCCGTGCTTGAAGAAGCTTCTTCACCATTAATCATCGTTCCGGGATTCATTTGGCTAGAGCGGAGCCAAACTTGGTTCCAAGCTAAAACCCTGAGGTATTTGGAACCATCTTCCTTTAGGTTGAATTTCATTCCAGAACCGTAATCAGGTGAACCTTGCGAGAAAGCTTTCGCTGTAAAGCAGACTAAGGCTGCTATCAGATAAATTCGTTTCATAATGCTTTTTGGTTAACGGGTTAATGTCTTTCGACAGTACCAAATTGCATAATTATATCGTTGTAGAAATATTTTAATATATATAATTGTAAAGTAGTATAGCTAATCTTTAAAACGTTCCCATTTTATAAGCATAAATTTATCGCCAAGTTCGGTAATAATCATTCCAGCACCTGATAATTGATCTTTGTTTTTAAGGTACTCTACCAGTTCTAAATGGTTGAAAATCTTGTAGGTTGGATGATAATCTGCTTGAGCAGGTTTCTTGATGTTGAATTCCTTTATCCAATTGCTAACCGTTACATGTGAAACCCCAATAATACGCTCGATTTCACGAAAACTCAAGCCTTCTAAATAAAGTTGAAGGGCTTTGGTAACATAGTAATTATCAATCTTTTTTCCGATTTTATTGACTGTAAAGAAGTAGTTGCATTTTTTGCACAAATACCTTTGCCTGTCTTTGATGATTCCACTTTTTACGATATGATTATCCTGACATTTTGGACATGCTAAAATCTCCATGTATATAAATTTTGCATAAATATACTATTTTAGCAAATATATAAAAAAGAAAAGTGCAAAAAATAGTTTCTATTTTTATGCAGTACTTAATTTTAGTGGTAATTTTTTATTGAAATGCTAAATATTGGTCTTAAATAAAAAACGGATAGAAATTAGATCGCTATCCGTTTTTTATATTTTTTATTGTATAAAAATTATCCGCCATTCATTAACCTATTTAATAAAAGTTCCAAATTTACACTTGCAAAACCCGAACTATGATCGGATAATCCATAAGGAATAATCAATTCCCCATTATGAACAATTGATCCACAAGAATAAACAACATTAGGAACATATCCTTCACGTTCGTCCGGATTTGGCATGATCAAAGGTTCTCTCAAACGACCAATTTCTTTTTCCGGATGTTCTAAATCTAATAATGAAGCACCAATGCAATACCTTCTCATTGGTCCGACGGCGTGTGTCATGACTAGCCAACCATGTTCGGTTTCAATTGGTGAACCGCAATTTCCAATTTGAACTAATTCCCATGGATATAATGGACTTTGAATTTTTATTGGATCGTCCCATACATTAATATTGTCTGAATACATGAGATAGTTATTCCATCCATCAATTCTGGACATCATGACAAATTTGCCATTAATTTTACGAGGAAATAGAGCCAGATTTTTATTCTTTGCTCCTTCTCCATTTAAAGGTGAAGTCTTGAAATCATAAAAATCGGTGGTTTGCAACAGTTTCGGCATGATATGAACACCATCATAAGCCGTATAAGTTGCATAATAAACCGTCTGACCGTTTTCTTTTGTGAACTTTACAAATCGAGCATCTTCAATTCCCTTGCTTTCAAAGTCGGATATCGGAAAAATAACTCGATCGCTAATATCCGTATCCCTTGAAAAACTTATTTTTCGATAACTATCCGATAAGGCTAAAATTTGATTGTATTGCCTGATGGTTTTTTCGTCCTTGGTTTGTTCTTTTGCTTCAAGTACTAATCGTTTTAGGCTTTCATAATCAAAGCGTTCTTCGAGTCGTTCATCTACATCTTTTAGAAAATCTGCATTGATATCAGCTTCTTCGCCTTTTTTCAAAAACAGACTCTTTTGATAAATCATCTGATGCATTTTTTCGGCTTCGTCTACATAGTTTCCGGCTGGAATAACAATAATATTCATGTTCTTGTCAATCATTGCCCGACGAAAAACTACTGACGATATATGTCCTTCTCCAACCGCCCTAAAACTAATTATAAGTCGGGATTGTCCTTCTTCGAGATGACTTTGATCTGGATCTAAAATAATGGATGGATTAAAAAAAGCCGCCGATTCTATGGAATATTCGTGTGTAAAATAGGCACCTATTAAATACTTTGTATAAATATTCATTTGGTCAAAATCAGCACCTTTTTTTTCTATGCAATGTCTTACTTTTTCGCAATGCTTGAGTAATTTCTTCGTAATATTCCGATGCCTTTTGGAGAAATCCTGAAGCAATGGCGAAACGATGGAAAAGACTTGTTCATTACTCATTTCTAAAATCTTTTCTATCAAAAATAAAGCTCTCTCTTCGCCGTTAAAAAAATACCTAGCAATTACACGTTTGGGGTCAGGATATACTTTTACCTCTTTTCTTTCGATGGATAATCTCATATATAGATGCTATTTAGGTTAAGGTTTACTACTCTAAAATGAGTTTGAAATTCTAAATTACAATTAAATTTTAACAAATCGGAATAGTCAATTGCTAAAACTTTCCTAATTGATGAGTTTGCTTGAAAGTATGAATAGTTATCAAAAAGAAAAGCATCCGCTATTGACGGATGCTTTTTGTATGAATAAATATTTTTTTTTAGAATAAGCTAATTAAAAAATAAATGATAGCAGCAATAATGGCTGATACTGGAATCGTTAAAATCCAAGCCCAAAGCAGGTTGATGGTCACTCCCCAGCGAACGGCCGAAACACGTTTTGTTACTCCAACTCCAATGATACTTCCGGTAATGGTATGAGTTGTTGAAACTGGAATTCCAAAATGTTCCGAAAGATAGAGCGTCATCGCTCCAGCAGTTTCAGCACTTACACCTTCAAGTGAAGTTACTTTGGTGATTTTTGTACCCATTGTTTTTACAATTTTCCACCCACCACTCATGGTTCCCAAACCAATAACCGTGAAACTCACAAAAGGAACCCAGGCATAATCGTTTACGAAATATTTGAAAGAATCAGGAGCATTGATGTAATTTGGATCCATATCAATTTTTAAGTGATAATAGATTACAGCAGCTCCAATAATACCCATAACTTTCTGAGCATCGTTAGCTCCGTGTCCTAAACTGAACAAGGCAGAAGATACTAATTGTAATCTTTTGAACCATTTATCAGCTTTACTAGGATTTGCCTTTCGGCAGATGTTCATGATGAGAATTGTCAAGAAATAGGCAATTGTCATACCTATTAATGGTGCCAAAAAGATAAAAGCAACTGTTGGAATTACTTTTACATAATTTACAACATCTACACCATTAACAGCCAAAGCTCCAGCATGTGCCAAAGCCGCTCCCATAAAACCTCCTAATAGTGTATGTGAAGAGGAAGATGGAATTCCAAGTTTCCATGTAGCTAAATTCCAAATAATTGCAGCTATAAGACCTGCAAAAATTACTTCAAGGTTAATGAAATCTTCGTTTACTGATTTTGCAATTGTATTACCAATTTTAAATTCTCCAATCCAATATTTCGATATGAAATAGGCCATGAAGTTAAAGAAAGCTGCCCAAACTACTGCTTGAAATGGGGTCAATACTTTTGTAGCAACAATTGTAGCGATTGAGTTTGCAGCATCGTGAAAACCATTAATGTAATCAAAAATCAGGGCAAGTACTATAATGATGATAAGTAGCGTCATAAAAATAATTTCAGGATGAAATTGAGGATATTAAGAATGCTTTACAGCGATAGATTCTAAAACATTTGCAGCACTTTTACATTTATCAGCAGCAGTTTCCAATACAGAAAGTACTTCTTTATATTTGATAATTGTTTTAGCATCAGTTTCGTTTTCAAAAATATCAGCTACAGCTTTATCATAAACCGTATCCGATTTATTTTCTAGCTTGTTGATTCTTGCACAAGCATCAGTAATGTTCTTGATTTTCTTGAAGTTACGCAATTCCTTTACAGCCACATCTATATTTTGACATGCTTCAAGGTTAATTTCAGTTAATTTTCGGATAGATTTTGTGATCTTATCAACGTGGTACAATTTCATTCTACTTGCAGCACCGTGAATGTTTCCAGCGATGTTGTCAATTGCAGTACTTAGAGAATAAATGTCTTCTCTGTCAAACGGAGTAATGAAATTACTGCTCAACTCTAGGTTAGTTTGTCTTGCGATATCCTCTCCTATTTGTTCTAATTCTTCAATTTTTAGAAAAAGTTCATTTCTTTCTTCGATTGGTAAATTCACAACTTCGTGCAAAGCTGTTGCCATCAAAATTAAATTACTTGTAGCCTGTTCAAATAAAGGAAAGAATTTTTTATCTTTCGGAACAAAATACTGGAAAATACTGTTTATAGACATAATTTTTGTTTTACGGTGCAAATGTATTCCTCTAATGTTAAGTTAACATTAACTTAATATCAATTACTGGTTATGCAATAAAAAAAATTAACATTTATATCTCCTATATTCAATACTTTTTTATTTCAAACGTTTTCGTATTTTAGCATCCCTAAAAAATGCCTAAAAATATAGGAATTTATAAACAATAAATAAAAAATCACACCTTATCAATATGGACATTAACTTCAATAAAAACGAAGATCATAACAGGCTCTTACTATCTGATTTAAAACAAAGGTTTGCGAAAGTAAAATTAGGAGGAGGCGAAAAGAGAATCGAAAAATTGCATGCCGAAGGTAAAATGACAGCTCGCGAACGAATCGATTATTTGCTTGACAAAAATAGTAATAGTATTGAAATTGGGGCTTTTGTTGGAGAAGGTATGTATGCTGAACATGGAGGTTGCCCATCTGGTGGGGTTGTAATCAAGATTGGTTATATTAAAGGAAAACAATGTGTCGTAGTTGCAAATGACGCTACCGTAAAAGCGGGTGCTTGGTTTCCAATTACAGGAAAAAAGAATCTTCGTGCTCAAGAGATTGCAATGGAAAATCGGTTGCCTATTATTTATTTGGTAGATAGTGCAGGAGTTTATTTGCCTTTGCAAGATGAAATTTTTCCTGATAAAGAGCATTTCGGTAGAATTTTCCGCAATAATGCCATCATGAGTAGCATGGGAATCACCCAAATTGCTGCTGTTATGGGAAGTTGTGTTGCCGGTGGAGCCTACCTTCCTATTATGTCCGACGAAGCCTTGATTGTCGATAAAACCGGAAGTATTTTTCTTGCTGGAAGTTATTTGGTAAAAGCTGCAATAGGTGAAAATATTGACAATGAAACACTTGGAGGAGCAACGACACATTGCGAGATTTCTGGTGTAACCGATTATAAGGCTAAGGATGACAAAGATGCTTTGGATAAAATAAAAAACATCGTCGATAAAATTGGTGATTATAGTAAGGCTGGCTTTAGCCGAATTAAAGCTGAAAAACCAGCTTTGGATGAAAAAGAAATCTTCGGAATTTTGCCAAAAGCACGAAACGAACAGTATGACATGATGGAAATCATCAATCGATTGGTCGATAATTCAGAGTTTGAACCTTATAAGGATGGTTATGGTCAAACCATCATCACAGGTTATGCTCGAATCGACGGTTGGGCTGTTGGGATTGTTGCAAATCAACGAAAGGTGGTAAAATCTAAAAAAGGAGAAATGCAATTTGGTGGTGTAATCTATTCAGATTCTGCCGATAAGGCGACACGTTTTATTGCAAATTGTAATCAAAAGAAAATTCCACTCGTTTTTGTGCAAGATGTCACAGGCTTTATGGTAGGTTCAAAATCGGAACACGGTGGAATCATTAAAGATGGTGCCAAAATGGTAAATGCTGTTTCAAATTCAGTTGTACCAAAATTCACCGTGATCGTTGGAAATTCCTATGGAGCTGGAAATTATGCCATGTGTGGAAAAGCATACGATCCAAGATTAATTTTTGCATGGCCAAGTGCGGAATTGGCTGTTATGGGTGGTACTCAAGCTGCTAAAGTTTTGGCACAAATTGAAGCTTCTTCCCTAAAAGGAAAAGGCGAAATTGTTGATGAAGCAAAAGAAAAAGAACTATTTGACAAGATAAAAGCTAAATATGATGCACAAGTTTCTCCTTATTATGCAGCTTCCCGACTTTGGACAGATGCCATAATTGATCCTCTGGAAACCAGAACTTGGATTTCGATGGGAATTGAAGCTGCCAATCATGCTCCAATTGAAAAGCAATTTAATTTGGGTGTGATTCAGGTTTAAATTGCAAAATAAAAACACGGAAAATGGTTTTCTATTTACAAATGTATCTAGAGAACCATTTTTGTTTATTTTTGTTTCTACCACCAAAAGCAATTAAAAGATCCTTTTCTTATGAAGAAAATAGCATTCTCTTTCCTCCTACTGTTCATTTTAGCTAGCTGCTCATCTGTTCAGCAACATAATCGCCAACTTACGGTTTTAAAATCTGTGAAGGATTTGAAAAAAGATGTTGATTATACGTATAAGAAACTCAAAAAATTGCATCCTAATTTATATTGGTACATCAGCAAGGAAAAATTGGATTATAAATTTGATAGCTTAAAAACGACTATCACACAACCAATGACGAGTTTTGCTTTTTACAAAAAAATAGCTCCTGTTGTGAACGAAGTCCGTCAAGGACACATGATGGTTTTTCCAGTAACGAAACGCTATACGAAGAAAGAAACAAAGCAAATCATGAAAAAAGGAACCGGACCTTTTTCGCAATTTGAATTTCAGGTTTTTGATGATAAATTGTTTGTAGTAAAAAACAATTCTAAAGACAAATCTATACCAAAAGGTGCCGAAGTTATAGGAATTGATGGTAAAAATACTGCCGATTTATTACAAGATTATCAACATCTGTTTACTTCTGATGGTTACAATACCACTTATTTTAAATACAAGTTAGGAAAAGGTTTCGGAGGTTTTTATACGAATGAAAACGGTTTAAAAGACAGTTTGCTTTACAATTTCAAATATAATGATTCTATTAAATCAGTTTGGATTGCTAGAAAACCAAATGATTCGGCAAAAGTTGTAAAAACCGATACGGTAAAGACAGAAATTCCAAATCCAGTTGAAAAAAATGTTAAAACCAAAGCTCAAAAAAAAGCTGAAAGAACCAAGAAAAGTGTTTATGGTTATAATCCTGAAACGAAAACCTACAACCGCAATCTAATGTTTATGGAAGCGGATAGCAGTATTGCGGTTATGAAAATAAATACGTTCGCTATTGGAAATTACAGTACATTCTACAAGGAAAGTTTTGAAAAAATTAAAGCAAACAACGCCAAAATATTAATCATCGATTTGCGTAATAATCCTGGCGGAAGATTGAGTGAAATTAGCGATTTATATTCCTATCTTACAGATACTACTATGGTTTTTGCCGATAAATCCGAAGTTGCAACTAAAACGAGTTTATTGAGTGGCGATTATTTCAAAGGTGGCGGAGTTGGAATAAAAATATTAAAAGGAATTTTTTATCCTGTGTATGTAGGCTATACCTTTTTCAAGGTAAAAAAAGCCGATGATAATAAATACTATTATGCAACGAGTGAATCTAGACTTAAAAATCGTAAGCCAAATGCATTTGACGGAAAGATTTATGTTCTCATCAATGGCGGAAGTTTTTCGGCTTCTTGTATATTATCTTCCAATTTGCAAGGTTCAAAAAGGGCCACATTTGTAGGTGAAGAAACAGGAGGAACTTATAACGGCACAGTTGCAGGAAGGATGCCACTGATAAAATTACCACATTCTAAATTAAAAGTTCGCGTGGGATTGATGCTTATCGCTCCTTATCATAAGACTGATATTGTGGGTCGTGGTATCTTTCCAGATGTAGCCATTTTGCCAACTTTGGAAGATAGAATTAATGGAGTTGATCCTGAAATGGATTGGATTTTGGAGGATATAAAAAGAATGGAATTGTAGCTAAAATAGATTCTATGAAGGGTTAATACGCAACACGTTTAAAAAAATGTCAAAAATAAATAAAACTATTCTTTACATTATCTCATCAATTTTTGGGATAATTTTAGCCTACATTATAAATTTCGGGTTTGAATTAATTATATTTCCTGATATATGTTATTACCATTCACATCCAACAAATATCTTTATTGATTTATTTTATGATTTTCCTTCATGGAACGGTTCACATCCTTGTCCTTCAACAATCAATATAATTATAACTATTTTATTTGGAATTTACATAGGTTACTTTATAACAAACAGATATTTGAATTATAAAAAATGAGAAAAATATTTATACTGACATTATTAACAATTGCAACTTCTGTTTCTGCACAAAACTTCACGCGAAAAGATTCACTTCAAGGCGGATTTTCGTTTGAAAGAATGTGTTTTGATGTGCAACGATATGATTTGAATATAAAAGTAAATCCTGATGACCGTTCCGTTATCGGTTACAACGATATAACTTTTAAGATTATAAAACCATCCAAAACAATACAGTTGGATTTATTCGAAAACATGCAAGTTGACAGTATTGTTTTTGAAAATAAAAAACTGGATTACAAAAGAGAATTTGGAGCAGTTTTTATCCATTTTGAAAAGGAATTATTAGTTGATACTCTTGATAAAAAGTTACGGTTTTATTATTCTGGGAAGCCACAAGTTGCAGAAAATGCTCCTTGGGATGGAGGTTTTGTATTTAATAAAGATAAAAACGGAAAACCTTGGATTGGCGTTGCGGTTCAAGGAACTGGAGCAAGCTTGTGGTATCCTGTAAAAGACTCTCAAAGTGATGAACCTGATTTTGGAGCTTCGATAAAAGTGGCTGTGCCAAACGGATTGATGAATGTTTCAAACGGAAGATTCTTAGGTTCCGAAGAATTGAAAAATGGCTATACTTCTTGGAATTGGGAAGTTAAAAATCCGATCAATAATTATAATATCACGATTAATATTGGAGATTATGTTCATTTGCACGACCATCACAAAGGACTTGATTTGGATTATTACGTCATACGTGGAAACGAAGAAAAAGCAAAAAAACATTTTGAAGAAGTAAAGCCAATGATGGATTGTTTTCAATTGAAATTTGGACCTTATCCTTTTATGGGTGATGGTTATAAATTGATTGAAACTTCATATTTAGGTATGGAACATCAAAGTGCTGTAGCTTATGGTAATAAATATAGAAAAGGATATCTGGGTGGCGATCTTTCTGGAACCGGAATTGGTTTGCTTTTCGATTTTATTACAATACATGAAACAGGACATGAATGGTTTGGGAACAGCATTACTTCTCGTGATATTGCTGATATGTGGATACATGAAGGATTTACAACTTATTCTGAAACCGTATTTGTGGAATGTTTGTATGGCTATGATAAAGCAATCGAATATATAAATGGACAAAAAAGACTTGTATCAAATGAAAAAAAAATAATTGGCAACTACAGTGTGAATGATGCTGGACCCAGTGATAAATATTACAAAGGAGCCCTTTTGCTCAACACTTTGCGACATGTTATAGATAATGACGAAAAGTGGTGGAGTATGATTTTAAAATTTTCTGAAAATTATCAACATCAAATTATTGATACAAAAACGGTTATAGATTTTTTTAACAGTCAAAGCAAAATGAATCTTACCCCTATTTTTGATCAATATTTGAAATTTAAAGATATTCCTGTTCTTGAATTTCAAAAAAAGGGAAAGGGTTTTGAATATAGATGGAAAGCTAATGTGGCTGATTTTGATATGCCAGTTGATGTACTTTACAATCAAAAAGAAATTCGATTATTTCCTACAACCGATTGGAAAAAATTGGATTCAAGTATTAAAAATATTTCAAATCTAGAAGTTCTTACCAATCAATTTTATATCGATGTTTTAAAATAGAAAAGTATTTGACACCAATTTTTTTTGAAAAAAAACTTAGACACAAATTGCACTAATTTTCACAATCTGATTCGTGAAAATTAGTGCAATTTGTGTCTTTTTATGTAGTAATGATTATCCGGACATTTGGAACTTTAGAGCTTTTTTAGCTTCAATTAACGGATTATTTTTTTATTGTGGATTTTTCCATCTTTGGTCAATACATCAACAATCAACACCTGATTAGGAAGATTGAGTTCAAAACTAGAATGAAAACTATTGACATCTTCTACAGTATAAATTATCCTGCCTTGCATATCAATAATTTTTATTGAACTAATTTCGTGGTCATAGGATTTTACTGAAACTGTACTTTCTTGGTTGTAGATCAGGACTCCTTTTTGATTTGTAAATTCAGGGTTTTCTAATGCTTGATTGACATATACGATTTCAAAACGATCATCAAAAGTTCCCACATGGGTTGTAAATTCATAGCTATTGGCTTTTAAGTCATGAATAACATTTAGTAAATTATCTTTTAGATAAACATTTTGATTTACAAATAAACCATCATTATCATTGAAATTGATGCTGTGAAATCCAGCTAAAGTTGTTTTGAAACCAATCGAGATTACTTGAGAATCATCAAAAGGAAGTGGGAATGACTGAATGGAAAGTTTTTTATTTGCAATGAAAGAATAAAATTCAAGACTAGATCCCTTAGCTGTTCCATCCCAGCCTCGATCAAAATCGTTGGTAGCATTTGTAGCATAACCTATTAGTTGCTGCTTGAATCCTTCTGAATTACTAATACTAATCCACATTCTACTTTTTTCATTCACAACTGGATTTTTGAAAAACTGATCGTTGTTTCCAGCAACTCGCATATCATTATTAAAAGTTGCCGTTCCATCTGTAATTCCTTGGATAAAAAAGCCTTGTCCCGCAGCTATAAAACCGTTTGGAATATTGGCTGGATCTAATGGAAATTCTTCGGAAGGTGCAGCGGCAGTTCCTACTCCACCTAAAAGATTATAAATTGCATAGTCATCTGATGAGTAGGAATAAACTTGTCCTACTGGAGCAATTGGCGTGTTATGGGTCCATAAATAAATGGTACCGTCGAGCGAAGTATTCTCTACATCTTGAAGAAATTCATCAGCATTAATTGCTGAAGGATAAGGATTTCCAAGCAAATTAAATGCATCATCACCTATGACAGGGACTCTTATGATTCCGTTATTAGGTGTTCCGTTAAAGAAACCTTCATAAGAAACGACAGTTAGTGGATCAGTAGAATAAGTTTCTGGTGCTCTAACAATGTATCCAACACCTGGCTCCATGACATGATTTCCATTTAAATATTGATTCCAGCTATCAGTTGTTGCATTCCATCCAAAATACTTATTAAAAAGTGTAGTTGGAGAAAGATCAAATAAAGTTTGATTGATAACTGGTGATGACCAATAAGTGTAATCAAAGCGATACATCGGCTCGGTATCTCTTTGCATGGTAAAGTTGTTTCCTAAATTTTGAGCAGAATCATCTGTTTGTACTAAACTTGCATCATTATTTACTGTAAAGGTTCCATCGTCTATAATTACAGCACCATTTAATGTGATGCTTATGTCACTTGGAATTGTTACATCGGCACCATTTTCTACCGTAATGCTACAGGCAATCAAATCTGCTACGGGTGTAAAATCATCTGTAATAATAGCATTGGTAGTTCCGTCAGGATCACCTGCAGACCAAGTAAATCCATCCCAAGTTGTAGTTTGAATGATAGCACTAGTAGTTCCTGAAAATACTTCGGCACAACTTCCATTGCTGATAACAGCTCTAAAATAGGTCGTTGCCAAAATGATACCTGCATTTTCGCTCGTTAAAACATCAGTAAAATTAGAAAGGTTAGTGACACCAGTTGCAAATGTTGGATCTTCGGAACGTTGCCAGTACAAGACATTTCCGGTATGGCCTGTTAGGGTAATTTCACCAGGTTCGGTTCTTAGACATACATCCTGACTTGGACTCAAAGAGCCACCTAAAGATGGAGTTAGAACGGTTACATCAGCACTATCAACATCTACAATTCCGTTTGCATCTCTAACAGTTACCGAATAATTTTCGGTTCCAATTGTGTTCGTTGGAGGTGTCGCTGTTGCTGAGTTACCTAGTCCATCCGACCATTCATAGGTGTATGGAGCATCACCACCAGAAGTTACGGCAGATAATGTTACTGCTTGGTTTTGACAAAATTCACCATAGCCTGAAAGAACTACTGTAAAATCTCCACCTTTAATACCCGTAAATGCAGAAGTCTCTCCAGAAGTTAAAGTTGCACCCACAACTGACAAGGTGGTACCTGAAAGGGGATCAAATTTTACCCAAGGATTGGTGATTGGGTCAAAGTTACCAGAAAGTTGTGCTGCAGCAATTGTAGTAACATCTGCGGAAGCGTCTTCGGGCAAATAAGTAGCGGTAATAGTAGCAACGGCACCAGTTATCCCCGATTGATTTACGTTCCAATAACGAGTGAGGTGATTTTGTATGCTGTTATTATCAGGATGTTTACCATCTTTTACTGAAACGCCAACATAGGCACTTGAAAATGATCCTGCTGTAATATTCACTTCGATAGGAGAATAGGCAGGAGTAGTATTTTCACCTATCGGGAAGAAATAACTCCCTAGACCTGTGAACGATTTTCGTACTTCCCCTGTCGTTCCTGTTACAATCATCTTCGTAGCATCAAACGTTCCTGCAACTGGATTCGTGCCGAGATTTAGAATTGTACTTTCTACGATAAGCTGTCCAGAATTTAGCGTAAGTGTTCCGTTTATGCTTGAATTAATTCCAAGTAGAACATTGCCATTTGTATTGGCAATTGTCAGGTTGTCGAAAGTTGGACTTGTACTGCCTGATATATTTTGAGTTGTTAATCCAGTCATGACAATTGTTTTCCCCGTAAAATCAACAGTGTTATTCAAGGTCAAATTTCCAGTAATGTTGAGTGGAGTTGGAAAAATAGCTCCAGAGCCAGTAATGGTCAAATTATTATAGGCCACAAGACCAGTAGTGAGTTGAGGAATAGTTTGGTTAGTTCCTGTAAAATCTACCGTATTTTCTACAGCACCAGGTGAAAAAATCCCTATCCTATTAAAAACGCCCGATATGTGCATTATGTTTCCAGTTTGGGGTCTGAGTCCAGCTCCTGTTTCAATCGTAATATTATTAAAAGTAGTTTCTCCTGCAATCGTTGCATCTAAGTTTAAAAAAGAAACCGTACTTGTAGCAACTGGAATAAATGTCCCATTGTTGATCCAAGCCCCTCCCGCTCCATGAATATTAAATTGTGAACCTGCTGGTGCATTGACAATTCCTCCAGTTTCAATGTTTAATTTTCCAATATCAGTAGTAGGATTAATGGTAGGATCGTTTGGTGTGGTTGCCCCATCGGGAATAATAACTGTGGTAATACTTGATGGAACAGCATTTCCTACCCAATTTGCTGCAGTTGTCCAGGACGTACTCTCTGAACCATCCCATATTGCAGTTCCTGCTTCATATTCGTCCAGAGTAAGTTCCACCAGCCCAAAATTCGGTTGAAAAAAGACACCTACGTTTACATTGGTAAGTTCTACCCAATTTTCAGTAGTATTATAATTAGATCTTCCTTGTTCTAACGTAGTAGGTCCGCTTATGATATGAGCCCAATCTACTAAAGCAGCCTCATTATTTCCGTTAAGTTCAGAATCCAAATAATGTGCTTTTATAATGGCTTTTGTTCCCGTTCCACCTGTTTGCTTAAAATCATATTTTCTGAGTATAGCACTAGGACGCCAAGTTACAGCTGTGCCTATTTGAATTCTAAGTCCCATAGAAGTTGGTAAAGTTCCGATAGCTGGAAAAATAATAGAAGTCTCGTGATGCCCAAAAGTATAGAGTACATTCGACATGATATTAGTCCTGATGACATCGCCGGTAACATCGCCAATTCCTGTATTAGTTGCATTTCCTCCCATCAACAATTCAAAAGCTCCCATAGATAAGCTCCCCACTGTTGCAGAAGGATTTGCCGTTGGAAGGTTTAAAGTTCCGTTAACAGTCAAAGCCCCACCAGCTGTTGCTCCTCCTGTTGGAGATATGGTAAGCCCATTATAAGTTCCAATAACCACGGTTTGGGCTGTTGAAGCTGAATTATAATGAACGGTTCCATTACCCGACCACGTTTTTCCTGTTGGTAAAGGTGTTGCAGATGTATTGCTTGTTTGGAGTGTTCCGTTTACTGTCGCTGTTGTCAATGTTCCTGTCAAGGCATTGGTTCCCATATTTAAAATCTGACTGCTTGCTATATTCAAGGTACCGTTAACAGCAAGTGCATTACCAACAGTTGTTGTATTAGCAGTTGTTGTTGCAATTGTAAGATTGTTCAAAAGGTTGGTTGTTCCTACTGTAGTTTGATCAAAACTTAATGTGTTACTTGATGTTCCCGCAATAATTAAGTTACTTGTAGCACTACCTTTGATTCCTGCCGTTGTGGTATTGGTTATAGTTCCATTAGAAGTTAATGTATTAGAAGCTATACCTAATTTTGCATTGTTATTAAAACTTAAATTGCTTACTACCTCTAAGTTACCAGACATGGTTGCATTTCCATTTAAAACAAAGGTTTCAGCTGTACCACTAAAAGGTACAAAATTGGTCGATGGAATAGCAACTAAGGAGATATCGTCTAAGGCAAACTCATCAAAATCAACACTTCCAGAGACAGCAGCGCTTTCCCATCTAAGATAATAATCTGCTCCAGCTGCAATCGTTAATCCCGTAATTGTTGTAGAACGATAATATCCTTTCCATTGAGGAATTCCATCAGCTGTTGCTGGTGAAATTGTATTGATAATTGGTACCGTAGTGTAAGCTGAATTATTTGCAGAATAACTAAAATTAAAACTACTAGAGGAAGCTTGATCATTATAAATAAATACCTTATAACCTATATTTAATGATGTAATAGTTGCTCCAGTTCGGTTTTGAAACTTAAGGGTAATAGTTCCTGGTGCAAAATCTCCAGTACCGGGTTGTATCCCTAACGAAGAATTGTCTGTTTGTGTTTCGAAAGCATAAAGCCCAGGATCTGCAGTGCCTCCACTAGAAACACCTTGATCATAATCACTATCTTCTGGGCTGGTAGCCCCAAAAGCTAAATTTCCATCACTGAATCCTGTAAATGCCCACGCTCCTGAATTTAATTGTCCTGATTCTACAGGTGTTGCAACACCATCTCCTTGAAAAGCATCTGAATTAACACCATCCACAGTCGTGTCAAAATTTATAGTATTAACGGTATTTGCAGTGTAAATTTGCCAGCCTACAGGTGTTGCCAGAGTAGTGGCATTTCCTGTCAGTCCTGTTGTAGTATAATTTTCTAAACCACCACTACCATTATAATCTACCACCGAAACATGATAATTTGTGGAAGCTGACAATCCCGTTACAGTGGCTGAATTTCCAGTTCCTGAATAAGCCACAAAATTTCCAGTACCAATTTCAGATCCCGAACCAAATTGTGCAACAGCCGTATAACTTTGTCCATCAACGGGCAATGCATTCACAGCACCCGCTTGACGGATAAGTAGCAACCTTCTGGCCCCTGTTCCGTTTGTCCAATTGACTGTGAAACTGGTTGACGTTATTGCTGTAAAGTTTATGGCACTTGACACTGAAGGCTGAGATGCCAAAACGGTAGCGCTAACGTTCACCGTTTTAGCTGTAGCTCCCGTAGCGGTATTATTCACCACAACATTATAGAAATTAGATGGGGCTCCAGAAGTTGTTCTAACATATATTGTTAACGGTTGTCCGTTTATAGTATTACCATTTCTTGCTAATGTCAAAGAAGGAAAAAACGTACTATTATTGGTGGAAACCTCAAAATTTGTAGGAGGAGTGACAACAGGGTCAGCCGTAAGATTTACACCCGAAATAGTATAAGTAGAAGCTACAGATGGAGTTCCTGTAACAGAAATGGCAAGATTTAAAGAAGCAGTCGAAACGGTCAAATTGGGTACTCCTGCTGGATCGATTGTAAAAGTACTAGAATTAGAAATAGTACTTCCATTTGCAACTGTAACAGTTGCCGTGCCAGAAGTTACAATATCAGAAGCAAGAATATTTACTGTTAACTGAGTTGGAGAAACATAGGTTGTTGTCCTGTTATTACCATTCCATCGAACTATACTTGAAGGTGAAAAATTCTGACCAGTTACTGTTATGCTAAAAGCTCCAGTTCCAGCAATCTTAGAATTTGGTGTCAGAGAGGCTATAAAAGGAACCCCAACTGTTACTTTTACATTATCAAAAAAAGAAGTTTGATTAGCTGTTGTTCCCCCGTTAAAATAACCTCCTATTAATGGTAAAGCAGTATTTGTATAAGTAGAATTTATAACACTCCCTTGTGATGTTAAGGTTCCTGTTGATGGGTCTGCAAAAGCAGTTGTTCCATCATTTCTCACAAAAAGTTGCCAGGTATTGGTACTGGGTGTATAGACAACACGGATGCTTAAATACTGGGTTCCAAAATCGGTCAAGCCTGTTGTGTTAGAAGTTATAATATTGGTGTTTGTTCTAATACCGGATGTGTATCTTACTAACTTAATTGGATCTGTAGTGCCTGAATTTCCTAAAATTACGGCATAACCTGTTCCAGTTACATTTGTGGTACCCGCTGTTCCTGCCAAAATAAATGCTGTACCAAAAACGGTACTTCCAAATCCAGCAGGATTAGTTCTAATTTGTCTCATATTAAAAGTCCATGTCACAGGACCTGGATTATTAACTAATGTGCTTGTATAAGGTGACAAAAAATTGCTTGAAGATGTAGAGCCTAAAACCCAACCATTAGAATTTGAACCATTTGTTCCATCATTTGTCAAGATGAGTCGGTTTAAAATCCCAGCACCAAAATCGGCACCACTTCGGGTCATTGTCCAAGTTGGTGAATCTGTAATCAAACCATTTGTAACGGTATATACTGTATTTGCAGGACTTGAAAAATCATCATTGAAAACAGTAGTGGTTTGTCCAACGGAAAGATGGTAAACGAAAAATAAACCTATAGCAATAAATGCTCTTAGGCTAAAAGAGGTAATCTTTTTCATAGTAGGTCATTTAGATTCTTGTGGGGCAAGAATGTTTCAACTAAATTAAAGAAAATGCCATAATTTAAAAAATGCTAATTGTTAATTTTTTGTGATATAATTATGAAATAGTGCTTTTGAGTTACTGATATAGTATTTGTCTTACGGAATTATTTGTTATAAGATATATTTTATGTCAATAATAGAATTTTATTTTTCTTCTATTCATGGATTAAAACAAGTTAGGTCAACCACACTTTATTTACAGATATCATTATTAAAATGGTTAATTAAATTCTTAATAACTATTATAAAAAAAGAATAGGAGCTTTGATTTTCTTCGTAATTTTAAAAGAAAATGAGTACAAGAGACCAATTTATCAGAGAATTTAGAGGGGAAATGCTTGGAACCATCAACAGTCAATCTTCAGCCGAAGAATTTTTTCAAAATGAAACCCTCCGTCCAATTCTAAAACTTCAGAATGATTTATTTTTGGATGTTTTTAGAAATTATATTGCGAAAAGTAAAACCGATTTTTATAATTTCAATGTAGAAAAGAAAATGCTTTTCATCGAGAATTCTATCCAGCGGGATATCAAATTTAGGAATTCTCTAAAAGGAATTGTGATTGGATTGTTCACGATTGACGAATATTCACGTTACATTGAAAATTCATCTTCTTTAAATAAAAGAATGATGTCGTTATTGATTGAACGATTAAAAAGTCAGGTGTTGCTTTTTGAATTGCAGATGTAAAAAAAGCCAAAGATTCACAGATTAAGAAGTATTAAAATCTGTGAATCTTTGGTTAAATATTTAGAAATCAATAATATCAATATCTCCTTTACCTTCCCGAACCAAAACCGGCTCGTGACCAGATAAATCAATAATGGTTGAAGGCTGGTTATCTCCATAACCACCATCAATCACAACATCTACAAGGTTTTGCCATTTCTCGAAAATCAATTCCGGATCGGTTGTATATTCAATCACATCATCTTCATCATAAATAGAAGTGGATACAATTGGATTTCCAAGTTGGCGAACAATTTCCAAAGCAATCGAATTATCAGGAACACGAATACCAACAGTAGTTTTCTTCTTAAATTCCTTCGGAAGATTATTATTTCCGGGCAAAATAAAAGTATAAGCTCCAGGCAAAGCCCTTTTTAACAACTTAAAAGTACTGGTGTCAATTTGCTTCACATAATCCGAAAGGTTACTCAAATCAGAACAGACAAACGAGAAGTTTGCCTTTTCCAGTTTGATGCCCTTAATTTTTGCAATACGTTCCAAAGCTCTCGAATTGGTAATATCACAACCTAAACCATAAACCGTATCAGTTGGATAAATAACCAAGCCTCCGTCTTTTAAAACCTTTACGACTTTTGCAATTGCAGCTTCACTAGGTTTATCTTCGTATATTTTTATAAACTGGCCCATATCTTACTTTAATTTTATTTCAAGTTACGCAAAATTAAAGAAATAGTAGGATTATTTAGTGTTTTATTTCAAATACAAAAAAGGATCAACTAACTTATATCGTGGACTTCTTTTCATAAAATCATTGAAAAAAGCTGTGTGGCTGGCTCCCATCAAGATGAAAACACGGTCATCGGCTTTTAATTCAATTTGGTTGAGGTTGGAAAACATTCTGATATTTCTATGGTAATATTTTGCCGCTTCATCAGCTCCTTCAAAATTTCCTTTTGTAGAAACGTATGTCAGGATATCGGCATTTACATTCAACAGAAAATCCAAATATTGAGGATGATTGTCAACCTTTAATTTATCCAATAACGAAAGATTGTCATAATTCAGCCTAACTTCCTCTTTTTCGATAAGTTCAAAATAGCGTTCATACGTATTATCATTCACTTTTTCCTTAACAGAATTCGGAATCATATAATTGTAGCTCATCTGATGATCAATTCCATAAATACGAGTAGTCTTGCTTAATCTTCCAATTTCAAAAGCCAAAAGTTCTATTTCAGAAGGATGTTTAAACTTCATTTCTGGATTGTTGAGGTAGTCCTGATAGGCTTTTTGAATCAAATGATTGTTTTCTGGAATATCTTCTACAATTATAACGGTGGGCTTAAATTCAGCCAACATTTTAGCAACCTTATGTACGTCTTCCTGATTCTTCTTATTGTGTTCATCGAAATCGACTGAGGTAGCATCAGAAGTAAAACCCATGTGGAAGGTTCCGAAATTCAAAACCGGAACGGCATCTGGGAACTTGTCTTGAAAAATCGGTTTTTGCTGAGCCTGAAGTTGTGAAATAATCAACAATTGAAGGAATAAAAATAACTTGTTCATGGTTTAAGTGTTTTAAGATTTGATGACAAAAATCCACTCTTTCTTCATTTTAAATCGAATCTTTTCGATGAACACCCCATAATTATCGGTCAACACTTTTTTGGTTTCAAAAATGCACTCGTACCTTTACCAAAAATGAAAAATTCCTCATGAAGCTATTTTCTAGACAAAAAGAAATCATCATACATCTGCTCTATTGGCTGGTTATTCTAGTCAGTTCTATCATAAAACTCCAGCCCGAAAAAGAGCTTGTTTTTGGTTTTGAAGTAACGCTTTTTAGCATAAGTAATTTATTTATCAGCATTTCGACATTCTACCTCAATTATCTTTATATCATGAAAAGGTTTTTTGATGTTAAGATGTTGAGTAAATTTTTGATTGGCTTCTTTTTAATCTTTGCCTATTTCATCACGTTCCGTTATCTGCTCGAAGAAGTTTTGTTTTTGCATTTGTTCGGAACCGGAAATTATTTTGAAGGAACCACTCTCCAATATTATATTTTTGACAATCTACATTGGGCTTCGGCACCGATTTTTGCAAGTACGATAATTTGGATTGTAATAAATTTTATTAGAACGCTCCAGAAGGAAGTTGTTTTAAATGAAGAAAAGAAATTCGCAGAGATTCAGTTTTTAAAGTCGCAAATCAATCCGCATTTTATTTTTAATACGTTGAATAATATCTATTCGATGGTTTTCCTTAAATCCGAAAAAGCCTTGCCAGCAATTGAAAAATTGAGCGAGATTATGCGTTTTACAACTTATGAAACCCAAAAAGAACTAATTCCCATTGGAAGCGAAATCAAATACATCGAAAGTTTTATCGATTTGGAACGGATTCGCAATACCAAGGAAATTCACATTCGGTTTTTGACTGAAATAGAAAATAAAAATCAGATGCTTCCACCCTATTTGCTTTTGCCTTTTATCGAAAATTGCATCAAGCACGGGATTTTGGATGAAGAAGAAAATCCAGTTGTTTTCTCTATTAAATCAGATGAAAAAAAACTCATCATTGATGTTGAAAATAAGATAAACAACAAATTGAAAGATGCACATTCAGGAATTGGCGTATCGAATTTGAGAAAACGATTGGACCATTATTTTTCGAATAAATATCGGTTTGATGTTATGAATGATGGAGTAAATTTTAAAAGCCTTTTGGAAATTAATTTAACCACAGATTAAATGGATTAAAACGGATTCCCTCAGATATTTAATTCTAAATTTTTAATTTCTGTAAATCTGTGGCAAAATATTAAGCAATGAAAAAAATAAAATGCATCATCCTTGACGATGAACCTTTGGCTGTCGAACTTTTAAAAAATTATGCCAATAAACTACTGCAATTGGAAGTAGTTTTAGCGACAACTGATGTTTTTGAAGTCATTGAATTGCTTCAGAAACAAACCGTTGATTTGATTTTTATTGATATTCAAATGCCCGAATTGTCTGGCATCCAGTTGATGCAGATGTTCAACAAGGATAATTATTTTATTGTCACGACCGCTTATGCAAATTATGCTTTGGAAAGCTATGATTACCGAGTTGTAGATTATTTGTTGAAACCCATTACGTTTGATAAATTCCATAAAGCGGTGACTAAATTTACCGATTTTGTCACTTTAGAAGCAAAAGAAACTTCCAATTATTTATTTGTAAAAGTCGATGGAAAGCAAGTCAAGATCAATCCAAAGGACATTATTTTTATAGAAGGATTAAGCGATTACATCCGAATCCATCTGCAAAATGAACGCCTGATTGTTTTGGATAATTTGAAAGATTTCATCAACAAACTTCCTTCAAAGGATTTTATGCGAATCCATAAATCGTATATCATCCAACTCGATAAAATAAAATCCATTGACGGGAACTTGATTTACCACGAATTAGGATCCACTCCTATTGGAGAGACTTATAAAGGTGAGGTTAAAAGGTGGATTGGGAATAGAGACTAGTATTATTTTTCTTTGCGTCTTTGAGAGCCATTTTTACAACGTAAAGTCACAAAGTGAGAAAGTTTACCATATCAATTAAAGCCTCAAATATTACCCAATCACATCCAACTTCGCAAAACGCAATAGCAATTTCTTAATCCCGCCAATTTCAAATTTAATTTCTGCTTTTTTATCAGCTCCAGCTCCTTCGATATTCACTACTTCTCCTTTTCCAAAACGCTCGTGCATCACAATATTCCCAATAGTTAAACCACTATCAAATAGGTTGGCTCCCGTTTTTGTTGGACTGGAAACAGGTTTTAATTTCCTGATATTCAAATCAGATTTAGGTTCGTTATTCGTGATGTATTTTGGCGGAGTACCGCTAACGGGTTTCATCTGTCGCAATTTCGATTTATCGACATCACCAAAAATATCGCTGTCAATCATTGGCTTGTAGCGGTAATTGGTTTCCTCGGGAGATAAATATTCCAAATACTCACTTTCAATTTCGTTGATAAAACGCGAAGGTTCACTATCCGTCAGTTTTCCCCATCGGTAACGCGATTGAGCATAGGTCAAATAAGCTTGATGTTCAGCTCTAGTTAAGGCCACATAAAATAAACGGCGTTCTTCCTCCAATTCACTTCTCGTACTCATGGACATGGCACTCGGAAACAAATCTTCTTCCATCCCAACTACAAAAACATACGGAAACTCAAGACCTTTTGCCAAGTGAATCGTCATCAAGGCTACACGGTCGTCGTCGCCCGTATCTTTATCCAAGTCAGTCGCCAAAGCCACATCTTCCATAAATTCCGATAAGGCTCCTCTTGCTCCATCAATTTCTCTTTGGCCTTCGATAAAATCCTTTATACCGTTTAGAAGCTCCTCGATGTTTTCAATTTTTGCAATTCCTTCTGGCGTTGCATCTTTCTTTAATTCCTGAATCAATCCGGTTTTCTTGGTCACGTGGTCAGCCAAATAAAAAGCATCCTGATTTTCATTTATTACTTGAAAACTCTGAATCATGGTGACAAAATCCTGCAATTTTGCTTTGGTTCCGGAATTCAATTTCAAATCGATTCGGTCGATGTTCTGCATTATTTCAAAAATCGAACGTTTATAATGGTTTGCAGCAATCGTCAATTTTTCTACCGTTGTATCGCCAATTCCACGAGCGGGATAATTGATGACCCGAATCAACGCTTCCTCATCTTTCGGATTGATGACCAATCGCAAATAACACAGTACGTCCTTGATTTCTTTCCTTTGATAAAAAGACAATCCTCCATAAATTCGATACGGAATATCGCGTTTACGCAAGGCATCCTCCATCGCTCTGGATTGTGCATTTGTTCTATATAAAATCGCAAATTGTCCGTTCGTGAGTTGATTTTGCATTTTTTGTTCCCAAATGGTAGAAGCCACAAAACGGCCTTCTTCCCCATCGGTCATGCTTCGGTGCACTTTTACTTTCGGTCCGAAATCATTGGCTGTCCAAACCACCTTGTCAAGCTTAGTTTTGTTCTTGTCGATAATGGAATTTGCCGCTTCTACAATATTTTTTGTAGAACGGTAATTTTGTTCCAAACGATAGGTTTTTACCCCTTCATAATCTTTTTGGAAATTCAAGATGTTGTTGATGTTTGCACCTCGAAAGGCATAAATACTTTGAGCATCATCTCCAACAACGCAAATATTTTGGAACCTGTCCGATAAAGCCCTAACAATCAAATACTGAGAATGGTTCGTATCTTGGTACTCATCGACCAAAATATAGCGGAAACGGTCTTGGTATTTGGCCAAAACATCGGGAAATCTATTTAATAATTCATTGGTTTTCAATAGCAAATCATCAAAATCCATTGCTCCAGATTTGAAGCAACGTTCTACATATTGTTGATAGATTTCACCAATACGTGGTTTTTTTGACATCGCATCGGCTTCCTGTAATTCTGGATTATTGAAGTAGGCTTTCACCGTGATGAGGCTGTTTTTATAAGAAGAAATTCTTCCTAAAACCTGTTTTGGCTTATAAATGTCACGGTCAAGTTGCATTTCCTTGATAATAGCCGAAATCAAACGGACACTGTCTTGTGTGTCGTAAATCGTAAAGTTGGAAGGATAACCCAATTTGTCAGCTTCCGAGCGAAGAATTCGAGCAAAAACGGAGTGAAAGGTTCCCATCCAAAGGTTTTTTGCTTCCGATGAACCAACGATATCCGAGATACGTTTCTTCATTTCCCGAGCAGCCTTGTTGGTAAAGGTTAATGCCAAAATATTGAAAGCATCTACACCCAAACTCATCAAATAGGCAATCCTGATGGTCAACACCCTCGTTTTCCCAGAACCTGCACCAGCGATAATAATCATTGGTCCGTCCTTGTGGAGAACGGGTTCCTGTTGTGCATCATTCAGCTGGCTAATGTATTTTTGCATTATGATTTTAATTTTTTCAAAATTAAGACTACTGTAGCGTTATTGCAAATGGGAAATGGATATTTATTTGGCTTAAAGAAGAAATTTTTGAAGTCGCTTTTTTCACACAAAGGTGTCAAAGTTTAATAGAAGCCTAAAGTTATTGTTCTAGCCCTGATGGTGCTCCCGAAGCTTCGGGATTTGAGCTCTTGCAACTGCCGTAAGAGCTGTTGCAAAGCGAGTGGCTCCAGCAGGAACATGGTTTAAAAAAGGCCTACTGTTTTGCTTCAACTAAAAGAAAATTAATCCTCGTTAAAGATTTTTTCACGGTATTTTTTTCCGATCATCAGTGTAAGCTTGAGCTTGTAATCTTCGACCAACCATTCTCGGTAATTTTTGCTACAATGGCTCAAACAGTTGGAATAACGGCGAATTCTGCATTCGATATCGTCATTTAGTTCTTTAGACAGTTGTTTAGCTTCGTTAAGGGTTTCTGTATTGTCGACACACATCATGGCGTGTTGCTCGATGGATTTGTCGAGTACGACTTTTGAACGAAGATTGAGCGAAATGGCGATTCTATGTTCTTCATCAACATCGAAAGTTACGACTTCTGTTTTGGCAAATTTAGCTCTTAATTCAGGCGACATCTGGAATTTAAAATGTTGCTCGATTTCGGCATCGGCACGAAGATTTTCGAGATAAAACTCGGGCGATTTGAAGATGTGTTGCCAGTTGACAGGTTCGCTCCAAAGTCCGAAACGTGCTGCATTATTACCCAAATCGATTACGGAAAAAGTATCTTTGTTTTCCAATTTTCGAGAACCACGACCAATCATTTGGAAATATAAAGTCAGAGATTTTGTGGCACGATTCAAAATAATGGTTTCAACAGTTGGTTCATCAAAACCGGTGGTGAGAATCCCAACGGAAGTCAAAATGGCATCGGGCGTTTTCTTGAACCAGCTTAGAATTTCCTTTCGCTCTTCGGGATTATTGGTATTGTCGAGGTGTCGAATGTCATAACCCGCTTCCTTGAAAGTTTCATAAACATATAAGGAAGTATTGATTCCGTTATTGAAAATCAGGGTCTTTTTTCCCAATGATTTCTCGGTATAGGCGTGAAGGAGTTTTTCCTGCATGACCATATTCGAATATAAATCATCGGAAGATTTCACGGTATAATCGCCATTTATTCCAACTTTAAGCGAAGTCAATCCCACATCATAGCTATAGGTTATAGCTTTCGCCAAAAATCCGCTGTCGATTAAAGAAGAAATGGTGTCACCAACGATTAATTCATCGTAGTTTTCGTTCATCGGCATCTTGATGTTTGAACTCAACGGAGTTGCTGTCACACCCAGAATGAAAGAATTTTTGAAAGAACCAAATAGTTTTCGGAAAGAATTGTAATGGGCTTCATCGATAATCACCAAGCCTACATTTTCGATTTCAAGAAGTTCATCATTGAGTCGATTCTTTAAGGTTTCGACCATTGCAACAAAACAGGAATAATCTTCCTGATCCTCCAATTTTTTGATTTTACTGTTGATGATTTTATTTTTGACCCCAAAACCTTTGAGCATTTTGGAAGTTTGCTTGCAAAGCTCGATTCTATGGGTTAAAACCACGACTTTTTTATTGTGTTCGGCTAAATAACGACGAACAATTTCCGAGAAAATTACCGTTTTTCCTCCACCAGTTGGCAATTGGTACAACAAATGATAATTTGGAGGGGTATTAGCCATCCGTTCAAAAATGGCATCAATGTCTCCTTTTTGATAAGCATACAGTTCTTTTCTATCTTCTATTTCAATTTCTACGTCTTTGTAAAGCATTATCTTTTTTGGGATTTTTGCAAAAATACACCTAAAAAAGAGTTATCCGGCTATTTAAAAGTTAATTTTAAGAATTTAGTCAATTTGATCCTTAATCATTTCGAGTTCATAAACGTTTTCCCATTTTTGACGTTCGGCTTCATAGTAGATATCTAAAATTCGTTTTTTATAGTCGGTTACAATTCCGTTTGCAATCGTATAGTGCAAGACTTGTTCATATGATTTTTGGATGCTTTTGAAAAAAGAAGCGAATCGAACTTCGCGCTTTGCAGAGTATTTCATCGCTACTTCGATGGTATAGAGCATGATATCTGCGACAGCAAACGCATCAACCCCCAAAACCAGAAAATGCTTGATGATTTTTTGTGCCACGGAACGTCTGAGTTTTGGACGCTTACTTTTGGTAGGGAAATATTCGTTTGAAATTTTAATCTTCGCTTCCTGGATGAGTTTTTCTTCTTTTGGATTAAAAACAAAGTCATAGAAAACTTTTACTTCGCTGAATTTATCATAAAGCTCTAAAAGCTGTTCCTCAACTTGTTGCTTATCTAAAGAAGCTAAATATTTTTTTAAATCGCGTTTGCTCATTTCATTTTATTAAAATCATTAACACTTTCGTACTATTAAAATCAATGATAATACTTAATTTTGTAACCCACAAGAAAAAAAACAGAATGAACGACCAAATTAAGACCACTCCTGCAGAAAAATGGATTATCAATCCGGTTAATAATTTTATAAAAAAATCAACAACAGGCGGAATTGTATTGTTTGTTTCGGCCTTAGTTGCCATTATTTTAGCCAATTCTTCACTTTCTGATTGGTACCATCATATTTGGGAACACAAAATTGGTTTTACTTTTGATGGAGCAACCTATCTGAATTATACCTTGCACCATTGGGTGAATGACGGTTTGATGGCTATCTTCTTTTTTGTGGTTGGACTTGAACTGAAGCGTGAAATTGTGGGAGGTGAGCTGTCGAATCCTAAAAACGCGATGTTGCCAATTGCAGCAGCTGTTGGCGGAATGATTTTTCCGGCTTTAATTTATGGAATTTTTAATTCTGGAACAGAATCTTCACATGGTTGGGGAATTCCAATGGCTACTGATATTGCCTTTGCATTGGGCGTTTTATATTTATTGGGAAATAAAATTCCAACTTCGTTAAAAGTTTTCTTGACAGCTTTAGCTATTGTGGATGATTTGGGTGCGGTTTTAGTTATTGCCTTTTTCTATACTGCAGAAATTAATTTCCCTATGTTGTTCACAGGAATTGGGTTTGTTGTTTTCTTATACTGTAGTAAGGCTTTCGGTATTCGTAATACTATTTTTTATGCAATTGTTGGCATCTTTGGTGTTTGGTTGCCGTTCTTGCTATCGGGTGTTCATGCCACGATTGCAGCTGTTTTGGTAGCCTTTACAATTCCTGCTGATTCTAAAGTAGATGAGATCTTATTTATCGATAAAATCAAGAAGTATCTAGAAAAATTCAAAAATGCTGATACAACCAATAAACCTACGTTAACCGAAGAACAGCTGCATCTTTTAGAGAAAATCAGAGTCACTACTAAGGATGCCATGACACCTTTGCAACGACTGGAACATGGGATGCATTCGCTCGTAAGCTTTGTTATAATGCCAATTTTCGCATTAGCAAATGCAGGAGTGACATTTTCGAATGATATTTTAGCTGAGACAACAAGCAATGTAACCCTTGGAGTTGTTTTTGGACTCGTTGCTGGAAAAGTAATTGGTGTTTTTGGAGTTTCGCTCGCGATGATTAAATTTAAGATCGCCAATATGCCTCAGGGATTAAACAATATGCATTTATTTGGCGTGGGATTTTTAGCTGCAATCGGATTTACCATGTCTCTTTTTGTGACAAATCTTGCTTTCAATAATCCTGAATATGAATTGCAGGCTAAGTTAGGAATTTTCATTGCCTCTACAATTGGCGGACTAATTGGTTTTTTTATATTAAACAAAAATAGTAAATCGACAAACATAATCAATTCAAATACAAATGCTTAAATTTTTTAAAATCATTGCCTTGTTGGAAGGTGTTTCTTTTTTAGTTTTATTGGCAAATATGCTTATCGTTAAAAATATCAATATAGATCTTTACAAATCGTTGTTGTTTCCTATCGGAATGGCACACGGAATTTTGTTTATAGCCTATATCATTTTGGCGATTATGCTCAAGTTTGAATTAGATTGGGATTGGAAAAAATTCAGCATCATTATTTTAGGTTCGCTTGTTCCTTTCGGTACCTTTTATATTGAAAAAAAATACCTCTAGATAGATGCTAAAATTGGCAGAAAATATATTTGGCTGGACCTATAAGCTTTTGAAAGGCTGGGATTTTAACGATACCCTTACCTCCTATTTGAGCTTAACAGTGGATATTATCCTGCTTTCTGTTGTAGCTTATATTATTTATTTGGTGTTTCGATTTACATTGGTAACTGCAATGATAGTAATTGCTCGAAAGACCAATACCAAATTTGACGATTTATTGGTTTCCAATAAAACTGCAAAATATATAGCACATTTGATTCCGCTACTTTTTATTTATAAGGCAGTTCCAGTCATCCTGAAAAACTTTATTTATTGGGAAGGTGTTTTTGGAAAATTAATTGGAATATATATCGTTCTCTTGGTTTTGTGGATCATCCGAACAATTTTTAATGCACTTCGAGATTATCTAAAACAGCAGCCGAGATACAGCGACAAACCTATCGACAGTTACATACAAGTTATCATGATTGTACTGTGGACATTTGGAATTGTGGCCATTATTTTATACTTGTTTAATATTTCTGCGAAAGCATTACTGACCACTTTTGGAGCTATTTCTGCTATAGTTTTGTTGATTTTTCGTGATACTATTCTCGGATTTATAGCAAGTATTCAGGTTTCAGTGAATGATATGGTGCGAATTGGCGATTGGATTACGATGGAAAAATTTGGTGCCGATGGTGATGTAATCGAAATCAATCTGGCAACGGTTAAAGTTCGAAATTTTGACAATACAACATCAACAATTCCAACCTATAGCTTGATATCGGATTCCTTCAAGAACTGGAGAGGAATGTTCAATTCCAAAGGACGAAGAATTAAAAGGCACGTATTGATAAAAGCCAACAGCATTCGTTTTTTACAAGAATCAGAACTGACAGAGCTTAAAAAAATACAATTAGTAAGCAATTATATCGATCAACGTCAAGATGACATCAACAAATATAATATTGCTAATAATATTGATAAAACTCTTTCTGTAAATGGCAGAAACCTGACCAATTTTGGGTTGTTTAGAAAATACATCAACCAATATCTAGAACAGCATCCTGGATTGAATAAGGACATGCTGATGATGTGTCGTCAATTGCAATCAAATGAATTTGGAGTTCCTCTTGAAATTTATGCCTTTTCAAACGACAAGACTTGGATCAACTATGAATACATTATGGCCGATATCTTCGATCATATTATTGCTTCGGTCGTTTATTTTGATTTGGAAATCTATGAATTGCCTTCAAGCAAGAGTTTCTTAGATTGATAAGAATAAAAAAGGAAGCCCGTTGGACTTCCTTTTTTTAGAAACAAACAATTATTAAATTGCCTGCTCTTTTCTTTTAGCTCTCTTTTCTTTAACAAGTTCCATGATCGCTCCGCCAATCCAATATTGAACGAAACCTACCAAGAAAATCATTAACCAAAAACCTATGGTCAAAATGGTTAAAAAGAGGATAAAACCTAAATACTGTTGAAATTCAAACATGTTTTTTCCGGAATTAGTGAATTCAATGTCAAAAGTACTCCTTATATTTTTAGTTACCAATAAAACAGCCAAAATATTTTTTTAAAACTGCTTAAATCCATAAATTTGGACTCGGTTTTTTAGGGATACTACCCTATTTTAAAAGCAAACAAAATATAAAACAAACAACAACAATCATGGAATACAGAATTGAAAAAGACACGATGGGTGAAGTAAAAGTTCCCGCAGATAAATATTGGGGAGCCCAAACAGAACGTTCAAGAAACAACTTCAAAATCGGTCCGTCGGCTTCTATGCCAAAAGAAATTATCGAAGGTTTTGCTTATTTGAAAAAAGCTGCCGCTTATGCCAATTGCGATTTGGGTGTTTTGCCAATCGAAAAAAGAGATGCAATTGCAGCTGTTTGTGATGAAATCTTGGCTGGAAAATTAGACGATGAATTTCCATTGGTAATCTGGCAAACAGGTTCAGGAACCCAAAGTAACATGAACGTGAACGAAGTTGTAGCCAACAGAGCTCAGGTTCTTGCCGGACATAAAATTGGCGAAGGCGAACAATTCATCAAAGCTAATGATGATGTAAACAAGTCACAATCTTCAAACGACACCTACCCAACCGGAATGCACATTGCGGCTTATAAAGCGGTTGTAGAAGTTACTATTCCAGGTGTTGAGAAATTAAGAGATACGCTTCAAGCGAAATCAGAAGCTTTCAAAAACGTAGTAAAAATTGGAAGAACCCATTTAATGGATGCTACTCCATTGACACTTGGTCAGGAAATTTCTGGTTATGTAGCTCAATTAAACTACGGTTTAAAAGCATTAAAAAATACTTTAGCACACCTTTCAGAAGTTGCTTTGGGAGGAACTGCCGTTGGAACAGGTTTGAATACTCCAGAAGGTTATGATGTGAAAGTAGCCGAATATATTGCAAAATTCACAGGACATCCATTCGTTACAGCTCCAAATAAATTTGAGGCTTTGGCAGCTCATGATGCGATTGTAGAAACACACGGAGCTTTGAAACAACTGGCTGTTTCGTTAAATAAAATTGCAAATGATGTGAGAATGATGGCTTCAGGACCACGTTCAGGAATTGGCGAAATCTTGATTCCAGAAAACGAACCAGGTTCTTCGATCATGCCAGGAAAAGTAAATCCTACACAATGTGAGGCATTGACAATGGTTTGTGCTCAAGTTATGGGTAACGATGTTACGATCACAATCGGTGGAACTCAAGGTCATTATGAATTGAATGTTTTCAAACCTTTAATGGCTTCAAATTTCTTGCAATCGGCTCGTTTATTAGGAGATGCTTGTGTTTCGTTCGACGAACATTGTGCTCAAGGAATTGAACCAAATTATACCAGAATCAAAGAATTGGTTGATAATTCATTGATGTTGGTAACAGCTTTAAATACAAAAATAGGATACTACAAAGCTGCTGAAATCGCTCAAACAGCCCACAAAAACGGAACTACTTTAAAAGAAGAATCAGTACGTTTAGGCTATGTAACTCCAGAAGATTTCGATGCTTGGGTAAAACCTGAGGATATGGTTGGAAGCTTGAAATAATTTTCAAATTATACTAAATAAAAACCTGAAGTTTATGCTTCAGGTTTTTTTATACATCTATTTTTTTTCCTTCATCTTTTCCAAAATATCCTGCATCATATCCATTTGCACCTTTTGAATTTCAATCATCGATTGTTCCTGATGCAATAATAAATGATCTATTTTCTCATGCAGCATCCTGATTTCCAATTCCGATTTCAGATTAATCATATAATCTTTTTTCGCTCGGTCGCGGTCTCGTTCTTCAGTCCTGTTTTGACTCATCATGATTACAGGAGCTTGCAAAGCAGCTACACACGACAAAATCAAGTTCAACAAAATAAACGGATACGGATCAAAACCTTTATTAGCCAAAATAAAAACATTTGCAGCAATCCAAATCATTAAGAAGGTTAAAAACGAAATAATAAAAGTCCAGCTTCCGCCAAAAGAAGCTACTTTATCGGCCACTTTCTGCCCAAAGGTAAAATCCTGAATTTCATCATCCAGCTTGTCAGAAAGGGTTGCATTATCGTTCAAAGAATCCACAACCGTTTGTTCCATGGCCGATAGTTCGCCCGTTTCTTTCAAGAGCATTTCAGCAATATATTTTTCCCTGAAGGAATGCAGTTCACTCATCGACATGCATTTTTCACCTTCAAAATCTGGATGTTTTTCCTTTATAAAATCCAAAATCGATTTCCGAACCAATTTTGCCGAAACCTTCTCTGCTTCCGCATATTCCTTCCCCGAAATATCACTTACAAACTTTTCCATAATCAAATATTAAAAAAAAATAAACCATTAAGGCATTAAGATTCATTAAGTGCTGTCTTAATCCCTTAATGGTTCAAACCTTAACTTCTTAATGTTAAAATCAAAACCATTTCTTCCTTCTAAAATAATAAACCATCCCAACAACGGTCAAAAACATCACCCCCAATACAATAAAATAGCCATTCTCACTTTTCAATTCCGGCATGTTTTCAAAGTTCATTCCATACACCCCAACAATAAAAGTCAACGGCATAAAAATAACAGAGAAAATCGTCAGCGTCTTCATTATCTGGTTCATTCGCTGGCTTTGCATCGAAAAAAAGATATTCGAAGCACTTTCGAGCGATTTCAAATCATAATCAATCTGATCTAAAATCTCCAAACTCTTTTGGTGTAAACGGGCAAAAAAAGTATAATTGGCTTCCTCAATTCCAGCAAATTCATCATCGTGACGGATACTTTTCAAGTTAAACAAAGCATCCCGAAGCGGCACAATAGCCCGTTTCAAGAAATTCAAACTCTCCCGCTCCTTCTCTATCCGCTCCAAAACTTCTGATTTATGATTGCTCTTCGCCTCAATCAGCAATTCCTCAATCGTATTTTCATTGCTTTCAATCGTGATATAAAAATTTTCCATCACCGCTTCCAGCAACAAATATAGCAAGTAATCACTTTTTTTCTTTCGCACCAAACCGCTATGGGTCTTGATTCGTTCCCGAATATGCGTAAAAAAATCGCTCTTCTTTTCCTGAAACGAAACCAACAAATTATCCTTTAGTAAAAAACTAATCTGCTCCACCCGAACCACATCGGCATCCTCCTCCTGCAAAATCGACTTGATGCTAAAAAACAACATGTTATCAAGCTCCTCCATCCGCGAACGCCTGGAAACATTCAAGACATCACTTATAATAAAAGTTTCCACTTCCAGAAACTCCCCTATTTCCTTGATCAATTCCACATCATGAAGCCCGTGAACATTCAGCCACTTCACATCTTCCACTTGCAACGGATCCGAAATTTCCTTCTTCACCCGCTCCAACGACACCTTTTTATACTCCTCATACCCCAAATCGTCATACACAAACAACTGCATTTCAACAGCATCCGTCGTATGAACCCCAGTATATTCAAAAAAATTCGGCTGAACTTTTCGAACCTTCTTATATTTAATTCTCCTCAAAGCACATTAATTTGTCATAAAGATAGGAGTTTTTAAATTTCCATTTTACATTTACAAAATAAATTCAGTAGCACAATTAGGAGCGAAAGGCTCGGGCTTTATCGGAATCCATATTCCTGCTGGAGCCACTCGCTTTGCAACAGCTCTAACGGCAGTTGCAAGAGCTCAAACAATGGCACCATCAGGGCTAGAGAACATTCAAAACGCATACTTTTAAACTTTTAAAAAGAAATAAACAGAAACATTTTCCGCAATCAGCGAAAACCCAGAACCTTAAACCTAACACCTTAAAACTTTAATGAGAACACTCCTCACCAACATACAAGAACTCCTTCAAATCAGAGAAACCAACATCCAAAAAGTCTCAGGCTCAGAAATGGCTGTACTTCCAACAATAAAAAACGCTTATCTTTTAATCGAAGACGAAATCATAAAAGACTTCGGCCCAATGGAAAGCCTTCCCGATTTCGAATATGATAAAAAAATAAACTGCCAAGGAAGAACCGTCCTGCCAACCTGGTGCGACAGCCACACCCATATTGTCTATGCCGGAAGTCGCGAACAGGAATTCGTAGATCGCATCAACGGATTGACTTACGAAGAAATCGCAAACCGAGGTGGCGGAATTCTAAATTCAGCAAAAAAATTAAACGAAACTTCCGAAGAAGAACTCTACAACCAATCAAAATTGCGTCTCGAAGAAGTAATGCAACAAGGAACCGGAGCCGTCGAAATCAAATCAGGTTACGGATTGTCAGTTGAAGGCGAAATCAAAATGCTCCGTGTCATCAAACGTCTAAAAGAAAATTACCCAATTGCCATAAAAGCCACATTCCTTGGAGCACACGCCTTCCCTACTGAATTCAAGGAAAATCATGCTGCTTATATTGACTTAATCATCAACGAAATGCTTCCCAAAATCGCCGAAGAACAACTCGCCGATTATATCGATGCTTTTCTAGAAACTGGTTACTTCTCAGTCGAAGAAACTGAAAGGATTATGGAAGCAGGCTTAAAATATGGCTTGCGTTCTAAAATCCACGTCAATCAATTCACCGCTATCAACGGAATTGAAGCTTGCGTAAAACACAATGCCCTCTCGGTTGACCATCTCGAAATCGTGACCGACGAAGATATCGAAGCCTTAAAAAACTCCGAAACTATGCCGGTTGCCTTGCCAACTTGTTCCTTTTTCATCAGCATTCCCTATACCCCAGCCCGAAAAATGCTTGATGCCGGTTTGCCATTGGCCCTAGCCACAGATTTTAATCCAGGCACAACACCATCAGGAAACATGAATTTGGTGGTAGCTACAGCCTGTATCAAAATGAAAATGACACCCGAAGAAGCCATCAATGCAGCCACAATTAACGGAGCTTACGCCATGGGACTTTCTGAAACGCATGGTAGTATCACAGTCGGAAAAAAAGCGAATCTTATTATTACTAAACAAATTGCTTCATTTTACCAATTGCCGTATGCTTTTGGAAGTAATTTGATTGAGAATGTGATGATTAATGGAGTGATTGTATAAGTTTTAAAGAATTAAATAATTGTGGTGTTAGAAATATAATTCTCTTTAAGATGAAGCAAATACTTTTAATATTATTTATAATTACTCTACCAAAAGTATATTCTCAAAAAATTGAGAAAAAAATTGGAGCGTTTACCATAACTGAAACTGGATATTCATTTAACGAGAAAAATAAAAAGCGAAAAATCAGTAAATCCAAATTTTACTTTGATGATTATGGTAAAATTCTCGAAAAAATCGAATATGGCAGACATCACTACAACAAATTAAATGTCATTGGAAAAATTGAACAATTTTATTATAACAATGAAAAGCTTGTATTATCGAAGAGTTATAATTCATATTGTAAATCTTGTGAGTATTATCAATTCTACACCAAATACGAATATAATAAAGATCAAATTTTAATTACCGAAAAGACCTATCATAGCCAAAATGATTCTTTATCTATGGAGGTTAAACATGTAGATAAATCAAATATAAAAGAAAGTCATTTTGGGCAATCAACATTTTATCAGTACATCTACGATTCAGAAAATAAGCTCACACAACTTAATCAAGTTTTTGAAGACACAAAAAAAATTAGATGGCAATACATTTATGAATATCTTGATAGTTGCAGAATTGGAAATTTCCAAACCTATTATGGAGATGGAAAAGAAAATTCAAAAAAAGAAATTGAATGTTTTGATTCACAAAAAAGATTAATTTCAAAAGAGATTATCAATAACTATAAAACAAAGATTATTTATAGCTATTCTAAAAAAGGTATCCTAAAAGAGATAAAAGAATATCAAAGCTTTGGTAATTCAGAATATAAACTATCACATAGTTTGAAATTAAAATTTAAAGGTAAAGCAGAGAAATTGACTAACGATGCCTTGATAAAAATAAATACGGAACTAATTGGAACATAAAATTTATTAAAAAAAAAGAAAAGAGTCCGCCGTAAAGCGAACTCTTTTCTTTTTTGAATCAATAATTAACTAAAATTCTTATTTCAGCGTGAAACTTGTTTTGGAAACCAAATCTCCCTTATCAAAGATGTTTACAAAATAAGTTCCTTTCTCAAAATCAACGCCTTTTCCGTCAAGGAATTCACACACATCAACGGCTTCATTGTTATAAGCTACAGTAGTCGTAAAACTATAAGTAAGCGACATATCGCCAAAGTTTTCGGTTTTCTTTTCGCCTAAAACATTGTTCTTACTGTCAATAATCTGAATATAATACGTTTTGTCTCCAGATTTTGCAATAGAATTGGCTGCCAAAGCAAAACAAACTTTCAATTGATCAGCTCTTCTAGCTTTTTCAGTTTCAATTTGCTTACCAGAACTTCTCACTTTTATCGCCTGAGTTCTCAAGTTCATCACGGTTACTTTCGAACCTTTTTCAACCGTTTTGGCTAAATTTTCATTTTGAACAACCAAAGTATCGTTAAATCTTTTTGCTTCACCCAAAACAATTACCGTACTATCACGCTCGGTTGTTAATTTTTGGTTTTGCTTTTTGAGTTCGTCATTTTCGGCAATCAAAAGCTTCATGTTGCTTTGCAACTTGTTATATTGATCACGGTATTTTGCCATTGAAGCCGCATCACCTTTCGATTTTTTCAAATCAGCAATCAAGTTTACTACCTTTTCTCTTTCGGCAACTAAATCATCCGAAAGGGTTGTATTATCAGCAATTGCCTGATCATAAGTAACTTTTAATTCTTCAAGTTGTTTGAGAACATCTGCTTTCTCACCTTTTTCTGTAGTTAATTCCGTCTGAAGTGCATTGGCATCAGTTGTCATTTTAAAAATATAGGCCAAACTACCTGCTAGAAGAAGAGCTAAAACAACAACAATTGCTTTCAGGCTTGAATTATTGGTTTGATTTTCCATAAAGTGTAAGTTTTAATAAATACTTGGGATTAATTCTTAATTTTACTTTTAACAAATTTAAAATAATATTGAGCTGTGTCAATCTTATTAACGTAAGTTTATACTTTTATAGTATTTTTGATGCACAAAATAAACGTATGGAAAACCTAATCCCATTTACCCTTGCAGACCTTGCAAAGATTACCAACCATAGAAGCGGCGAAATTAAGTTTGGCGAAAAGATGCACACCGTCCCGAAAGATAGTTCGGCAATGGAATTTCTAAAAACCTGCGAAGCAAAGTATGTATTGTTTGGCATTCCAGAAGATATTGGAGTCCGTGCCAACTATGGTCGTCCAGGAACGGCTTCGGCTTGGGAAAGTGCCATAAAAAGTATTGCAAACATTCAGCACAATCGCTTTTGTAAAGGAAGTAGGTTGCTCGTTTTGGGTTCGCTTGACGTAAAAGAAGAAATGGAATCGGTAAAAAATCTTGACTTCATGAATTCTGATGATCGGGTAAAACTCAGCCAAACCGTAGAAAAAATTGATAAGGAAGTGGCCCATATTATTTTCAACATTGTAAAAGCTGGAAAAATCCCTATAGTCATTGGCGGAGGCCATAACAATTCCTATGGAAATATAAAAGGTACGGCTTTGGCCAAAGGAAAACCTATCAATGCCATTAATTTTGATGCCCATTCTGATTTCAGAATTTTGGAAGGAAGACACAGCGGAAACGGTTTTTCGTATGCCTTTGAAGAAGGATTTCTCAAAAAGTATTTTATTTTCGGACTCCATGAAAGTTATACTTCGAAAAGCGTTTTGGATATTATCAAGAAAATTGAAGATCGTGTTCGTTATAATACCTATGACGAAGTGAACATTCGAAAGCAAAAAAACTTCGATCAGGAACTTTTTCAAGCTTTAAATTTTATAAAAGGTGACGCTTTTGGATTAGAAATCGATTTAGATTCCTTGCCTAATATCGCCAGTAGTGCCATGACAATGAGCGGTTATTCAGTCGAAGAGCTACGTTTGTTTATTAGCTACTTCGCACAAAATCAAAATGTTGCCTATTTGCATATTTGCGAAGGTGCTCCTGATTTGGGAGAAGAAAAAAACAATCATCTCATCGGAAAATTAATTGGTTATCTCGTAACTGATTTTATAAAGGCCAATCATAAAGAAGAATAATTCAAATTCATTTCAAAAAAACGATGTATTTTTACTATTCTTAAAATTGCTTATGACTGCCCTACCCCAATTACGAACAATAAATGTCACCCGGTATATCACTCCTTTGCGAGAAGGTGGCTCCTTGCCTGCTCTTTCTGAAGCCGATGATGATTTTAAATATGTATTGAAATTTAAAGGTGCCGGGCACGGTGTGAAAGCTTTGATTGCAGAATTGCTAGGTGGTGAAATTGCAAGAACTCTGGGTTTGAGAATTCCCGAATTGGTTTTTGCCCATCTTTCAGAAGACTTTGGAAGGACTGAAGCCGATGAGGAAATTCAAGATTTATTGCAAGGAAGCCAAGGAATGAACTTGGCATTGCATTTTTTATCAGGAGCGATTAATTTTGATCCGGTTGTTACCAATGTAGATGCTGAATTAGCTTCACAGATTGTTTGGCTCGATGCCTTTATAACCAATGTTGACAGGACTTTCCGAAATACCAACATGATGATTTGGCATAAGGAGCTTTGGCTTATTGATCATGGTGCTTCTTTCTATTTTCATCATTCTTTTACCAATTGGGAAAATCATGCTAAAAGTCCGTTTGCTTTGATAAAAGATCATGTTTTATTGCCAAAAGCTTCTTTGATTGAAGAAACAGACAAGGTTTTCAAGGCTTTATTGACAGAAGAAAAAATCAATGCCATTGTTGAATTAATTCCTGATGAATGGCTTCATTGGGAAGAATCGGACGAAAGTCCAGAAGCAATCAAGAAAGTATATTTTGACTTTTTGATGACACGATTAGCCCATTCAGAAATCTTTATAAAAGAAGCACAAAATGCAAGACAAAAATCTATATGAATATGCCGTTATTCGCGTTGTTCCAAGGGTTGAACGTGAAGAATTCGTGAATGTAGGCATTATTTTGTTTTGCAAGAAATCACGGTTTATAAAAGTCTTATTTGAATTAAATGTTGAAAAAATCCAATGCCTCTGTTCAGAAATTGATATCGTTCAGCTGGAACTGAATTTACTTTCACTTCAAAAAATTGCCCAAGGCGATAAACAAGGTGGACCAATTGCTTCGATGGAAGTTCCGGAACGCTTTAGATGGTTGACAGCAGTGAGAAGTTCTGTAATACAAACCTCAAGACCACATCCTGGATTATCCAATAACTTGGAAGTTACAATTAATAGATTATTTGAAGAATTGGTTTTATAATCCGATTTTGATTAAAAACATAAAAACCCTCAAAAAGTATTCATTTTGAGGGTTTTATTTTTATATAATTGTTCTAAACTGATATTACAAAATTTGATAAATCTAGACCATTGCTGGTATGATATTGCCACTGCAAGCTTAAAACATATTTAAGTGTACTTTTTAGGTTTTGGAAATCATTTGGCTTCACGATATAGCAATTTGCTCCGTTAGCCAACGTGTTTTCGATATCCTTGTTAGCTGATGATGTCGAATAAATTGCAACCGCAATATTATTGTATTTTTGATGTTGCTTGAGTCTTTTGAGTGTTTCCAGACCATTTAATATTGGCATATTCAAATCCAGAAACACGATGTGTGGTATATCTGTTTCTTCAGATTCTAGATGATCTAATAATTCTTTACCGTTTTCTACGGTAACTACTTTCGAGTCAAAATCCAATTGCTTGATTGCCTCTTCAAAAAAACTACGATCATCAGGATCGTCATCAGCCAAAATTATTTTTATTATTTTCTGATTGTGTTTAAGCATATTTTAGTACCTATTTTATTTGGGGGTATCGCTATTAAAAAGACTTTAAAAATTGTTGAAAATTTCATTGATTTTTAACAATCGTCTAATATTTTTAATAGTAGTGCAATTTCAAAAAAAAAAATCATTCTATTAAAAAAAAAGATTATAACATATTTTTCAAATGTTATAAAATTTCAATCTACAGAAACTAAGCTTAGTTGATCATAAAAAAACGCAATTTTGCAAATAATGTAAAAAAAGCGTTTATATTCCAGTACTTTACAAACCAAAAAAGGAATATTAAAAAAGATTATGAAGTCATTAATAAGTTAAAATGTGAAAAAATATGTTTTTTCAAAAAGTCTAATACTGAACTTGCTTTTTGATTCTTTAACAATTTTTAATACTTTTGGATGGTTGTTGTGAAATTTAAACAATTTATAAAATTTCAGTAAAACAATCTACCCAACCCATCCTAATTACTATTAATGATCTTGCATCAAAATTTTAAAGTTATTCAGTTAAAAGAATGCGACAATCATCGATATTCGCTATGTTTCCCTTTCCAAAAAGTTCAATCTTGTGTAATTCCAGCATTTGTTATGGATAATATCTTTGATTTATGATACTTATCGTTGACGATATAAAAGCCAATATAATTGCCTTAAAAAAAATATTGGAACTGCACAATTTGCCTGTTGATACAGCTGAATCCGGTGAAGAAGCTTTGAAAAAAATCCTAAAGGTGAAGTATTCACTGATTATTATGGATGTTCAAATGCCTGGAATGGATGGCTTTGAGGTGGTGGAAACACTGTCTGGAAGTAATCGAACGAAAGATATCCCTGTCATCTTTTTATCAGCCATCAACAAGCAAAAAAAATACATCTCAAAAGGATATGAAACGGGTGGTGTAGATTATATCACAAAACCCGTAGATCCTGATTTATTTATTCTAAAGGTAAAAACGTTCCTGAAGTTATCCGAACAAAAAACCGAACTCGAAAACATTCGCGACATCCTCTCGAAAGAAATTGAAATCAGGAAAGAAGCTCAGGAAAATCTTTCGCACCAAATGGAAGAACTTCGTTCAGTGCTACAATCCTTGCCAGAAATTGCCTTTATTGTTTCTAAAGAAGGCCCCATTGAATATGTAAACGATAAATGGTTTCACTATTCGGCTGATGCCAAAACCTTTCCAGAACCGCATCCAGATGATCATCATAATTGTATGAGTTGGGAAACTCACTTTGCAGAAGGAAAGGAATTTGCTTGCGAAATGAGAATTCGTCATCTAAGTTCTAACGAGTTTCGGTACTTTAAAATGAAGATTCTTCCAATCAGGCATAATGATTCAATATCACGTTGGGTGGGAACTTTTACTGACATTCAGGAACAAAAACTGGCAAATGAAATTTTGGAAATAAAAGTTGCTGAAAGAACCCGTGAATTGATAGCTAAAAATGAAGAGCTTGAATTTAGTAACCATGAATTGCAGCAATTTTCTTGGGTCGTTTCGCATGATTTAAAGGAACCAGTCCGAAAAATCGAAATGTTCATCAAACTCTTGAAGGAAAAATATTTGATAGATGATGAAAAAGCCTATGATTATGTTAGACGAGCTCTAGGATCTGCCGAGAGAATGTCTAATCTAATTAGCGATTTGCTCGATTATTCCAGACTTTCTGCTGATGTTCCTTTCAAAAATATTGACCTGAATAACGTTTTGCATGAAGTTTTATCTGATTTTGATTATTTGATTGAAGAAAAAAATGCTGTCATAAAGGTCAACAATCTTCCAACCATTAAAAGTATTCCGAGTCAACTGCGTCAAGTTTTTCAAAATTTAATAAGCAATTCGCTCAAATTTGCTAAAGCTGACATAGCTCCTGAAATTATAATAGATTCAGAATTTATAACCGAAAAAAACTTTGAAAGTTCCGTCTCTCCTACTGGAAAGTTTTGTCGAATTACGGTAAAAGACAATGGTATTGGTTTTGACGAGAGTTATTTGGATAAAATTTTCATCATTTTCCAAAGTCTCAACGATAGACAAAGCTATGAAGGAACCGGAATTGGTTTGGCCATAGCCAAAAAAATAATTGAAAAACACAACGGATTAATCACAGCAAAAAGCAAACTTGGAGAAGGTTCTAGTTTTATTATGATCTTACCCGTTTAAAATAGTTTTACCTAATCGCATTTTTTTATATGAATAGCAATTTTAAAAGAAATTTAATAATAAGTTCAAGTATTTCGATGCTGTTGTTGATCGTTAGTGCTACTGCATCTTATTTTAGCATCCGAAGCCTCATCGAAAGCAACAGGTTGGTCAATCACACTCACGAAGTGCTCTACAATATAAATTCTTCGACCTTGGTCATGCTCGATGCTCAAACTGGAATGCGAGGTTTTTTGGTGGCTGGTCGAGAAGATTTTTTAAAGCGTTATGTAAATGCTGAGACCGAAACCAATAATTATATCGATCAGCTTCAAATTCTAACGAAAGACAATCCTGTACAGCAAAAGAATATACAAGAATTAAAAGCCTTGAAAAAAGTTTTTTTTGATTATCTAGCTATTAGAATTGATGAAAAACGAAAAGGTCAAATTGTTGAGGCTACAGTACTTGATGAAGGTAGACGACACATGGATAACATCCGAAGCCTTTTTAAGATTATGGAAAATCAAGAGCAAACACTTTTGAAAGAAAGAATTGCTACTTCGGAACGATTTGGAAACTACAGCTTGATTCTCATCATAGTGGCTTCGGTAGTTGCCATTATTAGCAGTCTTTTATTTTTTAGCAGAATCTTGAATGACTTCACAACAAGAGTCAAACTCCAAAGTGAGCTTGAAAAAAGCGAAAAGGAAACAGCCGAAAGAATACGTATCATAAGTGGTGTAGCAGGACAAATTTCTCAAGGAAATTATGATATTAGAATTGATACTACTAAAAGTGATGCTTTAAGTAGCATAGGTGATTCGCTTAACAACATGGCAAAATCACTGCATCATTCTTTTACAACATTATCCGATAAGGAATGGCTTCGAGCTGGTGTTGCAGAAATGAACATGGTCATGATTGGCGAAAAGACCTTAGAACAACTTACCAAGGACATTATTGAATACCTTGCGATATATACCAATAGCAATGCCGGTGTGATATATCTTGTAGAAGGTGACAATCTTAAAGCAACGGCTGGTTATAGCTATATATGGAACAAAGAAAGAGAAATCTTTAAAATTGGAGAAGGGCTAACAGGACAAGCTGTTTCCTCGGGACAAATGATGCAATTAAAATCTATTGCTCCAGAAGATATCAAGATTTCTTATGCTTTAGGCGAATTAAAACCAGGTCATGTGGTGGCGGTTCCTGTGATGGAAGATAAAATCAATGGCGTATTTGAACTTGCCACTTTAAAAGAGTTTAAAAAACGTGAAATCGAATTCCTTTCTACAGTTGCCAATAATATCGGAATAGCTATTAAAGCTGCACAAAACAGAAAACGCGTTCAAGAACTTTTGGAAGAAACCCAAGCCCAATCCGAAGAATTGCAAACTCAACATGGCGAACTAGAAAGTATGAATGCCGAACTTGAAGCCCAAACTGAAAAGCTTCAAGCATCAGAAGAAGAGCTGAGAGTGCAACAAGAAGAATTGCAGCAAACTAACGAAGAGCTTGCAGAAAGAAGTGTTTTATTGGAAGAAAAAAACATGGAAATCCAAAAGAAATCGGAAGATTTGGAACTTACAACACGTTACAAATCAGAGTTTTTGGCCAATATGTCGCATGAGTTGAGAACGCCTTTAAACTCAATTCTATTGCTAAGCCGATTACTCTCTGAGAACAACGACAGCAATATGAACGAAGAGCAAATTGAATTTGCAAAAGTGATTCAAAGTTCAGGAAACGGCTTGTTAGGACTTATCGATGAGATTTTGGACCTTTCTAAAATTGAGGCAGGAAAAATGGATCTTGAGCTGATGGATATTACCGTTGGGGAAGTTACAGGAAGCTTGAATGATTTGTTTCATGAACTTGCAAAAGATAAGGGAATTGAGTTCAGAATCATTTCGAAAGAAGCTCCACTTGTTATCAAAACCGATAAAATGAGGCTTGAGCAGATTCTGAAAAACTTAATTTCTAATGCCATCAAATTTACGGCTCAAGGATCTGTTACACTTGAGATCAAGAAAAATCCGAAGGATCCGAAATTTATTTGCTTTAGCGTAAAAGACACCGGAATTGGAATTCCAAGAGAAAAACAACCACTAATTTTTGAAGCATTTCAGCAAGCAGATGGTTCAACCAAACGAAAATATGGAGGAACTGGACTTGGACTTTCTATCAGTCGTGAACTTGCAAAATTATTAAAAGGAGACATCACTTTAATCAGTAATGTGGATGAAGGAAGTGAATTTATTCTTTCTATTCCAATTATAGGAACTTCATCAATACAATCAAGTGAAAGCTCACAACAATCTTATAATGAGATAGAAGTAGAAAGTAAAGAAATTGTTGAAAAACCAATTCACAAAGAAAATAAATACCTAAGTTCACATATTCCAGAAGATGTTCCCGATGATCGTGAAATGATTCAGGAAGGCGATAAAGTCATTTTGATTGTGGAAGACGATATTAATTTTGCAAAATCGTTATTGGACTTTGCCAGAAAACGTCATTATAAAGGAATAGTTTCGGTTCGAGGTGATCATGCTTTAAACTTAGCCATCGTTTACAAGCCTGTGGGTATTTTGCTTGACATCCAATTGCCTATAAAAAGTGGTTGGCAGGTTATGGAAGAATTAAAAAACAATTCACAAACCAAGCATATTCCGGTTCACATCATGTCTTCTCATAAATTGAAGCAAGAAAGTTTATTGAAAGGTGCTGTAAATTTCCTTGATAAGCCAGTTGCTTTCGAACAAATGCCTGAAATTTTCAAGAAAATAGAACACATTATCAACCGTGAGTCAAAAAAAGTCCTGATCATTGAAGACAATTCAAAACATGCCAAGGCTCTCGCCTATTTCTTGGAAACCTATAATATCAATTCGGAAATCAAAAGTGAGATTAGTGATGGTTTGGAAACATTGAAAAAAGCCGATGTAGATTGCGTTATCCTCGACATGGGAGTTCCGGACAAGCAAGCTTATGAAATACTTGAAAGCGTTCGAAAAAATCCAGAACTAGAAGCACTTCCCGTGATTGTTTTTACAGGAAAAAGCCTTTCTATGAAAGAAGAGCTGAAGATTAAAAAATATGCCGATTCAATCATTATCAAAACGGCACATTCCTATCAAAGAATGCTTGACGAAGTATCGCTATTCATGCACTTGATGGAAGAAAACAAAACAACAAGTGCTCCAAAAAAGCGAAACCTTCTGAACAATATCTTGAGTGAAAAAACCGTTTTGGTGGTAGATGATGATGTGAGAAACATCTATTCGCTCACAAAAGCACTCGAAGCCTTAAAAATGAATATCATCACCGCCATTGATGGAAATGAAGCCATTGCAGCATTAGAAAAACATCCTGAAATTGATGTCGTTTTGCTAGATATGATGATGCCCAACATGGACGGTTATGAAACTGCAACAATCATAAGAAAAAACCCTAAGTTAAAAAATCTTCCTGTGATTGCCGTTACTGCAAAAGCAATGACTGGTGATCGGGAAAAATGCATCAATGCAGGTGCGTCAGATTATATTACAAAACCTGTAGATGTAGATCAGCTGCTATCCTTATTGAGGGTTTGGCTGTATGACCGTTTTTAATTTATAGTTTTTTACAGATGAAAAAGAAGAAAAAAGTTTTGATAGTTGACGATGATTCGCGAAATATTTTTGCCTTATCAGCGGTTTTACGTTCCAGAGAATATCAATGTGTTTCCTGCATGAGTGCTTCAGAAGCCATAAGTATTTTAAATAATGAAAAAGATTTTGATGCCATTTTGCTCGATATGATGATGCCTGACATGGATGGATATGAAGCTATTCCGTTGATTAAAAGCCTTCCAAATCATGAAAACACACCACTTATAGCTGTCACGGCTCAAGCAATGCTTGGCGACAGGGAGAAATGCATTCAGGCTGGTGCCGATAATTATATTTCTAAACCTGTAGATATGGATAAATTGTTCCAAATTCTAAGCATTACATAAATTTATGATAACGGACCAAGAGCTTGATATCTTAATCAATGAATTGTATGAAAGTTATGGCTATGACTTTAGTGGCTACTCAAAAGCGTCATTCAAGAGACGCGTTGACCGGCTTTACCAATTAGATGGCTTCACTAATTTTCAATCATTTCTATCGAAGATAATCGATGATTCAGATTATTTTAGCAGGATGGTAGAGGAAATTACCGTGAACATTACTGAGATGTTTCGCGATCCACATTTTTATAGAATTCTGCGAACTGAAATCCTTCCTGTTTTGGCTACAAAGCCTTTTATCAGGATTTGGCATGCGGGATGTTCTACTGGCGAAGAAGTATATTCGGTTGCCATTTTGCTCAAAGAGGCTAATCTTCTGGAGAAAGCGTTACTTTATGCTACAGATATTAGTCCACCAGTTTTGGAAGTAGCTAGAAAAGGTGTTTTTCCGTTACGAATGATGAAGCAATATTCCGAAAACTATATGGCTTCGGGTGGAAAAAAAGATTTTTCGCATTATTATACTGCAAATTATGGACTGGCAAAATTTGGCGAAGACCTCTCTTCCAGAATGGTTTTTTCGCAACACAATTTGGTTTCAGACCGTTCCTTCAATGAATTTGATTTAATTTTGTGCCGAAATGTGCTCATTTATTTCGATAAAGAATTACAAGAACGTGCCTTGCATTTATTTGACGACAGTTTGGCAAAACTGGGCTATTTGGCACTGGGAACAAAAGAAACCATCAAATTTACTTCTATGCAAAAGCGATATAAGCAATTAGAAAAAGAAAAAATATGGAGAAAGACACATTGATTTCCAATTGTAAAATACTTATAATTGGTGGTTCGGCAGGAAGTTTGGATGTGTTGATCAAGATTTTGCCTCACCTTGATATTCCTAGTTTTGCCCTCGTGATTGTACTCCACAGAAAGCATACAGAGGACAATACCTTGGAAGAATTGATTGCAGCCAAATCCATAATACCTTTAAAAGAAGTCGAAGACAAGGTGGAGATACTGCCAGGTTATATCTATATTGCACCTTCTGACTACCATTTGCTTTTTGAAAAAAATAATTTGCTTTCGCTCGATACTTCCGAGAAGGTAAATTACAGCCGCCCAAGTATTGATGTAGCGTTTGAATCTGTCGCTGACGCGTATGGAAAAGCGGTCGTGGGGGTGCTGCTTTCTGGTGCAAATGCTGATGGAACTGACGGACTGATTGCGATAAAAAATGCAGGAGGAATCATCATTGTGCAACAACCCGAAACAGCCGATATGCCCTTCATGCCTAGTCATGCAGTACAAAATACTTCACCTGATTTTATTGTTGACATTCCTGCTCTTTTGGATTTAATCAAGAGAATCAATTCCTGATTTTTTATTATAATTAGCTGGATTTTAACACAGTATTATAATTAGTGTTGGTTTATGGATTTGCAATTTTCATACATTTGAATTCTTAAAATTCAGAGTTGATTTACATGAAAATAAAACTCAAAAAAATCCTTAAACGAATGATAATAATATTTGGCAGTGTTCTTGTAATCCTTGTTATTGCTGGAATCTTTTTTTTAAATCAACCTCAGTTTGGCAAAGCTCCATCAGGAGAAAGACTCGATAGAATTTCAAAATCGCCACAATTCAAAGACGGCAAATTTCAAAATTTCAGCTTCACTCCTACCTTGACCGAAGGTTATTCGATGTCGGGAATACTTTACAAGCAACTTTTTGGAAAACATCCTGACAGGACTCCTTTAAAGGAAATCCCATCTGTAAAAACCGATTTAAAGAATCTAGATCCAAATGAAAATATTTTAATTTGGTTCGGACATTCATCTTATTTTCTTCAAGTTGAAGGTAAAAAATTCCTGATTGATCCTGTTTTCAGTGGTAATGCATCTCCAATTCCTAAAAGCATGAAAGCATTCAACGGAAGCAATGAGTATCAAGTTAGCGATTTGCCCGAAATTGATTTTTTATTGATTTCTCACGATCATTATGACCATTTGGATTATACCACTATTTTAGAACTCAAGTCCAAAGTAAAGCAAGTGATTTGTGGCTTAGGAGTGGGGTCTCATTTGGAATATTGGGGTTATGATGCCTCAAAAATCATAGAGAAAGATTGGCATGAAACCGAAGTCTTAACCGATGAAATAAAAATCCATACCACACCAGCACGTCATTTTTCGGGAAGAGGATTCACTCGAAACAACACGCTTTGGTTGTCTTTTGTATTGGAAACCTCCAAAAGAAAATTGTTTTTAGGAGGTGATAGCGGTTATGATAGACATTTTGCTGCAATAGGAGAAAAACATGGACCATTTGATTTAGCTCTTTTGGAAAACGGACAATATAATGTAGCTTGGGAAGCCATTCATTTATTGCCAAATCAAGTGCTGAAAGCTGCTACAGATTTAAAAACAGAAAAACTCATACCTGTTCACTCTTCAAAATTCAAACTGGCAATGCATCCTTGGAACGAGCCTTTGCAGCAAGTTTCAGAAATGTATAAGAAAGGAAATTTCGATTTCAAATTGGCTACACCCATAATTGGTGAAAAAGTTGATTTAGACAACACTGAACAAGTTTTTTCAGAATGGTGGAAAAACATTTAAAGCTGCAATTGAATTTTGATGTATATTTGAATTTTGCAAATATATGAGTACCATCACCATCAAAGAATTCTACGAAGATATTTTCAGAGACACCTGTCCTGATTTGGACCAATTTCTATCCGAAAATATCAATAAAGATATAGGACATTTTAATGTGTTCAATATCGAAAACATGTACAATACGTGTAAGTCGAAACCGGAAATGCCTTATAACCGAAGAACTTATTATAAAGTAAGTTTGATTTCTGGCGAAAACACAGTTGAATATGCTGATAAAACCATTCATATAAAGGAATATGGTGTTTTATTTGCCACACCTAAAATACCGTATCGTTACAGCCCGAAAGATTCTGATCAAGCTGGGCATTTTTGTGTCTTTACAAAAGATTTTGTACCCTTTTCTAAAACCGGATTTGATATTGATTCTTTGAATGTTTTTTCTAGCAAAAGTGATTTTGTGTACCAAATTACAGCCGAAAATTACCATCAGATTAAAACAGTTTTCGAAAAAATGCATCTTGAAATTAATTCAGATTATGAATTCAAATATGACTTGCTTCGGAATTATCTGATGGAACTTTTGCACTATGGACAAAAATTAAAACCCCTTGCTTCATCTGAAACTGGAAAAACTGCTGCAACCCGAATTACCTCTCTTTTTATAGAACTACTTGAACGGCAGTTTCCTATTGAAAATACAACTCAGCTTTTAGTGCTAAAAACACCAAAAGAGTATGCGGAAGCCTTGAATGTTCATGTAAATCATTTGAATAAAGTATTAAAAGAAACCATCGGAAGAACGACTGGCGAAATCATTTCCAGCAGGATTAATCAAGAGGCGAAAATTTTGCTGAAGCAAACCAATTGGAATGTTTCGGAGATTGCCTATTCTTTAGGCTTTGAAGAAGTAGCCCACTTTTCGAACTTCTTTAAAAAGCATACCCAACAGTCACCTTTGGTCTATCGAGGATAAAATTATTTGATATTTGCAAATTTTGATTTGATACATGCAAATTGCTTTTGAGGAATACTTCGCAACTTTGTAGTATAATTTTAAACAATCAAAAGATGTCAAAAAATGCAAAAAAAATAGCCTTAGTAACAGGCGGAAGTCGTGGTTTAGGTAAAAGTTCGGCTTTGCAATTAGCCAAAAAAGGATTTGATGTGATCATTACTTATCAAACCAAAAAAGAGGATGCTGAAAAGGTAGTTGAAGAAATTAAAAATATTGGGCAAAAAGGATTTGCAATTCAATTGGATATTGCAAGTACAACTGGATTTGATCACTTTAAAAATGAAGTTTTATCACTTTTAGATACCCATTTTGAAGGACAAAAACTCGATGCACTAGTTAATAATGCTGGTGTTGGTGTTAACATGCCTTTCGAACAAACTACAGAAGAAGCTCTTGATGCCATGACCAATATTCACTTCAAAGGACCTTTTTTCCTTACTCAAAAGCTATTGCCACTTATCAACGATGGTGGTAGTATCGTAAACACTTCATCAGGTTTGGCCCGTTTTTCATTTGCAGGATATTCAGCTTATGGAGCGATGAAAGCCGCTGTGGAATCTTTGTCACGTTATCAAGCTTTGGAGTTAGGTGAGCGAAAAATTAGAGTGAACACAGTAGCTCCTGGAGCAATTGAAACTGATTTTGGTGGTGGATTAGTGAGAGATAATAAAGATTTTAATCAATTAATTGCTTCCGATACTTCATTAGGAAGAGTTGGTTTACCTGACGATATTGGAGCTGTGGTTGCTTTTCTATGTTCGGATGAATCGGGCTGGATCAATGCACAAAGACTTGAAGTTTCTGGTGGATTTAAAATCTAAAATTCCTCAACATTCTAAATTAGAAAAGGCAGATAAAAAATTTATCTGCCTTTTTCTGTTCACAAAAAACAATTATAAAAAAAATATAATCTTTTAATTTCTATGGTTTTTTGATGGATTGAATCATATTAAAACTCTCTTGAGGTCCAAGATAACTTTCTTTCAATCCGCCAGTATTCACGATAATTTTTTGTACCACAACTCCAGGATCAATCATCCAGACTTTCAAAGTGTGATACCCTTTCTTGTTGATTTTTAATTTGGTTTTAATCTTCCTAACTTGATTTACAACTGATTCTGACCAATCTTTGTTTGTGTATTCTATCTTGTAATCGTCTGGAACATTCGTGATGTATTCAGGTTTTTCATCATCAAAAGAAACGGCTATTCGGTTATCCCGACCCGGAATAAAATTCAGCAATGGAGATGTTATCAAATTAATTTCAACTTCGCCTTCCGTAAAAAGATGCATTGGATATTCCATGCATGGAGCGTCTTTTCCAGGAGTTGCAGATGGAGCATCTACTGGTCCAGTAGCTCTCATTCCCGATAAAGTCAAACCATAATCTTCAATCTTGATCCATTTTCTTTCACCTTCATTACTGTTTTTTGCAAAATGTTCGGCTTCAATTGAAACCACTCCTCCACTTTCTACAAAGCCTTTTAGATTTTTCTTGGTAACTTCTTCTGGATGAAAAGCCGAAACTGCGATAATAACTTTTTTTCCAGAACCGGAAATGGTTACGGTTCCATTGGTTTTTCCTTTCGGTAGTTTAGCTTCGTTTACACTTAAATAAACCCGTTTATTTCCATTCTTGATTGTTCCTTTTGGTGCATCAATACTGATCCACTGGACGTCAGACGAAATTTCATAATCAAAAGAACCTTGCCCTGTATTGAAAATTTCGATGTAATGCTTGTTGTTATTGAAAATATCAAATTCAGGCAAAATCGCTTTTTCAGAACGGTTCGGAAAGCTGTTTTCGCTTCCTTCCAAACCAATTCCCATCGAAGCCTTTTCCGGAATTTCAAGTTCCGAAAGTTTGATGGCATCCAAACTATTTTTCTTAGGCGGATTCCAACTTGTATAACCAAGATGTGTCTGATCCATAAAATGATCCCATTTTCCATCGGCATAAATCTTATTGTAATGGTGCATCAAAGTGGTGTCTTTCACAAATAAATCTCGTGTGAGTTTTGCAAAATCATTCGTACTGGCTCTTTTTTGTTTGGCATACAATTTATTTTTGGCTGCCGTTACATAAAGTTCGTTTACCAAGGCACTCGCTTTTGTTGGAAACAAAACGATTTGATAGAAAGCATCTCGTTTTTCCTTTGGTAATTTTTCATAAATGGCTTCAGCTTCAGCAGTTATTTTGTTGTAATCGGCTACGACATTTTCGGCTTCATTGTAATGTACCAAACTGTAGGTTGTTGGCGATAACGATTCGGGTTTTCTTCTTCCATTAAATTTGGTGTATTTTGAAAGAATGTTGGTAATTTCATCGGCATATTCGGTTCCAAATTGCTTGATGACCCATTCTTTTGTATAAGCATTGATGTTCGAATTGGTCCACTTTTTTGTATCCCAAGCCAAATCCATGAAATATTCCATCGGCAATTCATAACCTTTGAAATGACCTACATTTACAATCCAAATCCTGTCGGCTTCATATTGTTTTGACAACGCCATCTGATCCCAAATCTTGGAAATAGGATTGGTATTGATCCACTCATAACTTCTTGGACCTCCATGATAATCAAAATGATAGTAAACGCCTGAGCCTCCACTTCTTTTTCGTTCCTCAGAAGTTGGCAATCGTCTAACATTTCCCCAATTGTCATCGGCCCATAAAAGCGTGATGTTGTCGGGAACGACCATTCCTTCATTATAATAATCTAGGATTTCTTTGTAAAGACACCAAGTTTGTGGAATTTCATTTAAATTTTGTCCCGTTTCTTCCTTGATGATTTGCTGTTGAGTATGCACGATTCCTTCAATCATGGCGATATTGTCTTGCAAACTACCTTCAATCTCCGAATCATTTGCACCACGAAGTCCCATTGAAATCATGTTTTCGTAGTTTTTATTTCTTCGGATACCATCTCTCCAAAATTTTTGAAGCGTGTCAGGATGCTTGTAATAATTCCAATGACCCAAGGTTTTGATGTATCGTCTGTCCCATTCTTGTTGAGATCGCATCATCGGTTCTTGATGTGAATTTCCCATAACGATTCCGTATTCATCTGCAAGACGCGGATTTTCAGGATCATCTTCGTTAAATGCATTGCTCCACATGGCTGGCCAAAGATAATTGGCTTTGATTCGAAGCATCAATTCAAACACTTTTGCATAGAATTCGCTTCCATAATTGGCAACGTTATTCCCAATGGGCGGATTTTTGCTTGGCGGAACCAACCCGTAATTTTCCTTGACCCAATTTGTCAAAGCTGGAGCTTCATCGTTGATGAAAATTCCGCGGTATTTCACACTTGGGGATTGGTTATATTTTACTGGTTTTACATATAAAGCATTTTTGTGTTCAACGGGAACATCTGCCCAAAAATACCAAGGCGAAACACCAATTTTTTGCGAAACATCATAGATTCCGTAGATCGTTCCTCGTTTGTCGCTTCCAACAATTACTAACGCTTTATCAATTCCAGGAAAAGGTTTTTCGATGGTTTGAATAGAATAGGCTTCCCATTTTCCTGCAACTTCCTTTACATCAAGTTTTCCGCTTTTGACCAATTGGTCGATGACTGGACTTTTGCTAAACGTTCCAACGATTACAATCTCTTTTTCGGTTGGTAATTTGTCGAAAATAATGGTTGGTTCGTGATTGGTAACCTTTCCTATATCTGATTTTAAATCTTTCAAGGCTCGGATTACTCCCGAAAAGTCTTTGGAATCGATAAATAAATTCGTTGATTTTCCATCATCAGATAATTTAAAAAAGGATTTGTTTTTTGTGGTTGATATGTAGGCACTTTCATCTTGGGAAAATGCTGTTGATAAGGATACTATCAAAATGGCACTGCACCAAAATCTGAATTTCTGTTGAATTATTTTGGAAAAATTAAAACTCATTGTATTTATTTTTTTGTGCTTAAACTTGCTTCAAAAGGTGATGCTGGAAGATTTTCTTTGTTGAATAAATTGGCTCTATCGGGATTATCTGCCCAAGCATATCTAACAGCTTCCGGATTTGGAATGTTATCACTCCAAACGACTACCTTATCGCCTTCAATTTTTGCATTTGCCCAAACAAATTTGCCGTCTTTTCCGGCAATAGCAAATTCTTGTAACGGTTTTCCATCTTTAGAAATTAAACCCGAACCAATATCAGAAAAAGATAGAATCAATTTGCTTCCCTCCTTTTTCATACTTTCAAAAAGTGGTCCAGAAGCCACTATATTTTTTTCTCCGTAGGCAACTTTTTGAGCTTGCAAGGCTAATCTTTTTCCAACATCATATTTGTTCAAAGGATGAATGTCGTTCCATTCGCCAATATCAATGATAGTAGCCATTCCTGTATTGGCAACAGCCAAAGTATTTTTTTGCTGTTGCCTTAAAGCTGCCCAATTACTTTCTGTTGGTTCAGGATTTGGGTTCATAAAATTGGCCAATTGTACATATAAAAAAGGGAAATCACCTTGGTTCCATTTTGCTCTCCAAGTGGTGATTAAGGTTTCCATCAAATCACCATATTCGGCTGGATTCTTAGTGCTGGATTCCCCTTGGTACCAAAGAACACCTTTGATAGAATAATTAGTCAATGGAGCAATCATGGCGTTGTAAAGTCCTACAGGTTTCCATCTGATAAAGGTTTGTGAAGGCAATGCTTCCATTTTTGCACCTAATTTATACTTCCAACTTCCTTTTAAATCTAGGGTTTGATTTCCGATAACAAGTTCATAAGGCTTATCGGTAACAAAACCACCTTTTCCTGAATTGTTGATGACTCTGACAACGATTTCATTTTTTCCTTCTTTCAAAAATTTAGTATCAAACGTATATTTTCTTGGAGGATACTGGTAGGAAGTTGTCCCGACGAAATTTCCGTTTACAAAAACAGAATCGGCATCAACGATTCTTCCCAATTCGATATGAGCTGTTTTTCCGTCGATTTTGGAAAGATGAAACTCTTTTCTGAACCATACAACTCCATGCAAATAGCCTAGTTCTTCGTTTGCCCAATAGCCTGGAATATTCATTTGTTTCCAATCTGAATCATCCAATTCCGTGTTTTTCCAATTGTTTTTTAAACCTTCATCAGTTTTATTGACCAATTCATACCAATCTTTACTGACTTTCTTATCGTTTTCCTCGATTTGAACAATGAGTTTTCCGTCTTTAAATTTTTGGTGTTCTTTTGCATATTCTGGAAATTTCTTGACAGCCGTTTCGCTTATCCAAGCTTCGGCAGGCGAACCTCCCAATGCACTGTTGATCAAACCGATTGGCACTTTGTATTTGGTATAAATTTCGTTGGCAAAAAAGTATCCAACAGCTGAAAATTCCAAAACATTTTCAGGTGTTGCAGCTTTCCATTCTCCCGCTTCAACATCAGTATTTTCCTTTTCGAAATCATATTTGTCAGGAACTAGAAAATGACGGATATTAGAGTTAGTTGCTTTAGCGATTTCATTTGCATATTTATCCTTGACACGTTGCATCGGGAGTTCCATATTGGATTGTCCACTTAAAACCCAAACATCGCCAAAAAGAATGTCCTTCAGTACAATTTTATTGGAAGCCGAAAGCGTCATTTCATAGGGTCCACCTGCTTTATGCGAAGGCAAAATAACGGTCCATTCACCAGTTTTTGAAGTGGTAGCAAAATATTTTTTAGTATTGAAATCTATTTGGATCTTTTCGTTTGGGGAAGCCCAGCCCCATATTTTTATTTTGGTATCGCATTGTAACACCATTCCATCACTAATTAGTCTCGGAAGTTTTATTTGTGCATTGAGGATTGTTCCAAGAAACAGGATTATGACTGTCATTATTTTTTTCATTTTGATATTTTTTAATTTCGATTTATAATTATTTTTTTTGGCTTTTAATTATTTAACTGCAAATATCGTTCACTTCTTGAAAGATATTAAAAAGCCGAAAGTAATTAACTCTCGGCTTTTTGTGTAAAAACAAACTACTAACTCAAACTTATTTTGAAAAAACTATTTTATTTAGTGTTCTACTGATTATAGGTAACCAGGATTTTGATAAGTAGCTTTATCTTCTGGAGTTCCATTCATTGCATCAAGCTGACCGATTGGAATTGGACGAAGATAAAAATGCTTCTCGATTGTTCTTGTAAATGTTTGTGGCGTATGATCGCCATATGTTGGTCCACAAATTTCATAAGAACCTGCTAGTTCTTCCCATTTTTGAGTACGAACTAAATCAAACCAACGGTAACCTTCTGCATAATATTCTCTAGAACGTTCTGCTAGAATATAATTGATATCGATTACTGCAGGAGTTGCTGCTATCATAGCTGCACTATTATCCTCATTTTTAACTACATTACCATTATTGTCAAATCTCCATTTTCCTGCACGAGCACGTATCACGTTGATTAAACTTCTTGCATCTCTACCTCCTGTTGTTGCTGCACCTTTAACGGCTGCTTCAGCTGCAATAAAGTAGAATTCAGAAAATTTTGCAATATTGAAAGGACGAGTACTTGCAGCGTTTGGCTGGCCTAAACCATCACCATTATCTGTCCTGAAAGGACCTAATTTCCAAAGACCTGGGTATACAATTCTGCTAATCACACCCGGTTCAATAACATAATCAGCTCGACCAGGTAAAATTCCAGCTCCAATTCCTCCTGTTGCTGCGTCATAAACGACTGCAGGATTATCTTCATTTAAAAATGTCAAAACAGCATCTCCAGGGCTTATTGATAAACCATTAGCATTAATTAAAGTTGCTGGCAAATCAGGATTTTTTGCTTTGTCCCAATTAGCTCGGTAGGTGGTTGTAAAAGTTCCATCATAGCGAGAATCATTTGTTTTGTCTGCAAATGTATTCTTAATAACTCCTATTGTAGGACACATACGGGTCCAAGGACGACCTAACGGTTGTGTTGCAGCACGTTGAACTGAACTTACTCCAGAACTTCTAATGTTGGTATAATTCCATGTCATCATCCATCCAGCAAAGTTATCTGGGGCGGCACCACTTCCAAAACTAAGGCTACTTCCATTAAAAAATTCACTCTTTTCGGTATGGTCAGCATATAGCATTATTTCTGAATTCCTGTCGTTTAGTCCAAGATTAACATCATAATAAGTTTCTTGTAGGCTGTATGGTCCTGGATTGTCTATTCCCTCAAGTGCAACATTATAAGCTTGCTGGTAGTACCATTGAGCATCATGTCCGTCAGGATCAACTCTTGTGGTTTCAGGATAAGTTGGGATATTATTCGGATTTTCTAACCACCAACCATAAGTAAGATATGCTTTCGATAAGTATAATCTGGCAACAGTTTTGTTTACTCCTCCTTTTACACGTTCGCCAGCTGGTAATTCCTCAATGGCTTGAAGTAAATCTGGAAAAACACATCTTGTATATACTTCTGGAACAGTATTTCGTACAGAAGTTCTTGATGGTGTTACGTTAAATCTTAATTCTCCTGAACCTAAATCCAATGGCACACCTCCAAATGTTTGAACAAGTAAAAAATAATCGAATGCACGAAAGAATTTTGCTTCGGCAATAAGTTGTTCTGATATTCCTACTGCTGCAGCATATTCGATTACACCATTTGCCGTATTGATATTGGAGAAAGCGGTTCCCCATAAAGCATCGCTTCTACTGCTAGATGATGTTATGGATCCAACCCCAGTCATATCCATATCTTTAAAATTATTATCGGCACTTTGGGCATAAGTTGCCTCATCTGTACCTGTAATTAAAGTATTGTAGTAATAGGCAGGTCCATAGATGTAGCGTAAATGTGCATACATTGAAGTCAAACCGCCCAAAACACCTTTCTCTGTTTGAAAGAAACCAGGTTCTAAGACGCTACGAGGTTGTTCTTCTAAGATTTCGTCAGAACATCCCGCGAAAGACAGGGCTATACAGCCAGTCAAAATTAAAATTTTAGATTTTATAAATTTCATAGTCTTTTATATTAAAATGTTAAATTAAAGCCTACCAAGAAACTTTTTGTTGCTGGTGTATTGGTTCCGATAGTTAGTAATCGTGGTTTATATGTTTCTGTAACAGCTGCATTTTCATTTCCATAAGAGTTCGTTTCTGGATCCATTCCCGTTTCTTTATGGAAAGGAGAGAACAATACCAATGGATTTGTTACAGTTGCATATAGACGGAATCTGTCAAGTCCTAAATCCTTGATAAATGCTTGTTCAAAATTATATCCTAATGTAATGGTACGAACTTTCATATAAGATGCATCAAAGTATCCCATTGTAGTTCCGTATTTAGGGTTATCGCCACTTGTTAATCCTCCCGGTTTTGGATATTTAGCATCTGTATTTTCTGGAGTCCAGTAATCTACATCTACGTTTCCTCTACGTCCACTTAATAAATTTAAGTATCCATTAGCCGAGTGAAGTGTACTGATTAAAACTCCACCACTTTGGAACGAACCTACAATTCCTAAATCAAAACCTTTGTAACTGAAGCGTGTGTTAAAACCACCTTGAAAGTCTGGATCCATTTTGATAACCTGACGATCATCTGGTCCAATTTGTCTAACTGGTGTCCCATCCTCATTGTATTCACCCGTGTATTTTACTTTAATCATACCTGGATTTCCACCTGGTTCTAATATATCCAAGTATGGATCGCCTTCTTGCCAAAGTCCTTCTTTTTGGTAATCATAGATTACGTTGATAGGTTGTCCAACAAACCACCAGTTCCCTTCGTCTCTATCTTGTCCAGAAGCAAGCCCTGTTAGCTCATTTTTATTTGAATAAATATTAACTCCTAATTCCCAACTCAAACCATCAGGATTATCTAATATAACACCGTTTAAAGAGAATTCAATACCTTTATTCATTGAATTTCCTGCATTAGCAATATATCCGCTAGCACCTGATGTAGGAGGAAGTCCTATTCTCATTAAAAGGTCAGTGGTCTTTGTAACATAATATTCTGCAGTTCCTGATAAACGATTGTTGAAAAAAGCAAAATCCAATCCATAGTTTCTTGTTTGAGAATATTCCCATCCTAAATCAGGACCTGGTAATTCTTGAACATAATAACCCATTGCATTTTGATCTCCAAAATTATAAGGTCTCAATCCTAGACGTCCTAAAGTTGCATAAGGATTAACAGCTTGGTTTGAAGTTTCTCCATAACCTACACGTAATTTTAGTAAATTTATAGATTTGTTATTTTCTAAAAATGACTCATTTGTGATGTTCCATCCTGCTGACAAGGCTGGATAAGTATGCCATTTTTTTCCATCTGCTAATCTTGAAGAACCATCTCTACGTATAGTTGCTGTAAGCATATAACGGTCATCATAAGAATACATTGCTCGAGCCATATAAGATCGTAAACCTGATTTTTCATAAAGTTGCTGAGCAGGATCTACAACAATAGGCTCTGTTGTTTGTCCTAAATTATAGAATCTAAATTCATCTCTTGCAATATCTGTTGCAGAAACAACTGATCTATTGAAAGAGTTTTCTTCTGCAGAAAACATACCAATCAAGTTTATCTTGTGCTTATCAGCAAAAGTACGATCATAAGTCAATAAATTTTCAATAACCCATTGTGTAGTGAGAGAATTACTGATGGCTGCTCTAGACATATTATCTGGTGTAGGACTAAAAACCCCTTCTCCTGTATAACTACCAGAATTATTCATACGGAAGTTCAAACCTACGTTTGTACGATATTTTAACCCCTCGATTCCAGGAATCTTTAGTTCGCCATATAAGTTATTGTAGGATGCAAAAGATCTACTTTCATCTACCCAAGCACTACCTAGATTTTCTACAGTATTTTTAGTGTAAACCCATTGTTGATCTGCGGCAGATTCTATTACACGCTTTGTGGTTTAAAAGGATTAGCGATTGGAGATGCACTTAAAACGCCATACATACCCATGTTTCCTCCACGAGCTACAGAATAATTATTATTAGAATTTAATCCAAACTTAAAAGCACCAATTTCCTGATCCAATGCTGCTCTAAGTGAAAAACGATCATAATTTTGTCCTGGAATAACAGCTTCATCAAGGAAATAACCAATTCCAAAATTATAAGAGCCATTTTTTGTACCACCTGCAATTGCCACATCATGGCTTGTCATAATTGCTGTTCGGTAAAAATTACCTTGCCAATCCGTATCAACATCATCAGCTTCGTCTAATCCATTTACTGGATACAAACCAGAAGCTTTTCTAAGTTCTACCAATTGAGGACCATTCATCATTGGGAAATCAGCAAACACATCTTTAATAGCATAATAGCTATTATAAGTAAAAGTAGCTTTTTGACCTTGTTGTCCTTTATTGGTTGTCACCAAAACAACTCCATTCGCCCCTCTCGAACCATAAATAGCCGTTGCAGAAGCGTCTTTTAACACATCAATACTTTTAATATCGATAGGGTTGATATCACTAATTGATCCAGCAAAAGGAATACCATCCAAAACGATAAGAGGATCATTACTTCCTGTTAACGAACGTGTTCCACGAACACGGATTTGCATAGCTGCACCAGGTTTAGAAGATGTTTGGGCAAACTCGATACCGGCAAGTCGACCTTGCAAAGCCTGTGTAATATTTCCTGAAGGAATATCACGCATTTCGGCTCCAGAGATAGAAGCTACAGATCCCGTCACCGCTTCTTTTCTTTGAGTTCCGTATCCAATTACCACTACTTCTTCAAGAGTACTCAAGCTCTCCTCAAGCAATACATCTACCCTAGTTTTCCCTTGCACAGGAACTTCCTTATTATTATATCCTAAGAAACTAATAACCAAAACACCATTTGAAGGTACATTTGTAAGGGTGTAATTTCCATCAAAATCGGAACTAGTGCCGTTTGTCGTTCCCTTGACTACAACATTCGCACCGGGTATTGGTCCATTTGCATCCGAAATAGTTCCGGAAACGCTTGATTGAGCATTAGCATCCAAAGAAAACACAGACATCAAGAGTAGAAATCCGAGATACTTGAAATGCTTTGACCTGCTTTTAATAGTAAAAAATTTAGTCATAAAAATTAATTTAAATAATTAATACATTGGTTAGTTCTGGTTTAAAAAGAAGAATTCCTTGCACTAGAATTTGTGGTTGTGGGGTGAATTCTTTTTTATTTGGTTTTATTTAACAAATATAAATAAAATAAAATTATACGCAACCGATTGCGAGAATTATTTTTTACGATAATTGAAAATATTTTAAAAAATAATTAGCCAATCCGTAATAATATAGCATTAAAAATATAGTATCTGTAATTACGAATATGATAATGAACAAAACGAAATAAATATTTCATAAATAACTTAATATCAGTGCATAATTCATAAATATGAATTAAATATAGAAAATATTTATTATTACTTTCTAGTTGGGGTGAATCAGATGACTGTATCTCTTTGCGGAATAAAAATTTTACTTATCTATTAGGCTTATAAACTTTGGTTAGTGAAAAAATATTCTTTTTTATACAATCGTTTGCTTACAGTTTTTTCGATATATAAGTTTAAAGAAAAGCTCTGAAAATTTAAAGAATAGCCGTTAGCACTAACCTTTTTCTAACGGCTAAACTTGTAAATTATTCTTAGAAAAAATGAATCAATAAGCTAAGAACAAAATTTTTAAAAACTATTCTTTTTTTAATCACTACCAATTAAATATATTGATTAATGATGTTTTCGAATAATTCTTGTTTACCACTTTGCAATTTCAATTCTCCATTTTCATGTGCAATGTTGTAAAGGTCTGTGAGGTCTAATTTACCTTCGGTGAAATCCTTTCCTTTTCCAGAATCAAAAGAGCTGTATCTTTCTTTTCTCAATCTTTCGTAAGGAGATGAAGTGATAATTTTATCAGCAATCAATAAAGCTCTTGCGAAAGTATCGGCTCCACCAATGTGTGCCAAGAAAACGTCTTCCAAATCTGTTGAGTTTCTTCTGATTTTTGCATCAAAATTAACTCCACCACCTTGCAATCCAACAGCTTTTAGGAAAACCAACATCGCTTCGGTCGTTTCTTGGATGTTGTTTGGAAACTGATCCGTATCCCAACCATTTTGATAATCACCTCTGTTAGCATCGATACTTCCTAGCATTCCTGCTTTTGCAGCAACTTCAATTTCATGCTGAAAAGTGTGTTGTGCCAATGTAGCATGGTTGACTTCGATATTGATTTTGAAATCTTTATCCAAACCATATTCTCTCAAGAAACCGATTGCAGTTGCCGAATCAAAATCATATTGGTGCTTTGAAGGCTCCATCGGTTTTGGCTCGATAAAGAAAGTTCCTTTAAAACCTTGAGCTCTTGCATAATCTCTAGACATTGTTAAAAATCTAGCCATATTATCCAATTCTCTTCCCATATCTGTGTTTAACAACGACATATATCCTTCACGACCACCCCAAAAGACATAGTTTTCACCGTCTAAAGCAATAGTAGCATCCAAAGCCAATTTTACTTGACCTCCAGCTCTTGCTACTACATTGAAATCTGGGTTTGTTGCAGCACCATTCATAAATCTTGGATTTGAGAAGCAATTTGAAGTTCCCCAAAGCAATTTAATTCCTGATTCTGCTTTTTTCTGCTTCAAATATTCCGTGATAGCCGTCAAACGTTTTTCTGATTCTGCAAAAGTTGGCCCTTCAGCAATCAAATCATAATCGTGGAAACAGAAGTAATCAAATCCCATTTTGCTAATGAATTCAAAAGCTGCATCGGCTTTGTCTTTTGCCGCTTGAAGCGGATCTGAAGATTGGTCCCAAGCAAAGTTTTGAGTTCCAGGTCCAAACGGATCGCTACCTTGACCACAGAAGGTGTGCCAATAAGCAATAGCGAAACGGAAATGCTCACGCATTGTTTTTCCATCCACAACTTGTTCTGGATTGTAATATTTGAAAGCCAACGGATTGTCCGATTCTTTACCTTCGAATTTAATTTGACCGATACCTTTATAGTATTCTTTATTTCCTAAAGTGATCATTTAATTATTTTTTTTGTGTTAATATTAATTCTAATTCTGATTTCCATTTTTCGTATGCTTTTTCATAAGGTTCCTTATTTTTTAAAGGTAAAAAGGTCATAACGTGATCATTGGTCGTGATGCTTGATCCAAATTTTTCAAAGTCACCGTCGGTTAAACCAACCGCTCTTGCAGCTCCAACCGCTCCAGTTGTATTATAAATTTCAATTTCGTGTCCGATTAGGGTTGCAACCGTATTCGAAAAAATCTCAGATCTAAAGAGATTGTCATTTCCAGCACGGATCACATTGATTGTAGCATTATCATCTTTCAAGCATTCCATTCCATATACAAATGAAAAAGCAATTCCTTCTAATGAAGCCCTGAACAAGTGTGAACTGTTGTGAATATTCAGGTTTAAATTCAAGAAATGGGTTCCGATATTTTTATTGTTGAACATACGTTCTGCACCATTTCCAAAAGGAAGCACCACTACTCCATCCGAACCAATTGCAATCTTTGAAGCTTTCCTGTTCATGGTTTCGTAGGTTTCATTTCCCATGTTATTACGCAACCATCGGTATTGGATTCCAGCTCCGTTGATATTTAAAAGCTTTCCAATCCTTGGACTTTCGACTTCATAATTTACATGTACGAAATTATTAACTCTTGTACTTTTATTGCCAGCCGACATTTCGCTTACAGCATAAAAAACACCAGAAGTTCCGCCTGTTGCTGCAACTTCGCCTGGATTTAAAACATTTAATGCCAATGCATTATTGGGTTGATCCCCAGCTCTGTACACTACTGGAATTCCAACAGGAAGTCCTGATTCCTTAGAAGCTTGCTCATTTAACAAGCCTTGATTCGTAAAATTCTCAACAATCGAAGGCGTTAAGGATTGATCGATTCCATAATAGTCTAGTAACCAGTTGGCTACTTTATTTTCTCTATAATCCCAAAGCATTCCTTCAGATAAACCATTTTTTGTAGTTCTAATATCGCCCGTTAATTTATAAGCGATATAATCTCCGGGAAGCATATATTTGTAAATCTTATTATAAAGATCCGGCTCGTTTTCTTTTACCCATTTCAATTTTGAAGCGGTGAAGTTTCCAGGTGAATTCAGCAAATGCGACATGCATTTTTCTTTTGTCAATTCTTCAAAAGCTTTGTCGCCTGTTTCAACTGCCCTACTATCGCACCAGATGATTGCATTACGCAATGGGTTGCATTTTTCATCCACAATAACCAATCCGTGCATTTGATAAGATATACCAATTCCCGCAATCTTTGAAGCATCAATATTGGCTTCACGAATGGCTCTTTTTGTAGCTACACAAATATGTTCCCACCACATTTCAGGATTCTGTTCTGCCCAATCAGGATGCAGGGAAACAATTTCCATTTCGCTTTGCGGTTCATGCAAAACGATTATTTTTTTACCCGTTTCGGCTTCTACCAAGGCCACCTTGACAGAAGAACTTCCGATATCATATCCTATGTAATAGTTCATTTATAAAGATTCTCTTAAAATTAAATTTGTTGCAACATAACTCTGAACCGGCTCTTCACGAGAAACGAACAATGCTGCTTTTGTTCCCAATTCTTTAAAATCAGTAGAAACTACCGAAATTCCCTTGTATATAAATTTTTTCATTGGTGTTTCGTTATAGGATAAAAAGCCAACGTCTTTTCCAGGTTCCATATTTTTCTCCCTGCATTGTTCCAAGAAATTACCTAAAATCCGATCACTCACACTTATATAAGCTTTTCCTGTTTGAATATTAAAATCACTTGGATTAACGATTATCTTGTATTTCACTTGATGGTCTGCACAAAATTTCTTAAAAAAATCTACAGTTTCCTTTGGATGGTTCGTGTAATTTGGGTAGATAAAAATTACTTCTTCATATTTCTTAAAGGCATATAAAGCTTCAACCAAACAATTATAAAAGGCTGCACCAAAATCCTGACAAACATAATTATGCTTGGCTTTTGAATGAATGTTCCAGTCAATCAACAACAATTTATCCTTGTCAATGCCTGCCAATGCCGCTGGGATTTCCTTATTGTCAAAATTCATGATTACATATTTGTAATACTTCCCAACACTGTTGTTAATGATGGTCTTAAAATTATCGATATTGTAATGATGGAATTGAACGTCTGTAATAATATTTGATGGCAAATTGTTTACAAACGAATGATACAATACCTCTTTATAAGCCTTAAACGTATCCAAAAACAAAAGAACTTTTCGAGTTTCTCCAGCAACATAATAACCTTTATTTGGAACAGAATCAATCACGTGCTGTTCTTTCAAAATCGAATAGGCCTTGAAAACAGTATCCCTAGATAATTGATTGTTTTTGCAAATGCTGTTTACAGAAGGAAGCGAGTCTCCTTTTTCTAAGATCTTTTTAGCAATTGCATTATTGATACCATTTACCAATTGCTGGTATTTTGGTACATCACTTTCATGATTGATGTAAATGCTGAACTCTTTGGAAAAATTTTCTAACATACTGTTCTGTTCTGGTCTGCTAAAATAGTTATTTTTATCTTATCTTAAATTTTTATTTAAAAAAATTAAGTGTTAATTTTTATCGGCTAAAAAAATGATAATTAAAGTCTTACTTACAGTACTTTGTAATCATTATAAGGGTCTAGTGTAATAATCGAACCGTCTTCTCTATAGTTGATTTTAACCACTTTAATAGATCTTAAATGCGTTACACCTTTTGAAAGGCTTGAATCGTGATAAAATAAATACCACTCACCTTCTACTTCACAAATAGAATGATGTGAAGTCCAACCAATAACTGGATTTAAAATTCTTCCTTGATATGTAAATGGTCCATAAGGATTATCTCCTATTGCATAACAAATAAAATGCGTGTCGCCAGTTGAATAGGAAAAATAATATTTTCCGTTGTATTTGTGCATCCACGAAGCTTCAAAGAAACGACGATCATTATCTCCAGCCAAAAGCTCGTTGCCGTTTTCATCCAAAATCTTGAGTTCTTTTGGTTCTTCGGCAAATTCTTTCATATCATCCGAAAGTAATGCCATGATTGGCCCTAAAGCGGGTTCATTTGCAGATGGTTCTTCGTTTTCATTGGCAAATTTATTATTGCGATACTTTTGAAGTTGTCCGCCCCAAATTCCGCCAAAATACATATAATATTTACCATCTTCATCTTCAAAAACAGCCGGATCGATAGTATAACTTCCTTTGATGGCTACTGGTTCTGGAACAAATGGACCAACTGGTGAATCGCTTACAGCAACTCCAATCTGAAAAATCCCATCTGGACGCTTTGCAGGAAAGTATAAATAATATTTACCGTCTTTATGAGCTGCATCTGGAGCCCACATTTGCTTTTCGGCCCATTTTACATCTTTTACATCCAATGCAAGTCCATTGTCTTTTGCTTCCAGATCGTTCACGCTTTCCATCGAAAAGACATGATAGTCTTCCATACCGAAATGTCCTCCATCATCATCAAATGGAATTCCGGCATCAATATCATGTGATGGATAAATATAAATTTTTCCGTTAAAAACATGTGCAGATGGATCTGCTGTATACATGTGCTTTACCAAAGGTTGCGAAATTGCTTTTACCTCTAAAGTTGTAAAATCAACTTTTTCGATACTTTCTTCTGGCATATTATTTTAATTTTTATGTATAATTAAACTCTTCTTGACTTTAAATCGGATTCAATCTTCACTTCCATTTCCTTGTTTATCTTATAGAAAAACAATAATCCTACTCCAATTAAAAAAGGAATTGACGGAAAGATACTAACTAATAGTTTGATCCCATTTATGGCAACATCTGTTTGAACTAAAGAATTAGGTACATATTCATAAAATCCTAAAATAGATGTTGTTACTGCACCTCCAATGCTCAATCCTGCTTTTAATCCCACCATCATAGCCGAGAAAATAATCGCTGTAGCACGACGGTTATTGAGCCACTCCGAATAATCGGCAACATCTGCAATCATAGCCCAAAGTAGCGGAATGGTAATTCCGTAGAAAAAGCCGTGAAGAATTTGCGACATGAAAATAAGATTTACCGCTTTCGAAGGAAAAAGATAAAATGCCATGATAAATAAGGTCGAAATAAAGAGGAAGATACCAAACACATTTCTCTTGCCATATTTATCGGCTAATTTTTTAGATAATGTAATTCCAATGATCATAAAAATAATTCCTCCAGCATTAAATAAGCCAAATGCAGCTGATATCGGATCTTCTCCAAATTGATTCAATCCGATAGTAGATAGGAAATCCAAAATCGGACTTATAAAAAGGGCCATTTCATTCTTATCTACATAATTTTCGAAATAATATACATAAGCCCCACCTTTCATTGCTAAAGTAATAAAAACTAACATTGTAAGTGCTAACATAATCAACCAAGGAGTATTCTTTTTCAAATCAATTAAATCTTCCTTAATACTTGATTTTTGTTCCGGTTTTGGAACAATTCTTTCTTTCGTAGTAAAAAATGTTATCAAAAGCATAATGGTTCCCAAAATAGCCAAGACAGTCATTACTTTTTCGATACCAATTGCCTTGTCACCATCTCCAGCACTTTTAATGATTCCCAACATGAAGACTTGTACAAAAAATTGAGCAAACATTACGGCAACGAATCGATAAGAAGATAAGCTATTTCGTTCGCTCATATCTCCAGTAATAACACCACTTAATGCGGAATATGGTAAATTATTAGCTGCATATAACAACAATAATAAAGTATAGGTTATGACAGCATAAATTACTTTTCCTTTGTATGAAAAATCGGGAGTCGTAAATGCCAACAAAGCAATAACCCCAAGTGGAATCGCTGTCCAGAGAATCCATGGTCTGAATTTTCCCCATTTTGAAATTGTTCTATCAGCCAAAACACCAACAATTGGGTTGAAAAGGAAAGCAGCAATCAATCCAACCGCTAACATGATTATCGAAGAATGTGTTGGCGACAATCCATAAATATCGGTGTAGAAATAAGCCAAATAGGTCATCAAAGTTTGAAAGACTAAATTTGCAGCTAAATCCCCAAGGCTGTAGCCAATTTTTTCTTTTATGGACAACTTTTGTGAAGTGAAATTCATTATTGCTTTTGGTTTTGGTGGACGAATAGTTGTATTCGCAATTTAATAATTATTCTAACTCTTGTTTTTAATTATTTTTTTTATTTAATAAGCAATTTAAAGCTTAACATTTAAAGAATAATTCAAAATACAATCGGTTGCGTAAAAATATAAAAAAAAATGAAGCAAGCTTTATTTTGGCTTCTTATTATTTAAAAAATATATAAACAGATAGCTAGGAAGCTGTCTTGAAAAACAAAACCCGCTGAAATTGAGGACTTTCAACGGGTTTTTATAGAAAAGCTAGTGTGTTATTTCGCTTCCTTTATTTCTATCAAACCAAAATAGGCTTTTTTAGGTTGTAGCTTATCATCAAAAAGTAAAGGATAATTCGTTCTTCCCTTTATTGGCCAGTCATTCAACCATGATTGTCCGTCATTAAATCCCCAAAAAGTTACCCTGCTGATTTTATCCTTATGCTTCAAGAACAATTTAAAGATCGATTCATATCGCTTTGCCAATTGATCTTGTATAGAATCTGGAAGACTTTCTGGATATGGATTCATTTCCGCACTTCCTTCAAAACTTTGATTTACATCGGCACCTTGAACTTCCCATGGATTTTTCAACACCGTGATATCTAGCTCTGTAATAGCGACTTTTATACCTAATTCAGAATAAGCTAGAATACTTTTTTCAATCTCTTCAAGTGTAGGTGTTGTCAATTTCCAATGTCCTTGCATTCCGATACCATCTACTTTTCCACCATTTTCCTTGATTTTTTTGACCAATCTAATCGCTCCATCTCTTTTTGCAGGCAAACACAGGTTATAATCATTGTAATACAAATCAACATTCGGATCGGCTTTTGCGGCCAATTTGAAAGCATCTGTCAGATAATCTTCTCCAAGTGTTTTCAAGAAAACGGATTCCCTCAAGGTTCCATCATCGTTCAAAGCCTCATTAACTACATCCCAAGAATCGATTCTTCCTTTATATTTGGTCACAACCGTATTGATGTGATCTTGCATAAACGCTTTCATCTCTGTACTGTCGGTAATTTTTTCCATCCAAGGAGCTAATTGACTGTGCCAAATTAAAGTATGCCCGTGAATAAACATATTGTGCTTTTCGCCATAGGCCACGAATTTATCGGTCAAGCCAAATTCATACTTGCCTTTTTCTGGCTGTACAAACATCGACTTCATGATATTTTCTGCCGTAATGCTGTTGAATTCACTCACAATTATCGAATCTTCCTGAGTATTTTTTGCTTCAATTTGATCCGCATTTATGGCAGCTCCAATATAAAAATCGTCTTTGAAAACACTTTTCAATGAAGGTGTTTCCAGAACTTCTTCTTTTTTATTGTTACAACTTGCCATCAAAACAACGGCAACCAGCATAACATTTAATTTTACTAACTTCATACTTTTATATTTTGGTTATTGGTTAATAGAAAACTTAATTTATTGCAACTTATACCCTATTCCCATTTCCAATCCTCTCAATTCAGCAAGGCCTTTTAGTCTTCCAACTAAAGAATAACCAGGATATTGCTCGATTCCTTCTTCGATGGCATGAAGAAAGCCATGATCTGGTCTCATTGGCAAACTGATCTCTCGTTTCTTCATCAAAAGAATCAGTTTTTCCATAATAGCTTCCATATTGTTATCGCCATTCAAATGTTCGGATTCCCTGAAAACACTGTCATTTTCACGGATTACATTTCGCAAATGCAAGAAATGAATCCTGTCTCCATGTTCCTCAATCACACGTTCCAAATTATTCTTCGGATTCGCTCCTAAAGAACCTGTGCAATAACACAATCCATTTGCTTTTTGAGGAACAGCATCAAAAATAGCCTTGATATCTTCTTCTGTAGAAACAATCCTAGGAAGTCCCAAAACCGAAAACGGCGGATCATCGGGATGAATGGCCAATTTTGAGCCTAATTCTTCAGCCACTGGAGCCACTTCCGAAAGGAAATAAACAAGATTTTCTCTTAATTTTGTATTATCTATGTGCTTGTAATCGTCTAATAATGAAAGGATTTGTTCAGCTGTGAAATTGATTTTACTTCCTGGCAAACCTAGCAATACATTCTTGAAAAGCAGTTTCTTATCGTCTTCAGAAAGTGTACTTCCAAATTCCAAAGCACTCGATTTTTGAGCATCTGTATAATCGTTTTCAGCATTTGGTCGTTTCAGCAAATGCAATTCAAAGTAAGTAAATGCATCCTGATTGTATAGCAAAGCTTTACTTCCGTCACCATTTGCATAATCGTGATGAGTCCTTACCCAATCAAGGATAGGCATGAAATTATACGTAATCACTTTGATGCCACAATCCGACAAATTCTTCAAGCTAATCTTATAATTTTCAATGTGTTGCTTATAATTTCCAGTAGCTCGTTTGATTTCCTCGTGAACAGGAAGACTTTCTACTACCGTCCACTCCATTCCTGCTTCGCGAACAATTTGCTGTCTTTCTTTGATGGCTTCAACAGGCCAAACTTCTCCGACAGGAATTTGGTACAAAGCCGTTACAATTCCGGTTGCACCAGCTTGCCGAATATCAAGCAAACTAACGGTATCTTGAGGTCCAAACCACCTCATGGTTTGTTGCATTTTTATCATGACAAATATTATTTAGATTAAAAACCGATGCTGTTTCCGCCATCGACAGGCAAAATGGTTCCAGTTGTAAATTTAGATTCGCTTGAAGCAAAATAATAAACGGCATCTGCTATATCAGATGGATCGCCCAAGATTCCCATCGGAGTTCTTCCCAAGACTTTATTTTTTCGTTCTGGATCGCTGTCCAAAGCAGTAGCCGACATTTTGGTTTTGATAAATCCTGGAGCCACACAATTAATTCGGATACCAAATTGTGCCAACTCAACTGCCATAGCTCTTGTCATCGCTTCAATTGCACCTTTACTTGCAGAATAGGCAATTACTTTTGGCAATCCATATTGCGAAGCCATCGAGCTAATATTTACAATATTTCCACCTTTATTTTCTTTCATGTTTTGTACCACGGCTTTGCTTACGGCGAAAACACTCAAAACATTGGTGTGAACAATTGACATAAATTCTTCATTGGTAACCTCCAAAAATTCTTTTTTCAAGTTGATTCCGGCATTGTTTACCAAAATATCAACAGGACCGTTTTGGGTAATTGTGGCAATCATTGCTGGAATTCCATCAAGGTCATTCAAGTCAAAAATAACAGGAATGGCATTTTTGCCAATTTCCTTACAAGCGTCTTCTGTTTTATCTTTTGATCTTCCGATAATGTAAGTTTTCACGCCATTATCGCATAATTTTTTTGCTGTTGCAAAACCTAAACCAGAATTTCCTCCGGTTACAATTGCAGTTTTCGTACTCATTTTCTTCTTCTTTGTTTTTGTTTTTATTAATTTCCTGGGGCAAATGGAAACTTCAACGATTTGAAATGTTCCAACGTTTGTGTGGGTTTTTCAACTCCTTCTGGCAATTGCTTTCCAGAATACTGTTGAAAATAGAGCAAACAGGCATCTCGCCACCATTTTGCTTCTTTTAATTGTATTTGCAGTAACATCTGAACTTCTTTAAAACGTTCAGCATCAACATATTTTTCGGTTGCATTCCAAGTTTTAATCATTTCTTCGACTTGATCCACACCTTCTTGGTATTTTAATGCCATTCCGTCCCAAAGTGTTCTACCATTTTTTAATTTATGATCCCATGAAACATGATGGAACCACAACAGATCTTTCTCTGGACAAGTAACAAGATTATCATACATTCTGGCAACTTCTGGAGAATACTGTGCTACAGCATTACTTCCCGTTTTAGATCTGTCGAAGCCAATTCCCTTTTTATCAGCCTTGTGATAATAGACTGGATTCCAATCAGGTCTCCCTAGATTACTAACCCAGGGTCCTGGGCCATAATGATGACCTGTATCCATGATGTGGTGTAAACCAAGCGGTGTCATGTAATTCACAACCGCTTCACGCGAATCCATCATCATTTCCTTTACGGGTTTAATGAAATTTTCATCGTTCGAAAAAGTTGACCTAATCCATTCGTCCGCAATTGTTTCGGAGTCCAAATAAGGATTCCAAGCCAATCTTCCGAAGCCATACCAATTGGCTTGACCAAAAGGATGACCTGTCCAATTAATGTCGCTTCCGATATTGGCTACACCAGCAATTCCGGTCAATTTATGATTATCCAAACTGCCATCTACCACTTTTGCAACGGTTGAACCTTTTCCTTTTTGATAGGTATCGGCTTCTAAAACTTCTTGAAATAATTTTGGAAGAAAAACCAAATGTGTACTAAATCCGAGATATTCCTGAGTGATTTGAAACTCCATCATCAACGGCGTTTTGGGCATTGCACCAAACATCGGATGAAAAGGTTCTCTGGGTTGGAAATCAATCGCACCATTTTTCACTTGAACAATTACGTTATCTTTAAATCTTCCGTCATACGGAACAAATTCTGAATAAGCCTGCTTTGCTCTATCGCTTGCATCGTGTTCTGAATACACAAAAGCCCTCCACATCACAACTCCACCAAAAGGAGCTACGGCATCGGCCAGCATATTGGCACCATCAACATGATCCCTTCCATAATTTTGAGGGCCAGGTTGTCCTTCTGAATTTGCTTTTACCAAGAAACCTCCAAAATCTGGAATGCGTTTGTAAATTTCTTTCGATTTTTCTTTCCACCAATTGATTACAGTTGCATCTTTCGGATCGGCGGTTTTCAATCCTCCAATTTCAATTGGAGCCGAAAAACGGGCGGTCAAATAGACTTTAATTCCGTAAGGCCTGAAAACATTCGCCAAAGCCTCTACTTTTTCAAGATATTGTGGTGTTAGGATTAAAGCGTTGGCATTCACATTGGTTAAAACGGTTCCGTTGATGCCTATTGAAGCATTTGCTCTTGCATAATCAATGTAACGTTGGTCAATAAATTCAGGTAATTTCTGCCAATTCCAAAGCGATGCACCAGCATAACCTCGTTCCACAGTTCCATCTAGATTGTCCCAATGGTTCAAGATTCGGATGTTTGTTTTTGGAGAATCTACAATATTTAAATTGTCAATCGATTTGTTGGTTTGCACCAATCGTAGGAAGCTGAAAATGCCATATAAAACGGCAACATCATTTTTTCCTGTAATTAAGATATGGTTTTTATTTTTATAAGAAATGGTCTTGATTATAAATCCATCATTATTGATTGCTTCAAAATCTTTTGATAGCTTTTTCTGAATTTCGGCATCTAAGGAAGATTTAGAACCAAAAATCAATAAATTTTCTCCTTCTATTTTTGATTGAACGGCTATTTTTATGCCTAACATACTTTCTAAAGCAACTCCCAATTCCTTTGATTCAACCTTTGATGTTTCTGAATTTTCCAACGAAACAATACCTGAAATTTTGGAGTTGTATTTGATAATCAACTCTTGATTATTTTTCTTTTCATATTGCAACCATAACTTATAATCTTTTTGCGAAAAAGATAAAAAAGGAGTCAATAACAAGATGATTTTGAGCAGAAAAAAAAGTCTTTTTGGAGCAATCATAAATATATGGACTAAAGGGTTATTTATTTTAAAAACACTATTAATTCCCGATTAAAAAAACACATTTAATAATTTTAAAGTAAAAACATTGCATTTTATCAAGTACAGAAAAATATTTATTTTATATTTGCAATCGGTTGCGTAAAAGTATGGCATTGTATTTTAAGAAAAAAATTAAATGTTGATTTTTTTTATTTTTAAGAAATACAGCTGTTTTGAAAAGGCATTTTTCATAACGAAAATTAATACTTTTCTCTTACTTTTAGAAAACAAATGATTTAACCAAAATTGATTGTATAAACAAAAATATCTTAAAATTAATGAACAGTTTTATTGATCAAAACTTCTTATTAGAAACTGAATATGCAAGAATACTTTACCATAATTATGCTAAGGATCTTCCTATTATAGATTATCATAACCATTTGCCTCCAAATGAAATTGCCGAAAATAAAAGCTTCGCCAACCTAACCCAGCTTTGGCTTGATGGCGATCACTACAAATGGAGAGCGATGCGGAATTTGGGAGTTGCAGAGCACTATATTACAGGAAAAAGCTCTGATTCAGAAAAATTTCAAAAATGGGCTGAAACTGTTCCTTATACTTTGAGAAATCCATTGTATCATTGGTCTCACTTGGAATTAAAACGTTATTTCAATATTGAAACTTTACTAAATGCTAATACTGCTTCAGCCATTTACAATAAGTGTAATGAGCTTTTGCAACAGTCTGAATTTTCTACCCAAGGTTTATTATTAAAACAAAACGTAGAATTGCTTTGCACAACAGATGATCCGTTGGATGATTTAAAACATCATTCCCAAATTGCAAAATCTGATTTTCAAACAAAAGTCTTACCTACTTTCAGACCTGATAAATTCATTAATATTGATAGTGAAGCCTTTAATGATTACCTTCTAAATATTTCAAAAATAGCAGGTTATCAAATAAATGATTTAGAATCCTTATTAAATGCCATTCAAAACAGAATTGATTATTTTGAAGCAATTGGCTGTAAATTATCCGACCATGGACTTTCGCATCTTTATGATATTGATTTTACAGAAATAGAGATTGATACAATTTTAAAGAAAAGATTGCAAAATAATTCCTTATCTAAAGATGAGATTTCGAAGTTTAAGACTGCAATTTTGATCTATTTAGGCACTTTTTATGCCGAAAAAAACTGGACGATGCAGTTGCATTTGGGACCAATTAGGGATACCAATAAATTATTATTGAAAACGGTTGGGGTTAATGCTGGTGTTGACAGCATCGGCGATTTCAAACAAGCCGAACAATTGGCTGGCTTCCTAAACAGATTAAATGAAAAAGGACTGCTTCCTAAAACAATAATTTACAATTCTAATCCGGCAGACAATGATGTTTTTGCTACAATGGCAGGAAATTTCAGCGAAGACGGTATAAAAGGAAAAGTGCAATTTGGAGCCGCTTGGTGGTTTTTGGATCAAAAGGATGGCATAACCAAACAAATCAATTCACTTTCAAATATGGGACTTTTGAGTACATCGCTAGGAATGCTAACCGATAGTCGAAGTTTCTTATCCTTTCCAAGACATGAATATTATCGTAGAATCTTATGCAATATTTTAGGTAATGACATAAAAAACAGTGAATTACCAAATGATATGGAGTGGATTGGAAAAATAGTTCAAGATATTTGCTACAACAATGCAAAAGCCTATTTTAATTTTTAATGGAACATAAAAAAGTAAAATTGAAAAAAGTCATCACTTTTGGAGAAGTCCTTCTACGACTTTCTACACCCGACTATTTAAGGTTTTCACAAAGCTCAAACTTCAATGCCGATTATGGTGGAAGCGAACTCAATGTGGCGACTTCATTGGTACAATTTGGTATGGAAGCTGAATTTGTAACCCGAATTCCCAATAACGACATTGGTTTTTCGGCCTTGAGCCTAATAAAGAAGCTAGATGTTGGAACTGATTTCATCGTGAAAGGTGGCGACCGATTGGCAATTTATTTTCTTGAAAAAGGGGCTGCAATGCGAGGTAGTAAAGTAGTTTATGACCGTGCTTTTTCTTCTTTTTCGACATTAAAAAAAGGAATGATCAATTGGGAAGAGGTTTTTGAAAACGCTGGTTGGTTCCATTGGTCGGGCATTACAGCAGGAATTTCGCAAGATACTGCTGATGTTTGTCTGGAAGCGATTGAAAAAGCAAATGAATTCGGCTTGACCATTTCAACCGATTTCAATTACCGTCAAAATCTTTGGAACTATGGCAAATCACCAGGTGAAATAATGGAAAAAATGGTCGCTCTTTGTGATGTGATTCTGGCAGGAGATTATGCTTCACAACAATATTTCAATATCATTCCCGAAGGAAACTCAGAAGCTGATTTGCAGTTGTCACTTTGTAAAAAATTATCCGAAAGATTTTCGAAAGCCAAGAAAATAGCCATAACCAATAGAGTTGACAGCAGTGCTTCCCAAAATATGTGGTCGGCAATTTTATATAATGGAAAAACAATCAAGATATCAAAAACTTACGAAATCAATTATATTGTTGACCGAATTGGAGCTGGAGACAGCTTTATGGGTGCTTTGATTTATGGACTGCATCATTTTGACGATCAAAAAGCCTTGGAATTTGCCGTTGCTGCATCTTGCTTGAAGCATACTATCTATGGGGATGCAAATTTAGCAACAGTTGCCGAAGTAGAAAAACTCATGAATGGCGATGGTTCAGGACGAGTTGTTCGATAATTTGTAGACTTTACAACTTTTATAAAAAATATAAATGAAAACATTTTCAAGAATTGAAGTTGCCTTAACGATGGAAAAAACAGGACTCGTACCCCTCTTTTACCATCCTGATGCAGAAGTAGCCAAAAAAGTAATAAAAGCTTGCTATGATGGTGGAGCCCGACTTTTGGAATTTACTCACAGAGGTTTGTTTGCTCAAGAGGTTTTTGCCGAATTAAGTAAGTATTGCAGTAAGGAATGTCCAGAAATGATACTTGGAGTTGGATCGATAACCGATGCCGGGACTGCTTCCTATTATCTAAATATTGGGGCTCAATTCATTGTGACACCCCTTTTTAGAGAGGATATCGCTATCGTTTGTAACCGTAAAAAGGTATTATGGTCGCCAGGTTGTGGTTCACTAACAGAAATTGCAAAAGCTGAAGAATGGGGCTGTGAAATTGTAAAGTTATTTCCGGGAGAAGTCTATGGGCCAAATTTTATAAAAGCAGCAAAAGCACCACAACCTTGGACTAAAATAATGCCAACTGGCGGTGTTGACACTACAGAAGAAAGTTTGAAATCATGGTTTGATGCTGGTGCAACTTGTGTTGGAATTGGATCTAAATTGATAAGCAATGATATTATCGCCAATAGCAAATACGAAGAACTTACACAGAAAGTGAAGCAAGTTATTGACATCATTCAAAAAAATAAAATAGTATGAGTACTCCCAAAATAGGAAATTACAGATGGACAATTTGCAGCTTGGTTTTCTTTGCCACAACGATCAACTATCTGGACCGAAATGTCATCAGTTACTTAAAGCCATTTTTAGCTGAAGCTTTCAATTGGACTGCTGAACAAGAAGTTAGAGATTATTCAAATATTGAAATTGCTTTCAAATTATCCTATGCAATTGGGATGATTTTTGCAGGCGGTTTCATTGATAAATTCGGAACCAAAATTGGTTATGCCATTGCAACTGGGCTTTGGAGTCTTGCTGCAATGCTACACGCTTTTGCCACTGGAACGTTGGGTTTTATTTTTGCCCGAATATTTTTAGGGATAACTGAAGCTGGAAACTTTCCTGCTGCGATAAAGGCTACAGCCGAATGGTTTCCACAAAAAGAACGTGCCTTGGCAACAGGTGTTTTCAACTCAGGAAGCAATATAGGATCGATACTTGTTCCGCTAACTGTTCCGTTTATTGCGATAACTTGGGGATGGCAATGGGCTTTTATTTTAACTGGTGCTATTGGTTTTGTATGGTTAATTTTTTGGTTCTATTTTTTCGAAACTCCCGAAAAACAAAAGAAACTTTCTATTGCAGAACTCGAATACATCAATGCTGATGCAGAAGTAGAAACCAATCAGGAAAAGGTTTCATGGATGAAATTACTTTCGTTTCCGCAAACTTGGGCCTTTGCCATTGGAAAATTTTTAACTGATCCTGTTTGGTGGTTTTACCTCTTCTGGTTGCCTGATTTCTTGATGAAAGAATATGATTTACCGGTTACTCAAGTTATTTGGCCATCGGCTTTGGTTTATACTATGGCAAGTGTTGGTAGTGTTTTTGGAGGTTGGTTGCCAATGAATTTAATCAATAGAAATTGGCCTGCCTACAAAGCCCGAAAAATGAGCATGTTGTTTTTTGCTGCTTTGGTTTTGCCTGTAATTTTCTCGCAATATTTAGGAACCATCAATATGTGGTTGGCAATAACTGTCATCGGACTTGCAGCAGCTGCTCATCAAGCTTGGAGTGCGAATATTTTCACAACCGTTTCAGATATGTTTCCTAAGAAAGCCACTGCATCTGTAACAGGAATTGGCGGGATGTTCGGAACTTTTGGAGGAGTTTTACTAACTTGGTTAGTTCAGAAAAACATGTTTGTTTATTACACCAAAATTGGAAAAATAGAAACTGGCTATTTCATCATGTTCTGCATTTGTGGTGGTGCCTACGTTGTGGCTTGGTTAGTAATGCACTTTTTGGTTCCGAAAATGAAAAAAATCGAACTCTAGGCTATACAAACTACATATTTATCATCTTTAAAAAGATACAAAATGCACTAATTTTCATAAACGAATTTGTGAAAATTAGTGCATTTTGTGTTTAATTTTTTAAAGCATTTTTATCAAGATGCTAAGAACTCTAAGATTGTTTTTTAGATGATTCTCTAGCAACAACTTCAGTATTCAAAAACGTAACTTCGGTAATATTATCCTTGTTAGAGGCATTGGCGTTGTTACGCAAAGATTTCAAATGATTGATAACTTTTTTGGCAGATGTCTGACCCATTTTTACAGCCGGATGAGAAATGGTAGAAAGTCCAGGATCGATAATTGAAGCAATCGGATCATCGTTAAAACCAATTATAGCAATGTCTTCGGGAATTTTCAAGCCTCTTTTTTTAGCAGCTTGGATGGCTCCAACAGCTGCCGTATCATTTGAAGCAAAAATTCCGTCAGGCGGATTCTGAAGATCAAAAAAGGCATTACTTGCCGTTTCCCCGTCTTCAAAAGTCAATCCTGTAGAATCGACAATTAAGGCTTCATCGACAACCAAATTAGATTCCAACAAAGCATCAACATAACCTCTTCTTCGTTCTGAATACGTATTTCGATGTAACGAACCTGTAATATGAGCGATGCGTTTACAGCCTTGTTCGATCAAGTGTTTTGTAGCTTTATAACCGGCCGAATAATTGTCGATCATAACACGATACGTATTAAAATCTTTCGGAACCCTATCAACAAAAACCAAAGGGATATTCTTGTCGATAAATTTTTGAAAATGAGAAGTGTCACGAGTTTCCATAGCCAAAGAGCAAATTATACCACATACCCTACTGTCGTATAAAGCTTTAGATAAATTTACTTCATCATTATATGAATCATGACTTTGCGTAATCATGACGCTGTAGCCTGCTTTTTGAGCGGTTTCTTCAATACCACTAATCAAAGATGAAATAAATGGTCGGTTGATTCGCGTCACCAAAACCCCAATGATTTTGGTTTGATTACCTCTTAAACCCGCTGCCAAAGTATTGGGACGAAAACCCATTTCTTCAGCCGCTTTTTTTACTTTTTTAATCGTTCTATCACTTATACTTGGATGGTCTTTCAAAGCTCTTGAAATAGTTGAAGTCGCCAAGCTCAATCGCTCTGCTATATCATAAATGGTAACATCTCTCTTTTCTTCCATGAATCTTAAATATCTAACAAATATACATTTTTTGATTATAAAATAATTACAAAATATTTTTGCCTAAACGTTATTTTTAACACATATTATTTACAATTAATGCATTACATCTAAAATATTTTTTATTTCTTTACACAATCGGTTGCATTTACTTTAGACCTAATATAATTTTTGTAAATAACTGATTTTTTTAGGCATTCTTCATTTTTTGACATTATTAAAATCAAATACTATACTTATGAAATCAACCTTCATAATTTGCAAAACACTAGTCGTTTTATTTATTTCAAACAATTGTCTTTCCCAACAAGTGGATAAAAAATTTGTTTTTCGAGATCATAATCGTTCTTTCGAAGAACGTGTTGATGACTTGGTTAGCAAGTTAACGCTTGAAGAAAAAGTAGCTCAAATGCTCAATTCCTCCCCTGCCATACCAAGACTGGGAATTCCAGCTTATGATTGGTGGAATGAAACGCTTCATGGTGTGGCAAGAACTCCATTTAAAACAACCGTTTTCCCTCAAGCAATTGCAATGGCTGCTACTTTCGACAAGAATTCGCTTTATAAAATGGCCGATTATTCTGCTTTAGAAGGAAGAGCGATTTATAACAAGGCCGTGGCATTAAGAAGAACCAATGAAAGGTATCTCGGACTAACCTATTGGACTCCAAATATCAACATTTTTCGTGATCCTCGTTGGGGTCGTGGCCAGGAAACCTATGGAGAAGATCCTTTTCTGACGGCGGAATTAGGTGATTTTTTCGTTAGAGGTCTTCAAGGTGATGATCCTAAATACCTAAAAGCGGCAGCTTGTGCAAAGCATTATGCGGTTCACAGCGGTCCAGAACCTTTGCGTCACACTTTTGATGCAGATGCAACACCTTATGAGCTTTGGGACACTTATCTTCCCGCTTTCAAAAAACTAATTACGGAGTCTGAAGTCGCTGGAGTGATGTGTGCTTATAATGCCTTCAGAACCGAACCTTGTTGTGCAAGCGATATCTTAATGAATGATATTTTGAGAAAGCAATGGGGATTTAAAGGCTATGTAACTTCAGATTGTTGGGCAATTGACGACTTCTTCAAAAACCACAAGACGCATCCTGATGCCGCATCCGCTTCTGCAGATGCCGTTCATCATGGAACTGACATTGATTGTGGAACTGATGCCTATAAATCTTTGGTTGAAGCCGTAAAGAAAGGATTAATTACTGAAGCTCAAATTGATGTTTCAGTAAAAAGACTATTTATGATTCGTTTCCGACTTGGAATGTTCGATCCTGTTTCAATTGTAAAATATGCCCAAACCTCAGAATCGATTTTAGAAAGTGCACCTCACAAGGAACATGCTTTGAAAATGGCTCAACAATCGATGGTTTTGCTCAAGAATGAAAACAATATTTTACCACTAAATAAAAAGCTAAAGAAGATTGCGGTTTTAGGTCCAAATGCCGATAATTCTATCTCTATTTTAGGTAATTACAATGGTATTCCGTCTGAATTGAGTACCGTTTTAAAGGGAATCAAGGATAAAGTGGGTAACGATACCGAAGTGGTTTATGAGAAGGCGATTAATTTTACGAATGATACACTTTTAGTCTATTCAAATCTAAAAAATCAATATGCTTTCGAGGGAAAATTTGGCTTTAAAGCCGAATATTTCAACAACAAAAATCTTGAAGGAAAACCCGAAGCCGTTCGAACTGAAACTGAAATAAACAATCTTTGGCAAGAAGGCGAAGTTGTAATTGGAAATATAAAAGCCAATAATTTTTCGGCTCGATATACTACCAATTTTACTGCTACTGAAAACGGTTCTATCACTTTCGAGTTAAATGCAGATGACGGATACCGCTTTTTCATCGATGGAAAGCAAGTTTTAGATGCTTGGTCAAAAAACCGTTGGGGAGAAAAAACTTATTTGTTGGAAACTCAGAAAGGAAAAGTATATAATTTGGTAGTCGAATATTGGCAAGGCGAAGGCAAAGCCAATGTAGCCTTCAATGCTGGGAATTTCGTTAAAACCGATTTCAATGCAATGATTTCTAGACTAAAAGATGCTGATGCATTTGTTTTCGTTGGTGGAATATCACCTCAATTGGAAGGCGAAGAAATGCCTGTGAACTTCCCGGGTTTTGAAGGTGGCGACCGAACTTCAATTTTACTTCCTACTGTTCAAACCGAATTAATGAAAAAGCTGAAAAGTACTGGAAAACCACTCGTTTTCGTGATGATGACAGGAAGTGCAATTGCAACCCCTTGGGAAGCTGAAAATGTTGATGCCATTCTAAATTCTTGGTATGGAGGCCAGTCGGCTGGTACGGGTGTAGCCGATATTTTATTTGGCGATTACAATCCTGCCGGAAGATTGCCAGTTACTTTCTATAAAAGTGATGACGATCTCCCCCCTTTTGAAGACTATAAAATGGACAACCGAACGTATCGTTATTTCAATGGAAAACCGCTTTACGGATTTGGTTACGGCTTAAGCTATACCACTTTTAAATATGAAGAAGCCAAAATTCCATCAAAAATAAAAAAAGGAAAAGATCTTTTGGTTGAAGTAAAAATCACCAATACTGGAAAAATTGCAGGAGATGAAGTGGCTCAATTGTATGTTATCAATCAAGATAATTCAATAAAAGCTCCTTTGAAAACATTGAAAGGATTTGAAAGAATTCACTTGAAAGCCGGTGAAACCAAGACCGTAATTTTCAAATTATCGCCTCTAGATTTGTCCTACACTACATCCGAAGGAAAATACCAACAATTTAATGGAAATGTCAAAATAGCCATTGGAGGAAATCAACCTGACGAAGCCAACAAAACCAATGGAAATGTGATTGTTAAAATGATTCAGATTAATTAAATCACCTACTTTTTTGTTTTTAAAAAATAATTAGTGTTAATTTGACACTTATTAAGAAATCGATATAGTCAACCACTATTTGTAGTGATTAAAAAACTTTAACCCTCTATTAAAACTAACCATTTTAACATTATGAGTAAATTTTCAAGCATTGATTACATTATTTTTATTGTCTATTTTTTTCTGGTAGCCGGTTATGGTTATTGGATCTATAGTCGAAAAAAGAACAAAGGAGAATCCGAAACCAAAGATTTTTTCCTTGCCGAAGGCTCGCTCACTTGGTGGGCAATTGGAGCATCTTTAATCGCTTCAAATATTTCTGCAGAACAATTTATCGGAATGAGTGGTAATGGTTTTGTAGTCGGGATAGCAGTTGCGGCTTATGAATGGTTGGCAGCCATCGCCTTGATAATTATTGCAGTTTGGTTTATTCCTGTATATCTGAAAAACAAAATTTTCACGATGCCGCAGTTCCTGCAAACACGTTACAATGAAACTGTGAGTTTGATTATGGCGATTTTTTGGTTGTTCTTATACGTTTTTGTCAACCTTACTTCTATCCTGTTTTTGGGAGCCTTAGCAATTGACAACATTGCTGGTGGAGGTTATTTTCATATCATCATCGTTTTGATGGCTATTTTCGCTTTGGTAATTACACTTGGTGGTATGAAAGTGATTGGTTTTACAGATGTTATTCAGGTTGTGGTTTTAATTATTGGAGGTTTGGCAACCACTTACATTGCCTTGACGATGGTTAGCGAACGTTTTGGCTTAGGACATGATGTTCTAGCCGGATTTACTACAATGATGAAACAAGCCCCTGATCATTTTAAGATGATTTTAGACAAGCCAGGACCTGGATCCTCACAAGCCGACATTAATAAATACTTAATGCTTCCCGGGATTGCAATGTATTTTGCAGGTCAATGGATTGTGAATCTAAATTATTGGGGTTGCAACCAATATATTACACAAAGAGCTCTAGGAGCTGATTTAAAAACCGCTAGAACCGGAATTCTTTTTGCTGGATTTATCAAATTAGGAATGCCAATTATCGTGATGCTTCCTGGAATTGCAGCTTATGTGTTGTACCAAGATGGCGCTTTGCAAGCTGAGATGGCTCCAGGAGGAAGTTTCAATGCGGATAATGCTTATTCGGCTATTTTAGGATTTCTTCCATCAGGGTTGAAAGGACTTTCTTTGGCAGCTTTGACGGCTGCGATTGTGGCATCACTTGCTGGAAAAGCAAATAGTATCTCAACAATTTTTACTTTAGACATTTATAAAAAATATATTAATAAAGGTGCTAGCGAGAAAAAAATGGTCAATATAGGCCGTTTGACGATCTTGGTAGCAATGGCTCTTTCTGTTTTATTGACTTGGAAAGATTTATTGGGAATTGGTGGTGAAGGTGGTTTTACTTTCATCCAAAAATATACAGGTTTCATTAGTCCGGGAGTTTTTGCAATGTTTATTTTGGGTATGTTTTGGAAACGCACAACAGGTGCTGCTGCTATCGTCGGAATGCTAACGGGCTTCTTGCTTTCGGTATTCTTCAATAATTATGCACCAGCAGTTTTTGGAAACGAAACTTGGATTTATACTGCGTTTCCAAATGGAAAAGGAGGATTCGAAATTCCTTTCCTAATTTGTATGGGGCTGGCTTTTGCCTTCACAATGTTGGTTATGATCTTGATGAGTTTGGCTGGACCAAAAATCAACCCAAAAGCATTTGAACTCGATAAAAGCATGTTTAAAGTTGAGCCTTCAACTATGGTTTTAATTGTTGTAACGGTACTTTTGGTAATGGCTTTGTATGTGAAATTCTGGTAAGGAATTAATTATTAATCACCATAAAAAAATACCCCAAAAAGCTAGATACTTTTTGGGGTATTTTATAATAAAGAGTTTTTATAACTTTTATAAATCCTAACTATTCCTTCATAGTAGCTTTTAATGCTTTCGCTTTATCAGTCATTTCTAAAGCATTATAAACATTTATCAAAACCTTTTTAGCTTCAACATTTTTATCATCAAGACTTATAGTTTTCTCTAGGTTAGTAATTGCACCTTTCAAAACCTCTTCTCTTTGTTTTTTCAAAACATCATACTTCTTATTATCAGCAGCTGAAGTTCCCAATTTGTTCATCTGATCTAATAACACTTGAGATTCATCAATCCTTATAGCAGAAAGGTTATAATAGGCATTTGCATAATTTGGATTGATACTTAGTGCTTGGTTATAATATTTTTCTGCGTTTTTTAAATCTTTATTATTACTGCTAATGACACCTAGATTAAATATTAAATCTACATTATTTGGATCTTTTTCCAGAACTTGATTGATGGCATTTTTGTAAGATTCCATATCATTAGTTTTTAAATACAAATCGGCTTCTGATAATATCAATGAAGTATCGTCAGGATTAGCTTGTCTTGCATCTTGAATAGCTTTTTTGGCTTCTTCAATTCTACCTTTTTGAACTAATATCAAAGCAATATTTTTATAAATTTCTCCTCTTTTTGAAGGTTCATTCTCATCTCTTGGAGCTGTGTGAGTTCCAATTTTTACTGCAGCATCTCTGTTCGACTTTGAATCAAAGTAATTTTCAGCGTCGTTTGCTTTGCTTTTAGCGTAATAATTTGTTTTTTCACCAGAAAAATTTAGTGCTTTCAACTCTTCGTAATATTTTAGAGCCAAATCAAAGTCCTGAGCATTCACGGCATAACTTGCAGCATAGTATAATTTTTCCTGATCGTTTTTGTCCAAAAGATAAGTATTGTAAAAAACATTTGCAGCTTCAGCAAACTTTTTTTGGCTTCCTAAATCAATTGCATAATTTAAAAGAGAAGGTTTGAAAAAAGTTATAGTTTGTTTGATATTATCTGTATAAACTTTTTTTCCTGTTCTTTTTTCGTACTCCAACATTTCATTAGCTCCCTTTGTAAAAGTATCAACAGCAGCTGGTGTAACAAATTTTGACATTTGTTCTTGAGTAGCAGTAGTGCCTAAACTTTTAATTTCCACAACAGGTAACATTGCCTTATAGAAATTGGCATAAACCTTATCGCCTTCTTCAGTAGCCAAAGGTGTTAATTTTACTACATTCGCCTTGTATTCAATTACATCTTTAGCAGATGGTGCATCTTTTGAATACAATTTTTTAAGGGTTTTTAACTCGTCTTTCTGTGCAAAAGAACTTACCGAAATAAGCAATGCTGCTGCAAGTAGTACAAATTTATTTTTCATGATCGTTGTGTTTATATTATTACTCTTCCGATTCCTCTTCGTCAGAGTCATCTTCTTCTAATTCTTCGTCTTCAATTTCTTCGTCGGTATCGTCATCGTCGTCTGCTGTTCCATCGTCTTCAAGTACTTCCAAAACTGGTTTTACTCTTTCGATGGTTTCATCTACAATGATATTTCCGTCTTCGTCAACTGCTGGTTCAACAACATCATCTTTCATTACTTTAGTTACTGCAGCAATTGAATCGTTTCCTTTGATGTTGATTAATTTCACACCTTGTGTGGCACGCCCCATTACTCTTAGATCTTCAACCGCCATTCTGATGGTCAATCCAGACTTGTTGATGATCATTAAATCATCAGCATCAGTAACATCATTAATAGAGATTAATTTACCTGTTTTCTCAGTAATATTAAGGGTTTTAACTCCTTTTCCACCACGATTCGTAATTCTGTATTCATCAAGGCTAGAACGTTTTCCGTAACCGTTTTCAGCAACTACTAGGATTTCGCTACTCATATCATTTACAGTAACCATACCAATTACTTCATCAGTATCATCTTTTAAGGTAATTCCACGAACTCCAGAAGCTGTTCTTCCCATCGGACGTGTTTTAGTTTCTTCAAAACGAACTAGTTTACCTGATTTAACCGCTAAGATAATTTGGCTTTCACCATTGGTCAATTTAGCAGCCAATAATTCATCACCTTCCTTAATTGTAATTGCAGCAACTCCATTTACTCTAGGCTTAGAATATTTCTCCAAAGAAGTTTTCTTAACCTGACCTTTTTTCGTTACCATCACAAGGTTATGACTGTTGATATAGTCCTTGTCTTTTAAATCCTGAGTACAGATAAAAGCTTTCACTTTATCATCACTTTCAATATTCACCAAGTTTTGAATGGCTCTACCTTTCGCAGTTTTGCTTCCTTCTGGAATTTCATAAACACGCATCCAGAAACATTTTCCTTTTTGGGTAAAGAACATCATATATTGATGATTCGTTGCAACATACATGTGTTCCAAGAAATCCTGATCTCTTGTTCCGGCACTTTTTTGCCCAACTCCTCCTCTATTTTGTGTTTTGTATTCCGTTAAAGGCGTACGTTTGATATAACCTGCATGCGAAATGGTAATCACTACATTTTCATCAGCAATCAAATCTTCAATACTTACATCTCCACCAGAATATTCAATGATAGAACGACGTTCATCTCCATATTTATCACGGATTTCTGCCAATTCTTCTTTAATCAAATCCATTCTCATTTCTTTACTTGCAAGTAAAGCTCTTAAATGATCAATCAATTTCATGATTTCCTCATACTCCGCTCTCAATTTATCTTGCTCCAAGCCTGTCAATTGACGCAAACGCATCTCAACGATTGCTTTCGATTGGATTTCAGATAATTTGAAACGCTCCATCAATTTCTCTCTGGCTTCATCTGTGTTTTTAGACGAACGAATCAAGGCAATTACTTCATCAATATTATCCGAAGCAATGATTAAACCTTCAAGGATGTGAGCTCTTTCTTCTGCTTTACGCAACTCATATTGAGCTCTACGGATTACAACTTCATGACGGTGTTCCACAAAATAATGAATCAATTCTTTTAGATTCAACATTTGAGGTCTTCCGTTTACAAGTGCAATATTGTTTACACTGAAAGAAGATTGTAATTGTGTATATTTATATAAGGTATTCAATACCACATTTGGCACAGCATCACGTTTCAAGATGTAAACGATTCGCATACCATTTCGATCCGATTCGTCACGGATATTGGCAATACCTTCAATTTTTTTATCATTTACCAAGTCGGCTGTTTTCTTGATCATATCAGCTTTATTCACTTGGTATGGAATTTCAGTAACAATGATTGATTCACGTCCGTCAACTTCTTCGAAGCCTACTTTCGCTCTCATCACAATTCTTCCTCTTCCTGTTTTAAAGGCTTCACGAACACCTTCATAACCATAAATCACACCACCTGTCGGAAAGTCAGGTGCTTTGATATGGTTCATCAACTCATCGATTTCAATATCTTCATTTTCGATGTAAGCCAAAGTTCCGTTGATTACCTCAGTTAAATTGTGAGGTGCCATATTGGTAGCCATACCCACTGCAATTCCCGAAGCTCCATTTATCAATAGAGTCGGAACTTTCGTAGGCATTACTTTTGGTTCATATAAAGTATCATCAAAATTTAACTGGAAATCGACAGTTTCCTTGTCGATATCAGCCATAATTTCTTCTGATATTTTTTTCATTCTTGCTTCAGTATAACGCATTGCTGCAGGGCTATCACCATCCACAGACCCAAAGTTACCTTGCCCATCTACCAAAAGATAACGCAAACTCCACTCTTGTGCCATACGAACCATAGCATCGTAAACCGATGTATCGCCGTGTGGGTGATACTTACCTAAAACTTCTCCAACAATTCTTGCTGATTTTTTATGGGCTCTATTCGAAAGAACTCCTAATTCGTACATCCCGTAAAGTACTCTTCGGTGCACTGGTTTCAAGCCATCTCTAACATCTGGAAGTGCTCTTGATACAATAACTGACATCGAATAATCGATGTAAGCTGATTTCATTTCGTCCTCTATGTTTATAGGAATTAACTTTTCTCCGTCAGACATATTCTATAGTTATAATTAAATTTAATGTGTTTTAAAAAATCCTGCTAATATAACCTTTCTCAAACTTTTTTCGTATATAAATTAACAGAAATTTATTCGATTTATTAACATAAAACCAGCCGTTATTAGTTGATAAGTTAATTGTAATTTAACTTTTATTTTCGGATATTTTTTTGTCAATTAGCTGTCAGTACTAATGGCAGGGTATGATTTTTGCAAAAGAGATACATTATTACTAAATTTACAGAACCAATATCAATATAGTATGGATGATAATTTTTCACCAAGAGTAAAAGATGTGATTACCTACAGCAAGGAAGAAGCCCTTCGTTTGGGTCACGACTTCATAGGTACCGAGCATCTAATGTTGGGTATTTTAAGAGATGGTAATGGTAAAGCTATAAATATACTAAACAATTTATCAGTCGATTTAGACCACCTGAGAAAAAAAGTAGAAATTTTAAGCCCTGCCAATCCAAGTGTTGAAATTAGCAACGACAAAAAGAATCTTCACCTTACCCGTCAAGCGGAAAGGGCTCTGAAGACCACTTTTTTAGAAGCTAAAGTTTTTCAAAGCAGTTCAATTAGTACTGCACATCTTTTATTGTGCATTTTAAGAAATGAAAACGATCCCACAACCAAGCTATTGAATAAGATGAAAATCGATTATGACGTAGCCAAAGAACAATATTTAAATATGACGCCAAGCGAAGAAGAATTCCTAGATAACTTGCCAAGAAACGAATCGTTTAACGATGATTCAGGACAAGATGACAGTTTAAAAGAAGGCAGTTTTAACAATCCTGCTAATAAATCCAATAAGAAATCTAAAACACCAGTTCTGGATAATTTCGGAAGAGATTTAACAGAAATGGCCGAAGAAGGAAAATTGGATCCTGTTGTAGGTCGTGAAAAAGAAATCGAGCGTGTATCGCAGATTTTGAGCCGTAGAAAAAAGAACAATCCACTTTTAATTGGAGAACCAGGTGTTGGTAAATCTGCTATTGCAGAAGGATTAGCCTTGAGAATTATCCAAAAGAAAGTATCCCGTATTTTATTCAACAAACGTGTAGTTACCCTAGATTTGGCAAGCTTAGTTGCCGGAACAAAATACCGTGGCCAGTTTGAAGAACGTATGAAAGCTGTGATGAACGAACTTGAAAAAAACGATGATATTATTCTCTTCATTGATGAGATTCATACCATTGTTGGAGCTGGAGGAGCTACTGGTTCACTCGATGCTTCAAATATGTTTAAACCAGCTTTAGCTAGAGGTGAAATCCAATGTATTGGTGCCACTACTCTTGATGAATACCGTCAATACATTGAAAAAGATGGTGCTTTAGAAAGACGTTTTCAAAAGGTAATTGTCGAACCAACTTCTGTTGAAGAAACAATTACGATTTTAAACAACATCAAAAATAAATACGAAGACCACCACAACGTCATCTATACTCCAGAAGCAATTGAAGCTTGCGTGAAGTTAACGGACAGATATATGTCAGAGCGTTTCCTTCCAGACAAGGCTATTGATGCTTTGGATGAAGCAGGTTCCAGAGTTCACATTACTAATATTGATGTTCCAAAACAAATTTTGGATTTAGAGCGTCAGTTGGAAGAAGTTCGTGAACTTAAAAATACTGTTGTTAAAAAACAGAAATACGAAGAAGCAGCCAAACTTAGAGATGATGAAAAACGCATCGAAAAAGACTTGGCAATCGCTCAAGAACAATGGGAAGAAGATTCTAAAAACAACCGTATTCAGGTGACTGAAGATAACGTTGCTGATGTCGTTTCAATGATGTCTGGAATACCAGTAAACCGTATTGCTCAAACTGAAAGTAATAAATTAGCTAAATTGCCAGAAATTATTCAAGGTAAGGTAATTGGACAAAACGAAGCAGTAATGAAAATTGCCCGTTCCATCCAAAGAAATCGTGCCGGATTGAAAGATCCAAATCGACCAATTGGTTCATTTATTTTCTTAGGGCAAACAGGAGTTGGAAAAACACAATTGGCAAAAGTTATCGCCAAAGAATTATTTGATTCCGAAGAAGCTTTGATCAGAATTGACATGAGCGAATACATGGAAAAATTTGCCATTTCAAGATTAGTTGGAGCACCTCCAGGATACGTTGGATATGAAGAAGGTGGTCAATTGACTGAAAAAGTGAGAAGAAAACCTTACTCAGTTGTGCTTTTGGATGAAATTGAAAAAGCACATCCAGATGTATTCAACATGATGCTTCAAGTTTTAGATGATGGATTTTTAACTGATAGCTTAGGTCGTAAAATCGATTTCAAGAATACTATTATCATCATGACATCTAATATTGGAGCCCGTCAATTGAAGGATTTCGGTCAAGGTGTTGGTTTTGGTACTGCCGCGAAAGTTTCTCAAACAGATGAAAACTCAAAAAGCATTATCGAAAACGCTTTGAAAAAAGCCTTTGCTCCAGAATTCTTAAATAGAATTGATGACGTTATTGTTTTCAATGCTTTAGAGCAAGAACACATTAACCTAATCATCGAAATTGAATTGAAAAAATTATATGTTCGTGTGAAAGAATTAGGTTATAACCTAAAACTTTCTGACAAAGCAAAAGCATATATTGCTGAAAAAGGTTTTGACAAGCAATTTGGTGCACGACCATTGAAAAGAGCCATTCAAAAATATGTTGAAGATGCTTTGGCAGAAGAAATCATAACTTCAAAAATTGGAATGGGTGATGAAATTTTTATGGACATTGAAGATGGCGGTCAGGAATTGACGGTTACAGTTCAAAAAACAGAAGAACCTACAAATTAATATTATTAAATTGTTATAGTACTTTTAAGACCCGATAAATTCAATGTTTATCGGGTCTAATCTTTTTAGGATTCTAGGATATATTTCCAAAACAAATACTACTTTTGATAAAGTCAATATAACAGTTCATCAATCAAAAAATATGTTACAAGAAAAAGTTATCGTCGGAAGTGAAGAATGGTGCTCCTTCCCTGCTTTGGGTATTCCAACGATTAAGGCACGTGTAGATTCTGGTGCAAAAACATCAGCCTTGCATGCTATTAATATTGCTCCATTCATTAAAGATGGAGAAAATTGGGTCAAATTTGACATCAATCCAATACAAAATAATGTCAAAACCGTCATCCATTGCGAATCGAAATTGGTTGACAAAAGGGTAGTAAAAAGTTCCAGCGGTTTCCGCGAACAACGTTATGTTATTGGTGCTGAACTTGAAATTGGCGGCCAACATTGGTCGGTAGAAATTACACTAACCAATCGTGACTCGATGGGTTTCAGGATGTTGTTGGGTCGTGAAGCTATGAACGGTCGTGTTTTGGTTGACCCTTCACAAAAATATCTTTTAGGCCAACCTACAACTGATAGTCTAAAAGAACTTTACAAGACTTCTGATCGAGCAAAGACAGGTTTAAGAATCGGACTTTTGGCCAGTAATCCTGAGCTTTACAGTAATAAAAGGATTATGGAAGCTGGCGAAATGCGAGGTCACGATATGCAATTCCTGAACATTAAGGAATGCTATATGAAACTCGATGCCACCAAACCTGAAATTCATTACAGAGGTGGAAAAATCCTTGATAATTTTGATGCCATCATTCCTAGAATTCGTCCGAGTATTACCTTTTATGGTTGTGCTTTGACCAGACAGTTCGAGGCTTTGAAGGTTTTTTGTTTGAATTCATCTTCAGCAATAACACAGTCTAGAGACAAATTATATTCATTACAGTTATTATTAAATAATGGTGTAGATATTCCGACAACAGGATTTGCAAATTCCCCTTTGGACACCAATGACTTGATAAAAATGGTTGGCGGACCGCCATTAATTGTAAAACTATTAGAAGGAACACAAGGAAAAGGTGTCGTTTTGGCAGAGACTAAAAAAGCGGCTGAAAGTGTGATCAATGCTTTCAAGAGTTTGAATGCAAATATTTTGGTACAGGAATTTATCAAGGAAGCCAACGGAAAAGACATTCGTTGTTTTGTAATTGACGGAAAAGTAGTGGCAGCCATTCAGCGTGAAGCCTTGCCAGGAGAATTCAGGGCGAATATTCACTTGGGCGGAACAGCTTCAATCATCAAAGTAACTGCTGAGGAAAAACGTATTGCCATAAAGGCTGCAAAAGCAATGGATTTGAAAGTTGCAGGTGTAGATATCATCCGCTCTTCAAAAGGACCATTGTTGTTGGAAGTAAATTCTTCGCCTGGATTAGAAGGAATTGAGGGTGCTACCAATAAAGACATTGCAGGAGAAATGATTCTCGCAATTGAAAAGAATTTTAAATATAGACAATAAACTTGAAAAACAGCTTCTTTAATCAGAAGCTGTTTTTATTTTAAATTTTATCAAGATGTAACGTATAGAATTTTCGGGTAACCAAATCCCCTACCTTGCTCCTCACTTCATCGTTATTTTCTTTGATTTCGGATATTTCAAAACCAACACTTTTAGCTAATTTTTCAACTTCAATTGTCTCATATAAATTAAAGACATATTTGGTAAAAGGTAGTTTTTGCATAAATGTTTTATCAGCCATAGTAATGAGCATCTTCCCGGTTGGTTTCAGAACTCGATAAATTTCTACTAGAAAATCTTGAGGATCTTTCCAGAAATAAATGGTATTTACGCTGAAAATTGAATCAAAATACTCTTCTTCAAAAGGAAGTTTTATTCCGTCATATAAAACAAATTGAACAGCTTCGCTTAAAAACTGACTATTTATTTTCTTGGCTTCTTCTGACATCAAAGAAGAAATTTCCAAGCCAGTATATTTTACATCTTTTGCTTTTTCTAAAAGATAATTTAGATGACCACAATTGCCGTGACCGATTTCCAAAACTGAATTACCGTCCTTTAATTTCAATAGATCAATACAGTCCGATGTCATAGTAAAGTTGGTGGTATTCATCATATCGGCAACTTGAATTCCATGTTCCCCATCGGGTTTTGATAGTTGGTTTGCGATATTTCTTAAATCTTCTTCGTTCATTTTTGGATTAGAAATTTAATACTCAAATATAAAAAAAGAGAAGCCCTTTGCAAAAAAGACTTCTCTACTATAGTTTTTGTTAATTTATATACCTGCAGTTTACGTTGACAGTACTTCGAGGTTAAACTATTTATTAAGAATCAGGACTGAAAGAAAATAAATAGTTTAGAATAAATCACTAAAGTAAATTTACACAAAAATTTTTTAACAACCAACTGATTTATTGCGTTTTAATAAAATTTTCTATCCATGTCCGATTTCCCTTTCAATGCTCAGATAGGCTTTTCCAAGATATTCTATGATGGTAGAGGCAATAAAACTCTGATGTCCTGTTTCAGATAAGGCAAGATCGGCTGTTAGTCCGTGAAGGTAAACCCCTGAAATGGCTGCATCGGTGGGATTGTATTTTTGTGCCAATAATCCAGTTATAATTCCCGTCAATACATCGCCACTTCCGGCTGTCGCCAATGCGGAATTTCCTGTGGTGTTTTTATAAATTGTATCGCCGTCAAAAATATAAGTTGGAGCACCTTTCATCACGATTATTACTTCTAGCGTTTGTGAAAGAGCTTGGGTTTTCTCAAATTTTTCTTCTTCGGATTCCCATTTACCTATCAATCTTTCTAGTTCTTTTAGGTGTGGTGTCAGAATTGTCTTTTTGGGTAACTCCAACAGCCATTCTCTATTCAAGGACAAAATATTCAAGGCATCGGCATCAATAACCAAAGGTGATGTATTGCTTTTCAAGAATTGATAAAGTGCTCTCTTGGTTTGACGGTCCTGCCCCATTCCTACTCCAATCCCTATTGCATCTGGAGTAAAACCTATACGGATTTTAGAGATAAATTCTTCGTTTATATCTGTAATAACCATTGCTTCTGGCAGAAAAGTTTGCATGATGTTGTAACCACATTTTGGAATATAACCTGTTACCAATCCGCAACCTGACATTAGCGAAGCTTTTGATGCTAAACAAACCGAACCCATCTTGCCGTAGCTTCCGCCAATGATAACGGCATGTCCTTGGGTTCCTTTATGGGTGTCACTTTCTATTGGTTTATATCTTTTTAGGATTTCGGTTCTGGTAATATCGATGGTTTTCATTGTTTATGGATTTGTTTAAATATAGGAATTTTTAATTAAAGATGAAATGTTTAGAGGGTTTTAGAAGTTTTAAATATTTATATTTGATTTAGCTTATTAAATATTTTCTAATGAAAAAATCATACAAACTTCTTTTACTTTTCTTAGTACTTCAAAGCCTTTTAAGTTGTAAAAAAGAAACGCCATTAGAATTTGAAAAAAATGTAATGTGTGAAATTCTTCCTATAGTGATGGATTCATTAGCAATTGATAGAAGATTAATGTACCCTCTTCCTCCTGTTGCTAAAGCAATTTTTGATAAGAATGATAATCGTATTGGATTAGATTCAAGTGACTTAGATATGAGGAGAAAGGAATTTGAAGAAAGATTAATAAAAATAAAACAGGATACAAATGTTGTATTTGCAATAAATGATTCTACTTATAAAATAAATCAAGAAGATTGAAACACCCGAAATCAATATTTTAAAACAGTCAAATTTGAAAAAGAAACTATTTCGTCAAATTTAAATTATAAAATAGACTTGGAATGTGTAACTGCTTATAAATTAAAATACTTATCTAAATTTAAAGGATATACTGAACTTTTTAATTTAAAATATGAATTCGAATTAGGTGGCATCATTTCGGTTTCAAAAATCTATTTCGACAAAGAAAAAACACACGGTATTTTAAGTGCGTCATATTTATGTGGAGGAAAGTGTGGACAAGGTTATAAAATTTACCTAAAAAAGACAAATAATAAATGGATCATTGAAAAAATAATTTCTACTTGGATTGCCTAATTGACACAATCTACATCGACAATCCTGGTAACTAGCCCCGATAGTAGTGGAAATCCTTTGTTGATAAAAAACTATTTTTTCTTGACGTGGCAGAGCGACCAACGGAAGCTCCTGCCGGGGCTTGGAAAAAAAGGTTTTTATAACAAAGATTGTAACGGATAACGGGAAATTGCTCCTTAAAAAAATAATATTCTCTAAAAAAAGCAATAAATTAGCAACTTTAAAAATTTAACTACATCTAAGATGAAAGATACTGCATTAAAGCACATACATGAGAGTTTGGGAGCGAAGATTTTACCGTTTGCGGGATATAATATGCCGATTTTATATGAAGGCGTGAATGCCGAACATGAAACGGTGCGAAATGCAGTGGGTGTTTTTGATGTTTCGCACATGGGGGAATTTCTTTTGACTGGGCCAAACGCGTTGGCTTTGATTCAGAAAGTGACTTCGAATGATGCTTCGACACTGACTATTGGTCGTGCTCAATATTCTTGTTTGCCAAATACTCACGGTGGTATTGTGGACGATTTGATTGTGTACAGAATGAAAGAAGAGCAATATCTTTTGGTGGTGAATGCATCGAATATCGAGAAGGATTGGGAATGGATTTCGTCACACAATGATTTAGGTGTGGACATGAAAAATCTTTCTGATGATTATTCGTTATTGGCAATTCAAGGTCCTAAGGCGGTTGAAGCGATGCAGGCATTGACTTCGGTTGATTTGTCGGCTATTCCTTATTATCACTTTGAGGTGGGGCCGTTTGCTGGAATTGAAAATGTTATTATTTCTGCCACGGGCTATACTGGTTCTGGAGGTTTTGAAATTTATTGCAAGAACGACGAAGTGGAACAGGTTTGGAATAAGGTTTTTGAAGCGGGTGCTTCTTTTGGGGTCAAGCCGATTGGTCTTGCTGCTAGAGATACTTTGCGTTTGGAAATGGGTTTCTGCCTTTATGGAAACGACATCAATGACACGACTTCGCCTTTGGAAGCTGGCTTGGGATGGATTACAAAATTCACAAAAGTGTTCGTGAATTCGGAGAGCTTGAAGAAGCAAAAAGAAATTGGCGTTCATAGAAAATTAGTTGGTTTTGAATTGTTGGACAGAGGTGTTCCGCGTCAAGACTACGAAATTGTTGACAAGAATGGCGATGTGATTGGTATTGTAACTTCTGGAACAATGGCTCCTTCGTTGAACAAAGGTATCGGAATGGGTTATGTTACGACTCCGTTTGCTACTGTTGACAGTGAGATTTTCATCAGAATCAGAAAAAATGATGTTCCTGCTAAGGTGGTAAAAATGCCTTTTTATAAGAAATAGTAAATATATTGAACCATTTAAGATATTAAGAGAAATTAAGTAAAAACAAAATTTTAAAAAAAGTATTGATTTCTTAATTTTCTTAATATCTTAATGGTTTGAAATTTACAGCTATTCTATTGGCAACGGCTGGCAATTAATTAACCTTAATTATGAAGAAAATTTTACTTTTTTCGTTGCTGTTACCTATTTCCGTTTTGAGTCAGTCGAACGACAAGACCTGCGAAACGCTTTCTAAAATAAATGCTCTTGTAGCAGAGAATCACTTTCAACCGAAACCGGTGGACGATAGTCTATCGGTTTTTGTTTTTGATAAATTTATTGACGGATTGGACAGCAACAGGAATCTTTTTACGAAAGTGGAATATGAAAAACTCCGCAAACACCGCCTTTTGCTTGACAATTATATAACGGAAAACAATTGTTCGTTTATGAATGATTTTGTTTCGACTTATAAATTGGCCTTGGAAAGAAAGAGAGCTGTTATTGAAAAGCTAGAAAGTGTTGCCTTGGATTATAACTCGAAAGACAGCGTGAAATTTTCGAAAGAACAATTTCCGTTTGATTTGACTGAAAATGATTTTGATAGGGTTTGGAAAAAAAGATTACGTTTTGACATCTTGGAAGATATTTCGAAACTGAGCAAGAATGCTGATTCCCTTCAGCAAAACTTTACTTCGATTGAAAAAACAATAAAAAAGAAAATTTTAGATACCAATCTATGCAAAGTCAATGCGATTTTGAATAGTAAGAATGGCTTGGAAGGGGTTTTGAAAAATGATTTCCTGAACGCTTTCTGCTATTATTTTGACCCCCACTCCAACTATTTTTCTTTTGATGCGAAATCCAACTTCTTATCAGGTTTATCCACCAGCAATTTATCGCTTGGATTTGATGTTTCCTTGAATGAAAATGATGAAATTGTTATTGAAGAAATTGTTCCAGGTGGGCCTGCTGCTAGAAATGAAAAAATGGAGATTGGTGACATTATCACCAAAGTTTCTAATACAACTGGCGAAGAATATTGGGTTTCCTGCTCTTCGATGGAAACCATAGGCGATTTGATTTTTTCGGATACCAACAAGCAGATTCAGCTTACACTTCGCAAGAAAAATGGTACTACACTAGATGTTTTACTCCAAAAAAAAGTAATGAAAGCCACAGCTAATGCGGTTTATAGCTTTATAGCTGAAAAAGAAACACGGGTTGGCTATATCAAGATTCCAAATTTTTATGCCGATTTTGATGGCAAGACCATGAAGGGTTGTGCCGATGATGTGGCGAAGGAAATTGTAAAATTGAAAAAGGACAACATTACTGGTCTCGTGATCGATTTGCAAAATAATGGTGGCGGATCAATGACGGAAGCTATAAAATTAGCTGGCATGTTTATTAATGTAGGGCCAATCTCAGTTTTGGTAGATAATAATCATAATCAAAATATCATCAAGGATTTTCACCGTGGCGAAGTATATGATGGTCCGATTGTAATTTTAATGAACGGCTATTCGGCATCCGCCAGCGAGTTTTTTGCGGCAGCTTTACAGGATTATAAACGTGCTGTAATTCTAGGCTCTACTTCTTTAGGAAAGGCTTCAATGCAAACCATTATGCCTTTGGAAGAAGACAACGAGAATGATTTTGTGAAACTTACGATTGAAAAATTCTATAGGATTTCGGGCGAAAGCCATCAAATAAAAGGTATTGTTCCTGATATTTCGGCTCCGGTTTTATTTGACAGTCTTATAAAAAGAGAAAATAGTTTTAAAACGGCTCTTCCTTATGATGCTATTACAACAAAGGCAAAATACAACCCTCTACCTACAACTTTTAATTCAGAAATCTTCAATTTGAGCAAAACGAGGATTGATAATGATTTGCGTTTTAAAGAAATGAGAAGCATCAATGAAGAAATTAATTTCACTTATAATAAACCGAGAAATCCTGTAAGACTGACTTTTACAGATGTCTTCAAGGAAGTGCACGACATTGATTCGCTTTGGGAAAAAGTAAAAAATGTTACTGAAAAAGAAAACAATTTGACCATCTCGAATACTTCTTATGATACCGAAAAATTAGCATTTGATGAATTCCAAAAGGAAATCAACACCTTTAAAATGAAAGATGTCAAGACAAATCCTTACTTGGAAGAAGCCATCAATATTATTAACGATTATAAAAAATTTAAACACTAAACTTTATGAAAACAGCTTTATCAGCTTTGCTTTTACTTTTCGTTTTGAACACGAATGCTCAAGAATTTAAAACGCCTGTAGATTATTTGGATTACATCGGGAATGAATCGGATATTATTTCGAGAACTACCTGGAAATATACTTTGGCTGTAGCTCATAGTAAAAGCGCCAGAAAGATTGATAACACCCGAAAAGCATTGGTAAAAAGTATTCAAAATGCAAAAAAGAAAATCGGGGCTTTAAAGGATGGCTATAAAGGAGATGTAGAATACCGCGATCAAATGCTGTCTTACCTGACAATTTCTGAAAATCAAATCAATGAAGAATATGACAAAATTATTGATATGCAAGAAGTCGCGGAACAATCCTATGATTTTATGGAAGCTTATATTTTAGCCCGAGAATTAGTCAATGAAAAAATAAATGCCGAAGTGGATAAACTGAATGCCAACCAGAAATTATTTGCTAATAAATACGGCATCCAAATTGGTGAGAACAAAACAGAATTGGCTAAAAAGATGAAAATTTCCAATGAGGTTTTCGGAAATCAGACTGATTTGTATTTGATTTTCTTCAAGGCAAATATCACCGATTATAATTTGATGCAAGCTGCTGAAAAGAAAGACTTGAATGCCATTCAGCAAAATGCAAATGCATTGGAACAGTTTGCAAATGAAGGTTTGGAGAAATTAAAAACATTTCAGGCTTATAAGAACGATCCTTTATTGATTAATGCAACAAAGAAAGCTTTAGAATTCTACAAAAAAGAAGCCGTTGAATTGAGTCCGAAAATCATTGCCTTTTTAATGCTCAATGAGAAAATGGAAGAGAGTAATACTACAATGAACAATAAGAAACCAAAGGACCGAACCAAGGAGGAAATTGATGCATTCAATAAATTGGTTACAGAAGTAAACAAGGAAGTTGGAAACTACAACAAGCTGAATGCCAAATTCAATGCAGAAAAAACGACTGCCGTAAACAATTGGAATATGGCAAGCGAAAATTTTGTTTCAAAACATGTACCTAAAGATTAATTTTTCATTTGATATAAAGAAGGAATAACACTATTTTTGCATCGTTAAAATAATTTTTAGAAATGGGAAGAGCTTTTGAATTTAGAAAAGGTAGAAAAATGAAACGTTGGTCAGCAATGGCCAAAGCATTTACCAGAATTGGAAAAGATATCGTAATGGCCGTTAAGGAAGGTGGACCAAATCCGGAAGCAAATTCCCGTTTGAGAGCCGTTATGCAAAACGCCAAGGCTGCCAATATGCCAAAGGAAAATGTGGAACGTGCCATCAAAAAAGCTACCGATAAAGACACTGCTAACTATAAGGAAGTTTTGTTTGAAGGATATGCACCACACGGAATTGCACTTTTGATTGAAACTGCTACAGATAATAATAATAGAACCGTTGCCAACATCCGAAGCTATTTCAACAAATGCAACGGAACAATGGGAACTCAAGGTTCGGTTGAATTTATGTTTGACCATACTTGCAACTTTAGAATTCCTGCAGAAGGAATCGATGTGGAAGAAATGGAACTGGAATTCATCGATTTTGGTGCAGAAGAAATTTTTGCTGATGAAGACGGAATCCTGATCTATGCTCCTTTCGGAAGTTTTGGTGCTATCCAGAAAGAATTAGAAAACCGTAAGATAGAAATCCTTTCTTCTGGTTTTGAAAGAATTCCGCAAGTAACCAAGCAATTAACGCCAGAACAAGTAGCTGATGTTGAAAAATTATTAGAAAAAATAGAAGAAGACGATGACGTTCAAAACGTGTATCACACTATGGAAGAGTAATCTTTCAGAATAGTATCATAGATATAAACTCCCATTTTTTGGGAGTTTTTTATTTTACACCAACAATCTTTTTAAATCTTTAAATCATTCAATCTTTAAATCCTCTTCGCAAAAAAGTTTACAAAAATATTAAGAACCAACCCAACCAATAAATGTTAAATTGCACTACTTTAGTAACAGAAAATTATAGCTACGAATGGATCAGATAAAAATACTTTGGGTTGATGATGAAATCGATTTGCTCAAGCCACACATACTCTTTTTAGAGAAAAAAAACTACAATGTAACCACTTGCAACAACGGTCGAGATGCTGTCGATATGTTCGACGAAGGCAATTTTGACATTGTTTTCTTGGATGAGAATATGCCTGGAATGAGCGGTTTGGAAACACTTCAGGAAATCAAGGAAAAAAAATCTTCTACACCTGTAATCATGATTACAAAAAGTGAAGAAGAATATATTATGGAAGAAGCCATCGGTTCTAAAATTGCCGATTATCTTATAAAACCAGTGAATCCAAACCAGATTTTATTGAGCATCAAGAAAAATTTGGACCATTCAAGATTGGTTTCCGAAAAAACAACTTTGGATTATCAGAAGGAATTTCGCAAGATTGCCATGGAACTTTCTATGGTAAATTCTTATGAAGATTGGTTCGAATTGTATAAAAAACTATTGTATTGGGAAATTGAACTCGAAGATATTGACGACCAGAATATGGTGGAGATATTGGAATCACAAAAGATAGAAGCCAATTCACAATTCGGGAAATTCATCGAAAGAAATTATGAAGATTGGTTTTTGCCAAAAGCTGATAAACCGATCCAATCCCATACCCTTTTCCGTGAACTCGTTGTTCCAGAAATCACCAAAAAAGACCGTCCAGTCCTGTTTGTAGTAATTGACAACTTGCGTTACGATCAATGGAAAGTCTTCGAAAGTGTGGTAAACAATCATTACAAGTTAGAAAAAGAAGTTCCTTATTATGCCATTTTGCCAACTGCGACACAATATGCAAGAAATGCTATTTTCTCAGGCTTGTTGCCGATTGATATGGAAAAACAATTTCCGCAATATTGGAAAAATGATGTTGACGATGGTGGAAAAAACCTTTACGAAGCTGAATTTTTAACAGCACATTTAAAACGTTTGGGGTTGAATATCAAGCAGGATTATTTCAAGATTACAAATTTGGCAAGCGGTAAAAAACTGGCTGAAAACTTCAAATCATTCAAAAACAATGATTTAGTAAGTGTGGTGTATAATTTTGTTGATATGCTATCACATGCCAAAACCGAAATGGATGTTGTGAAAGAATTGGCTTCGGATGACAAGGCATATCGTTCATTGACCTTGAGTTGGTTCAAAAATTCTCCTCTTTTGGAGATCATCCAGCAGGCACAAAAAATGGGGTTCAAACTCATCATCACCACCGACCACGGAACCATCAACGTGAAGAATCCTTCAAAAGTTATCGGAGACAAAAACACGAGCTTGAATTTACGTTATAAAACAGGAAGAAGTCTAACGTATGAAGATCGTGATGTCTATGCAGTCAAAGACCCAAAATCCATCGGATTACCAACAATTAATATGAGTAGTTCGTATATTTTTGCCAAGAACGACAACTTTCTGGCCTACGTTAACAACTACAATCATTATGTGAGCTATTATAGAAATACCTACCAACACGGTGGAATTTCGCTTGAAGAAATGATTGTTCCGTTTTTAGTTTTTAATCCAAAATAAAAATTTATTGTTCTGATATACAATGGAAATAGAATTTTCACTTGAACAAATACATCAAGTTGCGCAAGAAGTATTAAAGCAAAATCCACAAAAGGTAATTTTGTTTAACGGCGATATGGGAGTTGGCAAAACCACCTTTATAAAAGCGTTGTCAAAGGCACTTGGCGTGAAAGATGCCACAAGCAGCCCAACTTTTTCTTTAGTAAACGAATATGAAGCCGAAAACGGAAAACTAGTTTATCATTTTGATGTTTACCGATTAAAAAACGAAGCCGAAGCTTATGATATGGGCATCGACGAGTACTTATATTCAGGCGAATGGTGCTTCATCGAATGGGCCGAAAAAATCCCGTCATTGATTCCGCAACAGCATTCTGTTATCAATATTAAAGTATTAGGGAACGGAAATAGGAAACTTGTTTTAAAGTAATTATCCCGAAGTTTCGGGAGCGAAACTGTAGGGCATTTTCAGAAACGTCGTTCCCGCTATCCATTACAATCCCGATGATTTTTAAAGAAAAAATCATCGGGATTTCCATTACTATCGGGGCTAAAAGGAAAATGATTTTTGTACTATTAAACATTTCTTAAAAATATCGATAAAATTCCAACATTTCACTTCCGGATTTTCCAACTTTTTACGTAATTTAGACCTTTAATTTTTAGACACCATTATGTCACTGACCCCCTTTACCAAACAGCAACTTATTCCGCAGGAAGAAAAGTTAGAAATCGCCCGACACAAGAGCGAACTTTTTATTGGTCTTCCAAAAGAAACTTCTTTTCAGGAACGTAGAATTTGCCTGACTCCCGATGCTGTAAATTCGCTTACCTCACATGGACACAGGGTAATGGTAGAATCTGGTGCAGGAGAAGCTTCAAGTTATTCCGACAAAGAATACAGTGATGCAGGTGCCGAAATTACAAAAGACACCAAGAAAGTTTTCGGTTGTCCGATGCTTCTAAAAGTAGAACCACCAACAATAGAAGAGATCGAAATGATTAATCCGCAAACGATTATTATTTCGGCAATTCAACTGAAAACGAAACAAGCGAACTATTTTGAGGCACTTCACAAGAAAAAAATTACTGCCTTAGCTTTTGAATTCATAAAAGACGACGACGGAACATATCCAGCAGTAAAATCCTTGAGTGAAATTGCAGGAACAGCTTCTGTTTTAATTGCAGCCGAATTAATGATCAGCAGTCAATCTGGAAAAGGATTGCTTTTCGGAAACATAACTGGCGTTCCTCCTACCGAAGTTGTAATTCTTGGTGCTGGAAGTGTTGGAGAATTTGCTGCAAAAACTGCCATCGGATTAGGTGCAAGCGTAAAAGTTTTTGACAATTCAATCACAAAATTACGAAGATTACAAAATCATTTGAATCAACGGGTTTTTACTTCAACCATACAACCAAAATCCTTACTGAAAGCGCTTCGCCGTTGTGATGTCGCTATTGGAGCCATGAAAGGAAGAGACCGTTGCCCGATTATTGTAAACGAAACAATGGTGGAAAACATGAAAAAAGGTGCTGTAATCGTGGATGTTAGCATTGATACTGGTGGCTGTTTCGAAACTTCGGAAGTGACAACACATGAGAAACCTACTTTTATAAAACACGATGTTATTCATTATTGTGTTCCCAATATCCCTTCGCGTTATTCCAAAACCGCTTCGTTATCCATCAGTAACATCATCACTCCTTACCTATTGCAAATTGCCGAAGATGGCGGAATTGAAAGTTCCATCAGATGCAATAATGGCTTGAAACACGGTGTTTATTTCTATCACGGAATCCTTACCAATAAAGCAATTGGAGAGTGGTTCGGAATTCCAAATAGCGACATCAATTTAATTGTGTTTTAATTATTGTTTGACTTACCTTTGCACAAAATTTAACTAAATGAAGTTTTATCAGCGTTTTGCCTATTACCTTTCTGGTTTTGCCATCGGAATGGTTTTTCTTTTTTTTATCCTTAACGGAAAAGAAACAAGTTGCAGTTATTTTCCAAATGCCAGGGTTTTGAAAGATTTGAGAAGTAAACCTTTCCATTATTCTGATGTTGCAAAGGAAAAATTAGCTCAAAAATGGATTGACACCAGCGATATCAAAAAAATATTGACCCATGGCGATGTTGATTTTGACCAAAGTAATATTAAAGACGGAAGCGGAAAACTATACACAATTGATGGTAAAAATTCTAAAAATGAGAACATTACTGTAGAAGTCATCAACTATTCCGACAAGGTTTTATTGAAAGACATCAAAAAAGAATAATTTTTTACTCAAAATAGCTTGCAAATATAAATTCATAGTGTATATTTGCACTCGCATTCAGGGCGATTAGCTCAGCTGGTTCAGAGCACCTCGTTTACACCGAGGGGGTCGGGGGTTCGAACCCCTCATCGCCCACAAAACTTCAACAGAAATGTTGGAGTTTTTTTCTTTATATTTAAGTTTTAATTATTATCTCAAAAATTTCAATTACCTTAAATTTACTACTTTTACAACTCATTATATCCCTATAATATGGTCTTGCAAAAAGTATTTGAATTAAATTATAAAAAATTAGGCCTACTTGCCGTTGATGAAGAAAGTGTGTCAAAAATCAATAATGACATACAATTTAAATCATTGATAAAAATACTTTATCTCCCAAAAGATTATACCCTAACCATTGATTTTAATCAATATACTACTTCTCAAGACAGTCTGTTTTTTGTAAATACCAATCAGTTCTTACAAATTCAAAAATCAGGAAAAGAAAAGGGTTATTTTATATTTTATAATCGAGATTTCTATTGTGTCCAGATTCATGATGAAGAAGTGGCTTGTGATGGCTTGCTTTTCAACAACATCTATAATATGCCGATGACCGTTCTGAATGATGCAGACAAGCAACTGATTCAAAATCTATTCCTGCAAATCAATGAAGAATTGGATTTGAAAGATGCTTCGGAAGAAGAAATGATTCGCACTTGCTTGAAACAAATATTATTGAGAGCGGCTCGTGCTTGGAAAAAGCAACAATTAGGACAGGAAATGCTTACTCAAGATAGCGAAATGGAATTCTTCCGCCACTTCAGCAGGTTGGTTGAAATTCATTATAAAGAAAAACATACCGTAGCAGATTATGCCGATTTACTGCATCTGGCACCAAAAACTATTACACACAAATTCAAAAAATTAGGTTTATCACAACCCAATGACATCATTAAAGACCGAATTATCCTTGAAGCAAAACGGCTTATTATCCATACCAACAAAACTTCAAAGGAAATTGCCTATCAATTAGGATATGAAGACCCCGCCTATTTCAATCGGCTCTTTACTTTAAAAACCGGAGATAGTCCGGTGAGTTTTAGGAAAAAATTCAGCGGAACGAATTAAAACTTTTGCCAGTCAACCTTTTTGACTGGTTTTTTTTGCTTCAAACTTTAGCTTTAAGCTTAGAAAATCATATAAAAATCTATAAAAATACCTCAAAGGGAAAAATATACAATCTTTAAGGAATATTAGCTCTGTTTTCGAACGTGTAACTGTCGCAACTTTGTAGTGTTAAAATTAATCATTAAAAATAAACATTATGAACAGATCAGCAAAAGCCGTTTGGAACGGTACAATCAAAGAAGGAAAAGGAAACCTAACTACTCAAAGTACAACCTTAAATCAAACTCCTTATTCATTCGTTTCAAGATTTGATGAAGGAAAAGGAACCAATCCTGAAGAACTAATGGCGGCTGCACATGCAGGTTGCTTTACGATGAAATTAAGTTTAGACTTGACAACAGCTGGATTCAATCCAGATGCTTTGGAAACAACAGCAGTCGTAACATTAGATAATGGTATTATTACAAAATCAGCTTTAACCCTAAATGCTAAAATCGACGGGATTTCAGAAGAACAATTCTTAGAAATCGCACAAAAATCTAAAGAGACTTGTCCTGTAAGTAAAGCTTATAACCTCGAAATTACTTTAGAAGCACATTTAAATTAATCATTAAAAAACATTTATCATGAAAACAATAAAATCAATAGCACTATTTTTACTACTAACATTAAATACAATTATCATGGCACAAGAAAGACCTTTCAAAGGAGAAAATGACCCTCAAGTATTCACTTCTGTTCAATCATTTTTAAAAGCATTGAACTCTGGCAATGGAAAGCCATTGGAACAATTAAGTCCTACAGATGCTCGTCAGGTTTTGGTTGGAGCACAAAAATCTGTTGAAGTAGATTATTCAGGAATTGAAGAATCAGAACGCACCATTTCTCAAAACGGATATACTGTAAAAATTCATATTACAAAACCAAAAGGAGCTAAAGCAAATGCACCAGTTTTCATCTTTATTCATGGTGGTGGATGGGTTTTGGGAGATTACCCAACACATAGAAGATTGGTTCGTGATTTGGTTGTAGAAAGTGGTGCTGTAGCCGTATTTCCGGATTACTCTCCTTCTCCAGAAGCCAAATATCCTACTGCTATCAATGAAATTTATGCAGCTACAGAATGGGTTTCAAAAAACGGAAAAGAAATTGGTGTTGACGGAAAAAACCTTGCCGTAGTTGGAAACAGTGTTGGTGGAAATATGGCAGCGGTAACTGCCTTGATGGCAAAAGATAAAAACGGACCAAAAATCAAATTGCAAGTTTTGTTATGGCCTGTTACGGATGCAAATTTTGAAACAGAATCCTATAACCTGTTTGCAAACGGAAGATTCCTATCTAAAAACATGATGAAATGGTTCTGGGACAGCTATTTGCCTGATACTTCAAAAAGAAAAGAAATATATGCTTCTCCGCTACAAGCTTCATTGGAGCAACTAAAAGGTTTACCTGTAACACTCGTCCAAACTGCCGAAAATGATGTGTTGAGAGATGAAGGCGAAGCTTACGCCAGAAAGTTAGAACAAGCTGGAGTTCCAGTAACACTAACAAGATCCAACGGATTGATTCACGATTATGGTTTGTTGAACCCTATTGCAAATGTACCAGCTGTTCAAACAGCTATTTTGCAAGCTGCAGCTGTTATCAAAGCGAATTTGAAATAAGCCCTATTGCTCCTTATATTTTCAAAACTCTTCAGTTTCCTGAAGAGTTTTTTTCGTTTTATAATTGATTATTGATATACAACACCTTAAAAACGAAATCCAAATTGCTATTGTTTTCAGTATATTTGCATCAAATTTGAATCCTTTCTTAAAGGAAAATCCCTAAATGAAAAAAACAGCTCCATATACTTTAAAACACTCTTGCAAAATGGCAATTGTTTTTTTGTTTATGGGCATTATGGGCTGTTCTCAAAAGGAAACTAAACTTCCATATTTGGGAAACCCTGTTGTGAAAGGCACTGATACCATTTTCCCAAAGATTAGTGCATTCAAATTTACCAATCAGGATCATTCAATTGTTACCAATAAAACATTTGAAAATAAAATCTACGTTGCCGATTTTATCTTCCTCTCCTGCCCTACTATTTGTCCGAAAATGACATCAGAACTAAAATCAGTTTATGATGTTTACAACAGTAATCCGCAAGTTGCTTTTCTTTCCCACACCATTGACCCTGAACGAGATACAATCGAAAAATTAAAATTTTATGCCGAAAGTATGAACCTTAATTCTAACTGGCATTTTGTTACCGGAAAAAAAGAAGATATCCTTGAAATAGCAGAAAAAAGCTATTTTACAACGGCTTACAGTGATGAAAATGAACCTGGCGGATATGTTCACGGAGGTGGCTTATTGCTGGTTGACGATAAGGGTCATATTCGTGGCGTTTATGACGGAACCAATTCTGCCGAAACAAAACGATTGATTGCCGATATCAAAATCCTTTTAAAAGAATTGAAAGCCTAAATGAAAAAGTTGCTGATTCATATAATGCTTTTGACGTTCGTATTCCAAAGTACGTGCAACTTCTGGATCATAATTTCTTTTTATGCCAATAGAGATTATATTGCCGAAAACATTTGTATCAACCGATTTGACCAGATTCCAGTTTGTAAAGGACAATGTTTTTTGAATGAGAAATTAAAGGAAAACCAAAAACAGGAACAAAAACTTCCCAATTTAAAAGTTAAAGAAATTCAGTTATTCTGTCATATTGCAGATGATACTTATACAAAAATGCCTGTGCTTTTTCAGGAATATCCAAAACCTGCAATTCTTCCTGATTGTATTTTAATCAAGAAACGCTCCACTTCCATATTCCATCCTCCCAAGTTGGCTTAATTATTTTTAGATCCTCTAAAATTTAATTAATCAAATCCCAAATGCATACAAAAATAAAAGTATGCAATCTGGCTGAATTTGATAGTGATTTTCAGCACTTTTTGATTTGTGATCTTGAAGATTTTCAAGTGACTTTTCAAGAATTGCAAACGCCTCACAAGAATGATTTCTATACGGTCCTATTTGTGGATGATGCTTTTGGCATTGTTCAAATAGACAATGCTGTAGTTCATCTTGAGCAAGCTAAAATCATTGTCATTGAGCCAGGTTGTGTCAACACGATTACTATTGAGGAAAAAGCTTCGGGAAAGGCAATTTGCTTTTCGGAAACCTTTTTTTCCTTGCGGTATAACAATAATATCCTGAATCATTTTGGCTTTTTGGAAACAGAAAACCGAGTGGTTTCGAAGCTGTCAACATTGCAATCAAACAAAATAAAAAGCTTGTTGGAACTACTCCATCAGGAATATTTATTGCATTCAGAAGAAGGAATAAACATACTTCGTTCCTACATCAACATCATTCTTTTTGAGTTGGAACGATTGCTTTCGCCTAAAAATATTCTCAGAAAAACAGAAGTAAAACTGGATAAGATAAATCAATTTAAAAAATTAATAGAGGAAGATTATTCAAGTCAAAAACTCCCTTCTTATTATGCTGATAAATTGAACATTACAACCAATTATCTTAATAATTTATGCAAGAAAGAAACAGGTAAAACTGCTGGAGATATGATTCGAAAACACATACTAATTGAATCGCAGAGACAGCTCCGTTTTACCTCACTTTCCATCAATGAAGTTGCCGATGAATTGGGTTTTGAAAGTCCGTCCTATTTTATCACATTCTTTAAAAAACAGGTGGGTATTACACCTGAACAATTCCGAAAGGAAAACTAAATCTTAATTATCAAATCTTAAAAATAAAATGAAAACAAACTTTAAACATTTAGCACTATTTTTAGCATTCACTGTATTATTAACTTCTTGTAGCAACGACGATTCTGCAAATGAAGGTTCCGCAAATGGAACTTTTGGAGAGGTAGAACTGTTTTTTGACAACGGTGTAAACGGAGATGCATTGGTCTTGGGAAGTTCATACACCAACTCAAATGGTGAAACGCTGACTATCAACCGCTTCAATTATATCGTGAGTAATATTGTCCTCATAAAAGAAGATGGAACGGAATTCACCTATCCAAAAAATGAAAGCTATTTCCTTATCAGTGAAGAAACTGAAGCGTTGACAGTACATTTAGAAAATGTTCCTTCTGGAAATTATAAGCAAATAAAATTCGGAATTGGAGTGGATCAGCAACGTTATTTGGAAGGAGAAACGGCCCAACAGGAATTTTGGAACCTCGCTTCTGCCAACAATATGGTTTGGACTTGGAGTACAGGCTACCGTTTTATCAACTTTGAAGGAACGTTTACTTCTTTAAACAATCAAGAACCTTTAAACTTCCAAATACATCAAGGAAGTAATTCTGCAACAGACAATTACAGGCAGATTACTTTGAACTTACCTTCTACAGCCAGAGTAAGAACCAACGAGATGCCTAACATTCATTTGGTGGCTGATGCCAATGTAATTGCTGATGGAACCAACAAAATCATCCTTCACAACAACTTGAATAATGCTGGAACTAACGCAAGTATTATGGGTGGCGAAAACTTAATCAAGATTGCAACCAATACCTTGAATATGTTTAAAGTAGATCACGTTCATAATGGAGCTGGAAGCCATCACTAATAACTTTTAAACCATCAAGGTATTAAGAGAATTAAGGCTTAATGAAACTTAATATCTTAATGGTTTGAATAATTCAATCTAAAAAACATGACTTTATTTTTTCAAAAAGTAAAACACATTGCCTTGATTGGTCCGCTTTTGATGATGACATCTTGTAGCAATGAAGACGATTATGCTAGCATTCCAAAGAACAGTCCTTATGATTTTACAATCCCTTCCAATTTCCCCGATTTGCAACAGGATATTGCCAATAATTATCCAACAAAATACGGTGTGGAATTAGGCAGGAAATTGTTTTATGATGCTCGTTTATCAAAGGACAACACTATTTCCTGTGCTTTTTGCCATGAACAATCATCAGCTTTCACGCATCACGGACACGATTTCAGTCACGGAATAAACAACCAGATTGGTACTAGGAATGCTCCAGCTATTCAAAATATGGCGTTTCAAAGTGACTATTTCTATGACGGAGCTTCCAATAGTATTGAGATGCTTTCTATAGTTCCGATTCACAATCCAATAGAAATGGACGAAACGCTTCCTGGAATTACAGAAAAGCTCAAGCAAGATGCAGAATATGTTCGTTTATTTGGTGATGCATTTGAAAACAAGCAAATCAGTTCGGCTAATATTCTCAAGGCTTTAGGTCAATTTATGACCATTATGATTTCGGCCGATTCAAAATACGACAAATATGTTCGAAACGAAATGGGTGGTGAATTGAATGCACAGGAATTGCAAGGATTGAGCTTGTTCCAAAACAATTGTGCTTCTTGTCACCCGACTGATATTTTCACTGATAATTCCTTCCGAAATAACGGTTTGCCACCTAATCCAAATTTGAATGATTTAGGTAGAGAAACGGTTACAGGATTTCTAAATGACCGATACAAATTCAAAGTGCCAAGTTTAAGAAATGTTGAACTAACAGCACCTTACATGCACGATGGCCGTTTTGGCTCATTGCAATCGATTTTGAATTTTTATTCTAATGGCGTTCAAAATACCCAAAATTTAGACCCTTTGATGCAACAACACGAAACCTTAGGAATTCCGCTTTCGCAAGAAGAAAAGGAAGCCATTATCGCTTTCTTGAAAACATTAACTGATCAACAATTCATTACCAATCCTGAATTTTACCATCAAACTTAATTTAAAATGAAAAAAACACTAATTATAATGTTTTGCTTTTTGGTTTTAAATGCTTTTGCAAATGAACCAAATGCATTTCCAAATCCGTTTTTCAAGGTAAATTCTTTTACTTTTTTCGATGATTGTGATGCCTGTGGATGCTCTGCAAATGGAGGAAGTATGGGGTTCAGCTCGATGTTGAACGATAATTTTGTTGGTATTCGCTATTTCCATCAAAGCTATAAAAGTCGGGATGGCGTTTTCAACAATTCACCTTGGATAGACGAAAACTTCAATACGGCTCAAATTTGGGGAAGAATTCCAATTTCTAAAAAGATTGAAATTACAGCCCTCCTTCCCTATCATTTTCATCGAAGAATCAAAACCGATGACACTCAAAATATCGATGGAATTGGCGATATTACCGTGATGGCTTTTTATAATCTATTTGAATCAAAAATTGACAGTACCGTAAAATTTGGACACAAAATTCTCGTTGGTGGTGGCGTGAAAGCTCCAACAGGAAAATACGACAGTACCAATAACGGAAGCATCAATCCGAGTTTTCAGGTTGGAACCGGAAGTTGGGATTATTCGCTTGCTTCAGAATATATCATTCGAAGAAAAAAATTAGGACTGAATACTACATTAAATTATATTTTCAAGACTGAAAACGACAAGAACTATAAATTTGGCGATCAATTTAATTACGGAAGCACGCTATTTTATACAACTGGAATCCAAAAGGTTTTGATTGTTCCACAAATTGGAATTGCTGGAGAAACTTACAAGGCCAACCAAGACCACAAGGAAGATGTACCGTTAACAAAAGGCGATATTTTTTTCAGTAAAATTGGAGTTGAAGTGGGTTACAAAAAATTCTCCGCTGGAGTAAATGCAATGCTTCCAATCAATCAGAATCTTACCGGAAGTCGAGTTGAGGCCAATTATCGTTTGGCGGTAAACTTGAATTATAGTTTGTAAATTTACTAGAATTTAAGACTAATTACTCCGAATAAAAGTAGTTAATCAACACAAATTTCACAGATTTTCACCAATTAATTTGTGGAAATTTGTGAAATCTGTGTTGACTTTTTTATCCATAAAATTTAAAAAATTGCTGTTATTAATAACAATCCGTCAGCAATTGATTTCTTGATTGATAATAACCAATTGTTTCCATTTTTCGCTCAAGGCAAATGGCTTCCAGATTGGCGACAACCATTTGTTCCATAGCCAATGAACCACAAATCATAATGACACCGCCATTTTTCAAAGTTTCAGCCATCAGATTTGCATCTCGAAGCACCAAATCCTTCACATATTGTTTTTCGCCTTGGCGGGAATAAGCCAAATTTAATTGGGTAAGTTTTTCTTCTGATAAACCTTTTTCTAGATCATTTTTATATAATTCAAAGGAAGATTGATCACGGAAACCACAATACAAATAGGTTTTTATTCTATTTCGATTTTCATCAATCATCCCTAAAAAAGGAGCAATTCCGGTTCCGTTGGAAATCATAACAACTGATTTCGCCTTCTTCGGAAAATGAAAATGTTTATTGTTACTCAAATGAGCTTCAATTGTATCACCTGAATCCAATTGATATAAAAAACCTGAACCTAGTCCATTTTGGTGCAATTTCACACTCAATTGCACTTCATTATTTACCTTTCCAATTGAATACAAGCGTTCACGATGATCGTTTGCAGGATATATAGCCAACAAATCACCCGAAGTAAATTTTGCCTTTTTCTTGAATTTTAATCGGATTAAAAAAGATCCATCAACATGTGCGATTTCAGTTCTTTCGGTAACCACGAGTTGTTGGGTTCGCTTTGGTTTTAGATTCAAAAGCTTTGGCGAAATATCGAATGGAATGGCTGTTTTTTGTGACCAAAGAGATGTCCATTTTTCAAAATCATCTGGCGATTTATCATTTACCGTATGAATTTCCAGCAAAGGTTCAGCCCAACTTTCCTGCAATAAAGCATTATGAACTTCAAAAGCAAATTGGCAAAAATCAGGATAGGCTTTCGAACCAAATCCGAGAACGGAAAAATGAACCGAATTGGATTGTGGGTTTTCTTTTATTTTTTGAAGAAATTTTGTTGCATTTGTTGGAGCATCTCCCAAACCATAAGTCGCTGTGATCACAATTAAATGCTCAGCTTTTGGAAAAATGGTGTAATTATTTAATTCAGTAATAAACGATCTCTGACCGTTTTTCAGCAATTCATTGTGAACCGCATTTGCATAACGAATTGTTGTTCCGTTTTCTGAACCTACTAGAATGATAAACTTACAGTCTTCTTTTTTATATTTATTTCGCAATTTATTTTTCATCCGCTTTAGCGTAATTGCAAAACCAGAATAAATAAAAAATAAAATATTAATACAGGCAATTGCTAAAATTATCGACCAAATCGCACTAGCCCTTCCTGTATGCAAGTCAAGACTTAAAGTGTTAAAAATATTAATTTTAGAGTATTCTATTTCACTTAAAACTTCGCCTGTAAATTGATTCACCACCAATTCACGATCCGCCAATTGGAGCGTGAAATAATCTTCTGGATCATCTGAAAAAGGGAATTCAATTTTTTTTACATCAGATAAAGGAATATCTTGAAAAACTTTAAAATCAGCAACTTCTTTTTTCGGTTCAGATGTAATTTTATCGAAATCAATATCGTGAGAAATCTTTTGTTCTGTAAAAACATTGAACTTCACAAGTGACAAATAAGTTCCCGTCAAGGCTATAATTATAATCGGAATAAGTGTCCATCTTCCTAAAACAACATGATAATATTGTGCGAAATTTTCCTTTATGATTTTGGTGAAAAAACGTTTGATGCCACGTTGTCTTTGAATGACCAAAACAGTTCCCGAAAAGGCAATCAAAAGCAGTAAAAAAGAAACTAATCCAATAATAAAACGTCCTGTTTCTTTCAAGAAAAGTGATCGATGCAGATTGGTAACCCATTGAAAAAATTCGTTCTTTTCTCCTACTTCAGCTATTTTTTTTCCTGTTTTGGGATTGGCATAAGCCGATACATCATTTCCTTCTTGGTCAATTGCATTCAAAATAACAAACTGATTGTCATCTACAGCAATATAAAAAACTTCATCATAGTTTGAACGGAAATTTCCAATGGTTTCAGCAACATTCATCTCACTAAAACCATCAGTTTTATAAGGCTGAACCTTTTGGGAAATTGGCTCGAAAGCCAAGATAATCCCAGTGATGGAAGCCAATGCTATAAAAAGAAAAGAAGATATAGCCAAAGCTAAATGGCTATACCTCCAGATTGAAATTGTCATTCTCTTTTGTTTTTAATTCGCGTTCAAACGTACATATCGAATATAACCCGTTCCTTCGTTCTTTTTCGCTAGATTTTCAGTAGTAAGTTCAAATTGAAGATCTTTTACATGATACTCTTGATTTTCAACAGCCGATTCAAATCGGATGCTGTAACCTGCATTAATCTTTGAATTTTCAATTTCCAAAACTGTCATACTTCTATCACCACCATCAACAGATGCTCCAGAAATGGCACTGATGTTCACTGGTTTTTTAGTTTGGAATTTGTTCCATTCCTTCAAATCTTTATACCATTGCTTGTCCGGTCCCATCATGTAAAGTGTTTTCTCGTAAGCTCCTTTCGGATCAATCAACGAAACCACAATATAGGCTCCTTCTCCAGGATAATTGGTCATTTGGACCATACATTTATATTTTGTAACTCCTTTTTTTTGTGCAAAAGAGTTGAAAGAAGTCAAAGTGATTGCCAACAAAAGGCAAATTTTAAAGATGTTATTCATGGCTTATTTTAAAAAATCGATTGATACTTTCTTTTTGGTCAACATTTCGTTTTCGGAAGCCAAATCATAGGCCGTTTCTCCAAATTCAGTTGCTGTTTCTTTTTTGGCTCCAAGTGCTAAAAGATATTTTAGAATTACGTCATCTTTTGCTGTCAAAGCGGCTTGTTGCAAAGGAGTCATACCCTCGCCGTTTTTCTGATTCACATCAGCTTTGAATCTTTCTACAAGTTGTAGCAATTCCAAATCATTTTTGGCTAAAGCCAAATGATAAACAGTGGTTCCATTTTTTTGTGGTGCTGTAAAATCAAGCCCTTTTTCTCTCAAGATTTTTATTTTTGTTTCAAAATCATCTCTCTTTCTAGGGTTGTAAGAATCCATCAGATACACAATTAGATTATCTCCATTGTTATCCAAAACTTTACTATCGGCTCCTTTTTCTAAAAGCAATCTTACAATTTCTGGCGAATTACTTTTCAAAGCCAAGGCCAAAGCTGTCACCCCTTTTTTGTTTTTATGGTTGATGTCTTTTACTTTAGACGAAAGCATTTCTATAACGTTTGCCTCTGGATTTCCGCCTGCTGCATTCAAAAATGGAGTATTGCCTTCGTTATCTTCTTTGTTGACATCCAATCCTTTGGACAATAAATATTCGATAACTTCTTTCTGTTTTTCTTTTCGAGCAACATTATGCAAAGCTGTTTCCCCATTTTTTCCAATAACAGTTGGCTTCAATTTTAAACTTTCAAGATACTGATACACCTCTAGTTTAGTAGCAGTTCCTCTTCCTCCTTGGCTTGCTATCAGGATAGCATTGTCATTATACTTCACTCCTTTTTCTACCAATGCTTTTAAAGTCGCGATATTTCCAACTCTTGCGGCATAATTGAAAGCCGTATTTCCTTCTTTATCGGTACTTTTTAAATCCAAACCTTTGTTGACAAAATAATTAATCAGGGTAAAATCTTTGTCATGTGGAGCAACCAAAAGCAATGCATTTGCTCCTTTACTATCAAAATCTTTTTTAGGATCGATTCCGCTTTCAATCAGAACGTCATATATTTTAGTATTTTCCTGTCCAGATGAAGCAGCAAAATTTAAAGGAGAATATCCTTTGTCATCAAATACATTTGTTTTAGCTCCTTTTTGAAGTAAAAATTCTACAATCTCAATATTTCCACGATAAGAGGCCCAAAAAATGTAGGTCCGACCGTCATGCGTTTTTTTATTGACATCATTTCCCTTTTGATTCAATAACATTTTGATGACATCATTTGAAGCTTGTTCGTTTATAGCCAAAACTACAGGATCAAAAGCATTACTGTTTAGCTCTGCTGGATTATTTCCTTTTTTTATTTCGGCTTCAACTGCTGCAACATCTGGACTTTTTTTCCAGAACGAACGGTCTAATAAACTGTTTTCTTGTGAATGAACAGAAAAACTCAACAAAGTAATTGCAAGGATAAAAAGTTGTTTCATTTTTAATGATTATAAGATTGGGAAACCTAAATTGTACGAATAGGGATCTAAAAAATTTCTTACGGCAAAACTAATAAGAATGATTCTAAATTAAAAATTAATCGGCAATTATATCGCTCTTATTTTTATTTAATCTACGTTAAACTTATCCTAATGGGTTTTATTGGATGCTTATTTGTTTTTAAAATTGAACTGAAAATAAAACTCTATTTTTGCAGCAATCTACTATCATGAAAAAAAATATATTCTTCTTATTTCTACTTTTTAAAATAATTGAAGTGCAATCACAAGTTGCCAAAAGTAGGGCGGTTACTTTGATGGGATCTCGATTTGATATTACAATTGTTGCAAAAGATGAGACTACAGCATCAGCTTATATTGATTCCTCAATCATTGAAATTACAAGAATAGAAAACCTAATTTCGGATTGGATTCCAGAAAGTCAGGTTTCTAAAATAAATAAAAATGCAGGTATACAACCTGTAAAAGTAGACAAAGAACTTCTAGATTTAACCCAAAGAGCCCTTCATTTTTCTGAATTAACAAATGGTGCTTTCGATATTAGTTTTGCTGCTGCAGAAAGAATTTGGAAGTTTGATGGTTCTATGAAACAAGTGCCTTCAGCTGATGAAGTTCGGGAATCAGTAAAAAAAATTGGTTATAAAAACATTATTGTCAACTATCAAGATTCTACTATTTTCCTTAAATTCCCTGGGATGAAAATTGGTTTTGGAGCAACAGGAAAAGGCTATGCAGCCGATAAGACCAAGGAATTAATGATCTCGAAAGGTGTTCAAGCTGGAATTATAAATGCATCGGGTGATTTGAATACTTGGGGAAAACAGCCCGATGAAAGCGACTGGATTATCGGCATTACTAACCCAATGGAAAATGAAGATTTGTTTGCCCTATTTGAACTTTCAGGTACGGCTGTTGTCACGTCTGGCAATTATGAAAAATATATCATGCTTAATGGCAAACGTTATTCCCATATTATTGATCCTCGAACAGGCTATCCTTCGGCAGGTGTTTCAAGTGTTACTGTTTTTGCCGATAGTGCTGAAACTGCAAACGGATTTTCGACAGCAATTATGGTTTTGGGCAAGAAAGCCGGATTGAAACTTTTGAAAAAAAATCCACACCTTCAGGGTATTATTATAGATGATAAAGGGAAAATATTTTATTCTAAAAAATTTAAGATTAAAGAATATAAGCCTTGAGCCTTTAAATTCTTTTTATTTTTATTTCCTGAAAATTTCTGGCACAGTTTTTAGTATTGTTTTAAATGTTAAAATAATCTAAAAATTCATAACGCTATTGATTGAAAATTACACTACAACTTTCCTTATTTAAAACTGTAATTAAATTAATAGTAACCCTTTAATATGAATTTTATGAAAAATGCTTTGAAAAAAATTGATTCAAGAAATGGATTGATTTCTGTTCCAAAACTTGGAATTGCCCTACTCCTTTTTACTGTTGCACTTTCGTGTAAAGACTACTCTGAAACTGAAGAAGCTTCAATGGAAATGACTGAAACTGCTAAGGAAGTTGATGTTACTTCATCTTCGGCTGCAGTAGAAAACAAAAACAGCGAACGAAAATTTGTTCGCACAGCTGATGCAAAATTTAAAGTCAAAAATGTGGCACAATCCACTTATGCGATTGAAAATGCCACTACAAAATTTGGTGGCTTTGTAATCTATACCAATTTGCAAAGTAATGTCTCCGAAAAATTTGATACCAAAATCAGTCAGGATAGTACTTTGGAAACGACACGATATAAAGTGGAAAACAATATTACGATTCGGGTTCCAAACACTCAATTGGATACCGTAATCAAAACAATTGCCAAGCAAATTGACTTTCTGGATTATCGTGTGATTAAGGCTGATGATGTTTCGTTGCAGATGTTAAGCAACCAATTGGCTCAGAATAGAAGCAAGAATTATGAAAACCGATTGGAAAAAGCAATTGATGAAAAAGGCAGAAAGCTCAAAGAAATCAATCCTTCAGAAGAGAATTTGAATAATCAGAAAGAAATTAACGACAATAAAAAGCTGGAGAATCTTGCCTTAAATGACAAGGTTAATTTCAGTACGATTTCATTATATATTTATCAGCCTGAAACTACAAGACAGGAAATGGTGGTGAACAATGCAGATATCAGTGCTTATCGACCGCATATTGGGATTCAGATTGTGGATGGATTGAAAACAGGTTGGTATATTCTTGAAGCAATTATTGGTTTTATTGTACAGCTTTGGTCATTGATTTTGCTTGGATTTATTGCTTTTATCGTTTATAAAAAATATTTGAAGAAACAAGTTTCTAAGGCAATCTAGGAAAATGGTTCCAAAGTGCGAAAAGATTCCATCTAGCCCCGATGGTGCTCCCGAAGCTTCGGGATTTGAGCTCTTGCAACTGCCGTAAGAGCTGTTGCAAAGCGAGTGGCTCCAACGGGAACATGGATTTTTAAAATGCCTCTGATTCGCTCCAAATAAAAAACCCGCTTCTTTTGGAAACGGGTTTTTGTATTTTGAAAAAGAATAATCTTACATGTGAATTGGTCTGTTTTCAGTTGCAGCAAGTGCAGCTTCTTTTACAGCTTCGGCATAGGTTGGATGTGCATGACTCATTCTTGAAATATCTTCGGCTGAGGCTTTGAATTCCATTGCTGTTACGGCTTCGGCAATCAAATCGGCAGTTCGGGCACCAATCATGTGGATTCCTAGAACTTCGTCTGTCTTTTTATCGGCAAGGATTTTCACGAAACCGTCTGTATCGCCACTTGCACGGGAACGTCCCAAGGCTTTGAAAGGGAAGCTTCCGGCTTTGTACTCCACTCCTGCTTCTTTCAACTGCTCTTCGGTTTTACCAACAGCAGCAACTTCTGGCCAAGTGTAAACAACTCCTGGAATCAAGTTATAGTCGATATGTGGCTTTTGTCCGGCGATAGTTTCGGCTACAAAAACACCTTCTTCTTCGGCTTTGTGGGCCAACATTGCACCTTTGACAACATCTCCGATTGCGTAAATATTTGAAACTGAAGTTTGCAAATGATCGTTTACTTCGATTTGACCTCTTTCAGTAACTTTTACTCCTGCTTTATCAGCATTCAAACCGTCAGTGTAAGGACGACGACCTACAGAAACTAAAGCATAATCTCCGTCAAGCGTAATGGTTTCTCCTTTAACATTTTCAGCCTGAACTTGAACATCTTTTCCGTTTCTTTTTACTGATTTCACTTTGTGAGACGTGTAGAATTTCATTCCTTGTTTCTTCAAGACTTTTGTCAATTCCTTAGACAAACCGGCATCCATTCCTGGAATGATTCTGTCTAGATATTCTACAACTGAAACTTGGGCACCTAGACGAAGATAGACTTGTCCTAACTCAAGCCCGATAACGCCACCACCAATAACGATAAGGTGTTTTGGAACTTCTTTTAGATTCAATGCTTCTGTTGAAGTGATAATTTTTTCTTTGTCGATTTTGATGAAAGGCAAAGAAGATGGTTTTGAACCTGTAGCAATAATGGTGTTTTTTGCTTCCAAAGTTTCAGAAGAACCGTCGGCTTTTGTGACTTTTACGTGAGTAGCATCTTCGAAAGAACCAACACCTTCAAAAACGGTGATTTTATTTTTGTCCATCAAATATTTGATACCCGAAACGTTTTGGTCTACAACCGAAGCTTTTCTGGCAATCATTTGCTCGATGCTGAATTTGATTTCGCCTGTGATTTCGATTCCGTGTTCCTTGAAATGCGAAATGGCATCGTGATAATGGTGTGAAGAATCTAGTAAAGCTTTTGATGGAATACAACCCACATTAAGGCAAGTTCCGCCAAGGGTTGAATATTTTTCTATGATTGCGGTATTGAAACCTAATTGTGCACAACGAATTGCTGCTACATATCCACCTGGTCCTGAACCGATAACGACTACGTCAAATGAACTCATATTATATTGTTTTGTGTGTTTAAATTTTTGCAGTACAAAATTACGGAAGTTTTTTTGTTTAAGAGAGGTTTGTGTTTAAAGTTTTATAATGATTTATTGTAATGAAAAACCTGTTGTGTTTTTGACTTCACCAATCATAAAAGTGCTATGTGTACTACCAATGTGTTGCAAAGTCGTGAGTTTGGTAACCATAAATTCCCGGTATTCTTCCATATTTTCTACACAGATTTTCAGGATATAATCGTAATCACCGCTGACGTGGAAGCATTCGAGGACTTCAGTTAGCTGGACGACTTCTTTTTCGAATTGCGAAATGAATTCCTTGGTGTGCTGCATTAATTTGAGATGGCAGAAAACGACGAAACCTTTTTGGATTTTATTTCGATTTAAAAGTACTACATATTTATCGATGATTCCTTCGCGTTCGAGCTTCTTGATTCGTTCGTAAACGGCCGTAACGGAAAGGTTTAGCTTTAAAGAAAGCTCTTTTGTGGTTTGCTTGGAATCTTCTTGAAGGAATTGGAGCAGTTTTTTATCGGTGGCATCTAAGGTCATTTGGATATATTTTCGGTTTAAATGGAAATATTTTAGTTTTTATGTAAAAATAACTAAAAATATACTCAATTATAGTTTTATATTCTAAATATAGTGTTTTAGGTTGATTATCTATCTATTTGTTTGTTGTTTTGAAAAAGATTCCAAAGGGTAAATGGATTGTCCAATAGCCCCGACTTGAGGGAAAATCCTTTTTGTTTTTCCTTTAAAAACAAAAAGATTTGGAAGGAAGGCGGGAACATGGATTGCTGAAATACCCGACCGATTTGCTTCTAAAAAAAGACAATAGCAATTTCAAAAAGCAATAATAATTTTAAAAATATCCATATGAAAAATTTTAATCCGGCTGATAACATTCAGGATTTGCAGTATTTTGGAGAATTTGGTGGTGTGAATCCATCGATTTCTGATTCGTCAACTTATACATTCTTGTCGGCAAAGACGATGTTTGACACTTTTGAAGGAAATGCAGAAGGCTGTTATTTGTATTCGCGTCACTCCTCGCCTAGTAATTTGTATTTGGACAAGGCTTTAGCAGCAATGGAAGGAACGGAATCTGCGAATGTTTCGGCTTCTGGAATGGGTGCGATTACACCAACGCTTTTGCAATTGTGTGGAAGTGGCGATCATATTGTTTCGAGCAGAACCATTTATGGCGGAACGTATGCTTTTTTGAAGAATTTTACTCCTAAATTTGGTATCAAGACCACTTTTGTAGACATCACAAAATTGGATGTTGTGGAAGCTTCGATTACGCCAAATACTAAAGTTTTGTATTGCGAAACCGTGAGTAATCCTTTACTTGAAGTGGCCGATATTGCTGGTTTGGCGAAGATTGCAAAGAAACATAATATTAAATTGGTGGTAGATAATACGTTTTCGCCATTATCTGTAGCTCCAGCGAAATTGGGAGCTGATATCGTGATTCATAGTTTGACGAAATACATCAACGGAAGTAGCGATACGGTTGGTGGTGTGGTTTGTGCTTCACAGGAATTTATCAACGATTTGAAGAATGTGAACAACGGAGCGAGTATGCTTTTGGGGCCAACGATGGACAGTTTACGTTCGGCAAGTGTGATGAAAAACTTGAGAACATTGCACATCCGAATGAAACAGCACAGTCATAATGCACAATTTTTGGCGGAGAAATTTGAACAGGCTGGTTTGAAAACGGTTTATCCTGGTTTGAAAAGTCATCCGAGCCACGAGTTGTATAAAAGCATGATTAATCCTGAATATGGTTTTGGCGGGATGATGACGGTTGACGTAGGAAGTTTGGAAAAGGCGAACGAATTGATGGAGTTGATGCAACAACGAAATCTAGGATACTTGGCGGTAAGTTTAGGTTTTTATAAAACGCTTTTTAGTGCTCCAGGAACTTCTACATCAAGCGAGATCCCGCTTGACGAGCAAAAAGAAATGGGCTTGACCGATGGCTTGATTCGCTTTTCAATAGGACTTGATAATGACATCCAGAGAACTTTTGACATGATGGAAGCTTGTATGGTGGAATTGGGTGTTTTGAAAACGGAAGAAGTTTAAACACAGATTGCACAGATTTTCACAGATTCTTATCAACACGAATTCCACTAATTTGCACAAATCATTTCGTGTAAATTAGTGGAATTCGTGTTTTAAATTCTGAATTATTTGGCTTCGGTATATAATAAATGAGCCAATTTATCATCTTTTTTATAGATATCTTCATAGAAACTAACGTTACCGTTTGCATCAGCCCAAGCTGTAAAATAAGCGATATACACAGGGATTTTATGGTTCAAGGTGTATGCTTTTTCGGTTCCTGCATTCATAGCTTCATCAATTTTTTTTGCGTTCCATTTTTTATCGCCATCCAAAATAGCATTGGCCAATTCTTTTGCTTTTTCTACACGAACACAACCGTGGCTCAAAGCTCTAGCATCTCTGCCAAATAAACTCTTTGCTGGCGTATCGTGAAGGTAGATATTATTTGAATTTGGAAACATAAATTTCACTAAACCGAGTGAGTTATTTGGTCCTGGTTTTTGACGGACGTTTCCGTTGTTCCATTCCATATTGTGCTTGGCAAGATAATCGCTATCGGCATCCATTCCTGGTTTGATTTCATTTTTGATGATGCTTGGTGGAATATTCCAATAAGGACTAAACACGATATAGCTCATTTCTCCACTAAAAATTACGGTTTGATTCAGCTCCTTCCCTACCACGACATTGGATTCCAGAACACGTTTTCCATCACGGAAATATTGCATTCTGTAAGAAGGAATGTTCACGGCAACGAGTTCCTTTGCATTCATTGTTTCGGGATTGATCCATCGGCATCTTTCCATATTTACAATGATTGTTTTGATTCTTTCTTCGATTGGCACATTGAGATTTTTTACGATTGCAGGTCCAATTTTATTATCGAATTTACGATGGTGGCGGCTTTCATATTGGGTTAGAGCTTCTTTTAAATCATCATCGAAAATAGGTTTTCCAGAATCTTTTTTCAAATCTCCAATTAAGAATAATTTCTTTCTAATTTGGGTAATTGCAGTTGAAGAATCGCCAGGTTTTAAAGATTTCACACCTTCGGGCAATTCAATTTTTGACCAACTTCCCGCTTTTTGGATTTCACGGAATTTCTGCAAAGCTTTTTTGAGGTTGTAATATTGACCAATTAATTCACCTTTATCTTTTTTTATTAAGTAAGGATCTTTTAAAAGCGAGTCTAAATAATCGACATAGGAAACATTTTCGCGAGGCAAATACCAACCGGTTTGTTTACTTTTTTCAGGGTCTAAACCTTCCAATACATTTTTGGTATAGAAAAAATACATGGAACTTACCAAAAAATCACTTTCTGGACCTGCCTTTTTGCTTTCCCTTTGGTCGAAAAGTTCGTCGATTTGTTTTTTATAAGGAATGGAAGCTTGAACACCATCCGATTTGATTTGATTGATTCTGTTGTATAAAACTTCGGCAAAATCAATTCTTCCGTCTTTATCATACCACACATAATGGTAGTTTCTTTTTTTATAGACTTCTTTTATTTCGGATTCAAATGACTTGAATTCAGGATATTTAACAAAGAAAGAAGCGATTTGTGTACTATCGAATTTTACGAGGTCTTCCTTTTCTACTACAGCAGATTTTTCTTCTTTCTTTTTGCAGGAAACGGTCATCAAAAGTGATCCTGCAAAGAGTATTAAATATAACTTAAGGTTTTTCATAAATTGTTTTTTATTTAAATATACGCAAAAAACAACAGTAACGGAAAGGGTTAACATGATTTTAAGCTTTATATTGTATAATAAAAAAATCCCGGAAGTACCGGGATATAATTTTAAATGTTTTGAAGATTTAACTTGCTTTTTTTGTAACCATATATAAAGTAGAATATCAAACCAATAACTAACCAAACGCCAAACCACATCCAGTTGGAAACTGCCATTCCTGTTAAAAGATAACAACAAGAAACCAATCCTAATAATGGAATCAATGAAAGATTTTTAAGGAACGATAAAAAGGTCATGACTACGCAAACTAATAGGAATACTAACATTGGGAGATTTGTAGCCATTTTGCCTTCTGAAAAATCAAGAATATCGGTAAAAAATGTTGGAACATAGTTTATGATTAATGCAACAGCCACAATCATTATTGCCGGAAAAATATACTTGGAATTTACATACGGAATTCTGAATTTTCCTTTTGTTGCTCTTTCTGCCAATTCGGTTTCACTTTGTGGAGAAAGCATTAGTACACCTCCACAAACCAAAACAAAAGCAAATAAAGTCCCGATACTTGTAAAGTCTAATACAAAATTCTCATCGGTGAAAAATATAGGAATTCCAACCACTAAACCGGTCACGATGGTAGCAAAACTAGGTGTTTTATACTTTGGATGAATCTCTGAAAATTTCTTTGGCATCAATCCATCGCGGCTCATGGTCATCCAAATTCTAGGCTGTCCCATTTGGAAAACTAATAACACACTTGTCATGGCAACAACAGCGGCAATTGATACTATGAATAGCATCCATTTGACACCTTTTAATGCGAAAATTTCTGCTAGTGGATCGCTTACACCAAGTAATTCGTAAGAAACCATTCCAGTGATTACCAATGCCAAAACAACAAAAACAATTGTGCAAATAACAAGTGAATAAATCATTCCTTTTGGTAAATCACGTTGCGGATTTTTACTTTCTTCTGCCAAAGTTGAAACGGCATCAAAACCAATATAAGCGAAGAAAACAGCAGAAACTCCAGCCATTACGCCACTGAATCCGTTAGGCATAAAAGGGGTCCAATTGTCAATATCGACATAAAAGGCACCTACAACAATCACCAATGCAATAATAGCTAACTTAATATAAACCATTGCATTACTGAAATTCTTGGATTCTTTCGCTCCTCTATATACTAAATAGGTAATTAGTACATTAATGACAACTGCAGGCAAATCGAAAATGATTCGCAATCCGCCAATTACTGGAGCATTGCTCCAAGCCGCCAAACCTTCTGTTCCTTTATTAGCAATAAAAGCGGCATGAGCTGATTTGTAATTTATAGTCAACCATTCGGGTAAATGAATGTGAAATGTTTCCAATAAATTAGTAAAATATCCACTCCATGAAAAAGCGATATAAATATTTCCTATTGAATATTCCATGATCAATGCCCAGCCTATTATCCAAGCAAATAATTCTCCGAAAGAAACATAAGCATACGTATAAGCACTACCAGAAACGGGCACACGTGAAGCAAATTCGGCATAGCACATGGCTGTGAATCCGCATGCAATGGCACACATTACATACAACAACACTACTGCTGGACCTCCAGAAAAGCAAGCATTCCCAATAGCACTAAAAGTTCCTCCACCAATAATTGCTGCTATTCCAAAAAAGGTTAAATCTTTTACTGTCAATACTTTATTTAGGCCTGAATGTTCACCATCTCCTCCTTCTTGGATTATTACATTGGTTGATTTTTTTCTGAATAAATTGGAAAAACTCATAGCTATAACTTACTTTTTAGTGTTTTTGAAAAACAAATATAGGATAATATTATTTACTTCTACTGACTTGTAAAATTTACACACTATAACCAAAATCTATCAACAAATAACAATTAAACATTAATCATCTATAGTTTGTTTTTTATTTATTATTAAATTTGTTAAAATTAAAAGCAAATCAATTAATTATCTTTTAACAAACTTTCAAATAATTATAAATCCAAAAATATTTTAACTACAAAAACAACATTTATGGAAAACTTCGAAAACATCGGCAAATGTCCTTTTCATCAAAAAGAAGATTTAGCAAAACCGGCAACCAGTAACCAGGATTGGTGGCCTAAATCATTAAAATTAGACATCCTAAATCAGCATGACACGAAAACAAATCCGCTTGGAAACGACTTTAATTATGCCGAAGAATTCAAAAAATTAGATTTGGAAGCCCTAAAAACGGATCTGAAAAATTTCATGACTGATTCGCAAGAATGGTGGCCTGCAGATTGGGGACATTATGGTGGCTTGATGATTCGAATGGCTTGGCACTCTGCTGGAACTTATAGGGTTTCAGATGGTCGTGGTGGTGGTGGAACTGGAAACCTTCGTTTTGCACCTTTAAACAGTTGGCCAGATAATGGAAATTTGGATAAAGCCCGAAGATTGTTATGGCCTATCAAGAAAAAATATGGAAATAAAATTTCATGGGCAGATTTGATCATTTTGGCAGGAACAATGGCTTATGAATCGATGGGATTAAAAATATATGGATTTGCCGGAGGCCGAGAAGATATTTGGCACCCAGAAAAAGAAATTTATTGGGGTTCTGAAAAGGAATGGCTGGCTGAAACTAGAAACCGATATGCAAGTGATGAAAACCGCGAATCCTTAGACAATCCTTTGGCTGCTGTTCAAATGGGATTGATTTATGTAAATCCAGAAGGAGTTGATGGAAATCCTGACCCTTTGAGAACGGCAATCGATATCCGAACAACGTTTAAACGTATGGCCATGAACGATGAAGAAACTGTAGCTTTGACGGCTGGCGGACACACCGTTGGAAAAGCTCACGGAAACGGTGACGCTTCAACATTAGGAAAAGAGCCTGAAGCTGGAGAACTTCACGATCAAGGTTTTGGTTGGATCAATTCCAATGGAAATGGCGGAAACACCGTTACTAGTGGTTTGGAAGGTTCATGGACCACAAATCCGACGCGTTGGGACAATGAATATTTTCATTTATTGTTTACGTATGATTGGGAATTAAAGAAAAGTCCGGCCGGAGCTTGGCAATGGGAACCAATTAATATTAAGGAAGAAGACAAGCCAATTGATGCCCATGATCCAACAAAAAGAAATAATCCTATCATGACCGATGCTGATATGGCTATGAAAATGGATCCAATTTATAGAGAAATTTCAGAGCGTTTTAGTAATGATCAAGCCTATTTTTCAGAAGTATTTGCAAGAGCTTGGTTCAAATTGACACATCGTGATTTAGGTCCGAAAAACAGATATTTAGGACCAGATGTTCCTTCCGAAGATTTAATTTGGCAAGATCCTATTCCAACAGTAGATTATATTTTATCGGAATCAGAAATCGAAGCATTAAAAGAAAAATTGCTAAACAGCGGCTTGACAAGAACAGAATTAATAAACACCGCCTGGGACAGTGCCCGAACTTTTAGAGGATCTGATTTTAGAGGTGGTGCCAATGGATCTCGAATTCGATTGGCTCCTCAAAAAGACTGGGTTGGAAACGAGCCTGAAAGATTGCAACGTGTATTGCAAAAACTTACGGAAATTCAATCTGGCTTAGCCAAGAAAGTAAGCATAGCTGACTTGATCGTCCTTGGAGGAAGTGCAGCAATCGAAAAAGCAGCTCAAGAAGGCGGTTTTGATATCAAAGTTCCGTTTCATGCTGGAAGAGGCGATGCAACCCAAGAAATGACTGATGCTGAATCTTTTGAAGATTTAGAACCAACTCATGACGCCTTTAGAAATTTCTCCAAAAAAGAATATGCCGTTAGTTTAGAGGAATTAATGCTGGACAAAGTGAATCTTTTAGGACTTACAGCTCCAGAAATGACCGTTCTTCTTGGCGGAATGCGAGTTTTAGGAACCAATTATGGCGGAACCAAACATGGTGTTTTCACACATAATGAAGGTGTTTTGAGTAATGATTTCTTTGTAAATCTAACAGACATGAGTTACAGTTGGAAACCAATCGAAAATAATCTCTATCATATTGTTGATAAGAAAACGGGTGCTACAAAATGGACTGCCACAAGAGTAGATTTAGTTTTTGGTTCCAATTCAATCTTAAGAGCTTATGCAGAAGTTTATGCACAAGACGACAATAATGAAAAATTTGCTCAGGATTTTGTAAAAGTTTGGACAAAAGTCATGAACTTGGATCGTTTTGACCTTAAAAACTAAATAATTAACTTTAAATAATTCTCAAAAACCATCTTTAATTAAGGATGGTTTTTGTTTTTATAACCTATCAAAGTTAAAAAAAGCATCATAGTGATTCTCTATATCAGCATAAAAATTAACCATTACTTTCTCGTCAAAACGATGTAATATATCGATACTTTTGCACCAGAAAAAAATAACACATTAAAAATTATAATTATGTCTTTAGTAGGTAAAAAATTTCCAAGTATTGCAGTTGACGCCATCTCAGAAATGGGTGATAATTTAAAAATTAACATCTTTGAAGAAGCAGTAAACAATAACAAAAAAGTACTATTGTTTTGGTATCCAAAAGATTTCACTTTCGTTTGTCCAACTGAATTACACGCCTTTCAAGCTGCTTTACCAGAATTCAACAAAAGAAACACAATTGTGATTGGAGCTTCTTGCGACACTAACGAAGTGCACTTTGCTTGGTTGAATACAGCAAAAGATAACGGTGGAATTGAAGGAGTTACTTATCCACTTTTGGCTGATACTAACCGTAATTTGGCTAACATCCTAGGAATTCTTGATATCGAATCTACAAGCTACAGCGAAGAAACTGATTCAGTAATCATCGAAGGTTCAAACGTAACCTACAGAGCGACTTACTTAATTGACGAAACTGGTAAAATTTTCCACGAAAGTGTTAATGACATGCCATTAGGTAGAAATGTTAACGAATATTTGAGATTAGTTGACGCTTATACTCACGTTCAAGAAAAAGGTGAAGTTTGTCCTGCAAACTGGGAAGAAGGAAAACAAGCGATGAGTGCTGATAGAATTAGTACTGCTGCTTATTTGTCTCAAAACTAAAAATTTCAAATCACAAATTATAAATTCCAAATAAAACCCAAAAATCAATTTTAAAATTTTCAAAAAAAAAATCCGGAAGCCTAAAGATTTGTAATTTGGATATTTTTATTTGGAATTTATTTTTTACAAAAAAATCACTATGTTAATCGAATTAAACGAAGATACTTTACAAGATTTAGTTGCCAAAACTAAAAAAGTTGTGGTGCAATATTCTGCTTCTTGGTGTGGCAATTGCCGTATCATGAAACCGAAATTCAAGAAATTGGCTTCGGAAAACGAAGACGTGACTTTTGTTTTGGTTGATGCTGAAAAATCTCCAGAATCGAGAAAATTGGCGAATGTTTCCAATCTTCCAACTTTTGCCACTTTCGTGGATGGAATATTGGTAAATGAAACCCAAACCAACAAAGCCGAAGTTTTATCAGAATTGCTTGTAGAAATACTCTAAAACATCTCAAAATGAAACTCCCAGTTATCAAGCATCTTACTCAATTTATTGAGGAAAACGATCAGGATTATATTATCGAAGCAATAGAAGTTCTTGAAGCTTTAACCGAAGTTCCTTCCTTGAAAGACGAAGAACTGGATGTTATTGGAGAATTGATTTCTAATATGCATGGTGCCTTGGAAGTTGATAAAATGGTCAAGGAAGGAACCGACAAAAAAGAAGCACTGAATGCTTTTATGAAAAGGGTTCTAGGTTCAATCGATAAATAATTTTGTTCCAAAATATTCAAAACGCTCTCTATTTAGAGGGCGTTTTTTTATGGTATAAATTCTCCAATGACAATCGGTGTTTAGGGTTATTTATTTTTATTCCCAAGATAATTTTCATACTTTTGACCTCTAATAAAATTCAAATAAAATGGCAACAATAACTTTAGGAGGAAATCCAATACACACATCTGGTGAATTACCAAAAACAGGTTCAAAAGCAACTGATTTTAAACTAGTAAAAAACGACTTATCTGTAGTTTCATTAGCAGATTTTGCAGGAAGCAAGTTAGTCTTGAATATTTTTCCAAGTGTTGATACTGGAACTTGTGCAGCTTCTGTTAGAAAATTCAACGAGAAAGCAAGCCAATTGGAAAATACTAAAGTATTGTGCATTTCAAGAGATTTGCCTTTTGCTCAAAAACGTTTTTGTGGTGCCGAAGGTTTAGAAAATGTGGTTAATCTATCTGATTTTAAAGATGGAAGTTTTGGAAAAGACTTTGGTTTGGAAATGACTGAAGGACCATTAGCTGGATTGCATTCAAGAGTTGTTATCGTGATTGATGAAAACGGAACGGTAAAATATACCGAACAAGTTCCTGAAATTGCTGACGAACCAAACTACGAAGCGGCTTTGGCAGCACTTTAATTTCTTCTTTTTATCTTAAATGAAAAACGACCACTCTTTTGTAACCGGAAGATTAAAAAGTTTTAAGTTCGCCATACTTGGTGCCTATAAATTAGTGACGACTGAACATAGTATTATGGTTCAGTTTTCACTCGGGGTTTTGATTACAATAGCCGGATTTTATTTTGAAATCACTACAACCGAATGGCTTTTTCAGACATTGGCAATTGGCTTAGTGCTTAGTATCGAAGGTTTAAATACTGCTGTCGAGAAAATAGCTGATTTTATTCACCCCGATTTTCATAGCAGAATAGGCTTTATAAAAGATATTGCAGCTGGAGCTGTATTTTTTGCAGCTGTTTCGGCATTGGCAATTGGTTGCATTATTTATGTTCCTATAATTATGAGCCTCTAAAAGACCATTTATCTTTTAATTTTATTTATTTTTACTCCAATTAGCAACTATCTGAATGGCAAAAACGATTAAAAAAGAAACCGCTACAAAGAAAAACGAAGCGGATTCTCAACCAAAAAAATCATTTAAAATTACCCGACAACATAAAGTTGTATTCGGTAGTTTGCTTGTACTCCTTTCCATTTCGCTGCTGTTGGCGTTTATTTCATTCTATCTTTATGGACAATACGATCAAAGTGCTGTTCGTGAATTGGGCGATAGAAATGCAGAGGTTCAAAACTGGTTAGGAAAATTTGGAGCTTACTTGGCAGACTTTTTTGTCTATAAAGGTTTTGGAGTTGGAGCTTTTCTTTTTGTTCGATTATTCTTCTTGACCGGAGCTTATTTGGTTTTGGATTTATCCGTAAAAAAATTAAAGAATACTTGGTTTTGGGATTTGTTTGCCATGGTAATCATTTCGGTTATATTTGGATTCTTTGCTCATTTCCTACCTGAGCTTGGCGGAATTATTGGCTATGAAATGAATCTGTTTTTGCAAGACTACATCGGAAAAACAGGGACACTTTTAATTTTAATCTTCGGTCTGATTATCTATTTAATTTTCAAGATAAAAATATCTCCAGATTCAATCAAGGCTTTATTTGAAAAAACAAAAAAGGATTTAGCTGAAGACTTAGATTCTATCAAGACTCCTGCAACACAAACTTCTTATAATCTTGAAGAATTTGCCGTGGAAGATGAACCTGAGAAATTCGAACCAATTTTAGAAGAAGAGGAAGAAGATTTGGAATTAGAAAAAATCGTAATCAAGCCCGCTTCTCAATTCGAAATCAATAAAGAAGATTTAAAACCCACTATAAGCAGTTCATCCGAATTGATTTTGGAGCCTACAATAAAGCCATCCTTTATAGAAATTGTTCCACCTGTTCAACACATTGAAGAAGAATTTATTGTTGAAAAAGTGGCTGAAGAAGACATTATCGAAGAAAATCTTGCTTCTCGATTAGTGGCGGATTTTGGTTTATTTGATCCTACTTTGGAACTTTCAAACTTTAAATTCCCAACTTTGGATCTATTAAAAGAATATACAACAGGCGGAATTACCATCAACCAAGAAGAATTAGAAGAAAACAAAAATAAGATAGTAGAGACACTTCGAAATTATAAGATTGAAATTGCTCAAATCAAAGCAACCGTTGGACCATCAGTAACCTTATATGAAATTGTTCCAGAAGCAGGAATCAGAATTTCAAAAATTAAAAGTTTGGAAGATGATATTGCCTTGTCACTTTCGGCTTTAGGAATTCGTATCATTGCTCCAATTCCTGGAAAAGGAACAATTGGTATTGAGGTTCCAAACAAGAATCCTACTATGGTTTCAATGAAAAGTGTAATTGGTTCGGCAAAATTTCAGGAAGCAGAAATGGAACTTCCTATTGCTTTAGGAAAAACCATTTCGAATGAAACTTTCGTTGTCGATTTGGCCAAAATGCCTCACCTTTTGATGGCTGGAGCTACAGGACAAGGAAAATCAGTTGGTTTGAATGCCGTTCTAACTTCTCTTTTGTATAAAAAACATCCAGCTGAAGTGAAATTTGTATTGGTTGATCCTAAAAAGGTTGAACTTACACTTTTCAATAAAATTGAGCGTCATTATTTAGCAAAACTCCCAGATACAGACGAAGCAATTATAACTGATAACAACAAGGTAATCAACACTTTAAATTCACTTTGTATTGAGATGGACGACCGTTATTCTTTATTGAAAGATGCAATGGTTCGAAACATCAAGGAATACAATGAAAAATTTAAATCGAGAAAATTAAATCCTGAAAACGGACATCGTTTCCTACCTTATATTGTATTAGTTGTAGATGAGTTTGCCGATTTGATTATGACCGCTGGAAAAGAGGTGGAAACACCAATTGCCCGACTTGCACAATTAGCTCGAGCGATTGGAATTCATTTGATTATTGCAACCCAGAGACCTTCGGTAAACGTTATTACCGGTATGATCAAGGCGAATTTCCCTGCAAGAATTGCCTTTAGAGTTACCTCTAAAATCGACTCAAGAACTATCTTAGATACCTCTGGAGCAGACCAACTAATTGGTCGTGGAGATTTATTGTACACCAACGGAAACGACATCGTTCGTGTTCAGTGTGCTTTTGTTGACACACCCGAAGTTGAAAAAATCACGGAATTCATTGGAGCTCAAAAAGCCTATCCAAGTGCTTATTTATTGCCAGAATTTATTGGTGGTGATGAAAGTGGCATCAAACTTGATATGGATATTTCCGAAAGAGATACTTTGTTCAGGGAAGCTGCAGAAATTATTGTTACAGCTCAGCAAGGTTCGGCTTCTTTGCTTCAGCGAAAGCTAAAATTAGGTTACAACCGGGCGGGAAGATTGATTGATCAATTGGAAGCTGCCGGAATTGTTGGAGCGTTTGAAGGAAGTAAAGCAAGAGCCGTAAACATCACTGATTTGAGTTCTCTTGATGATTTTTTAAACAATGAACAAAACAATTTTTAAGATGAAACATTTTATCCAGTTTGCCTTTCTACTTTTTTTTAGCTTTTCAATTCAAGCTCAGGACAAAAAAGCCAAAGCTTTACTCGATGAAGTTACTGCCAAAGTAAAAAGCTATGATAATATTCAGATTGATTTTAAATATTCTCTAAACAATTCTAAAGAAAATATCAACCAAGAAAGCAAAGGAAATGTTATCCTTAAAGGCAATCAATATGTGTTGAATTTCATGGGAATTACTAAAATATTTGATGGAAAGAAATCTTACACCATCGTTCCAGAAGATGAAGAAATTAGCATTTCAAGTGTAGATGACAATGATGAAAACGCTATCACTCCTTCTAAAATGCTTACTTTTTTCAACAAAGGCTATAAATATGCTTGGGATATTACGCAAAATATCAAAGGAAGAAAAATCCAGTACATCAAATTGACTCCTTTAAGCTCTAAGGATCAGAGAAAAGAGATCCTTTTAGGTATTGATATTCAAACCAAACACATCTACAACCTTATAGAAACTGGGAAAAACGGTACAAAAACGACGATTGTTGTTAATTCTTTTAAAACCAATCAGCCATTATCAAAAAATCAGTTTACCTTTGTTCAGAGTAAATATCCAAAATACTATATCAACAAGTTAGACTAATTTCCCAGAGTGAAAATTCTTGACCGATACCTTCTAAAAACATTCCTGATTACATTTACTTCGGTATTTGTAATCCTTTTTTTTATATTCATATTGCAAACCGTTTGGCTCTTTATAGCTGAATTGGCAGGAAAAGATCTGGATTTGATTTTAATTGTCAAGTTTCTCCTCTACTCTATGCCAACGGTTATTCCATTGGTTTTACCTCTTTCAATACTATTGGCTTCGATTATGACTTTCGGAGATTTATCCGAGAATTATGAGTTTGCCGCTATGAAATCGTCTGGAGTCTCATTGCAACGAGCCATGAAAAGCTTGATTGTTTTTATCTTCGTTTTAAGTATTGCAGCTTTTGCTTTTGCCAATAACGTAATTCCTTATGCACAATATAAATTCATCAATTTTAGAAAAAATATTGCCCAAGTAAAACCAGCAATGGCGATTGCCGAAGGACAATTTAGCGATGTTGGCAACTATAATATTAAGGTCGAAAAGAAATCTGGTGAGAACGGCAATCTTTTGAAAGACGTTACGATACACAAGAAATCATTAGGAGGCAACTCCAGCAATGCTGTAATTAAAGCGAAAAACGGCGAGCTATTGAGCAGTGAAGATTCAAATATTTTGCAGTTGGTTTTATTTGAAGGATTCCAATATGAAGATGTTGTGCCTAAAAAATATGAAGATCGAAAAAAGCTTCCTTTTGCAAAAACTTCTTTCAAAAAATATATAATGAATCTTGATTTATCTGCTTTGAACAAGGTAGATGTCGATGATGAGAAAGTAGCCAATACCAATACAATGCTCAATATCAATGAGCTACGATATACTTTAGATTCATTAAACAGGAATTATGATCAAGATTTAGTTTCCTTTACAGAAAATATACACTTGAGAACGGGAATTGCCTATCAAAGTTCCCAAAGAAGCAGAATGCCTTTATCCAAAATTATCACCAAAAAAGTAGACACAACAGTTGGAGCTAAAATTGATTCCACAAAAGCTGCAAAAGTTGAAGATACAATTGAAGAAGCAACAATACCAAAAATTGCTAAAGACGATAATATATTGGCTGATTATAAAGATTTTGAAGTCGCAAAATACTTAGAGTTAGCACGAAACAATACTACAAATACAATTTCTTCCATTATAGGGACAAAAGATGAATTGTTCAACAAACAAAAAAGCATTAACGAACATTGGATTGCATTTCACGATAAATTCGTAATTGCCTATGCCTGTATTCTGATGTTTTTTATTGGAGCACCATTGGGAGCTATTATTAGAAAGGGTGGTTTGGGACTTCCGATTGTTTTTGCGGTTTTGATCTTTATTACCTTTCATTTCATCAATACTTTTGGTAAAAAAATTGCTCAGGAAAATGAAATCACCCCTTTTCTAGGAACTTGGATGGCTTCGATGATCCTTACACCTTTGGCAATTTTGCTAACTTATAGGGCTACAAACGACATCGGATTGATCAATATGGATGTAATCCTAACTCCTTTACAAAAATTTTTCAAGAAAAAAACTCAACAAAAATAATTACAATGTCATCAGACAAAATACAACTCAATACAATAGAAGAAGCTATTGAAGACATCAGACAAGGAAAAGTTATAATCGTTGTGGATGACGAAGATCGCGAAAATGAAGGTGATTTTTTGGCTGCAGCCGAAAAAGTAACTCCCGAAATGATCAATTTCATGGCGACTCATGGCCGAGGTTTGATTTGTACACCCTTGACAGAAAGCCGCTGTAAAGAACTTGACCTTAAAGCAATGGTTACCAATAATACGGATCACATGGAAACTGCTTTTACAGTTTCTGTAGATTTAAAAGGTAATGGCGTTACAACTGGAATTTCGGCTTTAGACAGAGCTAAGACAGTTTTAGCATTAGTAGAACCAGATACAAAACCTTTTGATTTAGCTCGACCTGGACATATTTTTCCGCTTATTGCAAAACAAGGCGGTGTATTAAGGAGAACTGGTCATACCGAAGCTGCAATTGATTTTGCACGTTTGGCAGGATTCAAACCAGCAGGAGTTATTTGCGAAATAATGAATGAAGACGGTTCTATGGCAAGATTGCCAGAACTGGTTGAAGTTGCAAAAAAATTTGATTTGAAGCTGGTTTCAATTGAAGATTTAGTGGCCTATAGAATGCAGCACGACAGCCTGATTGTAAAGAAAGAAGATTTTGATGTAGAAACCCGTTTTGGAACTTTCAGATTGAGAGCTTACATTCAAACGACAAACAAGCAAGTACATATCGCATTGACTAAAGGAACTTGGAATTTGGGAGAACCCATCTTAACCCGAATCAACTCCTCACAAGTAAATAATGACTTACTAGGAACTTTGACCAACAATGCCGACCAGCAGTTGGACGATATGTTCAAGGTAATCAATGAGGAAGGACGTGGAGCTGTTATTTTCATCAATCAGGATATGCAATCTGTAAATTTACTAAATCGTATAGCCGAATTAAAAACCTTGCAAAGCGAAGGTGTGATGAAAGCTCCTAAAATCGTAATTGATACGAAAGATTATGGAATTGGTGCCCAAATTTTGCATGACATTGATATCTCAAAAATCAAATTAGTTTCAAATACACCTGAGCAAACCAAGCGTGTTGGAATGATTGGATACGGACTTGAAATCACAGAATACGTGAGATTTTAATCTGTTTTGAGCTTTTAACTAAAAATATTTAAAAAAATATTTTAGTCGTAAAGAAAAGAAAATGAAACGTTTAAAAGTAAATGTAAAATTTTCTTTATTTTTTAGTCCAAAAATATTTTGAAACTCGAAAAAGGTTGCTATATTTGCACTCGCAATACGGAAGTAGCGCGACATACTGGAGAAATGGCAGAGCGGTCGAATGCGGCAGTCTTGAAAACTGTTGACTGTAACAGGTCCGGGGGTTCGAATCCCTCTTTCTCCGCAAAATACTTTTTAAAGTACTTCAAAACCCCTTAAATCTTATGATTTTCGGGGTTTTTTGTTTTAATCCTATATCAAAACATTCATTAATTCGCAATACTAAAGGGGCACAATTCGGGGCACAAGGCAATCACTAAGAATTGTGCCCCTATCTGTTCGCCAACCTCAGTATTTACAGCCAGTTCAGAAAATGAACATCTTGTACCTATTTGACTTTTTAACTAAATTATTACTAATTAAAAGGTCACCAAAATGGAAGCAACAATCACAAATCTTTTTTATCTAAAAAGAGCAAAAGCCAATGTACACGGACTAGTTCCAATTTATCACAGAACCACAATCAACGGAAAACGCCTTGACAAAAGCACCGGAAAGTACATTGATCCTACAAAATGGTCAACAGAAGCAGGCAGAATGAAAGGCACTTCTGAAGAAGCTAGAACAATAAATAGCCACCTTGATTCACTGATTGCAAAAAATTCTAGTATTGAAAAGAAACTAATTGCAGTTGATAAAGATATCACAGCCGAGGTTTTTAATAATGTATTGACTGGCAAAACTGAAAAACAGCGAACACTAGTACCCATCTTTCAAAATCACAATGATCAAATTGAAGCTTTAGTAAAAACTGAAGAGTATTCTCCAGGAACATTGGAGCGATATAAAACTTCACTGAGCCATACTAAAGAGTTCATGAAATGGAAGTTCAATATTTCAGATATTAATATCAAAGATATCGACTTAGCTTTTATAACCGATTACGATTTCTACTTGAGAACTGAACGTGGTTGCAGTAACAATACAACTGTAAAATACATCAAAAACTTCAAGAAGATAATTCAAATCTGCTTGGATAACAGATGGATTATTGAAAGTCCATTTGTAAAGTATAAGGGAAAAATCAAGGAAGTTGAAAGAGATTTTTTAACTGAGAGCGAAATCGAAACTATTTACAACAAGAAGTTTCATTGTGAACGATTAATTCAAGTGCGTGATATTTTCATATTTTGTTGTTTTACTGGTCTTGCTTACATCGATGTAAAACAATTGACAAATGATCATATTGGAATTGGTATTGATGGCAACAAATGGATTTTCAAGAACAGACAAAAAACCGATACCAGTTCAAAAATTCCTTTACTTCCTATTCCAGAACAAATCATGGCAAAGTATGCATCGCATCCAAAGTGCATAAATGAAGAAACAATCCTTCCTGTTCTAAGCAATCAAAAAATGAACAGCTATCTAAAAGAAATTGGCGATGTTTGCGGCATTAAAACAGAATTAACTTTCCATCTTGCTCGACATTCATTTGCGACCTCTATAACACTTACAAATGGCGTTCCCATTGAAAGCGTTAGCAAAATGCTTGGTCACACTAACATCAGAACCACGCAACACTACGCAAAAGTAGTGGATAGAAAAGTGAGTGATGATATGGCTATTCTCAAGCAAAATTTAGCACCACAACTAATAATAAAAAGTTCATAAAACAATTTTCTTAAATTTTAAAAGCATTGCACTACCAGCAATGCTTTTTTCATTAAAAAAACATCCAAAACAAGGTGTTTAATTCCCGAATGAAACACTATACTTCTTGATTTATAAACTTCTATGCTATAGTTTTGTCAGCATTTCCCAACTTCCTTTCTGGCAATCATTCACACATATACCTTAATGGATAATCTACAAAACCAACAGCGAATTAAAAGCTTATACAAAATGCTTTTAGAAATGGCAACAGGAAATCTAGCGTTCCGAGTGGAGCCAAATGGTAGTGGCGATGAGTTGGACCAATTGGCAACCATGCTGAATGAAGTAGCGGAAAAAATGCAAAACATAATTTCGAAATACGAGTTCAAAAAACAACCTTATGATTACTGTACAAATCAAAATACTACTAAACAATCCGATGCCGAATTAATTCATAAAGTCCTTGACTACATCAAAAATCATTTAGAAGAACCTTTGCCAACAACTAAAGAACTTTCAAAAATGTTTGGCACTAATGAGTTCACTTTAAAAGACAGCTTCCGGAATATTGTAAAGACAAGCATCTATCAATTTTACAATGACGAGCGATTGAAGAAAGCGCATTTTCTAATCAAGGAAACAGCAATTCCATTGAAAGAAATTGCTTTGATATGCGGGTTTAATGATTATCCAAATTTCTATAAAGCATTTAAAAAACGGTACAATTTTCCGCCAAGCGAAGTAAAAAGAGAAAAAGAAAGCGATAGCCAATAAAGTCATTCCCAATTTTGCAAACCGATATTCCCGAAATGAAATAGGATAACATTTTCATTTATAGAATTTTACACTACCAATTCTATTAAACTATGAAAATAAAGGTCACCAATCTTAAAACAATTCTTGTAGAAATAATAAGTATTTTACTAATGATACTTTTTGTTTACTCCGCATTAAGCAAGTTATTAGAATTCCAAAACTTTCAAGCCCAACTCGGTCAATCACCACTTATAAGCGCATACACCGGATTTGTTTCCTATTCAGTTTTAATAATTGAATTCCTCATCGCTTTACTACTGGCTTTTCCAAAATCAAGATATATTGCTTTGTTAGCCTCATTTGGATTAATGCTAATGTTCACTGCGTATATTGTTGTTATTCTCAATTATTCCTCATTTGTGCCTTGTTCCTGCGGAGGAATACTTGAAGAAATGGGCTGGAAAGAACACCTAATTTTCAATATCGCTTTTACAATTCTCGCGGCAATAGCCTCAGTATTTATGGTAACGAATAAATCCAAAACAGTTCTAAAACTGGCAATTATTGCAATTATCGGTTCAGCTGTAATTGTTATTCTATACTTCTATTCAGAAAACACCATGCACCGCGAAAACCCATTCATCCGAAGATTTATTCAAGGTGCAACAACCCAAACAGCCGAAGCCGAATTAACAAATAATTCAAAATACTATGCAGGAACCGATGGCAAAACCATTTATTTCGGTGACAGTCAAGCACCATTACACATACTAGCTTACGATACCATTTTAAAAACCAAGCGTCAATATAAAATACAACTGGAGCGCGAAAACTTTCCTTTCGTTTCAGTACAAGTCCGAATTGCACCTCCTTATTTTTATCTGATGGATGGCACTGTACCAGTGATCTATAAAGGAAATATATCCGATTGGAAAGCAAAACTTGTAATGTATGACAACAACTACTATTTCTCAAAAGCCGAAATAATTGCTCCAGATAAAATAGCCTTTCGGGCACAACAATTAAAAACGCTTTATAACATTTTAGGAACGTTTACTTTCAAAGACAGTTTACAAGTAAACTATGCACCTCAGCTATTACAAAAGCAAATAGACGGCTTTTTTGATACTGATGGCATGATGCAGTTTGACCAACAATCGCAAAAATTCATCTACACCTATTACTACCGAAATCAATTCATCATAGCCGATACCAACCTCAAACTAATCCGTCGCGGAAGTACTATAGACACAACAACCAAAGCCAAGCTCAAAGTAGCGCACATTAAAGAAACGGGACAACGAAAAATAGCATCACTTCCGCCAACTGTAAACAAACTAACGGCAGTTTCTAATAATTTACTATTTGTAAATTCAAAATTAATCGGACGATATGAACCCAAAGAAATGTGGAAACAAGCTTCAATTGTGGATGTGTACAGCATCGAAAAAAACACCTACTTGTCAAGTATCTACATCTATAACATTAATAAAACCAAGTTGCAAGAAATGTTTGTAATAGATAATTATCTCTACGCAATAATTGGACATCGCTTACACAAATACCAGTTGAGTAAAAAACATTTCAACAACAAATAACAACATAAAAATCTATTCTGATCAGTAGCAGGAACGAGACTGAAAACCTGTAAAAAAGAGTAAGTCAAAAAAAATAATTAAAATTCTATTACCATGAAAACCATTTTAAAAGTGATCTTGCCAGTATTGGCATTCACATTGGCAAGTGCTGGAGCAGTGAGCACAAACGAGGCTAAAATTGCAGAATCAAAAAAAACAGTTTTAATCTCAGGATTCATCCAAAATCCTTCGCCTGCAATCTGTCATCCAGTTTCGGTGGATTGTCTTACAACTGGCAGTCAAGCATGTATGTCTAATGAAGACATTCCAAGACGAGTGTGGTTGAAAAATGGCGCAAATGCCTGTAGTGTAAATCTTTACAAACCGGTACCATAAGCTGTAAAAGAAATATGCAGTTTCCAAGAGGAAACTGCATATTATTTTAATTGGTTACAAAATCCGCTTTCATCCATTCTTTCTTTGGTTCATCTTTCAAATAATGACCAAACCAATCCTTCACTTTCAACGTCAAATCCTTCTGGTTATTTGGGTTAAATAGAACATGACCATCACTAGAATAGACCAACATTACGTTTTCTTTTTTCAATCGTCTGAATGCGGCGTAAAAGGCTTCTGACTGTTCAGGTCTTATATTTTGATCCAACTTTCCAGTCCATGTAAGTAAAGGAGTAGTAATTTTATCAGCGTTTTGTATAGGTGAATTGCTGTAATAAGCTTCCTTATTATCAAAAAACGGAAAACCCATTCGCCATTGTTGATTCTCATAACGCCAGCTGTCAATAGAACCCCAATCATTATTATAATTAAAATAATGTGTTACAACATCCGAAATGCCATTGCCACTTATTGCAGTAGCAAATAAATCCGTTTGAGTAAGTATAAAATTAGTTTCATAACCACCAAACGAATGTCCAAATAACCCAATTCTTTTTTCATCAGCTACTCCCATTTGTATCACTTTTGTAGCACCAGCAGTTACACAATCAGCAGCTGAAACACCAGTATTTCCTTTTTCATAGGCTATGTCAGCCAATAAAACGGCATAGCCATTGGTAGTCAAGTTGGAGATATTGAAACCGATGATATTATCATAGCTCGGATTTACATGTTTGTGCACATCACTAGAAACTACCTCATAAATATAAACAACCAAAGGAACTTTTTTAGTTCCGTCATAATTTGCAGGATAATACAAAGCTCCATTCAATGGTGTTCCCTTACTATCAGCATAATGTATCATTTCCGATTTGCCCCAATGATACTTCTTTTGATGTGCATTACTTTGAGCAATTATTTTTGACAAACCATTATTCTGAAACACTAGTGTTGGTGGCAAATCAAAACGTTGCTTCACACATATAAAAGCACTACCTTTTTTTGATTTAGTGTATTTAGTAACCATTCCATCTTCAACTATAAGGGCTTGTGGTTTTTTATTAGGTTGCAATTGATAATAACCGCGTGCACCACTATACAAATCAAATGCAGTCAGAATAAGTTCTTTTGATAAATCATAAATAAAAGTTCCGGTATTCGAATAATTAAACTCTTCAACATTAGAAATTGATGAAGTATCAAATCGAAACCGCAAGTTCTTTTCTTTACCAATAGTAAGTCGCATGCGTTGTTTGCCATCAAGAGAAATCGCCCAGATATCATGATAATCATAACACAATATAAATTTCCCATCTTTCGTCCAATCAGTCTGACCCCATAAGCGCAACTCCTGAGCAGGATCATTGATTCGGTTATCCCAACTAGCGTTTAAACCATGGGTAATATTGATATGTGATTTTTTTACAATATCATAAAGCCACCAATTACTATTGTTGTAATAACTAATATACCTACCATCGGGCGAAAAATCCATCTGACTATCATATCCTGTCTGTTCTTTCAACACCAATTCTTTTTCACCGGTTCTAATATCCATCAAGTAAAAGTCCATACTCGCATAACATTTATACTGCGGTTCATATTGATCAATAGCAGCCACAAGAGCATAATCTTGAGTACCGTTCAAAACAACCCATTTTTGTTGCTCCGAATTGAGTTGACGAACAATTTTTTCTATGGGCAACCAAACTGCTAAAAATTGCGGATAAGCCAAACTTGCGCGCATCGCTCGTTCTCTATAAAGCACCTTATCTTTTGTATGCCAAACTTCAACACCACTAGAATATTGGGTGGTATCTTTTGCAACAACTGAGGAAACACCAAAAAACACTTTTTTACCATCACGAGAAACTTTCAATTCAATATTTTGGTCGGGAGCAATTTTCAGTTGCGACGGAAAAATTGCATCCGAAGAGTTCAACGTAAATAACTGACTTGTCCCAAAATTATAATAAAACACTGCTTCATTTCCTTTATCAATGCCATAAAAAGCAACAGAATTTTCATTATTTTGCCACTTGAAAACTTCAAAAGTTTGTTTTGTTGGTTTCAAAATTTCTTGCTTACTGAAAGTGTTTTTAAAGTTCAAAGAGCCAACAGAACCATTACCAGTTGTAGAAGTTGCATAAACCAACTTGGTCTTATCATTATTCCACTCATAAGTAGTTACATTTTCAATCCGCTCAACAATTGTTTCGTTCTTTCTAATGACTAACGTACTGGCATTTTCCAAAGTAACCAAATACAGCCCATCTGCCGAAAACGCAAACCGACTTACATTTGGTAATAACTTTTCAGTACAGCTCTTCAAATCAAACAATACCAATCCTTCCTTTTTGATAAAGGCAAAGCTTTTTTCGCCATCAAACTGTCCAGAAACTGCATTGGGGAAAATAAACTTTTTCATCGTTTTCGTCTGAACCACAAACGTCGTATCAATCGAATTCGAGTACAAAAACCGATAACTAACCCAATTACCATTGTCAGACAATTGCTCTTGTATCATTCGATGCCACAAACCATAATCGGCTTCGGTCACATGCTTCTTAGTTAGCACCTGTCCCATTACAGGACAGGGAACTAACCCAACTAAAATTATGGCGATCACACCATAAAATGTTGGAAAAAAAGGGGCTCTCATTAATAACCGGGATTTTGAGTTAAGTTCGGATTAGCCAATAATTCCGTTTCGGGAATTGGCCAATGAACATCGGTACTATTCCAACCCAGTTTCACAATCGGCAAAACAGTATTCAAAGCACCATTTCGCTTCAAATCAAAAAAGCGATGTCCATATTCCGTGAACAATTCATAACGTCGCTCTTGTTGAACAGCTTCAATAATTTCAGCTTCAGTGTTAGCTGTTGTATTCGGTAATCCTGCCAAACTTCGAACCATATCCAAGTCTTGTTTGGCATTACTCAATTCGCCTTGTCGTGCTCGCGCTTCGGCTCTAATTAAATATTGCTCCGCCAATCGAAACACAATCGAATACTCCACAGAAGTTCCAGTATTCGTATTTTGTTTGTATTTATTAGCATGATACCAAGTGTTAGAACCATCTGTTACAGTGGCAATCCAATGACTTTTTCTAAGGTCATCATTCGCAAACGAACTATACAATTCGGCACGCAATCCAACAAACGGCGGTGGTCCTGTCTGAAATACAAAAACAGAACCTTCATCAGCATTATTGCCCGACAACTTCGGAGAAAACTGCCAAATCGTAGCCGTACAATCTTTCAAAAATATTTTATCAATATCCGTTTCCCAAACATACTCCGCATTATTCAAAACAGCCGAAGCAGCATTGGAAGCTTCTGCCCAATTCCCATTATACAAATACACGCGTGCTAACAATGCCGATGCTGTCGAACGATTAGGTCGAACGCGCTCAGGTGCAAAATAAGCTTCGGGTAATAATGCAATCGCTTGTTGCAAATCGGCAATAATATTGTTATAAACTTCCGATGTTGGCATTCTAGTCGCCAAGCGGTTTACCTCATAATCCGTAGTAGTAATATACGGCACATCGCCATACAAATTCGTCAAATAAGAATGCACCAAAGCCCTAACAAATAGTGCCTCGCCAATAAACTGATTTTTATCCGAAGTCGAAAGGCCAGTGGAATTTTGGCAACCATAAATCACTGCATTGGCACAATAAATTTGCTGGTAACTTTCATTCCACAACTGAGATACAATGGATGTTGTCGGTAGCAACGTATTATTAAAAATAAACGAAATGTTATCATCCGTAGTTCCGTAATAAGTCAATTCATCAGCATACAATCCCATACCAACGGCAGAACCAGTAGTCAAACCATTCAGTAATCCTGTATCTCTAAGTTTGGAATAAATATCAATCAGTGCAGCATTCGCTGTAGTTCTATCTTCAAAAACAGTCAAACCTGTAAGTTGCGAATTGGGTGTCTCAACATCCACAAAGCTATCACAACCCATCAAACTAAGTAACACAAATAAACTAAGTACTGTTATTTTAAAATTTTTCATAGTCATATAAATTAAGATTATAAAGTCAGTTTCACACCTGCCGAATACACTTTCAACGGTGGTAAAAAATTACTGAACTTAAATTCGGGATCTCCGTTAGAATAATTGGTAAAAGTCAATAAGTTCTGACCTTGTAAATACAATTGACATCGAACACCTGTTCTCTTTTCTAAAGGCAAATCATACGTCAATGATATGTTTTTCAAGCGCACATACGAAGCATCTTCAATATTGCCTGTACTCAATGCATAACGATAATACGCATTAATAATATCTCCATTAACGCCACTTGTAAAAGGCTGTTGCCCATCAGAATTGCTCACACTTGCCAACTGATTAACTGGAGTTCCCGGAACACCAGGTGTTGGTCCAAACGATTCCTGCTTCACAAACTGAAACAGAAAATCCAATTGCAGGTTTTTATATTTGAAATTGTTTTGCAAACCGCCAAAGAAATCCGGACTCAAATCGGCAATCTGAGTTCTATCACCTATCGAAGTAATTACACCATCACCATTCACATCTTCAAACTCATAAACACCAGTAGTTGGGTTCACACCTGTGTAATTATAAACTTTAACTATGTTGATGGGTTGTCCAACCACATAGCGGTTAGCATTAGGAGAACTTTCCAATCCGGGATAAGAAACCAATTTGTTTCTACTAGCCGAAATATTAAAATTGGTTGTCCATTCAAAATCCTTGCGTTGAATGTTTACTGTTCGTAGTGTAAACTCCAGTCCACTATTTTGAACCGTAGCATCAAGATTAGCATTCAACGAACTAAACCCAGTCGTTCCGGGCAACGGAATACCAACCAACTGATTAGAGGAACGATTAAAGTAATACGCAGTAGTCAAAAACAATCTATCTTTCAGAAAACCAGTTTCCAACGCCACTTCAAATTTCTTATTCGTTTCCCATCCAAACTCGGGGTTAAACAAACGTATCGGTTGCAATCCAATCAATCCTTGATAGGTGTTGCCCGATGAAGCATAAGTGTCCAAAAACTGATAATCGCCAATCTGATCATTACCAGTCGTTCCATAACTCGTGCGTAATTTTCCAAAACTCAACACTGAATTATCTTTTAAAAAGTTTTCATTCGAGAAAATCCAAGCCGCACCAACAGCGCCAAAAGTCGCAAACTGCTTGCCAGTTCCAAAGCGACTCGAACCATCACGGCGACCGGTAATATTTAGTAGATAACGTTCATTCCAATTATAGTTGATTCGGGCAAAAAAGGCTTGATACTTATAGATCGTTTCATCACTCAAGTCAATAGTTTTAATCGATGCCGAAGCCAAATCGTGAATCAAACTATTACTCGAAAATCCAAATCCATTCATAAACAATCGATTGGTTTTCTGTTGCTGAAAAGTACTTCCAACCAAAGCTTCTACTTTTCCTTTTCCAAGAGTGGTATTCCAATTCAATTGAGGTTCAACAATCCAAGTACTTCTATCAGTCTGACTAACACTCAATCCCGAAAACTCACTTCCTAATCCATAAGCCGGATTATACATCGTATGCGGCTGGGTTCTGCTTTCCGTATTCTTCAAATCCGAATAACCAAAACTCGATTTCGCTTGTAAATTCTTTAAAATTTGATAAGACAAAACTGTATTCGCAGTCAAGTCTTTTATATTCGAATCAAATTCCGACAACATGGTTGCCAACGGATTATCCCAAGTGCTATTCTCCCAATTCAAGTTCCCATCAGCATCATAAAGCGCAGGTGCATTAGGTGCCAAGGTTCGCGATACTGCTGTCAAATCAGTAGCAGGTTGATTATTCTTTTGCGCAGTATAATTTGCCGAAAACACCAACTTAAATTTGTCATCGTCTGAGGTATGATTCATATTAAAATGCGCAGCTCCTTTGTTATACTTAAAATCACCAGGAAAAACAGTCGTTTCCGTTCTATAATTCCCACTGAATAAATACTGAGTTTTAGCACTACCACCAGAAACCGAAGCTTGCAAATTGTTTACCTCAGCAGTACCTCCAATAAACTCCTTTTGCCAATCCGTATAGCGGTTAGCATCCCAAGTGCCATTCACATCATAAGCAAAATCGGGATAAACACTAATACCATCATTGGCAAATGCCTGTTGGCGCATTGCCAAATACTGTTGCGTATTCATCAATTTCGGAGTTCGGGTAACACTTCCAACACTAGTAGAACCATTCACGGTAAAAGTCGTTTTGCCTGCCTTTCCTTTTTTAGTAGTAATCAATACCACACCATTAGCACCACGCGAACCATAAATCGCCGTAGCATCAGCATCTTTGAGCACTTCAATACTTTCAATATCCGATGGATTAATAGAATTCAACGGACTGGTCAAACTCGGTGCAGTTCCACTAGTCGCAATTGAACCAATCGATTCCGACGAATACGGCACACCATCAATAATATAAAGCGGTTGGTTTCCATCAGCACGCAAACTATTCGTACCTCTAATTTTAATACTAAAAGCACCACCCGGACTTCCACTATCCTGTACAATATCAACACCAGCCATACGTCCTTGCATAGCCGCAAGTACATTAGTCACAGGTTGTTTTTCTATATCTTTAGAAGTAATCTTTGATATACTCCCAGTTCGCTCTTTATCTTTTACACTATAATACCCAGCATTCACAACCACTTCCTTCAAAGTTGTTGCATCTTCCTGCATTGTAACATTGATAGTACTGCGACTGTCAACTGTGACTGCGACTTCCTTATATCCTATAAAACTGAAAATAAGCACATCGCCTTCAGCAGCAACTATTGAAAAATAACCATTTTGATCGGTTATTGTACTTATGCTTTTGCCTTTAATGGTAACGGTAACCGCAGGTAGCGGACCAGAGGCATCGCTAACGATACCTTTAATTTGTTGTTGTATTGTTTGCACAGCATCCACTGAATACTGAACACTGAGCACTGAATACTCAAGATTTGTTTCTTGCTTCTTTTCTCTTGAAGCAAACGTCATTTGAAAACAAAGACAGCACATCATAATAATGCACCTGTCCTTGTACAATGAAAATTTATTCATAATTTTGGTTGAGTTAAATGAAACATTAGTTTTGTTTGTCCAGTCCTCTATTCTAGTTTTCCCGACGAGATAGAGGGCTTTTTTGTTTGTGTCATTGCGAGGCACGAAGCAATCTTTTCGATATAATCATGAACGCAATCTGAAGTTTAATTTGATGTTTTTAGCATAGGCACACAGTTTTAAAAGTTAATAAAACAACTGCGACGCTTGCTTTCAGCAATGCTTCAAATCTGTGAATAAACCAATTTTGTAGAATAAAAAAAGGCATGGAACTCAGCTTAAACGCTATCAAGGTACTGGTATACCAAACACACGAATAAGTGAGCCCACACCCGAGAGCGTGAGCATCTGTCTTATCATCTCGCGTGTTTAAAAATTACCAGTTTTTGATAACGAGATTCAAAGCGAATGCTTCAATATTGTATTTGAAGAATCGCAAAATTACATCTTTCAATGCAATCGAAATACAAATATATAAATATATTTGAAATATGTACTATAGTACATAACGTATTATTTGTTTTTTGTGTCATTTTGACTCATGCACGAATCACTAGATGAAATAGAAAGATACGTTATCTCTAAAGTAAAAGAAATCAGAGAAACTAAAAAAATCACCCAAGAAGATTTATCATTATCTATTGGCAAAAACATTGGGTTTATTTCACAAATAGAAGCTCCTTCTAAAAAAGCCAAATACAATATCGTCCACTTAAATTTGATTGCAAAAGTCTTAAAATGTTCACCAAAAGACTTTTTGCCTGAGAAGCCATTATAAGAACTACTACTAAAGATGCTGAATTGCATCTTTTTTTGTTTAATGTATAATTTTGAAATCAAGTTAAACTTAAGTATATTGACTAATCATTGAATAAAAGACTGGTTTTTAAAATGGATTTTGTGAATAAATTTGGGTAAAAACATTTGAAAATACAGCCGTAAACTTTCTATATTTTGATGAAAATGTTGCACTTTTGTATTTTAATTTTAAAAAAATAATGAATATACAATCAAAAGAATTTATTAGTGGACTTTCCCAATTAGAGATGGTTAATACTGATGGTAATTCTTTTGGCTTAATACATGTATCAGAACTTGAAGACCCTTCTGTAAATTACTACCAAAGGTTGTCACTTGAAAAAGCGAAAAAAGTTGGGGCTAACGCAGTTTATTTTAGAAATTTTCCTGATTTAAACAGACCCTCAAAACCACAACTTTATATTTTTGATTTTACTTCACACGAAGAAGATATCGTAGAAGTTCATAAAAATGTTTGGAGTAGCACCGAAGTTAGATTATACCTTGTAATCACTAAAACTGAAATAAAATTCTTTAATTCTTCAAAACCTGTAGAGCAAAATAAAAGCGGTGATTTACATATTTCCCCTTTTGAAACTTTAAGTATTGCTGGTGATGCAATAAAAAAATATAAAGAATATTCCGCAAAGAAATTTGATAATGGTTCCTTTTGGGAAGAAACTAAATATGATTTTGGTTATGGAGAGACTGCCTATGAAAAACTTATTTCTCAACTTAAGATAACAAGAAATCAATTTCTTGATGTAATAAAATTAGACAAGGAAATTGCTAGTAAACTTTTAGTTTTAGGAATTTTAGTAAAATATCTTGAAGAAAGAGTTGATATTGATGAAAATGGAAATGAAACCAGAGTTTTTACATCTGATTTTTTCAATCAAGAAAAGTTTGGTTACTCTTTTGATTTTACTGAAACGATTCGAAAAGGTAATGAATTCACCATTAACCTATTTGATTACCTAAGTAATCATTTCAATGGTAAAATATTTTATTTATCAGATGATTTTAAAGAACAACTACGAGGCAAAGATTTATCTCCTTTAGCAGATTTTCTATCTGGAGTATTGGATAAAAATCAGTTTGTTTTTTGGAGATTATATTCTTTTAATTACTTACCAATTGAGTTAATCAGTAGCATTTATGAAATGTTTCTTGAAGCTGATAATAGTACTGGAGTTGCTTATACTCCTTCCTATTTAGTTAGCTTTATGATTGATGAATGTATGCCAATTCATTTTCCAAAAAAAGATTTTAAGATACTTGACCCTACTTGTGGTTCTGGAATTTTTTTAGTTTCTGCCTATAAACGAATTATCGATTGGTGGAGAGTTACTAATTATCAAAAAACAGGAAAATGGATTGTTCCAGGAAAAGAAAATTTAGAAGAGCTTAAGAAATTATTAAAAGAAAGTATCTATGGTATTGATATTGCCAATGAAGCTGTTGACTTAGCTATTTTTAGTTTAAGTTTGACTCTTTGTGATATTTTATCCCCAAAAGTCATTTGGGAGAACCTTCGTTTTGATAATTTAAATGAGAATGTTGTAGGTTCAGATTTTTTTGATTGGTATCCTGAAAACACAGATAAAAAATTTGATTTAATTATAGGCAACCCACCTTTTATTGAGTACGGATCAAGAGAAACAAAAATTAATAGTTTGATTACTGGATTAAAATTGTCACAACAAGTTCCAAATAATCAAAGTGCTTTACTGTTTACTATCCTTGGTATGAATCTTGTAAAAAAAGAGAAAGGATTACTTTCTTTTATTTTACCCTCTGGTCCGTTATTATATAATAATTCTCAAAAACCAATAGATTTTAGAAAGTGGTTATTTAATGAATATAATATCCCTCAAATAATAGATTTTACTTATTTAAGCAATATTCTCTTTAAGAATAAAGGAAATGAGAAAAATGTTGCTGTTTCTGCCTTTTTCCTAGAAAATAAAGTCCCTGATACAAATCCAATTTATCATATTACAGTTAAAAAGTTAAAAACGGCCAAAGAGCGACAGTACTTTGAAATTGACCATTATGATTTTCATAAAGTTGCTAAAGTAGATGCTTTAGAGAATCCTTTTGTTTGGAAGTCTAATTTGTTGGGTGGAGGAAGGTTGGTGCCATTAATCAATAAGCTAACTAGTTTTCAAAGTTTGAAAGATTTTTTAGACGTGAGAAAGAAGAAAGGTTGGATTTATGGTGATGGATTTATAAAAGGTAAACAAGATGATGATTTGGTAGAATCTGATTTTGAAAAGAAAAAGGGAGGATATTCCGAAGCTACTTATCTTATGAATCTGGAATATGTTGAACCAGAAGATTTTTCAGAAAAAGGTATAAAGAAAACACAAATAAATACTTCAAAATATTTTCAATGGCCTAGAAATGAAAAAATATTTAAACCTTCATTGCTTTTGATTAAAAAGAATATTGGATCAAATTCAATTCCTGTTTTTTTTAGTAATGTAAAATTAGGGTATAAAAATGAAATAATAGGTATTCATTCCCCTTTAGATGAAACGGAACAATTAATCAATGTTTATAATAGAATTAAAGATAATTCTCTGTACAGATTTTATATTCTAACGACAAGTGCTAGAAGTGGAGTAAGCCGTTCAACAAAAACTACATTACAGAAAGATATTTTAGGTATTCCATTTCCAGAGGATGAGAAAGAAATTGAATTGACAAAATTTGATGAAATTCTAGTTCATGATACATTAGAGTATGGCTTAGAATATTTAGGAAAAGATACCAATTTAAAAGTTTTAGAATCGACTTCTGAAAAGGAATTAATAAGATTTGGAAAAATATTTTGTGAAGTTTTAAATTTATTGTTTGAAACTCAATCAAAAAAATACGTTCAAAAAAACATTTATCAAACGGAATCCTTTATTTGTGCTGTTTTTGAATATGGTAATGAAATGGCTTTTTCTAAAACACTTAAAACGGAAAATGAAATTGAAATCCATATTGCTCAATTGGTTTATAATAAATTAGGAACTAGTTATAGAATAAATAGGGTTGTTAAAGTTTATGATGGTGATTTAATCTATTTGATAAAACCAAAAGAATTAAGATATTGGCTGCAATCTATTGCTTTGAGAGATGCTGATGAAACTATTGTTGATCTTTATAATGCTGGATACTAATGTTAAAAGACAACTATAATCATGTATCTAATGTTCCCAATCCTTCTATTAAGAAAGGAACAATCAAAGAAAAATTAATTATTTTTCTAGAAGAAACTTTATACAAATTTCAGGAGCATTTCAAAGGTAAAGTAAACGAGTCTGAAGAAAATCTAAACGAGCAACTTGGTAAAACATTAAGTTATTTTTCAAAAAATCACGCATTTATCTTTCAAGCAGAGACTAAACAAAAACAACCAAGAGGTATTGATAGGCGGGTTGATATTGGTGTATTTAGGCATTATTCTGACCCAAATCCTTTTTTTACGATTGAGGCTAAACGATTGACAACATCAATGCCCAAAAATAGGGACAAAGAGTATGTTTTGGGCGAAAATCCAATCAAATCATCTGGAGGTATTGAAAGATTTAAAAACAATGTACACGGTGTCAATTTAAATCATAGTGCAATAATTGGCTATGTTCAAAATGAAAATGGAAAGTATTGGTACAACAGTATTAATAGCTGGATTCAAGAGCTTATTGACGATAAAATCAAATCAACATTAAACTGGTTTTCAAATGATTTACTAATTAACACTTGTGGATTTAAAGATTTAAGAGTTGTAAAATCAATTTCAAAAAGTGAAAAAATAAATGGGACTAAAATTATTCTTAATCATTATTTTATTAATTTGTGTGAATAATTACATGTATATTTTAATATGTTTTTAGAACCACTTAAGGTAAAATATATAATTTTGTAAGTGATTAATTAATTCAACCCCAGCTGAAGAAAGTGTTCCTATGGAAAGCTCCGCAAATGTCTTATGACTTTGCGATTTTTTGATTTTCACAAAATCATTCAACAAATAATAGACCCTGATAGCTGGGATTTACAATCTGCAATTTTTAATATTTTTAAACTTTCTTAGATTGCAAATTGAGAATTTGAAAATATAATGCTCCAACATCCATTTTAAATAACGTTTTTTTTCCTTTTAAAAATTTAAATTATTTTAAGAATAGATATAAAGATACTTTTGCTAAAATGTTAGTAAAGGGTTATACGATTTTCAATCCTGAATATATACCCAGTATCATTATAGAACCTATCCATACGCTGGGATTGATTTGTTCTAAACTTTGGATGTTCACTATTTGCAGCGTAAGCTTTTTTTATTTTAAAATGCTCTGCATACTCAGATGCTTCAAAATGCGTGATGGTAGTTCTTAATTGCAACTCTGCATCTACGATCCAATCACTGCCAAGCTGAGCACGTTGCTTTAATTCTACAAATATGATTACATCGTTATAGGAAAGAACCCCATCACACCTAGAATCTATTTTTCCATTCTCCTTTAGTAAAGGTATCTGATTATCTATACCTGTAAAATAGGCAATGCATTTATAATAATTATCAATTACAGCAATCCAATCCGCTCCATTTTCCTCATCAAGATAGGCAGGTTCCATTGACGGTGATGGTTTGTCACAAAGTCCAAACGATGACTTACTTGAAGAGTAAGGCCAAGTATTTCGATCGAATGTTATGCTCATAATTGTTGCTGAATTTCTAATAATTGCGCAAACAATTCATTTGTTTCGCCAAGTCTTTCGTTCAATTTGTTGTCGTCTGAAGGCATTCCATTATAATCTTCTAATAACGAAATAGTACCTTCTACCTCTTCCATTTCATAAACAACTAAATCATCACCATTTAAAACAGATATAATAGGTACAATTTGATGTATTTTTCGAACTACGTCATCACTTTTTGTGCTGCGCTCAAGCAATGAATGGGCTTTAACAGCTAGGGTTAAATAATTTAAAAGATAAGGACTGTGCGTTGTTATAACCAATTTGTTATTATCATTTTGGTTGCTAAATCGCACAAGCGTATTCAGTACCTCGCGCTGTGAAGTCGGGAACAAGTTTTGTTCAGGCTCTTCAACAATATTCAAAAAGGCAGAATAACTGCGTTGGGCAGATAAAAGTTGCAGCTGTGCTCGTTTTACATCTTCAGACAAAGTCGGATCGCTCATTATCTCTTGTACCTGCAAAAATAGATTCCTTTCCTCGTCTAAACTTAAATGTTTTGTCGAGTGGTCTCTTTTTTTATACAACGAATCAGCTAAATAAGAACTTACCATATAAAGCGGCACAAACGATTGAAATCCACTGGAAGCTTCAGTTAAATTAACGGTATAATCTTTACCTTTTATTCTAACTATATTACTAAACTTTTCATATTCCAATTGCGCATTATTGATAGGTAAATCAACTATTCCATCTAATGAATCTACTTCATCTAAAGCATCAAAATATTCATCAGCAAAGGTATAAAGCGTGCTAGGTAAACCTTTTAGGTTTCTAACATTTCTAACCGAACCAACCAAATTTCGTTCTGCCGGCACATACATAATCTTTGGAAAGGAATAACCATTTATAGGGTTTCTTTCAATAAACACGGCATCACTATTAGTATCATATCGAATACTAAAAGCCTTACCCTGGTATTCAATCTCAGTAGTGTCTTTAAAGTATGATCCGATGTTTTGGTAAGAGCAGTGAATCTTAAATTCTTCCCTTGTCAACGAAGTAAAATCACCTCGCACCAAAGCTTTTTCGATCCAAACTATGGTAGAAATTAATTTTGCTACAGTACTTTTTCCCGAACCTTGATTACCAATAAAAACGGTAACCCGTTTAATATCAAGCCATCCATCGTTAACTTGCAGCCCTTCCTTAATAGGTCCGAAATTTCTAATTCTAATTTTGCTCATTTTGTTTTTTATTCTTAATCGCAAATTTACATAAAATAATTTCGTCTATCCAATATTACTCGTGTAAATAGAAAATACTAGTTTTTGTTAATTATTATTTTTTAATAGTTAATGTGTCTATAAGTTGAAGAAAGAAGATGTTTTGTGAGAAAACGCTTGATAATTTGGATTTTTTAAATCACTTGGTATTGTATAAATCAACAAATTAATTATTGAAACGCCTTAAAACAAAAATAACGCTTAACAACTTTCATCTTCTTTCTACCTATTCTCCAAAAATTAATGAGTATCAATCCACTTGTTACGATTCAATTAGATTTCAAGTTTTTCATATTTTATTTAGCAATTTTATCAGCTTTATTCGTAATGGTAATAACATACTTTTTCATTACTACAATCAGCTGGATAAATTCTGGCTTCAAATGGAAAAAGCTTCTACCGTGTTTAATTAGCTTAATGGTTGTTGTTTTTATTTACTATTCTATAAAATCAGTTATCAATAGTAAAACAAGAAAAATTAAAAATACACTCCAAAATATTCCTAATTTACTTATAACACAGAACACTGAATTAATTTAATCATTTTAATTTTATCAATTAGCGCTGATAAAAACAATACATTTTGTCAAGTATTTTGCGTCGTTTACTTGACAAAATAGACGTTCTTAAAAATCAAGATATTATTTACTAGGAATATTAATTTAAAAGAAACTATTCGCGCAACACTACACAATGTGTAGTAAATCGCAAATGAAATACACCTCATATTTTATCTATTTAATTGCAAATAGTGAAAAATAGTGATAGTAATCCATTAATGAGATATCGCATATCGCAATATGAAATAAGCGTCCAAATTTCACGAAAAATGTAAAATAAATTCTGTAGATGTTTTTTTGAAGAAATCTAATATTATTACTCAGAGTGCGGAAGCCCTAAAGGCTGAATCCGTAAAATTCAAAAGAAAAAAGACACTAAAAGTGTATTTTTATACGGAATTAGGATTCAGCCTTTAGGGCTTCCGCACTCTGTAAAGTTAGTCTTTTTTTTCGACAATGCCAAGCAGCATAGTAAACACATACATTTACTTTAATTATAATTTATCAACTTATATGTTTACTTTTATATAAAATAGTACACGTATAAGTTTACTTTTATTTTGTTTTATAAATATATATGTTTACTTTTGACAAAATTTGTAAACGTAATAGTGATGCGAAGTACTAAAAAACTACTGATAGAACAGCTTGACAAAAAGCTAAAACCTTTTCAGGGTACAGAAAAAGTAATTGTACCACAACAAGGTTGGATTTATACCATCCGGACTTCACTAAATATGACTTTGGAACAATTAGGAGCAAAACTCCAAATGACAAAACAAGGCATTAAAAAAATCGAAGAACGAGAAGCAACCGAATCAATCTCTATAAAATCCCTCAAGGAAATGGGGAAAGCTTTAGACATGCACTTTGTCTATGGTTTTGTTCCCAAATACAATTCCGTTGACGAAATGATAACCGCTAAAGCTACAAAAATTGCCCAAAGAATTGTTTTGCGTACAAATCAAAATATGAAATTGGAAAACCAAGGCAATAGTACCGAACAAATAAACAATGCCATAATGGAATTGGCAAACGAATTAAAACGTGAAATGCACAAATCATTATGGGATTAGAGTTTGTATATGAAGATGGACAAACGCCATTAAGCGAGGAAGAAAAAGAAGGATTGCTTATCAAGACCATTACTACACATGGAGAACTGGACGAATACGAGCAGCTTAATATAGAAAAGGCGATACAATGGCTTATGCGTCAAAAACTAAAAAAAGAAACCATACTTACCGAGGAATTCATTAAAGCGCTGCATAAAAGAATGCTGGGTGAAGTTTGGAGTTGGGCTGGCGAATTCAGAAGGTCAGAAAAGAACATTGGTGTACCATGGATAAGAATCGGTATGGATGTAAAAGTTTTATTGGATGATACCCTCTATTGGATTGAAAATAACACGTACGCTCCAGATGAAATTGCCATAAGATTCAAGCATCGATTGGTAAATATCCACTGCTTCCCAAATGGAAATGGTAGGCACTCACGAATTATGGCAGATAGTATCATAGAGTCCATATTTAAAGCTCCTATTTTTTCATGGAACCATTCCAATATGGTAAAGGCAGACGAAACCAGAAAATCATACATAAATGCCATTCGTGAAGCAGATAAAGGAAATATCGAACCTTTAATGATCTTCGCACGAAATTAGCAAATGGATTAAAGACTATAAAAAATTTAAATGCGGTGATTATTCAATTGTATCACCGCATTTTTGCGGTAAATAGAAACAATAATCACCGCATAAAACAAAAAATCCACACAAATTCAGTCCTCTAAAGACACACCATCTGTCTGCTTCATTTTCTCCAGAAACCGCTCAACCTCTCTCAAAATATGTTCATCACCCAATCGGTCAGCTTCAAGATACCGTTTGTGGTCCAAATACATTTCTCTAAAAAACAGAAAAATAAAAACCAAATACAACGCGATAGAAAATAGAATGTGGCTCATAATAAAAGTTTTAAATCTCACCACACTCTTGTGGCAAATAGAACTTACAATTACCACATAACTGTAAAAAAAACTATGCAATTCGAGAATGATACTATTCATTTCAATCATTAATCCAGCCACTACAAATAAATCGGCGATAATCCGCGTCCCAAATCAACGAGCAAAGCGAGTTCTTAAATGACCTTAAATTCCTTACATGGTAAAAAAAACCACGAGCAAAGCGAGAAAAAATCTGTGTAAATCCGTTAAATCTGTGTCATCTGTGTTCCAAAAAAACGAGCAAAGCGAAGTTAAATAACAATATTCAATTCGGGAATTAAACCTATTCCATTCGGGAATACAACACCAATCCACTTGCAACAATACCACTACTCCAATAGATTTGCTTTCAATCAAACTAAAACAGTAGCGTATGAAATTGTTTTCCGAACATCTATTATCTGAACTAGACAAACAACTACAAAACATTCACTCCAAAACAGACAATCCTGTTCAATATGCAGAATTAGCAATTAAAACATTAATTCCAATTTTTGAAAATCTAAAAACAAAATTCCTAAAGCATACGTTTACAAACAAATCAGAAGAAATCAGTTTCTTTCGCGATACCAAACCACAATTTGCGGCCAAACTCATTTATTACAACAAAATATACAACATCGAAACCAACAAACCATTCGGTTCAAAAAAAGCAATTCGAAAATACTACAATCTCGAATTATTCAAACTGCAAGCATTTTATAATGAAAATAAAGAGTTCTACAAATACTACAAAACAGACAATAAAAGTCTAGACCATAAATATTTTCTCCGAGGAAAACACGATTTGAGGCATACACTAGATAGCTTTTACTTTCAAGCAGACAATCGTTTCTCAACCTCACACGATTACAAAATAGCTAAAATTATAGCAAACGAAAAAATCAAAACCTACATAGAAACTGAAATCTTAAAACTAGAACAAAAAGAAAAGACGAATAGCAATAATACTAATACCAAAACTCAAAAATGGACCGGCTCAAAAGTCGGGCTAATCGAATTAATTTATGCACTCCACACCGAAGGTGTTTTCAATAACGGCACATCCGAACTAAAAGAAGTAGCCACATTTTTTGAAACAACATTCAACATCGATTTAGGACAATTCAACCGCGCCTTTTTAGAAATTCGAGCAAGAAAATCAGAAAGAACCAAATTCATAAACACACTAAAAGAAAAACTAATACTTCGCATGGACGATGCAGACGAAAACTAATATGGGTTGCCATTAATTGACAACCCATACTTAGTCATTAGAATACCGTCATTGCGAGCTCGCGAAGCAATCTCATCTATTCTCTATTTTCTATTCTCTATTTTCTTCTCAATCATTCTGCGCAATCCCAGTCACAAGTGACATCGTAGCAGCTTCAGCCGAACCATATTCAGCACCTTCAGTGGATGCAATAATATTTCCTATGAAGATATCCCAATCTGGATCAGTATTTTTCTTTGGTTTTTTTCTTGCTCTAAAAGCTGAATGTCTTGTTATAGAGGTAGTGGTCAAAATAATGCGCTTATCGGTTTCAGTTAGTGCAGCGTTAAGCAGTACTCCATTCTCGTAGGCAACAACCTTATCATAAATCACATCACAATCATTTTCATTCTCAAGAAAAATAATAAATGAATTGATAAAATTTGTTAAACTCGATTTGCCTGTTGTTGACATACTCGAAGCGGAGATAACATCATTGACACAAGTGGTTGTATGTTCAAGTAAATACAATACTCTGGTGCTTGAAACATTATGATAGGGAGAACCTTTAGTCGAATTAAAGTTCGCGCTGGCATCGGCTATAGTTTGCACTTTAGTTATAATTTGAGTAACAGAACCACCTAAATTTGCATTGGTGTAATAGGTGTCAAACAATTCGTTGTATAGCCATCCTACTTCATCATAAGGATTGGCATCATTTCCTGGCAAAGTTGTAATAAGTTTAGCGGAATTAGAATTGGTATTCTCAGAATTCGTAGTGTCATTATCAGAGCTACAAGATACAAGTCCTGTACTCATCATAACAAAAAAGGCAATAATTAGTGTGCATGAGTGTATATTTTTCATGTGATTTAATGTGTTAGAATGTTACTGATTACTTTTTTTTCATCAGTTCATTTAGCCCGGGATAATTGAACTAGGATTTGGGTTTGCTCATAACAAAACCGTTTGAATTCAAGGCAAAACTAACTGCCCATTTCCCATCTCACAAGTCAACATCTACACCATTCCCGAATGTAAAATGTGCCATTCGGGAATGAAACACTCAAAAACAAATAGTAAAACACAACACTTCAATACATTACATTTCATAAAGTCCATTCTCAATTTGTCACTTCATCTATCGTCATTTTTAATTATTTTAATTACATTTATTCGCTAAAAAATCCACATTACCTATATTCTTTTGCAGTTTTTAATTGTTTAAGTTCCAAATCCTTATAATGATTACAAAAAAACGCTTACTATTTCTAGTACTACTAATCTCGCATTGTATAAATGCGCAAAACAACTATGGTAAAAATTCAGATAGTCTATCTTCCAAAAGTTATGATTATTTAAGTCAAGCAGCTGTCCGATATGGGAATGATACTGTCAAATCAAATAGGTATGCGAAAGCATGGTTAGAAAAAGCTAAAGAGCTGAACGACTTTGAGCAAGTTACTTTAGCATACAAAACGATAATGTATCTAGTAGATAAAAAGTATCATTTGAATTATGCGGATAGCATAATTAGTGTTGCCATGAACACAAAAGATAACTTAATAATTGGCAATGCCTATCTCACTAAGGCAACAGTTTACTATGGTAAAAAAGAGCATAACAAGGCATTAGATAATTTTATAATTGCAGATAGTTATATTTCTAAAACAAACGATGAATATTCAATCTATAAACTAAAATACGGCATTGCACAAACAAAATCCTATCTTGGTTTTTATGATGAAGCCATCAGTTTATTCAGAGAATGTATTGATTATTTCAAGGAAGAAAACGACAGAGCATACCTCAATTCACTCCATTCATTAGGTTTATGCTACAATAGAATTGGAAATTATGCGTGGTGCACGATAACGAACCAAACCGGAATTGACGAAGGAAAAAGAGTAAACAACCTCGAAATGCAAACGTATTTCATCCATTCTGAAGGTGTAAATCTATGTGGTTTGAAAAAATATAATGAAGCTATCACTAAATTAACTTCAGTACTGCCAAAAATACAAAGTAAAAAAGATTTTGCAAACGCATCAGTTGCCCATTTTTACATCGGAAAATCATTTTGGGCTTTAAATCAAAAAGAAAAAGCTGTAACCTATTTTAAAAAAGTAGATGAAATATTCAAAAAAGAAAACTACATCCGTCCCGACTTACGCGAGGGTTATGAAAAACTAATCGCTTATTACAAACAAAAAGGAAATACAAAATCCCAACTTTATTACATTGATCAACTTTTAAAAGTGGATAATATTCTTGGGCAAAATTACAAATACCTACTAAAAAAAGTAGTCAAAGAATACGACACTAAAGAATTATTAAAATCCAAACAGGAGATTGAAAATGCCATGACATTTAGAACTTTTGTAGCTTTTGGTATCATCTGTATATTGATTGCTATTATTGCATTTTTAATATACAAGCACTTCAAAAACAAACGGCTTTTCGATGAAATAATGAAGCGTGATACTTCTAAGCCAGCAATTACTGAAACCAGTATTGAACCATCGCCTTTTGAGGAAATAATAAAGAACGACACTACCGAAACTAGTAGTTCTGAAAATACCGACAAACAAAATACTCAAGAAATAAGCCCAGATATTGAGGCTGGTATTTTAAAAAAGTTGGAGAAATTTGAGCAGAGTAAAAAATATTTAGAAAAAGACATGACGCTTGCAAAAATGGCTGTATTCCTAAATACCAATACAAAATATGTTACAAAGATTATTGCCAAACACAGAGGAAAAGGGACTATTGATTACATAACCGATTTGAAAATAAATTACATAATCGAAATTCTAAAAAAAGAAACTAAATACCGAAACTACACCCACAAAGCTTTGGGTGAAGAAGCAGGTTTCGGTTCCACCCAAAACTTCACTCGTGCCTTCAAAGAGCGTAACGGAATTTCACCAACATACTTCATTTACAAATTAAAGAAGTCAGCAAATACAGGCAATTAGAAAATAATTACCTCTTTTTCTTTCACAACTTGTGATTGACTTGTGAAATAAATATTCTCAAAACATACAATTTTGTGCCATAACAATGTAAAACATAAATTATGGCAATTGAAATCCTCACAAAACAAGACCTAAATGATTTCCGCACGTTACTACTAGACGACATTAGAGAAATCTTTCAAAACAAAACAGAGCAAACCAAACAATGGCTTAAATCCTCAGAAGTTAGAAAGCTACTCAATATTTCTCCAGGAACACTCCAAACCTTACGCATTAACAAAACCTTATCCTACACCAAGATCGGCGGAATAATCTATTATCCATACAAGGATATTGAAAAACTACTCGATCAAAACAAAGTAAGCTCCGAGCGCACATTATTCAACTCAAAATAGTTAACTACATCAGTATAATCAACTCGTCGATTGCTAAGCCTTCGCGCGCCTTGTGTATTCCTTGAGTTCTTTGCGGTTAAGCTAATCACTTTTCACTAATTACTATTCACTAAAAAAATGAACTACATAAAACACCTAACCGGATTTTTCGACAGAGTAGCAAAAGACAAGTTGCTCAATCCAACACATGTAAGTTTATACATGTCACTTTTCCAATTCTGGAATTGCAATCGGTTCAGAAATCCAATCAGTATTTCTCGTGATGAAATAATGCGAATAAGTAAAATCAGTTCAAAAGCAACCTATCACAAATGCCTCAAAGCATTGCATGCACAAGGGTATATCAAATACGAACCATCGTACAATCCATTCAAAGGCAGCCATGTTTTCTTATTCAATTTTTCCGATGATTTAAAGCCCTTACCAAAAAATGCCAGTTCAAATTTTAAACCAGTCATTGAACAAGTAGTGAACAAGTCTTGTACTAGTGATGAAACAAGTAGTGAACAGGTTAATGAACAAGTCCTAGTACCTTATATAAACAATACAAACAATACAAACGATTTAAACAATTCAAACGGCTTAAACTTGGGCGAGCAATCAAAAAAAATTGAAGAAGAAAATCGAAATGATGAATTTGTCATGCCGAGCGCAGTCGAGGTAACTCTTTCCGAGAAAGAAAAAAAGTTGCGCGAAAAAAAGAAAGACGAAATACCAACAATCGAAAACGTCAAATTCTATTTCCAAGAAAACAACTTCCCAGAACTCGAAGCCCAAAAATTCTTCAATTACTTCTCCAGTATCGGCTGGTTAGTTGGTGGCAAAACACCAATGGTAGATTGGCAAGCCGCAGCACAAAACTGGATATTAAACGCACCAAAATTCATTACAAATGCAGAACCAAACCGCCCAAAACAACTCAACACCAAAATCGATAAAGACTATTCCGAACCATTGTAGTAACTCATTTGTCACACTGAGCTTGTCGAAGTGAATTGTTGATTTTAAAAAATCTGTGTAAATCCGTTTAATCCGCGTCATCTGTGTTCCCAAACCTTCGCTTTAGCGAACAAAAAAATTACAAATGAATGAAAATATAAAAACCCACTACAACTATCAAGAAATAATCATGTGGATAGAGCAAAAAGGCATCGAGCTATACGGAACCCATTTCAAAATACTAGAAACCGATTATCCAATCATCTACAAATTAATCGCGTATTTTCTCAAAGATGAGGTAACCTGTTTTCAATACAACATAAACCTCAACAAAGGAATTCTACTTTCTGGACCAATCGGCTGTGGCAAAACCTCAATAATGAACATCATGAAATACCTAACACCAACCGAACACAAATTTTTCGTAAAACCATGCCGAGATATAAGCTTCGAATTCATTCAAGACGGCTACCAAATCATACACAAATACAGCAAAGGAAAACTATACGAATACGAACCAAAAACAATCTGCTTTGACGATTTAGGTACAGAAAGCAATCTAAAATATTACGGCAACGAATGCAATGTAATGGCAGAAATACTATTAAGCAGATACGATGTGTATATCGCAAAACGAATACAAACCCACATCACAACAAACCTTTCTGCATCCGAAATAGAAACCCAATACGGCAATCGGGTACGAAGCCGAATGCGTGAACTCTTCAATCTAATCGCCTACGACAACAACTCAAAAGATAAACGATAAAAAATCCACACTGTCACACTGAGCGCAGTCGAAGTGCTTTGCGAACCTTGCAACAACTTAGCGTCTTTGCGGTAAAAAAAAACTTAAAAACTTAATAATCATGAAAAACATCAAACTATTCTGGAACTGGATCCAATACAATGAGCAAACACTAAGAAACCTCCAAAACGAAAAACCAAAAATCCAAAAACTCTTCCTTTTTTGGCTCGATAAAAACCTGCACTACTATTCCGAAGGATTAGATTGCATCATAATTTTTCCAAAAAGAAAAAACAAATCAATACAACTCATTATTTCAGCAAATGGCAATCCCAATTATTTTGAGGCAGTCACAACGTTGGTCGATAATGCACCCAAACTAAAAAACTGGAACTTCATAGCATTCATACAACCATCTGAAGATATAGAAGAAATGGAAGCCGGATTAGACAAACCGTATGTATTTAAAGATATCAATCTAAAAGCAAGTGAAATCAAATTTGAACCTTTACAATACGAAAATTGCAAAAAAATAGACATGATCGTGTATCTAAAAAACTACACCGTTCATTGCAATAATAAAAACCTTCTCGAAGTGGTCTATGTAATTATACAAGACATCATTGGCGAAAAAGCACTTTCTGAAAACATCAATTTTGTCGAATTAGAACAAATGCCAAGTGAAGAAAACATTGAGTTAATTTATCTCTATGATTTGCAATACTATCTTGATGAAATTAATTCTTTATCGATTGCTAAAAATAAGTAGATATTCCAAAATTAAATCCGTCAGTAATTGCTGGCGGGTTACCAAAAATATCGCGTTGTTTTTGAAAACGATAATTCAAACGAAATACAGTTTGCGATGTTGGTCTAAAACTTACAGCGGGCATAACGCTCCATAAATCTTCGCCAATACTACCGCCTGTTTCATTAAAAGTGCCAACATTCCAATCTACATATTCCAATCGGCACGCCACATTTAAAACCGCTTTTTCCCAACCTAAAATTGTTTGCGAAAGAATGGGCTGAACTATATCGATAAATCCACCATGCTGTTTATTACCAAACTGTTGTGTATAAGTTTCTGGAACATCAACAGCAATCCAAGCAAATTCGGTGGTAATAAATGTTTTAATTTTTGGGAGTGTTGTATTAAAGTCTAAGGCAAAAACATGTACACTTCTTTTGTCATCAATTATAATTCCATCATCTTGAAATTTATTGTAAATACCACCCATGTACGAAATTCCTAATTCTCCAATTTTACTGTTTCTAACCGCTAATTTTCCTGTAAATAAAGGTTCTCCGCTATTAATTTCTTCAAAGCGTTCTGGGTTTTCCTTTGCAGCAGGTAGAAAGGTTTTATTTTCTGAATTTTCTATTATCGAATTATCAAAACCACCCGAAAAGTAAACCTCGTAACCAAACATCCAGTTTTTATGATACTTTTTACCAAAAAGACCGACACCCGAATTACTGAAAGTGGCAGGCAATAATTGAGTAGTCGAAATCGGCCTGTCGGTAAATTCCCATTTTGGTCCGTCGTGATTTTGATTAAAGGCTCCAATAGGATTTAAAATAATTCCGGCCCTGAAATTTACTAAGGGATGAAATTCAACATCAACAGATGCAAACTCAATTGATATTTCTTTTGTACCATCTTCAAATTCAAGTTCACTCAAAAACTTTACTCGTTTGCTAATTGCCGATGACATAAAAATAGTAAATCTTCTCGCTTGAAATTGGTGACCTTCTGAAACACCTTCAGTAGTAAGCTTTTGCCAATTAGCTTCAAAATATCCTCCAATAGCAATTGGCGTTTTGTTAATGTTCAATACAGGTCTGTTGTAAATAGCATCCATATTCAGCACTTGTGCTAAAGTGTCCTTCTGAGCTCTCTTTAACAAACTTGGATCAATTTGCGCAGACAAACCACAGCTTAAAAAAGCCATCGCCACTACAAAGGATATTCGTAATTTCATTTTAGGGATATTTTTAAAACAGAGTTTTCTATAGTTACCGGAAATTTTCTCAAATCGGCTGTAGCCGGACCGCTTTCTACCAATCCTCTATTGCTGAATTCGCTTCCATGTGCCGCACATTGCAATTTGTCACCATATACCTGTAATTCGGCACGTTGATGCGTACAAGCCATATACAAAGCAGAGTATTCAGTAGCACTAAATCTATAAATGCAAATGGGATGCGTTAAGAGTTCATTTTGAACGATAAGGTACTTTTTATAGCCGGTTGTGTCACTGGTTTTTACTTCAAAATCTGTAATTGGAACGATAAGGTCATCGCCTACGATTTGTTTTGAAACAACCTGTGAGGCAGAACAGCTTTGCAATAATGTTACACTGGCTATTCCTACTAAACATCCAAACCCACACGTTTTAAGAAATTGTTTTCTGTCCATAATTACAATGATTTTATAAATTTCAGTAAGGCATTTTTTTTAGATTGGCTAAGGTTTTGAAACGCATTTTTACTGTTGGTTGCTTCTCCACCATGCAGTAGTATGGCTTGTTCGACACTGCTTGCCCTTCCATCGTGCATTAAAAATAAATTGCCGCCCTGTGAATTTTCAGAAAGCCCAATTCCCCATAAGGGCGGGGTTTTCCATTCATAAGTTTTGGCGCTTCCTTCGGTATAACTATCATCCAAACCACTTCCCATATCATGCAAAAGTAAATCCGTGTAAGGGGCAAATGTTTTAAAGGAAAGCGCGTTTATTGGTGAATAGCCTGTCGTTAACTGCGCTTTATGACAGCCTATGCAATTGATCTGCTCAAAAAGGTTCCTGCCTTGCATTACCTCAGCATCGTTTTGATTTCTTTGAATTGGGGCTTTCAAGGTGTTCAAATAAAAAACAACATCATTTACTTTACTGGTAGCAACTTCGGGATCAATTTCTAAATTTGAGTAATGGTCAATTGGATTGAAGATTGAAGTGATACCCATATCCTGGTGATACGCATTGACGGTTTGATGCAACAAATCAAAGGCAGCACCTTTTTTGCCAAATCGTCCAATATACTTTCCGTTTTCTGTAATTGCATTAGACAAGGGAATTGAATAGCCCGATAAATTTATCCAATTAGGAACACCCGAAATCCCATCTCCATCAGCATCATTGGGATCTGACATGGCAATAATTGTAGTATCCGAAACATACTGCAAAAATCCCAATCGGGTAATGGCTGGCGGAGTGAATTTGGAAAATGTAGCCCCTAAAGGAATTTGCTCGGGTAAATAACCCGGTAATGCTCTGTTCTGTAATTGTGGTCCACCTTGATTTAAAAAAAGATTACCGGTTTCATCAACCTGGCCAAAGCGGATAAGGGTTGTAAAGGGATGTCCTTTTCCGTCTCCGGCATGACAATTAATGCAACTCGTTCCTACAAATGTTGACCCTAAACCGGTTTGACGGGTAAAAACCTCATTTACGGCTACATCACCCCTTAAAAATTGTTGCAGTTCTGCACTCGAAAGACCATCAACAGGACCGTCCAAAAGTTCATCTTCTGATGGAACAGCAACATAAGAACTCTCGCATGAAAAGAACACCATGCACATTATGATGAGGTAGAAATGTATTTTCATCAAGCTTAAATTTAAATTTAGACAAATCTAAAAATAAAAACACAATATCCCTAAATTTTAAAAATATTTAATTCATTTTTCCAAGTTATAGAATATATTATTATTTTTACCCTTGTGAAATTCTTAAACTTCATACTATCAATCTATTTGGTAGCACTTTCGTGCGTACCTTGTGTTGATATGGAAGTAAGCAGTGCAGCTCACAAAACCATTGGAATGGATTCAAATCACAAAGACCATTCACACGATAAGGAAAATGATTTATGTTCACCTTTTTGCAGTTGCAATTGTTGCGGCTCACAAATAGTTACCTATTTTAAGGCAATAACAATTGATCCTATTGTAGTATCAAAAAGGATCAAAACCCAATTAACTTCTTACACCTCAAAATTTACTTCCAACTTCTACGGAAGTATTTGGCAACCCCCTCAGATAGTATAATGATTTCCGTCCCGACATTTCGGGATTCGGAAAAGAACCTTGTGCCTTATCACAAATAAATTGCGAAAGAAATTTTGCCGATTTTATAATTCATTATACTATTTCAATGTCAGACAAAATCATAAAATTCCGTTTAAAAAACAATTTTACAACACTCTTATTTAACGGGTTAACAACATCCTATAGTAGCTATTCTATAAAAAAAATTGCCAAGGTTAATTATGTGAGTAAAATTCACAAAAATCAAAAAGTAAAAGAAACGGCAAAGATAATATCAGAAAAAGGTATCGTTATTGACCTGGCTGAGATTAAAGTAAAAGATTTGTTTTCTGATGAAACGGAAAGTTACTTTCAGTCAGTTAATTTTTTCATGTTTGGGCACTCACATCATTTGGTATGAGTGCTTTTTTTTTAAAATAACCTAATAAATTTCATATGTTCAATAAAATAAAAATTGCAAATCGTTACAGTTTACTATTTGCATTTATCGCATGGTTTATAACATTTTCTTTCCTCCTAAGAATACTATTTACAATATGGCAATACAATGAAGTTTCATTTAATCTGTTCACAATTATTGGAACTTTTGCAACCGGATTCGTTTATGACATCGGAACCATAAGTTTTATAATTATCCCATCAGCAATTTACTATTTTGTATTTCCTAACAAATGGACTGGTTCGTGGATTGATAAAATTCTCGTTTGGTTTTTCACCTCGCTTACCATTTTCATATTAGTCTTTTCATTCTTTGCAGAAATTACATTTTGGGATGAATTTAAAACCCGCTTTAATTTTATTGCGGTTGATTATCTTATTTACACGCACGAAGTTATTGCCAACATCCAACAATCCTATCCGCTTCCTATTCTTGTTGCAGGTGTGCTTTCCATAACTGGTCTTATAATTTTCACATATTATAAACTAAATATTTTTAAGGAAACATTTACCACAACCGCTAGTTTAAAAGACCGAACGATTGTTTTGGCTACAACAGTAATTACAGCATTGTTTTTTTCCATTTTTATTACTAATAATCAAGCCGAATGGTCATCCAATCGATACAATGCTGAAATATCAAAATCAGGAATTTACTCTTTTTTTGCTGCTTTCAGAAACAATCAAATGGCATACAATGAGTTTTATACTTCTATAGATGACAAAGTGGCTTTTGATGTCATCAGAAATAAATTAAACGATAAAAATAGTAAATACCAAACAGAAGGATTATCTATTCATAGAACTATAACAGATACCACTAACCAAGAACCAGGTAAAAAGAATGTTGTTTTTATTCTGGTTGAAAGTTTTAGTGCCAGTTTCATGAAAGAGTTTGGTAATAAAGAAAACATAACGCCATTTTTAGATAGTTTAGCTCAAAAAAGTATCTTCTTCGACAACTTGTATGCTACAGGAACAAGAACCGTTCGTGGTATGGAAGCCATGACACTTTGCATTCCACCAACACCAGGACAAAGTATTGTAAAACGTCCAGAAAATCAAAATCTTTATACCGTTTCAAACGTATTTAAATCCAAAGGGTATAATTCCAATTTTTTTTATGGCGGTGATGGTTATTTTGATAATATGAACGCCTATTTTGGAGGAAACGGATTTACAATTTATGATCGTGGTCGCGGAAGTGTGTTAAGTGATAAAATCAAAACAGTCCGAAACAATATAAATGATGATGAAGTAACTTTTGAAAACGCGTGGGGAATTTGCGATGAAGACATTTATTCTAAAATGCTAATAGTAGCTGATGAACATTATAAGAATAATAAACCTTTTTTCAATTTTGTAATGACTACTTCCAATCACCGTCCATATACTTATCCAGAGAATGCTATTGATATTCCATCGGGAACTGGTCGCGAAGGCGCTATTAAATACACGGATTATGCAATTAAAAATATGTTTAAGCGAGCCAAATCAAAACCTTGGTTCAAAAATACGGTTTTCATCATCATTGCTGATCATTGCGCCAGTAGCGCGGGTAAAGACGAAATAGATGTTGCCAATTATCACATTCCGGGATTTATAGTAAACTTTCCGGAAAGACTAAATCAAAAAGTGAAAAAGCAATGTTCCCAAATAGATATTTTTCCAACTTTTTTTTCAATGATGAATTGGAGTTACGAAAGCAATTTCTTTGGTAAAGACATATTCCAGTCAAACTTTGAAGAACGAGCTTTGGTAGGAACATATAGAAAATTAGTTCTTATGAAAAAAGAGCAGGTTATGATTTTATCCGACCAAAAAAAGCAAACATTTTATTCATGGGACAAACAGGATAATAGTTTGAAACCATTACCAATGAATAAAAAATTTCTTGACGAAACAATTTCTTGGTATCAAACTGCCGATTATTTATTCACCAACAAATTACTTAAATAATGAAATACATTCATTTTATCATTAATCCAATTTCAGGCAACGGAAAACATAATTTAACCAGGACAGTATTAGAAAAGTATTTTCCTGCAAAAGGATTCAAAATTACTGTTGATTATTCAAATCATAAACATCATGCCGTCATATTGACCCGCAATGCCATAACTGAAAACCCAGATTACATAGTAGCATGCGGTGGCGATGGAACCATAAATGAAGTGGCATCATGCTTAGTCAATACCAAAATTAAATTGGGTATAATACCAATTGGTTCAGGCAATGGTTTGGCTTCAAATCTAAAAATCCCTAAACTATTGGAACAGGCAACTGAAGTAATCAGAAATGGGAAAACCCAATTCATTGACATCGGAAAAGTAAACCAACACTACTTTTTTAGCAACATGGGAATTGGAATTGATGCCTTAATAATTAAAAAATACGATAGCTATCAAAAAAGAACATTATCGGCTTACATCAGAGCATCACTAGAAGCTAGCATAAAATTTAAACCCATAAAATCGATACTCTCATTCAATAATCAGCTAATAAATTGCAATGCTTTTATGCTTTTCGTTTCCAACTCAAATGAAATGGGTTATGGTATGAGTTTAACACCAAATGCCAGTTTAACAGATGGGAAACTGGATCTTTTAATAATTCAAAAAATAAGTTTAGTTAACAAAATTAAATTTGGACTTCACGTGTTATCAAAAAAACAGGAAGTTTTTGATAGGGCGCAACACAGGTTAATTGAAAACATTGCTATCGAATTACCAGATAAAATTTTCGTTGACATACAACTTGATGGTGAATACCACAATTTAAAAACCAATAAAATCGACATTTCAGTTATCAAAAACGGACTTGAAATAGTGTCACAATAATCCCAAAAGATTTAATAAATAATTATATACAATAAGTTATGAAAAATAACATTCAATTTTTACCCAAGAAAACTTTTAAATCAAAATGGGTAATAAAAGTTTCAATTCTATTATTCTAAACAAATTACGAGTGGCTTTTATAAAACGTTTTAATTGAAATTTAACTATAATAATAAAAAAAAAACTATTTTTGCAATTGTGAAATTGTTAAACTTCATATTATCGATCTATCTGGTGGCACTTTCGTGTCTGCCTTGTGTTGATATGGAAGTTAATAGTGTCGCTCATAAAGATACTCACCAAGTAGTGAAAACCACTCATGATCACGGTAATCATTCGCACGATAAGGAAAATGATCTTTGTTCCCCATTTTGCAATTGCAATTGCTGTGGTTCTCAAATAGTAAGTTATTTTAAAGTTATAACTTTCAATTTTTCAGTAGTTTCAAAAGAAATTACAACTCAGTTAACATCTTACACCTCTAAATTTACTTCTAATTTCTACGGAAGTATCTGGCGACCACCTCAAATAGTATAATGATGCCCGAGTAATTTCGGGTCAATAAGTTGTGCCTTTTTAACAACTTAAAAAAGATAACAGTTCTCTGTTTATTAATTCATTATACAATAAAAATGTTAGATAAAATAATTCATTTTAGTATCAATAATAAATTCATTATTGGACTTTTTACTCTCGTATTAGTTATCGTTGGTAGTTATTCTCTTTATACTTTACCAATCGACGCATTACCAGACATTACAAACAACCAAGTACAAATAATTACCAGTTCACCTACTTTGGCAACGCAAGAAGTAGAACAATTTATTACATATCCCATTGAACAATCCGTTAAATCAATTCCAAATATTGTTGAACTTCGTTCTATAAGTCGTTTTGGCTTAAGTGTAGTAACTGTTGTTTTCAAAGAAAAGGTGGATATTTATTGGGCAAGGGCTCAAATATCAGAACGCATTAAAGAAGCTGAAAACACTATACCAAAAGGAGTTGGAACACCCGAAATGGCTCCGGTTAGTACAGGTTTGGGTGAAATTTACCAATATGTTGTATTTCCCAAAAAAGGATATGAAGAAAAATACAATGCAACCGAATTAAGAACCATACAAGATTGGATAATAAAACCTCAATTAATAGGTACAAAAGGTGTTGCAGAAGTGAATACGCTTGGCGGAAATCTGAAACAATATGAAATTGCAGTTCAGCCTGATAAGCTGAAAAGTATGAATACTACAATTTCCGAAATTTTCGATGCATTAGAAAACAACAATGAAAACACAGGCGGTGCATACATTGACAAAAAGCCTTATGCCTATTTTATTCGTGGTGTGGGTATGGTTAATGGCATTGAAGATATAAATAAGATTGTAGTTAAAAATCAAAATGGTATTCCTATTCTTATTCGTGATGTTGCCAAAGTTCAAATTGGTAGTAGCATCAGATATGGTGCAGTTACAAAAGATGGAAAAGGCGAAGAAGTATCAGGAATGGTAATGATGCTTAAAGGCGAAAACAGCGGTGAAGTTGTTAAGGTTGTAAAAGAAAAAATGGAGCAAATCAAGAAATCACTTCCAGAAGGTGTAGCAATTGAGGCGTTTATGGACAGAACTGTTTTGGTCGAAAAAGCTATTAGTACTGTTCAAACCAATCTTATAGAAGGAGCATTAATCGTAATCTTTATTTTAGTATTGCTACTTGGAAATTGGAGAGCAGGTTTAGTTGTTGCCTCCGTTATCCCATTGGCACTATTATTTGCTATTTCAATGATGAAACTTTTCGGAGTTAGTGGGAATTTAATGAGTTTAGGAGCAATTGACTTTGGATTAATTGTAGATGGTGCCGTGATTATTGTAGAAGCCATTATACATCGACTTCAAGTAAGTAATAAAGGAAAACTAACAACTAAACAGATGAATGATGAAGTATATCAAGCATCTTCAAAAATTAGAAGTAGTGCCGCTTTTGGTGAAATAATAATCCTAATCGTATATCTACCTATTTTAGCATTAGTTGGTATCGAAGGTAAAATGTTTGGACCAATGGCGCAAACAGTATCATTTGCCATATTAGGTGCATTTATATTATCACTAACATATGTTCCGATGATGTCTGCCTTGGCTTTAAAAAAAGAAACAGGACACAAAAAGAATTTTAGTGATAAAATAATTGAGGCAATTTACAATTTCTATTCACCCATTTTAGAAAAAGCATTACGAGTTAAAGCTGCAATTATTGGAGTAGCTATTACATTGTTTATAGGTTCGATATTTTTATTTAATTCATTAGGTGGTGAGTTCATTCCCACACTTGATGAAGGTGATATTGCAACACATTTAATCATCGCATCGGGTAGTTCTTTATCACAAGAAATAGAAGCTACCACAAAAGCAGAACAAATTTTAAGAGCAAAATTTCCCGAAATTAAAATGATTGTAACTAAAATTGGTTCTGCAGAAATACCTACTGATCCAATGCCTATTGAAGCTGGAGATATGATTATTCTCTTAAAGGATAAAAGCGAATGGACATCAGCAGAAACCAAAGAAGAATTAATGGAAAAAATGGAACACGCTTTGTCTGATATTCCAGGTGCATTTACAGAGTTTTCTCAACCTATTCAAATGCGTTTTAATGAGTTGATGACAGGTGTAAGAAGTGATGTTGCAGTCAAAATTTTTGGTGACGATATAGAAATGTTAGTTAGCAAAGGTGAAGAAGTTGTGCAGTTAATTAATGGTATTGAAGGTGTTTCAGATGTTAAAGCTGAACGTGTTGCAGGTTTGCCACAAATAACAATTCGATACAATAAAGACAAATTAGCACTTTATGGATTAAAAATTGGTGACTTAAACAAAGTAGTCAGAATGGGATTTGCAGGAGAAACAGCAGGTGTTGTTTATGAAGGCGAAAAACGTTTTGATTTAGTGGTTAGATTAGATAATGATAGCAGAAAAGATATTGAAAACCTAAAAGCTTTGTTTGTAACCTTACCATCGGGTAATCAAATTCCATTAGAACAAATTGCAGATGTAAAATATGAAGATGGTCCAATGCAAATTTCTCGTGAAAATGGTAAACGTAGAATTGTTGTTGGTTTCAATGTTCGTGGCGCTGATGTAAAAACAGTTGTAGAAAATATTCAAGCTAAATTAGATCAAAAACTAAAGCTTCCAGAAGGATATTACACTACTTATGGAGGTCAATTTGAAAATCTTATCGAGGCTAACAAACGACTTTCTGTTGCCGTTCCAGTAGCATTAGGTTTAATTTTAGTATTGCTTTATTTTACTTTTAAATCAATCAAACAATCTCTATTAATATTTACTGCTATTCCATTATCTGCAATTGGCGGTATTATTGCCCTTTGGTTACGAGATATGCCATTTAGTATTTCGGCAGGTGTTGGATTTATTGCTCTTTTCGGTGTAGCTGTACTGAATGGTATTGTTTTAATTGGATATTTTAATGAACTTAAAAAACAAGGTATGGACAATGTGTATGACAGAATAAAAGAAGGTACTAAAGTAAGATTAAGACCTGTTATATTAACTGCTGCCGTTGCTTCACTTGGATTTTTACCAATGGCAATTAGTAGTAGTGCTGGTGCTGAAGTTCAAAAACCATTAGCAACTGTTGTTATAGGTGGATTAATAACAGCTACTTTACTTACTTTAATTGTCCTTCCAATTCTGTATTTATATTTTGAGAAAGGCATAAAAATTAAAAGAAAAACTATGAATAATTCGGCTTTAGTAATTACCTTTTTGTTTGGGATATTTGGAGCAAATGCACAAGAAACTCAAAAGCTTGATTTAAAACAAGCACTTGAAATGGGTTTGAAAAACAATCAAAGTATTCAAGCTTCAGAATTAGAAGTAAAAATGCAAACACAGTTGCAAAAAACAGCATTTGAGCTTCCTAAAACGGAATTGTCAGGAACATTTGGACAAATAAACTCACAAGCTCAAGATAAAAATTTTGGTATTAGTCAAAGTTTTAATCCATTTCAAATAAGTGCTAAAAGAAGTTTACTTAAAGAGTATAGTAATGCAAGTGCAACTAAATTAGGAGTTGCAAAACAAGAAATAACTTATTCTATTAGACAATCTTGGAATACATTGTTGTTTTATGAAAAACAAAATGCAGTTTTAGAAAAGCAAAATGCTGTGATGCAAAAATTTGTAAAGTCAGCCAATCTGAAATTTCAAACAGGTGAAACAAATGCTTTAGAAAAAACAATTGCATTGGCGAAACAACAAGAATTAGAGCAAAAAATAAAGCAAAATAAAACACAAATCGCCATTGAAAAATCAAAACTAAAAGCAATTTTAGATTTAAAAACAGAATTTATCGCAACGGACACTTCATTTGTGCCGTATCCCGCTATGGCGAAAGTTGATAGTTCAATGGTAAAACAAAACCCAATTGTTCAATTAGCAGATCAACAAGTTAAAATTGCAAAAGCCAATCATAAAGTAGAAAAATCAGCATTGTCTCCAGATTTTTCAATAGGTTATTTTTTGCAATCTATAACAGGTATTCAAGATGTAAGCGGAACACCAACATATTATAATAGCACACCTCAATTTCAAGGTGTTGTAGTTGGTTTGTCTGTTCCAATATTTGCAGGAAGTAGTATCGCTAGAGCAAAATCTGCAAAAACAAATATTGAACGAGAACAGAAAAATGCCGATTATATAAATCAGCAATTTAAAAGCCATTTAGAACAACAATCTGAGCAATTAGTCACGTATGCTTCTTTAATAGATTATTATAAAAATACAGCGATGCCAAACGCTAATTTAATAATTAAAAATGCAACAAAAGCATATCAAAATGGTGATATTTCTTATGTAGAATATGTTCAAAGTTTAGAAACAGCAAGTCAAATTCAATTAAATTATAGCGAAGCGATTTATAATTACAATCAAACTATAATTACAATTCAATACAGTATCAATCAATAATAAAAAGTAAAATGAAAAAATCGAATATAATATATGCATCAATAGTAGGAGCAATAATCCTTGCTATTATTTTATATTTTTCTTTGCGTCATACTGAAGGCGATGGACACGTACATACAGATGGTGAAGCTCATACAGAAGAAAGTCACTCTGAAGAAAAAGAGCCAACAGCAATTAAAGAAGTTGAATTAAATGAAGCTCAGTTTAATGCATCAAGTATAGAATTAGGTACTTTTTCAGATAAAAATTTAAGTGAAGTAATTAAGGCTAACGGCTATACGAAGTTGCCACCACAAAATCAAGCGGATGTATCTGTTTTTACTACAGGAATTGTAAAAACAATAAATGTAATCGAAGGACAAAGAGTAAGTAAAGGACAAACTATTGCTACAATTGAAAGTCCTGAATTTACTAAAATTCAAGAAGCATATCTAACTTCAAAAAGTAATTTAGAGTTTCTAAAATTAGAATTTGAAAGACAAAAAACATTAAGTGATGAAGAAGTAAATTCTAAAAAAGTTTTTCAAAAAACTAAATCAGATTATGAAATTGAAAGAGCAAGGTTTAATTCATTACAAAAGCAATTGAACACTTTGCACATTAGTGGTAACGGAAACACAACGGCTTCAGTTTCTGTAATTGCTCCAATTTCAGGAAATATTACAGAAATTCACATCAAAATTGGTAGTAATGTTGAAGCAGGTAAACCCTTAATGAATATAGTCGATAATTCTAAATTACACGTAGATTTATTAGTGTACGAAAAAGATTTATTCAAAGTAAAACAAGGTCAAAATGTACGTTTTATTTTAACTAATCAAAATAATACAGAAATCAATGGAAAAATATTTAGTGTAGGTAAATCATTTGAAAACGAAACAAAATCAGTTGCAGTACACGCAGATATTTCAAATTTTCAACAAAAATTAATTCCAGGAATGTATGTAAATGCTCTTATTGATGCTGGAGCAAATACAGTTAAAGCTTTACCAACAGAAGCAATTATAAAGGCAGATGGAAGAGAATTTATTTTTGTTTTAGAAGAAGGTCACAAAGAAGAAGTAGCACACGACGAAAAGGAAGGACATAATCACGAAGATGGTGACAAGCACGAAGAAGCAGAAGGAAAAACATTCCATTTTCAACGCATTGAAGTAAAAGCAGGAACTTCACAATTAGGATTTACACAGGTAACGTTACTTCAAAAAATAGAACCAAACGCAAAAATAGTTTTAAAAGGTGCTTATTATATACAAAGCCATTTGATAAAAAGCGAAGGCGGTGGTGGTCATGAACATTAGCAGTATTCAATAATAATTAACATAAATAAATCATAGTATCATGAAAAAATCAATTTTAATTATGGTTTTTGCCATAATAACATTAAGTACAGTTTCTTGTAATAAAAAAGAAAAAATGGAACCAACAACCGAAAAAGAAGAACACGAGCACAAAGATGGCGAAACGCACAAAGTTGCTTATGAATGTCCAATGAATTGTGAAAAAGACAAGATATATGATGAAAAAGGAACTTGTCCAGTTTGTAAAATGGATTTAATTGAAGCAAAAGCAGATAATCACGAAGGACACGATCATTCAAAAGAAAACCACGACGGACATAATCATTCAAAAGAAGGTTCAGAAGAAAGTCATGAAGGACATAACCACTAATTAGTTTAATTATAATGAAATTAAACTCAAATATAGATAAATTAGGTACAATAGGGCTTTTTATTACAGCCCTGTTTTCACCTTGTTGTTTTCCTTTATTTGCCTTTGGAGCATCCGCACTTGGATTAGGTAGTTTTGAGCTTTTTGGAGGATTGACAATGTGGATTTTTCAAGCGATGGTTTTAGTTTCAATTGGAGGACTTTACATTTCTTATAGGAAACATCTTTGTTTGTATCCTTTATTAATTGCTATTCCGAGTGGAATAATGATTTTTTTCGCTTATTATTTTAGTGAAATGGAAAATCCAACTTATTTAATTTATATTGGAATGTTTGGTCTTCTTATCGCAACAATCGTAAATTATTATCGAAATAAATTGCACAGAAACTGTAAAACTTGCACAATCTATGAAGGAAAGACGGTTGAATTAAAATCAACTTTAACTTGTCCCAATTGTGGACATAAAAAAGAGGAACTAATGCCAACTGATGCTTGTCAATATTTTTATGAATGTGAGAAATGCAAGAAAGTACTCAAACCATTAGAAGGTGATTGTTGTGTTTATTGTAGTTACGGTTCAATAAAATGCCCACCAATTCAAGCAGAGAAAAACTGTTGTTAAATAGAAAATTAAATAAAATAAATTTATAATTATGAAAAATTCAATTTTAAAATCATTAGTCTTAGCTGTATCATTATTTTTCTTTTCAAATTTTGTTTCAGCACAAAAAACTACTCAAAAAGTTGTTATCAAAACTTTTCTTCATTGTGATCATTGCAAAGAATGTGAAACCTGTGGTTTGAAATTCAAAACTGAAATGCTAAAAATAAAAGGGGTGAAAATGTATGAATTAGATGATAAAGCAATGACTTTTACTATTTATTACAATTCAAAGAAAACAACTTTACAAGAAATTAAAGAAGGTATTTCTAAATTAGGTTATGATGCAGATGAAGTTAAAGCAACAGTAGAAGGAATTGCGTCTTTGGATGGATGTTGTAAAGCTTAGCTTTTTATAAATTGTATGATAGTAGTAGAAAATTTCAATCAAAATTTGAATAAATGCTGTTAAATAAGAGAATATCAATTTTCACATTTTTAAAACAAATAAAATTTGATATAACTGCCATTTTAATTTATGCAATAGTAATTGGGATTGCGGATCAATATGGTTTTCTTTCAAAAATAGAAATTCCTATTGGCGTAAATGCCATTATTGGAACAGCATTATCCTTGCTGTTAGCTTTTAGAACGGCGCAGGCATACGAAAGATGGTGGGAAGCAAGAATAATTTGGGGTGCAATTGTAAACGATTCGAGAACTTTAATACGTCAAATTAAGCAATTTTTACCTGAAGAAAATACTAAAATTGTAGAAGAATTTGCTTATCGTCAAATAATTTGGTGTCATGTATTGGGTGAAACATTACGAAAATTAGCTTATTCAAAAAAAGTATATGATTATGTTAAAGAGTATAATTTATCAGAAAAAAACATACCAAATGCAATAATTAATCAACATAGTGAAGCACTATCCAAACTCGATATTGGGGATTTAAAGCAAATACAAATTGACAATACGTTAAGTAGATTGTGTGACGCAATGGGAAAATGTGAGCGAATTAAAAATACCGTTTTTCCAAAATCATATAGTTTACTAGTTCATTTTTTAATTTATGTTTTTGCAACACTTTTACCTTTTGGATTAGATGATAAATATGTCATACTAGAAATATTTTTGACCGCTTTAATACCAATTATATTTATTGCTATTGAAAGAACTGCGATCATATTACAAGATCCATTCGAAAATGTTACTACCGACATACCAATGACAAATTTAGCTATAACAATAGAAATTAATATTAAAGAGTTGATAGGCGATAAAGATTTACCCATTCAAGAAAAACCAAAATCGTTTTATGTTATGTAATTCAATAGTTATTTATTACATAAAAACCATTCTAAACTTTAGAGTTGAATTATGTTACAGATTTTAGATTTTACCGGAAATAATGTTATTGCAACTACAGCCAATGATTTTTTAGGCATAAAAGATTATGAAAAAATCCATCCTTTTATTCATAATATTATCAAAACTGGAAAAAAAGTACGCTGGTATTTTGAAATGGATGATGGGTCAAGTACAAATTCTACGGGATTTTGGGAAGATGGTATCATTGAAATTAATTATGGTAACATGAAGTTCACACATTCAGATGATATAGAAACTATAGCTATTGTTGGGGAAAAAAAATGGGAAAAGTGTATGATGGCAATTATGAAACCATTTGCAAATGCTAACTTGAAGTATTTTGAACTATCAGATAAAGCACAAGCAAAAGAATGGATTATAAATGAAATCAATAATGATGAAACTACAACAAAATAATATTAATTTAAATTTATACCCTTAAGTATGGATGTTACGGTAGAATTAATAATTGTTTCCAAGCTCATAATTTCATTCCTATTAGGAGCATTTATTGGTTTAGATCGAGAAAAACATGGTCACGATGCTGGAATAAGAACTTATGCTGCCGTTTGTATTGGCGCAACTTTATTTACTGCAATAACAGCCCATTTGGTAAAAAGCCCAGCGGATACCTCAAGAGTAATCGCAAATATTGTTACTGGTGTCGGTTTTCTTGGAGCAGGAATAATTTATCGCAATTCCAGCGCAGGAACATCACACGGTTTAACAACAGCAGCAACAGTTTGGTGTACATCAGCAGTAGGAGTTGCTGTTGCTTTAAATATGTTTATTATTGCAATAATAAGTGCTTTTGCTTTGTGTTTTTTACTTTCATTACACCATCAAAAATGGTACATAAAATGGAAAGAAAAAATGATTCGTAAACACGGAGAAGACAATGAAAATGATTAATATATTTGAAGAAAGAGTTGCAAGGTAATGCTTTTAAAATAGACAAATAATAATATCATGATACCGTAGTTTAGGTACATGGAAAAAAATAATCAACATACTATTTAATTTCAAATAGTATTAACCGCCAGTATTAGTGGCACAAAAATTGCCCTACATGTACAATAATAATAACATAAATATTTTAAAAAATGAAAAACAGACTCAATTGTTGGAAATGTGTCTTAATGCTTTCTGCCTTAACTGGATTAATTGTAAGTTTTTCGGCATAACATTTCGCAGATAAATCATGTATAGGTTGTAAATAGTAACTAACTATTTGCAACCTTTTTTTAATTAAACAAGTCATAATATGATAAATTCAGACCAAAAACACCAACACATCTTCGATGCTCATGGAAAACAGCTTTGTTGCACACAGGAAGAAAAAATAAATGCAGTTGCAAACAAGCAATTAAAAAAAGAGCACAAAGAAATGGGATGTTGTGCTACCGATGAACCAACGAAAGAAACACATAGCGACGATGACGGTCACGACCACTCAAACAGTACTGATAGCACTTTCAAAATGTTTTTGCCAGCAGGCATTAGTTTGGTTTTGTTATTAATAGCCATTGGTTTTGATAATTACTTTCCGCAAACTTGGTTTACAGGTTGGGTACGAACTATATGGTATGTTGTTGCTTATGCACCAGTCGGTTTTCCTGTAATAAAAGAAGCCTTTGTCGCTATAAAAAAAGGAGAAATATTTTCAGAATTTTTGTTAATGAGTATTGCAACCATCGGAGCTTTTGCAATTGCAGAATTTCCAGAGGGTGTTGCCGTGATGCTGTTTTATGCTGTTGGCGAAGTCTTTCAAACACTTGCAGTTCAAAGAGCCAAAGCAAATATAAAATCCTTACTCGACCAAAGACCAGATGAAGTTACTATTTTAGAAAATAATGTAGCCAAAACAATCAAAGCAGCAACCGCTAAAATTGGCGATATTATCCAACTCAAAGCAGGAGAAAAATTAGGTTTAGATGGCGAATTACTTTCCGATACAGCTTCATTTAATACAGCAGCACTTACAGGTGAAAGTAAACCCGACACCAAAGCAAAAGGCGAAACGGTTTTAGCAGGAATGATAAACTTAAATTCGGTTTGTCAAGTAAAAGTTACAACCGCTTATACCGATAGTAAACTGTCAAAAATACTTGAAATGGTGCAAGATGCAACAGCAAAAAAAGCACCAACTGAATTATTCATACGCAAATTTGCCAAGATTTACACACCAATTGTGGTGCTTTTAGCCATCTTAATTTGTGTAGTTCCAATTCTTTTTGTAGATAATTATATTTTTAGAGATTGGCTGTATCGTGCCTTGGTTTTCTTGGTTATTTCGTGTCCTTGTGCTTTAGTTATTAGTATTCCGTTAGGATATTTTGGCGGAATTGGAGCTGCTTCTAAAAACGGAATTTTATTTAAAGGAAGTAATTTTCTCGATGTAATGGCTACTGTTCAAAATGTAGTAATGGATAAAACAGGCACAATGACCGAAGGTGTTTTCAAAGTACAAGAAGTAGTTTTTAATTCCGATTTCAATAAAGACGATATACTACAAATGGTCAATGCTTTAGAAAGTCAAAGTACACATCCAGTCGCAACAGCAATTCATCAGTTTGTTGGAAAAATTGATAGTACTATTGAACTAAAAGAGGTTGAAGAAATTTCAGGGCATGGTTTAAAATCCCTTGTCAAAGGAAAAGAATTATTAGTTGGTAATTTCAAACTAATGGATAAATTTTCTATTAAATATGATATTGATCCTACAAGTATTGTTTATACATTAATCGCAGTAGCTTACGATAAAAAGTTTGTAGGATATATAACCATTGCCGACAGCATTAAAGAAGATGCACAAATCACAATAGATAAACTAAAAGCACTAGGTATAAAAACCATAATGTTAAGTGGCGATAAAAATACCGTAGTGCAGTTTGTAGCAAAATCACTCGGAATTACAAATGCTTTTGGAGATTTACTTCCCGAAGACAAAGTGAATAAAGTTAAAGAAATCATTGCTAAAAATGAAACGGTAGCATTTGTCGGCGATGGTGTAAACGATGCACCAGTAGTAGCGTTAAGTAACGTAGGAATAGCAATGGGTGGTTTAGGAAGTGATGCCACAATCGAAACTGCCGATGTAGTTATTCAAGATGACATGCCTTCAAAAATTCCAATGGCTATCAATATTGGCAAACAAACCAAGAAAATTGTTTGGCAAAATATTATTTTAGCATTTGCTGTAAAAACAATAGTTTTAGTACTTGGTGCAGGTGGTTTAGCCACAATGTGGGAAGCCGTTTTTGCCGATGTGGGTGTGGCTTTATTGGCAATCTTAAATGCGGTAAGAATACAGCGAATGAAGTTTTAATTTATTATTTTAAAAAACTTTTGCATTTTAAAAACATTTATAAAAAAATATGGGATTAACACTAAATTATAGAAAAAGGTTGCTTAAAAATAAACTATTTAACGCCAAAACACTGTATATTTACCAATTATTATGAAACATATAATATTAATATTATCATTTACAATTTTATTTCTTGCTGTAAAGCCAGGAATAGATGTTATTTTGTTGCAATATAATATTAGTAAGCAATGTTGTAATAGCGAATGTTCATCAACGAAGTTCAATAAAAAAACTGCTGAAAAGGAAGAACAAAACTCTAAAGAAAAAAAAGGAAAGTCTTGTAATCCATTTCAAAATTGCAATAATTGCGTTTTATACATTGCATCAAATGTTTATTATAAGTTTTCAAAAACTAAAATTTTAACCTCACAAAATTTTAGTTATAAAACAAAATTTAATTCTCAATTCAAACCTGATTTTTGGCAACCGCCTAAAATTGTTTAACAATCTTAAAATCTTATTTTATTCTGATATAATCAGAGTAAATAGTCATTGTTAACAATTTAAAAAATCAAAAAAATGAAATTCTTAAAATCATTAGTTTTGGTAATCTCTATGTTGATTGCCACAACAAGCGTTGCGTTTGCGCAAAAAACAATTCAAAACTCCGATAATACAAAAGCAATTGTGGTAAAAGTCAAAGGAATATCGTGTTCAATGGACTTAAAAATGATTTCTGCTAATGTAGAAAAATTGAAAGGTGTGAGCAGCTGTATATCAGGGAAAATGGGAACAACTTCTTCTTTTCAAATAACGTTTAATCCTTCATTAGTTACTGAAATCGAAATTCACAAAACCATTGAAAATACTGGTAGTTGTGAAAATCCTGAAGAAAAAATCTATAAAATAAAACAGTAAACAAATAGTAAGGTAACGGTTTATTCAGTCGAATAAATCTTGCCTTATTTTAAAGAAAACAAACAATGAAAAAATATATATTCATTGTTGGTTTGCTGTTTCCGTATGCGCTGTTAGCACAAACTATTTTAGGAAAAGTAACCAACGACAAAAAAGAACCTCTCAATGGAGCAAGCATTCATTGGCTTGACACGGATTTAGAAACCTCTACAGGCGACAAAGGAGAATTTGAAATTTCAAGTAAAGACATTAGCAATAAAAAATTAATTGCAAGTTTTGAAGGACATTCATCTGATACAATAGAGATAACCAATCAAACATTTGTAGTTTTCAAGTTAAAAAAAGAAAACATATTAAATGAAGTTGTAATAAAGAAAAATAGAGAAAAAGCTACATTATCAAACTTGATTGCTATTAAAACAGAAATCATTACTCAAAAAGAACTGGGTAAAGCCGCTTGCTGCGATTTGGCAGGTTGTTTCGAAACGCAAACTACGGTTCAGCCTCAAACAACTAATGTTATAACAAATTCTAAAGAACTTCGCATTTTAGGACTGTCAGGGATTTACAATCAAGTTTTAATTGATGGCTTCCCAATGATACAAGGGTTATCATACACGTATGGCATTAGCGGAATTCCAGGAACATTAGTTGACAATATCTATGTTTCAAAAGGAGCGAATAGTGTTTTGCAAGGATTTGAAAGTATAAGCGGACAAATAAATGTTGAAACAAAAGATCCAGACACAACAGACAAGTTATTACTTAATGCGTATATCAATAATTTTGAAGAAAAGCATTTAAATGCTAATTACGCGTTTAAAAAAGCGAAATGGTCTAATCTTACCGCATTTCATACAGTGCAACCAGCAAATAAAATTGACAGAGATAAGGATAATTTTTTAGATTTACCGCAATTGACACGTTATATGATTTCTAATAAATGGAAATATGGTAATGAAAAAGATTGGGGTTGGAGTAGCAAAATTGGTTTGAAATTTCTAAATGAAAAAAGAATAGGTGGTCAAACATTTTATAATTCAGAAAAAGACCAAGGTAGTAATTCCATTTACGGCCAAACGGTCAATATTAATCAACCTGAATTTTGGGCAAAAACTGCTTATAAATTTAATGATGATAATAAAATCACACTTTTTACATCTTCATTCTTTCAAGACCAAAAATCATATTTCGGAACTGTAAAATATAATGCACAGCAAACGAACTTTTATAGCAATCTGCAATACGAAGTGAATTATTCTCAAAAGCACTTATTAAAAAGTGGTATTAGTTTTCGATATTTAAAACTAAATGAAAATATTGGTTTTACAGATACAACTTTGCCAAGAACTTATGCAGGTAATTACATTAGAAATGAAATCATTCCAGGAGTATTTTTAGAAAATTCGATGAGTTTTTTAAAAGATAAAATAACTTGGATTGCTGGTATTCGTGGCGATCAACACAACCAATTTGGTTTTACTATTACTCCAAGAACTTTACTAAAATATGACCTTACACCCAAAACAACTTTTCGAGCTAGTATAGGAACAGGATGGCGAACAGTGAATTTGTTCAGTGAAAATATTGGGTTACTAGTCAGTTCAAGGGACATTGTTTTTGCAGAACAATTAAGACCCGAAAGAGCGACTAACTTTGGGGTCAATGTAACTCAAAAATTTGAAATCGAAAATCTTTCAGGTTATTTCAGTGCAGACTATTACAGAACAAACTTTAAAAATCAAATTTTTCCTGATTATGATAGCGACCCAACAAAAGCAATAATTAAAAATTTTGATGGTAAAAGTGTAAGTAATGGTTTTCAGGCAGAATTGTATTTAAAAATCTTGAAACGATTTGAATTTAAAATTGGGTACAACTTTTTAGATGTTTATAGAGAAGTAAATGGAAATAAACAACTCTTACCATTTAATCCTCGAAACAAAGTTATAACAACTTACAGTTATAAACCATTAACAAATAAATTTCATTTCGATGTAAATATTCATTGGTATGGTGAGCAACGTTTACCTGATACAAAATCTAATCCTGTAGAATTTCAACGACCATATTTTTCGCAGCAATACACATTAGTAAATGCTCAATTTACTTATAAATTTAAAAAGTTTGAAGTATATTCAGGTTGTGAAAACATTTTTAACTTTCGTCAAAACCAACCTATTATAAGTTGGCAAAACCCATTCAGCCAATACTTTGATACTTCATCTGTTTGGGGACCAACACGAGGTCGTGAAATATATGCAGGAATTAGATTTAGAGTTTTAAATTAGAAAGTCTAACTATTAAGTTAAGTAATTCATTTATCTCAATAAATTTTATAGTAATATGTAATTGAAATATCTTAGATTTTGGAAGATTTAGTTAAATGTGGCAAGCCGTTTTTGCCGATGTAGGCTTAGCGTTGTTGGCAATATTAAATGCAGTTAGAATACAGAGAATGAGATTTTAACATCAATTTTAACATAAGGCAATAATTTTTAGCTAAATTTGTACTGTTTTAATAAATAAATGAAAAAATACCACATCATAATTGTAATTTTATTAGGCATGCTCCTCATGCCTAATACTGCTATGGCTTGTGGTAAAAGTTCAGAAAAGACTTCGTGCAAAAAAGAAATTTCATCCAATAAAGCAGAAAAAAAGAGTTGCTGCGGTGATGATAATTCAAAAGACAAAGACCATAAAGGTTGTAAAGGCAATTGTGGTCACTCAAAATGTGGTTGTTCTTCAACGTGTCCAACTTCTTCGGTAAGTTTTTTATCTGAAATTAATTTTAAAAATTACATGTTTAGCTATTCTTCAATAGAGAAAGTTAAATTTTCATACACAACACCATCAATCTCTGATGGGTTTTATTCCATTTGGCTCATTCCTAAAATAAGCTAAATCCAAATTTTGACAGCCATAAGTGTGTCAAATTCATAGCATTTTGCTATCCAAACCAAAACAGTTTTAGAAAACATTTTGCTACACTATTATCGTGTTGCAGTATAATTTATCTTATAACTGTAATTATCTCAAATTTATTTTATCAATCAATCAAGGTAAATCACTTTGATTACTAATACCTTATTTAAAATGAAAAATTCATTTATAAAAATAATGGTAGCGGCTGTAATGTTGCTATCTACTGCTATCAATGCACAAATAAAAAATTCAAAAACAGAAAAAGTTAAAGTTTATGGAAACTGCGGTATGTGCGAAACCAAAATCGAAAAAGCAGGAAATATCAAAAAAATCGCCAATGTCGATTGGAATAAAGATACCCAAATGGCAACTTTAACATACGATGCTAAAAAAACTAATCAAGACGAAATTCTAAAAAGAATTGCATTAGTTGGTTACGATAGTGATAAATTCCTCGCTCCAGATGATGTTTATAATAATCTTCACGGATGTTGTCAATATGAAAGAGTAGCAAAAGTTCCTATAAAAGAAGTAACAACAACAGCTGTTACAGAAACCAACAACCACGATAGTCATGCCAATCATTCAGATATGCCACAAATGACTTCTCAAAAAGAAAATCAGTTAAAAGCGGTATTTGATAATTATTTTTTATTGAAAGATGCTTTAATTACTTCTGATGGTACTAAAACAGCTTTAGCTTCAAAAGAACTTTTAGCTGCTGTAAACAATGTCAAAATGGACAAACTCGAAATGGAAGTTCACATGGTGTGGATGAAAGTTGTAAATCTAATCAAAGAAGATGCTGAACATATTGCCGATACCAAAGACATCAAACACCAGCGCGATCATTTCACTTCACTATCCAAAGACATTTATACATTAATCAAGGTTTCTAAATATGAAACTGCTGTTTACTATCAGTTCTGTCCTATGTACAATGATGGTAAAGGTGCTAATTGGTTAAGCAAAGAAAATGCAGTCAAAAATCCGTATTACGGTTCCATGATGTTAAGTTGTGGTAAAACAGTAGAAATAATTAAATAAGTATGATGAAGAAAATTGTAATAGTATTTTTTTTAATTGCTACAGTTACAAACTCAAAAGCTCAAATTAAAATCGGCGATGCTATACCATCAATTACGTTAAAAAGTAATACTAATAATGAGGTTGATATAATATCATTTAAAGGTAAATATGTACTTGTAGATTTTTGGGCTTCGTGGTGTGCACCATGTAGATTAGGAAACAAAAAGTTAGTAAAACTTCACAATGAAGAAAGTTCAAGTAAATTAGAAATAATCGGAATATCAATCGATACCGATAGAAACAAATGGTTAAAAGCGATAGAAAAAGATAAAATCAAGTTTACGCAATTAATAGACCCAAAAGGATTTGATGCCAATGCAGCTTTACAGTTTGGAGTTGAAGAATTACCATCCAAATATCTATTTAATCCCGAAGGAATTCTAATTGCTAAAAATCCATCAGAGGAAGAAATAATAAAATTAATAAAATCATAAAATGAAAAAAGTATATATAATGATAGCATCAATGGTTTTGATGTTCTCAATAAAAAGTAATGCACAAATCGTAAAAGCCGAAATTAGAGCAACGGGTTTAACATGTTCTATGTGTTCCAATGCCATTAATAAACAGCTAAAAAGTATGCCGGAAGTGATTAATGTAGAAACCGATTTAAATACAAATACGTTTACCGTAACACTAAAAGAAGGTAATGGTTTAAGTCCAAAAGTATTTAAGGAAAAAGTCGAAAAAGCAGGTTTTTTTATCGGTTCATTAGTAGTCACTGCAAAACCTGAAACCATTGCTAAAAACACATATATTTTGGTTAATGACAAAAAAAGCAATGCTTCAGAAGTACAATTTCAAGTGGTTGACAAAGGATATGTAACGGAAAAGGAATTCAAAAAACTATCCAAATCATATAAGAATATCGAAACCTACGCTTCAAACAACGAAGAAGATTTTCACATTAAAATGATAAACTAATGAGAAAGGTCATTTTATTGTTTGCAGTCATCAGTTGCCAAACCATTTTTAGCCAAGAATTATTTGTAGTAACCGATCCAGCTAGTAATGTTCCAGCAAATTCTTTGGCGGTAAATGTGATGCAATCAGCATTTAAAGAAAAATTCGAACCAGGTTACAATTATCATTTAATGCCAGAGGTAACGTATGGTATAAATAAAAATTTGATGGTAAGAGGTTCAGCTTTTATCAGCACAAGAACTAATGCGTTGTATGCCGAAGGTGGCGGTTTTATGGCAAAGTATAGGTTTTATTCCGAAGATGATTTGAATAGTCATTTACGTTTGGCTGCATACGGAAGATACAGTTTCAATCGTGCCGACATCCATCAAGAACAAATAGAAATTCAAGGGCACAATACTGGTTTTGAAACAGGAATAATAGCTACAAAATTGGTAAAAAAAATAGCGATTAGTTCATCGGTTAGCTTTGAAAAAGCACTGGACAACCAACCAAATTATCCTTTTCCGGATAACATTGGCGACAATGCTACCAATTACACATTATCTTTTGGAAAATTAATGTACCCAAAAAAATACACTAGTTTCAAACAAACCAACATCAATCTAATGGTAGAATTTGTTGGACAAACCATTAACGAAAATGGTAAGTCTTACTTAGACGTTGTGCCGGCAATACAATTTATTTTCAACAGTCAGGCGCGATTAGATTTAGCATACCGTCAAGAACTAATTAGTTCAATGGTACGTTCAGCACCAAATGGATTTTATTTCAATCTGTACTATACTTTTTTCGATTTAACCAATAAAACCAACCTGAAAAATTAATTAATAACTAAAAACAATACATCATGAAAACACTTTTTTTAACAGCTTTTTTAGCAGTAACAATGGTATCGTGTAACAACAAAGCTAAAGAAACAGAAACCAACGCAACAGAAGCTAAATCAGATTCAAGCGAGTTATTTGCTTGTCCAATGCACCCCGAAGTTACCGGTAAAAAAGGCGATAAATGTACAAAATGTGGCATGGAGCTTACAGAACCCGTAACACCGGCAAAATAAATATCCTTTAAAAAAAATCAAGAACTCCTCCTATGTTTTAAATTGTTGATATATATCATATTATAAAAGGGCGGAATTGATTAATTTTATTTAAAAGGAAGAAAAAAGACAAAAATGGTAGAAAAACTAATTACATTCTCACTTAGAAACAGAGCAATTGTGCTACTGGTTTCGGCTTGTTTATTTGTGTGGGGAATCTATAGCGTGAAACAAAATCCTATAGATGCTATCCCTGATTTATCAGAAAATCAGGTTATTGTATTTACCGAGTGGATGGGTAGAAGCCCACAGGTAATCGAAGCGCAAGTAACTTATCCTTTGGTTTCTAATCTTCAAGGGATACCAAAAGTTAAAAATATACGGGGAGCCTCCATGTTTGGGATGAGCTTTGTCTATATCATTTTTGAAGACAATGTAGATACCTACTGGGCAAGAACCCGTGTGTTGGAACGATTAAATTATGCCCAACGTTTACTTCCACAAAATGTTGTTCCAACCTTAGGTCCTGATGGTACAGGAGTAGGCCACATTTTTTGGTATCATTTAGAAGCCAATGGAATGGACTTGGGAGAGCAAAGAGCCTTACAGGACTGGTATGTGAAATTTGCACTGCAAACAGTTCCCGGTGTAGCCGAAGTAGCTTCTTTTGGAGGTTTTGAAAAACAATACCAGCTAGTGTTAGATCCACTAAAAATGCAGTATTATAATGTCAGTATGATGGAAGTAATGAATGCTGTTAAGGCTAATAACAATGATGTAGGCGGCCGAAAGTTTGAAATGAGTAATATGTCTTATATCATTAGAGGTTTAGGCTACATAAAGAACAGTAAAGATGTCGAGGATATTTCGATTAAAAATTACAATTCTATCCCTGTGAAGGTAAAAGACATAGGTTCAGTACAAATGGGTGGAGATTTACGCCTTGGAATTTTTGACCAAAACGGAACTGGGGAAGTCGTAGGCGGTATAGTGGTAATGCGTTACGGCGAAAATGCTGATAAAGTCATCAAAGCGGTTAAAGCAAAGATGAAAGAAGTTGAAAAAGGATTGCCCGAAGGAGTGAAATTTAAAACTTCCTATGACAGAAGCGAGTTAATCGAAAAAGCTATTGAATCTGTCAAGGGAACACTTATAGAAGAAATGATAGCAGTTTCACTCGTTATCTTAATTTTTCTGTTCCATTGGAGAAGCGCCCTTATAATCTTAATTCAACTTCCTATATCCGTAGCAATTGGCTTCATATTGCTTGAAGCATTTGGTATTTCATCTAATATTATGTCATTAACCGGTATTGCACTCGCTATTGGAGTTGTTGTGGATGATGGAATTGTAATGGTTGAAAACGCCTACAGGACAATCTCAGAGAAACAAGAAGAAATGATTGATAACAAGTAAATTGGTATGATGATAGAAAAAATTAAAAATTTATTTAAAAAGGAACACGACCCTTTATCCTCTGATGAAAAACTTCAACTAATTGAAAAATCATCAAAGTTAGTAGGACCGGGTGTTTTTTACTCAACACTGATCGTAATTGCGTCTTTTCTACCGGTTTTTTTACTCACAGGTATGGAAGGAAAATTATTTAGTCCCTTGGCTTGGACAAAATCATTCATTCTAATCGTTGATGCTTTTTTAGCCATTACACTCACACCGGTGCTTATAAGCTTTTTATTAAAAGGTAAACTTCGTCCTGAGAATAAAAACCCAATCAATAAAAAACTGGAAAGTGTATACACTCCTATTTTGGTTTTTTGTTTGAAATGGAGGAAAACGGTTTTAGGAATTAATGTAGTAGCTTTACTAATCGGTTTAGTCATGTTTACTCGTTTAGGTTCCGAGTTTATGCCACCATTGGATGAAGGTTCAGTACTTTTCATGCCGGTTACCTTGCCCGATGTTTCAAACTCGGAAGTAAAAAGAATATTGCAGGTTCAAGACAAATTGATAAAATCAATTCCCGAAGTAGACCATGTATTGGGAAAAGCCGGTAGAGCCAATACTGCTACAGATAATAGCCCTATTAGCATGATTGAAACCATCATTTTATTAAAACCTCAAAGTGAATGGAGAGAAGGAAAAACAAAGAATGATATTATAACCGAAATAAATAATAAACTCCAAATTCCGGGAGTAACCAACGGCTTTACACAGCCTATCATTAATAGAATAAACATGCTATCTACTGGTATTCGAACAGATGTTGGAATTAAAGTTTATGGAGAAAGTTTAGATACCATTAATGCACTATCTCAAAAAATCAAAAAAGCACTCGAAGGTACTTCGGGTGTAAAAGATTTGTATGCGGAGCCAATAACTGGTGGAAGGTACATTGACATTGAGCCAAAGAGGGAGCTTTTGGGCAGATACGGCCTTTCAATTGACGATATTAATGCAGTTGTTGAAGCAGCTATCGGAGGAATGAAACTGACAACTACAATTGAAGGACGACAACGCTTCTCTGTAAATGCAAGATATGCACAAGAATATAGAAACAGTATTGATGCACTGAAAAAATTGCAAGTCCAAACGATGCAATATGGCCCAATTCCGTTAGAAACCATTGCAGAGGTAAAAATAAGCGATGGGCCGCCTATGATAAATAGCGAAAATGCCATGCTTCGGGGAAGTGTGCTGTTTAATGTACGTGATCGAGATTTAGGTAGTACTGTGAAAGAAGCTCAGAAAAAATTAAATTCAATGATGTCTAAAATGCCAAAAGGATATTACATTGAATGGAGTGGCCAGTGGGAAAATCAGTTGAGAGCCAATAAAACGCTAAGCATGATACTACCAATTGTGGTGATAATTATCTTCCTTATTTTATATTTTACTTACCACTCCATGAAAGAATCCCTCATTACAATGATAACAGTGCCTTTTGCTTTAATCGGTGGTGTTTTTATGGTCTATTTCTACGGAATCAATTTGTCAGTAGCAGTGGCTGTAGGTTTTATTGCATTGTTTGGAATGGCTATAGAGACAGCAATGTTAATGACCATTTATTTGAATGAATCTATGAACAAAATGGTTGAGAAATACGGAAATAGCAAAGAGGTTATCACCGAAGAAATATTGAGACAATATATTATTGATGGATCAGCCAAAAGGTTGCGACCAAAACTAATGACGGTTTCTGTTTCTTTATTTGGTCTTATTCCGATACTTTGGGCAACAGGTACAGGTGCCGATGTAATGTTACCTATCACAGTTCCTCTTATTGGTGGGACAATTACTTCTACAATTTATGTATTATTAGTAACTCCTATTGTTTTTGAAATGGTGAAACTTCACGAATTAAAAACTAAAGGCAAAATAGAACTTATAGATGTTAAAGAATAAATATTATATCGTTATAAGCTTTTTGATTTTAAGCTTTACAATTGCTAATGCACAGATTGTTTCACTGGATAATATCTTGAGCACAATCAAAACCGATAATCCGCAGCTAAAAATGTATGATGCCGATATCCAAAGTATGGATGCTGCTGCAAAAGGGGCTAAAAGCTGGATGGCACCTCAAGTAGAAACCGGTTTTTTTATGACGCCCTACAATACCAAAATGTGGAAAGCAGATGATATGAGTCCTGGCATGGGCAGTTATATGATTGGAGTCTCACAAATGATTCCCAATTCAAAAAAACAAAATGCCGAATACAAGTATATGAACGCAATGTCATCTGTTGAAAAAGAAAACAAAAATTACACTTTAAATCAGCTTTATGCTATAGCCAAGACAAATTATTATCAATGGCTTGTACTAAACAAAAAAGTCAAAGTGGCCAATGATAACTTACTACTCTTAAAATACATGATAAAAAGCATGGAAATAAGATACCAGTACAATATGGATAAACTCCCCACTTATTATAAAGCAAAATCTCAATATAATGAGTTAGAAAGTATGATTATAATGCTTCAGAATGATATTTCACAAAAAAGAATTATGCTCAACACTCTAATGTCAAGAGATAAAAATATGGTGTTTGAAATTGAAGAAGCATTCGAACTAAAGGAATACAATTCACAACTATTGGACACCTCATCAATTTCCAAAAACAGAAGTGATATAAATGCCATCAAAAGAACCATGGAAGTAAACCAACTGAAAATTGATGCAGAAAAATCAAAATTTCTACCCGAATTTGGAGTTAAATATGACCACATGTTTGCTTTTGGACAACAGCCACAGCAATTCTCACTAATGGGCATGATGACTATCCCCATGCCTTGGTCAACAAAAATGAACAAAGCCAATATCAGTAGCTTTCAAATTAAAAATGAAAGTCTCAATTGGCAAAAACAAATGATTTTAAATGAAACAGTTGGAATGATTTCGGGCATGAATACAGAGCTTTCTAACCTCAATAAACAATACAATATCTCCGAAAAAAGCATCATCCCTTCATTGCGCAAAAATTATGATACCGCCGTTTTGGCTTGGCAAAATAACACTGGTGATTTGTTCATTGTCTTAGACGCATGGGAAGCTTTGAACATGGCCCAAATGGACGCTCTCGACAAATTGCAGTCCATACTAAACACTCAGGTCGAAATCGAAAAACAACTCGAAATTAAGTAACTATGAATAAGTATATAAAATATGGTTTGATTCTAGGTATAATAGCAATAATCGGTTCTGCTATTTATTTCTATGTCATAAAACCTGAAGTACATGACGCAAGCTCTCATCAAAACGTTGTCTATACCTGTTCAATGCATCCGCAAATTATTAGAGATAAACCTGGAAACTGCCCTATTTGCGGAATGACTTTAGTAAAAAAAGTAATTGACAATCATGCTATTGAAGATTATAATATTGAAAATGTCATCAAGCCAACAGATAACTTTGTAGTGGGTAAATTTCAAACTATAACAGCAATAGATTCAACTTTAAGTGGTGAAATCAATCTTCCTGGCACTGTCGCTTATGACCCAAATTCAGCGGTAAATATTGCAGCAAAAATAAGTGGCCGAATTGAAAAAATATATGTGAATTTTAAATACCAACGAATTAATAAAGGACAAAAATTATTTGATTTATATAGCCCTGAACTTTTAACTGAGCAAGAAAACTTTATTTATTTACTTTCAAATGATATTGATAACAGCTCAATTATTGAGGCATCAAAACAAAAGTTGTTGCTTTACGGTATGACTCAAAATCAAATAAGTGCTTTAGCTAATTCAAAAAAAGCCAATCCTAAAATAGCCATTTACAGTCCTTCTAATGGAATTGTCATAGGGTCAGAAACAATGGTTACTCCATCAAATTCTGCAATGCAAAGTATGAATAACAGTACTGAAAAACTTGAGTTAAAAGAAGGAAACTATGTCAAAAAAGGAGAAGTTGTGTTTAAATTAGTAAATACTGATAAAGTTTGGGGAGTATTCAACATTACTCAGGAAAGCAGCAGTTTTATTGAAGTCAATCAAGCCATTAAAATAACTTCTGAACTCAATGCTGAAGAATCAATAGAAGCGAAAATAAATTTTATTGAAACACAATTTAATGCTACCGACAAAACCAATAGAATTAGGGTTTATTTAAACAACAATACACTCAAATTGCCGATAGGTTTGAGATTGCAAGGTATTATAAAAACACGGTCAATTAGCGGTCTTTGGATACAAAAAAACGCATTGGTAAGTACAGGTAATAAAAAAATTGTTTTTGTTAAATCTCACAATGGTTTTAAAGCAACACCGGTAAAAACAGGGTTTGAACTGAACGGTTATATTCAAATCATTAAAGGTATTTCTGTTAGTGATACTATTGCAAAAAATGCACAATATTTAATCGATAGCGAAAGCTTTATTAAAACGGAGTAAGTATGAAAAATTTAAATCAAATAGGCATCTTTTTATTGCTTTCCCTAATATTTACAGCTTGTAATTCTTCTAAAAAAGAAGACCATTCTCAGCATGAGAATAAAAAAGAAGACCACTCTCAACATGATAAAAATAAAGAAACTACTTTTTATACATGTTCTATGGATCCTCAAGTAAAAGAAGATAAACCCGGCAAGTGTCCTATTTGCCACATGGAGTTAACACCCATAAAACAGGATGATAGTGAGGTTAACCAAATAAGTTTAAGTAAACAACAAATTCAACTTGGTAATATCACAACTCAAGTTATAGGACAAACACAAAACAATTTAGAACAAAACTACACAGGTGTTTTAACATTCAATCAAGAAAAATCTAAAACCTTTTCTTCAAAAGCAATGGGCAGAATTGAAAAATTGTATTTCAAATCTACGGGTGATTACCTATCCAAGAACAAGCCAATATATCAATTGTACAGTGAAGATATTGCAATAGCAAAACAAGACTATTATACTGCCTTTAAACAATTGGAGATGCCCGGTGATTTTGGAAAAAATGCAAAAAACATAATGAATGCGGCCAAACAAAAGCTTCTCTTCTATGGTTTGTCCAACACTCAAATTGAGAATATAAAAAGCAACAAAGATGTTTCGCCCTATACCACATTTTACAGCACTGTCGGTGGTACAATTTCTGAAATAACTGCCGTTGAAGGGAGTTATGTCATGGAAGGAACTCCAATAATTAAAGTAACCGATTTAAGTAAACTTTGGCTCGAAACACAAGTAAATATCAACTATTTCAATAGTCTTAAAATAGGTCAAAATGCTACCATAACTTTTGCCGATTTTCCCGATAAATCTATAAGTGCTAAAGTCTCATTTATCAATCCCGAAATAAACCCGGAAACCCGTTTACTATTGATTCGATTTGAAGTCCCAAATCAAAATCTAATCTTAAAACCGGGAATGCAGGCCATTGCAAAATTGATGATTTCCGGCGGTAAAGGAATCTACATTCCTACCGATGCAGTAATTAGAGAACAAAACGCATCCTACATCTGGGTAGAAAAAAAACCGGGAGTTTATGAAAATCTAATGGTAGAAACAGGAATTGAAACCAATGGACTGATAGAAATCAAAACAAAAATTGCCAATGATCAAAAAGTAGTGATAACAGGAGCCTATGCCATCAATAGCGAATATAAATTCCGCAAAGGCAGCGACCCGATGGAAGGCATGAAAATGTAATTTAAACAGTAAGGATGAACAATTTTAATCAAATAATACAGCAATACAAAAACGATTCAGAAAGTGTTTATAATACTTGGTTTGTGGATAATGACCAACGGTTAAAAGCGTTCAGAACTATCCGTCGAGGCATTATTCAGGTTGTTGAAGATATAAAAAACAAATCATTTCCAAATGATTTTAAAAACAGCAGCTTAGAATTTGTGCTCAATTGTATTGCCGAGCAAAAACAGGTATTTGTAGGGGTTTCACATCCTTTTTATTGGAAACCAAAACTCCGAATTCCTGACATCTATGAAAATCAAACCAATAAAATTGCTTTTGGCCAATTCTTGGAAAATTGCATTAATGCAAAAAACGAAGAACAGGTGCTTAGGGAAATTGTAAAACTCGACGAACTTAAAATTAAGGGACTTGGTCCGGCCGTTGCCAGTATTTTGTATTTCTTGCACCCAACCTGGTTTCCGCCTTTCAACACGGCAATTGTAAACGGTTTTAATTTCTTGTTCAAGGACAAAAAAAAACTCGGAAGCTGGAGTGAATACTTAAAAATTAGAGAGACATTACTGGAAACAAATTCCAAATTCAAATCGGAACTGTCCAATGATTTAGGTGCAATCGCAGGCTTGTGTTTTGAAATTGGCACTCAAAAAATGCTCATAGGAAATGATGACTATTTGAGTGAAGAAGAGCGTTATAAATTTGAAAAAAACATAGTAAAACGCCAAAAAGAAATTATAGAAGAAAAAAAGGAAGATAATCTGCATAGTGAGATGCAATACCATTTATTGAAAATTGGAGCGTCATTAGGATTCGATGTTACCCCGGCAAGTAATGATAAAAGCAAAGCCTTCAATGGTCAAAGTTTTTCTTTTATGGCTATAAATAAATTTCCTGAATTGCCCTGTGATAAAGACACGCAAAACACCATTAAACTCATAGATGTATTATGGTTTGAAAAAGGAACAAACAATATTATTGGGGCATTTGAAGTTGAAAAAAGCACCAGTATTTACTCAGGTATTTTACGCCTTTCCGACCTTTATTTCAGTATTTCTGATGGTGATGAAGTTTTTTATATCATAATCCCTGACAATCGCGAAAAAGATGTTATTCAACAACTTAACAGACCTGTTATAAAAAATTCAAAAATGAATATTAAGTACATCCTTTTTTCAGAATTAAGGGCCAATTGTGATGCAATTTGCAAATTCGGCTCAGACCATTCAATAATGGATAAAATCGCTAAATCAATTTAAACATTATCATATGAAACTGTACATTAAAAATATGGTATGCAGCCGCTGCAAGATAGTAGTAAAATCTGTATTTGAAAATATGGGCATCAATCCTGTTTCAGTTGATTTAGGTGAAGTTGAATTGAAAAATGACATTCAGGAAATCCAAAAAAACGAATTATTAAAAAAGCTTCATGCTGTAGGCTTTGATTTGATTGATGATAGGAAAAGCAAAACTATCAATAAGATTAAAACATTGATTATTGATTTGGTTCAAAATAAAAACAATCATTTAAAAACAAATCTATCCGAGTTTCTATTCCAAGAGCTACACCAAGACTATAATACCTTGAGCAACCTCTTTTCCGAAGTAGAAAACACAACAATTGAAAAATACTTCATTAATCTGAAAATTGAGAAAGTAAAAGAGTTGATCATCTATGATGAATTATCCCTAAGCCAAATAGCTTACTCTTTAAACTATAGTAGCGTTTCACATTTAAGTAATCAATTCAAAAAAGTAACCGGCTTTTCACCAACACACTTTAAGAATATAAAAACCATTAAACGAAAGCAAATCGAAGACTTATAAATCTTGCAAATCAAACCCAAAATTTTGCAAATACAAAAAGCAGTTATGATAGAAATTTGTATTAAAATAATATAAAAAATGATACATACTTACAGCATTACCGGAATGACTTGCGATGGTTGTCGCTCTAAAGTCGAGAAAGCATTGAATACTATTGATGGTATTGAAGCAAAAGTTTCATTAAGCCCACCAGTGGCCATAATTACTATGGACAAACACATTCCAACATCAAAGTTGCAGGAAGCACTGACGACTGTTGGAAAATACACCATAGAAATGAGCAATGATAAAACTACAGAAGATACTACAACTAATGAATCCGCTGCAAAGTCATGTTGTTCTACTCATGAGCATAATTATAAAAAAGAGGCTGTTATACCAACCAACGCCGCTGGTAAATATTATTGCCCAATGCATTGCGAAGGCGAAAAAGTCTATGACAAAGCGGGCGATTGTCCTGTGTGTGGAATGGATCTAGTCAAAGCACCTGAACTAACCGTAAACAAGACACTATATACTTGTCCAATGCATCCCGAAGTAATTAGTGAAACTCCGGGTTCCTGTCCTATATGCGGTATGGATTTAGTACCAATGGAACCAAGCGAAAGCGAAGACCAAAGGACTTATAAAGATTTGGTTAAGAAAATGAAAATAGCAGTTGTGTTTACAGTTCCCATTTTCGCCATTGCCATGATTGAAATGGCACACAATAATCCTTTATTGCAACTAATGGATGCGGACAAATGGAACTGGGTACAGCTTATTTTATCTCTTCCTGTTGTTTTTTATGCCTGTTGGGTATTTTTTGTCCGCGCCTGGAAATCAATTATTACTTGGAATCTGAATATGTTCACACTCATCGGAATTGGAACGGGAGTGGCATTTTTATTTAGTTTAGTCGGAATGTTTTTTCCGGATATTTTTCCAAGTGAATTCAAAACAGAACACGGAACTGTATTATTATACTTTGAAGCAACAACAGTTATTCTGACTTTAGTTTTGTTAGGACAATTACTCGAAGCAAGGGCACACAGCCAAACCAGCGGAGCTATCAAAGAATTATTAAAACTTGCGCCAACTGAAGCTACTTTGGTTATTGATGGCGGTGATAAAGTAATATCAATCCACGACATCAAAAAAGGCGATTTATTGAGAGTAAAACCCGGAGATAAAATTCCTGTTGACGGTAAAATAACCGATGGGGAAAGCAGTATAGATGAAGCCATGATTACTGGTGAGCCAATACCGGTTGATAAAAAGAAAGGCGATAACGTAATTTCCGGAACAATAAACGGAAACAAATCATTTGTGATGATAGCCGAAAAAGTAGGTTCCGAAACCTTGCTATCTCAAATCGTGCAAATGGTAAATGATGCCAGTCGTTCACGAGCTCCAATTCAGAAATTAGCAGATAGTATCTCCAAGTACTTTGTGCCAATTGTGGTCATTATATCGGCAATAACCTTTTTTGTTTGGGCAAAATTTGGTCCCGAACCAGCATTGGTGTATGGCTTTATAAATGCTATTGCTGTATTAATTATAGCCTGTCCTTGTGCTCTGGGTCTGGCAACTCCCATGTCAGTAATGGTTGGTGTTGGCAAAGGAGCACAATCAGGCGTTTTGATAAAGAATGCTGAGGCTTTAGAGAACATGAATAAGGTTAATGTTTTAATTACCGATAAAACTGGTACCATCACCGAAGGAAAACCATCTGTCGAAAAAATTTATGCATCCAACAACAATGATAACGAACTATTGCAAAGTATCGCTTCTTTAAATCAACATAGCGAACACCCATTAGCACAGGCTGTTGTCAATTATGCTAAATCAAAATCCATTGCTTTAATCGAGGTAAAAGATTTTGAAGCTGTTGCCGGTAAAGGAGTTACAGGAACAGTTACCGGTAAAAAAGTAGCATTGGGTAATAAAAAATTAATGGAACAAGTCAAAGCAACAGTCGCTGCCGATTTAGAAAGCAAAATCATTACCGAACAAAAATTAGGTAAAACCGTTTCATACATTGCTATTGATGGCATTGCAGTTGGTTTTGTATCAATAACAGACGCCATTAAAACCTCCAGCAAAGATGCCATAAAAGAGTTAATGCGCCAAGGTGTCGAAGTAATCATGATGACTGGTGACAATGTCAATACAGCCAAAGCAGTTGCAGATGAATTGGGATTAGCTTCATACAAAGCAGGATGCTTACCCGAAGATAAACTCAAAGAGATTAAAAGATTACAAGCTGAAGGCAAAATTGTGGCCATGGCAGGTGATGGCATTAATGATGCTCCGGCCTTAGCACAAGCCAACATAGGAATTGCTATGGGAACAGGAACAGATGTAGCTATCGAGAGTGCCAAAATAACTTTAGTCAAAGGGGATTTACAGGGCATCGTAAAAGCTAAGAATTTAAGCCATGCTGTTATGAGAAATATTAAGCAAAATCTGTTTTTTGCTTTCTTCTACAACGCATTAGGCGTACCTGTTGCTGCCGGGGTCTTATATCCATTTTTTGGAATTTTATTATCTCCTATGATTGCGGCTTTGGCAATGTCATTTAGTTCAGTATCCGTAATTGTAAATGCGTTACGACTAAGAAATTTAAAACTTTAAACTTATAAAATGAAAAAAACAATCTTAACAGGCTTAATTATTTTGCAATCCTTATTACTATCTGCACAAAGCAAAGTCCAGATAAGAGTTACTTCCGCCAGTCCTTCAGCTGCTTTTGAGCAAGAAGTAGGTAGCGCAAAAATCAAAGTAACATATAGCAGACCGTTAGTCAGAGGACGGAAAATATTTGGGGAGTTAGTACCGTTTGATAAACTCTGGCGAACTGGTGCAAGTGATTGTACCGTAATAACCACTTCCGAAGATATTGCATTTGGCAACAATGTATTAAAAGCAGGTATTTATTCAATATTCACAATTCCTTCAGGCAATGAGTGGACTATTATCATCAACACAGACACCACTTTACATGGCGAGACTGGTTATGATGAAAAAAAGGATGTGATGCGCTTTAAAGTTCCTGTCGAAAAGAGCGCTAACTTCTATGAAACATTTACAATTGAATTAAATGACATCAATAGCAAAGGAGAAGCATTTCTAAAAATATTTTGGGAAAACACTATGGTCAAAATACCAATTAAAAGTAAAGAAGACGATACAATAGTAGCATTGATAGACCAACATATTATTAAAGGAAAAACTCAGGATGCTACTTTATTATTTCAGGCTGCTAATTATTATTACAGTACCAATAGAGATTTTAAACGAGCGATTGAATGGCTTTTAGAAGCAGAAAAATTAAAACCTGAAAATTTCTATTATCCAAATCTAACGCAAAAAATAGCATCCGAATTAAAGGATTATACCACTGCAATCGCAGCAGCAAAAAGAGCAATTACATTAGCCGATAAAGAGAAAATGAAAAAAAACATTGAAATATTGAATGATAAAATTATTGATTGGGAATTGCTGTTAAAAAAATAATATTTTAAAATCAAAATTAAAAAAAACACCTTTAAAATGGATATACAAAACATTCTTTCAAAAAAGATATTGCCGATAGTAGTACTGCTTTTGGCTACACAAACGCTATTTTCTCAAAACATCGTTCGCTACGATTTATACGTTCGAGATACTATTGTAAATTATTCCGGAAAAGAAAAAAGAGCCATTGCTGTTAATGGTCAAATTCCTATGCCTACGTTGACATTTACTGAAGGAGACATTGCTGAAGTTTATGTACACAACGAATTAAATGAGGACACTTCTTTACATTGGCACGGACTATTTTTGCCTAATAAAGAAGATGGTGTACCTAATTTAACACAAATGCCAATCAAACCTGGTACTACTCATAAATACACTTTTCCAATCATACAAAACGGAACACATTGGTATCATAGTCATTCTGGCTTACAAGAACAAATCGGAATGTATGGAATGTTCATCATGAATAAAAAACAAAATGATAAAACATTCCGAAAAGGAATTGATGATTTACCAACTGTTCCAGTTATTTTAAGTGAATGGACTGATTTAAAACCAGAAAACGTTCATAGAATGTTACACAATGCAACCGATTGGTTCGCCATCAAAAAAGGTACTACCCAAAGTTATGCAGAAGCCATAAAGCAAGGTCATTTCAAAACAAAAATTGCCAACGAGTGGAAGCGCATGAACGCAATGGATGTGAGCGATGTGTATTATGAAAAGTTTCTTATTAATGGTAAAAATGAAAATCAATTATCACAATTCAAAGGCGGTGATAAAGTTCGATTGCGAATAGCTAATGGCGGTGCTTCATCTTATTTTTGGCTAACTTATGCTGGAGGAAAGATTACTGTAGTTGCCAGTGATGGTAACGATGTTGAACCAGTTGAAGTAGATCGATTATTAATTGCGGTATCAGAAACCTATGATGTTATAGTTACAATTCCAGCCGATAATACTTCCTACGAATTTTTAGCAACTCCGGAAGATAGAACTAAATCAACTTCATTATACATTGGAAATGGTATCAAACAATTAATTACTCCACTACCAAAATTGAAATATTTTGAAGGTATGAAAATGATGAACGGAATGATGAAAATGAACGGCGACTTGGACGATATGGGAATGAGTATGTCCTTAAACCAAATGGATATGAATGTAGTAATGTATCCAGAAATAACTGGTGCTACAAATGCAAAAAACAAAGAAAATGAGAGTAGTATGGAAATGAAAAATGACCATTCCAACCATAATCAAAATCAATACAATGCCAATAAGCTATCTAGTATTACAACACTCAACTATGCAATGCTAAAAGCAACTGATAAAACGACATTACCCAAAGATGCACCAGTAAAAGAACTTCGTTTTGAGCTTACAGGAAATATGAACCGATACGTTTGGAGTTTAGACAATAAAGTAGTTTCTGAAACCGATAAAATACTTATAAAAAAAGGAGAAAATATTAGAATTACGCTTTACAACGGTTCCATGATGCGTCATCCAATGCACTTGCATGGTCATGATTTCAGAATTATTAATGGTCAAGAAGAGTTTGCGCCTTTAAAAAATGTAATGGATCTAATGCCAATGGAAACAAATATTATTGAATTCAATGCAAATGTTGAAGGCGATTGGTTTTTTCATTGTCATATTTTATACCACATGATGGCAGGTATGGGAAGAGTTTTTACCTACGAAAACCAAGCTCCAAATCCACTTATTCCAAATCCCAAATTAGCACAAAGAAAATTATTTGCCGATGATAGAGCTTTTCACATTATGGCTGAAAATGATTTTGCTACCAATGGAAATGATGGAATGGCGATGATCCAAAATACACGTTGGAGTTTAGGAGCAGAATGGCGATTAGGGTATAATGATATGCACGGCTATGAAGCAGAATTCCACTTAGGAAGATACATAGGAAAAATGCAGTGGTTAATGCCTTTCATTGGTTTCGATTGGCGTTACAGAAAAATGAACGGAGAAATCGAAAAAAATATTTTTGGACAAGAAAACACCAAAGATAAAAGAGCCGTTTTAAGTGCAGGAGTTAATTACACACTACCAATGTTAGTAATTGCACAAGCCGAAGTTTTTCAAGATGGAAACGTAAGATTACAATTAATGCGTGAAGACATTCCAATTTCTAAACGATTAAGAATGGGTTTTATGGTTAATACAGATACAGAATTCATGCTCGATGCTCGTTATATTTTAAAAAGAAATGTAAGTCTAAGAACGCATTACGATAGTGATATGGGATTTGGATTTGGATTGAATTTGAATTACTAAAAATAGAAAAACTTTCATTAATCATTATCTTTGTGAAAAATAGTAATAATGGGAAATAATAAATCACATTGGGAAAATGTTTTTGCAACTAAAAATCCTAGCGAAGTAAGTTGGACACAAAAATATCCAAAAACATCAATAGATTATTTAGAAAATCTGAACCTATCTATAGACGCCAATATAATTGATTTGGTGGTGGCGACAGCAATTTAGTGGATGCTTTATTAGAAAATGGATATAAAAATATTTGGGTTTTAGATATCTCTGAATTTGCTTTAGAAAGAGCAAAAAAACGATTAGGAGAAAAAGCAAATAAAGTGCATTGGATTGTTTCCGACATTACGCAATTCAGTACAGATATTAAATTTGATTTTTGGCACGATAGAGCTGTTTTTCATTTTTTGACAGAACAAGAAAATATTGATAAATATGTTACTTTAGTTAATAATTCTATAACTGAAAATGGAAATTTTCTATTGGGAACTTTTTCAGAAAACGGTCCACTCAAATGCAGTGGTTTAGAAATAAAACAATATTCTGAAAATACTATGAAACATACTTTTAGTGAAAATTTTGAAGCTGTAAAATGTTTTACAGAAAATCATACTACACCATTTGATACAATACAAAATTTTCAGTTTTGTGGTTTTAAAAAAATATAAAATAAGTATTACTTAGAGAAAATGTTTTATAAATCAGCAATCATTTTTTACCATTATCTCATTCAGCTGCACAAAAATTGCTCCTAGTCCAAGTATTCCTAGCATCAATTCTTTGTTTGCTTCATTTCACTAATTTCATTTATAAATAACGAGAACGTACTTTTTCGTTTAGTGGTAAATTGACGTTTTAGGTTTTCAGTTGCCACTCCTTAGCCAACGCTCCAAAAAAAATTACTGGCACAGTTTTTAGAAAAAACACGTACACTTCGTGACTTGCGCCAGTAATTTTTTTTCCCAAGCTGTGTTACATAATTGAGTATTATAGTTCATCACAAAGCGTTGTTATTGTTTTTTTGGTTTTTGCAATGAAGCTATAATATCAACTATGTAAAACAGCCGCACAGCCAACGCGCTTGCCAGTGGCTCCAGGACAACATTTTTTGTAGCTAGAACATTGGTTTGATATATTCAACTAAGGTGTGCTACAAAAAATACCGTCCTTCTCCACTGTCTTAGAGAACATTTGCTATTTCATAGGATATTTTCGGTCACCATTGCTTTTATGAACGTTCTCTATAACTGTCTTTATCAACTTTGCGATTAAATAGGTAGTGTTTTCGTTGCTTTTGTGAGTAAAGAAAATGACTTAGTTATACTATTTTGCCTTTGGTTAAAGTCATTTTCTTTACCCACAAAACCAAAAATGCCAGCAAGAGTATCTTGTTTCATTTGCCAGAACATCCACAATCATTGTTTTCACGATAGCTTAATGCTATATCATTTCAAAAGAACCAATCTCTTATTCCGAATTACAATTCACTTTTACGGTAGCATCAAGCTATCATAAAAACAATCACAACCTCTACAGTAGCAAATAAAACAAGATACACTTGCCTGCGCTACTGCCTCATCGCACTAGGTAAGTAGTTGCATTGTTTTTTTGAGTATAGAAAATAGTTTATGTTAAATCGATTTGCCTATGGTAAAAACCATTTTCTATACCCAAAAAAATCAAATAGTAAGAAATGGTCACTAAGTACAATTCCAAGAAAAAAGACCATTACGTTTGACCATTAAAAACAATAAAAACTTCAAACGAAAGAGTATAAATTTTCAAAACAAAAAAATAATTGGTATGGAATTTTATTTCTTTTTTCTGTTTTGAAAATTTATACCCTTTCCGAGGACATCCACTATTCTTAACAACATCCCAAAATCAGTTTTAAATGGAACATTTTGGCTTTCGAGGAAAAATAAAAAAATAAATAAAAGAAAGTAAAGTTAAGTTCCGGTTTCAAGAAAAACAAGTTCAAGCCCTTCGGGTTTTAGAAAAAATCTCCACCCAAAACGGTTCGCAACAACATTTATTTCCGACTTCACCTCCACTTTTCCGATGATGTATCGGGTAGTATTTTTTCTAAAAAACTTGTTTTTCTTGAAACCTCCACTTGAAGGACGACTTTCTTTTTTTTCTTTTTTTCTTTTAAAAATTTTATGTGTGGCTTGTGGTAGCGAGGCACATCATCTTAAAAACCGAAAGTATGCCAAATTTCATTATCAAAACGCACCGAAAAGATACTGTTTACGCCAGACCATGTTTATTCATACTCAACAAAGGACTGAACAGCGGAAAGCCACAAAAAACACCATTTACTAACAGCTTTGTCGTGATTTTTCAAAACGAAGAAGATTGCGAAAATATCTTTTGGATAACTTACAGTCTTTGGCAGTCCAAATTTTGGCACAGAAACCTTTGTGGTTCTGTCATTCCGTTTCTAAGAATGGGTGATTTCATCAGAGAATTTTCTGCAAAAGCCGAGGAAATGCTACAAGATTTTGAACAACATAAAAAAGATGTTGAAACACTTCGCCTTTTGGAACTCAAGGAAAAACAATTTCATCAAAATATCAATCTTATCAACGATTTGAAGCGAGTAATTCTACATCGCTATCATAAAAAATGAAGTCTTATTTTAAATCGATAATCATGAAACTATTTATTTTGTACCAAACAGACAAATGGAAATCCAAGGCATCAAGAGTATGTTTTGGGATATTCGACACCAGAGCCAAAGCAATTGATTGTGCCAAATGGCAAGAACTTTATAACTTTAATTCGGAAGTTGTAGTGTTAGAAGTAACACTCAATTTATTTGAAGAGGTTTAAAAAATAAATGCCTAGTCAATATTGACTGGGCATTTTGCTACACATTAATAAAGTTTAAGTCATTCTTCAGATGAAGTTTCCATGTAAACCAGGATGTTTGAAACCAACTTCCTTTTTTTTCTTTGATAAAATTAAATCGCTTACTTGGTATCAAAACTTGAACTCTGTTTTTTTGGAACATTTCGCTTCGCTTTTTACCTTCCAATGTTGTTATTGGCAACAGCATCATAAAAGGTTTATCCAATTCAAAAGCGCGTTTCAAGAATTGATCCTTTAAAGAATAAGGAGGATTTGTAATAATCAAATCATAGTGTTGAGGTTCATACTCAAAAAAATCTAAGCCATCTTTCAAGTGTGATTTTATCACTTCAAATCCATTAGCTTTTAGAACATTGACAATTTCGCTATTCTCAATTGCGGTACATTCCCAAATTATTTTAACCCCATCTGGAATATAAGGAAGAATACATTCTACAGCTTCTTTAGGCGTATATAATTCATCAAAAGCACCTCTTTTTATATAATCTATTTTATTTTGTATCATACAAGTTATTTTTTAAATGAAAAAGCCCATTCCTTTCGGTTTGGGCTTTCACTTTGTTTAACCCAAAGGTCACCACAACTAGAGTTAAACATTATTTTTTGTGCTTCTTATTTATGCTTTTAAGCAGTAATGAAATCGTAAAACTGACAATTGCTCCAACAGTAGCCAAGACAACCGTTTTTGCTATATCATCAGAAGTAAGATTAGGAACAATACTTAAAAACGTACCTCCAGCAGTTCCCATCAATGTGGGATTATTTGCTGTCATCAGTTGTAGTTAGCTGACTTGCAGCCGACAAAACTCCTCCAGCAACTGCCAAATAACCACCAATTGTAGTGACTACAACTGGTAACGCTATTGGAGCTGCTAAAATAGTTCCGCCAACAGCAGCCAATGCCAAACCAACATTTCGAAGCACTTTAAAAAATTTCGGTATTGGTGCTTTTGCTCTTTTAATTAAACTCATGGCTCATTTTTTTAGGGTAACGATTAAACAATGTCGTAGTAGAACCTTTTCCTCCACCACCAATATCAGAACTATCTCGATGGCTTTCCCTTTTTATGATTATAATGTCTTTAGAGCCACCAATCTCTTTGGAAGAATAATTTCCAGTAGAGGTGTCTTTTCTTCCACCAATTCCATTGGTTTCACTAGAGCTTCTTTGAAGTGTTCCGCTCGAACTTTTCCCACCACCAATACTATCGCGGGATTGAGTTGCGCATTCACCTTTAATTCCTTTGCAACCTCCAATTTCTCCATCAGTACTTAATCCGCAAGTACATCTTGAAAAGCTTTCATCAAAATCTGACTTTAAATTAAACTCACTTTTTGGCAAAGTATCTGAATTAGATTGATCATCACAACTTGTGAAACCAATAGTCATTAATAAAACAAGCATTAACATTTTAATACTTCTAAAAATACGATTTGTTGAAGCAGTAGCTCCTAATAAATTTTTCATCTTTTAAGATTTAATAATTAATAAAACTTTTTCTGCGCTATCTAAAGCACGATATACCGAGTTTTTCAACTTGATAAATGCCTTTCTTGACATCAGACCTAAACCTGGTCCAGAAAGTTTTGTAACTGGAGCAATACAACCATTTAGTTCTTTTAGTGCATTATTGGCAGGATGAAATAGAATAAAATTTCTATCTTTCACATCAATCACTTCCAAATGCCATTTAAACTTCCGACTGTATCGCTTTCTAATAAAATACTTCCCTTCCGGAATGCAGGAAACCTTCGTTTCGTTAATCTTCCAAGGCAACTCAATTGTGTTACAAATTAATTTGCCATCGCATTCGAGTTTACCGTTTGTTCCATCAGGGAAATAAGTTCTAGTGAGCAATAAGACCATTACACACCACTGTCAACCTTAGCAACAGATAATGGATTAAAAGCACCATTTTTCAACGGGTACATTGTTCCATTAATTTGTTGATAAAATTCAACTCCCAAAGCCAAAAACAAAGGTTTTGTACTAGCAGCTGTAACCGCATTCACTTGGTTAATAACCGCTGTTGGGGTTGCATCCCATGGCAAAATTGCCGTTTCAGAAGTAGCAACTACATACGTTTCAGCTTCAAAATCTACCTCGGCTCCGCCAGAGATAATCTTAAAGTGAGTAGTTCCACTTGGTGCAGCAATCATATTCGAAGGAATAAAAGAAGCAATATCAACTGATATTTCTCCAGCAACTCGGTCAATTGTTGCTACAAATGGCGCATACAAGCTAGTTCCTAGCTTACCGCGAATATTGAATTCAAAACCAAATAACAATTCAGCCTCTCCATCAATTACGTTACGCAAACCTCTATCACTCACTAAATCGGCTTGAATAACTTTAACCATAGCTTGGGTTAAACGACTTACCATTCTACCATCGGCAGAATTGATAAGTAATGGTCTCAGAGCAGTGCGCAAAAGCTTCCCAGCTTTTCCGGCTCTGCCAAACTCGGAGCCATTCTCACGAGTTCTTTGAAACGCTGGATCACTGGCAATTCTACTAGCGTCAATACCGCCTTTTTCTCTCGCCAAGTGTCCGTCTTGCGTTTTGTAAAAAGTAATATCACCGATAGTACCTTTTAGTTTAATTATGCCTTTCTGTCTAGCCATAATCTTTACAATTTTTGATTAATACTCATTTTCACAACTCACTTTCATTTCGTTAATCGTTGCAACTAAATCCCGAATGATTTAATCAAAGTTTCAAACATTAAAACCACATTTCAAACACTCTCATTTCTAAACCAAACAAAATCACACTTAATCGACTATTTTAATATGTTCTATTAATCAGAAATTACATAGCTTTGTATTAGTTACCATAGAGTAGTCAAAGCCTAGTCAAAGGCATAGATAAAGTATTAAATTATAGAAAAGTGATACTAAGCAGCACAAGGGTATGTATATATCCAAAAGATGTGCAACGCATAATGGGAAAAGAATATGCTCAAGCAAGATTGTATTTATTGAAGATTAAGAAGCACCTAAATAAAGAACCTCATCAGCTTATCTCTATTGAGGAATTTTGCGAGTATACAGGACTTAAAATAGAACATGTAGTGCGTTGCATAGTTGGATGAAAATTGAATGGCTAAAAGACTGCTAAATCACTGAAAATAATAGAAACTAGTTCAAAAAATAGCATTGCTAATTTTGTTGATTAATGATAATTCATTATATTTGAATTGTCAAAAAGGTACAAATCGAATTAATCTATAAGGGGCACAATTCGGGGTACTTTAAAATAGTAAAATTGCAAGGTCAATAATATCAAGACATACGAAAGCGGGTTGCAAACCCTCTTTCTCCGCCAGCTGGAAAGCAAATTAAAATTAAAACCCTTAAAATCTTAATAATTTTAAGGGTTTTTGCTTTTTATCAGATATTCAAAAATTCATATACGAATTTAAACCTGTTTGCTAAGGTAAAACTCTAAAGAGCATTCTCAAACTAAATACAATTACCAACAATGCAACCAAAAGCAGTGCGGTTTTTTGAGGTAACTTTCCAGCTAGCTTTGCAGCTATCGGTGCCGCAGCTGCACCTCCAAGTATTAATCCCAATATAATATACCAATGACTAACTCCTAAAGTTGTAAAGAAGGTTATGGCTGCAGCCAAAGTCACAAAGAATTCGGCAAGACTTACGGTTCCAATGACATAATTCGACTTTCTGCCTTTATTTAATAGTGATGATGTAACAATTGGTCCCCAACCTCCACCACCAAATGCATCGAAAAAGCCACCAAAAAACCCCAATACCCCTACCCGTTTCGTTTGTTGTTTTTTTCTTATTTTCTTAAAAGCAAGGATTATCAATCTTATGCCTATAACCATAGTATAAATTGACAGAATGGAATAAGCAAAAACTTCATATTTGTTACCCAGATAAATCAATAATCCTGCTCCACAAACAGCACCCAAAACACCCGGAATGACCAACCACCATAAAAGCTTTTTATTGACATTACCGAATTTGTAATGCGAAAAACCACTTATGGCACTGGAAAACATTTCGGCTGTATGAATACTTCCACTAATTGCTGGCAATTTTATTCCCAACAACATCATACTGGTTGCACACGTTACTCCATAACCCAAACCGACGGCACCATCCACAAGTTGAGCCAAAAAGCCAATCAGCAGCATTCCCCAAAATTCGTTGGGAATCAACTGGATCTGAACGGCAAGATCCTTTGGAGTAATGATAGTTGAAAGTCCGTAGCCAATAAAAAAAATCATAAACAATACGGCAATTTCCAATACCAGTTTCTTGTATTTCCGGCTTTCTTTTTTTTCTTGTCTTGAAGATAATCCTTCTGTAGCTTTGTTTAAGTCGGCTAGTTTCTCCTGAAAGTCACCTTTATGTTGATTTCTAAAGGCGTGGAGCTGCTCGATATTGTCGTTGATGGTATCGGGTATGATATCCTCCAAATGTTCACGCATTCGTCTGGCCAAAACCGGAGATTTCCCATTTGTCGAAATCGCGATTTTCAAACTTCCTTTGTTGACAATTGATCCCAAATAGAAATCGCATAAAGCGGGCTGATCGGCAGCATTTACTTTAATTTTATTTTTTTTTGCCAACTCCCGAATCTCTAGATTTATTGCGGGATTATCTGTTCCAATTATCACATAATCAATATCTTCCAAATCACTTTCTTGGAATGGTCGCTCGAAAGCCGTGATATTGGAATGCGAACTCACGATTTCACGAAGCTTAGGATATAGGATGGTAGCTACAATGATAATTGCAATTTCAGGATTCTGCCTCAGGAGTGTTTCCGTCTTTTCTAGACCTACATTCCCTCCTCCAACGACCAAGAATCGTGCAGTATCGGTTTTTAAAAAAACTGGAAATAATGTGTTTTGCATGCTGTTCTATTAAAATAATTACGTCTAATTTTGAAAAAATGTCCTAAAAGCAAAATCTCCAAATGTTTCACCAACATACCGCTGTTCCGTATACCTTTGAAACAAATAATCGGCTTCTTGCAAAATCTCCTTTTCGGTAAGTTTTTCTTTATACAATCGATTGAGCCTTTCGCCATATCGATCGCCACCCAACATGAAATTGTATTGTCCAGGTCCTGTGCCTACAAAGCCTAACTCGGCAACATAAGGTCGGCCACAACCGTTTGGACAACCTGTCATCCTGATTACGATTTCATCATTTTGAAGATTGTATTTTTCCAAAACAGGTTCAATTTTCGTTACTAACTCAGGTAAATACCGTTGGGCTTCAGCCAATGCAAGCGGACACGTTGGCAAGGCGACACATGCCATTGAGTTTTTTCGAAGCATACTATCGTCTTTAGCAATGGCATGCTTTTCGAGAAGAGTTTCAATCGTAGGCCTATCGTTTTCAGAAACCTCTCCCAATATCAAATTCTGGTTTCCTGAAAAAATAAAATTTGAAATCTGTTCTTGAGCAACTTCTAGCAAAAACTGCTTTTGATAGGGCTTTACAACTCCATGTTCTACAAAAAGGGTATAATACCATTTGCCAGTCTCACTTTTTTCCCAACCAAAGCGGTCGCTTCGTTCCGTAAACTTGAAAGCCTTTTGAGGTAACAAATCAAAACCAATTCTGCTTTCGAGTTCTTTTTTGAAACCTTCTACCGTTAACTTGTCGACAGTATATTTCATCCTGGACAATTTTCGATCGACACGATTCCCAAAATCACGCTGGATTGTCAAAATTTCATAAACTGCTTTCAAGGTTTTTTCTTCGGTATCTGTAAAACCAATTATGGAAGCCAGTCTCGAATAGGTATTTGGATTTCCGTGTGTTGTAGCCAATCCGCCTCCAACAGCAATATTGAAACCAAGCAATTTGTTGTTTTCGATTATGGCAATCAACCCTATGTCATTGGTGAAAACATCCACGTCATTTGAAGGCGGAATGGCAATTGCGATTTTAAATTTTCTAGGCAAATAGCGGTCTTCATATAGAGGATCAGCTTCGGAAGAACGTTCGTAGATCTTTTCTCCATCAATAAAAACTTCATAATAGGATTGTGTTTTCGGCAACAATAAGGTCGAAATTTTATCCGCATATTGATACACTTCCTGATGCAAAGCCGAAAGTTGTGGATGCGAACTCACGATTACATTTCGGTTTACATCGCCACAAGCTGCAATCGAATCCAGTTTTGCAACATTGAACGATTGAATCGTAGGACGAAGCTGGTGTTTGAGCAAACCATGCAGTTGAACCGTTTGACGTGTTGTGATTTTCAAGGTTCCGGTTCCAAATTCTTCCGATATGTTGTGCAATGCAATCCATTGGTCTGCAGTTATAACACCGCCTGGAATTCTCAATCGGATCATAAAGGAATACAGCTTGTCTAATTTTTTTGCTGCCCGTTCGGCTCGACGATCCCGGTCGTCCTGAACATACATACCATGAAATTTCACCAAGGTTTCATCATCTGGACGGACATTTCCTGTGAAATTGTCTTTCAAGCTCTCTTTCAAGGTGCCTCGGAGACCATCGCTTTTTGTTTTTATGCCTTCAACGGCTGATAATTTCTCACTCATTTTTATATTTTTTTATCTTAATTACAATTGTTGATTTAATAAACATCTTTTTGATAACGACCTTCATTACTCAAAATTTCCAGAATATTTTTTGCTTCATCGATACTGATTTTCCGTTGACCGGCAATGACTTCGATTATGGCATTTTCTACATCGTTACTCATAGGATTTTTTTGTCCACAAACGTAAATACTCGCTCCTTCTTCGAGCCATTGATTGAAAACTTCAGCTTTTTCCTTGATGCGGTTCTGTACATATATTTTTTCCTTTTGATCCCGTGAAAAAGCAGCATCAAATTGAGTTAGAACCCCAGTCGCAATCCATTCTTGAATTTCGGTTTGGTAATAGAAATCTTGAACGAAGTGCTGTTCTCCAAAGAATAACCAGTTCCTGCCTTCGGCTCCAGTCGCATCCCGATGGGATATAAAACTTCTAAATGGTGCAATTCCGGTTCCGGGTCCTATCAAAATAATATCTTTTTCTGGTGGTGGTAATCTGAAATTTTGATTCTTATGGATGTAAAAATCAATGGTTCCATGCTCTGGAAAATCTGCCAAGAATTGTGAAGCCAATCCCGTTTTGATTTGATCTCCAATCTTAAATTTCGATAGATTGACCGTCAAATGCACATGTCCTTCATGGGCTTCCAACGACGATGCGATGGAATACAAACGTGGGGCAATTGGCAAAAGCAAGGCTAAAATGTCTTCTATTTTATGTTCTTTCGTAAGGGTTGCAGTCGATAAAAAATCAGCGAGATCCGCCTTTTCAGGAACTTCCGAGATAGTAAATAACGAAGCAATTTGTTCCAATGAACGTCTGCTCAATCCTTTTATGTTAGAAGTAGTCAACCAATTTTTTAAAGTTTCGGTTTTATCTTTTATTGTGATGATTCGCTCAATATCTTCTTGAAACAAATCGGCAATCTTCTGGATTTCCGAAAGGTTATTTTTAGGAACGATTCCTAAAGCATCTCCAGGTTCATAATCAATAGTGTCATCTGTTTCAATTTCAATGTGGTAGGTTTCTTTGTTGGAACCGATATCATTCAAGACAACCTTATGAATGATCTTACCCGAATAATTTTTCTTGGCTGAAGTGGTTGGAATTGGCTTTACAACCGAAGTAGTTTGTTTTCCAAAATCTCTAAAAACCTTCAACAAATCTTTTTCCCAAGAAAGTACAACTTCAGAAAAATCAACATCCGATTTCAATAAAGGTAAAATTCTAGAAGCCCCTTTTGCTGCCAAAGTTTCATCCAAAAGGACACCAGCATTACAAAACAAGGGATAAGACGAATCGCCAAGTCCTATAACCGCATACTTCAAGTTGGTTAAATTGTGGTTTGTAGTCTGCAGTTTTTCAAAAAAGCCTTGTGCATTTTGAGGAAACTCTCCTTCTCCTTGGGTGCTGATTACAAAAAGTACCAAGCTTTCTTTTTCCAATTTATTGAAATCATATTGAAAAACATCAACCGCCTTGGCCTGAACCTTGTTCTTCTTGAAAGTGGTTAATAATTGCGAGGCGATTTTTTTAGAATTTCCTGTTTCCGTACCATAAATTATAATGGGTTTTACAGCAATATCTTTAGCCGATTCAGTTGATTCAACAATAACTGGACTGGCATTGTTTTGGTCAGTGTATCCCGCCAGATAACCTTTTGTCCAAATAATTTCTTCAATGGAAGCATTTTGAACCAATTGTTTTAAGAGTGATAATTTAGTTTCAGATAGCATTTTGAAGGGTATTTTTATGGTTATCGAAGTAAGATGTTGTAGCGTTTTGTTCTTGGTACCAATTAAATTTTTCATGCAGATTCACCACATTTCCAATCAGGATAATCGTGGGTACAAAAGCAAAATCGGGCAAACTTTTCAGTTTTAAATCTTCGAAAGAAAAAACCGTTGTCTTTTGAAAAGGTGTTGTTGCCTGCTGGACAATTGCAATTCCCTTATGGATTTCAATTCCGTTATGGATGAGTTTTTGTACCAATGTTTGCAGCTTTTGGCCACTCATATAGAATACCAAGGTATCATCGGTGGTAGACCAATCGTTCCATTGATTGCTTTTTACGGTATTCAAATCATATAACGTTAAAAAACGAACGCCTCTTGAATGTTCTCGGGCTGTTAGCGGAATTCCTGTATAGGCGGCAGCTCCAAAAGCTGCCGAAATTCCGGGAATAATCTCGTATGGAATTTCATGGGTTTTCAATACTTGCAATTCGTCCAAGATATTGGAAAACAAAGTCGCATCGCCACCTTTCAATCGAAGAACCAATTTTCCTTGCTGTGCAAATTCAACCATCAAATCGTTTATGTCTTTTTGAGGGGTGTGAATGCCTTTCGAACATTGCTTACCTACATAAATTACCAAAGCCGTTTTTGAGGCATTTTCTTCTATCAGAACTGGCGATACCAATCTATCAGTTAATATCACATCTGCTATTTTCAAGTATTTCAATGCCTTGACACTAATCAAATCAGGATCTCCTGGACCTGTTCCAGCAAGAATGACCTTGCCTTTATTTACTATTTTCATTTGTTTGTATTTTTAAAATAAGACATAAGTAGGGCTGCCTTAATTAAATAACTAAGGAAAAACTTACGAAATATTAAGATTATTTTGTTTTTAGAAGAGTCCTTCTATGGAAAGATAGCGTTCTCCTGTATCATAATTAAAGGTGAGAATTACAACATCATCGGGAAGATTTTTAATCTTTTGGGCAACAGCTGCCAGAGAAGCACCAGTCGAAATTCCGCCCAAAATCCCCTCCTCCTTTGCAGCAGCTCGTGCAAACTGGAACGCCTCTTCTTTACTTACTTGAATTACCTCGTCAATCAAATCTGCATGATAATTGGCGGGAACGAAACCTGCTCCAATTCCTTGAATGGGATGTGGTGCTGGACTTCCCCCACTCAAAACGGGCGATAATTCTGGTTCTACGGCAATGACTTTTAGATTCGGAAACTTATTTTTCAGGATCTTGGCAACTCCCGAAATATGACCACCTGTTCCAACACCTGTGATGATATAATCCAATCGATCTGGAAAATCTTCTAAAATCTCAGCAGCAGTTGTTCTTTCATGGATGGCGACATTGGCTGGGTTTTCAAACTGCTTTGGAGACCACGAATTTGGGGTAGTTGCTACTAATTCGGCCGCTTTTTCAATTGCACCTTTCATCCCTTTTTCACGTGGTGTGAGCTCGAACTCCGCTCCATAGATTTCCATCAATTTTCGGCGTTCGACACTCATCGATTCTGGCATCACAAGAATTACCTTGTAGCCTTTTACCGCAGCAACCAATGCCAAACCAATTCCGGTATTTCCAGACGTCGGTTCGATGATAATGCTGTCGGGGTTTAGCAATCCTTTTGCTTCAACATCTTCTATCATGGCAAGTGCAATTCGATCCTTGATGCTATTTCCAGGATTGTTTTTTTCTAATTTTATCCAAACATTTTTCAATGCTCCAAATAATCGATTGATTCTCACGACAGGTGTTTTCCCTATCGTTTCTAAAATGGTATTTGCTTTCATAATATATTTATTTCTAATGTGTTATATAATAAAATTTAGCGTTTCTGGAAACGATTGTTTGTCTTTTACAATGATTTCGCTTTTGTGGTAAACCAAGGATTGGGCTGGAATTGAACTTGTAATCCACACGTTTCCTCCGATTACAGCTCCTCTACCGATTACAGTTTTTCCACCCAAAATAGTGGCATTGGCATAGATAACAACTTTATCTTCGATGGTGGGATGTCGTTTTTCTTCTACTTTATCACGGCTAACACTAAGGGCTCCAAGTGTCACACCTTGATAGATCTTGACGTCATTTCCAATCTTCGAGGTCTCGCCAATGACGATTCCAGTGCCATGATCTATAAAAAATCGTTTTCCTATTTGTGCACCGGGATGAATATCGATTCCTGTTTTGCTATGTGCATTTTCAGCGATTAGCCTTGGCAAAATAGCGACTTTGCTTTTCCATAATTCATGTGCGATTCGATGTGCTGCTATGGCAAAAAAACCTGGATAGGCAATCAATACCTCATTTTTGGATCTTGCCGAAGGATCAAATTCTAGAACTGTATTGAGATCTTCTAGCAATGTGCTGTGCAAATCGGGTAATGCATTAAAAAAAGACAATTGTTTTTCTTTTGCTTCAGCTTGAGAATAATTCAATTGAAGAAAAAAAGATTCGAGTTCCAATTGCAGTTCTTTTTCTTTACTTTCAAAAACAGCGAAATCTTTGTAGTTTTCAAGCGTACAAAAGAGCCATGAAAACAAATCATCGATCCAATTGGAAACTACTTTGGCATCCAAATAAATTCGGTTTCCTACAACATTCGATTCGTAGATTTTTAAAGCCTTGTTTGTTGATTCTAACATTTTATACTCAATTATTTTGTTCTAAAAACATTAATGCTCCAACGGTTGCAAACGTGGTTTCATCAATCAAGATGGCGTTCCCAGATTTGGGGTTATCGATAAAGGAATCGTAAAATAAATTTTGATTGGTTTTGATTGCGATTTGGGCAATATCATTGAGCTTGATGGTGTCTGTTGTAGAAAATTTCCATTCGTTTACATCCCATTTTCGATTGATTGCTACTACTTTTGCCCTTACATTTCTAAAACGATGCTGTAAAATATAGGTTTTGCCAATTTGCAATTCGGTGTGATCGAGCCATGAAATCCAAGAGTTGATTGCCGAGCCGCTCGTTAAGATTTCCTCTGATTTCACTACCGCATCTCCTCTGCTGATGTCAAAATTTCCATCAAAATGGAGCACTACGTTTTCGCCAGCCTTAGCTTCTGTTATCGTTTCCAGATTTTTTTCAATCTTGATGATTTTGGTTTCAATTTCAGATGGATAAATCTTAACGCTATCTCCTACTTTATAATTACCACTTAAAACCAAACCAGCATAGCCCCTATAATCATGAAAATCATCATTTTTAGGGCGGATTACCCACTGCACTTGAAATCTGGAGGATAAATTTTCGGTGGATGGGATTTCTATTTTTTCTAATAGCTTCAAAAGTGCCTCGCCTTCATACCATGGCGTGCGATGTGATTTTTCTACAATATTGTCTCCCACAAGGGCACTAACTGGCAAATAAATAATTTCATCAAATTTCAAGTTCGATTTGATGGCTTCAAAGTCTACTTTGATTTGTTCGAAAACTTCTTCTGAATAATTTACGAGATCAATCTTGTTGATGGCGATAATGGCTTTTTTAATGCCCATCAAAGATCCGATGCTTGCATGGCGTTTCGTCTGAACCGTGATTCCCTTTCGTGCATCGACCAAAATAATAATCAAGTCTGAATTTGAGGTACCTGTAATCATATTCCGGGTATACTGTTCATGACCGGGAGCGTCAGCAATGATGAACTTCCTTTTTTGGGTGGAAAAATATTTGTAGGCCACGTCAATCGTGATGCCTTGTTCCCGTTCGGCTCTCAATCCATCGGTGATGAGGGCTAAATCTATTTCCTGTCCTTCTTGACGGATCTGTTTTTGCAAAATTCCCAACTGATCGGTATGGATGCTATCTGAATCATAAAGCAATCGGCCAATCAAGGTACTTTTTCCGTCGTCTACATTTCCTGCTGTTATAAATCGTAATGTTTTCATTTTTTTTATCTTTTATAATTGATTTAAAAATAACCCTGCTTTTTTCGATCTTCCATGGCAGCTTCAGAAAGCAGATCATCCAGTCTAGTTTGGCCTCTTTCGCTAACTCTCGTGATAATGATATCATCTATTATGTCTTGAATCGTTGCAGCTTGGGAAGGAACAGCAGCCGTGCAGGTCATGTCGCCAACGGTCCTGTATCGCACTTTTTGATTTACCACTACATCACCTGGCAAGGGCTGAATGAATTTTGAAGTGGCTACCAATTTATCCTGATGCACAATGCATTCCCGATCATGGGCAAAATACAAACTGGGCAATTCGATATTGTTTTTTTGGATGTAATTCCAAATATCCAACTCGGTCCAATTGCTGATGGGGAAAACACGAACATTGTTGCCTTTTTGGACTTTTCCGTTTAAAATGTCCCACAATTCCGGACGTTGCAACTTTGGATCCCATTGACCAAAATCGTCCCTGACGGAGAAAATTCGTTCTTTGGCACGGGCCTTTTCCTCGTCTCTTCTTGCTCCACCAATACAGGCATCAAACTCATTTTCTTCGATAACATCCAATAAGGCATAGGTTTGCAAGGCGTTTCGGGAAGGAAAACGGCCTTTTGTTTCTTCAAGATTGTATTTTTTGATGCTTTTCTCTACATCTGCTACAATAAGCTTCTCTCCTATTTTTTGGGTCAGATAATCTCGAAAGGCAATTGCTTCAGGGAAATTATGTCCAGTGTCAACATGTACCAAAGGAAAGGGAAACTTCCCCGGACGAAAGGCCTTCAAGGCAAGATGTACCAAAACGATTGAATCTTTTCCGCCAGAAAAAAGTAAGGCAGGCTTTTCAAATTGTGCCGCGGTTTCTCTGAGAATGTAGATGGCTTCGTTTTCCAATTGTGCTAAATAGTCGGTTGAATTTATACTCATATTTATATTTTTTTTCTGTTTGATTAGTATTTATTTTTGGTGTAAACCGCATTCTTTTTTAGAATTGTCTTCCCACCACCATCTTCCTGCTCTAAAATCTTCGCCTTCTTTTATGGCTCTGGTACAAGGTGCACAACCTATACTGACAAAACCTTGATCGTGTAATGGATTATAGGGAACTCCGTTTTTTAGTGCATACGCTTTTACTTCTTCGTAAGTCCAATGCAACAAGGGATTGAATTTGTACAACTGAAATTGTGCATCCCATTCTACAATCTTGAGATCATTCCGGTTTTGGGATTGTTCAGCCCTTAAGCCTGTGATCCAAATTTTAGCTCCCGCCAAGGCCCTTTTCAGAGGAGCTACTTTTCTCAAATAGCAACACTCTTTCCTGAGTTCTATCGATTCATAAAATGCATTGATCCCTTTTTCCTCCACAAAATTTTCGATGTCAAGAGTATCAGGCGAAAAGCTTTTTATTTTGACGCCATATTGCAACAATGTCTTGTCCCAAACTGAATACGTTTCTGGATACAACCTTCCTGTATCGAGTGTAAACGTTTCTATATTGGTAAGATTTTGGCTGAAAATAGCATGTGACACCACCTGATCTTCAATTCCAAAACTGGTTGAAAAAACAATCTTCTCACTATCAAGCTGATTGATTTGATACAGTGCCAGTTCTAAATCTGACTTATCAAATAAGGCTTCTAACAAATCCTGATTTATCATTATTTTAAATTTTTGGTTAAAAAAAAATCCCTTTGAATACAAGGGATTTAGCTGACTTACTTCAATTTCGATACTAGAAATCAATAGCGAATGCCATCCCATGGTTTTTGGAACAACAACACATCATGCTTACTGTATTTATTATTGAATTATTCATTTTATTTTTGATTGAAATTTAATTTAAAAAAAAAAGCCCCTGCAGTTTTGCAGAGGCTTGTCATATATTTTATTGTTTAAAATTTATGCAATAGGCGACCCTGCGGAAGTTTTCCACACTGTACAACACATATTGCAAACATTTAAAATCATTGTTCTTATTTTACTTTACAAACTTCTAAATTTTATTTTTAATATCCTAACACTAACAAAAACTTTTTTTAAAAGCGTTTAATTTTTGTTGTTTTGATTAAAAATGCATTGTATTACTATCTAATTGCTTTTTTTATAGGTCATTTTATCAAGAATTATGTAGCAAAAAAAACCGTTGACCTTTGTCAACGGTTCAAACTATCACAGTTTTTTAGGAAACTGCTTTAACAAACTAAATTTTCAAAATTCTATGATTCAATTCACTGATCTTAACTTAAGCAAATTGTCTTGTTTTTCTGCTGATAATTTCTGCAATCTCACCTATCCTCCAAGGAAATGCATTTTCTTCTTCTTCATGATAATGATCTGAGTTCGAAAAATTAATCTGATCTCCAAGTAGAGCTATAACCTGAATCGTTTCATTAATTAAAGTGTTGACTGCATAGGCCGTTACACAACTAATTTTATTGGTATTGACCTCAAATTGGTAAGCATTCATTTTTTTTGTGGTTTTTCCAAAAGGATTCCAATAGGTATGAATGGTAATCTTTCGATTTGTTGTCTTGAGTATTCTTGCAATCTCTGGTGATGTCAATGATGTATTGGACATTTGTGGCAGTAATGCTATTTTTTCATAAAATGTATCACTGGCAAGGATTTCATTCGCTTTTTGAACGGCCTTCATTATAGAAGCACTTCGTCCTGAAAATAATAATGTAATCATGATAAATCTTTTTAAAGTTAGCTAGGGGGTTTTACTTTTGTAAATTTCGGATAAAGTATTTAAATGTACAATACGTATAAATACGTATTTTTTCATCCTCTCTACAAGCCCTAAAATCTAGCTTTAAAGAGAGACAATCTTGTTCTGGAGTGCAAAAACAACTAGACCCGCTACGTTTTTGGTCTCTGTTTTTACAAGTAGGCTAATTCGATATCCTTCAACTGTTCTGGGGCTAATGAATAGTTTCTCGGCAATTTCCACTGTACTTTGTTGCAAACAAATGAGTTCTAGAATTTTTCTTTCTCGCGAAGATAGAAAATCATCACTCAAAAAATTGATAATCTTTTTGTTGGGTGAAAAATTATTGCTCAAAACCTGAATCACATTTTCATTATAATAAAATCCTTTTTTGGCAACTTCTTTAATTGTTTTAATCATTTCGTCTGGATGGGCATTCTTAATCAAGTAAGAAGCAGCCCCTTCTTGAATCATATTAGCAATAAACAAAGGCGTATGATAACTTGTTAGTGCTATTATTTTTATATCGGGATATTGCTTTCTAATGTTCTTTGTCGCTTCTACACCATTGATTGTAGGCATATTGATATCGATCAAAATAATATCTGGAAGTATAGTTGCAGTTTCTAAATATTCTAAAAGTTCAGCACCGTCACCAGCTTCACCAACTACTTTGATAGCCTTCACTCTTTGAAGCAAAAATACGATTCCTTTTCGAAATAGAACTTCATCATCTACTACTACTATATTTATTTCTTCTGCCATCAGAACGATAATTTAGCATTAACTCCTTGATTTAGTATACTTTTTATTTCAAATTTCCCTCTCAAAAATGCTGCCCGGCTCTTGATATTTTTCATCCCGATACCATTCTTTTTCTTAGATTCTTTCATGTCAAAACCAACTCCATTGTCAGTATAATGAATTTGACATTTGCTTTCAGTAGTGTCCACTTCAATGTTTATTAGCGAAGCTTTTCCATGCTTGATAGAATTATTAATAAGTTCCTGCACAATTCTAAAAATGTGCAAATGATTTTTGCTATCGATTTTGCCAAAAGCCAGTTCTTCTCTGGGATTTATATAACTAACTTTCATGAGTTCTCCGCTACTATTTGCATGACAAAGTTCTTCCAAAGCTGCATGCAATCCAAAATTCTCTAGGATTGGAGGCAATAAATCATGTGCAATACGTCTGGAATTTTCTAAAACTTGCTTCGTTACCAAAATAATGTTGGAACTAATCTCTTCAAAATCCTTTTCGGGAAGATCGTTACTCGAAAGTAAATGAGCATTCAACGAAATAACATTCAATTTGGAGCTAATATCATCATGCAAATCTCTAGCAATCCTTTGTCGTTCTCTTTCTTGGGTTTCCAATGTAGCTTCTAGAAGTTCCATCTGATGCTGCAATTCCATGTCTTTATTTTCAAGTTCTTTCTTAAGAATCTTTTTTCTGGAAAAATAGAAAAACAGCAATAATGCTAATGCCATTAATACAAAGGCAATGAAAGTATAAATTATAACTTCGACAAATTGCTCAGCATTTGGAATTATCTGCATTGCTTTTATTTCTGAAATAGAATAATTAACATTTTATAAAGATATGAATTTTACAAATATGTTTAACGTTTTGCTCTTAAAGGTGGTTTTTAAGTCTTCTCCATTCTATAAAAATATAGATTTGGTAAATGATATAAAGAATTCCATTTAAGGCCCAAATATTTCTCCCATATGACTTGTCAAGCGTACTTAAGATATTTCCTGTCAAAAAAAGAACAGTGCTTCCAAAAATATAAATAAAGATACCTGTATTGAGATAATAATATTGCTTACTTTCATTCAAGATATTATAAAAGTGAAACATGGCATATATTACAATTAAAAAGGAAGTGATAAAAATTTCAAATAAATTAAAACCAAAAAATAGCGAAGGATCAAAATAATATTGAACACCCAAAACAATTGGACAAATTACCAGTCCGATGAGCAAAAATCTTCTTTGTAAAGGAACTGTTAGAATCGTATAGTAAAAAAAACTAAGAAGCAGAAATTGAAAAAAAAAATAAAAATGGGAAAGGAATAAATTATTCATCCCATTTCTACTGTAATAACTTGTTATTAACTGAATAACCGAAATCACTAAAAGATAAAAAGTAAAAATCCTGAACGCCTTGTTAAGTTTTTTAAACTGAATTAAAAACAAAACAAGGTTAATCAACATTAATAAATAATTGACATCAGCTAAAATTCTTGGCACAGCATGTTATTTTATAGACGATTAATATGTGACGGACCATTGTTACAGCAATTAGGGCAGGGTTCTGCAAAATCATAGATATGAAAACCATTTGCTGGATCGATCATATCATTACCATTTGCATCAACACCCACTACAACAACAGTCGGCTCATTATTACTCTTAACAGCAAGATAAGCTCTGATATCAACTGTTCCTGTCTGGTTCATCAAAGCTCTTATATTTTGTCCTGGAATTTTAAAAGCCTTTATCCCTCTCAGAATAGTAACATCATTATTCCATCTTTCGGCCCATTCTTGAGCAACTTCTAATGTGATTGCATTTTGTGGCATAATTGCATTTTTTTAGTTAATTGTTTTGGTTGAATTCTTTAACAAAATAATACTATTAAATTCTAATATCAAAAAAAACACCTAAAATCACGTATTTATACGTGGTCTTTTTCATCATCTTTTAAAAAACCAAAAAATACATATTTCCTATTTTTAGCCTACAAATAACAAAAATCATTAAAAATGATTCATAAAATTTTCTTTTATTTGTACAAACAACAACAATATGGAATTCAACCCTGATGAGCTGGATCAAAAAGCTATTTATAAATTACTAACAGGTGCCGTTATTCCTCGTCCAATCGGCTGGATATCATCAATAAGTGAAGACGGAATTCTAAATCTGGCTCCTTTTTCTTTTTTTAATGCCGTTGGTGATGATCCTCCTCATGTGATGTTTTCAGCTTCGGGATCGCCAAATGCAAACCGAGATACCTTGAGCAATGTTTTAGCAACCAAACAATTTGTAGTCAATATGGTCACCGAAGAGTTGGTAGAACAAATGAACATGACAGCTCAATCCATTCCTTCTCTGGAAAGCGAATTTGATCATGCTGGTGTCACTCCAATTGCTTCTTCAAAAGTAAAACCGCCTCGTGTCAAGGAATGCCTTATCTCGATGGAATGCGAATTGGTACATCATTACACACTAGAAAACAACAAATTTGGCGGACAAACCATCATGGTTGGAAAAGTTGTGATGTTTCATTTCCACGAAAGCGTTTTGCTGGACGATTATAAAATTAATATGGAAAACTACAGTCCAATTTCACGACTTGCTGGTTCAGGTTATTCTAAATTAGGAGAAATTTTCTCTGTCAAACGAAATTAAAATGAAAATTACAATAATAGGTGGAGGTCCAGGCGGACTTTACTTTTCAATACTTAGCAAAAAAGCACTTCCTGATTGTCAAATCGATATTTATGAACGAAACAAAGCCGATGATAGTTTTGGTTTTGGCGTAGTGTTTTCAGATGAAACGCTAGGTGAATTTTTAACCCGAGACACAAAATCGTATGATTTAATCCGAAATGAATTTGCCTATTGGGATGATATCGTAGTAGCCCGAAATGGCGAAACAGTCAACATCGCTGGAAACGGTTTTTGTGGCTGTTCCCGAAAAACATTGTTGCAATTATTACAGCAAAGATGCCGTGAAGAAGGCGTCAATCTTCATTTTGAGTATAATATTGATGATTTAAGCCAATTTAAGGATTCTGATTATATTGTAGCTTGTGATGGAATAAATAGCGTCATAAGAGACAAATTCGCATCTGATTTTGGCACCAAAACCGAATTAAAGAAGAACAAATTTGTCTGGCTTGGTTCTACAAAACCGCTCGATGCCTTTACTTATTTCTTCAGAACAACGCCTTTCGGAACTTTTGTAGCACATTCCTACCAATACCAAAAAGGAATGAGTACTTGGATTTTCGAATGCAGTCCACAAACTTGGGAAAATGCAGGTTTTGAAACTACCAATGAAGAAGATACAATCGACAGGATTTCACAACTATTTGCAGAGGAATTAGATGGTCATGGCCTGATTTCAAACCGATCCCATTGGCGTCAATTTCCAGCAATCACTAACGATGTTTGGCACAAGGATAATATTGTTCTTTTGGGAGATGCCAAGGCTACTGCCCACTACTCTATTGGTTCAGGAACAAAACTCGCCATGGAATGTGCCATTGCTTTATCCGATTCTATTGTTGAATTTGGCACTGATAAAGATAAGGCTTTCGCCAAATATGAGCAGTTACGCAGAAACCGTGTGGAGATGATCCAGCACGCTGCCAATGTATCACTGGAATGGTTCGAAAACATGGACCGCCATATTAAACACGATTTCTATCAATTTGCTTTTGGCGTAATGACCCGTGCCAAGAAAGTAACATTTGAAAATCTTGCCCTTCGCGACAAATCCTTTCCAGAAAAAGTCTTGAATGAATTCAATATAAAACGTGGAATCGAAAATCTAAAGACTCCAGCCGCCTTCACTCCTTTTTCATTACGAAAAATGGAACTTCAAAATAGGATAGTAATGGCTCCTATGGGACAATATTCAGCCGAAGATGGAATTATAAACGATTGGCATTTTACCCATTATACAAATCGTGCAATTGGAGGTTTAGGATTGATTTTAACCGAAATGACTGCTATTTCCAAAACAGGAAGAATCACTTTAGGTTGTGCTGGTATATATTCTAAAGAACAAGTAGTTGAATGGAAAAATTTAATAGATTTTATTCATAAAAACACTTCAACTAAAATTGGAATCCAACTAGGTCATTCAGGCCGAAAAGGAAGCATCAAAAAACCGTGGGAAGGATCAAATGAACCTTTAGAAAATGGCTGGAATTTGATTTCGGCTTCGCCAATTGTTTTCAATGAAAAATTTGAAACGCCAAAGGAAATGACAGTTTCAGATATGGATGAAATTGTTTCTCAATTTACCCAAGCTGCAAAAAATGCCGACGAAGCAGGATTTGATATGATTGAATTGCAAGCGCATCATGGTTATTTATTGGCTTCTTTTCTATCGCCTTTAACCAATATTCGTACAGATGAATTTGGCGGAAGCATCGAAAACAGATTGAAATTTCCATTAAGAGTTTTCAATGAAATGCGAAAAGTTTTCAATCAAGACAAACCAATGTCAGTAAGAATTTCAGCTTCAGATTGGGCCGAAAATGGAATTACCGAAGAAGAAGTATTTGCAATTGCTCAAGCTTTTAAAAATGCTGGAGCAGACATTATAAACGTTTCAACAGGAAATACAGTTTCTCATCAAAAACCAGCAATTGGCAGGATGTGGCAAACACCTTTCTCAGAAGCCATTCGAAATACGGTTGATATTCCAACTATTACAGCTGGATACATTCAAGATATTGACCAAATTAATACCATTTTATTAAACGGTCGAGCCGATTTGGTAGCATTAGGAAAAACATTGCTTCTGGAGCCTAATTTCGTTCGAAATGCACAAGCTTATGAGCAATTTCAGAGCAAAGATGTTCCAGTTCAATACAAAATAGCTCTCCCACATTTTTACCCAATGAAAGCCGGAGAACGAAAAATGGTGGAAGGAATGAAGAAAGCATTAAAACCAGAATCGCATAAATAATTATGAAACATTATACCGACAATTTTGCTCATAATCACTTGCCTTCAGAGGAATTGCAACCTGATTACATCTGGAATCATCCTGATTTTGAATTCCCAGAAAACCTTAATTGTGTCGAAAAGTTACTTGACAATCACATTAAAGTAGGAAATGGTAATCATATTGCTATTCAGACTTTTACAGAAAAATGGACTTTTCAAGATTTATATGAAAAATCCAATCAGATTGCACATGTTTTGATTGAAGATTTGGGATTTGTTTCGGGCAACCGTGTTTTGATTCGTTCGGCTAACAATCCGATGTTTGTAGCGTGTTGGTTTGCCATTTTAAAAGCTGGCGGAATCGTTGTTGCCACAATGCCACTTTTAAGAGAAAAGGAATTATCTGTAATGATTGAAAGTGCTGAAATCTCACACGCTTTTTGTGATATTAGATTGTCAGATGAAATGAATCTTGTACAATCTCAGTTCCTAAAAAGAGTTTGTACTTTTGATGGTTCGAATGAACATCCATCTGATTTGGAACGATTAATGGCTTCAAAACCAAAGACATTTCAAAACTACCACACACTTTCCAACTCTATCTGTCTCATAGGATTTACATCTGGAACGACTGGAAAACCTAAAATGACCTCGCACTATCACAAGGATATCTTGTTGATTTGCGAAGCTTTTCCAAAATATTCATTGCAACCAACATCAAACGATATTTTTACAGGAAGTCCGCCGTTAGGATTCACTTTTGGATTGGGAGGATTGGTTTTGTTTCCGTTTTATTATGGAGCTTCAACCTTTTTAATAGAAAAACCATCGCCTGAACTTTTATTGAAAGCGATAGAAGAGTATAAGATAACCATCTGTTTCACAGCACCAACAGCTTGGAGAGTCATCACTTCAAAAGTAAAAGATTTTGATATTTCGTCGTTGCGAAAATGTGTTTCGGCCGGTGAAGCCTTGCCTTTAAAGGTTTGGGAAGATTGGTACGAAGCCACAGGATTAAAAATCATTGACGGTATTGGTTCTACCGAAATACTTCATATTTTTATATCTTCGAATGAAGAGAACATGCGAAAAGGAGCTACAGGCTTACCAATTCGTGGCTATGAAGCCAAAATTGTAGATAAGAAAGGAAACGAAGTTGCTGTAAACGAACCAGGAAGGTTGGCTGTAAGAGGAATTACAGGTTGTAAATATTTGAATTCGGTTGACAAGCAAAAGGAATACGTTCAAAATAAATGGAACATTACAGGTGATATTTTCCGCAAGGATGAAGATGGTTATTTCTGGTTTGTAGCACGTGGCGATGATATGATTATCTCTTCTGGCTACAACATTGCCGCAATTGAAGTTGAAAGCGTTTTACTGACACACGATGAAATCTCAGAATGTGCCGTTGTTGGATTGCCAAATGAGGAAAGAGGAATGCTGGTTTGTGCTTATATTGTTTTAAAAGAACATTCTAAAGCCAATTCAGAGTTTGCCAAACACATTCAAGACTGGTTCAAGGAAGTTGCCGCTCCTTATAAATATCCGAGGGAAATACGTTTTATTGAAAGTTTGCCAAAGACCGAAACAGGTAAGATCCAACGTTTTAAATTAAAAGCATTACAGTAATATATTTTTTTTTACGCCAATAAATTAATCCATACGATGAGAAAAGTTTTTTTAATATTCAGTATCACTTCGTTAGCTATCATTGCATTAATGACTTATATCAATTGGAAATCAATTTTTCTCTTGTTGATATTCCTGCCGTTGATTGCAATGGGGTTTTATGACATGTATCAATCTAAAAAAACCATCAGAAGAAATTTTCCGCTTTTGGGACGAATGCGTTATTTGCTGGAATCCATCGGACCCGAAATCAGGCAATATTTTGTAGAAACCGACTTAGACGGGAAGCCATTTAACCGATTAGAAAGAAATCTGGTCTATCAAAGAAGTAAAAACGAAACCGATTCGCATCCTTTTGGGACACAGCTTGACGTATATAACATTGGCTATCAATGGATCAACCACAGCATTAAAGCTATTCCGTTTGCTGAAATAGACATGAATCCCAGAGTAAAAATAGGCTCATCCCAATGCGAGAAACCTTATTTTGCCAGTTTGTATAATATCAGTGCCATGAGCTATGGATCATTGAGCAAAAATGCCATCATGGCTTTGAATGCAGGAGCAAAACAAGGCGGTTTTTACCACAATACTGGCGAAGGTGGGCTTTCTCCCTATCACCTTGAAGGCGGTGGCGATATCGTTTGGAACATAGGAACAGGCTATTTTAGCTGTCGTGATGAAGAGGGAAATTTCTCGTATGACCATTTCGAAAAAAGAGCCCATTTTGAAAATGTAAAAATGATTGAGATTAAATTTTCTCAAGGAGCAAAGCCAGGTCATGGAGGAATTTTACCAAAGGAAAAAGTAACCGATGAGATTGCTGCAATTCGTTTGGTTGGAAAAGGACACGATATTATTTCCCCGCCAACCCATTCGGCTTTTAAAACACCACTTGAATTGATGGATTTTATTAAATTATTGCGAAAAGGTTCTGGCGGAAAACCAATCGGGATGAAAATATGTATTGGAAGCAAGTCCGAATTTCTTTCAATTTGTAAAGCCATGGTTCAAACCCAAACTTTTTTTGATTTCATTACCGTTGATGGTGGCGAAGGAGGAACCGGTGCAGCTCCAATTGAATATTCAGATCACGTTGGGATGCCATTGCGGGATGCCTTGGCCTTTGTGTATGATTCGTTAAAAGGTTTCGGAATTAAAGAAGAAATAAAAATCATTTGCAGTGGCAAAATCATTTCAGGTTTTGATATCATAAAAACCCTTTCCACAGGAGCTGATTTATGCAATTCTGCACGAGGAATGATGTTTGCCCTGGGTTGCATACAGGCATTGGAATGTCACGCGAATACTTGTCCGACTGGTGTTGCCACACAAGATCCAAAATTAGTAAAAGGCTTGGTTCCTGAAGAAAAAAGTATTCGAGTAGCACGTTTTCAACACGAAACAGTGAAAAATGCAATGGATTTGATGGCTTCTGCCGGAATTCGCCATCCTGATGATGTAGATCGAAGCGTTGTGAGTATGCGTGTTGACCGAACCAAAATACAAACCTTTGCTGAAACCTATCCTGAATTGGAAACTGGATGTTTATTGGATGAAAATGCGATTCCAGAAACATTTAAATATTATATGAAGAAAGCAAGCGCTGAAAGTTTTTAAATTAAAATAATAAACATGAACCAACCTTTTATAAAAAAAGAAAAAATACGTTTCAAACACGTTGATTATGCCGGAATTGTTTTCTATCCAAGATTCTTGGAAATGCTAAACGATTTGGTAGAAGATTGGTTTGAAGAAGCATTAGATCGTCCGTTTTCAAAAATACACGAAACCAACGGAATTCCTACAGTAGACTTGAAGGTACAATTCAAAAAAGCAGCTCGTTTGGGAGAAATTCTAACGAAATCGCTTTGGGTAAAAAATATTGGCGGTGCCTCACTCCTATGCGGTTTCAAATTTGAAGACGAAGAGGGAAAGACTTGTCTTGAAGGAGAAGTGACTTTGGTAAATGTTGCTTTCAAAGACAATCGTGGTGGTATAAAAGCCGAAACTTTCTCAGATGAAATGAAAGAAAAAATATCAAGATTTATAATATCTTAATACTTAATACTCCAATCTTAATACTCTAAAAATGGAATTTAAAAAATTCAAAGCCGCAGCCGTTCAAACTTCACCCGTTTTTTTAAACGTAGAAAAGACTATTGAAAAAGCGGTTTCATTTATAAAAGAAGCTTCTTCAAATGGAGCAAGTCTTATTGCTTTTCCAGAAGTATTTGTTGCAGGTTATCCGTATTGGAATTGGATTATGACACCTGTTCAAGGAAGCAAATGGTATGAAGCCTTATACAAAAGTGCCGTAAAAGTTAGCGATGAAGCCATGCAACCTTTATTTGAAGCTGCAAAGCAATACGACTGCCATGTTGTAATTGGAATTAATGAACGAGGCGACAGTTATGGAGAAATCTATAATACAAACTTGATTATTGATAATAAAGGTGAAGTAATTGGAAAACACCGAAAGCTAGTACCAACTTGGGCTGAAAAACTGACATGGACAAGCGGTGATGGTTCGTCCTTGAAAGTATATAACACTGAAATTGGTCCGATTGGAACATTGGCTTGTGGTGAAAACACGAACACTTTGGCGCGTTTTACGTTATTAGCTCAAGGTGAATTGATTCATATAGCTAATTATATTTCGTTGCCTGTCGCTCCACCCGATTACGATATGGCCGAAGCGATAAAGATTCGAGCAGCAGCCCATTCCTTTGAAGGTAAGTTATTTACAATAGTTTCATGTTCAACAATTTCGCAGGAAATAAAAGATGCCTTACGTGAAGATGTTCCAAATGTGGATGAATTATTGACAAGGAAAAATTCAGCTTTTTCAGGATTTATTGGTCCGAATGGAGCTGTAATTGGCAAACCTTTAATTGATGAAGAAGGAATTGTTTATGCCGATATTGATTTGGAAAAATGCATCCAACCCAAACAAATGCACGACATCCTAGGACATTACAACCGTTTTGATATTTTTGATTTGAGAGTGAATATTGCTCCAACAAGAAAAATTACTTTTGTAGATAATCATGAGGATTTCAACAAAAGATAATTTTCTACGGTTGCCAAAACTATCATTAATTAAATAGCCCCGATTGGAGAAAGTAGCTTTTTGTTCTGGGGTTCAGAACAAAAACTACTTCGGAAAGCGGGAATATGGATTCTGAAAAAGCCCGAGCGATTTGCTCCTAAAATATAAAACAATGGAAGGAAAACACAACGACGACGTAATTGGAAGAGCCAGAGTTCAAGACACTCCAGAACTAGAGGCCTATTATAAAGAACTCGAAACCCTTGGTGCTGGAGCTTTGTGGACGGTTGCCAACGATATCGAACCTTGGGAACCGAGAACGTCATCGGTGCCAATGCTCTGGAAATATGATGATTTACGGGATTTGGTACTGAAATCATCTGAATTGGTGACGCCTGAAAAAGCCGGACGTCGCGTTGTTTATTTGGTCAACGACAAGCGAAAAGATGTTTCGGCAGCTGTTGGCTGGTTATATACTGGAATTCAGGTTACACGTCCTGGTGAAAGCACTTCGGCCCATCGTCACAAGGCTTCTGCTTTGCGTTTTATTATGGAAGGCGAAGGCGGATATACCGTTGTGGATGGAAATAAGATTACTTTTGAAGTAAATGATTTTGTGATTACACCCAATTCAACTTGGCACGAACACGGAGTTGCCGAAAACGGAAAAACGTGTATTTGGCAAGATGGTTTGGATATTCCGCTTGTAAATGCTTTAGAGGCAAATGATTATGCTGTGTTCGATGGAAAACAACCTTTAGAAGTTCCAATAAACTATTCTCCAATTACTTATGGTAGTTCACCTGGACTATTACCTTCAGATCAAAAATGGGACAAACCTTATTCCCCTTTGTTCAAGTATGCTTGGAAATCAGTTTATCCAGCTTTGGTTGAAACTTCAAAAATCAAGGAAGTTTCCCCTTTTGATGGAATATTGATGCACTATTCAAACCCCTTGACAGGTGGTCACGTGATGCAAACTATGGGAGCTTCGATGCAGTTATTGCCAGCTGGGTTTAAAGGAAAAGCACATCAACACACTGGTTCGTTTGTCTATCAATGTGCCAAAGGAAAAGGCTATTCGATCATCGACGGAAAGCGGTTTGACTGGAAAGAACGTGATATTTTCTGTGTTCCTTCCTGGGCAGTTCACGAGCACGTAAACTTATCCGAAACAGAAGATGCTTGCTTGTTTTCGTTTAACGATTTGCCGGTAATTGAAAAATTAGGATTATATCAGGAACAGAATTATACTGAAAATAACGGTTTTCAAGTTTTTTAGAAGCGAAACAGTAGGCATTTTGGGAATCGTAATTCCTGCCTTCCTTCCAAATCTTTTTTGTTTTTAAAGGAAAAACAAAAAAGGATTTTCCCTCCAGTCAGGGCTAAAAGAGAAACCATTTTAACTAAATAATCGACTATCTAACAACATAAAATAGAAAACAAAAATGAAAAAGCTACCCTTGTTCGGAATCGTTATTGCTGTATTCTTCATTTACTTGGGAGTACAACTTATAGCAAAAGAAGATGAATTTACAGTCATTGTAGGTTATATTAATATCATTTTTTTCTCAGGCTTACTTCTTTTAGTACTTTACAAACTATTATTTAAAAACAATAAATAACTATAATGAAACTACTTACTTATAAAACCACAACCTCAGAACCAAGATTAGGATTTTTGCACAACAATCAAGTGGTGGATATGGAAGATTTTGGCGAAAGCGTAAATTTCCCTCTTCCGTCAGACATGCTTGAATTGATTGATATGGGACTCGAAGTAATTCCTGAAATCAATGAATTCTTAACCGAAATTGATGCCGATTCTCTAGCAGAAGTTTCCTATTCAATGGAGGAAATTACCATTCTCGCTCCTATTCCAACGCCAAGAAAAAATATCATCGGAATTGGATTGAATTATACAGAACATGTTGCTGAAAGTGCACGAACATTGGATACAACTGGAAAATTACCACAAAAACCAATCATCTTTTCAAAACCACCAACAACAGTAACAGCTACTAATACCAATATTTTATTAAACAGAAAACTTACTCAACAATTGGATTGGGAAGTTGAATTGGCAGTCGTTATTGGCAAAAAAGGAAAATATGTTGCCAAAGAAGATGCCATGGATTATGTTTTTGGTTATACCGTAATCAACGATATTTCAGCACGTGATTGCCGTCGTGAAGGTCAATGGATTGTTTCCAAAGGTCAGGATACTTTCGCACCAATGGGACCTTATTTAGTTACAGCAGACGAAATTGAAAACCCTCACAACTTGAATTTATCATTAAAAGTGAATGGTGTTGAAAAACAAAATTCAAACACTCAATTCTTGCTTTTCAACATCAACGATTTGATTGAAGACTTGAGTACGGTTTTCACCATCGAACCAGGCGATATCATTGCAACTGGAACACCTTCAGGAGTTGGTGCAGGAAGAAATCCTCAAGAATGGATGTGGGATGGTGATGTTGTAGAAGCAACAGTCGAAGGAATCGGAACGATTGTAAATACAGTAAAAGAAATATAATTTCACTTAAAGCTTTGCGAACTTTGCGAATTCCTCGTGTCTTTGCGGTTAAATAAATATCATGAAAAAATACAGAATCGGACAAATTGTCCCATCTTCAAACGTAACAATGGAAACTGAAATCCCAGCGATTTTCAGGTCTAGGGAAACCATTTTACCAGAACGTTTTACCTTCCATTCAAGCCGAATGCGAATGAAAAAGGTAACAAAAGAAGAACTTGAAGCCATGGATGCCATGAGCCTAAAATGTGCTCAAGAACTATCAGATGCTCATGTTGACGTTATGGGTTATGCATGTTTGGTCGCGATTATGAGTATGGGTCGCGGTTATCATTGCGTTTCGGAAGTGAACTTACATCAGGAAACGGTTGCCAACGACTTCCCTACTCCAATTGTCACTTCGGCTGGAGCCTTAATAAACGGATTGAAGGCTTTAGGTGCAAAAAAAATATCCATCATCACGCCTTATATGAGACCTTTGACGGATATGGTTGTTGATTATATCGAGCACCAAGGTTTTGAAGTCAAGGAAAGCATTGCACTTGAAATTCCTGATAACTTGGAAGTTGCAGCACAAAATCCGATGAATCTTTTAGAAATTTACAAGCGATTGGATTTAACTGGAATTGATGTTTTAGTAGTTTCTGCTTGTGTACAAATGCCTTCTTTGGAAGCGATTGACTTGATTGAAAAAGAAATCGGGATTCCGGTTACTTCAGCAGCGGTTTGTACAACTTATGAAATGATGAAGAAACTTGGAATTGAAGCAAAATCTGCAATTGGTGGTGCTTTATTGAGTGGGAAATATTGATTTCTTCAAATCCTATAACTTTTAGAAAAAACTCTGTAAGAAATGTTTTAGATAGTTTTATGAAATTTGTCATGAACCTCAAAACACATACTTATGGAAACTATTTACACTACAATTGAAGCAAATCACGATTTAGATACTGACTTGAATAATATCATTAGTATCAACGATAATTATGACGAAGATGAAATGGATTATGATTTGGATTACGATCCAAATGAATATTTTTATGAGCTCGAACGTCTAAACAACTAATATAAAAGTAAAACTGCCATTTTTACAATTTATTAAATGAAAACCTATAAGAATCAAAGACTTATAGGTTTTCTTATTTGTATTAAATTTAAAAAATCTAATTGTATAACATTTGTTTAAAATAGCATAAAGAAATCTATCATTTACAAGTTAATTTTATGAATATATTAATTCAAAAAATAAATTAGCTATGGGAACTTTAAATAATGGTGCTGGAGGAAAAGGAAATTCTAATGCACAAAATCATGACGGTCAAAAAAATTATCAGCATTCGAATCAAAGAAATCCTGATAATATCAGAAATGCAACTAGAGAAAAACAATACAAGGAACACGACGAAACCTTGACTAATGATGAAAACTACGATTTGGACTCTAAAGAAATTAAAGGAGACCCTGAATTCGATGATAAAAATCAGAATGTTGAAAAAAATCAATAACCAAACTAACAAAGTAAAGCACTATGAACGGATTTTTTAAAACAATACTTGCAGGATGGGGAGCCAAAAAACTTGGTGGTGGTTGCATAGGAACGATCATCGTTTTTATCATCTTGTATTATCTTTTAGGCTATTTATAAATTTAAATTCCAAATGCTATGGAAAATTCAAATCAATTCTTTTTTAGTGATGATAAAGAAAAAAGAAAAATAGACGATCCTGAATTGAATCAGGATTCGCCTTATGATCCAAATGAAGCATTCGATGACACGGATGATTTTCACAAATATGATGACACTGCTGAAGATACTCCAGCGTCTGATAAAGAATAAAAAAAAACGAGCAATATATCAATGTTGCTCGTTTTCATTTACACTTAAAGCTTCAATATTTATCCGATTCTATTGGTTTTATAGATAATAATCGGCTCTTCCAAAAGTTCACGAGCTTTCGCAATAAATTGCTCAAAATGAGGCTGAGTTTCATGTAGCGCTAATCCTTCTTCACTTTCCCAAATTTCATGAAAGATAAAAATGTTTTGATTTTCGTTATCCTGATGCAAATCATATTGGATGCAGGCTTGCTCTTTTTTAGAATTTGAAGCCATTTCCGTCAGAATATTTTTGGTCTCTTGAAGATGTTCTGATTTGCTCTTTACGATTGCAGTAATATTTATTTTCATTTTCTTTTAGTATTTAATCTGTGGAAATTTGTGAAATCTGTGTTTAGTTTAAAAATAATTTTGTCAAATGCTCTTTATACAATTCCAAATCTCTAGGAACATCAGCATTTTTTTCAACATCATGAAAGTGCATCGATTCTAGCGGTGTCATTCCTGTAAAGGCATTCATTCGATGAAAACCAAACATCACTCCTTCATCGACGCTTTTCTGGGAGAAAAATTCGCCAGGCAACGTGAAAGCTTCTTTTGGTGCGTTCCAAGAAGTGGTTAGCATGTATTTTCTTCCTTGCAAAGTCCCTCCAGTTCCGTAATTCACAGCGGGATTTTTAGACGAACGACCGTCACTTTTATAAATTCCTTTATCGTAACCTTCGGTGAAAACCACATCAATGTATTTCTTGAAACCGTGTGGCAATTGAAACCACCAAATTGGTGTGTGATAAATTACTACATCTGCCCAAACATATTTTTCTACTTCTTCAGCTGGATTGTACTCGTGGTTTACATCAGTTGTTCTTATTTCAAAATCTGAATTGTTTTGAAAGAAATTCAAAGTTTCTTGAGCAATTGTCTCGTTGAATTTTCCTCCTGAATGGCCAAATTTCTGACCTCCGTTGATGATGAATATTTTAGTCATAATTCTTTCTTTTAATTTGATGAGACAAAATTACAACCGACATGTCCATTATTAAAATAACTTAATTCATACATTTGCATCAGAATTATAATAGCAAAATCATGGTGAATTTAGAATGGTACCGAACCTTCAAGGCAATCTATAAAACTGGAACGTTGACGGGTGCTGCCGAAGTATTATTTATTTCCCAACCTGGTGTCAGTTTGCACTTGAGTTCATTGGAAAATTATGTAGGCTATAAATTATTTGACAGAACAGGAAGAAAGATGGTTCCCACGGAAAGAGGAAAAGTACTGTATAATTTTACTATAGAAGCCTTGTCTAAATTAGAAGAAGCCGAGAAAAATTTCCAGCGAAGTACCGAAAAACATACACCAACAATAAGCATCGGAATGTGTTTTGAAACCTTCCAAATCACTTTGGAACAATATATTTCTTCCTTACCCTTTAATGTAATTATTCGCTTTGGAGAATACCCAGAGATGGTTGAAAATCTCGAAAAAGGAATTTTAGATATCATCATAACGCCACAAATGGTTCCGAAAGCTTCGATTGAATACCAACCTTTTTCATCGGAAACCATCGTTATTGTTGGAGGAAATCAAACTGATGAAAAAGAATTCCAAGCCATTGAAAAATTAAATGATTTAGAAGTTATTGAAACTTGGTTGAAAAGTCAAAAATGGTATGGAACGACTGGCGATATGGAACATTTGAGAAGATTTTGGCAATTGAATTTCAATAAATATCCAGACTTTCGTCCGAATTATATTGTTCCGAATTTAAATTCTATCGTAAGATGTTTGAGCAGTGGCCATGGTCTTGCCGTAATTCCTGATTTCTTATGCAAAAAAGAACTGGAATCCGAACAAATTAAATTAATCTGGAAAGGGAAAACTCCATTAGAAAACACTTTGTCTTTTGCTACTAGAAAGAAAACAATTTATGCCGATGAAATCGCTTTAATCAAAAAAATATTCATTGACGAAATGGCGTGATCAATATCCAATAAAAAAAGAAAAAAACTTAAAACAAAAAACTCCAGATTTCTCTGGAGTTTTTTTTATGATGTAAATAGTCTAAACTATTTGATAAATTCAATTTTTTGAACTTCTTCGGCATTTACACTATCAAAGAAACCTTGATCGTGCATCCATTCATCACTGAATACTTTGCTCATATACCTTGAACCGTGATCTGGGAAAATGGCAATTACATTGCTTTCTGCTGTAAACTCACCCTCTTCGGCATATTGCTTAATGGCTTGCAAAACTGCACCAGAAGTATAGCCTACAAATAAACCTTCTTTCTTGGCGATTTCTCTAGTTGCGTGAGCACTTTCCTCATCGGTAACTTTTGTAAATTTATCGATGATGTCGAAATCTGTAGCCGATGGAATCAGGTTTTTTCCCAAACCTTCAATTCTGTAAGGATAGATTTCGTCGTTGTCGAATTCTTTTGTTTCGTGGTATTTTTTCAAAACCGAACCAAAAGCATCAACTCCTAAAATTCTAATATTTGGATTTTGTTCTTTTAGAAATTTTGCAGTTCCAGAAATAGTTCCTCCTGTTCCGCTACAAGCGATTAAGTGTGTGATTTTTCCGCCTGTTTGTTCCCAAATTTCGGGACCAGTTGTGTTGTAGTGTGCATCAATATTCAGTTGGTTGAAATATTGATTGATATAAACAGAACCTTTAGTTTCCTCGTGTAATCTTTTTGCAACATTATAATAAGAACGTTCATCATCTGCTGAAACGTGGGCTGGACAAACATATACTTTTGCTCCAAGACTACGCAACATATCGATTTTATCTTTGGATGATTTTGAACTTACCGCCAAGATGCAATTGTAACCTTTGATGATACTCACCATTGCCAAACTAAATCCTGTATTACCAGAAGTTGTTTCGATTATGGTATCGCCAAGAGTCAAGATTCCTCTTTTTTCGGCTTCTTCAATAATATATAATGCAATCCTGTCTTTGGTAGAATGTCCTGGGTTGAAAGCTTCTACTTTTGCGTAGAAATTACCTTCTAAACCTTCGGTAACTTTATTGATTTTAATAAGCGGTGTGTTGCCTATTAATTCCAAGACATTATTGTAAGCTTTTATTTCTTTCATAAAAAAATAGTTAATCAAGGCTATTCAATGCGTTTTTGATTGACCTCAAATCCTTGCAAATTTAACAAAAAAATTCTAATTACTTTTCAATTCCTTCTAAATCTAATAAAAAAGTAAATTCCTTGGCCAATTCTTTTAGTGCTTCAAACCTTCCTGAAGCCCCTCCATGACCGGCATCCATATTTGTATCTAAAAATAAAACATTTTTATCAGTTTTGACTGCCCTTAATTTAGCTACCCATTTAGCTGGTTCCCAGTATTGTACCTGAGAATCATGCAAACCTGTCGAAACATACATATTAGGATAGGCTTGAGCTTTTACATTATCATAAGGCGAATACGACTTCATATAATCATAATATTCTTTTTCGTTTGGATTACCCCATTCGTCATATTCTCCAGTTGTTAAAGGTATAGAATCGTCCAACATAGTCGTTACAACATCTACAAAAGGTACTTGAGCAATGACTCCATTGTATAATTCGGGAGCCATATTGACGATTGATCCCATCAACAATCCTCCTGCAGAACCACCTTCGGCATACAGATGTTCTGGAGAAGTATATTTTTGAGCAATTACGTATTTGGAACAATCAATAAAGTCAGTGAACGTATTTTTTTTCTTCAAAAGTTTTCCGTCTTCATACCATTGACGCCCTAAATCTTCGCCACCACGAATATGAGCGATTGCATAAATGAAACCTCTATCAAGCAAACTCAATCTTGTTGATGAAAAATAGGCATCCATACTAGCACCGTAAGAACCATAAGCATACAAAAGCAATGGGTTTTTACCGTCTCTTTTTATCCCTTTTTTATAAATAATAGAAATCGGGATTTGAGTGCCATCAGTTGATGTAGCCCAAACTCGTTCTTCTAAATAATTCTCTTTTTTGAATTTTCCACCAAGAACTTGCTGCTCTTTCATAACCTTCTTCTCCTTTGTTTTCATGTTGAAATCAACAGTAGAGGACGGTGTATTCAAAGATTGATAACCATAACGCAAAATATCAGTATCAAAATCTACGTTTGTTGCGGTATAGGCTGTATACGTTTCACTTTCAAAAGGCAAATAATATTCCCCTTCTCCACTCCACGGCATGATTCGAATTTTATTCAGGCCATTATTACGTTCTGAAACTACCAGATAATCTTTAAAAATATCAATATCTTCGATTAAAACATCGTCTCTATGTGTTATGACATCTTTCCAATTTTCCTTTGTAGTTGCATTTTCAGGCGTTTTCATCAGCTTGAAATTTGTGGCATCATCTTTATTGGTCACAACATAAAAGCTATCGCCAAAATGTGAAATGCTATATTCCAAACCTCTAATTCTTGGCTGAAAAACCTTGAATTCTCCATCTGGAGTGTCTGCTAAAAGCGTTCTGAACTCACTCGTCAATGTACTTCCAGACTCAATTACAATATATTTTTTAGATTTTTCTTTACTGATCGAAACATTAAAAGTATCATCTTTTTCATTATAAATAAGGACATCACTTTTAGCATCTGTTCCTAATTTATGTCTAAAAACCTTATCCGATCGAAGCGTTACTTTATCTTGTGTTGTATAAAAAATAGTCTTGTTATCATTTGCCCAAACACCTCTTCCATCAATATTTTTTATTTCATCTTTCAAGATTTCTCCCGTTTCTAAATTTTTAATTTGCAACGTGTAGATTCTTCTACCCACAAAATCAGTAGAATAGATTGCAAATTTATTATCCGGACTGATACTCATTCCCCCTAATTGAAAAAAAGATTTTCCTTTTGCTAATTCATTACAGTCAAATAAAATTTCTTCTTTTGCCGAAAGGCTACCTTTTTTTCTAGAATAAATTGGATAATCTTTACCAGTTTCAAAACGGGTAATGTAGTAATAACCATTGTATAAATAAGGAACCGACTCATCATCTTCCTTAATTCTACCTTTCATTTCTTCGTATAAATCTTTCTGAAATTCTTTAGTATGAGCGGTCATTTTGTTATAGTACTCATTCTCTTGGTTAAGATAATCAATTACTTCAGGATTTTCTCTATCGTTTAGCCAATAATAATTGTCAATACGAATGTCACCATGTTTTTCTAATGTTTTAGGGACTATTTTTGCAACAGGTGCAGGAATGTTATCTGGCATTTTGGACTCTTTTTTTTTAGAACACGAAGTTGCAAAAATAACACAAAGAGTTCCTAAAACGAACACGTTTTTCATAAATTTAAGTATAGTTTATAACAATGCAATTTAATAAATTTGCCGTATAAATAATTTTAAAATTATAAACAATGTTTGGAGACCTAATGGGAATGATGGGCAAATTACAAGAAGCTCAGAAAAAAGTAGAAGAAACAAAATTGAGATTAGATACCGTTCTGATCGACGAACAAAGCAATGATGGGCTTTTCAAGGTTACTTTAACTGCCAATAGAAAAATAAAATCCATCTCGATTGACGATAGTTTATTGGAAGATAAGGAACAATTAGAAGACTATTTCATATTAGTTATGAACAAAGCTATCGAAAAAGCAAGTCAGATCAATGAAGCAGAATTGGCTGCTGCTGCAAAAGATGGAATGCCAAATATTCCGGGTATGGATATGTTTAAATAAAAAAAGGGCAGCGTTAACTGCCCTTTTCTATTACTTTATAATCAGCTTTTGGGTTGAACCTGTAGTTGTTTTTACAAAATAGAGACCACTTTCCACTCCTTGCATATCAATTTGATGAGAAAAAGAATTTTCAAGATCCAATTGCTTCACAATCTTTCCTAAAGCATCCGTGATAACAACTTTTCCTATTGCTTCATTTTGACTGATTGTAAAATTGCCATTATTTGGGTTTGGAAATAATTTCAATTCCGTTTTTACAAAATCTTTTCTTGCTAAAGCAGTTCCATACAATTGTACTTCCGCAATTTGAATCATGGCTTCAATCGTGTTGCATTGTGCAGAAAAAACAAATCTGTAATAGCTATAACCTTCTGTGTTATCAAAAATATAGCTTGTCGTATAAAAACGTTCTGGATCACAAACAATGTCACCAACGATAATGGAAGTAAAATAAGTTCCGTCATTGGAACCAAATATTTCAAAAACCGTTGGATCTCTTTCTGGAGAATCATTAGCGGTTGTAAAATCCATACTTGTAACAACTGTCTGATAACCTTCCAAATTAACCGTAAAGCCAAGTCCGTCAAAATAATTGAAATCTAAAAATTTCGTCTCAATATCACCATCGATGATATTAAAATATTGTTCCGCACTTGGAGAAGAGACAGATCCATAGGCTGTAATCGTAGTAGAAGCATCAAAGAGAGGATCTTGTGCATGAATGCCAAATGATGCCATTAGCAACAATAATGGTAATTTTTTAATCATAATGTAGGGGTTTTTAGGTTTCCTACAATATTACCGATAATTTTTAATAAAATTTACTAAATTGTTGTTTTTTATTCAGACAACCAGATCTTTATTGCTTCGTTTCATAACAAATCAAAAATTTTACTAGTTAAGTTTCTGTAGAGTCTCAATTACATAAGTATGCATCACTTCTTTATAATCAAGATGTGTCACGATTCGCAGTTTTCCATGTCCCATTGAGCTGATATAGATACTTTTTTGCTTTAATTTTTCAATCAAAAGTTGTTCGCTTACTCCTGCTTTCAAAGAAAAAATAAGGATGTTGGTTTCAACAGGTTCTACTTTATCAACCCATGACAACTTTTGCAAAACGGCACCCAATTCCTTTGCACGTCTATGATCATCAACTAGTCGGTTGATATTATTTTGCAAGGCATAAATTCCGGCTGCCGCCAAATATCCAGCTTGACGCATTCCGCCACCAAATATTTTTCTGACCCTGAAAGCTCTATCAATTGTTGCCTTATCCGAAATTAAAACTGAACCAATTGGAGCTCCCAAACCTTTTGACAAGCAAACAGAAATAGTATCGAAAACTTTTCCATACTCGTTAGGATTTTCTTTTTTATGTACTAAAGCATTCCAAATTCGGGCACCATCCAAATGAAATTTCAAACCATTATCATCACAAACTTTACGTATGCGTTTAAATTCTTCAAAATCATAACAAGCTCCTCCTCCTTTATTTGTAGTGTTTTCTACGCAAACCAAACTCGTCAGCGGACTGTGGTAAAATTCAGGATTATTAATGGCTCCAGCCACTTGTTCTGCTGTAATCATTCCGCGATCGCCGTCCAACAAACAGCAGGAAACGCCACTGTTAAACGAAACGCCACCTCCTTCATAATTAAAAACATGGGCCCATTTATCGGCAATTAATTGTTCGCCAGGTTGTGTGTGGAGTTTTATAGCCGCTTGATTGGCCATTGTCCCCGACGGAAAAAACATCGCCGCTTCCATTCCAAAAATCGAAGCCACCATACTTTCTAGTGCATTTACTGTTGGATCTTGTTTGTAAACATCGTCACCCACCTGAGCCTGAAACATATAGCGAAGCATTTCCTGTGTCGGTTTTGTAACGGTGTCACTAACTAAATTTATTTCCATAATATCAAAAGGATATCTTATTTTTGTAGTTCAAATTTGATATAATTGTTTTAGGAGCTTTATCCAGCTCTTCGCTTCAATCTTTTTTGAAAATGTCTTTTTTTGTAAAAAGAAAAAAGAGCTTCTTTGGTCGCTTTTTTTCTTTAACAAAAAATAGCCATTTTCTGCAAAAGGATTTCCGCTACTATCTGGGCTAGGACAAACCGTTTCTAAACAAAATCTATCGCAAAATTACATTAATTTATGACAACTACCGAACAAATTAAAGGTATTGTGGAGCGCCTTGGTGCGTTGAGGAGGTATCTTTGACGTCGATAAAAAGCTAATCGAAATTACGAACGAGGAAGAGAAAACCCTCGCTCCCGATTTTTGGAACAATCCAAAAGAGGCCGAAGCTTTCGTTAAAGTGCTTCGTTCCAAAAAGAAATGGGTCGAAGATTACAACAAAGCGGTCTCGATGACTGATGAGTTGCAAATTGCCTACGAATTTTATCGTGAAGGCGAATTGACAGCAGAAGAATTGGATGAACAATATAATGCCACCAATTTGCATATCGAGAACATCGAATTCAAGAACATGCTTTCGGACGAAGGCGATTCCTTGAGTGCGGTTTTGCAAATCACGGCTGGAGCTGGCGGAACCGAAAGTTGCGACTGGGCTTCGATGCTGATGCGAATGTATATGATGTGGGGCGAAAAAAAAGGCTACAAAATCAAGGAATTGAACTTTCAAGAAGGCGATGTTGCCGGAATCAAAACCGTGACACTCGAATTTGAAGGCGATTATTCCTTTGGTTATTTGAAAGGTGACAATGGAGTGCATCGTTTAGTGCGAATTTCTCCATTTGATAGCAATGGTAAACGTCATACTTCGTTTGCTTCTGTCTACATTTATCCTTTAGTGGATGATACGATTGAAATTGACATCAATCCAGCTGATATTGAAATCATTACCTCGCGTTCGAGTGGTGCTGGTGGACAAAATGTGAACAAGGTGGAAACCAAGGTGCAATTGTTTCACAAGCCAACAGGGATCCAAGTGCAATGTTCAGAAACACGTTCTCAACAAGATAACCGTCAACGCGCCATGCAGATGTTACGTTCGCAATTGTATGAAATCGAACTCAAAAAGCAGATGGCTCAACGTGCCGATATCGAAGCCAGTAAGATGAAAATCGAATGGGGTTCGCAAATCCGAAATTATGTGATGCATCCGTATAAATTGGTGAAAGATGTTCGAACCGGATATGAAACCAGCAATGTTGAAGGTGTTATGGACGGCGACATTGATGAATTCTTGAAAGCCTATCTGATGATGATGGGGCAACAAGAGGAAGAATAAATATTTAAAACCTACAATTCATTGATTTGTAGGTTTTTGCTTTTTAGCTAATACCCATAGATTTATAAGCAGACTAAAAGTCTGCTTTCCTGCTTTAAAAGACAGACACGAATTTCACGAATTTACACGAATTGAATTTGTGAGAATTTGTGTCGAAATCTTTTTTAGAAACTGAAAGCTAATTGCATTAAAATACATAGCTTTAACTATTTTTGAAACCAATAAAATCATCTTATGAAAATTATAAAACTTGTTTTGCTCTTCTTTATTATCCAAGCAAATGCTCAGGATGTAAAAGTGATTTCCTATAATATTCGTTTTGATAATCCAAATGATGGTGAGAACAAATGGGATTTGCGAAAGGATTTTCTAGCCCAACAGCTACAATTTTATGCACCAGATGTTTTTGGTATACAGGAAGGAAAGTTGCATCAGTTGCAGTATTTAGACAGTATTTTAGTTGATTACAACTATATTGGAATTGGAAGAGATAATTCTCCAAATCAAGGGGAATTCAGTGCTGTTTTTTATAATCATAAAAAATTAAGACTTATCAAAGAAGCTACTTTTTGGTTATCTGAAACTCCAAATAAAGTTTCAAAAGGCTGGGATGCCATGTTTGAAAGGATTTGTACGTATGGTCTTTTTGAAGATATCAAAACAAAGCAAAAATTTTATATCTTCAATACTCATTTTGACCATGTTGGTGTTGTAGCAAGAACCAACAGTGCGAAGCTTATTGTTGAAAAAATAAATGCTATCAACAAAGAAAAATTTCCATTTATAGTAACGGGAGATTTTAATAGTGAAAAAGATAGCGAAGCCTATAAATACCTTTCAAATCAATTGAATGATACTCAAATTATAAGCAAAACTACTTCTTTTGGTCCATCAGGAACGTTTAATAATTTTGAATTTCACAAGCCTGTAAACTTACTAATCGATTTTATTTTTACAAGCAAAAATAATATTCAGGTCTTGAAACACGCCATTTTGAGCGATTCAAAAGAGTGCAAATATCCCTCGGACCACTTGCCGGTGTATACTGAAATTATATTCAAAAAGTAGAGAATTACAACCATTCTATCAAGGAAACCCCTACTCCAATTGTCGTTTGAACATTGTTGTAATCAATTAGCGTTTCGCCAAAACCATGTGATATTTGCAGATATCCTTTTAAATTTCCCTTAATGGGATACGACCAAGAAAAAGTTCCGCTACCCCGAAGTGTGGCATCAAAATGCAAATTATGGCTTCCTATAAACGAAAATACATTTCCGTTTTTAGTGTAAATTATATTCAAATCGCCTCTTCCAATATATTTTGAAATATCAGGATTGTCGTCTTTTGAAGCCCTTAGTCTTAGCCAAGGTCGAACATAGAAGCTCCAATCGCCACTTTCGAAACCCGCATGAAAGATAATTCGGTTCCAACTTCTTGAAAATGGGAGACTTTTTCCGTTTGATTCATGATTGAAAGCTACTCCAAACATTCGGGCTTGAACTCCTAAAAAATTAAAATTTACTGGAAAATTTAAAATTATTTCGGGTTCATAATTGATTTCCCTAAAAGGGCGAGAAAGTGAATTATTATACAACTGCCAATGGGATTTTTGTGTGTAAGCTACCCATAAGTCGCCTTTTCCCCATAAAACACTCTGCAATACTTTTGTCTTAAAACTCAACTGAAATTTTGCTTCAATGTTATTGTAATTGGTCCCTGGTTCAGCCACATAATCTGGATTTGCGTTTCCAGAATAAGGTTGCTCATTGGGAAGTGAAGACCATCTCAAGGGCAATACAAAAATGGGTTTATAAGGTGTCACTAAAAAAGTACCACGAACTGAGGTGGTGTCCAACTCCCATCTTTCGGTCATCGTTCTAAGTTCTGTCTTGTTGTTAATTAATGCCTGAATTTGTGCATTTGCTAACATGGGAAAAAACAACAGCAAGAAGCTTCTTTTTATCAGATTCATATAAAATTGGAGTTTACTACAAAAATATTATTTTCAAGTAAGATTTTCTTTATAAGATTTTGCAAATAAGTATTAATTTATTGGAATGAAGAATAATAAATTTGGAAATCCAATACTAATATGGTTTATTTGGTAAAAAATAATTAATCCATTTTCCATAATTATGAAATCATTCACAATTCAAGAAATAAACGACCTTCTTAAAGGCGAACTTATTGGGAACACGAATCAAAAAATCAATTCGCCCGAACAACTGGAAATGGCGAAGAATGATGAGATTTCATTTATAGGAAACAAAAAATACGAGAAACTCTGGGAAACCTCTCAAGCTTGTGCAGCTGTTGTAAACCAAGATATTTCGATTGAACCAGGTGAAAACAGGGCTTTTATAAAAGTGAAGAATGCTGATTTAGCCATGTCACAAGTGTTGGAATTATTTGCTCCACCTCCACCAGCTTTCCATACAGATATTCACCCAAATGCTGTTATCGATGCTACAGCAAAAATTGGAAATGGTTCCAGAATTGGTGCAGGATGCTATATTGGCCCGAATGTTGTCATCGGAGAAAATACTACAATTTACCCGAATGTTACTGTTTTAGATGAATGTACGATTGGAAATAGAACCACTATCTGGTCAGGAACTGTGGTTCGTGAAAGATGTCATATAGGAAACGATTGCATTGTACATCCAAATGCAACTATTGGAGCAGACGGTTTTGGTTTCAGACCTTGTGCCGAAAGAGGTTTGGTAAAAATTCCTCAAATCGGGAACGTAATCATTGGAAATGGTGTTGAAATTGGTGCTAATTCATGTGTAGATAGAGGAAAATTCAGTTCAACCGTTTTAGGAGATGGCTGTAAGATTGATAATTTAGTTCAAATTGGCCACAACAGTAGATTGGGTAAGTTTTGTATAATGGCTGGAAACAGTGGTCTTGCAGGTTCTGTAACTTTGGGCAACGGAGTAATTATTGGCGGAAGCGCTTCTATAAAAGATCATACAACAATTGGCGACGGAGCCATTGTTGGAGCTGGTTCTGGTGTAACTTGCGATATTCCTGCAGGAAAAACCATGTTGGGTTATCCCGCAATCGAAGCCCGAGATGCCTTGAAACAGTGGGCCATCTTGAAACGATTGGTTAGAGAATCATGTGGTAAATAATTTCTTGATCATATTTCTGAGTGACTTTCTTTTTCAAGAAGGTCATTTTTTTTGTGTGTAGTCTTCACAAATAAAAAGCCCTTTATTTCTTTGTAAAAAAAAACTTAAATTAGCTTTTATACAAAATACTTCTAAAAAACCCCATTTTATGAAAAAAATAATTTTATTACTATCGCTCTTTTTACTTTTCGGTTGTGGAAGAAATTTGCTTCCAACAGGAACAATACAGCAACAAAGTTTTAGTGAAACCATTCCTTTTAATTTTGACAAAGGATTACCAATTATTAAAGTGACTATAAAAGGAGTTGACTATAATTTTATGGTAGATACAGGAGCTCCAACAGTAGTTTCACCCGAAATTGCAGCTATTTTAAAACCCGAAAAAGTAAAAAAATCAACTGTCGGAGATTCGCAAGGCAATAATGGCAAACAGGAATTTATTGTGGTAGATGAAATCAAAATCGGAAATCTAGCTTTTAATGACATTGGAGCTGTGGTGATTGACATGAAACAATCTTTCGAAGTCAAATGCATAGGTCTTGACGGCTTGATTGGTTCCAACCAAATGTCGAATGCAATTTGGGAATTTGATTATACTAATAAAAATATTACTATCACAGATGATTTTGCAAATTTTAAAGAACCGAAAGGTGCATCCAAATTGAGCTTTATTGATAATTCGCTTCAAAAAACGCCGTTGGTAAAGGTACAGATTGACAGCACCCAATCATCCTACCTTACTTTTGACACTGGAGCAAATGGTGGCATCAACCTACGACTTTCGCAATTTAAAGAGACCATAAAAGAATATCAACAAGCCAAAAGTTATGGCAGTTCGTCAAGCGGAATTTATGGCGTTGGAAAATCAGATACGATCACAATTGCAAAAATACCGTTTATGAAAGTTGGCAATTTGAAATTAAAAAATCAGTTGGTAAATTTTGATGAAATGGCTTCGTTTGTCATGGGAAACAGCTTTTTGAGAAATTACAAAACTACCATCAATTGGAAAACAAAGAACATTTATCTTTTACCACAAGAAACGGAGGCACAAAAAAGTTTTGAAACTCTTGGTCTGTCGATTCGTTACATCAATAACAAACCAACAGTTGCCCTTCTTCATCAAAATTCGGATGCTGAAAAAGTAGGTCTTCAATTGGGTGATATAATTTTAGACATTGATGGAAATGATCTCACTCAATTAAGCGAAGAACAAGCTTGTAATTATGTATTCAACAATATTCTGAATAAAAAGAAAGAGGCTTCCATTACTTTTATTCGAAATAATGAAAAGCAAACTGTCAAAATTGCTACCAAAGTTTTATTGGAATAATTAAAATGCTAAATAAAAAAAAGTCTGTACATTCTAAACGTACAGACTTTTCACCTTATTAAACTACTTCACTATTAATGTCCACCAGAGATTTTTTTATCAAAAGAAATCCCTTGTTTTTTAAGTATTCCACCCACTTTCCAAGCATAAAAAGCCAGATAAGCAAAACATAAAACACCTACAATATAACTTTTTTGACTTGAAGTAACATCGGCAACATAACCTTGCAGAAGGCTGATAAATCCTCCACCCATAATCATCATAATCAAAAAGCTACTTCCTTGACTGGTGTGTTTTCCTAAACCGCTTACCGCCAAAGTAAAAATACATGGCCAAAGTGTACTACAAAAAAGCCCCACACTTGTAAAAGCATATACACTAACCATTCCGGTAGTTCCCATACCAATTAGCAAAGCGACAATTCCTAAACCTGAGAATATCAAAAGCATTCTTGCAGGATTTCCTTTACTGGCCATATCGGCAAAAATCAATACTAAAATGATTAAAGCATACACATAAAAAGGTGTCAAATCATGATTTGCAATTGCATTTACAGCAAGGAAAACGCCAAACGCCAAATAGGGTGCAAGAAAACGTAATATCTTTTGTAAATTCATATCATCAGTAAATGCTTCGATAGCTCCAGTCCAACGACCAATCATCAAACTTGCCCAATATAAAGAGATGTAGGGAGCGATATCTTTTGTCAAGAAACCTAAACTTTTTTCCATATAGGCAGGCAAATTACTTGCGGTAGAAACCTCTACACCCACATACAAAAAAATGGCAATCATCCCTAAAACCAATTGTGGATATTGTATAGCCGATTTTTTTGTAGAAATCTTATCTTCCTCCGTTTCAACAATAGCTTGAGGCTTATCTGGCAAAGAAGAAAACTTCAAGAAAATGGCTACTGCCAAAAATGCTGCTCCAAGAATCAAATAAGGTACTTTCACACTCTCGATACTCATTTCCGTATTTCCAGACACTGCCGAACCGAAAATAGCATAACTCACGATTAGTGGACCAATTGTTGTTCCAAAATTATTGATACCTCCAGCCAATGTAAGTCGCTGTGAACCCGTCTTGATAGGTCCAAGTGCAATTGCTAATGGATTAGCTACGGTTTGTTGCAAAGAAAAACCAAGAGCCACAATAAATAAACCTGAAAGCATCAAGGGAAAAGAACCAGTGTTTGCTGCAGGATAAAACAATAAAGTTCCTAAAGCAGAAATTCCTAAACCTAGAGCCAATGAATTTTTATAACCTATTCTATTGATCAAATCGCCTTTGGTTAGATAGGATATCAGCAAATAAATCAATGATCCAACGGTATAAGCGATATAAAAAGCCAATGAAACCAACTGGCTTTCCAAGTTTGATAAATCAAAAGCTTTTTGAAAAACAGGAATTAAAATGTCATTACTTGCGGCAACAAATCCCCAAAAGAAGAAGACAATTACCAGAGGAATAAATTGTCCCCATTTTGTTTGTGTAGATTCAGAACTCATATTTGTTTTTGGTTAAAAAAGGTTACTTTAAGAACATATTTTAAATGTAAAAAACACATTTAATAAAATATTTGCCGAAAAATTTAGAATACTTCAAAATTAGACTTCAAATATTTCATAAATATCATTTATATAAAATTATCGTACAACTGAAAAGCAAATAAGTTATTAACGAAAACGATTTCTTTGCGTAAAATAATTCATTTTAGCCTAATAAATATCGATTGCGACAAGCGAATTAAACTCAAACAGCTTTATTCGGATTTCTTGATTTCGGATTTTGGTCCGATTCCATTGTTGTTGAAAGCTTCGATTTGGAAATAATAAACATCCGAACGATCTAAACCGTTGAAATAATATTCGTTTTTGCCATATACCATAATAGAACCATACATTTTATCAGGTGATTTTCCGAAGTAAATCACATAACCATCTGCAGAAGGTTCCTGTTGCCATTTGAACCAAACATTTCGCCTTTCGCCTTTCTTTTTTGGTTCACTTCGTAAGGGAACAAAACTCTGAACTAGGGAAGGTTTGTTTCCACTTGCTTTTCCAAAAACACGAAATCCAGAAAGTGCGAATTTACCCGTTGGCATTCCGAGATTTTCAATTTTGATATAACGAGCCTGAACTGGTTTTGGAAGTTCAATATAATCATGAGGAACATCTTTTGAATTCTTGCTTTTATCGACCAAAATTTTCCAGTCCTTATTATTATCCGAGTAATATAAAATATATTGGTGTCCTGTTGTAGTTTCAGGCTTTCCCATCAATTCAACATCCTGATCGGCATAATTAATTTGAATGGCATTGATTGTGCTTTTTTCTCCCAAATCAGAAATGAGCCACTCGCCTTTTCCTCCTGATTTTGCCGCCCAATAGGTTTTTATATCTTCGTCAACAGCATAATTGGATTGATACCCTCCCAAACTTGAAGATACTTGAACAGGTTTGTTATAGTTGAGCAACATCCAGCCTGAGAAATTGTCATTCAGATGATTTTTCTTTTCAGATGGCAGAAAGGTTGGATAATCACCATAAGCGGTATTGGAATATAATATTCCGTCCTTGTCAAAACCGGCAGGCCAAATTCCGATACGACGTTCAAAATTATTTTTGGTACAGATAGAAATGGTGGAAACATGCCAAAAAGCATTATTTGCATCTTCATAAGTTGCTCCATGTCCCGCACCTCTAGCAAAACCTCCTGGCTTATATGAAAACGGATTGTGCGATTGGTATTCAAAAGGTCCTAACGGATTATTACTAATGTAAACCCCATCGCCATAACCGCTGAATTCTGTTCCAGGACCACCATATTGTAGGTAATATTTGTTGTTATACTTGGTTACAAAAGCGCCTTCCATAAAAGGTTGCAAAAAAGTATTATCGTTGTTTTCTCCAAATCGTTCCCAACCATGCTCATCATCGTTCAATGCAATTAGCGGAATCACTTCGCCTTCTGGTTGAAAGGTTTTTCGGTTGAGTTTCACACCATAAAGTGGATACAAATTGCTCGAACCATAGTACTCATACACTTCATCTTTTTCCTTGTCCCAAAAAATTTGCGGATCCCAAGCTCCAGCTTCCGACTTGTGAACAAGTTCTTTCCAATCATCAACCGATGGATTGGTACTCATCCAGATTGGAAACTCTTTTCCGTGTGTTGACCCTACAACCAATAGCGTGTCGTTCACAAAAGAAAGCGATGGAGCACATAACTCATCATACACCTTATGTTCTGGTCGTAGAAATTTTCTAGGTATGAATTTCCAATCCAACATATCCTTGCTGTGCCAATATCCCCATTGGTTGGTTGAAAATAAATAATATTCGCCCTTGAAAAAAGTAATGACCGGATCGGCAGTTGCACGATGTTTTCCTTGGGTTACAAAATTAGGAATCAGGCAATAGCCATAATCAATATTGATAGGATTGCAATACGTTTTTTGCTGTGCAAAACCAACATTTGTAATTAGCAATACGACGAACAGTACTATTATTTTTTTCATTTTCTTTATTATTATGAAATCCGTTTTAGAAAAAACCCTTCAACATTTAAGTTGAAGGGCTTTTACACATAAACATGAAAATCAATTAATCAACTAACTCAAATTTCTCCTTTAACTCTGCATTGGAACTTCCACCGATGAAAACCTCAAAATCACCTGCTTCGGCAACATTATTCATGTCAATGTTATAAAATTTTAAATCTTCTGATGAAATTTCAAAAGTAACCGTCTTTTTCTCGCCTTTTTTTAGCTCCACTCTTTCAAAACCTTTTAGTTCACGAACAGGTCGTGTTACAGAACCTACAACATCTTTTATATACAATTGAACGACTTCCGCACCATCGTAATTTCCTGTATTGGCTACATCTACTGTAACTTTCAATTTTTGATTAAACTTGATTTTTGCAGATGAAACTCTAAGGTTAGAATATGAAAAAGTAGTATAGCTCAATCCGTATCCGAAAGCAAACAATGGACTATTGTCAACATCAGTATAACGAGATTTATATTTTTGTTCAGGATCTGAAAGGCCCAAATAAGGACGTCCTGTATTTTTATGGTTGTAATAAATTGGTACTTGACCCACATTTCTAGGAAAAGTGATTGGTAATTTTCCGCTTGGATTATTTTGTCCGAAAAGGGTTTGAGCTACTGCATCTCCACCTCTACTTCCTGGAAACCAAGCTTCCAAAATAGCATCCATGTTTTCGTTTTCCCAAGTCAGTGTCAAAGGTCTTCCGTTGAAAAGCACCAAAACAATTGGTTTTCCGAGTTTTTTAAGCTCTGCTAAAAATTCTTTTTGAATACCCGGCAAATCGATGTTGGTTTGAGAAGCTGCTTCGCCTGTCATATTTTCTCTTTCACCCATAACCGCCACAATCACATCTGCTTTTTTAGCATTATCGATTGCTTTTTGCATCAAATCTCTTTTTGTACTTTGAATTTCTACACCTTCATCAAACGTAACATTTGCTGTATTTCCCAAGAATTTAGTGATTCCTTCCTTAATACTTGTTGCAAAACCATCGCGTTCTCCCAAAGCTGCCCAAGAACCAATAATATTGTATTCGTCGTTCACAAATGGTCCAACAAAGGCAATTTTTTGCTCTTTTTTTAGTGGTAAAACAGTATTATTGTTTTTCAACAACACCATCGATTTATTGGCAACATCAACAGCGGCTTGCAAAAACTCTGGCTTATAAATCGTTTCTTTTTCCCTTTTTTCATCCGAATAACGGTAAGGATCTTCAAATAGACCTAAATCATATTTTAATTCCAATATTCGCTTGCAAGCGTCATTGATCACTTCAATAGAAACTTTACCTTCGTCATAAGATTTTTTAAGTGTATTCATATAAGTAGCACCTACCATATCCATGTCCAAACCAGCATTCATAGCTAGTTGGGCAGCATCTTGTTCGTCTTTTGCAAAACCATGGGCAATCATTTCATTGATACCTGTGTAATCTGAAACGACCATACCGTCGAATTTCCATTCACCTTTCAAAACATCTCGCATCAAGAATTTACTTGCTGTTGAAGGCACTCCAGAAATTTCATTAAATGATACCATGAAGGTTTTTACACCAGCATCAACAGTAGCTTTGAATGGAGGAAGATAAATGTCTCTCAAAACCCTTTCGGACATGTCAACAGTGTTGTAATCACGACCGGCTTCGGCTGCTCCATAAGCGGCAAAATGTTTTGTACAAGCCAATATGGTGTTGATTTTTGATAAATCATCTCCTTGGAAACCTTTTACATTTGCAACTGCCAATTGTGAGCCAAGATAAGTATCTTCACCAGAACCTTCAGAAACTCGGCTCCATCTAGGATCACGAGCGATATCAACCATTGGTGCAAATGTCCAATGCACTCCTCCCGAAGAAGCTTCGGTAGCGGCAATTCTGGCTGCCAATTCTACTGCTTTCGGATCAAATGAAGAAGCCATCCCTAGATTGATTGGAAAAATAGTTTTATAACCGTGAATAACATCGTGTCCAAACAATATTGGAATTTTTAGCCTTGAGCTTTCCAAATTGATACGTTGAATTTCGCGTGTTGCTTTTGCTCCAGTGGCATTTAGTATAGAACCTACCTTTCCTTGTTGGATTCTGGTAATGAAGTTATCACCTGTTTTTGGGCCTGTTACCGTTCCATCAGAGGTAAATTGCACGGTCTGGTAGATTTTTTCATCAACCGTCATTTTAGCCATAAGTTCAGAAACAAATTCTGCTTTAGGCTTGATTGCTGTTCTAGGCGCTTTTTTTTGAGCACAAACTGGTAAAACAAATACCAGTGCAAATAGTATCGATTGGTAACTTTTCATATTGTAAACTTTATTCAGTAGTAGAATGGGAATATATTGTTGAATAGTAAAAACTATTTCGAAATTTCAATTTTGGATTACAACTAAAGTCGTAAGGTTTTTTTAAAAATTATATTTAGAAGATTGAAAACCTAGATTTTGTAAACCGGTTTTTACTTCGGGTGCATTCATAAACAGTTTCCAAAGAAATCCTGTTCTATAATTTTCAATCATTGGCACAATTGTACCTTGGTCTATCGCCAAATATCTTCTGGTTACCCAGTTGTGATGTGGCGAAAAAGCATCATAAGGACCTGCAACTCCAATTAGCGTTGCTTTTTGATCTTCATAAAAATAGCGAAGTGCTTTCATGGATTCTTCTGGCGTGTAAGGAAAAGATGAAAGTGCTGCAGTTGGAGTAATAACCCCTCTGTCGTTTGTTGGTTTATGATCGGTATAACCTGTAGAACCATCTCCATTTCTAGAATAACTTGCCGTTAATCCCCAGCATTTGTCGCTGTAACCGTTCCATTGATTTGGATTTACAACGGAATGTTGGTGCATGATTTTGGCATGGTTTTGCACCAAGCTCCAATAATCAGCATATTGATCGGTCAATCCTGTTGGATCCAGACCTAGATAGGAATAATGTGACCAAAACATTGGCCCTACATTTCCTGTTGAACCGTTATAATTGAATATAACTGGAATTCCATATCGGCTTCCGCCATGAACAATATTGCCACTTCTAGCCCAACCTTCGTGATAGGCTGCTGCATTAATAGCATGTGTTGGCGATGCAGCCGCCATGACATAGGTAATCAAACATTCATTATAACCTTCGAGTTTGAAATTCATCTGCCATTCATACTCTGGAGACCAATGCCAATAAAGTGCATTTTCTCCTTTTGTGTACCAATTCCAGTCTACACCTTTCCAAAGTTCATCTGCTTTTTGAGCCAATGCCTGTTCGGATGCTGAACCGTTTTTATAATATTCTCTGATGCAAATTAATGCCTGACATAAGAATGAAGTTTCTACTAAATCGCCCCCGTTGTCCATTGTTCCGAAAGGCACGACATCGCCGTTTGTTCCATTCATCCAATGTGGCCAAGCTCCGTGAAAACGATCTGCAGTTTCCAAGAAATTTAAGGCTGTGTTTAATCGTGTTTCGGCTTCACCTCTGCTCACAAAACCTCTTTCTACTCCAACCAAGATGGTCATTAACCCAAATCCTGAACCACCAGTTGTTACTAAATTTTGATCATTCGAAACATCATCAACGTGGTAGCGTTCCCTTGCCAATTTTGAATTCGTTTCAGCATAGTTCCAAAAATATTTGAAAGCGTCTTTTTGAGCAAGAGTAAGTAATTCTTCCGCTGGTAATTGCACGATAGGTTCTGTTGGTTCTTCAATAGGAGGATTTTCCTCTTTTGTTGAATCAGAACAAGCACATGAAAATACGAAAGGTAGTAATATGAGGAGTTTAAAGAATTTCACTTGAGTGGGGTTTTAGATTTAATAATTGTGGAGGCTATAAAAAAATACCCGACAGGCTATTCCTGCCAGGTATTTTTTGGAGTTTAGGAAATTATCTTCCTGCTTTTTCTAGCTCGTATAAAGCTCCGATATCAGATTGAGACAATGCTTTTTTGTAAACACGAATCTCATCAACACTACCTTTCAAAGCTGCATTCCAAGTATCAGTGTTAGTTCCTTCGGCAACAGTTCTTAATGCTCCAATAATTGGATAAGTAGGTGTAAACTGAACAAATGGCTTAGACATATCACTTCTTTTCTCCCAAGCTGAATTTGAAATTTTAATACCATTAACATATAATCTGTTAGAAGTTCCTTGATCTGTTGCTTCATAAACATAAACTACATGAGCCCATTGTCCGCCAATTTTATTAGCATTCCAAGTGTGAGTTGCATCCATCCAATCTTCTTGCTTGATCATGTTTAAGCAATCTCCTCCAAATGTTTCTTCACCATCCTTTACTTTGAATTCGGCTTTCATCTGGATTGAGTCACTGCTTACTAAACCATGAGTGTTTCCAAAGATTGCCAAATTACCTACTTGTTCGTTTGGATTTGTCAAAGTAAAGATTGGAGAAATTGCACTGTCTGCATCAGGATTAGCTTTTTGATTTGTTATTTTAACCCAACTACTTACTGTTATATTACCGCTCATAGCAGCCAAAGCTGGAATTGAAGGATATTTCATATAACCAGAAGCAAATGTTGCAGCTTGTCCTTTTGCTCCAGCTGCGAAAGAAGTTGCAACTGTTCCATTTGGTGAAGTTCCAGAAATTTCTTCAATACCATCGCCATCAAGAGCCCAATAAGCAACTAAATCTGCAGCTGCTACTTCATCAGCAGAATTATATCCACCAATTGGAGGAAGTGGAGTTGAACCACCATCATCACTACCACAAGATGTAATCATTGTTACACCTAAACCTAGTGCTATCGAATAGCACAAAAACTTGTTTGTTTTCATAAAAAAATATTTAAAATTAGAGTTAAAGTTAGTATCCATTATTCTGCATTAATCTGCCTCCGCTAGCAATAATCTGGTTTTGCGGAATAGGAAACAATTCATGTGTTCCTACAATAAAAGTTTTTCCATCGGCTGTCATTGCCGCTGCAGCCTGTCCTGTTCTCACCAAATCAAACCAACGGTCGTGTTCCATTGCCATTTCCCATCTCCTTTCGTTCAAAAGTGATTGCATGGTTAGGTTTTCTATCGGTCCCAAACCTGTTCTTACTCTTAGTTCGTTGATTCTTGCTTCGGCTTCGCCTGTATTTCCAAGATTGAAAGCAGCTTCGGCTCTAATCAATAAAATATCACTGTATTTTAAAATCCTGAAATTTTTGGCCGTGTTTCCTTTGTCATCGTTCCAGGATTCGGCGATTTGACTTTGATAGGCTTTATAATTGTATCTTGGATTGGTCCATGATGTTGGCGCTTCAAATCCGTCCCAAAGTGTTGAGGGAACAAATAATATGGTTCCATCTTTTCGAACATCACCAGCCAAATAAGAATTTACTAGATTCAAAGAAGGTGTGTTGAAACCCCACCCCATATCAGGTGTTCCTCTTGGACCTTGAACATTGGTGTAATCTCTTAAACCGTTTGTCAAAGTAGCTTGAACTTCGTAGATCGATTCTGATTTGTTTTCTCCTGTTTCTCTCCAAACTTCAGCATAATCAGCCAAAAGTGAATATTGACCTGACGTAATTACATTTCCAGACATATCAAATGCTTGCTGCCATTTTTCTTGATATAAATAGGCTTTCGCTAAAAGTGCTTGTGCAGCTCCTTGAGTGGCTCTTCCTAAATTATCGGGTGCATATTGTCCTTTTAACGGAAGCTTCTCGATTGCCTCCAATAAATCAGCTTCGATTTGAGCATAGGTTTCTTCTTTTGTTTTTCTTTTAAATACAACTTCATTGATTAACTCTGTATTGTTGATGTCGATTTTTTCGATAACAATGGGTACACCGCCAAAACATCTTACCAAATCAAAATAGAACAAAGCTCTTAGAAATTTTACTTCACCAATCAACCTGTTTTTTAATGTTGCATCAATTTGCAGCTGATCCAAATAAAACAAGGCATTATTGGCTCTGTAGATACCATCATACCTTCCTTCCCAAACATCATTAAAAGAAATATCTGTAGCACCGAAGGTCAGATTGTCCATTTTGGCTTTGTCGTTTCCAGTATCTGTTGGTGTCGAACCTTTATCAGCATCATCAGATGTAATACTTGTGATTCCGATCCATGAAAATGAATACATATTGTAATCTAGCTGTTTGCTATAAACGCCATTTACCAATCGGACTGCATTATCAGGATTGTTAAGGAAATCCAATTCATTTTGCTCACTGTTTGCATCTACATTCAGGTCATCTTCACATGACCAAAAAGCCAAGGAGAGAAGTAATAATGCTGTAATTTTTATTTTTATAGAATTGATCATAACTTTATTTTTTTAGAAACTAACATTTAAACCTAATAAGAATGTTTTATTGGTTGGATAGGCATCCAATTCAATACCTGCATTCCCTAATGGATTTGCATTATCTCCTCCTGACAGTTCAGGAGAATATCCTGTGAACTTTGTAAACACAAAAGGATTTGTTGCTGTTACATAAAATCTTACTTTGTCTATTTTTTCAAAAAACTCAGGAAAGGTATAGCCTACTGTAATATTGTTGATTCTGAAGAAAGAACCATCTTCGATATAATACGTAGAAGAAATTGGCACTTCGTTGAAAGGTTTTGGATTAGGACCATTTGGTGTTGAAGGTGTCCAGAAACCGTCCAAAACAGCATCTTCTACATTCTCTCCACCAAACCGTTGGGCTTTTTTTCCATTATATAATTTATTACCACCAACACCATACGTATCTACCGAGAAGTCCAAATTTTTATAATTCCCACCAAAGCTAAAACCATAAGTGTGAGTAGGCAAATAAGATCCAGCTACTACTCGATCCTGGCTGTAAGTGAATCCTCCATCACTGTTAAATCCAGTTACATCATACACATAAAAACTTCCCAAAGCTTCACCTACAATAACTTGTTTGGTGAATTGCCCGTTTCCAATACTTCCTCCTATATAATCTGAAAAATAAGCGTTATCTACTTTTGTCAATTCGTTCTTATTATATGAAAAGTTACCGGAAACCCAGTAGTTTAAATTATCATTGATTTGATCAGCCCATCTCAAAGAAAGCTCAGCACCTTGATTGCTAACATCACCTGTATTAACGGTAACCAATCCTGGAGATAAAACTGAAGGAAGTTTTACTGGCAAAATAACGTCAGAAGATTTTCGATCGTAAATATCAAAAGAGCCTGATAGTCTTCCGCTTAAGGTTTTAAAATCAAATCCCAAATCGATTTCACTCATTGTTTCCCATGTTAAATTTGGGTCAACCTGATAGGCCTGATTGTTACCTGCATTAATTGTTTCATCTGGACCGAAAGCATAATTATTTCCACCTCCAAATAGTACAATATTCAAGGCGTTTACAGAGTTTCCATTGCCAACTTCTCCATAACCACCTCTAAATTTCAGGTATTCAAGAAATTTTACATCTTGCATAAAATCCTCATTAGAAACTACCCATCCAGCAGAAACAGCAGGAAACATTGCCCATTTTTTTCCGTCTTGAAAGGCACTAATTCCTTCACGTCTTATAGAAGCCGTAAAAAGATATTTATCATTAAAATCATAATCCAATCTAGTAAAATAGGCAATTGAAACAACTGGAGTTGCACGTCGATTACTTACTACGGAACCTGGGGCAACTTCCTCATTATAAGTTGATAAATCTAGTGACCAATAATTAGATTGTTCTGGAACATTCCAGCGAGTGGCTGATAAATTCTCTGAAATTCCAGACGTGGTTCTGGACATACCTAAAGTTGCTGAAAACGTATGCTTGTCTAAAGTTTTATTGAAAGTAAAAAAGTTATCCCAGTTCCATCTGTAGGAATCTCCCCTTCTTTGTTGCAACGTATTTACTGGTGCTTGTGCAGAGTAATCTTCTATTCCACTAGTTGCATTTTGAGACAACCAAATTTCTCTACTTGGAGTAAACGTGTACCCTTTTGATTGATCATAGGTTGCACCAAAACTAGAGTTGAATTTAAGTTCGTCCAAAATTTTCAATTCGGCTGCAATAGAACCAAATAATACTAAATTTTTATTTTTCTCATTCGTAAAATACAATTGTGCTGCAGGATTACCGACATTGTTAAATCGATCACTACCATTAATATCTACTTGTCCTGTCTCTGGGTTTCTTAAAGGAACTCCCCATCTTCCATTCTCAAATTTTACAGGAACAATTGGAGCTTGCTTATAAGCATTTGTGAAAGCACTTAAAGGTTTAGGTGTATTATTTACGATTGAAATATTCATATTTTGGGAAATTTTCAATCGGTCGTTTAGCAACTTGAATTCGGTTCTAGAACTAAGATTGGTCCTATCGAAATTTGTTCCTTCCAGAATTCCTTTCTCTTTATAATTGGTTACGCCAAAATAATAATTTGCATTATCAGAACTTCCTGAAACGGCAATATGATTGCTTGAAACTTCTCCAGTTCTTGTAATTTCATCTAACCAATTGGTTGAATAAGGCTGATTGGCATTAAAATAAGAAGAAGATCCCAAAGCCGAATTATTATAGTAGTTGTAACGGAATGGATCTGCCATATCTACTTCCCTTTGAATAAATTTTTGGCCAAAATAACTATCAAAAGTGATCTTCATTTTACCTTTCCCTTTTTTGGTAGTAATTACCACCACACCATTTGAACCTTTTTGTCCATAAATTGCTAGTGAAGAAGCATCTTTTAGAATGTCCATAGTTTCAATTTCATTTGGCGGTAAGCCATTTAAACTCGAAGCTTCAACCCCATCAATAATATACAATGGATCTCGACCACCAATCAAAGTTCCTAAACCTCTAATCCTTATGGAAGGATTTGCACCAGGTTCATCATTGGTTACGATATTAACACCCGCTGCCCTACCCTGAATGGCTTGAATTGCAGATTGAGCTGGCGTTTTCATTATATCAGCTGCTTTGACTTGAGCAACAGAACCTGTAATACTTCCTGCTTTTTTTGTTCCATATCCAATTACAACTACTTCTGATAGTGAATTAGTTTCTTCCTTCATTTGAATTGTCATTCCATTTGTAGCAGTAGTTTGAACTGTTTCAAAACCAACCATGGAAAATACTAAGTCTTGGCCTTCTGTCGTGTTAAGGGTAAAGTTTCCGTCAAAATCAGTTGAAGTACCTGTAGTGGAACCTGATACAGTAATGTTTACTCCTGGCAGTGGCAAGCCTGTACCGTCGGTTACTTTTCCTTTAATTTCCTGTGCTGTTGTGATACACGAGATTAAAAGTAATAAGAAGCTAAAAATTATTCTTTTCATCTGTTACTATTTTTCGTTTAGTTAGTTGAGCCAAATTATAAAATTACAACGTTATCGTAACATTTCGTTAACACCTCGTGAATACATCACAATAAGAAAAAGCCCAAAATACCTTTAATAAAAGGTGGTTTGGGCTTAACATCTATAATTTTGATGTAGTAGTGATGTAGTATTGATGTAGTTCGAAAACGTAATAGTGATGTAATTTGTTACTTAAATTAAATATCGAGCATGAATTTATTGAGGTTTTCGTCTTGAGAAAGGCCAAGTTTCTTTCTTAACCTATAACGATGAAGTTCAACGCCTCTAAAAGTAATGTTCATTAATGGGGCAATTTCCTTTGAAGATAAATTCATTTTGAGATAGACACACAGTTTGATATCCTTAGGAGTCAAGTTAGGATATTTATGTGTCAAATTTAATATAAACTCATTATGAATCTGATTTAAGTTGGTTTCAAATATCTCCCACTCATGCTTGTTGATAGCATTTATTTTAATCGCCTTTTTGATTTCGCTTTTAAGTTTATTTAAATCGGTTTCCTGTTCCAATATTTTTTCAATATCGTCAATCATTTCGCTTTGCTTTGCAATAGATAACGATTTTCCAGCCACCTCACTAGATTTTGTCTGAATTTCAAGCTCTAGAATATGCTTTTGATATTCTTGAACATTAAGTTCATTTTCGGCTTTTAGTTCTATTTCAAGGATTTTTTTCTGATGACGCAACTCTTCTTCCTGTAATTTGAGCTTTTGATTGTATCGCAATTTGTTCCACTTGTAGTAAAGGTAGAAACTACCAAAAATCACGAAGACATAAACTATGATCATCAAGCCTGAAAAATACCAAGGATTTTTGACCTTAAAGGAATACTGAACTTTTTTATCGTAGGTCTTACCATTAAAATAATAAATATCAATAGTTTGAGTACCACTATTTAAATTATTCAATACTATATTCCCATTCATTATTCTTACCAGCTCTTTGGAATCATTTAGACTGTAGAATAAATCGAGCGTATTAAAACCATAATATTCCGTTATCACATTCAATTCTACAGGATGATTGTAATTCACTCTTGTGTCAATCGTTATTAACTCTTCATTGTAGAATCCTTCTACTTCTATCTTATTGCTAACTTTCTTTTTGGCACTCAAATCATAGGAAAAAAAACCATCATCCAAATTTATAAGTATTAGATTTCCTTTCTTATAGACCTTTATGTTTTCGATTATCAACCGCCCTTCATAATATTTTTCGGGTATGAGTTGCCAAGTAAATTTTGAATCTTTTTGCGAGATTACATACAGCAACCCACCATCCAAAACAATAAAATTATTATCATCTATAGGAATAATATCTGAAATATTCTTAAAAGAATTATTAAAAACAGAATTTTTTTCTAGTTTTCCTGAAATAGGATTATAGGTATACCAGTTTTTATTGATAAGGAAAAGGATCTCGTTCTTATAGTTGAAAATTTTCACTTCAAAATCACTCTTAAGTCCGTTTGAATCGGTTATATTCTCCACCTTTTGTGTAACAAAGTTCTTATCATACGTTAGTCGATATAAGCTTCTGTAATTATCAGCTGCCCAAAGTTCTCTTGGTCGGTTTTGGGCAATATTTCTGATGGGTTTTGTAAGGCTTTCGAATACTTTCCATTTTGTAAAATCATCATTTTGATAGCAAACAATTCCCGAATAATTAGCTTGAAAATATACATTATCATATTCACTTTTCAGAAATTTCCAACCCCCATTTACTGGATTAACCTTTTGTAATTGATTGTCCTTATAAATAAATGTTCCATCATTATGACCAATTATAAATTCTTTATTAAGCTTATAAATATCCCAAACCTGTCCTTGTGAATTTGGAACAGCCTGTAATTCATTGTCTTTATAAACAAAAATACCATGATTGGTCACAAAAAGATAACCATCATCTGTAGTTGAAAGGGAATATACTGAGCCTAAAATTCCTGAATTATCAGAGAATATATTTACCGAAGAATTGATCTCTACATGAGCGATTCCGTTATCAAGACCAAGCCATAAATCGTTTTCCTTATCAACGGCTATCGAAAGAATAGCGTTGTTTTTTATGGCATTATTGCGATTTATGTTTTGTAGCGCATTCGTTTTCTGATCTAAAAGATAAAGTCCCTTGAGACCGGTTCCAATAGCTAGGGTATTTGGATGTATAAATTTTGCGGTTACAATAACCTCATTTTTAAGTTTTTCATTCAAGGGGTTTTTCCAAGCAACTAGTTGATCGTTTTCTTCTACAAAAACACCGTTGTTTTTAGTGAAAATATATACTTTACCATTGTATTTTTCGATATGATGAACGATATGTCCATCGATTATGGACCAATTTTTCTTTTTGATGAATTCTTTTCCTTGCATCAAAAAAATACCTTTTCTAACCGATGCTACATAAATTTGATTATCAACTAAATAACAATATGAAATTTGAAAAGGAAATTTTATTTTTTCAATGTTTTTTCCGTCGTATATAAAAATCTCATTGAAGGACTGAAAATAAATTTTTCCTTGATATTTGAAGATTTTCCAAATTTCCTCGTTATCTGAGTTCCCAGAAAATAAATTCTTATCTGTCGAAATGGAAAAATACTGCATCTTTCCGTTAATCCTTTTCCAATAACCAAACTCTTTATAGGAACCACAATAAACTCGATCCTTTTCTATAAATATGGATCTGATAATGGTTTTATTGGGCAAGGTATATTTTTCCCACTTCACTCCATTATACCTCAAAAAATAATGATTGTTGGCAAAATACATTGCATTGTCTTCACCTTGTGCAATGTTCCAATTTTGATTATCTCCATTATATTCCGATTTAGTAAAGTTCTCCACAAAAGGAATTAATTCCTGAGCATGGAGTTGAAAAGTGAAGAGAAAGACAAATATTTTAAAAGCGAATGTTCTCAATATAACCTTGTTTGGTCCTCAAATATAAAGACATTTTTCTTTTATTCAAGAAACCTTTATAAACAAAAATGTCCCGATTAATTCGAGACACTTTCTAATTTATAATCACCTGCATAATCCTGTAGGTATTTGAATCTTTCGGTAAGTTTGCCGTTTTCTGTAATTTTAGCTCTTGCGAGAATTCCGTCCTTATCACCATTAAAAAAAGCAGGAATTACATGTTCCATAAACATTTCGCCAAACCCTTCGCTTGCATCTTTTGGTAATTCGCAAGGCAAATTGTCGATCGACATTACCACAATGGCAGCCGGATGAAAAACATCTACTTCCTTGTCCTCACTTGGCAAATAACCAAATATTGGATTTGCAATTGTTGATGCCTTTATAGTACAAGCTATCGGACCATCAACATCACAAGAAATATCGGCCACGACCCTAATCTTGCAATCATTTGCACAAAGCATATCGCGGGAAAGGATCACTGGAGCATCATTGCCATAATAATGACCTGCCATGAAAATATCGGCTACTTTTGTAAAACGCTCAAAATCTGAAGTATATTCTTTAGGATTGGTATAAAAATCATTTTTATCAGAAGGTTTTCCGTCTATTCTTTTATTATAATCCAAAACATCTATTTGAACAAAAACAGGTTCAGAATAAATCTTGGTCAGAAAATTTTCGACAGTTACCTCTTTCATTTTAATGGCTTTCAATATTTCCTTTGCACCATTTCCAACCTTTCCATTTCCTGTCAGAACAATTTTTATAGGAGGTAAAACCAGCCTCTTGAGCCTTTCTACCATTGCTTCTTTTCCTGAAAGCGTTTCGGCTTTAGGTAGATTGAATAATTCAAATTTGATTCCGAAGGCTCTAATTCCATTATAAGCTCCTACGATTCCTGCATATCTTCCAAAACCTATCAGTCGTTTGAAATTTTCATCCACAATTGTTTCATGATCATACAAATCAATTTTCTTAGCCAAAATCGCTTTCAGCAAAGCCCTATTGTGAATTTGTTTCTTAATGGTATGAGAAAAGAAAAAATATTTTTTATTAGGTATCAATGCATCAATTGGAACTTCTTTTACACCAAATAACACATCACAATCCGTAACATCATTTACGACATCAATTCCTAAATTAGCATATTGTTCATCTGAAAAAATTCTAATATCTGAACTTTCAACTTTGATTTCTGCCTCAGGATGTTCCTTTTTTAGACGCACCAATTCTTCTGGTGAAAAAACCACCCTTCTGTCTGGAGGACTTTTTCTTTCTTTTATTATTCCGAATTTCATGGTTTGTAGGGGTTTTAGTAGCTATAAATCAATATTTTACAACAATCAATTTTGCACAAAAACAGATGATTTAAAATAGATTTTAACTACTAGTTAAATAATTGTTCCAAATGTAACACTTAATTTTTCTAAGTCAAAAAAAAATGGTGAAAAAATTTTAAAAAAAACAAAACATATAGTAACTGAAACAGAATAAGTTAAAAAAATATTGCTTAGCGGGTGTTAAGCTTTCATTAAAAGAAGTCATCAAGATTTATTTGTTTCTATATATTTGTAATTACAACTATCCCCAAAATGAATTCAAAATACAAACTATATATAGCCTTCATTGCATTTGTCGGCCTCTTTTCTTCATGCAAAAAAAATCGAAATGATCTTGCTGAAATTGAAAATGTTCAAAAAATCGACACTTTTCCTCACATTAAGCCAAATACCCAAAAATTAAAAAATCCTAGTACCTCTTTTATTACCGAGAAAAAAACTACGATTGAAAACTTCTATAAAAAATATTGGGAACGAAATAAAGTCAGTGGCAGTTTTTTAGTCGCCAAGAACGGCAAAATTATCTATGAAAAATATGCTGGATTTGCCAATTATGAAAAGAAAGAAGCTATAAACCACGATACTCCCATTCATCTTGCTTCGGTTAGCAAAGTACTCACTGCTGCAGCAGTTTTGGAGCTGGTTTATGCTGGAAAACTGACTCTTGATCAAAAAGTCAATACCATTTTGCACCAATTCCCATACGAAGAAATTACGGTAAGAACACTTTTGAACCATAGAAGCGGACTCACCAACTATGCTTATTATTTTGATGATCGAACAAAATGGAACCACAGCAATTTATTAAAGAATCAAGATATCTTGGATTTATTTATCAAATATGACGCTGGTTTGGATTTCAAAACAGATAAGAAATTTGCCTATTGTAACACCAATTATGCAATGCTGGCGTTGATTATCGAAAAAATTACAGGAATGAATTACTCCGAAGCGATGAAGAAAATTATTTTTGAACCTCTCGAAATGGATCATACTTTTGTAATTGATTTTGAAAATGATATTGAGAAGGTAAGTCAATCCTATAAAGGCAACTATAAAAGATATGAACTTAACCATCTTGATCAGGTGTATGGTGATAAAAATATTTATTCCACCCCCAGAGATTTACTAAAGTTTGATTTGGCCACTTCCTCAACAGATTATCTGACTCCAGAATTATCCGAAGAAATCTACAAAGGATACAGCTATGAGAGAAAAGGTACCCGGAATTATGGTTTAGGAATCCGAATGTTGGAATGGAATGATGATGAAAAGTTATTCTATCATAATGGATGGTGGCATGGCAATACGTCTTCGTATGTCAAATTAAAGAAAGAAAATGTAGTGATAATAGGTTTGGCAAATAAATATACGACCATGACCTACAAATCTTTTTATCTGGCAACACTATTTGGAGATTATCCACTGAAGATAGAAAAAAGTGATCTTGGAGGTTAATTTCAAAATAAAAGAGCTAAATTTGTGGCTTGGTTTTTGAGTTTTCAGTGTTTGTTAATCTGAATTTAAAAATCTAAAATTAATTGGGGGTCGACTGGTTTTGACAGCAAGTCGAATTGAAAAGTAAGCACGTCGAGAACTGGGACAATTCTCGTAAATAAAAGGTCTCAACACTTTTACACGGCGAAAATAATTACGCTTTAGCTGCTTAATCCGAATTATAGTACGATTTGCCTAGTTCCTACAAGGTAGGAAAGCTAGATTCTCCTTGAAAGCCTTGGTTTGTGGCGTTCTTAAAAGGGGAACCGTAAAAATAAACCTAGAAACAGTTAAGCTTCGTGACTGTTTTGACAACTAAGAAGATAAGTGTTTGGTGGCTGTTTCTGGCCAAGCCAAATGACGAAAATCTAATCAGGAAATAAGCGTGTAGAAAGTTTTTTAGTTGCTTGTTTGGACGGGAGTTCGACTCTCCCCGACTCCACAGGCTAGGAAGGATGATTGAAAAATCATCCTTTTTTTATTTAACCGATATCCTTTTTCTTTCATTTTCAAATGATTATAAGAAAAACATTCATCATGGTAGGTTTTCGATAGATACTATCTTGATAGTATAAATTGCTATCGAACACATCTTTCGTAAGTATCTTTAGAAATTTTATTATTAATCCATTTTTCATCTAATGAGAACATCTTTTCTCACGTATCTTCTAAAAGTTTTTTCTTTTCTATTATTTTTTGTTTATTAAATTTGAGCTCAGCTTCTAAAGTATTTTTACAACTATGCTTGACTTATAAAAGCATTCTTTCTGGTAAAATTTCCTTCCTGCAAAAGCATCAATGATTTAATGGACAATTCAATAGCGTTTTTATTGTCCTTTTTTTATACCTCATCAGTTCTTGTCCCAGTTCAATGCATACGTTTGAAAACGAAACTAACTTTGTCCTATCAATACAACATAACTAAACAAATTTACAACTATGGAAACTATACAATTAGAATTAGACCAAAAGAAACACGGGGCTTTTAATCTTTATGTCGAAGGAAAAAAGCTCGGCGAAATGACTGTCAGCATCAAGGATAATTTGCTTACCGTTTATCATACAGGAGTAGAACCCGAAGCCGAAGGAAAAGGTTTTGCAAAAAAACTCTTGGAAGAAATGACGGCTTATGTTCGTGAAAACAAAATGATGGTTTTGCCTCTTTGCCCTTATGTACATGCCCAATTTAAAAAGCATCCGGATGAATATGCCGATATCTGGAAAAAATAATTTAAAAACCACTACAATGAATTTAGAAAATATAACCGCTGGAATTCCTTTAAAGGAAGCTAAAAAAGCATTGATCATGATCCACGGCCGAGGAGCAAGTGCACACGATATCCTTTCGCTTTCGAGACATCTTGAAGTAAAAGACTTTGCTTTGATTGCACCTCAGGCAGACCACCACACTTGGTATCCCTATTCTTTCCTGGCTCCTATTCCGCAAAACGAACCTTCGCTTTCAAGATCGTTGGATAGGATTGCAGAAGTGGTGGCAGCAATTCAAGAAAGCGGAATTGAAAAAGAGAACATCTACTTTTTGGGTTTTTCGCAAGGAGCTTGTCTTACGCTTGAATTTGTTAGCAGAAATGCATCGAGATATGGCGGTGTGGTAGCGTTTACGGGCGGACTTATTGGTGATCATCTATCAGAAGAAAATTATACCGGTGCTTTTGAAAATACACCAATATTTATCGGAACAAGTGATCCCGATATGCATGTTCCTGTAGAAAGAGTAAACGAAACCGAAACTATCCTAAACAAAATGGGAGCTTCGATTACTAAGAAAATCTATGACAATATGGGCCACACCATCAGTCAGGACGAAATTGATCTTGCCAACCAACTTGTTTTTAATCCAAAATAATGATTCAGATCACCCGGATTTACAGCGATGCAAATGGCGATAGTCACTTTGAAAATTTTGAAGTGCCCTTGAAAGACAAAGGCGACATCGGTTTCTTGTCGGATGACGAACCTGCAAAATCCATCGTTTTCAGGGAAGTTGCTCCTTCGTATGATTATGATTTTCACAATGCTCCCGACCGTCAATATATTGTCTTGCTTGAAGGTGGAATAGAAATTGAAACTTCCTTGGAAGAAAAAAGAAGCTTCAAGACAGGCTCGATATTATTGGTGGAAGACACAACTGGAAAAGGACACAGGACTAAAAACCTGGAGTCAAAAGTTCGAAAATCGATCTTTATAAAATTATAGGGAACTGATTCATCATGCAACAAAAAAGCTGCCAAGAAGATGTAGCAGATGGCTAGCAATAAGCTGACTGATATAAAAGTAAAAAACATGCCAGCAGCCGAAAATCCATATCAGACAAGGAAATCTCATCCTGCAAAATCGTCCAATGGGTGGCAAACTTCAATGTCATTCTTTCTTGTCCCAGTTCAATGTACACGATTTAACACTGACGTAAATTTGTATAAGAAATTAATAACAACATAAAAAATTAAAAATATCATGGAAAATAAAATATTAGGCTTGCACCATATTACAGCGATTGCTGGTGACGCCAAACGCAACTTCGATTTCTATTCCAAAGTATTGGGATTACGTTTTATCAAGAAAACAGTAAACTTTGACGATCCAGGAACCTATCATTTTTATTTTGGAGACGAAGTAGGGAGTGCGGGAACTATCTTGACTTTTTTCCCTTGGGGAGAAGGCATACAGCAAGGCAGAAAAGGATCTGGAATGGCAACCGAAATTGGCTATTCTGTCCCTAAAGGAAGTCTCGGTTTTTGGCAGGAACGTTTTGAAAAATACAACGTTATCTACAACAAGCCAGCCGAGAAGTTTGGAGAAAAATACCTTACCTTTTTAGATCCGGATGGTTTGAAATTAGAATTGATCGAGTCCAAAACAGACGACAACAGAAAAGTGTGGGAAACCGATGAAGTAAAGGCAGATGTTGCCACAAAAGGATTCCACAACATTACTTTGACATTGAACAATATCAAGCCTACAGCAGCTATCCTGACTGAACTATTTGGTTATAAATTGATAGAGCAGGACGTAAACCGATACCGTTATGCTACCGATACTGTTGATAATGCCGCTATTGTTGATTTGGTTGAATTACCACAGGAACATAGAGGCCATGTAGCCAACGGATCAGTGCATCATGTGGCTTTCCGAGTAAAAGACGATGCCTCACTGATGTATTTCCGTGACAAGATTGAGCAATACGGTCTGTCAATAACACCCCAAATCGACAGGCAATACTTCCACTCCCTCTATTTCAGGGAACCAGGAGGAGTACTTTTTGAATTGGCAACTGAAAACCCCGGATTTACTGTTGACGAGCCATTGGAAGAGCTAGGCAAGAACTTGAAATTACCTGCACAATATGAGGCAAGCAGGGATAAGATTGAAGCCCATCTGGTAAAGATCAATTAATTTTATATTCAAATAAAAAAAAGGACAATTCACATCGAGTTGTCCTTTTTTTATTTCCTGAAGCAATCTTGCTTATAATTCCTGCCTGATGGTATCCAATTCCCTAGCAACCACCCCATAGCATTCCACAGCTGCAGGCCTCTTATTAAAATCGAGCACTATTCTTAATCTGGTCCCGTCATCCAAAAGTAGGTACCTAACGGACAGCGGCATGGCCGTTTCCAAATCGAAAAGGCCTGCCCCTCAGGGGCAGGCCATTCCGATTGCATTCCGCCAACAGGCAGCAGTTCCCTACCTGTCCCTTGACCTGAAAATCCATTTCAGGAAAAGTGTCACCATAAAGCTTGCCATGGCTCCCACGGCGGCCAGCACGACGGTCCTGGCGATATCTTCTGAGAAGATATTGGGCATGATGCTCAGGAGCGTTCCCGAAGCCGTGCCGATCCTAAGGGTGGTGTCGGACTCAAACATTTCCCTGCGATTTACTGTCATCGACGGTAATCTGGCTGACTGCCGAGATGATGCCACCGACAACGATAACGTAGCCCGCGACGGCCACCAATGCGGCAGGTAAAGTGACGGGAGCCGTCACTATCGCGCCTCCCGCTGCCGCCAGTGCGAGCCCGAGCGTACGCAGCCTCTTAAAAAATCCGGGTGTCGGGGCCTTTGCCCTCTTGATTATCTCCATAATTTCTCAGTTTAAGGATTCCACAACTATCATTACTTCCTCTTCCCTTTCCAGTGCAGCAAAGACAAGGGCGGCCAGGGCCGCACATGCCTTCCGGGATTGCAGGCCCAATCCTGCACCGGAAATAACCGTCACCGGAGCGATACAGCCCCGCAGTTCCAGCTGTGCATTATTTGCCGGGTGGATCAGGATCAGGCTCCTGTCCGGTACCCCCACGACTTCCAAGTGCCAGCCGAACCTCCTACTGTAACGCCTCGCTATGCCATATTTCCCTTCGGGAATGCAGGAAATCCCACTGCGATTCTGCCGCCACGGCAACTCGATTGTCGAGCAGATGACCCTGCCCGCACAGCGGAGCTTCCCATTTGTTCCCCCGTGGAAATACTGCCGTGTCAAGAACAGGACCATTTCCCCACTATCGTTATCTGGGCAGGCCTGACTAGGCACCACCATCGACCTTTACCAATGAAAGTGGGTTATAGGACCCATTCTTCAGCGGATAGAGCTGTGCATTCACCATCTGGTAGAATTCGACCACCACCACCAGGAACAGCGGCCATGTGCTGTCGGCCGTTACCTGGTTGACCTGCACGACCTCCATCGTCTGGGTGGTATCCCACGACATGATGGTGCTTTCGGATGACTCCATCCTGAATGCCTCCTGCTCGAAATCGATCTCGGCACCTGCCGAATAGATCCTGAAATGCGTCGTCCCCGCGGGAGCTGCCAGCATATCTGCCGGAACAAAGGACGGCACCCTCAGGCTGATCTCACCCGCAGTCCTGTCGATCGTTGGCAAATAGGGCGCAAACAGTGTCGTTTCCAGCTTTGCCCCGCCATTGAATTCGAAGCCCTGCAAGAGTGCCGCCTCGCCATCAATCACGTTCCGCTTTCCCCTTACGCTGACCAGGTCTGCCTGCACGACCTTCATCATCGCCTGTGTCAGCCGCGATGTCATCCTGCTGTCGGCACTGTTCTTGAAAACGGGCCTGAATGCATTGCGCAGTACCTTGCTGGCCTTGCCGGCCCTCCCAAACTCGGCACCATTTTCCCTTGTGCGCTGGAAAGCGGGATCCGTTGCGATCCTCTTTGCGTCTATAGTAGTCTTCTCACGGGCAATGAAGCCGTCCTTTGACTTGTAGAAGGTAATATCCCCGATAGTACCCTTCAATTTGATAATGCCTTTCTGTTTAGCCATTGTCTTTCAAATTTAAGTTTTGGGTGACGTACACCCTGTACGCCTACCTGCCGTAAATCCCAAACTGGTGCACCGCTGATCGATTTACAGTGCAAACCTCCGACTTAAAATACTGAAAAACAATGACTTGTGTCCGTACAGGGTGCATTTGTACCCATTTGTACGCATCTGTCCCTAGTTTTGGGTGTTGGGTTTTGGGTGATGGGTTTGGGGTGTTGGGTTTGGGGTGTTGGGTTTGACATCTCCTAAAAAAGGTTCCCCTTCTGATGGGCTTCTGAAATGGGAACAGCGGGATGCCTGAAATTTGCGGTGCAGGGCATCTACCGCCCTACACCATGAAGTATGAAATGCAACAAGAGACTCTGCCTGTATCCGAAGGACGTGCAGCTGATTACCGGCAAGAGCTACAAATTTGCCTGCCGGTACCTTATGAAGATCCGTGGCCATTATGGCAAGGAGCCACAGCAGTTCGTGACGGTTGCGGAATTCTGCTCCTATACGGGAATACCGTTGGAGGAAGTCTGGGCCGTACTGGACTGACGGCGTAGCAGCAGCTATTCCTGAAATCATCGGACGTCAACGCTAGCCGCGTTCCTTGTTCACGCCAATTGTCGTAGCGACGTATTATCCCAAAATCGGCCCGCTCCCGATGGCGGACGTCACGACCCGCACAAAGAAATACCAGTACAGCAGGATCCAAAAAAGCCCCAGCCTGTTCCAAGCTGGGGCGAGTATGCACCCTGATGCCGCTTCCGATTACCCTCGAAATCGGGCATCCACAGCGGGAGATTCCCTTCGTGACGCATTGCGTCCCTGTTTCCTTTATTATACCCCTATAAAAAATTGGGCGATCCCTATCTTGTGTACCCCATTATTGTTTGACCTTCCCAGTGGCGGTGCCCTTTCTGTAAAACTCCCTTGGGTATTCTACCGTTCCCTTGATGCCTTCCAAGGCGTTTTCCGTCAGCTCTTTCACCATCCCCCTTTCATCAGGTCCGTCAAAAGGTACTTCTATTCCGTATTTTTTTATGCCCTGGTATCCAAATTTCTGAAAATATTCCCCGCCACCCACTGCGATAACGGCATCAAAGCCCAGTGCCTTGGCCCTCCTATGCGCTTTCTGGATCAGCTTCGCCCCAATCCCCTTTCCCCTGTATCTCTTCACTACGGCTATCGTAGCCAATGCCAGCGCTCCTTTTTGCAATTCCTTGGTTATGATCCTGATCCTTGCCAGTACAATATAGCCCACAATCTCCCCGTCCATTTCAGCCACCAAGGATAATTCCCGAACAAACGACTCCGAATCCCTCAATCCCTCAACCAACAACTGTTGCTTGTGACTGGCATGCCCTCCTTCCCCGTAAGCACTCCCGACAACGTCAAATATCTCACCGCAGTCCTCACTTCTTTCCGTCCTAATCTTCATTGTAAAAATCGTATCTCATTTCCTGTACGGCATGGCTTCCCTCGTGCAAAAGGCTTCCTATGCACCAGAAGTCCTCTGCCTACCTCCTGCAATATTACACAAAAAAGCAATACCGTTTCCCGGTTTTTCCCATTCTCCCTTTTTTTTGCGACCGCCGCGACCCTCTCCGGGAGCGTGATCCTGCCCGTCCTGCAAAGGAAGCCACCCGCTGTCCACCTACGGTTCCCTGCCCTGTGCCGCAGTGGGGATGCAGCAGATGTCCTCCATTACTCCCTTCCCCCTATCAGCATCCATAGGCATTAGCCGTTTTGGCGTACAGCTTTTCAGGAATCGCACAGTGATTTGCCGCATAACTTTGCAACTTTACGGTATCAAACTATCACGTTATGAACCGATTATCCCAAATCAGACCTTATTTTATAGATGTGGTTGTCCTGCTGTACGTCCTACTGTTTACCTATGCGGCAACCAGCAAACTGATCGATCATGAAAACTTCAGGGTGCAGCTGGGGCAGTCGCCCCTGCTGAGTGCCTTTGCAGCCGAACTTGCCTTAGGGGTACCCCTCCTAGAACTGCTACTGGCCGGTATATTACTTTCCACAAGATGGAGGTTCGCAGCCCTATTGGGAAGCCTGACCCTTATGGCGATGTTCTCTGCCTATATCCATATCATCCTCCACCATAGCCCCTTCGTACCGTGCTCGTGTGGCGGGGTCCTCGAAAAGATGACCTGGCACCAGCACCTGACCTTCAACCTGGCCTTCGTGCTCCAGGGGGCAGCGGCATTGCTTATCATGCCCTCGGAAACGACCAAGCCGCAGTGGCGCTTCAAGATGCGCCTGCTGACGGTACTGGCAGCACTAACGGCAGGCGGTGCCACCGTCCTCCTACTTTTCAATTGGTCGGAAGACATCGTGCACCACCGCAATACGTTTATCAGGCGGTTTCCCGGACATGGGGCGGAAGAGATCCATCAGGCCGAACTCGGCGTCAACTCCTACTATTTCGCAGGGGCACAGGGGAGCAAAATCTATCTGGGCAATGTAACGGCACCGCTCACCATGACGGTACTCGACACAACGCTTACAAGAGTGGGGCAATTCCGCATTACGCTTGACAGGACCGACCTGCCTTTCCGGCGGCCCCAAATCAAAGTAAGCGGTACCGATTTCTATGTGTATGAAGGTACGGCACCCTATATCTATAAAGGAAGTACGGATGATTGGAAAGGGAAGCTCCTGCTCCGTTTGGGCCGGTATTTCTCACAGCTGCAACCCGGCCCAGACGGCACCCTTTTCCTAAGGTATCTCGAACCTCCCCAGGGCGAACACGTTTTGGGTGCCTTCGCTACCACCGATACTACAGGTGTCCGGTACAACAGGCTGCTGCTTGAAAAGCAAATCGATGGGATATTCGATACCGACGGCGATCTCCACTATTCGGCAAGCCTCAACAGCATGGCCTATGTCTACCGCTACCGCAACCAATACACGGTGGCCGACAGCAGCTTGCAGCTAAGGTTCCGCGGCAATACTATCGATACCATCAGCCAAGCCCAGCTTGCCCTGACACATGTCGATCGGCACGGCATCACTACCCATGAAAGGCCCCCGCTGGTGGTCAACAGGCGGAGTGCCGTTGACGGCCCCTACCTCTATGTCAATTCGGCACTGATGGGCCGCCTTGAACCTAAGGAACTATGGAGCATCGCCAGCATCATCGATGTATATGATATGGGAAGGCAGCGGTATGAAGCCAGCTTCTACCTCTACCACATCAACGGAAAGCGGCTCAGGAGCCTTATCGTATCGGATGGTACCGTGTATGCCCTGATCGATGACAAAATCGTAGCCTACCGTCTCATGGAGCACCTGATGGGAAAAAGGAAAAGCGAACACCAAAAATAAAAGTGAACACTGAGGATATACATGCGCAATGTGTCAGGAAGAAGATCGAACACCTGTAGAAAAAAGTAGATCATAACCAATACATACTTCTATTATGAAAACACGTTTCAAAAAACTGATGATGCCTTTGGCAGTCGCAGTACTGGGAATCGGTGGTGCCTTCACCACCATGTCCATGGCAGGGAACAAGGTGCTGGATAACCGCCAGGCCTACCAGCAAATTTCCGGCACCTGTGTGGACCAGGGGTTCATGTGCCAGACGGAATTTGGCGATGTGTGCAAGTCGGGTGACATCACCCTATGGGGGAAACCTTCATTGGGTGCGACTACCTGTACCGTACCCCTCTACCATATCGAGCAGTAAAAGAACTGCCCCATGGTAAACGCAATGCAGTCCAACCTTTTTGGACTGCATTGTCATTTTTAACTGTCAGGGCGTCGTATCGTGCCGCATCCATGAAGCAGGGGCGGTCCCTTTCAGGTAATGGCCAAACCATTGCAGCATCTTCGTTGTCAGGTCCTTGCGGTTCTCCCTGCCATGGATCACGTGCTCCTCCTCGGGATAGAGCAGCATCACATGGGGCTTCTGCAACCTCCGCAAGGCCACAAAGAATTCCATCGACTGGAACGGGTTTACCTGGTAATCCTTGCCGCCTGCAAACGACAGCAAGGGGGTCCGTACCGCCGCCGCGTGACGGATCGGCGAATTGTCAGCGTAGCCCTCAAAGTCCTGAAACAGCGGCTTTCCCATCCGCATCTGCTGGCTCTCAAACCGCCAGCTATCGGTAATGCCGTAATTCCAGCCCATGGACAGGTAGGCACTCGCCAAGTCATTGACAGCGGCCCCTGCCACTGCCGCCCTGAACCTGTCGGACTGGGTGATGATAAAATTGACCTGGTACCCGCCAAACGAGGTGCCGTACAGGCCGATCCGATCGGGATCAATATTGGCGGCGGCCACGGCGGCGTCCGTACCCGCCACCACACAATCAACAGCTGAAAAGCCCGGATTCCCCACTTCATAGACTATATCGGGAAGGAACACAAAATAGCCCTCTAGTGTGTAGAGCGTCCGGTTGAATCCCGTATGGTCGTAAATTGATGGCGGTACAAAGGTGTGCAAGGTGCCGTTCTGCCGCTCGTAGACGCTCACCACCATCGGATAGCTTTTCGTCCTGTCATAGCCTGCGGGATAGAACAGTACGCCCTTCAAGGGCTGCCCTTTCGAATTTTTATAGGCCACCAGTTCCGAGCGGCCCCATTGGTACCGATCGTGGTGCGGACTGCTGCCGTACAGCAACCGTCCCTTTGCCGCATCCCCCTCCAAGACATGCAGGCGGGGCGGCTGTGCAAAATCCTCTTCCTGGTAGACATACAGCGGCTTCCTTCCGGCTTTCAACACCCTGACCATCCGCTTCGGGTGCAGGAGCAGCTGGCGCTCCCGCTTTCCCTGCCTCAGCACATACAAGCCGGATTGGCTATGGTCTGCCGCAGTGGCGTCGAGTACTATTCCCCCTTCCAGATCCACGCTATCACCGTGCTCCAGCATCCATGAAGTACCGTGCCGCTGGCCTCCCACTTTAGCCCTCCGAAACCGAAGCCCGGCTTCCCTTCCATGGGTCAGCCGTTGGAGCTTGCCATCGCCGTGCCGGTATGCCCACAGGTCAAACCTGTCGTACAGCAGGAACGTCCTGCCATCAGGCGTCCATCCCGCACTGCCATACGCCCTTGGTGCCTCGGGCTTGTCGTGTTCTTCCGCCGCAAACGATACGCCAGCCCCCTTGCTGATGCAGCGGGTTACCCCGGTGCGGGTATCATACGCATACCAGTGCCCCTCCCTGAAATAGCAGATCCTTTCGCCATTGGCCTGTACTGCCAAGTGATGGCTGTCCATGGTGAGCCCTCCGGCCACCAACGTCCTCCTGCCCGTTGCGACGTCCTGCCGATAGCAGTCCCGGTCGGGCACATTCTTCCGCTCGGTCCTGTAGGGCGAGCTGTCGAAGAGCAGTACGAAACGCCTTTCACGGTTCAGGTGACCGACTGCCTGTATGGTGTCACCCACTACCACCATTCCATTGGTACGGGGTGTCCACTCTGCCAGATATCCCCTACCCGGCTCGCCGTACTTTTCACGGTAGGTTGGCAGGCGGTAGTCTGCCGTGTTCCAGACCTGCACCGTGGCAGGGCCGAACACCTCCGGCTGTTGCCTTACCCTTGCGGACACATAGACCCGCTGCCCATCGGGGGACATCACCATATTGGCCCCATCCACGGGAGCGGCCACCAATTCCTGCGGCCAGGAGGCAGCACCTTTAAGTTCATACGAAAGCAGCCGCTTCTGCCCGAAGTCATAGTACCAAAGGGCATCCGCACTGGCCACCGGAGCGTCCAACTTGCGGGAAGCGAACGCTATAGCCTGGCCGTTTTCCTGCCATACCAGCGTGTGAAATGCAGCACCGGCTGCCACGGCGAGCCGCCGCGGCAGCGCCGCTCCACTGAATGCAATTGCATATACCGCAGCAGCACCGTCCTCGGCCAGCACATAGGCCACGGACTTACCATCAGCACTTACGGCATACTCCTCCACGCTACTCAGGTTCCGTACCGTCCTGCCCTGCAGATCGCGCAACAGCAACTCGCCCATTCCGTTACCGTGGCGCGCATAGAGTGCCAAGGCGTCCGTTCCTGCAAAGGCAAAGCGGCTTACCCCTTCTTCCTTCCACACCTTCCCCGTTTCCATACGAAGCAATCCAAAGCCCGACGGATCAAGGTATCCAAAATAGGCACCCCCCGCAAAGCTGCCCGAACGGCCACCTGCCATCGCATAGCGTTTCCCTGTAGCGGTGGACTGTACAAAAAGCGTATCCTCCTTGGAAGGGTAGCGCACCGAATAGCTCGTCCATTGGCCATCGTCCGATACGGCTTCCAGCACGAGGGTGGACCACAAGCCGTGGTCTTCCTCCGTTACCGCCTCCAAGGTGTCGACCTGCCCCATCAGGGGGCAGGCCATGAGCAGCCAAAGCAGGAACACCTTCCCAAATGAAAATAGCCTCCCCATCAGTAGCCCGGATTTTGGGGTACCAGGTTGGGGTTCAGGCCGAGTTCCGTTTCCGGTATCGGAAACAGGGCATCCTCGGACTCCCATCCCGGCTTCAACTGCTGCAGTACCGTGTCGATCGTACCCGATCGGCGGAGGTCAAAATAGCGGTGTCCCAGTTCCGTAAACAGTTCCAGTTGGCGTTCCGCAAAGATCGCGGCTACCATTTCCTCCGCCGTCAGCGCCGTTGTCGGCCCCAGCCCTGCCCGGTTCCGTATCCTGTCCAGGTCTTCCCTTGCCCCGATCAGGTCGCCTCCACGGGCCCTTGCCTCTGCCCGGATCAGGTACATTTCCGCCTGCCTGAGCAGTACGGAGTGCTCCCGTGCACCACCATTCTGGTGCTGCCTGTATTTAAAGGCATGGTACCAGGTGTCGGTACCGTCCGTTACGGCCCTGATCCACTTCTCCTTCCGCAGGTCGCCGTCCCCAAAGGCGGCCACCAGCTCAGGCTTCAGGGCCACCAGCGGGGGCGGGCCACTGCCGAATATAAACGTTGCGCCTTCCCGGGTGTTGGCCTCTCCCGATGCGGGGCTGAACTGCCAGATGGTGGAAGGGCTGTCCGCCAGGAACTCCCCGTCGAGGTCTTCCTGAAACGGGTACAGTTCCGTACGGTTCAGAACGGCCGATGCATGGTTGCCCGCCCCGTCCCATTGTCCGAGGTAAAGGCAGATGCGTGCCAGCACGGCACGTGCGGCATAGCGGTTCGGACGCACACGATCCGACGTGACGTACGCCTCGGGCAGCAGTTCCGCTGCCAGTAGCAGGTCGGCCTTGGCCTCCTCCAATACCTCCGTTGCACCCAGCCTCCGTGCCACCGCATTTTCCCTATAATCCGTGGTCGTGACATAGGGCACACCATTATACAGCTGTGCCAGATAGGCATGCAGGAAGGCCCGAACAAACAGGGCCTCACCTGTCAGCTGCCGGCGGTCGGCTACGGGCAAGGATGCCGAAGCTTCGACCCCTTCCAGCACGGCGTTGGCCGCATAGATTTGCTGGTAACTGCTGTTCCACAACACGGCGACCTCACTGCTGGTGGGCAGCAATGCATTGCTGTAGAAGGCCCATGGAGCGCCCTGGGTGCTGCCGTAGTAGTCCAGTTCGTCGGTATAGGTCCCCAACAGGCAGGAGAGCCCCTGCGGGTTCCCCGTCAGGAGTCCGCCATCGCGCAACTGCGCATAGACCGAAGCCATTGCGGCATGTGCCGTGGCCGGTTCCTCGAAAATTCCTTCGGCCGTCAATTGCCCATCGGGCAGCGGCACTTCGATAAACTCCGTACAGGATACGGAAAGCAAGAGGAACAGCCCGCCAAGGGTGCCGCTCCATCGTCGGATCATATTTTTCATGGTATAAGTATTAAAAGTTAAATTGCATGCCCGCGCTGATGACTTTCAGCGGTGGCAGGTAGCCCGCTGCCTTGAATTCGGGGTCTGCCCCTTCGAATTTCGTAAACGTCAGCAGGTTCTGCCCTTCCACAAACATCCTGCACTGCACCCCTTTAAGGGCGGTTGCGGGCAAGGTATAGGAAATGGAAAGGTTCCTTAGCCGGACGTAGGAGGCATCGCTTACAGCGGCATCACTGTCACGGTAACGGTTGTAGGCCGACATGGCCGCACCGTTGCTGCCCGAAGTAAACCGCTGGTGGTCGCTCACGTCGCCCGGCTCCTGCCAGCGGTCGAGTGCCGTGACGGGCTGGTTGGATGTTCCCGGCGCCCCAAAGTTGACGGCCGAATTGAAATTCTGCTGCCGTACGAACTGGAACAGGAAGCCGAGTTGCCAGTTGCCGTACCGGAGGTCGTTGTGGAGGCCGCCATAATAAGCAGGCGTGAAATCCACCACCTGTTTCTTGTCTTCCGCCGCGGTGAGTCGGCCATCGCCGTTTACATCCTCGAAGGTGTAGAGTCCCGTTTCCGGATCGACGCCCGTAAAATGGTACATCTTTCGGATGTTCAGCGGCTGGCCTATGGCGTAGGTATTGCGGTAGGTTGAAGTCTCGAGTCCCGGAAACTCCACCAGCTTGTTGCGTTCCTGCGTAAAATTGAGGCTGCTGGTCCACTTGAAATCCCTGCCCTGCATGTTCACCGCCTGCAGGGTCAGCTCGAGGCCCCTGTTCTGCACCGTGGCTTCCAGATTGGCCTGAATGATGTTGAATCCCGTGGTGCCCGGCAGCGGTATCCCCGCGAGCTGGTTGCCCGAGGTGTTGCGGTACCATCCGGCTGTCAGCATGATGCGGTCCCTGAGGAATCCCAGTTCGAGTGCGGCCTCCATCTTGCGATTGGTTTCCCATCCGAAGTCGGGATTGAACAGGCGGGTCGGACGCAATCCCATGACGCCCCCATATAGCACCCCGCTTGGGGCGTAGGTATCGAGGTACTGGTAGTCGCCGATCTGGTCACTGCCCGTCACGCCATAGCTGCCCCTCAGCTTGCCGTGGCTCAGCACGTTACTGTCCTTCAGCAGTGCTTCCCTTGAGAAAAGCCACGCCACGCCTGCGGCACCAAAGTTGGCAAACTGCTTGCCGGGGCCGAAGCGGCTTGAGCCGTCACGCCTTCCCGTGAGGTTCAGGATGTACCTGTCGTCCCAAATCAGGTTGGCACGGCCGAAGAAGGCCTGGTAGCGGTATTCGGTGTTGTCACTCGTCACCGTAAACAGGTTGGATGCCGCCCCTATATTCCGGATCAGGCTGTTGCTGGAAAAGCCTTCGGCATATTGGGCCAGCTGGCTCCCGCCTTGGGACTGGAAGGTGGCTCCTACCAGCAGTTCCAGCCTTGCCTTGCCGAGCCGTCCCTTCCAATGCAGTTGCGGTTCCGCGATCCACGAGCTGCGGTCGGCAGCACTCACGATCAGGGAAGACGCCGCACTGGTCACGCCAAAGGCGGGGTCGAACATTGTCGAAGGTGCGGCGGTGCGTTCCGCGTTGCGAAGCGTGGTGTATCCGAAGCCAGAACGCAGTTCGAGACCGGGCAGCAGCAGGTAACTAAGCGTGGAATTGGCCATAAGGTCCCTTGTCGTCGCCCCGTACTGCCCCTCATAGTGGCGCAGGGGATTTTCCCAAGTGCTGCCTTCCCAGTTCAGTTCCCCGTCGGCATCATACAGGTCGGGAGCATTTGGCGCCAGCCTCAGGGCCTCGACCATCAGGTCCACCCGTGGCTGGTTGTTGTCCTGCAACGTATAACCTGCCGAGAAGCTTGCCTTGAACCGCTGGTCGGCCGAGGCATGCCCCAACTGCAGGTGGAGGTTACTTTTCCTGTAGGCAAAGTCGCCGTCATAGACGGTACCCTGCCGGTTGAAACTGCCCCCCACGAGAAACTGTGTCTGTGCGGTCCCGCCCGACATCGACAGCTGTGCGTTCGTAATATGGGCGGTCTGCCCGAGCAGTTCCCGCTGCCAGTCGGTGTTGCGGTTGCGGTCCCAGGTGCCGTTCACATCATAGGCCTGTGCGGGAAACTCCCCGATGCCATCGTTTCGGAAGGCCTCTTCCCTCATGGCGAGGTACTGTGCGGTATCGAGCAGGTCGATCCTGCGGGTGATGCTTCCCATCCCTGTCGAGACGTCCACATTATACCTCGTAGCACCTGCCTTCCCCTTCTTGGTGGTAATCAGAACCACCCCATTTGCCCCCCGTGATCCGTATATGGCGGTGGCGTCGGCATCCTTGAGTACCTCTATGCTTTCCACCTGTTCGGGGTTGAGGCTGTTCAGGGGGCTGGGTGCATAGGGCAGGACGGCCGAGTTGATGCCCGTCCCGATCGCATCGGCGGCATACGGTACGCCATCGACGATATAGAGGGGGCTGTTGCCTCCCGTCCTGACGCTGTTGAGTCCGCGGATCTGGATGTCAAAGCTGCCACCCGGCACGCCCGTTGTCTGGGTGATGTTTACCCCTGCCATGCGTCCCTGCATGGTAGCTAGGACGTTGGTGACCGGCTGTGTCCCGATTTCCTTGCTCGTAATCTTTGCGATGCTTCCCGTACGTTCCCTGTCCGTTACCCTGTAGTAGCCCGCATTGACGGTGACTTCCTGCAGGGAGGTTGCATCCTCCTGCAATATGGCATCGATTATATTGGCCGTTGTTACGGTCACTTCGTATTCCCTGTAGCCGACGTAGCTGAACAGCAGTACATCGCCCGTTTCTGCCATGATGGCGTATCTTCCCTCGCTATCGGTGAGGGTTACGGTCCTGTTGCCCTTTACCCTTACGGTGACGCCGGGCAGGGGCCCTGCCGCATCGCGGACGGTTCCGGTGATGGTTATTGTTTGCAGGGGAAAGGTGTCCAGAAGCGCGGTGAGCCCTTTGGGGCACTCCAGCCCTGCCCTGCCGTGTGTACGTTCTCCTGCTGCTGCAGGGAAGCCACACAGACTTATTCCCATACAGGATAGGAACAGTAGATTGTTTTTCATAATTTTGATCCGTTAAATGAAACATTCGTGTTTTGTTAGCTCCGGTCCTCTATTCAACCGCCAAGAAGAGTTAGAGGGCCATTTTTTTGTCTTGCCTCTCTCCCGAAGTCTCGGGATTGCGACTCTAAGGTTTTGTACTGTTTACTACATAGGCTCTTTTTTTATGGGTTCTGGGTTATGGGTTAAGGGTTTTGGGTTTTGGGTTTTGGGTTTTGGGTTTTGGGTTATTGCTGGACGTTTTACTTACTGATTGGCGTTCGTTATTTATCATTACTATTGTTTATTTTTTATTTGCACTTGTACTTGAGGTGCCTTTGGGTACTCATCTGGCTGTGATGTCCCTGGAAGCGAGTAGCGGTATCATGCCGATACTTATGTAACGCTGTGACCACGCTTTAGCCACGCTGTATCCATACAGTATCTACGGTATGGCCTACCTGAAAACCTACCTTAGACCTACCTTAGAGCTACTGTAAACTTGCCGTTCCTTTGCGCTTTATTTGCCCATGTCCTACCTTAAAAAAACCTGCCCCTTCTTCCTGATTAACTAACCCACTTCAACTATCTTAAAACCTCAACTTCATTCAGGGCAGGATGTCTCTTCGCCATCGCTATTTCTTATTCTTCATTATTATTTTTTATTGCTATTGGTCATTATTTATTCCTATTTCTTATCCTTTATTGCTATTGGCCATTATCTATTATTTTCATTTCCTTCTCCTATTTTTTTTACCGCCATCTGAGGATTCCCTTCGCTTGGAGGGGTGTTCGCCGCGGCGAAGTGGTGGCCGAACAGGCAGCCCTCCTCTCATACTGTTGCTACTGTGGCACTGCCCTACCGAACCGTAAACCACTACATCACCTAGACCTTACAGCCGAATTTACCGTATATACCCTACGACCGACAGCCGAAAACGTTTGCGAAGCGGAATAAAAAAAAGAAGTTGCCTTGAAAAAAACTGAACGCCCTTAACTGAAGGAATAAAAAAAGCGTGGAACTCAGCTTATTGCGTTAGAGGCACTGGTATACCGAGCAACAATAAGTGAGCCCACGCCAAAGGACGTGAGCCTCCTACTTATCATCTCGTTGCAAAAATTACCAGTTTTCTAACGCGAGATTCAAAGCGAATGCTTCAAATATTTTATATGAAGAATCGCAAAAATAAGATATTCATAAATGAATACCACAAACATAACAAATTAATTTCACATACCTATAAGTATGTGTAGAATATTTTAATAATTCAGTAATTGACAAAAAAAGAAAAAAGATGATTATTGAAATTATTATATCGCATTTAGACTTTTTACTAATAGAAAAATTACGTTTAGTACGTTTAAAAGCGGGATTATCTCAAACAGCTCTTGCACATAAAATTGGAGTTTCTGAAGGGTTTATTGGTAATATTGAAAATCATAAACAACCAACGAAACTAAATATCAGACTAATGTCAAGAATTGCGAATGCTTGCAGCGTGAAGTCGTACTCAGAAATTTATCCAGATGGAGTGACAGAATACGATCTAGTTAGAATAGTGATTGATTTTTTTGACAAAAAAACTCTTGAAAATCAGTCTAAAATAAATGGCGAACCGGTAGAGAGATTCAAAATTATTTCTATAAATCCTTTATCAGAAAAAGAAATTGAAGATTATAAAAAAAATATTATTAAGTATCGAACAATAATAAAAAAGTAGTTATGGAGTGGATAAATTAGATTTGATGGTGTAGTATGAAATTATAGGAATAGTTGTTTTATGGTTTATTAAAGTATATGAATTTTTCAAGAATAGACATTTTATTGATAGTAGGAAAAATACAAATAAATGAAAGATGCTGAGGCATCTTTTTTTATTTAAATGAAAAACTAAAAAACGCTCATTTATACGTAGATGAACCTCGCTTTTAATAGTTAATTTAGTTATTATTAAATATTTTTTTTTTGAATTACGTAAAACCGTAAAATAGAACGTTTCTCAAAACCTAACTTTGAGAAAATTTAAACTTATAAGTAATGTGAAAAACTAAGATATGATTTAATTCACTATGATTATTTCAATACATCTACTAAAGATGATAACAAGCGATAGAAGAAATTTAGAAAGATGAATGAGCATCATTTCTTTGATATAACAGTTTTAGATTGTTATATTATGATTCAGGAAACTCATTTCATATTTTTAACCAACTGACAGTCTGTCATTTTTTTTGTCAAATTCGCAGTTTATATCATATTTTTCTACGACAATATAAACATCATAATAGCTTGGCATATTTTATGATTTAATTTTTAATATAAATGTTACAAATAATTTATAAAAAATTTAAGAGCAATACCTAAAAGATATAAAAAAATTAAATCTAACCCTAAAATAAAACAAATTATGCAAAACTTTACAATTACAATATCAATTGCCTTTAATGGTTTAATAACTATGGGGGTAGACACTAAATGCCAGTAGCTAACAATCCTCAAATCAAGTACTATCCTGTAAAAAATGGCGATATGTCGCTAATAACTTTAGCAGATAAAACTACAATTTTAATAGATTGTAACATAACAGTGGTATCTCAGGATGAAGCAAATAAATCACGTTATGATGCAAAAAAAGACCTTTTGGATTCTATTCAAACTCGTGATAATAATCCTTATTTGGATGTATTTATACTCACTCACGGTGATAAAGATCATTGCTTAGGTTTTAAAGACAATTTTTATCAAGGCGACCCAAAAAAATATAAAAAAGAAGATAAGGAAGCCGGTCTTATTATTATTGATGCAATGTGGTTTTCCCCAATGATTGCAGAACAATTTACAAACCCAAATGAAGACGCGCATCAACAGGAAGCCGAAAGACGTTTGAAACTCCACCGTGACGAGAGTGCAGATAAAGATTTACCGGGAAACCGTATTCGAATTATAGGATATGATATTAATGGCGAATATGAGGACTTAGATCACTTACGTTCTAAGCCAGGCGACGTAGTTTCAAGATTTAATGATCGTGACCAGAATACCTTCTCTATTTTTATCCATGCTCCCTTCAAGATTCATTTAGAGTCACCTGAAAAAGATAAAAATTCCGCAAGTATTGTGTTTCAGGTACGATTTAAAGAATACAGCTGGAGTAGAGATTTTTCGTGTCAGGCAATTTTTGGTGGTGATTCTGATCATACAACATGGAAACAGATACTTGAGCGAACAAAACGATTTGGAAAAGATGAAAGCGAGAGGGCGCTCGATTGGGATTTATTTATGGCTCCTCATCATTGCTCCTGGACATATTTCAACGATACAGATAAAGACGACATTGTTGACTCATCTTTAGAAGCATTGGAGTATGGGAAAGACGGCAGTTTTATTATAGCTTCCTGCAAAAAAATTGTTAATGATGATGACAATCCGCCACATTATGACGCTAAGAAAGAATACTTAAAATATGTTGATTCAAAGGAAAAGTTCTTAAACACTGATATTGAACCCAGTGAAGAAGAGCCGAAACCGATCATTTTCGATATTACATCAAACGGCCCGGCAAGAGCATCAAATAAAAGCATAAGCGGTGCAGCAACATCTGCGGGTGGTAGCGGTGCAGCTGGAACAATAATTTCTCAGGGATAATGCTGCATAGTGATGATTTAAGTGCCTATGAAGGTAGTCTATCTTCAGAGGTAAATGATGCAATCTTAGAAATCAAGAGATATTTTCGGTGCGACAATCTTAAAGTATTCTCTTGGCGTCCAGGATACATTGTTGTCAAGGCTTCATATTCTGTTTCATTACCAAGTCGTGGTTCTAAAGATAATCTAATCCAACAAGAAGAGCCTGTTCTCATTCGGATCTCCTTATCAAGATATCCCGAAGAATCACCTGCGGTACTTTCTGATAGAAAAGATTTTCCCAAAAGGCGATTACCACATTTATACTATACTCCAGACACCGAACCAGCTGTTTTATGTCTGGTTAGGGATAGTCTAAACCAATGGTTTGCTACAATTACAATTGCCGATTTTTTATTGGTTGGTTCGCAATGGTTTTTTAAAGCGGGTACAGGTACACTTTTGGAAGATAACAATGAATTTGATCCTGTACGATTAGAAAAAAAGTCTGGAGGCAAACACATATATAAATATGATATGTTTGAGCAAATTGTAAAAAATGATGAAAGACTAGTGCCAAAGTTTCCAATGGCTCTAATCTTGAGTTGTCTTTATAAACTAAATGAAAAAAGAAGTTATACCTATAAATCAATAGCTGGAATACCTCTTTTAGGTTTAAACGATATAAAAAAAACAGTTCAAAAAGCTTTACGATTTATTTTCAGCGCAAACGATTCTGCTAAAGTTATGTCACTGTTTTCACTTCTTGTTTGGAATTCTGATGGGTCTGTTGAAAGCGAGTATAATACTAACTTACCGACCAATTTTGGAGAGTTAAAATTTTTTTTGAATTTAAGAAATATTGATATTGTTTCTATGATAGCTAGCGTTCAGCAAGCAGATGTAATTTTTTCTCGTATAATTCCAATTATACATGCTGTACTACGTCCAAAAAAATTAATAGGTTATACTGGTAATTACGAGTTTTTCACTTACACACTTATGCTTCCTGAAGGAGGTCTTACAGCTTTGTCAGACGAAACAGAGGTTTATATTACATCACATACTGAACCTCATACTTCTGCTCTTGCAAATATTCTTAGTAATGAGGAAAGGCAACAAAAATCATTATTTGTAGGTGTTGGCTCACTGGGTTCCAAAATACTTATGCACGATGCAAGAATTGGAAAAACAAATATCGGTGCAATTGATGACGATAATTTCGAACAACATAATTTAGCTCGTCACATATTATTTTCAAACTCAATTGGTCAAAACAAAGCCACAGCAATAATAGAAGAAGTTAAAGAATTTTACGAGCTGGACATTACTTCCGGTTTAATTGCATACGAACAAAATATTTCAGACATACAGGATGATGAGCTTAAAAAGTACGATACAATTGTAGATACAACTGCCAGTCAACAGGTAATGCAACATTTTGCTTTAAGGAACATTTCTCCTGATTTAGAATATAATCGTTGTGAACTGGTCGATGATGGGCAGATAGGCCTATTATATAAAGAGGGCAAACAACGAAATCCAAGAATTGACGATCTAGTATATACAGCTTGTTATTTGGCTAATACAGATAGTGACTTACATATCTGGCGTAGAAATGATGCAGAAAAAGAGCCAACCGTTTTGAATATAGGATTAGGATGTAATTCAATCACAACTGTAATGCCCGACGACTTGATAAGTTTTCATGCAGCCGCCTTTTCTCAAATATTGTCAGCTGACAAAGAAAAACTGGCAGGTGACTCTGGATTATTATATCTAAATATTTTTAGAAGGTCAGCAGGAATTCCTCAAATTTCAAACAGATATTATGCGATAGATGCATTCGAGATTTTGACTTGTCAAGCAGGCAGTAAATGGACACTTAGGCTATTTCCCGGCATTACAGAACAACTTTTAAACCAATGCAAAAAATTTGGTAAAAGAGAAACTGGTGGTATTCTAATAGGCGTTGCCAATTACAAAACCAAAGTAATATATGTTTTTGAAATAGTTACAGAGCCCAAAGGCAGCTCCGGTACTCCTGTTGCCTTTACGAGGGGAATTACTGGACTACCTGAATATGTAAACGATGTTAAATATAACACAGGGGAAATCATAGGTTACATTGGCGAATGGCATACACATCCTATGAATCTTGAAAGTTTAAGCGGTCAGGATATGAAAACTATTGCACAACTTCAGGTTATTAATAAAAAAACACCTATCCCTACTTGCGCGGTAATAGTAACGCCAGACAAAGTAATACCTTTTGTACATGAATAATAAAGAAGAAAAAAAAGCTAAGTTAGGATTGGCATTGTCAGGTGGAGGCTATAGGGCTGCAGCATTTCATTTAGGCGTTTTCCGTAAATTGAACAAATTGAATATTCTTGAAAAAATTGATGTTATATCATGTATTTCTGGTGGTTCTATTGCAGGTGCTTACTATGTTCTGAATAAAGATAATTTTGAAGAATTTGAAAAATCATTTACTGCTAATCTACAAAAAAGCTGTATTCGACGCATTATATTTAGCTATCGGTTTTTACTGCCCATATTTATATTTGCAGCAATAGCCTATTTTTTACTTAATGATCCTTTTAGTATTAACTTTCCAACATGGCTAGTTGTCTCAATCATCTGTGCCATTGTTCTTTCACCAGTATTAATACAATTTCGGATTGTTTCATTTACTGCATTAAAAATAAAGGCTTATCGTAAAATATTCTTTGGCAACAAGAAATTGGCCGACCTTCCAGATCACCCTATTTTAGCAATTAATTCAACCAATTTATCCACAGGGACGCTTTGGACTTTTTCCAAAAACAAGATGTCTGATTCAAGTTATGAATTTCCAAAGGATGGTGGTGATTCAATTAAATTCAATGGTAATGATTTTTCAATTGCTGTAGCAGTCGCAAGTAGTTCTAGTGTACCCGTACCATTTGACCCAGTTAAAATTCCAATCAGCTATTTCAAAAATGCTAACGACTTTAAAAGGATTAAACCAAGATTAATAGATGGAGGATTATATGATAATCAGGGCTTACATAAGTTAACTCAAAGGAACTCTTCATATGCTTGTGATGTCATTATTGTGAGTGATGGTTCTCAACCATTTAGTAACAAGTTCTTTGCAAACAATACGCCTTTTATACTCTATCGTGGTATTGATGTGATGATGCGCAAAATTAAAAATTTACAATTTATTAGGGATGTCTACGGAAAGTCAAAAGAAATCGCTTACTTCTCGTTAGATTGGGAATATTCAAGATGTGTCGTAGAGTTTGTTGCTGCAGCTAAAAAAGATCAAGTGCCCGAGCATGTTTTAGTTCACCACGGACTTACAGAAGAAGTTCTTGAAAAGCCATTTGCAGAAATAAATGAATTTATTCGTAAAAAAATAAATTTTGATAGCATAGTCGAAAATGCTCTCAATGAACAACAAATCGAAAAAATTAGTCGTATAGGAACAAACTTAACTGCTTTGACAAAAGAGAAAATTGCGTTGCTTTCAAAACATGGTGAAATACTGACTGATTTACAAATAAAATTATATTGTACAACTTTAAATAAATCCAATGAGCATAGTTAAATCAATATCTGTAGGACATGGTGATATGTTTTACATTAAACATGATTCTGATAATTTTACGATTATTGACTGCAATTTGAGGGCAGATGACAAGATTGTAATTATTAATGAGCTTATAAAAGAATCAAAAGGAAAGAACATTACAAGATTTATATCAACATCTCCCGACTATGATCATATAAGAGGTCTTAAGGAACTTGATGAGAAGATGGGTATTCAAAATTTTTATGTTGTAAAGAATAATGCTTTGAAAAATTTGGATAATGAAGATTTTAAAAAATACCGTGAATTAAGGGACTCATCTAAATCATTTATAATTAGTCGGGGTGTATCTAGAAAATGGATGAATGAAAGTGATGAAGTACGGGGATCATCGGGAATTAATATTTTATGGCCCGTTACTACTAATAGGCATTTTATAAAGGCTTTAGTAGATGCCGAAAATGGAATTAGCCCCAATAATATTTCACCTATATTTCGTTATGAATTAAAACATAGTGCTTCCGTAATTTGGATGGGTGATCTAGAAAAACCATTCATGGATTTAATAATAGATGATATTGTTATGCCTGCCTCTGATATACTTATTGCACCTCATCATGGTAGGGACTCAGGAAAAGTACCAAAAAAATTCTTGGAGCAAATTAAACCGAAAGTTATTATCATCGGTGAAGCTTCGAGTGACGATCTTAATTACTATAGTGGTTATAACACGATTACTCAAAATTCTGCGAGAGATATAACCATGGATTTACGCGAAGGTAAAGTACATTTCTTTGTGTCAAGTACTAGTTATACAGTAAACTTTTTACAGGATGAAAAGATAAAGGATGATTCAATTGGAACTTATCTTGGAACGTTATACATTTAAATATTGTTATAACAACCCCGATGGTGCGGATTTATAGTCCATTCTTCAAAGCCTCTCCTGAAACTCACAACATAAACATAATTGCTCCAACCCCAAAACGCCTATTTTCTATTGTTTGTAATGCCTGAACGTTTGATCAAATCGGCAGAAATGAATTTCGACACTTTTTTATATCAATATAGAGCATTTGATTTTGTGCATCCACAATATTTGCAACTATAAGTTTCCAGAAATAAAATAAATGCTAGAAGATTTCTGCAAATTCTGAAAAGGAAAAATTATGAGCGAATAAGTAATGAACAAAAGCAAAGATATCAAGGAGTTTCTTATTTTACTGATATGAAAAAAGGGAACAGTTCTATAGAATTATACCATTATAAAATATTTGATGTGCTATAATTCAACGTCATACGATTGTAGCTAAAAGATTTACTTCCTTATTCAATCTAATACCCAATTTTTTTATACTTTTGGTATATAAATTTAGTTTCGCATTAGAAAATGAGCCAAGAAAATTTTTATTCAGTTGAAGATGCCGCGGAGGCAATAGATTTTTCCCCACAATATGTTAGAAAATTACTACGCGACGGAAAACTTCCAGGCATGCAAATAGGCAAGACTTGGGTAATTCCAAAAGAGAATGTGGATTCATTTGATAAAAGTAACCATCAGCTGCAGAATACTGAATTAGATAGAAGAAATACTTTGAGAATAAAAACGAATGTTCCAAAAGTACTTTCATTCTTTTCAGGAGCTATGGGGCTTGATCTAGGATTGGAAAAGTCAGGATTTCAAACATTGCTGGCATGTGAAATAGACAAATCGAGCAGAAAAACAATTATCGCCAACAATCCCAAGATTGGTTTAATAGGTGATATCAGAAATTATACTTCTGAACAAATTCTAAGTTTTGCTGGACTTACTGATAATGACACCATAGATCTTATAGCCGGTGGCCCTCCCTGCCAAGCATTTAGTACTGCTGGCAATAGAAAAGGGTTTGAAGATGAACGGGGCAATGTTTTCTTAAAATACCTGAGCATAATTGAGGAACTAAGGCCCCGCTTCATTGTGCTTGAAAATGTTCGCGGAATACTGTCTACAAAATTCTCATTAGAATCCAACGACGAGATTTCTGAATCTTTTAGTCAGAAGCTAAAAGATACTCCTGGTTCTGCTCTTTATTACATCATGAAACGGCTTGAACTAGCCGGATATTCATTAAGTTTTAATCTATATAATTCTGCAAACTTTGGTTCCCCTCAAATTCGCGAGAGGGTAATAATTGTCGGAACGCTTGACGGAACTCCACTTCCTTTCTTAAACCCTACCCACAGTGAAAACGGAGAGTTCGGTTTAAAAAAATGGAAAACTTTCAAGCAGGCAACTACTAATTTGGAAGAAGCATGCGATTTCATCAAATTTCCTGAAAAGAGATTAAAGTTTTATCGTCTTTTAAAGGCAGGGCAAAATTGGAAAAACCTACCTATCGAACAGCAGAAGGAAGCATTGGGGAAGTCTTATTTCCTTGGAGGAGGGAAAACAGGCTTTTTCAGGAGAATTTCTTGGGATCGACCAGCACCGACTGTCGTTACACATCCTGCCATGCCAGCAACTGATCTCGCTCATCCATTGCATGACAGGCCGTTATCGGTACAAGAATACAAGCGAATACAAGAATTCCCAGACACCTGGTGCATTGAAGGCTCAATTTTAGAGCGCTATAGACAAATTGGAAATGCTGTTCCGGTAAGCCTAGGAAATGCAGTTGGCAAATTAATATATGATGCACTACGAAATGAGCCTGTTGAACCTATTAGGGATTTCAAATATTCGAGATACAATAATACTTCAAATCTAGATTGGTTGAAAGAATTTCAGAAACAGGTTGAGAAGGCAGAAAGTAAGGTAGACTAACTACGATTTTTGTTTTACTGGTTCGACGTAGGAATTGAACTTAAGCAGCTTTTCCCAGTTAATGGATCCATCCTCGTTAACAAAATCAATGAGAAACTCCCTTTCCATTCGATTCTGTACCTTCTCATAAGATTCCTTAAATTCAAGGTTACGCTCTGCGGCTTTATAACCGAGAGGCTCAATTATGTCTGTATACAAATTAGGTTCATTGGATATCAGCTCCCAAAATCTCTGCCCACACATCTTATAGTATCCCAGCTTCTTAAACTCACTCTTAGCGTTCGAACGACCATAACAGCATCCGTTTACAAAAATTATCTCTTCTTTACCTCCTGAAGTTGCTGCCCTTTTCTTCGCAGTGTTAAAATGATCAACCATCTTCTTATATTGACTGTCATTACCCCAATTAGGTCCGGATTTGATCGCAACGAGATAACGCTTACTATCTTTTATAAAATCTAAATCAATTCCATCAACGACTGCTTTCTGACCACCGTATACAGAATTATTTATGAATACAGCAAGACGTTCTAACCAATTTCCAAAAATCCCCTCCTCGCTTGATGATAAGAATGCAGATAAAATCCCTTCAATAATCTCATTAGCAGTATTAACATTTTTGGCTTTAAACAGATAAGGATTTTTAGCTTTCAAAACGTCTGAAAGTCGCAAACTATTCACTTTAGCCAATCGCTTATCATGAAAATCCTTTATATTTTGCTCTACGTAGGAAGTAACATCTGCAAGGTTTAATTTATTCATTTTCAATATTGTGATTTAAGATAAAGTACAGTTAGATAATAAAAGAAAAATATGTTGGATACTACACTAACCAAATGTTTTATGAATTAAACTAACAAATATACATTTTTTATGATTGAAAATATTTACAAATAGATGATTAAAATTATTAAAATTCCCGATGGACTTTGAAGAACATCCAAAACATAATTTTGAGGCTGCAATTAAAAGGTTTAGTAAATTATAAGAATGCATCTTTAACACCTTTACGAGAGCCCATTTGGCTACCGACCGCCCAAAAAATGACAAGCCCACACCCTCCTACTTCCGAAGCTTCAGCTTTTGCCGTAACCCCACCAATCCAAAACCAAAAAAGCCAAATCTTCCGATCTGGCTTTCTTCCCTTTCGGGCATTCAAAATCTGATGCAAGATAGTTCCTTACAACCCGTAAAGCCCACCCGTCACGGTGATCTTCTCCCCCGTAATCCATCCCGAATCGTCGGCCGGCAGACAACTTCCTGCCACAAGCGATTCAAAAACTGCATCATCCCTCCCTGCTGACACTGCTGGGCGGACACCCGTACCTTTTCCGGAAGGCCCTGTAAAAATTGCCGTAGAGGTCGAATCCGCAGCTGAAGGCGACCTCCTGGAGCGAGAGCCCGGTGTCCCTGATGAGCTGCAATGCCTTGTCGAGCCTTGCCTCCTGGTAGCACTGGTAGGGGCTCATCCCGTAGGATTGGCGGAAGGCCTTCCTGAGGCAGAACTCGTCGGTCCCGAACCGCCGGGCCAGTTCCCTTGCGGGGGGCAGCGGGGTGTCGAGGTGCCGGATGATATAGCCGTGCAGGTCCCGTGCCAGGTTGACGGCGGCCTCCTGCGGGCTCGCCTGGGCATCGGATCCTCCCCTGAGCGGCGGTCCCAGGTGAAGGGTGAGCCCAACGGCCACTACAAAATATTGCTCCCCTCCCAGATCCGGCACGATCCAGCAGGACAGCGGCAGCCTGAGGTCGGACGCCGTCCGCATCAGCAGCTCCACGGGCAGGAGCCGCTGCTCCTCCTGTCCCGCACCGGCAAGGATATCCGACCATTGCCGAGGTGAGGTGTCCACGAGCAGCTCCGCAAACACACGGCCGACCAGTTCTGCTTTCGGGTAGCCCAGACGCCGTCCGACGACGGGGGTGCACAGCGTGATCCTGCCGGCGGCATCGAGCACCAGCACGAAGGGGGCGACCGGCTGCGGCTGGTAGAGTGGCGGGAGCAGTCGCTGCTCCCGGAGGAGTTCCTGCAGCTGCCGGGCGAGGCCGGAGAAGGAAGCCAGCAGCCCATCATAGGGGCCTGCCGCCTCTCCCGCTTGGGGAAAGACCGGGCTGCGGCCTGCCAGCAGCTCGAACAGCAGGCTGTAGAGTATCCTTATCTTGGAAATGTGACTGGGCTGTTCCATACGTTTCAATCTTAGAGGTTATGGCTTGCAAAAGCTTCAGAAAGCCATCACAAACCTATCAAATGCGGATCACCCTTGCCACCACTTGGGTGCTGGATTCCAGAATCCATCACTCCAGCTGGCCTCCGGATGCCCTGAAAAAAACTATACAGTCCTTCCTGCCAAACACCGTGGCAAGAGGAAATCCAAAGCCTAAAAAACCCTACAATGGCAAGGCATCCGGCCTTGTTGAAAAAAATAAAGTGCGTTTTCCTTTGGGATGAAAATTACTATACATTTTTTTTACAACAGTATACAATTCCGAAATCCAGCACAGCCGGACTTGCCCCACATGCCCCCATGCCCTAGCTTTGCCTTCACCAACCGTATCCCCGACGCGTATGAAAGACTATAGCATAGCCCTTGCGGAACAGCTTGAGCGGCAGCTTGCGGCACTTGTCCCCTCACCGGAGGAGGACCTGCCCCGCCACTGCGAGCAGGCGATCCGCCTTTGCCTTGACGCCCTTGGCCAGCTCCGGACCGCCTTCCTGAAGCAAGAGCCCAGCCAGGCAGAGGAGATCGAATTCTTCCGGCACGGCAAGCCGCTGCTGAGCGGCCGCCTGCTCTATTTCCAGGAACTGTACCGGCTGGAGGACCACCGGCCGCTGGGATCCGAGAAGACCGTGCGCCACTACTACCGCCAGGCCCTGCGCAAGAAGGAGCGGTTCTTTGAGCGGCATGCGGCGTTCCACCGCTACTGCCGCAGGGGCGACACCTACCTTGACGGGCGGTTCTTCCTGCGGCGGCAGGAGTGCACGGCGGATGGCGAAAGCTTCCATTTCCAGCTGGATCCGCTCTTTGCGACCTCCCATGACTACAAGGTGGCACAGTTTGCGGCCTATGCCCGGCTGCAGGACTACCTTGCCGGCAAGCTGGAAGGAAAGGCGCAGGCCTCCCATGTGGTGCCGCAGCTGCAGTGGACGGGACCGAAGGTGGGGCTTATCGAGCTGGCCTATGCCCTGCACACCGAAGGGGTGTTCCGGCACGGTGCGACCGACATCGGCGAAATCGTGGCGTTCCTTGGCAGGGCATTCGGGGTGGAGGTCGGGCAGTTCCACCGGACGTTCCATGAGATCTGCAACCGCAAGACCGACCGGACGAAGTTCCTGATGGCCCTGCAGGAGCACCTGCTGCGTCGGATGGAGGAGGCAGATGCAACCTAAAAGGCCACCCCGAAGGGTAGCCTTTCCTTTGGCGCCGAAGCGGCGCCCCGTTGCCCCACACCCCCATGTGGGGCCATCCAAACCCTCAACGGTTCTCGAGGATCCCCGCCCTTGCGGCGGTGAGGATTGCCTGCCGTGGCCCATACTGGGCACCCAGGGCCGCACCGGCCACATTGGCCGTGAGCCAGTCCCAATCTATATCGGTGTTCTTCTTCGGCCGCTTGCGCTTTGCCTGTATGGAATGGCGGAAAATGGAGGCCACGGTGAGCAGGTATTCCTTTTCGGTATCGGTATAGGTGTTCGAGGACAGCACATTGCCTTCATAGCCGACCATAAAGGCATGGAGTTCTGCCTCCGCTTCCCCCTGCACTTCCCTTTCGAGTACCTCCGTGACAAAGAGGTAAAAGTCTTCCCATGCCTGCAGGGACAGTGGCAGTTCGTCCATCAGTACGGCCAGCTCGGCAGGGCCATTATCTGCAATGGCGAGGATCCTGCCTTCCGGCACGAGACCATAGTCGGCCGGCGAAAAGCCTGCAAAATAGGGATGCACGGCCGCCACGGCGTCCAGCCGGGCGATGCAGCCGTCCGCCGTGGCGGGCAACAGCGTGTCGGCATAATAGCCCAGCAGCAGCTCGGTATGCATGCTGCCGGCATGGTCGAAGGCGCTGGCACTATCGCCCCGTGCCGCATTGGCTGACTTTGGTACAACTCCGGCAGGCGTCCCGCCACGCTCCGGTGTTTCGGACGGTTCGCCTGTCTCACAGGACACAAGCACCAGGGAACATAGTACGACAAGTACTTCTCTCTTAAAAACATCTTTTTTCATCTGGATTAGTTTTATGGGTTACTGATTAAATGATCAGTCCATCTGGCCCGGGCAATCTGAACAGTGTGGTGTGGCCGTGCCGAGGCAAGGCCGGTTGAATTCGGGACAAAACTACCTGCACCGGGGCAACCCCGCAACGCCACCGCTGCTGGTATTCTCCAAATCCACTGCCGGATTCCAGAATCCAGCAGCATAAAAAAAAGGGCCGAAGCCCATAAAATACAGCCCTTAGGGCTCACCAAATGAAAAAATACAAGCTGCATTCCCGAGGCATCCGCGACGCAACAGCCTGAGGGCAGAAAAAGCCTTTCCTGCCGTAACAGGTTATCAAATTGTTAAGAATTTTATAGCCGCACATCAGAAAATTTAATATTTTTACTACACTTTTTTTACATCAGCCTCCCTTTCCTCTGCCAAAATGAATACCTAAACCCAACCGAAACCATGAAACGCCTACTCCTCACCGCCCACCTTGCCCTATTCCCCTTAACAATTGCCTATGCCCGGCACCCACCCGAAGCGGACAGCCTCGCCACGATGGATTACCCTGAACTCAACCGGATGGTGATCGAATACCGCCGCGATACCGTCAAGGCACGCCATATTGCCCAGTACTGGCTCAGCAAGGCGTCCAGGGAACGGCAGCCCAAGGAGGAGGCGAATGCGTACAGGGCGATGATGCACCTGGCGGAAGGCAGGTTCCGGATGATCTATGCCGACAGCCTGCTGGAAAAGGCGAACGCCAGCCGTGACGATGCCACGATAGGCAGTGCCTACCTCACGATCGGCGCCGCCCACTATGACAACAAGTCCTACACGAAAGCGCTGCATGCGTACCTTACCGCCAACCAGCACGTCGCCGCCACGAACGACGCCTACCTGATCCACAAGGTAAAGTACACGATTGCCCTGACGAAGTATTTCCTGGGGTACAATGATGAGGCGATTGCCCTGCTGACGCAGTGCCTTGCGTATTTCAGGGAGGAGAACGACATGGCCTACCTCAAGACGCTCCACGCCATCGGGCTCTGCCATACGCAGACGGGACGGCATGACCTTTCCTCGTACTACAATGTCCTGGGAATGGAACTGGCAACGGCGTATGGAATCCCGTCGATGGTGCCGTATTTCAAGAACTCGGAAGGCATCAACCATTGCATGCAGCAGGCGTACAGGACGGCCCTGCCGCTGCTGCATGCGTCCGAAACGGAGCTGGCCAAAACGAGGGACCATGCGAACCAGATCACGACCTGGGCCTACCTTGCGAAATGCTACTGGGAACTGGAAGCGCCCCAGAAGGGACTGGAATATGGCCTGAGGGTGCATGAGGGCATCCGCCGGCACCACTACACGCGACCCGACCTGCGGGAGAACTATGAAAGGCTGATTGCCCACTATACCGAGCTTGGAAATCCGGAGCAACAGCTCTTCTTTATCCGCGAGCTGCTGGCGTTTGACCAGCACAACACCAGGGAGTTCAAGCACCTGTCCTACAAGGTGCACAAGGAATATGACACGAGGGCACTGCTGGAGAGGGAGCAGGCCATCGAGCGGAAACTGGCCACTGACTGGCATACCTATCTTGCGGTGGTGGGCACGCTGGGCGCCACCCTGATGGCGGTGACCGCCTGGCACCTGCATACCAAGAGAAGGGAGAAGCGGCGGTTCCGCCAAGTGCTGGCAGAGTTTGCCGAAAAGGAAAAAATGCCCCTGCAAAAGGTGAAAAGCCCACCTGCGGAGCTGTCACCCGAGCTTTCGCAGAAACTGCTCAAGCGGCTTGAGCGATTCGAATCGCAGCAGAAATACCTTGAGAGGGACGTGAACCTTGCCAAGCTTGCGGCACTGTTCAACACCAACACCAAATATGTCTCGCTGCTCATTGCGCACCACAGGGGGAAGAAGGTCACGGCCTACCTGAACGACCTGAAGGCGGACCATATCGTGGCGCTGCTGATCGAGCACCACAAGTACCGGAACTACACGCACAATGCCCTGGCCGAGGAGGCGGGCTTCGGCTCCACACAGATCTTCACGCTGAGCTTCAAGAAGAGGATCGGGATGGCGCCGATTGCCTTTATCCAGCAGCTGAGGGAAGCGGAAGCGGGGATGGAAAACGAGGAAAGCTAGACCGCGTCCCCCAAGAGCGACAAGTACCGGCACCATCGCGCTCCGCAACCGAAAAGCGGCGTGATACAGCTTCCCCAACCACTGCCCCTTCCACCATTCCGACAGCGGGCCAGATCCGGCCGGCAAAGAACACCGTCGCTCCCCATGCGGCTACTTCCGCTACCCTATCCCTCAAGCTGCCCCTTACCACTGGAGCCGCAAAATGTCGCATTTCCTGCACACATCTCCGTGGGGGACAGCTTCTACGGATCGGGATAGAACGACAAAGCCCCGACATTACTGTCGGGGCCTTGCCTATCATGGCAGAAATTGGGGCTACTACCAATACATTCCTAAGATATTCCAACTTGACCCATCGCTGATCAACTGTACCCAACTGATGTTTGACAATGTAGTTGCAGAAATATCAGTTGTTCCGGAAGGCGTCGTGTAGAACCCGAAGAGCAGATCGCTACCGTCCGTCAGCACATTGATCGATTGCGGTGAAGAAGTCGAGGTCGACGTTATATAAATCATCTTGCCCACTCCAGCTGCGCTGGCACTTGGCAATGTAAACGTAACCACCGAGTTACTGCTATTTTTCACGATCAGGTTGTTTGTCGCATCCATTGCCGTGATGGTATAATCGGATGTCCTTGACATAAAACTGTATGCCAACGTTGCCGGAGCCCCTGCAGGACCTTGCGGACCCGCCACACCGGCTGGACCCTGTGGTCCCATAGG